>CAVVKG010000010.1:0-84740 GCA_963748925.1 uncultured Cryomorphaceae bacterium | reverse complement strand
CATAGTATTTAGAAGTTGATTAAAATGAGTTGTTGAATTATGAATATCAAAGTGACTTCGCCTAAAAATCCCATATTAAAAAAAACGACAAAAACATATGTGTTTCCTTCGGAGTTTGAGAGTGAAGGCAAAGTAGTTTCCTCAAAATAAGCACCATAAAAATTTCCTCACCATTTTCATCCTATCCCAAAAGACTTTCATACCGTTTGAATCAAACTAGGATCCTGCCTCCCTTGGAATGGAAAGTAACTCACAAATTCTGGCTTCACAAAGCTCACGGTTAAATCGCCATAAGGAATAAGGAATAGGAATCATCTTAATGCCCGCTCTTGAAAGAACCTTGTACCTATATAACTCAATCGTCTTTTCATACGGGCCGGGATACCCCACCAAATCGATTCCAAACAGGCGGCCCTTATGTTCTACTACTATATCGATCGTGACACCTGCTACTGAAAAAGCAATGCGGGTACTGCGATTATAACCTGCTATGAACCCGCACACCTCCCGGCTAAACTTATCTTTTTCACCATCAACAGGTGCATTCTCTACCACGCCCGATGATAGGAAATCAAAGTATTTCTTCACCAGACTATCCATAGGCAAACTATTTTTATCGAAAGAACGGACAAGGTATTGCTTGTTTCTCGCTCTGGTAATGCTCACATTAAACACATCATCCTTGTTCAAAAAATGAAAAGCTGATGGATGGGAGTCATTATCAAGAGCAAATGAAATAAACATAACATCTCGCTCTTCACCTTGGAAAGAATGTGCCGTTCCAACCAAAATCTGATGATTTTCAATATCAGAAAAACTAATTTTATCCTGAAGTGTAGCTGCGATTTGATCAACCTGACTTCTGAATGGTGATAAAATTCCAATACTCCGTTTCTGATCAGAAACAGTATCCTTATCCATTTCTATAATCTTCCTTATTTCTTTGATTATCAAATTTATCTCTGTCTGGTTAACCCCCTTCTTATTTCTTTTGCCCCTAGTTTCAAGTTGAAATAGCGACTGGGTTTTATCCTGAAGATTGTTAGTCATTATCTTCAGCTCGTTGAAGTAAAACGCCTCGTTGCTGAATGCAATAATATCGGGTTTACTTCTGTAATGCTCATCGAGAAAATTGGTTTGCCTCTGCTCCTTAATACTATCCTCGGCTAAGTCGAGAATACTCTTTTCTCGGTAGGTGAAATTTTCAATTTGGCTATCATCAAAGAATTGTTTTTGCTGTAAAAAATGCTCTTTTGCCCTAGATAAAAAGGAAATATGCCGAAGCTGTTTTGGGTCACCAACGATAACTGCACTTTTGGCGCGCTGTAGCAATGGCAAACATGTTGAAATATCACACTGACTGGCTTCGTCTATTATCACGATATCGAACAGCTCTTTGCGCAAGGGCAAAATCTCACCCACATCTTTTGTGTTGGTAAGCCAAATAGGAAATACACGGAACAAATGGCTCATATCGATACTCTCGAGAAACCGCTTTTGTCGGGAGGCATTCGTTGCGCGAAGCGATTTTAAGTAATTTTTCAG
Source organism: uncultured Cryomorphaceae bacterium (assembly GCA_963748925.1). GTDB lineage: Bacteria > Bacteroidota > Bacteroidia > Flavobacteriales_D > Cryomorphaceae > Cryomorpha. The sequence goes on along the minus strand of CAVVKG010000010.1, from coordinate 83,195 downwards.
CAACTCTCGATTATGTGAGATACTGGCATCCAGACGACTGGAATACAAAAAATTAACATGCTCCTTATTATTCGTAATGAGTTTCTCTGTGAGCTGAAGATATAACGCTGTTACCTCCCAAAGAACCGAGCCATGTCTTTTTACTTTCTGAGCCAAAAAATAGCTTACAATTCTATTCCACAAACTACCAGAGGAATCTGATTTTATAATCGATTCTGCTGTAGAAAGCTCTTCGAGATTTGCTTTTTCGAATCGCAATGAGAACCGCTTCAGTTCTTTTCTTAGTTGAGCAATACGCTTTTCTTTTAGAAGATAATTTTCCTGGCGGCTATTTACTTTATTTCTTTGATAGCTCTCTTTGATGTGTCCCCTGGATAATAAAAACTGAAGACGGTCTTTCAGATCTTTTATCTCATCTCTTTTCCCTCCACGAATGCACATTTGCTTACTTCCGAGCAAATTGTGAATTTTGTCTTCAATCACATTCACAGCACCATCATTTCTCGAGCAAATCAAAACGCTCTTACCTTGACTCATCATGCTTATTGCCAAATTGGCTATCGTAAAAGATTTTCCGGTGCCGGGCGGCCCAACGGCCATCGAGATATTATACTTTAGAGCAGCATCGAGGATGCCCTCCTGCGCGTCGCTCAATGAGGCAGCCGGATTTATAAAGACATTTGAAAATGGGAGATTCTGACTTCTTTCCGGATTAAATAAAGACTTTATGGGGCCGGAATAGCCTGCATTTGGCCTCGATAGAGCATCAAGCTCTGCAATAGTACTTCTGGTCTTTGTTGATTTTCGCACCATGCCAAATCCCGAGCATGGCACTAGCTGATAATCGGATTCAAAATTATTGGTTTTGAAAAGCTTATTGATCTTATATTTCGACAGGTTATTGGGATAGTCTACCATCAATGATGCATCAGTCCCAGGCAAATGCCTCTCAATTAAACGGCTCAAATGGCCATTTTCCTTCATCCCAATATGCTCCTCGGGCAGGTGCTTGAAGAAAGCCGTTTCGTCAAAGTCTTCGCTGAAGCTCTTAATCAAATCAATGATTGCCGGGTTAAAAGTGGGCGATGAAGTGTCGGCTTGTATGAAGTAGAGTTCATTTTCAAATACAATCTCGGCCGGGTAAATTATTAGCGGGGCAATCAGCTTTGCAGAGCGCCCTTGAAATCCGGTGTATTTGCCAAGAAGGAAGTGGCTGCCATATATTAATTCTTTTTCTTTCTGATACAAAGCAACTTCAGCCTGAAGTTTTTGAGCGATCTTCTCATCAATAGGACTATAAGGCAACAATCCACTTAAATGCTCTTCCTTTCCACTTATCAAGGTGTGCTTTTCTACTTTCGCACTCAAAAAATTGGGAAGACCTCCTCCCCTGTTTTCTTCCTCAAAGCAGTTCTTGTAGAATGTTATAATCTCAGGAATATTCGCCAAATCAGTAATCGATTAGTTCTTCTGATAATTTTTCGAACTCGTCGAGAAAGGATTTTACGAGATGTGAATCTTCTGAAACCAGAATGTTCTCATGATTCCGGTCAGCTGCAGTTCTCGTCCAGTTATAGCTACCTGTTATCAGCGTTTTTTTGTCAACGATGCAAAACTTATTGTGCATGTGGTATTCCGTATCATCTATTTTTATTGATATGTTATTGGCAGCCAGCATCTCAATATCAGAGCCTCTGTCAAAACTCTTGTCGTTGTCGGTTAGTATTTTAATTCCTACACCACGTTTATGCGCAGCGATAATTTCCCTTGTAATTTCATCATCGCTAATAGTAAAAACGCAAATTTTTATCGAGGATATCGCTCCGCGTAACAAATTAACGATAGCCGCTCTGCACGATGTGCCAGGACTAAAATAAGCGGTAGAACTTTCTTCTTCACGCTTGGCTATGAGGGTGAGCTTATTGGTCTTTTCAATCCAGCTTATCAAGTTTTCTTTCGAAAGCTGATCCTGATTCTCTTTGGCTATATCAAAAATCTGACTTCTCAAAAAGTCCATTTCTCTCTTTGAAAAGTTCTTTTCCTTAATCAATTGCTTCAAATCTCTCTTCTCACTGCTGGTAAAAACATGGTCTTTTATAGAATCTCTAATCTCCCTAATTACTTCGTCCATATTATTTTTTCATCAATTTTTGAATTTGTTTCTCTAAGGTATCGAGCCGTTCTTCCAGTGAGCCTGAAGAAATAGAATTTATTTCCTCTATTTTCTGAAAAATCCGGTAATAACGAAGTCCTTTTGATTTTTTAATCTGATGGCCGTTCTGAATAAAGCCCATGTTTTTATTAATAACAAGATAAACTCCCGTATCAGAAACACTCTCCTGTTCGGTGCATAATAATATGGTTCCGGTATGTAAATCAGTATTAATTTTTTCGTTTACTTCAATCGCTATCTCTCCCTGAATAAAATGTTTGGGACAATTAAAAGAAGGGAAATCATCCATGCTCTCCTTATTTAAAAAGGCCTCCCATTTACGAGCTGAAATAATTGGAATAGAAACGGTTGCAAACTTCGATTCATCCCCCAAAAAGTTTTTAAGGTTAAACCGGGCAAACTCGTTTACTGTGATTTCATGCGTTAGCATGCCCTCGATCGGAATGTTAAAATAATTAGCAATCTTTAGAGCGGCATCCATCTTGGGTTCTGCCCGATTCTCCTCATATGCACTGATACTTGCACGGGTCAAGCCAAATAAATTAGCAAAATCAGTCTGACTTAAACCCTTTATAGTCCTGATTTTACGAATATTTTTTCCGATGCAACTCATATTTTTGCTAATTATTTGTACAATTGCTAAATTTTTGCTAATATTGTGAGGTAAATTTAGCAAAAAGAATATGGGAAACACAAAACGATCTTCAAATACTTATACACCGGAGTATTATTCTCCGCCATAAATCACTAATTTGCCATCCCATTTAGGCTTAATAATTTTTTACATTTGGGAACAACTAATCAATAAATAAAACGAATAAGATGAAAGACGATTTTAATAAAGTAAAAGAGTATATCCTTGATCTGGGTCATTCTATTGCAAGAGAAGATGAAGCAGAAGGCGTTCTTGTGATAGACGATGAAGGTCTGGGAATTAAAAACTTAGTGATTGGCTTAGCCGATTCTATTTTAATAATGGAGCAGTACATTCTCGAATTGAAAAGCGCACCAAAAGAAACTTATATAGATTTATTAAAGAAAAACAGAGACATTATACATGGTGCTTTTGTTTTGGATGAATCTGGAACAAAGTTGATTTTCAGAGACACGCTACAGATGGAAAACCTTGATTTGAACGAGGTCGAAGGCTCAATCAACTCACTTACTTTATTGCTTTCAGAATTTTCAGAACAGCTTATTGGCTTTTCTAAACACTAAAATATTAAACGATGAATTTTTTAAAAAGATTATTTAAAATAGGACAGGCCGAAACACATTCAGCCATTGATAAATTGGAAGACCCGATTAAACTTACAGAGCAAGGTATTCGCGACATGAAAGCAGATCTGGATAAAAGTTTGCGCGCTTTGGCCGAAGTAAAAGCAATGGCAATTCGTGCCAGAAACGACAACGAGACATACACTGAAAATGCAACGGACTACGAAGAAAAAGCGATGCTATTGATTCAGCGTGCTGAAAAGGGAGAGCTTGAAGCCGCTGAAGCAGATCGCTTGGCAACAGAAGCTTTGATGAAAAAAGCAGAAAACTCAAAGATGGCAGAGACTGCTCTTACCGAGAAAGATCGTTTCGAAAAATCGGTTTCTCAATTAGAGGGAAATGTTAAAACAATTAAGTCTAATATTGGCAAGTGGGAAGCTGAACTAAAAACTCTGAAAGCCAGGGTGAAAGTGAGCAACGCGACCAAGAGCTTAAACAAGCAGCTGGCGCAAATAGACTCAACCGGTACGGTATCTTTGCTTGAGCGAATGAAAGAAAAAGTAGCTCAGGAAGAAGCTTTGGCGGAATCCTACGGCGAAATGGCAAACGAAAGCAGAAGTATAGACCAAGATATCGACAAGGCGCTGGAAGGCAGTGTTGCCAGTAAGGCTTCGGATGAATTGGCTGCCCTTAAAGAAAAAATGGCGAAAGGAAAAAATCAATGATAGTGGTAATTCAAAAAGCTGTGAAATTAAATTTTGAAATAGCATGTTAGAGTTATTTCATGCCACCTTTTCGCCAGTAAATATTATTCCTGCGGTTTTCCTGACTTTTGTCATGTGCTATTGGTTGCTGGTGATTTTTGGAGCGTTGGATATTAACTCTTTTGATGTTGATGTCGATCTGGACGCAGATCTCGATATTGATGCCGATGGAGGAACATCAGAATTTTCAGTTTCATGGTTAAATAATGTTCTATCATTCTTTAACATTGATAAAATTCCGTTGATGATTTTCTTCACATTTACGGCTATCCCTCTTTGGGCAATATCAGTCATGGTTAATTACATGCTCGGAAATGAATCTTTTTTACTTTCACTTCTTTTTCTGATACCGGAATTTATTCTCAGCGTTTTAATTGCCAAACCACTCACCATTCCGTTTGTGAAAATATTCAGCAAACTCAACGAACCTACTGAGCAGAATGCAGATTTGCTTGGTAGAATTGGGAAAGTGGTTATCGGCGCAACAGACGCAAAAATGGGCCAAGCCGATGTGAACATTGATGGTTCCAGCTATCGTCTGAACATCAAAACAAAAAATGGAAAAATTAAAAGAGGCGAAAGTTTGCTAATTGTAAATTACTCGGAATTAGGGAAGTATTACATAGTAGAACCTTATGAAACAATTAACTAGGGACTGAATATCAAGTTTGGGAACTACTTTATGCTCGCTATTAAAACTGTGATTTACAAATGTAGAATCTTTGCTTTTCAAGAAATGTCAAGGCTTGTTCTCAAACATTCTGGATCAGCAACTTATAATATTGACAAACACTTAAATAAATAGAAAATGGACATGTTAGGTAGTATCGGCTTCGGGATTGTCATCTTTGCCGTAATCGTAATCATCGGAATCATCGTTATGATTTCCAGATGGTACAAAAAAGCATCGCAAGGACAAGCGATTGTAAGAACCGGAGTGGGCGGGACAAAAGTTTCCTTCAATGGAATTTTGATTGTTCCGGTACTACACAGGATGGAAACAATGGATATTTCATTGAAAGCCATTCAGATTGAGAGAGCCGGCGCAGCGGGTCTCGTTTGTAGAGACAATATGCGAGCCGACATCAAGGTTGCATTCTTTATTCGTGTAAACAAAACATTGGAAGATGTTATCCAGGTGGCGCAATCTGTAGGCTGTATTCGCTCTTCAGATCCTGAGGCACTGAATGATTTATTTGACGCGAAATTTTCGGAAGCGTTAAAAACCATTGGTAAGAAGTTCGACTTTGTTGACTTGTACAACAAGCGGGACGACTTTAGAGAAGAGATTATCAATATTATCGGTACCGATCTGAATGGCTTTATTCTGGATGATGCCGCCATTGACTATTTAGAGCAAACACCGCTTTCGCAGATGGACGAAAGCAACATTCTCGACGCAGAAGGTATCAAGAAAATTATCAGCATTACTTCTCGTGAGAAAATTCAATCGAATCAGATTGAAAGAGACAGACAAAAAACAATAAAGAAGCAAGACGTTGAAGCACAGGAAGCCATTCTGGAGCTCGATAAACAACTTGCAGAGAAGGAAGAGAAACAGAAACGTGAAATCGCGAATATAAAATCGCGCGAAGAGGCCGAGATTGCCAAAGTGCAGCAAGAAGAGATTTTGAAATCGGAAAGGTCGCGTATTATTACTGAAGAGGAAGTACAGATTTCGGAGCAGAATAAAGAACGTGAAGTAATTGTTGCTTTAAAGAATAAGGAAAGAACGGCGGCTGTTGAAACGGAAAGGGTAGAGAAAGATAGATTGCTTGAAGTAACAGAGAGAGAGCGTGTAGTAACCCTTGCTCAGATTGAGAAGGAGAAGGCAGTTGAAACTGAAAAGCGAAACATTCAGGAAGTAATTCGCGAGCGTGTAGCCATAGAAAAAACGGTGGTTGATGAAGAAGAAAACATCAAGGACACTCGCGCAAGAGCGCTTGCAAACCGTGAGAAACTGGTTGCGGTTACAAAAGCAGAAGAAACTGCCGAGGCCGCGCTGGTAGAGAAAATCAAAGCAGCCGAAGCAGCCAACCAAGCAGCAGAATTTACGGCAAAACAAGTTATGGTTGAAGCCCAGGCCGAAGAAGATTCTTCGATTAAACGTGCGGCAGCCATGAAAACAATGGCCGATGCCGAAGCCGCCAGAGAGGCAGCTCACGGTATTGCCGAAGCGCAGGTTATGGAAGCGAAAGCTGCTGCGAGAGAGAAAGAGGGAGATGCCGAAGCCGCTGTAATTGAAGCGCGCGCAATTGCGGAAGCGAAAGAAATTCAGGAGAAACAACATGCGAAAGCTGTTTCTGATCTGGAAATAGGTAAAGCCGAGGCCGCAGTTATTGAGGCGAGAGCCATAGCCGACGAGAAAAAAGGACTAGCCGAAGCGGTAGTTAGCAAGGAGAAATACGATGTGGAAGCGGAAGGAATCCACAAGAAAGCCGAAGCCATGAAAAAACTTGATGGTGTCGGAAAAGAACATGAGGAATTCAAGTTGCGATTGGACAAAGAAAAATCAGTTGAACTAGCCCAAATAAGCATTCAGAAAGATATAGCTGATGCGCAGGCGGAAGTTATATCCAATGCCTTGAAAACCGCAAAAATCGATATCGTAGGCGGTGAAACCGTATTCTTTGACAAAATTATTGGCGCCATTTCCAACGGTAAATCAGTTGAGCGCATGATTGACAACAGTAGCACTCTGGGTGAATTGAAAACCCAATTGCTCGAAGGGGTTGACGGGAACACATTGAAAGAGAAAATCGGTAGTCTCGTTGATCAGTTTGGTATTTCTTCAGATGATTTGAAGAACCTTTCCATAACGGCATTGATATTTAGAATGATGCAGTTGAATAGTGACGATCAAAGACAGGGTGTGCTTAATTCTCTATTGTCAGCTGTAAAGGCTGCGGGTATAGGCGAACAAACTCCTCATAGCTTGGGAATCAGGAAGTAGGAAATTGCTTTTAGGATATAACAGACCTGCAAGATTTTAAAAACTTTGCAGGTCTGAAATCACTCAACTCTCCAAGTCATTAATAATTAACAACATGATAAAATACTTCAATTTTTATCGTGATTCAGGAACTGAATAAATGCAAGACGAGCAAGAAAATACAGAAGAGCCGGGCACCGTTTTAGAGCAAGGAACGTACGAGATTATCAAAGACCGCCTTTTAAAACAGGGCGATACTTTGCGCTCGAAGCTGGATAAGCTAAACGAGGCTCGCAAAGACGTATTTGGAGCTATTGAAACCACCTTGCTAACAACAGAGCGCATCACGACTGAAAACAATTGTGTTCCGCGTGATATGGTGGCCATTGATGATAATTTTATCTTTGGCTACAACGTTTATATGGGGCTGAAATCGGTGACGCACCTAAACGATGTTTTCAGTGTTTACCAATACAAAGACCGAAGTTTTATAAAGAAAGATCTCGAACTGCTGAACAATGAGAATTTCCTTCGCGACTTTGAAAATTTATACAAATACTACAAGCAAACCCAGTTTGCGAAATTTGCTGTAATAGGTCCATTCCTCTACATCATTTTTAAAATCGGAGACAAAAATGAGGACATAAAAGTTTTTAAATGGCAAATTGACGGCGATAAGCTTATTTACTCAGAAGACAGAGCAGCAAATGAATTTAGCTTCCCCGACCAGCAGCAGTTCCGCTGGAAGAAGACTACCCGCGATATGTTTCGCAATGGTGTGCACCCGCATATTTCCATTGAAGACCAGGTTTTTGTAGAGACCGTTGGTGGCGATTTAACCATCAAAATAGAAGATAATACGGCTGATGGAAAAGGAATTTTCAACGAGCCTGTTGATTATAAAGACCAGGTATTGCACGATGCTGAAATCTTGTATTCCATTGTTGGAAATCTGATCTTCCTGAAGATCAAGCCCTATAAGGAAAACCAGTTTCGCTACATTATCTACAACAAGAAAATTCAGCAGGCAATGCGAGTAGATGATATTGAGAATGCCTGCGTATTGCTGCCTGAAGATAATGGAGTGATTTTCCCGAAAGGGTATTATTTACAAACCGGCGAATCAAAAATATTTGACACCGATCTGAATTCAATGCTTTATGAAAAGACCATTGAATCGCCAAATGGAGAAGATTTCCTGTATATTTTTTACAATAGAAAATCGGGAACATACATTCTTCTTTCATACAATTTGATTTCACAAACTGTTGCTAATCCTATTATTTGTCACGGCTATTCCATTTTTAGCAATGGCGAGATGTGCTATTTTAAGGGCGAAAATGATGCTCAGAAGCACCATGCAATTCAAATTTGGCAAACCCCTTACCTGCTCGATGTAGCCGATTTTGTCGGGAAAGAAGACTCATTCTTATCGAAAGTGGGAAACAAAGATATCGTGAAAGGTATGGCAGAAAGTCATGAGGTTTTAAATCTGATTAAGAAAAAGGACTCCTACGCCAACCTTTATATTGATATTGTTAAGAAAGTAACGGGAATAGTAGATTCGTTTTACTGGCTCGATAAAAAGGAAGCTTTCAATTTGAGCGAAACACTCTCCGAAATTAGAACCGTTGCAGACTCAGCGATTAATGAGTTTGAGAAAGTCATTAAAATCAAGAAAAACACACAGGAAGAATTTAAGCGTGTAGAAGCTGAAGTAACCGCTCTGATGCGCGAGCTGAAAATTGCCAAGCTCACCGATATTGATGAGTTTGTGAAGCTTCTCGCCAAGATCAGAAGCATTCGCGGGCAAGTAATCAGCCTCAAAGAACTCCGGTATATTAACGAAGCCGCAATTGAGCAATACGAAGAAAAACTAAAGGCCGAAAATGAGAAACTTTCGCAGAAATGCGTTAAGTTTTTGCTGAATAAGGAAGCCTTATCGTATTACGACACAAAGGTAAAGCAACTCAGCGACTCGGTTGAGAAGCTCACCAAAGTAGTTGATGCAAACGAGCTGGAAGAAGAAGTACTTAAAACGTCGAAAGAGCTTGAGATGCTTATTGAGATTGTTAGTAATCTCAAGATTGAAGACGCTACTCAGACCACGACGATTATTAATAATATTTCAGAGATATACGCTTCGTTCAACCAAATAAATGCTGCACTAAAAAGAAAGCGAAAAGAGCTATTCCTTGTTGAAGGCGAAGCTGAGTTTCATTCGCAGCTGAAGCTAATCAGTCAGGGAATTATTAATTACCTCGATATTTCTGACACTGCAGAAAAATGCGAAGAGTATTTAACTAAGCTCATGATTCAACTCGAAGAGCTGGAAGGAAAGTTCAGCGAATTCGAGGGGTTTTTAGATAAAATTAGCGAGAAGCGAACTGAAGTTTACAACGCCTTTGAGGCGCGAAAGGTTCAGCTAATCGAGAAGAAGAATAAACGCACATCTGCTTTACAGGCTTCCGCCGATAGAGTATTAGCCGGGGTAAAACATAGGCTCGAAGGGATGGAGAATCTCGATGCCATAAATGGATATATGGCTTCAGACTTAATGGTAGATAAGCTGAGAAGCATTGTACAGGAGTTGATTGGGCTTGGCGATACCGTGAAAGCTGACGAAGTGCAGAGCAAGCTGAAATCAACAAAAGAAGATGCAGTAAGACAGCTTAAGGACAGGTCGGAATTGTACGATGGTGAGAACCTGATTTCTTTCGGAAAACACAAGTTCTCTGTAAATAATCAATTACTCGATTTAACAATTGTGCCCCGAAGCAATTCAATGTATTACCATGTTACCGGCACTAATTTCTTTGAGGAGATTAGAGATCCCAAATTTTTAGCAACGCGCGAAGTCTGGAATCAAGAATTGATCTCAGAAAATAACGCTGTTTACCGTGCCGAGTATTTGGCTTTCTTGATTTTCAATGAGATCGCATCGTCGAAAGAAATTGCACTGAGAGATGCCGACGCATGGCCGGATGAGAAGCTGAACCAGTTTATCACCAAATTTATAGCACCCCGCTATGAAGAGGGATATAGCAAGGGTGTTCACGATAAAGACGCAGGTTTAATTTTGCGTGAGATTCTGGAAATGACGATCAAGGGTGGCGTATTAAAATACAACCCAAAAGCGCGGGTGGGCGCCATCTATTTTTGGAATTTATTTTTGGATAAAGAGACAAGAGAAAAATTAAACAGTGAAATAAAAGGCGCGGGAATTATCCTTAAAGCATTTCCAAATTCAAACGCATTCAGCGAATTAATTGGAAAAATTGAAAAGCTGATGATTGATTTTTCGGTGCATCAGTCTGTATTTCTACAGGATAACCTGAAAGATGCAGCGCGCTATTTATTTGTGGAATTAACCGACAATGGAAAGTTCAGTATCAGCAAGGATGCTAGTGAATTTAAAAAGGAATTTAAGAAGAACCTCAGCGACAATAATCAAGAGAAAAACTATCAGGACTCGATAGATTCGATACAATCCCCGGAAGGAAAATTCACTTTAATCCGGAGTTGGCTGCTCGCTTTCGCGGAAACCAAATCTGGCAGTTTTGATACGATTATTGATGAAACCGGTCTTGTTTTAGCCGAAAGTAATCAGGAATTTAAATTGGTTGATGCGCACTTAAAAATTGATATTGAAGGAATTCAAGGTGAGCATTCACGGATAAAAAATGGTGTTTTAACTATTGATTACCATGAGTTTATAAATAGACTCAGGAATTATACAGAGAAAACGGTTCCTGCTTATCAGCAATTTACAAGCCTGAAAAAAGAATTGATTGACACCTATCGCGAGGAGTTAAAATTAAATGAGTTAAAGCCGCGTGTAATGAATTCTTTCGTGCGCAATCAATTGATCAATAAGGTTTACCTCCCCATGATTGGCGATAACCTGGCTAAGCAAATTGGAACTGCCGATGCCAATAAGAGAACCGATTTAATGGGAATGCTGCTATTGATTTCTCCGCCGGGTTATGGTAAAACCACACTGATGGAATACATTGCCAGCAGGCTGGGTGTCATTTTCTTAAAAATAAACGGGCCCGCCATAGGCCACGAGGTTACTTCGCTGGACCCCACAGATGCGCCAAATTCAGGAGCAAGAGAAGAAATTGAGAAATTGAATCTGGGTTTGGAAATGGGCGACAACGTAATGATATATCTCGATGATATACAGCATTGCAGTCCCGAATTTCTGCAGAAATTTATTTCTCTCTGCGATGCTCAAAGAAAGATTGAAGGCGTATACAAGGGCAAGAGCAAAACCTATGACCTGAGAGGAAAGAAAGTCTCGGTTGTAATGGCAGGAAATCCATACACCGAAAGCGGGGAAAAATTCAAAATTCCTGATATGCTCGCCAACCGGGCCGATATCTACAACCTGGGTGATATCCTGGGAGGAAATAAAAAAGCGTTTGAGTTAAGTTACATCGAAAATAGCCTCACCTCAAACTCAACCTTACGCAAGCTGTCCGGTAAGAGCCAGCAAGATTTATATACCTTTATCCAGATTGCCGAAACAGGCGAAAGTGAAGGAATTGATTTTGAATCCAATCACTCTGCCGAAGACATTGCTGATTATGTGAACATCCTGAAAAAATTGATTCAGATAAGGGATGTAGTCTTAAAAGTTAATCAGCAATACATTCAGTCTGCTGCGATGGAGGAGCAATACCGCACAGAGCCTTCCTTTAAGTTGCAGGGTTCATATAGAAACATGAATAAAATGGCAGAGAAGGTAGCTCCCATTATGAATGAAGATGAGCTTAAAAGACTCATAATGGACAATTACGAAAATGAATCTCAAACATTAACAACCAGTGCAGAAGCGAACTTGTTAAAATTCAAATCGCTACTGGATTGGCAAACGAGTGAAGAAGAAAAACGGTGGGAGGAGTTAAAAGCCATTTTTCAGAAGAACCAGAAAATGAAGGGATTTGGCGATAACAACCAAATGGGCATGATATTGAACCAGATGGAGGCATTGTCAGAAGGGCTTTTCGGTATTCGAAATGCACTCTCAAAGGAAAATAACGAAGAAAAATAAACCTATATAAATTGAAAAACTATGAATGGATTGGATGACAAAAAAGGACACATTGCATCATTAATAAAACTTGCCCAGGCCGATGGTGTTATTTCTCAATATGAATCGAACTTGATAAAGATGATTGCCATTCGCATGGGAATATCAAGCAACGACTTTAATGAAATTGTAATCAATATCGATAGTATAAATTCTTTGCCGCCTTCCAAACGGGAAGAGAAGGAAGTTTATCTATACAACATTTTCATGCTTATGAAGATAGATTTAAAAACAGATCCCGAAGAGCAAAGCATCTGCGAAGAGCTTGCTCTACGTTTGGGTTTTGGAGTAGATGAAATTAAACGAGCAGGAGAGTTTATGACAGCCAACTTAAATGAGGTTACTGATTTTGAATCCTTTAAAAACGTGTTAACTAACAAATAAAGCCGAGTCTCCTTTTTACCACTCTGTCTGAACTACAAGGATTAACATTAAGGTACTAACAGGCCTAAAAACGGAGTGTGATGATATTGTTATATCTCATAGAACATTAAATCTGACTGTCACATTAACAGTTTAATCTATGAGATACAACCCTAAAGGTGTTCATTTTGCAATATTAGATAGTTTTATATCTGTTTATTTTGCATATATTTGGTTTATTAAGCTAAAACATAGCCATGACAAACCTTATTCCTGCAGAAAAAATTATTGAACGCCTCCGTTATGAAAACCCATGGTGGATCACTAAAGAAATTCCCAGAATATATAGCTCCATGTCAAGGAGGTTGTATTTTGACCTATTTTATCCATTCGTACTTGAAAGAAGCATTAAAAGAGCTCTGGTTTTAATGGGTCCTAGAAGGGTTGGTAAAACTGTGATGTTATTTCATTGCATTGAAAACTTATTGAAAGAAGGCACAAATCCACACAAGCTATTCTTTATCGGAACTGATAACCCTATTTATGTAAATTTAGGTTTGGACGAGCTGTTAACACTTTGTAAAGAATCTTTGAATCTTAAGAATCTTAATGGTTGTTATGTCTTTTTTGACGAAATCCAATATTTGAAAGATTGGGAAAGACATTTAAAAGTTTTGGTTGATTCATACCCTGAAACAAAATTTATTGTTTCTGGTTCAGCGGCCGCGGCATTAAAGTGGCACAGTACAGAAAGTGGTGCAGGCAGATTTACTGATTTTTTGTTACCTCCATTAACATTTCAAGAATATATTCACCTGAAAAAATTAGATCATTTAATCTTTGACGGTGAATTACAATATGGTGATAAGGATCTACCGTACTGCCTTACCCACGATCCAAAAGCTTTAAACAAAGAATTTGTCCTTTATTTAAATTTTGGAGGCTATCCAGAGGTTGTACTATCGGATAGAATACAAAGTGATATGAGCAGATATGTGAAAAACGATATTATCGACAAGGTTCTACTCAGAGATTTACCGAGTCTTTATGGAATAAAAGATGTTCAGGAATTAAATAGATTTTTTACATACATAGCCTATAATACAGGAAATGAGTTTTCCTATGAAACAATGTCCAGGGAAAGTGGAATTCAAAAGGATACTTTAAAAAAGTACTTAGAATACTTAGAAGCAGCATTCTTAATTAAGGTTTTGAATAAAGTTGGAGTAAACGCTAAAAGATTAAAAAGAATAACAAGTTTCAAAGTATACCTTACCAATCCATCACTGCGTACGGCTTTGTTTTCACCAATAACTGGCACCGACCAGGAAATGGGAAACATGGTGGAAACCGCAATTCTATCACAGTGGATGCACAGAGAGCAACTAGACCTTACCTATGCCCGTTGGAAAGATGGTAGAAAAGAAGGAGAGGTAGATTTGGTTTTGGTAGATGGCAAAAATTATAAACCCGTTTGGGGAGTAGAAATTAAATGGAGCAATCGATATTTTGATAAACCTCAAGAATTAAAAAGCTTAATTAAATTTTGTAATGCAAATAAACTTAAAGCTGCCGTTGTCACTACAATCGACCAATTAGGAATGAAAGAAATAAATGGTTTGAAGTGTACATTTTTACCTGCTTCAGTTTATGCTTACAATATTGGAGAGATTACACTAAAAATGAAAACGAATAATTAAAAAAAAACCGAGTGTACACTAATCTGTATATTGCAGAGCTGCAACCCACTGAATGGCTCCTACAACATAAACAACCGTCATTGTTAACGAGGAATCCCGACAGATCGGAATCATCACCTCTTATAAGACTAACGCTAGTTATATTGTGAACTTAAAATAAATATACAACATGAATTACTGGGAGAGAATTATTGCCTTATTTCAGAGTGAAGATAAAAAGCCACCTATACCGGGCATGGACGATAAAACTTCACTGATTTTACTTTTAATCAAAATGGCTCAGGCCGATGGGCACGTGAACCATTTTGAGCAAATGAATATTCATCTGCTCTCAAACACGCTTGGGGTTGATATGCGAGATGTGAATAAGTGGCGCGATCAGCTGGATGACGTGGTATTGGTTTTACCTAAAACCGAAATAGAGCGGGTTGATTATTTCTGGCGGTTTCTCAGTATGATGAATATGGATTTAAACGCCCACCCGAAAGAGCAGGAAATGTGCAGAGAACTCGGCGAAGCTCTTGGTTTTAGTAAAAAGAAAGTAGAACACGCAATGGCTTATGCGCTCGATAAAAATAATGGAGCTGTTAAGTTTGAGGAATTGGAAGAAATTTTGAGGTAACATCGAGGTTTAAATAAATTAGAGATGGTGGTAACACTAAAAAGCATGTGATCAAAAAAATTCTTCATATTCTCTTTTATGTTGTTGCAGCTGTTGTCGCAATAATGTCCATCGTTTCTGTGTTCAGAAATGCTGAAATTCGTTACATTAAAATGCTCGATTTTCCTCGTATACAGCTGTTTCTAACTTCTGTAACCTGCTTGGCTGTACTCGTTATAGTTATTTATAAACAACGTAAATGGGCCGATACAATCTTGTTAATCGGACTCTTGACAGGAATTGTTATAAATGGCTCTTTCATAATTAACTACACTCCGCTTGTTTCAGTAGAGGTGCCAGATGCCACGAATATAAAAGCATCTGACTCCAAATTGAGTCTTCTATTATCCAATGTGAAAATGTCTAATAGAAAAGCAGAAACCTTTATCGAGGTTACGAAGCAAAAAAATCCTGATTTGATTCTGGCGATGGAGGTGGATAAATGGTGGAATAAGGAACTTAAAGTTTTAGAAAAAGAATATCCCTATTCTCATGAAACCATTAATGACGTAGCATACGGCATGGTAGTATACAGCAAATTTCCAATGAAAAATTTTGAGGTGGAATATCTCAACAATGAAAATGTTCCATCATTTGAAACCCTTATTACTTTGCCTGATGGAAAAAATATAAGCTTCCATTCTGTTCACCCTGTTCCGCCTACTCATTTTGAAAATTTGCCTGATAATGCCGGTCAGAAAGAAGAAACGCTTAAGATAATAGGTAAAAAAATAAATGACCGAAATTTTCCCACTATCGTTGCCGGGGATCTAAACGATGTTATATGGTCTTTCGTTGATGATGTTACCGGCACAGATAATGTTCTTCATGACATCAGAGTGGGAAGAGGTTTTTACAATAGCTACAATGCCAGAAACTTTTTAATGAGGTGGCCTCTAGATCACGTTTTTGTAACTGAGGAATTTCGTTTACACAAATTAGAACTTCTGCCCGAAATCGGATCGGACCATTTCCCATTGTATGTAGAATTGGTTTTGTGAGACCAGGCATCCTGCAAGCACGATTACCCATTCAATAAAAATTCGAGCAAGTGTTTAGTCAAAATTCATTTAGACTAAAGCAGAAAACCCGCAGTGACCTTTTATTAATCACTCAAATATAAAGTCTGTATTTTCCTTGTGTCCAGAATTCCAATATTCCGGAATGAGCTTATTGCAGAAAGTAAAGAAACTCACGTTTTCTTACCTACAAAATTTAGGACCTTTTAAATTTTCATAGCCCTCAACTATATCTCTTCTAATAAACTGAGAAATTTATTCATTACCAATGGTTTTGTTAAGTGGTAGTCAAAGCCAGAACTTTTTGTTTTATCGCGGGCCTCTTCATGTCCGTAACCGGTATGGGCAATGTAGACAGATGGTTCTGGATATTCCTTTTTTATTTCTTTTATTAAGTCATGTCCGTCCATGTCTGGCAAACCAATATCTAAAAGAAACACTTCAGGCCTTGCTTCTTTTACAAGTTCTAATGCGACAGAAGCGCAATCGGCAATTGTAATCTCACAACCCACCTTTTTCAATTTAATTTCCAGAATTTTATTCATATCCACATTGTCATCCACGATCATAATCCTCAGCCCTTTCTTAATTTGCAGTTCGTCAATATTCCTCGACGGCTCATTCCCATTTGAATTATTATCTCTTATATCAACCAATGGCAAAACAACCGTGAAAGTACTGCCTTGGTTAATTCCATCACTGAATACAGAGATTTCACCATTATGCATTTCAGTAAATCGCTTGACTATGGCGAGCCCCAGGCCCAATCCTTTATTACCTTTAGACGGGTTAACTTGAGTAAACGGATTAAAGATAGTAGACGGGTCAACTGCGATACCAATCCCATTGTCCTTCACATTAATTGCCACCTCCTTATTCTTCTCTTTCACGCTAATAGCAATCACGCCTTTCTCTGGAGTAAATTTATGTGCATTGGCAATCAGGTTTAAAAATATCTGTTCCAGCCTTGTTGCATCCCCTCTAACAAATAGAGGCTTCTTAGGTATATCGAGCTTTAAAACCTGATTCTTAACTAGAAAATTGGCCTTATATTCATTTAAGGTGTCTTTCAGGAGTTTATTTAAATCCAAAATCTCAAAATTTAGATCGATTGTACCATTATCTATTCGCGCTAAGTCTAGTAGATCGTCAAGCATGCCAGACATCATTTTTACATTGCGTCCTAACAATGAAGTTATTTTGTCTTCATTGGCTTTATCTACCTGCAAGAGCTCAACCGCTCCGCTTATTGCCGCCAGTGGATTTCTTAACTCATGACCTAACGTGGCTAAAAACATATTTTTACGCTCGTTAACCTGTTTTAACTCTTGAACAGCCCTTTGCAGAGATATTTCTAATTGCTTGAAATCGGTTATATCCTGCACCATGCCAATCATCTTCACGGCCTTATCATGACTAAATTGTGTCCTTCCTGTAGCCTGAACCCACGAGATCTTTCCATTCTTAGAATTAATCAATCTAAAACGAGCCTGATAATGTCCATCCCCTTTTGGATTCGTAGACTTGAGAACCGCTGCTTTAACTCTATCAGAGTCATCTTCATGGATTCGATCCCAAAAACTTTCTTGAGTAGGAACCTGTGATTCGGGGTAACCCAACAATTTTTTGATCAATGGGTCCCATTCGGTATCCTCTTTCTCAAGATAATATTCAAAAGCCCCTAATTCGCTAGACTCTTTGGCGATGCGCAACCTGTTCTCACTTTCGCGTAAAGCTTCAGTAACTTCATAGTCTTTGATTACAATAGAAAGTAAATTTGCTACTGATTGAATAAAGTTCGCATCATCTTCATTAAATTTCTGGTAGCTTTTACTATGCACTCCTAAAATACCGAAGGGAGGCTTAGAATGATTAATAACTACACTTACACCGCTTACCACGCCATGATCAAAAAGTAAATCAGGTCCCTTGAACCGCTTTTCTTCTTTCAGACTTTTTACTATTACCGGTTCACGTTGTAAGAGGGTATAACCGGCTTGTGAGTTCTGATTATCCGGTATCGTAGCACTTCCGGCAATTCCCTCGTGCCATCCAACACCGGCTACAAGTAATAGATCATTTTTTTCCGGCCTATATTTCAAAATCTTACATAACTCCACATCCAGTGTGTGAGCCACCTGACGAACTAGATGATCCATGAAATTATTGAGTGAGATATCGGTATGAGCCAGCATTCCCAACTGTGCAACCATTGCCTGCTGCTTCTCTCTGCGATTAGCCGATTCTGAAAGCCATTTTATTTCTGAAATATCCTGGAAAGTAACGACTACCCCCTCAATTCTTCGATCCTCGGTGCGATAAGGGCTGGTATCTCTTACATACCATTTTTTATCTTCAGTTTCACGTTCTGTACTGATGGCTTCAAAGTTCAGCAATACTTTCTTTTAGCTTCATCTATAAAAGCCCCATCTATTAAAGGATGGTTAAGAGAATGTATAGAGCGACCTAAATCTACTTTTCCAATCCTCAGAAGAAGCTCAGCTGATGGAGTAAATCGCTGTATTCTTAATGATGAATCCAAAAATATTGTGGGGATATTGGTGCTGCTGAAAAAATTCTCGAGATCATTGTTCAACGACTGTAACTGACCGATTTTCTCCTTCAATTGGTCATTAACCGTCCGCAATTCTTCGTTAAGTGAGCGCAATTCTTCGGTACTTGCTTCTAATTCCTCATTAGCAGATTGCAGTTCTTCATTAGTGGAAAGTGCCTCTTCGTGGGATGCCTTTAGCTCCTCAGTGCTTGTTTCAAGTTCTTCGATTGTATTTTGGAGTTCTTCTTTGGTTTCGATTAACTCCTGTTCGATTTGCTCAACCGCTTTATCTCCATCCAGATTTTGCGAATGACCAGCATTCTGATTCTCATCCACATCAGTTTGTTCAACAAAAGAGATGCAAACTCCCTCTTCTATCGCACTATGCATCTGTATGAATGGTTGTGTAATAACTTTTACAGACTGGTTCGTTCCTTTTTTAGATGGTTCAAGATATGTAAAGCTCACTAGCTCTTTAGATCTTCTTGCCTTAAATACGGCACTGCGCAACCGAGAAGTAAGTGCCGGTTTCAAAGTCCTGAATAAATCATTATGAGGTTCGCCTTCCGGGGTAATTAGATATGGTGTCAGGTCTCCGTGATTATACAGAATTTCACCTTTGCTCCCAATTATCATTGTAGGAGGTAAAGCGGTTCTTAGAAGGTCCATTCGTAACTGCTCCGATCGGGTTATGCGTTGTTTATTAGTCTCCGAAGTGTTAGACTCAGCTTTTTTTAAACTTCTAATCCGATACCTTTTTTGAAATTCTACTCGCTCATCTGAGCCTTCCAACCTTTTGTAAAGACGCCACTTTTTCGAAATTACCTTAAACTTGTTAGAATTCGGGCCAAGCGATTCTGCACTACCCAAAAATAAATATCCCTCTTCTGATTTCAATGCAAAATGAAAAGCATTAAGAACATCCTGCTGTACATCCTTCTTCAGGTATATAAGAAGATTGCGGCAACTTATTAAATGTAACTTGGAAAAAGGAGGATCCGTAACTACATTCTGAAGTGCGAAAGAGATCAAATCCCGAACTTGAGATTTGATTTGATAATGATCATTATTTACTTCTTTAAAATATTGACGCAAATAATTTTTAGGAACTTCAGAAACCACACTTAACGGATATATTCCTTTGCGGGCCGTAGCTATTGCTTCTTCATCAATATCAGTTGCAAAAACGCGAATTCCATTCGTGGCACCTCTTTCCTTCATTTTTTCCATGATCGAAATTGTCAGGGAATATACCTCTTCGCCAGTGGCACACCCCGCAACCCATACACGTAAATCCTCATCGGCACTTAAAGATTTTAGTATCCCGGGTAGCACCTTCTCTTCTAAGTCTTTAAAAGCAAAAGGGTCCCGAAAAAAATCTGTTACATTTATCAATAAGTCTTTAATTAATAGCTTTCTTTCACTAGCGTCTGTTCGGATTATTTCCAGATACTTTTCTATATCGGTCAATCCAGCCAAACCCATCCTTCGGGTTATGCGCCGTTGAATTGTAGTGGGCTTATATTGCTCCAGGTCAAACTCTTCCCAACTTTCTAAAATCGACCCAATTGATTTTAAACTATTTTCGAGTGCTAAGGTATAGTTATCATCTTCAATCTCCTGATCGATATAAGGATGACTGGCATAGCTCTCTAATTCGGCAAACATTTTGTCAACACTCAAAATCTTGTCTACCACTCCTGACCTAATTGCACTCTCGGGCATGGACGGGTGTTCTGCTGTAGTCGGATCCTGGGCTAAGGTTAAAGCTCCACTAGCTTTTAGTACACGTAAACCGGATGTACCATCGTTTCCTGCCCCTGTTAGCACCACTCCCACGCACTTATGCTCACATTGCTCAGCCATGGAACGAAAAAGATGGTCTATGGCTTTCCTAGACCCCCTTACATCCTGAGGCTCAGTTAGCTTAAGCTTTCCATTTTTTATTTCAAGATAGGCATTGGGAGGAATAACATACACATGGTCAGATTCGATTTTCATCTTATCCCAAGCGACAATTAAGGGTAACTCACATTCTCTGCTAAGTAATTCTGTTAGCATACTTTCATGTGTGGGATCCAGGTGCTGAACTATTATGTATGCAATATTTTTACCCGGAGGAAAAGAGGCAACTAATTTCTTCAAAACAGCAAGCCCCCCGGCAGAGGCACCTATTCCTACCGTAAGTTTTAACGGCTCTAATTCTTCGTTGACGTCAGCTTTCATAAATAATTAACCTTCAGGATAAAAAGTGAATTTAACAAAAGTAAGTATAACAACAGTATCTCAATACGGTTTAAAATCATTTAAATATTGACTTTTCCGGCAAGCGTTAATACGAACTTCAGGTAAGTGCAATTGTCTGTATTTTAATGTGAGCGGAGAAGCCTTATTCGTCCTTTACGTCATACCGGTCAAGCATCATCACTTTGTTCCAGGCGGCAACGAAGTCTTTCACAAAGCGCTCCTGACCATCGTCAGCGCCATAAACTTCGGCCACATTGCGAAGCTGAGCATTGGAGCCAAATATTAGATCACAGCGGGTAGCCGTGTATTTTGTGATTCCACTTTTGCGCTCGTTTATGTTGAAGAGCATTTCGTTATTACCTTGGGGAACCCACTCATAGTCCATGCTTGTCAGTACCCGGAAGAAATCATTAGAAAGTTGCCCGGGGCGCTCAGTAAATACACCGTGTTTCGAGTAGTCGTAATTTTGATCCAACATACGAAGACCGCCTACTAAAACTGTCCATTCCGGTACGTTCAATGTTAATAATTGAGCTCGGTCAAGAAAAATTCTTTCTGGTGGCACATTGTATCCAACTTTATCGTTATGGTAGTTTTTGAATCCGTCAGAAACGGGCTTCAAATAATCAAAACTTTCTACTTCAGTATGTTCCTGAGTAGTGTCCATGCGCCCCGGAGTAAAAGGAACTGCGATAGGCGTACCGGCATCTTTAGCTGCCTTTTCAACGGCAGCACAGCCACCTAAAACCACTAAATCAGCTAGAGAGACTTGTTTATTACCTGTTTGATTCTCATTGAAATCGCTTTGAGTTGACTTAAGCGCATCAAGAACCTTTTTAAGTTCAGCAGGACGATTCATTGCCCAATTATTCTGTGGCTCAAGTGCGATGCGCGCTCCGTTGGCACCCCCTCTCTTATCAGAGTGGCGATACACCGCCGCTGAAGACCAAGCAGCAGAAACCAGGGCTGTTGTACTCAGATCGGTACTGAGAATCTGTTTTTTCAAATCAGCTATATCACCATCATTGATCAATTCGTGATTGCAAGACGGAATTGGATCCTGCCACGAAAAATCCTCTTCTGGCACTTCAGGACCCAAATAGCGATCTTTTGGTCCCATGTCTCTATGGGTTAATTTGTACCAGGCTTTTGAGAAGGTTTCTGTGAAATAATCAAAGTCATTTAAAAATTTATCACATATTTTGCTGTATACAGGATCGACCTTTAAGGCAATGTCAGAAGTCATCATCATCAAATCGTCCATCTTTCCATCCTCGTGGGCATCCGGCGTTTTGGGGGCATTTGGATCTACAGGAGTCCATTGAACCGCACCGGCAGGACTTGTTTTCTTTTTCCACTCAAATTTAAACAGGTTGATCAGGTAGTTATTGTCCCATTGTGTAGGATTGGGAGTCCATGAACCCTCAATCCCATTGGTCATGGTGTACTCGGCAAACCCTGTACCTTCCGGGTTCTGCCAGCCCATACCCATGGCCTGGATTGGCGCTGCTTCCGGTGCAGGACCTATTTTATCGGCTGATACCTTACCGTGACTCTTTCCGAATGCATGTCCACCTGCAATTAAAGCTACTGTTTCCTCATCATTCATTGCCATTCGCTTAAATGACTCTCGAATTGCTCGTGCCGAATCCATCGGTTCCCCATTACCGCCGGGACCTTCAGGATTTACATAAATCAAAGCCTGATGGGTTGCGGCCAGCGGATTTTCCAGATCTCGATTTTCATCTGAAGGCGCTCCTTTCCAGCGAAGGTTTTGAGTTACCATTTCATTGGGATGACCTTCCGAATGTTCACCCACTTTCGATTCCTTAAAGGGCTTGCCATTCCAGAATTCAGGTCCCCAGTAGGTACTGCGGTCCGGTTCCCACGTGTCACGTCTTCCACCTGCAAAACCATAGGTAGGGAAATTCATTATTTCTAAAGCGCAATTACCTGCCAGAACCATAAGATCTGCCCACGACAGCGCCGCTCCATATTTCTGTTTAACGGGCCATATCAGGCGACGTGATTTGTCTATATTCCCATTGTCCCACCAGGAATTTACAGGTGCAAAGCGTTGTATGCCTTCTCCTGCACCACCCCGTCCATCAGCAATACGGTATGTACCCGCTGAGTGCCAAGCCATCCGAACCATTTGCGGCCCATAGTTATTATAATCCGCCGGCCACCATTCTTTAGAATCAACAAGTAATTCTTTAATATCCTGCTTCAGCTGCTGGAAATCAATTTTATTAAAGGCTTCCTTATAATTTTCGTCACTTAATGGATTGGCTGCAGGCTGGTCCTGGTGTAGCAATTCCACTTGCAAACGGTTGGGCCACCAATCATCAACCTGTGGACGAGTTCCAACTGCTCCTCCAATTCGGGTGCCGCGAAACGGACATTTACCTGCGCTCTCCGGATTATCACTGTTTTTCATTTCTGATTAAATTAATGCATTAAAAAAATAATTCGACTATTGACTAATTAGCATTTTTAAAGGAGTTTCTATTTTTTAATGAGATACCGGTTACATAGATAAACACGGTTTGCACTTTTAGAAACAACTGGTCGGATTGAAATGTAATAATATTTCCTCAGTTGACCATGAAATACTATTTATGACAGCGGCTTAAGTAAGATTTAAGGCACTTAATGGTGATATTCAGGAATGCTCAAACTGGCTAAGCTAAAAATTTTAATCGTTGAATAATTACCTAAGCACTATGCTTCCGCACCTCAATAACAACCGATTTGCTCGTTGGCGTATTGCTTTTCTTAGCAACCGATTTTATCGGCACCAGCACATTGGTTTCCGGGAAATAGGTAGCCACACATTGCTCGGGAATGGCATACGATATGACCAGAAACTTACGCGCCACACGCTCCTTACCATCCGAAAAATTATACAAATCAACAACATCTAATTGCTTGAGATTCCGCTTTTCCATATCACTGGGATTCATCAGAATTACACGACGCTCATTCTCTATACCCCGATACCGATCGTTTAAACCATAAATGGTGGTATTGTATTGATCGTGACTTCGGATTGTCATCATCAACAATTCGTTTTCACTCAAAATTATTGGTTCCAACGGTGAAATAGCAAAATTCGCTTTAGCGGTTTCTGTGGGAAAGGTGCCTTCACGCGCTGAATTTGGAAGGTAAAAACCACCATACTGACGCACCCTCGTATTGTAATCGTCAAAGCCGGGAATGGTTGCTTCTATTGCCTCGCGAATAGTGTCGTAATTGTTCATGTATTCGCTCCAGGGCACTTTGGTTTGATTGCCCAAAACAGCCATGGCCAGCTTACAGACTAGTGCAGGCTCGCTCATAAGATCGCTGCTTACCGGGTTCAAAACTCCCTGACTACGCTGAATAACACCCATGGAATTTTCGCAGGTTACAAACTGCTTTTCACCAGCCTGAATGTCTTCATCGCTCCTACCCAAAACGGGCAAAATCAACGCTTCCCTTCCGGTAATAAGGTGGCTGCGGTTAAGCTTGGTGCTCACCTGTACCGTCATTTTGCATTTCTGCAATGCCTCTGCAGTGTAAAGCGTATCGGGAGTGGCACTTAAGAAATTACCTCCCATGCCGATAAATACTTTCGCATCACCCTTTTGCATTGCTTCAATGCTATCTACCACATCGTAACCATCCTCCTGAGGCGGTTCAAAATGGAAGTTTTTGGCAAGATTTTCAAGCAGCCACGGCCAGGGTTTTTCGTATATCCCCATGGTCCTGTCGCCTTGCACATTGCTATGCCCCCTTACGGGACAGGTACCTGCACCGGGTTTGCCAATGCTGCCCTTCAGAAGCAATAAGTTAACCACCTCTTTAATCGTATCTACCGAATTCTTGTGTTGTGTGAGGCCCATCGCCCAGCAGGTGATTATCTTTTTGGAATACTTTATACGTGTTACAAGATTTCGAATATCTTCCAAAGGAATTCCGCACTGACTCGATAGTTCATCTAAATCCTGTCCTAAAACATATTCTTTATAATCTTCAAATCCATGCGTTTGGGCAGAGATAAAGTCCTGATCAAGAATCTGCCCTGATTCCTTCTCCTCTTCCAGAATCAAGAGTTTATTGATGGCCTGAAACAAGGCCATATCTCCGTTGATTTTAACAGGAAGATGAAGGTTAGAAATGGTGGCCTCAATCCCCAGTAGTCCTGAAATTGATTGCGGATCTGAAAACCCTGTAAGCCCCGTTTCCGGTAACGGATTGATAGAGATAATGTACGCACCCTTTTCATGAGCTTTCTTCAGCGCGTTGAGCATGCGCGGGTGGTTCGTTCCCGGATTTTGACCCATTATCATGATAACCTCAGCCTCAAAAAAATCCTCCAGTTTCACTGATCCCTTTCCGATGCCCAATGATTCACCAAGGGCTACACCACTGCTCTCGTGGCACATATTGCTGCAATCGGGTAGATTGTTGGTGCCGTAAGCTCTTACGAAAAGTTGGTAGAGAAATGCAGCCTCATTGCTTGTTCGGCCACTGGTGTAAAAAATGGCTTCATCAGGCGATTCCAATTCATTCAGGTTTTTTGCGATAAGCTTAAATGCAGCCTCCCAGTCTATTGGCTGGTAATGCGTTCCGCCCTCCGGCAAATACATGGGCTGGGCTATTCTCCCTTTTTTACCGATTACGTAATCGTCCCAACCCGACATCTCTGCTATGGAATGCTCAGCGAAAAAATCGGGTTTCAACGTTTTGGTTGTAGCCTCTTCAGCGACTGCTTTTGCACCGTTTTCACAATACTCGCCCAGTGCACTTCGGTGGTCATCCGGATCTGGCCAGGCACAGCCGGGGCAGTCAAATCCATCAACCTTATTTAGTTTTTGAAGCGCTATAAAACCACGGGAAACATTCATCTCCTCGAGAATATGACGCCCCGCTACAGTCACTGCCTTTAATCCCGCTGCCGATGTTTTAACCTTACCCAGCTTTATTCCTGTAAATTCTTCAGGATTTTCGGGGTTTACTTTATTTGGATCATTTTCTGGCACAGACAGGCGTTTTATAGATTTCTAAAAGTACAAATATCTCTTTACGCTTGGTTAACATACAGAATTCGTATTCTCATACATATCCGACTGGTCTTCGTGAGTAGGGTCTAAACACTGCAAATCTTTTTCAATCAATAAAAAAAGCTTCTCTTCATCTCCATTTTCCTGCCAGCCCTTAACAGTTATTTCGCTGGTTTTGGTAAGAACCTCTGCGGTCTTTTCAGGTAAAATCAGGGTTATCCCATTGTTCTTAAAATCGGCCGAAATGCTTTCCGCCTTCTCATCCACTTTAAGTGAATAACCAAAAACCGCCGTATTTGAAATAACGGTTTTGCATTCTACCAACCCCTTTGTGCCCAAATTCGCTACATCGGTTTTGGTCAACCGCAACCGAATGCTATTTCCTTTAATTCTAATTTTCATCGTTACTATTTTACTATGCGTTCCGATCCGCAATAAACATTGCAGGATTCATTCTTTAAAAAACCAATCAAGGTCATATCAAAAGCTTGTGCCGTTTCTACGGCCAGGCTGCTGGGTGCTCCAATGGCACATACCACTTTAATTCCCGCCATGGCGGCTTTCTGAATAAGTTCAAAACTAGCCCTTCCACTCAATAACAGAATCTGTTTGCCCAGGTTAAATTCCGACCCTCCCTGTTTTATCAGCTCAGCACCAATCAATTTATCAAGTGCATTATGCCGTCCCACATCTTCGCGAAATGCCACTAACTCGCCAGCCAGATCAAAGAGCGCCGCAGCGTGAATTCCACCCGTGCTTACAAAAGTTTCCTGCACCGCATAAAGCCGTTTTGGCAATTGAGCAATGGTTTCCAGTTCGAGCTGAAAAACCAGTTGATCTTCGGTGACCGGGCAAATTTGATGGATTGCTTCGATGCTTTCCTTACCGCAAACGCCACAACTGCTTGTGGTGTAAAAATTGCGTTTCACCTTATCGAGATTGGCATCAAAACCTTCGCTTAAGCGAATAAGAATGCTGTTTTCACCCATGACCACACTTTTAGGATCTGCGAGGTTTTCGGCCGAAAAAATCAACCCTTCCGTAAACAAAAACCCGACAGCTAGCTCTTCGTCATTGCCCGGAGTGCGCATGGTTACCGATAATGGATGCACCGATCGGTTGGAAGAATCACCCGTCTCCAACTGAATTTCAAGAGGCTCCTCTACTGCCACCACATCCCGTGTCTCAGCCAACTGATAATTCTTATTTCTGATTATAGTGATTTCCTTTATCATCTTTCAATTCTGTTCTTAAAACCTCAAATTCTTCGCGGCTGTTCACATTTCGCAAAAACTCAGGGCTTGAAACTTCAACATACTCCGTATCCACGGTGCGAATAAACTTAGCCATGGAATCATTGCCCCTGCTAAAATAATCTTTTAATTTCGGAAAGGCAGTTCCTTCAAAAATCGATATAAGCGGCTCGGGCCATCCGTTATTTTTGTATGCTACCACATCTTTCTTTAACGCTCTGGCTTTCGCCAATGGCAATAAGTGCTCCATCCGCAAGAGCGGGTAATCACAGGCTACAACAAATACAGACCTCTCACCTACCCTTTCCAGAACTGTCATCAATCCAGTCATGGGACCGTGATTTTTAAAAGATTCGTGATCAACTATTTTCGGTACACTTTCGGGAATGGTCCATTCTGCAATCTGGTCAGAATTCAGAGACAAATAAACTGTTTCGCAAAAAGGCTCTAGTAGATTAAAAACATATTTCCATTGTGGCATGGAATGGTAATTGAGCAATGCTTTGTCGGTTTGCATTCGCTCGCTCCTTCCTCCGCATAGCACGATTCCCACCGGGCGTTGAACTGGTGTTTCTCTCAAATCATTTTCCGTGAAAACCTTGACATTCTCAAACGTGTACGATCCGATAAAATCTTGGAGACAGTAATCGCGAACCACCACAATCAAAGTCTTCTCAGTGAAGACTTCCTCATTTTGAATATGCTCCAAAAATGAATGAAACCCTTGCTTCTTCTTAATCTCAAGAGGACCCACTTCATCCAGAATTACGGTTTCAAAGGAAGGATTTCTCCAGTCATCCCAGAGGGTCTTCTCCGCTCTTTTAAAGTTGCCGCTATCAAACCGGAATTTGCCAATCTCCATAGTGGCAGTTTCCGTTTCCATAGGAATAAATTCTCCGGAAGAGATAAGCTCAAAATACCGTTTCCCGTCCATTTTTGGAGACAGAACACCTCCCACCGTCTTTCGGTTTTTAAGCCAATGCTTCAAAAACGTGGTTTTCCCGCGCCCTACCTTATCCGAAAAAACAACCACCTGAGGCATCATAGCTCTTCAAAATATAAGGAAAGCGTAAACCAGACAAGAACAAAATTGCGCACCCTTGTAATTGGATTCCGCGTTTTGGCAGTAAGATGATTGGCAATTGCGGCATTCTGTTTTATTCGCGGCATCTGATCCATAACCTGAGTGAGCCGCTTTTGCTCCTCCACTTTTTTCTTTTTAACCCACTTATTAAGCAAATACTTTACCAGCGGATTCACAATAAAAAGGAAAGCAAAGAGCACAACCAACGTGCGAATCAAAATATACCAAACCTCGTCGGCCTCACCGGTAATCACAAATACAGTAGCTATGAAGATCAATAAACTCATAAAAATCAAAACCTTTCGAACTCTGCCTCGCTTCTTTCTGCTAATTTCGGTGGGGTTAAATTGATTGAATTCAACTCCCTTTAAAATCTCAGCCGTCTTAAGAATATTCTGCGGAAGCTTAAAGGCAAAATAACCGGCAAGGATACCGGCAATCGCGTAAAGCAAACCATAAGAAATCAAAACAATTAAGGGAAGATCATTGAGCAATTCAATACCGAATTTCTGTGTAAGGCCATCAAAGAAAGTAGAAAAAGCCTCCCAAATCTGCACTCCGAAAAGGATGGTAAGTGTGAGTACTTTTTGAAATGCTGATTCAACCAAAGCTATGCAACCAAATGCCATAGCCGAAAATCGGTTGACCCCAAAGAGTTGATAAATAATCGCCCCGAGCAATCCCTGAAATGAAACGGCAACGTAAGCCATAACGGGAGTATGGGGACTAATCATGGCCTTGAGCATCAATACAAGCAGCATGGCCTGTATAATGGTTTTC
Organism: uncultured Cryomorphaceae bacterium; assembly: GCA_963748925.1. Classification (GTDB taxonomy): domain Bacteria; phylum Bacteroidota; class Bacteroidia; order Flavobacteriales_D; family Cryomorphaceae; genus Cryomorpha. Next base: position 54,301 of record CAVVKG010000010.1, on the reverse strand, counting down.
CACCGCTGTGTGCTATTGAAAGCCAAAAAAGTAATTAGAATTACCGAGATACTTCCCAGAACAATACCACTAAAAGGAACTTTCAACGCGTGGAGCACTCCTCCCAATCCACTTTCGCTAAAGGCCCACAGTGCAGTTGTAGTAGGAATAAGCTGGTGTACATTGGAACTGAATTTCATTTTATTGTTACTCGGTTTATAAGGCAATCTGCCGGATAGTTTCAAACACCGGGTTGAAGTGGCGTCATATGAATTCCGTAAAAGTAAGCCAATTGATTGATGTCATCGATTGTGGAGATCGTGCTTTTTTTCAGGTCAGAGATACAGCAGGATTTCTAACTACGATTCGCATCTGATGGCATTCTCTAAAATTTCGTCAAATTTGCACCGATCAAAACACAACCAAATTTATCCTTAGGGAAGGGTTCTGCACGAAATGAAATTGGTTTACTACATAAAGAGGTTTGGATACAATGTACTTCCGGCACCATTTTTCAAATGGAATTACAAGCGACTCAAACGTTTTGAAAAGCAATGCGATCATGATGAGCTCAACGAAAGGCTGGATTATTATTTCAAGCTAAAACAACCCTTCAAAATTCCTGAAGAAGCTGTGGCCGTAAAGAATTTTAAAAGAACCCGCGGGACAGATTACTATTTGGATCTCAAAGAATTTTTGCATTATTTCTCAGGCAACACCCGTTTTGCCTACCAGTTTGGCGACAGCACTCACGTAAACTCCTATCCTACCCTTTTTAAGGCCAGGCCCATTGGCGGGGATAATGAAAATTCTATTTTATTTAAGCTCAACAAGAACCGCCATTTCAAATGGGTGAAAGACCCCATACGTTTTGCCGATAAAAAAGACAAGATGGTATGGAGGGGCGGTGCTTACCTGGAGCTACGCAGAGAGTTCGTAAAACGATTCTGGGATCATCCGCTTTGCGATATTGGTCAAACCAATAAACCAAAAGAGCCGGACCCCTGGCAGAAAGAGTACTTATCCATTTCGGAACAGCTCAAATACAAATTCATTTTTTGTCCCGAAGGCAATGATGTAGCCACAAACCTGAAGTGGGTATTGTCATCAAATTCGCTTTGCTTTATGCCGAGGCCAAAATTTGAAACCTGGTTTATGGAAGGAACCCTAAAACCTGGCGTGCACTATGTTGAACTCGCTGCCGACTACAGTGACTTGGAGGAGAAAATTGAGTATTACTCAACACATCTCGCTGAAGCGGAGAAAATTATTGATAATGCACACCTTCATGTAGATCGTTTCAGAAATTCAGATCTGGAGGATTTGCTTTGCCTTAAAGTGCTTGAGCGATACGCAGCGATGAGTGGACAAGGTGAGGGAATGAAGTTTAGGTAGGCTTCTTTGCGGCAATTTATAAGTTCATTATAAAGACGTAAAGCCATGCGCCGTGAATTTGTATCGAGCTTCCTGCAATAATATCATGACCGACGACCGGTGGGAGTGCATATGCAAGGAAATCGATGCTCTGTTGGAAAATAAATTTGAAAACAAAGCTTTCAATTACGCCAAAAAGCACGGCACATCGAGTGATTTTAGGTCTTAGAAACTCTTAGGAGCGAAGTGATTTAGAGTTTCTTAGATCTAAAATTAGCTTCGCTAAGCTCCTTCGTCGGTTGTATCGAGATGCGAAGACAAACAAGAGTCTTTTAAAAAAATCATAATGAACTTACCTTAAGGCTTCGCATCTATTCGCAATCGTTTTGATTTTTAAGGGTGCTCATGAGCGCTTTCGCTGAGTTCGATACACCGCGCAGACAATTAAGCTGGAAAGCGCGGTACTCGATGTGACGAACATTTCAGTAGATTAGTTAAACGTCATTTTCTCCGTAATTCAATTTTTTTTGAATTTTATCTCGATGTGACGAACTTTTCATCTACTGTAACAACGATTATTTACCAGTAAACAATGGGGAATCAGTCTAGATTTTCTAAAAATCTGCTTTTGCCTCAACCCTCAAAGTCTTACGGCTTACAGGATGGGTGAATTCCAAAAATTCAGCATGAAGATACATCCTATCGCTATTCGTACCGTAAAGAATATCGCCAACTATCGGGTTATTAAGGCCAAGCGGATGAGCCACGTGCACCCGAAGCTGATGCGTGCGGCCGGTATGCGGAAACAGGTGAATCCGTGTTTTCCCACCTTCAATATTTACCACTTTGTAATGGGTTATAGCGCGCTTTCCATGATCGTAGCACACCATTTGATTCGGTCGGTTATCCAGATCAACCCGCAGAGGTAAATCAATATCGCCCTCCTCACCGGCACATTCGCTTTCAAGCAGAGCCACGTAGCGTTTTTTAACGGTGCGTTTTAAAAACTGGGACTGAAGTTTTTTATGCACCTGTTCAGATTTTGCTGCCAAAAGCAAACCGGAAGTATCCTGATCAAGCCGATGTAACAAAAGTGGTCCCGTAGCTTGAGGGTACTTTTCTCTCAGGCGTGTTGAAACCGAATCTGTGATTTCCTTCCCGGGCACTGAAAGCAACCCAAACGGCTTATTTACAACGACAATATACTCATCTTCGTAAACCGTTTCAAGTTTTTTGCCTACTCCATAATCGAGCAATAAGGGGTTTGCATTCAATGGCCATTCCCTTCAGCATATGAGCTAAAATAGGGCGGCACTTATTCTTGCATGCCGGGTAATATTTCTTGTGCTGCCTGATAACTGTAGCAGGCGATTTCCCCCACCAGAACTCAGCCATCGCCAATGGTTTCAGCTTATTTGCAAAAGCGTACTGAAGCAATTTGGGTGCAGCACAATCGCCGGCACCTGAGGGTGGTTGCTCGCCCTCGTTAAATATTTCGGTTAGTGATTTGACTTCTCCAGCCTGGTTTAAAAAACGGTATTTATCGAATAGCTGCTTCTGCAAATCGGCCGAAAAACGAGCGCGCTCTTCTTTCAAATCAGATAGGCGGTTTACGAAAACTGCATAGTTCTTTTTCGCTTGTTCTATCATCTCGTTCCAGTCGGCAACCAGCGCTTTGTGTTTGTATTTACTCTTCTGACTTTCAAAAGATAACCTTGACTCGAGGACTAAATACGCTTCCTCACTGAGCGACTTTTTACCTGCTATTCTTTCTGCTTTTCTTTCGGCTTTCGCCAAACGCATTTCGTTACGCAAATCATCTATTTCCCCATTGGCGGAAGCCTTAACCTCTTCAAGTTTCCTTAGTGCTGAAGTCATTTCCGGTAAGGATTCAGCAGCACGAATCTCTTCGCCCAACTCTGCTAGAACGCGCATCCCCTTCGTGTAAAAATTATCTTCATCGGGAAGATTGTAAACGAAGGGTACAAAACCCCTCGGGGCGGTATCCAGTTTTCCTGAAAAGGCAGCCAGAAAGCCAATCTCACCATCACCTTTTTGAACAAGCAAAACGCCAAACATTTTACCACTACCCGCTTCTTCAAAGCCCGGTTCTATTCCAAATTTTCGATCCCACTGTGTGTTTTCAATCACTTCCTGCAACTCTTTCGCGGCAATTTCACAAAGTGGATGCGGTTCGTAGAAAAAAGGAAAAGTAAAGCGCTCGGGGAGCTGAATCCCATCAATCGGAGATTTAAAATGATGAAAAAATACGGTTTCTACCGGTGCGACGCTCTGCATTGATTCCATTCTGAAAGGAGGGCAAAACTACTTAAATGCATTTAGAAAGTCTGCTCGAATTCACAGAGTCCATCGCTACCGAGATGATTCAGAAATAATAAGTTTAAATAAAAAATAAAATAAATGGTTTAAAGATCTAAAAGTTGAAATCAATTATTTGTTTTATCATTTGGTAAATTGGTTCTCCACTATACCGGACTCCTTTCACAGTCAGATTAGTTCGGGAGAATCTCTTGAGAAAACTTTATTGACAAATATTTTCTTTATTTCAAAGGGTTTGTTATAAATTGCATCCTTGGATGAGAACGTCCATCTGCTCATGCTTAACCCGTATATGTTTAAATGAAACAAGGTTCCAATCCGAATAGCCACTTATATAAAACCGAAGTAAAAGGCCGTGAAATATTCGATTTCATGCTTGATTCTGCCATGGACGGATTTTGGTACTGGAATCTAAAAAATCGATCTGAAGATTGGATCAATGATCGTTTTTGGGAAACTTTAGGCTATACTGCCGAGGAGATTCCCCATGATACTGAAGCATGGAAAAACGTTATTTTCCCGGAAGACATGATCCCGCTAAATGAAAGTTGTGAGCTTCATTACTCAAATCCAAATACCAGCTTTGACAAAATCATCAGATTCAGACATAAAACAGGCAAAACGGTTTGGATGCACTCCAGAGGCAGAGCTAATAGAAACCGCCAAGGGGAACCAAGTGGTATGCTCTTCGCACATTTTGATGTCACACAAGAAAAAGAAAAAGAAAGCTATTTAATAAGCTGCAATAACGCAGCAAATATTGGTTACTGGGAAGTAGACTTAGAAAAATCAACGGTTTACTGGAGTTCAGTTACGAAGAAGATTCATCAGGTTAGTGAGGATTACGAACCCGATTTAGAATCAGCAATTAATTTTTATAAAGAAGGTGAGTATAGAGATCTGATTACAAAAGTAGTCTCTGAAGCTATTGAACACGGCAAAAGCTACAACATCGAATCCATTCAGATCACTTCCAAAGGTGAGGAGCGCTGGTCAAATTCGATTGGCTTTCCCGAAATGGTCAATGGCAAATGCGTGCGGCTGTATGGCACTTTTCAAGATATACACGAGCGAAAAAAATCGGAAATGGAGATTCTCTCGTTGCTCAATAAATCAAACGAGCAAAACAAGAAACTGCGAAACTTTAAAAGTATCGTTTCGCATAACCTAAGATCGCACTCCGGTAATCTTGAATTTCTGATAGACTTAATTGCCAAAGATAAACCGGAACTAAACGAACTGGAGATTTTTCAGTTCATTAAATCTGCCTCCAATAATTTAGGCGAAACCATCAACCAACTTAATAAGGTTTCTAAAATAAATGGACTTGATGTAAGTGAAATAACGTCACTTTCGCTTTCTAAACACACTCGGAAAGCAATATTAGCTACTATGGGATTGGCGCGTGAAGCGGGTGTTGAAATTATTAACGAAGTAGAATCGGGCTTAAGTGTTTTAGGAGTCTCTTCATACCTGGAAAGTATTATTCTTAATTTTTTAACGAATTCTATTAAGTATAAAGCCGACCGGGAAAGAAGCTATGTAAAACTATTTACCTCTCATGACCATGAAAAAATCACGCTTCATATTGAAGACAACGGATTGGGAATTGACCTGGCACGAAATCGTGATCAGCTTTTCGGAATGTACAAAACCTTTCACGACCATCCAGACTCTAAGGGGATTGGTTTATTTATTGCCAAAAACCAAATTGATGCTATAAACGCTACCGTTGAAGTAGCTAGTAAGGTAGATGAGGGCACAACCTTCAAAATAAACTTCGCTTATGAAAAAGATTGATATTGCCTGTGTAATTGACGACGATCCTATCTACGTCTATGGTATTAAGCGATTATCTGAGATTGCCGAATTCTGCAATAAGCTTATGGTTTTCCCCAATGGTAAAGAGGCCTATGATAGTTTAAAAGCGATTTTAGAAAACGGAGATAAGCTACCCGATGTCATACTTTTAGACATTAATATGCCAATTTGGGATGGGTGGCAATTCCTGGATGAGTTCACAAAAATACCCATCAAAAAAACGATTCAAATTTATATGGTTTCCAGCTCCATTGACTCCGAAGATATTGAGAAAGCAAAATCTTATAAAGAGGTTAATCGATTTATTGTAAAGCCTCTTAACATTGAAAAACTTCATAAGATAGTTGAAGATCTCTGAGGACTTTTATCATCATTAAAATCCGGTAAAGCTATTCTCTCTCACCGCTAGCATTCTATTCCTGAACTTTTTTTAAATCCCCGAATTGCTTGTCAAAGCTTCTTCCTCTTAATGAGGTAGAAAGTCCAGTACATCGTATTCAATAAGGTGCCAAAAAGAATGGTAAGTGCCCAAACCTCACGATGCGCCACAGGTTGCGAAAAATGAAAGGATATTGCACTAAACAAGGCTATAGGATCTGTCATAATATCCCACGAATTCCATCGCTCAAAACGCCCTAGATAAATCCCATAAGCGGTGAGGTAAAGAAGAAGCACGGATACCACATGCACGGCATAATTATTAAACCACTGCTTGAACAATACTTCTAAATCCCAGAGACTTTTAAATCCCAAAACAATCCCCGCCCAAAGAAATGAGAAGATCAATATAAGGTCAAACCAAATCGGAATGGGCATGCGCGGCCGAAGGTGAAATAAATCAGTAAGAATATAAAGTGTATTTGGAAAAAGCACCAACCAGATAAACGAAATGGCAATCACCATTTTCTTGTTGTTGCGCAGCGATTCCTTCATAGAAATATAGCTTATCAGCAAATAGGGAACCACCGCCAAAAACAGATTCCAATTTAGAAAGAGAAACAGCCTGGAATGGGAAAAATAAACCCGTACAAGTGAGAGACCAAAAGCAAAGAGGCCAAGGGCAAGAAAGAGGTACATTTCGCCCAGCCGATTATTGGTGCGGTACAAGCTTAACATAGTTCGATGATTTTTGGAATAAAAATTAATGCACCTGCCACTGCCGAGCCTGCTGCGGTAATTAACACAGCTCCTGCCGCCAAATCTTTAGCCATCCCTATCTGATTATTCGGGTTTGAATCTACGGCATCGGCGAGGGTCTCAATAGCGGTGTTAAGCAGCTCTGCTCCTAGAACCATCGCAATACATATCGCTATCACGGCCCATTCAAGAATTCGAATTTCAAGCCATATCCCTAACCCTACAGCGAGGGTAGCAGCGAAAAACTGTATTCGGGCGTTAGCCTGTGTTCGATAAAATAAAGAGATTCCCTTAAATGCGTAGCCAAAGGAAGCTATGCGTGAATGGACAAATTTTGAGGTCATGGTAAATCCGGTTTACATTCAAACTTAAAACAACAGCGTTTTTGTATCCGATCTTTTGTAAGAAAAGTTAATTCCACCCTGTCTTGCCAACGATCATTTTTACCAAAGCCCATCACCAAACCCGGACAATACCAATAAATTCATCCAGAAATAGCCTACTTTTGCGGCCCTAATGACCGTAAAAGAGCACTATAAAACCAATATGCGCATTGCCCTGCCGGTAATGATAGGCCAGCTTGGGCATACCATGGTTAGTGTGGCTGACAGTATTATGGTGGGGCAACTGGGCACAGTTGAGCTTGCCGCAGTGGCTCTGGCCAATAGCCTATTTGCCATTTTCATGGTTTTTGGAATTGGCATTACTTCAGGTATCACTCCGCTCGTAGCTAAGGCCGATGGAATGAAAAGCAATCACCTGCAGGGAGTTTTACTGCGACATGGATTTTGGATTAATCTCATAGCCAGTATAGCCTTATTTGGAGTAATAAGCCTCCTCACCCCCGCATTATACCTGCTCGATCAGGATCCGGGTGTTGTGCCAATGGCTCAGCCATACCTAATCATTCTCAGTGCCTCGGTGATTCCACTCATGATGTTTAGCACCTTTAAGCAGTTTGCTGAAGGATTATCCGACACAAAAACGGCAATGATCGTTATTGTAGGATGCAACCTGCTAAACGTACTGCTCAACTACATCTTTATTTTCGGAAAGCTGGGCATGGAGCCTATGGGCCTGATTGGAGCCGGTTGGGCTACACTAATTTCGCGGGTTCTCATGGTGGTGGCCATGTGGGTTTATGTGCGGCGTGCAAATCGATTTAAACAATACCAGTTGCGCATTCGGTTTACGCGTTTCCGCAAAAGGGTTGCCATGCGCCTTCTTCAGGTAGGTGTTCCCTCAGGACTTCAGTATATTTTTGAGGTAAGCGCATTTTCTTTGGCCGCTATCTTTGCCGGAATGATAAGCGCTACTGCCCTCGCGGCGCATCAAATAGCCATAAACATTGCGAGCGTGAGCTATATGGCTGTAACCGGGCTAGGTGCTGCAGCAACCGTTCGTATAGGAAACCAGGCAGGAATGCGCGATTTACCCAATCTCAAGCTCGCCGCCAGTACTATTTTCAAGATGGGTGTAATTTGGATGAGCCTTGCGGGCATAGTCATACTCATTTTTAAAGATCAACTGGCAGGCTTTTATTCTGACGATCCTGCAGTGCTTGCCCTTGCGGGCAAAATGCTAATCGTTGTAGTCATCTTCCAGCTTTCAGATGGTATTCAGGCGGTAGGCCTTGGTGCCCTGCGTGGTTTTACTGATGTAAAAATCCCAACGTACATAACCTTCACTGCCTACTGGCTCTTTACTTTGCCGGCGGCGTTTTTCCTTTCGCAATACACCAGCCTGGGCGCCATGGGAATATGGTATGCCCTTGCTGCCGGTCTTACCGTTTCTGCCATATTACTCGTTTCCAGATTCAGGCGCTTGCTTACTAAGTTTGTTCACTAACCCGTACCTCTCGTCTCTGGTCCACTTCATTGCATCTTCAATGTTTAAGTTTTCTCATTTTCATCAAATGGGGTGTTGAACAAAATACCGTTGACCAATGTTATATAATTATGAAAACAAACATTACAATTATACTCATCTTATCAGCAATAGTACTTGCAGGATGTAGTTCGGGCGTATCTCTTCAGGATATGCAAAAGCAAGAAAGTAAAGCTCAAAGTCAACTATCAGATGCCCGGGAGGAATTGATAGAACTTGCCGAAATGAAGGAGCAATATTCGATCGATGCCCGCGAAGCTCAGGTGAAAGTGCTTGAAAAGCGCCAAAAGCAAATGAAAAAAGATATTAAGAGCATTAAAGGAGTTGAAACTTCAAGTGCTCAAAGTTCTGCTGATTCCATGGTGAACAATCTCAACGATGAAAATGATAAATTATCCAAGAAAATCGCCAGCTTAAAATCTATTAAGCAAGAAGATTGGACCGAAGCTAAAGAAACAATTAATCAACAATTTGAAACGCTTCAGAAAAAGATTGATGAAATGACAGCAAATGTTGAAGCCATCAATGAAATGAAGGTTGAGTAATTAACGATTTCTTAGAAAAATTTAAAGTCGCCGGATTGGCGACTTTTTTTTAAAAAAAACACCTTGCCACACTTTAGGGCGTCACAAGCGCAGTATCTGCAGGCGAAGCGCTTAACACCCTGTAAATCTCGGCCTGAATATCCGTCCGGATATTGAGCTTAGCGAGCCGGTTGTTTTCGGCGCTTGGATAAACCCTGTTGCTCAAGAAAACATAAACAATATCCTCTACCGGATCAGCCCAGACAATCGTACCGGTAAATCCGCTGTGGCCAAAAGATTCGAAAGAAACACATTTGCATGTAGGCCCGGGTCCGGGTGGAATAACGGGCTTGTCAAAGCCGGCACCACGGCGGTTTACATCATTCTCATCTTTGCAAAACTGACACTTTGTATATTCCTCGATGGTTGAAGCTTTAAGATAGCGCTTGCCCCCGTAAACTCCTTTATTGAGAAGCATCTGCATAACAACTGCCAGATCTTCGGCATTGCTAAATACTCCCGCATGGCCACCTACCCCGCCCTGCATCGCAGCACCGGGATCGTGCACATAGCCATGTACAAGCTCTTTTCTAAAATAGGTATCGTATTCAGTTGGCAAAATGCGGTCTTTGGGAAATCGCTCAAGCGGCAAATAACCCATCGTGGAGAGACCCAGCGGTGTGTAAAAATTCGCGGAAGCGAAACTATCTATACGCAAACCACTTTGACGCTTCACAATTTCGCGCATGAAATAATAACCTAAATCGCTGTATTTGTAGTCGTTGTTTGCCCGCAAAGGAGCCAATACTATCTTGGTTAGAAGCGAGTCGCTGTAGTTTTTATTAATAAACATTTTATAAGCTACCTGCCGGGAGTACAAGTCAGATCTTGTTTTGGAGTAAATATTCCACTTTGGCTCCCCATCTTTAATGGTGCTGGTATAGAAAGGAATCCACGCAGGCATACCCGCTACGTGTGCCAGCATTCGGCGCGGAAGCATGTCGTAATAAGGGTTGGTTTTCTCAATTTCAGGAAAGTAATTGTGTAGAGGCGAATCTAAATCAAACTTGCCTTCATCGTCTAGCTTCATGAGGCTCAAGGTGCTGGCCACAATCTTGGTAATAGACGCCAGGTCGTAAATATCGGTAGTGCGCACCGGTTGGCTATCGTCATACGTGTGAAAACCAAAAGTCTTTTCGTAAATAATCTTGCCTTTTTTGGCCACAAGAATCTGTGCTCCGGGGTATGCGCGTTTCCGAATTCCTTCAATGGCAATGCTGTCAATCTGAGCAAAAGCATCCGGCTTCAAGCCAAATTCCATGGGAGTCGTATAGTAAAGTCTGATGGTTTCAGACAACTCAACACCTGTTTGAGCGGGAAAATAATTACCTATTGAAACCGGGAGTTTTCCGGTAACTTTTATGGCTCCTACCAGCGCATCTGCTGCGGCTCGACTCAGGTAGGCATCATCCTGATAACTCACCACAATAGCAGCAAACCGCTCCGGGTGAGCCAGTTTTTCAAGCGCATACGGACTTCCCTGATGCACCAGAATTACTGTGTGCTCAAGTGCTATTGATTCCATTAGCGAAATAGCGGCCTGACTAAGTCCAAAGTTCTTGCCCGGACGATTATTGGTTCCTTCCACATTTACAATAATCGTATTGCTGCCGGCAAGCTGTTCGCCAATGCTTTTCCCATCGGCGAGTGAAGGCGTAGCCGGAGATTCTACCGCTTTAAAATCGCAGTACTTCGCTAGTCTGTTCTTAAAAACAACGCCATTGCCCCCTATGGAAAGCACTGCAATTGAGCGTTTTTCCAAATCTTTGAAAGGTATAATATTGTCTTTGTTCTGAATCAAAGTTATAGCAGCCTCACAAAGTTTTTTCTTGAGATGCTGCGCCTCCGGGGTATTCAAGTTATCTACGAGCCCGGCTGTAGATATTGGCTTTTCAGTATTCAAGCCCACCCATTCTTTAGCGCGTAAAATCTTCATTACACTCGCATCCAGTTGCGCCTCCGAATATTCTCCCTGAGCAATCGCTTCTTTTATTCTTTGTATTGCCTTTGGCACATCCATAGGGAAGAGCAGCACGTCATTTCCAGCCTCCAGGGCTCTTACATCTACCTCGCCCGGCGCCATATAATCTGCAAGCCCCTTCATATTCATGGCATCGGTAAAAATAAGGCCGTTAAAACCCATTTTCTCCTTGAGCAAATCCGTTACAATCTCGGGCGAGAGGGTACTCGGGTGATTCGGAATACTGTCAAACGCTTTCACCGAAAGGTGTGCCACCATGACAGATGAAAGACCTTTTTCGAAAAGTTTTGAATACGGATAGAGCTCAAGATCGGTAAGTCGTGCCTTGTCGTGTTTTATTACGGGAAGCGCGAGATGCGAATCGGTGTCTGTATCTCCGTGTCCGGGAAAATGCTTGGCATTTGCCAGTACGCCATGGTTTTGCATTCCCTGCATGTATGCAATAGATTTGCGGGTTACCCAAAGTTTGTTTTCACCAAATGAACGGCTTCCAATAACCGGATTTGCCGGGTTGTTATTGATATCAACGACGGGAGCAAAATTAATATGGGCTCCTACCCGCTTGAATTCACGGGCTATTGTGGCACCCATCTGGTAAATAAGCGAGTCGTTTTGAATGGCTCCCAGCGTCATTTGCCGCGGGAATTTTATAGTGCTATCAAGGCGCATAGACAGCCCCCACTCTGCATCCATTCCGATCCAAAGGGGTGTTTTGGCTTTCTCCTGAAGTCTGTTGTACATTTCAACTTGTCGTACAGGACCTCCCTGAAAAAAGATAAGTCCGCCGATATTATGCTTTTTGATAAGCGTGGCGAGCTCTTTTTCATGCGCCTCGTCTTTATTGCTGTAGGCTGCCACCATAAATAGCTGACCTATCTTCTCGTCAAGCGTCAAGGACTTGAAAACAGAATCAGCCCAGACAGCGCTCGCCTGATTAAAAACAGGCTGATAATCTGCACTTTGGGTAAAACCCGCATTTGCCGAAAGCATGACAAAAAGTAATAAAACGAAACGCAATAATTTCATGGAGCGATATTTGATGTCAAATGTACGTTAGCGCAAGTGGAGTGCAATGAATATGCCAGTAATTTATCCACAAATGCTTGTATTTAAACAACGAAACCGAAAAGAGTAAAGTATATTTGATCTTCGGTAATCCATAAATTTGATAGAGATATGAAGCCGCCAAGAATTCCATCTGTTTTTAAACTCGGTGACAGTAACCGTTATAAGCGATTTGAGTACAAACCACGCACTTTTGACGAGCAAAAAGAAAAGCTTGAAAAGCGTAGAATTCAAATCGAGAAAGAATTAGCTAGAGAACAGCGACTTGGCGCTAATTATGAGTCACATTTACGCGAAAGGATCAGCGATTCCTGGTCCCGAAAAGAAACGCGCCGCCAAAATCGTAACTCATCCGTCAGGCTTTTAGTAATTTTGGGAATTCTAGTTCTCATTATTTTTGCCATCTACTCTAAATTCGTTTAAAACAAAGAATGCCCGATATTATTCAGCTCCTTCCAGATGCCGTAGCCAATCAAATTGCGGCCGGTGAAGTGGTACAACGACCTGCATCTGCTGTGAAGGAAATGCTTGAAAATGCTATTGATGCAGGTGCTTCAGAAATAAAATTGATTGTAAAAGACGCCGGGAAGACGTTAATTCAGGTCATTGACAATGGCTGTGGAATGAGCGATACCGATGCACGGCTGAGCTTTGAGCGCCATGCTACCTCAAAAATTCGCAAGGCCGAAGAGCTTTTTCAAATTCGCACAAAAGGATTTCGCGGAGAAGCCCTTGCTTCTATTGCTGCGATAGCCCACGTAGAGCTCAAAACACGAATGCGTGAAAATGAGCTGGGTACTAAAATACAGATAGCCGGAAGTGAAGTGAGTAGCCAGGAGCCTTGTGGAACCCCTTGTGGCACTTCTATTTCCATAAAAAATCTGTTTTACAATGTTCCGGCAAGGCGCAATTTCCTAAAATCAGATTCGGTGGAAATGCGCCATATTATTGAAGAATTTGAACGGGTGGCGCTGGCTCATCCCGATGTGGCTTTTACGGTGCACCACAACAATGCCGAACTTTTTAATGTGAAATCATCGCCATTAAGGCAGCGCATTGTTAATATGTTTGGCCCACGCTACAATGAGCGGCTGGTTCCTGTTCGCGAAGAAACGGCTATTGTATCGGTAAAAGGATTTATCGGCAAACCGGAGTTTGCCAAGAAAACACGCGGAGAACAATACTTTTTTGTAAACGACCGATTTATTAAAAACAGCTACCTCAACCACGCCGTTAACCAAGCCTTTGACGAACTGGTAAGCCGCGGATCGCATCCCTCCTATTTCCTGTATTTGAAAGTAGATCCGTCTACAATAGATGTAAATATTCATCCTACCAAAACGGAGATTAAGTTTACCGAGGAGCGATCTATTTACGCCATTATTCATTCGGCAGTGCGCAATAGCCTGGGAAAATACAACATTGCGCCCAGCCTTGATTTCGATCAGGAAGATGTTTTTAATGTCGCCCCAATGCCCAAAAATCTGGAAGTTGGAATGCCTGAAACAAAAGATTTTGAATTCAATCCATTTGATGCGCAGGTAAAACCTGCCGGCAATGCAGGTGGATCCCGACCTCAGGGGAGTAAGAGCTTTCCATCAGGGTGGCAGGATTTGTACGCCATTTCAAAAAGTGGCGATGAGCAGGAACCGCTCTTTGACCGTGAGCAAGCCGATGAAATGCCCATGCGGCAAACCGAAAACCGATCAGTTTTTCAGCTTAATGCCAAGTACATTTGTACCACCATCAAATCTGGATTAATTTTGATTGATCAGCAGCGCGCCCACGAGAGAATTCTTTATGAAGAGGCTCTGAATAACCTTGAAAATCAAGGTGGATTAAGCCAGCAACAACTTTTTCCACAAACTATTGAACTTTCTAACGCCGATTGTGCTTTAATAAGTGACTTGCAGGATGATTTGCATCGACTGGGTTTTACCATCGACAACTTTGGGGGCAATGAGATTGTTATAAATGGGATACCCACCGAAGCAGCAGATGTGCCGGTGCAGGGATTGATCGAAAACTTTTTGGAACAATATAAAAATTCGGTAAATGAAGTACAAAGTAACACACGCGACCGGCTAGCGCGAAGCCTTGCACGCAGCTTGTGCATCAGGGAGGGTAAAAAATTGCAGCGGGCAGAAATGCTTGATCTTATTGATAAGCTCTTTGCATGCAGTCAGCCGCAGGCTGCGCCAAACGGCAAGCCAACAATTCTTACTTTTACAAACGACGAACTAGATAAAAAATTTAAAGCATAAATGTTAGGCAATCAATCCGGAGGCATCCTTAGCAATATGCCGGTAGTAGTTAAAAATCTGCTTATAATAAATGGGCTTTTCTTTCTGGGCACTATTGCTTATGAGCCTCTTACCAAGCTGTTTGGCGCTTATTACTACGATTCACCCTATTTTAAGCCCTGGCAAATCATAACGCATATGTTCATGCATGGGGGTTTGGCACATATATTTTTCAATATGTTTGCCTTGTGGATGTTTGGAACAGCAATAGAACGTGTTTGGGGTCCTCAAAAATTTCTCATTTACTATTTGATAACCGGTTTTGGTGCTTTTGTACTCCATTACGCTGTAATAGCCTGGCAGGTGAATGGCCTTGTAGAACAACTGGGACCACAAGCCATTGAAACGGTAAAAACACAGGGGGTACAGCTTTGGGCTGAAGGCAAGAATTATTCAGAGCCGCTTATGGGTAAGCTTAATGCCTTTTACAATGTGCCCGTTGTAGGAGCATCCGGAGCTGTTTTTGGAATCTTGCTTGCATTCGGTATGATGTTTCCTGACGTACGGCTTATGCTTTTGTTCTTTCCGGTACCTATCAAAGCAAAGTACTTTGTAATGGGCTATGGGGCGATTGAATTATTCTCTGGAATTGCGAACAGACCCGGCGATAACACAGCCCACTTTGCTCATCTCGGCGGAATGCTTTTTGGATATATCCTCATCAAGTACTGGAAGAGAAACGATAATACTTACAGACAATATTAATATGGCATCAATCCTTGATGATCTGAAACTTGCTTATAACTCGGGTAGCATCGTTACCCGACTGCTATTTGTGAATATTGGCGTATTTGTTCTGCTTTCATTGATTCGCATTTTTGGTTTCTTCTACCAAACCCCGCTTTTAAACTTTGTGAGACCATGGATAGCTGGTAGCTCAAGTTGGGAGCAAATGCTCTACAAGCCCTGGACTCTTATAACCTACATGTTTGTTCATGAAGGACTTATGCACCTTTTATTCAACATGATTCTGCTTTACGTTGCAGGCAGGATCTTTGAGAATCTATTGAATGGAAAAAGACTTCTGGCAGTTTACATTCTAGGCGGAATTGCAGGTTTTGTAATGTATTTCGCGGCCTTCAATATCTTCCCTGTCTTTAGTACCCTTACCGGTAGTTTGATTTATGGAGCCTCTGCTTCTATTATGGCTATATTAGTGGCCATTGCTACCTACCAGCCCAACATTGAGCTGCGTCTTCTCCTTATCGGGAATGTAAAACTCAAATGGATTGCCATATTTTTTGTCGCTCTGGATGTCCTATTTCTGGATGGAGGAAATAGTGGCGGCCGTATGGCCCACCTTGGTGGTGCCCTTTTCGGATTCCTTTATGCCCTCCAACTTCAAAAAGGCAATGACTGGTCGAAAGGTTTTTTTGCAGTTACCGACTTCTTTTCAGATTTGATAAAACCCAAACCAAAAATGAAGGTGGCATCGAGCAAAGCCCGATCGGGTAAAAGCACCTTTTCGCAGAAAGCGGAACCGCAACAACCCTCAAAGCACGACAAAGAGTACCAAAAGAAAATTGATACCATTCTCGATAAAATTTCTCAAAGCGGATATGAAAGTCTGACAAAAGCCGAGAAGGAATACCTTTTTAACGCAAGCAAGAAATAGTGATAAAGTGGCTTAGATCATTGAGCAAGCGCCTGTTGGTTTTTTTAAACATACTGGCGGTTTTGTCCCTTATCCTGGCATATCTATCAACTTATATAAACCCGGAGGAATACGCCTTCTTTGCTTTTTTTGGTATTGCCTACGGTGTTATTCTCGTCGCAAATATTTTCTTCATTCTATTTTGGCTGCTCGTAAAGAAAAGGCTGGCACTTATCTCGGTGATTGGTATCCTTATCGGGCTTTCTCATCTTTCATCTTATTTTCAATTAATACCCCATCTCGCGGAAGCGACAACAAATAGTGAAAAAATAACGGTAGTATCTCAAAATGTGAAGCTTTTTGGGTGGTACAACTGGAAGAGAAACAAGCAGGATAGAGATACAATGATGACCGGTCTGGAAGCAACAAATGGAGATATATATTGCTTTCAGGAATATTTTCACAATACAACCCCCGGGAAGTTTGACACTCGCGAAACGCTTAAGAAAAGGCTCAAGACCCCATTTGAAAATGTGCATTACACCAACTCCATCAATATGGATGAGAAATATGGGATTGCAACTTTCAGCAAATTTCCAATTGTAAATACGGGACGCGTACGATTTGATCGTGAAAACAGCAACGCGTGCATATTCAGCGACATAGTTGTAAATGGCGATACTCTCAGAGTTTATAATGCCCATGTGGCTTCTATCCGTTTCCGGAACGATGACTACCGGTTTATGGACGAGATAAAAAACACCGAGCAGGATGTAAAGCCGGTAATTAAAGACGGGCTGGGAATAATTGACAGACTGAGCACGGCATATAAAAAGCGAGCCAGTCAGGTACATTCTATCAAGGCTCATGTGGCCGAATGCCCTTATCCCGTTATTATTTGTGGTGATTTTAACGATACACCTGTTTCGTATAGCTATGCTCAACTCGCCGAAGGTATGGTAGACTCCTTTCGCGAAAGCGGATGGGGAATTGGGAATACCTACATCGGTAAATTTCCTTCTTTCAGGATTGACTATATTTTTCACAGTCCTACGCTCTACTCAGCAAACTACCACAAGCTACCCGAAACCATCTCAGACCACCATGCGATTGTGACGGATATTTATTGGGATTAGCGCAATTCAGAGACGTTAAAATTCGACAGTATTTGTTATATTAGAGTCCTTCACGATTTTATTGAAGCTCTACGTGAGACTATTCAAAGGCAAATACCGCAGTGATTCGACCCGATTAAAATATTGGAATTATAATTGGTCTGCACCTTATTTCATAACAGCGTGCACACATCAGCGAATTCATTTTTTTGGCGAAGTAAAAAATGGAAAAATGATTCCAAATCAGATTGGCCATCAGGTAAATATAGAGTGGTTAAAAACATTGGAATTGCGCCCCGATATGAATTTGATGCTGGGCGATTTTCAGGTAATGCCCAATCATTTTCATGGAATTATCATTATTGGTGGGAACAAATACAATTCGCGGAACAAAAAATTTGATAGAGACGCGATGCATCGCGTCTCCACGGATTATTCACCACATCGCGATTCAACGGATAAACCCGCCAATCCTAAACCCAATATAATCGAAATCACCAACCCAAAATTCCCAGATACAAGAACCGGCAAAACAATTCAAAACCAATTCGGCCCCCAATAGAAAAATTTGGGATCTATAATGCGCGGGTTTAAATCGGCAGTTACGACATACGCCAGAATTAACAATCTGTCATTCAAATGGCAACCAAAATTCTACGATCACGTAATTCGCAATCAAGGCGAATTCGACAGAATTTCGAATTATATTAAAAAAACCCTGAAAATTGGACGGAGGACAAATTTTTCTGACCTGAATGTTTCAATACGAACCGTTTTTTCCGTCATCGTCTACCGCAGAGCCGCGATGCATCGCGTCTCTGCGACGGTTCGATCGATAACAGGAAACCAAACAGCCACATTTCACGTTAGTAAACTATGGATGAAAAAACAATCAAAAACCAACTAATAAAGCATCTAAACGGCGGAGAGGCATTCTTACCGATAGATAAGGTAATTGAAAAATTCGAATTCGATAATGTTGGAGAGCGGATGTATAATCTGCCTTATTCCCCTTACGAGATGTTCTACCACATTACATTTGCCCAAAAGGACATTCTGAAATTCTGTGTATCGGATGAGTACAAATCTCACAAGTGGCCCGATGATTACTGGCCTGAAAATGAAGGCCCCAAAGATGAAACGGAATGGGAAAACCTAAAAAAATCATACTTTGAAGATCGCGATGCATTGATAGAAATTGCGAAAAACGAAGAACTTTTAACTGTGGTTAAAAACGGAGAAGATCAAACTTTACTTCGCGAAGTATTGCTGGTCATTGAGCATACCGCATATCACACCGGGCAGCTTGTAATCATGGCGCGAATGATTAAGTAGGATACGAGAGAATAAAATGTGCCTAAATGAGCTACTCATAAATACTTATTGCATAATCCCTATCAGATTCTGATATGAGGTAGGTACCTCTAAAAAAATCTTCTTTTATTTTTTCTTGATAGAAACTATTTGGATTGTATATGTTGCGAGGCTCATCATACCCCAATACGGTAGAGTCAATGTAAGAGGAAAGATAACTGGAGGCATCTGTGTAGTGTGTTACCCTTAATGTATCATTAAAAACCACATAAAGTGAATCCCCACCTGGAGCATTATGCAATCCTATGGGGTAAGTATTACCACCACCGCCTCTTGTTGCAGCATACCATTCATAACTTTCTTCGGGTTGAAGAATAATCACTGTAGTATCTGATAATCCAGGAGAAGAATAAAGGGAGAACATCTTAAGTTGGACAGACTCATTAGTGGTATTTTTTACTACAACTTCAAGAACAGTTTCAGGATCTCCTTTACAAGAAACTAAAAAAGAGCTTAGAACCACTATTCCGAAAATAACAAGCTTATTAATCATAGGTAGTCGTAATAAAATTAAAAGCAGATTGAAATTGACCCCTTTTCAATTGAGTTGATTTCTAACGGCGAATTTAATTAATGCATGGTCTCTAATACAAGATAAGGTGAAAATATTAAGTAAAATAATGTCTTCTACATGTTCCATAGTATAACAGGGAATTTTATCTTAAGGATAATTAGAGAAAAAATACCAATTGCGATTCAGAACGAAATCGGATTGGTTGTCTGTAATAGCTTTGCAGTATAAGAAAAGATCACTCAATTCACTCCCGTATAAGTGTAGGAACAACCTAGAGATGTTTAGTGAAATTGATCATCAAGCAGTTAAGTGACAGTGCTTGCAGTTAGTGACCAGACCCATCTCGGCACCGGCAATTATTTTACACTTACAGCAGGATACGAGCGGATAAACTATTTTAATGAAAAAATAACGCGATTTGATCCGCCCAAACTATTAACCGCTGAAACTATCATATTTAATGTAGGTTTCATGTTTTGAAGGCTCGGGTTGCTTTTGATTGAACTTTTGAAACCATTTCGGTTTTAACAAATCTTGATTTTTTCAAAATAAAAATTTCCATTATTTCTACTCGTTAAAGATCAACTAATTAGCAATAATAATCTTGAAGCATCCTAAAGCCTCTTTTGAACGTCACCTTTAAAATCTATTGTGATTGATTACATTCACTATATAAACATAAACGTTTCACTTAAACTATTTAAAAAATGAAAAAAGTTTTATCCTTAATTACCATCGGACTGCTCATTGGCGGAAGCAGTATGGCACAGACCAATGCTAAAAGAGCTTCTCTCGATTCAGAAGGCAGAATAACTCTGGAAGACATACAAATTGACGAATCGATTATCTTGAACAGTCGCGATGCTGACATGCTCCCAGGCTTTCCCTTTGGAAGACATACCAATCCAACTTTCAAAAACACGCGTGGAGTAACACTTGCTGACATCGATAATGACGGTACTGACGAAATTATTTTTGGAGCAGACAGCATCTTGTTTTGCCTTGATGGAGATGGATCAATTCTTTGGGAGCGCGCACTAAGCGGTACTAATATTCTACCTCCTACAGTTGCCGATATGGACAATGACGGAAATCTTGAAATTGCCGTTAACAACGCCGGACTGGGTGCTTTCGGAACCGTAGGACAAGTCTATCTTATGGATTCCAATGGCGACGATCTGGAAGGTTGGCCAGTAAATTTTGATGACCATTGGATGATCAATGCACCAGTAATGGCTGATGTAGATGGAGATGGTATAATGGAAATTGTAACGGGTGAACGTGTGAGCGGATCTGTTGGTTTTATTCATGTACTCCAGATGGACGGAACTGAACTGGATGGGTGGCCAGTAGAAACGACTGGAAACGTGGCTTTCACACCTTCTGTAGGCGATATAAACAACGATGGTACTATGGATGTTATATCAGGCCAATCTGCTGATGGAAGTCTCTATGCATTTGATGCATCTGGTACACTTTTAGATGGCTTTCCGCAAATTGCAACTGATGGAAAATTCTCTTACCAGTCACCACTTTTGGCCGACCTTAATGGGGATGAGAACCTTGAAATCGTAGGGAGTCGCCATGGGGATGGTGCTGAATATTACGCAGTAAAATCTGACGGTACTTATGCTGAGGGATGGCCGGTAGCTTCTCCGGGATGGACCTATTCACCACCATCAATTACTGATTCTGATGCAGATGGTGATTATGAGATCTTTATGGGAAACCCCAATACGGATGGGTCAGAAGTACCTGAACCGCTCGATGTAATTTATGGTTTTGCTCCAGATGCCTCTGCTCTTCCAAATTTCCCAATTTCCAAAGTAGGCGGGAATGAAGGAGTAATTACAGTTGCTGATATTGATAACAATGGTGTGGTAGATATCATTTTCACAAGCAACATCTTTACTCTTGAAGATGGAAAAGGATTTATTCATGCTTATGCGATGGATGGATCTGGTGAACTTGAAGGATTTCCACTTCGCACACCAGCTTTGTCTTTCCTTAACTCCGCTATTCTGGGTGATATTAACGATGACGGTATGCTTGATTTAACATCACTGTCTTACCGAAGCACCTTCGGCCAGAGTACAGACAGTGTATTTATCGCTGCATTTGACCTCGAGTTGCCTTACATGCCAGAAAACATTTACTTCAATGCTTACAAAGGATCAAACGATCGCGCAGGAGTTGTGCCTGCAGCTTTCAACGTAGGTGTTAACGACAGAGATATCCTGCCTTTATCATTGTATCCGAATCCTGCTGCTGGAAATGTAACAATTCAACTTCCTTCAAATAGTGCAAATAGCGCCGTGCGGGTATATGATATTCGCGGAAGAAAAACTGTAGAAAGCAATATTAATGGGTCAGGCAGTACATTCGACCTAAATATTTCAACGCTCAAATCGGGAATTTACTTTGTTCAAATCATTGTAGAATCTAAAACTTATATGAGCAAACTGATTGTTGAATAAACTTTTAGTTAAATATTTTTTAAAGGCCGTTTCAATATTTGAAACGGCCTTTTTTTTACCTGTTCTCAACTTTGTATTTTATTCTTAAGTCTTAACAAGACAATCAAAAAGCAGCCGGCAGAACAAGCATTATCGCAAGCCATGATCTTCATCACATTTACGAGGTATGCGAACGTATTCTAATTTTAGATCAAGGTAAGTTGGTAAAAGACATCTTGAGAAAAGAAACGACCAGAGAAGTGCTTTTTGGATATTTTGGGGTTGGTGTTGATTCTTAGTTCTTGGTTTAGAGTTGTTGGTTCTTAACTTTTGTCCGATAAAAAGTTGCTGCTAACCGCAAAGGTTTTACGCAAAGATCTCAGAGGATCTAATTTTAATAGCCCATCTTACGGATACAGATCGAAATTTCTTAAAATTTCTCCTACGTCTCGCCTGGAAAGTCAATTGACGAAAACACCAATTCGACAATTCGATTCTTTTTAGATGTCTTCCTTTCAAATTCAGATTGTAGTAATAAGGGTTTTATGATTTGAATTCCTCCGGATAAAATTTCACAGTTAGAAGGCAATCCATTTTCTGAGATCACCTTAATTGCTGCCTCATCCAGAATTTGGGAATGAGAACCCTTGAATATTTTGAGCCCTCCATTGTTTTCGTCGGAGTCATCTATGTGAATTCGCACTACTACTAAATCCTGCAAGATTTGGTCCGGAAGAACTGCGGAAAAACCACCATCTTCCGATTTCCAGTCAGAATAACCCTTAGTTTCTGTTTTTTCCCGGAGGCTAATTCGGTTTCTCTGCTGCCAAACAATGCTCTCAGGCTTAGAAATTCGATTGTCATAAAACGTCGATCGCATCAGAGAGTAATCTCGACCAAGGCTTTCAATTACCTTTTTCAAATTTAAATTGATTAGAAATGGATTCAAGTCAGGAAGTATTGAAAGCACCGATTCAATCTCAAAAAGAGCTTCTCCGTCATCCACCTTTTGCTTTCTAAAATTATAGAGCATTTTAGAACACCGGTTTATTTCACGTTTGGTATAAACGTGGTTTAAAACAACAGAGCCATTTGAGTAAAGCTGGGAATGGAGGTTATCCAACCTTTTTTTGCTCAACTCTGTGTCGTATAAATCTGAGGCGTGCTGTAATTTTTCACGAATCAAACCGCGCAATCTCGGTGGCGACAGTACTTTTAACCTTTCACCAAACCCCAGAAGCTCACGTTCCAACTCAAAATTAAGTTGCACATTAATTGACACAATTATTCCCTGATCATTTCGCTCAACCAATTTCTGACTGTGATGAATGGGCTTTGTAAGAACGTATGGAGCATTTGAATGATCAATAAAAAGCTTCACCTCCCGCACAGGAGCTCCTTCGCTCACACTCACGCCCACTACATCCTTAAGATAGTTTGAAATGTAGTTTTGATCGTATTCCATCAGCTCAACATTTGACTTAGCAATCTCAATTATCCGATCTAATGCAAGCAACATAAACGGACTGTCAGGTCTGCGCTTACCAAGCAAAAACCACCTGTTTCGGTACTCTTTGAGTAAAACAGGATGAAATACAAACGCCTCAGGCTTGCGCGCTTTAAACGATTGATAGGTAATGGTGATGGTTTTCCTGTTTGTAATACTTTGAAAAAGAGGATCTATAAATTCAAGCCCTTTTAAATTATCATTGGTTTCCAGATGAATCACGGGGCGACCTTTCGTTTTTGAGACATGAATTTTATCCTCCAGCTTCTCCACCATTCCGCTTAATTCCTGAAAATGGGTAAAGCCTTTAAACTGACGAAGAATATCGGCAACCTCTGACAGTTTGCCCAAATCCTGATCTGTTAGTGGGATATTAGTGATAGAATAATCAGCCTCCTCATAAGTGTAAAACTTACGCTCAGTAATTACAATAGGTGCAGAATACCCCAATTTTTCACTGCGCATCATTTGTATGTCCATCTGCACGGTGCGCTTGCTTACCCCCTTATCTATACCTTCAAATTCGTATAGTGCATCCGAACAGGCGTCAATCAAATCATCCAATGTCCATTTACGATACCTGTTTCTTAAGCAGTTATCTATTGTTTTATAACGAATTAGGGCATTTCTATTTACGGGCACACCAAAGTTTTTTTCAAAAAAACGAAAAATAATTTAAACTACGCAAAAAGACTGCGCACTTCATATAAATCTTTGACCTGTCGAAAAAGGAAATACATCCGGTTCGGATTTTTCAAAAGCCAAACGAGGCTATACAGACAAACTTGAAATAACGAAAATATAAACGAATTGAACAGATTAAATCTGTTCTAAAAATCTTCTTTAAAAAGAAGCGCGCAATAAGGCGAAAGCATCGGGTTTACAGCCTGGGTTTCAAAATAGCCCGGCAGTGCCGGTTTTACGGTATGCTACCTGAGCCAGAGCGGTTATTGCCCACCATGGAAGTCGAGAGTTCGAATCTCTCTCCCACTTTTAACGGGATAGCTCAGTCGGTTAGAGTACCATGCCAGTGTCGCGGGTTCGATTCCCGCCATCGGAAACGATGTAGTTCAGTTGGTAGAACATGGCGCAAACGCAAGTTTGCTCATTTGAGAAGTAGTCAACTTCTAAAAATTGACAATCCTGAAAGCAGGAGAAGCAAAACCAGCCTGGCCGATCAAACGAGATCGAAAAGGCAATTATAAAAATGCTTCGAAACTTTGTAGAAAGAATGGCATTTGTTTCGCCGCTCTTTGAGTTTACGACCAGCGAAAGATTGAAAGCATGCTTTTAATCTCACAAAGGAAGCAAGCACATTGAAAAACGAAAGAAATCTATTTAAACGGCACCGTTCCGCATTTCTATAATGGTTTTGCTCTGCTGCTTTCTTAAAAAAGAGAATACAAACAACCTAAAAATAAAAACAATGAAAAGGGTTAGAATTAATGAAGGAAGAGTAGGATTGATTTTCAGAAATGGAGATTTTAAAGGGGTACTCACTGAAGGAGTACACTGGACCAACATCTTTAACAAGATTTTGATTTACAATACGCAAGCCATGTTTGCACCCCCTGTAGAATTAAATATCCTGCTCAAAAATGAAGATATGAAAAACCTCCTTCACGTAATTGAAATTGCTGATAATGAAATTGGAATACAATACAAGGATGGCAACTTTTACGCAGTACTTAATCCAGGCAAATATGCTTTTTGGAAAAGTATAAATGAGTTCACTTTTCTCATCGCAGATACAAGCGAACCTACAATAACAGAGGAAATAAGCAGATCTGTATTAAAGAGACGCGAATTTATACCTTATGTTGTTACCTGTACCATCTCTTCATTTGAAAACGGACTCTTGTTTATTGACAATAAATTAGATAGCGTGCTCTCTCCGGGAACATACTACTTCTGGAAAGCAGCCAAAGAAGTTACAGTATCTAAAATTGACTTACGAAGTGTACAAATGGAAGTCTCAGGACAGGAAATTCTGACAAAAGATAAGGCTGCCATTAGAATTAACTTCTTCACAATCTACAAGGTAGTAGATATTTTAAAAGCCATATCTGCAAACAAGGACTATGAGAAGCAACTTTACATTTTGGTACAGTTTGCCCTAAGGGAGTTTATCAGTTCACTTTCGTTAGATGAATTGCTGGAAAGCAAAGAAAAAATCGCCGAATATGTGATGGATGTTCTCAAAGCCAAAGCCCTTGCACTAGGCGTTGCGTTAAGCGATTGTGGCGTTAAAGACATCATTTTGCCGGGTGAGATGAAGGAGATAATGAATCATGTTCTCGTTGCACAAAAACAAGCTCAGGCTAATGTAATTGTGCGAAGAGAAGAAACTGCTACTACCAGAAGCATGCTAAATACTGCAAAGCTAATGGAAGACAATACCATGCTTTTCAAATTAAAAGAAATGGAATACGTCGAAAAAATAGCTGATAAAATTGGCGAGATCACCGTTTCCGGAAACGGCCAGGTATTGAACCAGTTGAGAGATATTTTCTCTTCAAAATAAGAGAATCGATATTGATAAAAATAAACCAGGAATGGGGTGCGCAAAGGGTGCACCCCAAAATAAAATAACTACATTAAAACCATGAAAACAACAGAAATAACAGGCGAAACACTTTTAAAAATGGGTTTCCCGGAAGGCAAATCAATTGGTATTGCTCTGGCCTTAATTGAAAACAAACCCGCCGGGACAGAACCTGAAAAAATTCTTATGCAACTTTCAGAAGTATTAAAAAATCCGGAGTCTCACCTAAATGACAAAATAATGGGTGAACTGGCTAAAAGTTTATTGCCGGCAGAGGATGAAATGATCGATATCAATGATTCCCCACTTCCTTACAAAGTATACGGAGCATCGGGAATTGAAGAAGGAGCCATGAACCAAATCAATACTGCCATGCGTCTTCCTGTAGCCAGAGCCGGTGCACTTATGCCAGATGCTCATCAGGGATACGGGCTGCCAATAGGCGGAGTTTTAGCCACCGAAAATGCAGTAATTCCTTATGCCGTGGGGGTGGATATCGGTTGCAGGATGTGTCTTTCTATTTTTGATTTACCAGTAGATACAGTTGAAACGAGAGCCAATGATTTGAAAAAAATGCTAGTCACCAATGCTAAATTCGGAAGAGAGACTTTCAGTAAAAAGTATCAGAAAGATCATGCTATTCTAGAAAATTCACTTTTTAACGAGATAGATTTGATCTCCTCTCTTAAAGAAAGAGCTGCAAATCAATTGGGAAGTTCAGGCGGTGGAAATCACTTTGTGGAATTCGGAATTGTAGACATTACTGAAAAGGATAATGATCTAGGCCTAAAAACCGGTAAATATTTCGCATTGCTTTCGCATTCCGGATCGCGTGGTTTGGGAGCTATGATTGCAAATCACTACACCAAGCTCGCTATGAAAAACCGCAAACTTCCTCAGGAAGCGAAGCACCTGGCGTGGCTAAATCTTGATACCGAAGCAGGTCAGGAATATTGGCTTGCGATGAATCTCGCCGGTGATTATGCATCTGCCTGCCACCACCAAATTCATGAGCGTATGGCGGTAGGATTGCGCACCAACCCAATTGCGATGGTTGAAAATCACCATAACTTTGCCTGGAAAGAAAAAGATGAGGCAGGCAATGAATGGATTGTGCACCGAAAAGGAGCTACGCCAGCGGGAAAAGGAGTTTTGGGAATAATTCCCGGCTCAATGACCGCTCCCGGATACATTGTGCGCGGAAGAGGAAGTGCCTTGTCGCTGAACTCGGCTGCCCACGGGGCAGGTAGAGCAATGTCGCGAACGAAGGCAAAGAATACACTCGATAAAAACGTGGTTGCCAACCACATCAAATCCGCCGGTGTTCAACTTATAGGCTCGGGCCTTGATGAAGCACCTATGGCTTACAAAAACATAACGGATGTGATGGAAGCCCAAAAAGATCTTATTGATATTCTGGGAACATTCACTCCGAAAATTGTAAGAATGTGCGGTGACAAACAATTTAGAGAGGTAGACTAGTGGAAAGCGCAAGATTCAAGTCTTGCGCTTTTTTTTAAAATCAATAAGAATTCGCTATTTTTAGAATTCACAAATCAAATTTATGTCTCTTCACGTTTCCAACATGATGAAAACCCTCAGAGCAAACAGGGAACTTCAAAAGGGAGCTCGCAATTTGTACCGAAGTGGGAAAGACAAAAACTACATTGCAGATGGACACGGAAAATCTGAGAATCCACTCGATCAGCTAAAAGGTGAAGAATTAGCTGCTGCTCGCAAAAAAGTACAGGAAAGACTTGCTATTCAGAAAAGAAAACAATTGATAAAAACAGGTATCATTTCAGCAGTTGTTATTGCTCTTGCGGTGTGGCTCATTTTGTGGTTGTTTACATAATCTGGGTTGATTCTTAGTGCTCGGTTCTTGGTTCTTGGTTTGGCTAATAATAGGTTGCTACTAAACGCCAATCGACTAAAAACCCACAGACATGAGGGCGAGAAGACATTTCGCGAAGGTCGCGGAGTTGCGTTTTGAACTCAAGCCACTTTAAGCCTCTAAACCAAAACCCTTATTCATCATCTTGGTGTTCAAACATCCAGCTGTCCGGCTCATATCCAGTATTAACTCTATTAGGATATTTTAAATTTTAGAAAGGGCTGCCTGCTTTCAAATTCTTGTACTTTCGTCGCATTATTATCTTTACGCCTTATGAAACGTCTTTTTCTTCTTTCATTTCCATTACTACTTCTCGCTGCATGCGCCTCCGATAAAGATCAGCAAGACCCGCTACTTCTCATCACTAAAGAGAAGGAAATTGAGCAGCTCTACAAAATAGATGGAAACGGCAATATCGTCTCCCTCCTATCCGATTCTGGAAAGATTGCCAATCCAAGCCTTTCGCCCGACAGAACTAAGCTTGCCTACATGAGTGAGAACCTGGGTAGTTGGGATGTGCATATCTATGACATTGAATCCGGCGAAAGCCAGAATGTAACAAACAGCCCCGATATTGATGGCTTCCCCTCCTGGTCGCCAGATGGGAGTATGATTGCCTACATGTCGGCTGTTGGTGGAAACCGCGACATATTTATTAGTAAGATCGATGGATCGAACAGAGAGCGCATTACGAATGCTGGAACCATTGAGCTGGAACCTATTTGGAGCCCTTCCGGCAAAACGGTTATTTACTTCAAATCTGTAAACAGCCGTTATGAAGGTCTTTTTCGTAAGGATTTAACCAGTGGGGAAACCATAGAAATCGGTGCAACGAACGGAGGGCACTCCTTTTTGCGTCAGGTTCCCAAACAGAATCAGATATCCTACATCCAGAATTCCAATAAGGTAAATTCTTTTATGTTGTTTGACGAAAGTGAAATGCAGAATTATTCACTTTTGGAAACTCCATCTCGTGTTTCGGGTTATGCCTGGTCGCCTGATGGAAAACAAGTAGCAATAGCGATTAACGGTCAGCTTGAGGTTTACGATTACACCTTTGCAGATGGCCTCGCCCTGAATTTTATAATAGAAAACGCTGCCTACCCTGCATGGTCTAAATCTGGATCAAACTTGTACTACAACAAGCGAATCAACAGCATCTTACAGCTTTTTAAACTCAATATAAAAACCGGTAAGGAATTGCAAATCACCAATACTAATTTTGACAGTACAGATGCACTGCCCTACTAGGGCGAGTATATTATAAAAGTGGTTTAACAGGTTTTATTATTCCGCCTAGGGATGCCTCGCTTTATAGCCCGATATGTTCATGATTCTGTTCGACACACTGACGATAACTTTCATTATATATTTCTATACTAGATAGTTATGCGAGGATTCACTCTGGCATTTTTAAATCTTTAGCTACACCAGTTCGGGAATTGATCGATATTGGTTGTTTTATGATTTTCATCTATTCAACTGAATATTAGTATCTTAAAAATAATCAGAAGTAAGCAGAAAATTCAAATGAATTTTACGAGTTAAAACTTTCAATGTATATTTGACCCCCGACGATCATAAACGAGTACGTCTGTATGCAGTTTTTATATCCCGCTTTTTTATATGCCCTTGCTGCTCTCGCGATACCCGTTGTTATTCACCTGTTTAACTTTCGGCGGTTTAAGCGCATTCCATTTACGAATGTGCGTTTCCTCAAGGAGATAAAGCATCAAACTCAAAGCCAGAACCGTCTAAAGCACCTTCTTATACTATTAATGCGATTGCTTGCAGTTGCCTTTCTCGTTTTCGCATTTGCCCAGCCCATTATTCCCGAAAAAGATAATATTGCTACAGAAACCGGCAAATCGGTTTCAGTTTTCATTGACAATTCCTTCAGTATGGAAGGTGAGAGCGAGAGCGGAGTAATGCTGGAAGTTGCTAAAAATCGGGCACTTGACATCGCGCAGGCATATGCGCCTACAGACAGGTTTCAGCTGCTTACGCAAGATTTTGAAGGCAAGCACCAGCGCCTTGTCGGCAAATCAGAATTCACTGAAATGGTTCAAGATGTGGTTGTGAGTCCGCAATCGCGCAGCCTTCAGGAAGTGGTAAACCGTCAGAATGATTTACTCAAGACCGATGGGTCGGGAAATGGAAAAGAGAGCTATGTAATAAGCGATTTTCAAAAATCACGCTATGACCTCAGCGGCTTGCAAACCGATACGGCTATTGATCTTTCATTTGTTTATATCAACCGCAACTCGCCTTCAAATCTATACGTTGACTCGGTGTGGTTTTCATCGCCAGTGCGCAAAACAGGCGAGTCAGAGCAATTAAATGTGCGCATCGCCAACACAGGCAATGAGGCCGTAGAAGATGTGCCGATAAAGCTGGAATTAAACGGAGTTCAAACAGCCATAGGTAGTTTTGGTGCTTCCGCGAATAGCGTAACCGACACCGTGCTGTACTTCGTGCACGAAACGCCCGGAATTAAAAGGTTATCGGTAACGGTAGAAGATTACCCGGTGACGTATGACGACAGGTATAATTTGTCCTATAACGTATTCGATCGCATTAAGACATTAGCTATCCGACCCGAAAATGCCGCCGGAGATCCGTATTTGAATGCCGTATTCAAGGGCGATTCGAGCTTTGTTTATGAAACGGTATCTGTAAAAAATGTGGCCTATTCTGAGCTGGCCAATTACGATTTCATCATTCTCTACGAGCTCGAAAAAATTCCTTCTGGACTTTCTGCGGGGCTCAACACATTTGCCGAAAACGGCGGAAGCATATGGCTTATCCCTGCAACCAATAGCGATTTAAACTCCTACAACGAGCTACTGGCGCAAATGAGTGCCGAAGCTATTCTTTACAAGCAGAATGGCAACTTTACTGTGCGCAAACTCAATACTGAGCACCCGCTCTATGCCGGGATTTTTGAAAAACTCCCGCGTAATATTGATTTGCCGAAGGCGGAAATGTACTTCAAATACAACCGCTCCCTTCGCTCTGCCGCTGATGATATGATGACCTTTGGCAATGGCGATATTTTCCTGACGAGCTATAATGCCGGCCAGGGAAACTTTTACGCTCTTGCCGTGCCGCTCTCTGCTAGCGACAATAACTTTTCGCGCCACGCCCTCTTCGTGGCCACCACCCTGCGCATGGCCGAAATGAGTCGCGCTACTTCTGTAAATGCTGTAAACATAGGCAATTTTTTCACCCTTCCGGGGATGCCTATGGGCAACGAATCTGTTTTTCACCTCGTGGGAATTGATGGAAAGGTGGATGTAATACCGCAGCATACTTCACGAAATGGCCGGATAGAGATTAACCCGGGCCCGGATGTTACCGAAGCGGGTAACTACGATATTATTCTTGGAGGCGATACTCTCGCTGCGGTAGGAATTAACTACCCACGATCTGAAAGCGACCTGGAATCTTACGCCGCCGATGATATCAGAGAGATTGTAAAAGGAATTCCGGGCAACGCTATTCGTCTCTACGATGGCGACTCTGCCCAGCTGAGCAGAAGCATTGAGAAAACAAGTAAAGGCACAGAGCTTTGGAAAATCTGTTTAATTTTGGTCTTGGTTTTCTTACTGGCCGAAACCTTGCTGCTTCGCTATTGGAAAACGCAAAAATACCGAATCAAAGAATCCACGCCATAATTCATCCGTATGAAAATCCGCATATCGAAGGCCCAAATTGTTGACGAACGCCATCCCGACAATGGAAAAAAGCGGGACATCTTAATTGAAAACGGAAAAATCACCAAAATTGCTGCTACGATTAGCACACCTGCCGACAGGGTGATTGAGGGCGCCGGGCTTTGTGTCTCAATAGGGTGGATGGACATGCGAGCCAACTTTCGCGATCCCGGAAATGAGCAAAAAGAAGATTTGGAAAGCGGACTTAAAGCAGCTGCTCATGGTGGCTTTACAGCTGTAGCGCTTATGCCATCTACCAGCCCGGCAGTTGATAATAAAGGCGCAGTGGAGTATTTGCTTAACCGCTCGCGCACCAATAAGGTAGAATTAGCACCCATAGGCGCGGTTTCAAAAAAGCTTGCAGGTGAGAGTCTGGCCGAAATGTATGATATGCATCTCGCTGGGGCTAAAGCGTTTAGTGATGACAAAAAGAGCCTCGCAGAATCGGGACTGCTGCACAGAGCCCTGCTCTACACCAAAAATTTTGACGCTACCGTTATTCACTTTCCTTACGATTCAACCCTTATTCCCAATGGACAGATCAATGAGGGTGTTCAGTCTACTGAGCTTGGCTTAAAAGGGATTCCGGCAATCGCCGAAGAGATGATGGTAGATCGCGACCTCACTCTTCTAAACTATACGGAAGGAAAACTTCATCTAGGTCCATTGTCATCGGCTGCTTCTGTGAAGCGCATAGCTTCCGCGAAAAAAGATGGTTTATCGATAACTTGCGAAACTACTGCCGCGCATCTGGCTTACAGCGAAGATGTGCTCGATGGATTTGACAGCAATTATAAGCTCCTACCTCCTTTGCGCTCTGAGCAAAATAGAAAAGAGCTTATCAAACTCCTCAAAGCTGGCAAGATCGATGTTATTTCTTCAGATCACAGCCCGGAAGATGAAGAACATAAGAAACTCGAATTCGACTACGCAAACTTCGGCGCAGCCGGAATTGAAACTTTCTTCCCTCTACTTTATGACGCAGTTGGTGAAACGATGGAGCTTGATAAACTCATTGCCACATTCAGCATTAATCCGCGTCGTATTCTCGGAATGCCCGTTCCCGAGATTAAAGAAGGAGTTAAAGCAAATCTCACCCTCTTTAGCACCGTTCAAAAAACCAACTTTTCCCGAAAGGATTTAAAAACCAAAGCGTATAATGTCGCTGAAGTGGGCAGAGAGATGAAAGGAAAGGTTTTGGAAACGATTTCACCTGGTCGCTAGTTTGAATTATCAGGCGGCATGTCTTAAAACAGCCGATTAACAGCACTGCGTAGAGCGCCACTCATTAGAGCAGTCGACTTAGACCTGGCTTATCGTGTGGCGGTATAGTCAGATTAAAAAATGGAACCTACCAGCGATTGAGCTAGTTCTCGTCTTCCAATTCACTTTATCGAGTGAATCAGAAATCTATGAATCGTAGTTTATTCTGTAGAAATGCCTGCAAAACTGTGGAAGATTTGTAGAACATTCCACACATCTGTTACTATGGATTCAAAAGAAGGAGTTTTGATCAATATTGCTGCAACTTACTCATATCGCGATTCTCAGTGGTCTCAAAGTAATTCTATTGGGAATGGGCATCAATCTTGATACCTATTAAGAAAAAAAAGAACGTTATGAGCATAAATAATAAATACAACGAAGAAGCGATAGAAAAAATAAGAGAACTAGCAGAGGATATAGATTTCTGCATGTTCTTATCCGATTTTGATTCAGTACCACTTAATGCTGCCCCTATGAGCACCAAAAAAGTGGACAAACAGGGCCATATTTGGTTCCTGAGCAGCATAGAGCACGATACCGTTACCAACGTTCAAAAAGACCTGAGGGTACAGCTGATTTACAGCAAGCCCGGCGACATGGAATTTTTAACTGTGGCCGGTGAAGCCCGTATTGTGGTGGACCAGTTAATTATAAAAGATCTGTATCAGAAATCAGATGATTCGTGGTTTGACGGCGCAGATGATCCTCAGATAAGAGCGATAGTAGTAAACCCTAAGGAAGCTAAATACTGGGAGCCAAAAAGCAACAAAGCGATATCTCTTTTCAAAATGGCTTATGGTGCGGTGACCGGCAACAAAGTGGACATGGGTAAAGAGGGCAATCTTCGTCCTTAACAATATTCTTCTTTTACACTGTCTGACCCTGTTTAAATTCAATTTTAAAATTGGGTCTTAAGATTAAAGAATGAGAACTACGTAAACAACTAAAATTAAATAACCACCGATAAAGTGTGGGCTTTGACATTGGTCAAGGCCCATTTTTTTTGTATTACATCTGTGTATCACCCCGCACTTCATATTGGCCGGGAATCTGATTTGGGTCTTCGCCAAAGTTTTGTCTCAAATCAATTTCAATTCCTCGTGAAATCGTTGAAATCGGAACATCATTGGCCGACCCTTCAAAAGGATTCTCTCCTACCCTTCCGATGCGATTCATGGTAAAAAAGATCCACATAATAACCACAGAAAAAGGAACTGATAACCAAGTAAACCAAGTTTTGGCATTCGGCAATTTATCTGAAAGGTCAGCTCCCACCTCTGCGAACTGATCAACAATAGATATTGGAAGTGTAAAGACAAAAATCCAGGTGATATAATACATGATTGAAGCAAACTGCCGTGGGTACGGAAAGTTTTTAATTCTTTCTGATTTACCCTGATGAGTAAAGAGTTCTTCAATCACATTCTCTAACTCGAGAAACGAGAACTCCCATATCAAACCGCGCTCCTTAAGGTCTCTTAGCTGATGAGACTGAAGATAGAGCAGTGCCGTTTGTTTGTTGCCTTTGTTTTCCAGGTAGGCGAGATCGTGTTTTGAGAGATAAGGTGCAACGGCCTCAATAAATGGAGTTTCAAACTCTGGGACGTGCATTATTTTAGCCCATTCTCTATTGGCACGCTCTTGCATTACATATTCCCATGGACGCGATTCGCGCATAGCATACCTCAGCGCGGTGAGCCAAGCTATATGCCTGTATATAAGTATTTTCTTTTCAGCCTTTAGTTCAGCAGCACCCAAAGGGTTCCTAGCATGCTCATTCGTTACAAAGTCTTCGACCATCATACCAAAAGTTCGGGAAGTATTTACAATACCACCCCATATTTGACGTGCTTCCCAGGTTCGGCTGTAAGCGGCGTTACTTTGAAAACCAATAAGAAATGCCACTGCGGTGCCCACAAGTGCCACAGGAGTAAAAGGGATTTGGATGATGGTATCGCTTAAATAATAAAGCCCCACTTCCACTATAGAAATAAGCAAAAACCAAAAAGTTTCTACTCTGGTCCATAGAAGCATGTTCTTGGGACCGTATATCTTCTTTGTATACATTCAATAAAAGAGATTGACAGTTTCGACGATGCCAAAAATCGTAATAATATTGTGATTTAGAAGCAAATCATGAATCGGGGTTTGTGATTTTGGATCCCACAAAGCACCAACCAATAATTAAGAAGGCAAATAAAAAAAGCCCATTCTGTTGAATGGGCTTCGTGAGATTTACATTTTCTGCGCCGTAGGGCGGAATAATATTTCATTTACATCCATCCAGTCGGGCTGGCTAATTGCGAATGTAACTGCATGGGCAAAGGACTTTGCAGGAATAGCAACATCCTCATAAAGGTCTTTAACCTTTTTCGCCACATCATCTGCCGTTACACTTCCCGGAAGGTTTGTATCAACCGCCCCCGGAGAAATAACTGAAGTACGAATATTATATGGCTTCACCTCCTGACGTAGAGCTTCAGATATGACGCGTACCGAGTATTTTGTAGCCGAATACACAGCTCCACCGGGACTAATGGTGTGTCCTGCTACTGAAGAAACGCTGATTATCTGGCCTGATTTTTTTTCCTTCATGTGGGGTAAAGCTGCTGCAATACCGTAGAGCACCCCCTTAATATTCACGTCGATACATTTATCCCAGTCATCGGTTTTTAAATATTCCAGCGGAGACAAGGGCATTAGTCCGGCATTGTTGAGCAATACATCTATTTTCCCATATTTATCCACGGCACCATCTACCAGCTTTTTCACCTGATCTTTATCTGTAACATCGGTTGTTATGGCTAGGGCCTTCCCACCATTATCGTTTATCTTCTTGGCAATAGCTTCGATCTTATCGGTACTACGGGCACCTAAAACTACTGTGGCTCCATTTTCGGAAAGATGCTCAGCAGTAATTTTTCCAAACCCACTGCTTGCTCCTGTTATTACAATTACTTTTCCTTTTACATTTTCCATAATTCTACTTTCGTTTTGATTAAAAAAATATCAATTAGTAAATACTACTAAACTCAACCAGTCAGTTCTAACATTGTTTACTCAAATAGCGAAGGTTATTTTCAGGTTACCCTTAATTATCAGAAGAATACGGGCCGCAGAAAATGTGGCGATCCCATCCGAAGGTTACCTCAGGCGGGCTGTATGACTAACCCTTCAAATATGTAGCGAACAAATTCTTTGATGGATAACGTCTTCCATGTTAAACCATTTCCCTTATATTTCGTCCCAGCGAATAAACGATATGAACTACAATTTTGACGAGATAACACCACGGGAAGGAACTGATTCTGTAAAGTGGGATATGGTTCCGGCAGACAACCTCTTAGCGATGTGGGTTGCAGATATGGACTTTAAAACGGCACCAGTGATTTTAGATGTTCTGAAAAAAAGAGTAGAGCATGGAATACTTGGTTATACTCTTACCTCCGCAGATTTTTTAGATGCGATTGTAAGCTGGTGGAAGAGAAAACACAATTTTAGCATTCAGAATGATTGGATTATTCCGGCGCCGGGTATTGTTCCCGCCATATCAGGAATTATCAGATCAACCACCAAAGAAGGAGATAGCATCCTTTTAATGACGCCTATTTACGACCACTTTTTTTCGAGTATCACTAATTGCCATCGGAAAGTTCTGGAGAGTGAATTGATTTACGATGATGGCCAATACTCTATAGATTTCGCAGATTTTGAAAATAAAGCAGCAGATCCAAATACAAAGCTCATGTTGCTGTGCAGTCCGCATAACCCAATAGGAAGGGTATGGACCAAGGATGAGTTGATCCGGATTGGAGATATCTGCGCAAAGCATCATGTGGTGGTCGTTTCTGATGAAATTCATGCTGATTTGGTTCATGAAGGATTTCGGCACACACCTTTTGCTTCGCTTGGCCGCGAATACAGTTTGAATTCTTTTACTTGTTGTTCTCCCAGTAAACCATTCAATTTAGCCGGCGTGCAAATCGGGTACGTGTTTTCCCAAAATAAAGAACTTCTCTCTAAACTCAAGGAAACTTTTGATATTCAGGAAACGGCATTTCTAAACGGATTTGCAGGAATTGCTCTTGTCGCTGCTTATACAGAAGGAGAAGAGTGGCTGAAACAATTAAAAACCTACGTTTACCACAATTACATTTACTTAAAGGATTTCTTGAGTGAAAATCTACCTAATTTAAAAGTAACCCCACTTGAAGCAACTTACCTGGTTTGGATAGACATCAAAGAATTGAATGTTGCTTCTCAGACGTTTTCTGATGACTTAAGAGACGAACAAGGCTTATGGCTCAATGCGGGAACCATGTATGGAAAGGCCGGTGAAGGGTTTTTACGGATCAATATTGGTTGCCCACGTGCTTTGCTGAAAGACGGCCTGGAACGATTAAGGCAATATATAGAAAACTCTACCTCAAATTAAATCAGTAGGACCGAATCCTGCTACCGATGAACAAAAGTAGGGAACTAAATTCCCTAACACCTGCTTAGATGAATTTCGGCAATTCAAATTTTTCTTTAAAATAAAGCGAATGCAATTTTCCCTGCTGTTTTATGACCACAGCGAAACACCTTCCTTTATTACTCTAACTCATGCCGTTCACTTTTAAGTTTTTGATGAGTTCTTCTTCCTTCTTTAACCATTATTTCAATGCATTCCTCAATATCTCTTTTTGAGGTTCTAAAGTTTACGATACAGGTTCGCAAGCAATATTTCTTGGCTACAATTGCGTTTGATAAAAACATTTCTCCACCTATCTGCAATACATCCAATAATTCTTCATTCAAGGTGTTTAGATAAGACTCTCTTTTTTCTCCTGTTTCTTCTAAATTTTCAGGGACATATCTAAATGTAGCAATACTCAAGTTCTGGGTAATGGGCTCAAATTCTTTGTGATTTCCTACCAGTTCAAAAAGATATTTTGATAATTCTATATCCTCTCTTATAAGCTTCACATATCCATTACTTCCAATTTGCTGTAATGCAAGCCATACTTTTAAAGCTCTGAATCCACGGGAGTTCTGCAGGCCATATTCAAAGTAATTCAGAGAACCACCTTCTTCGGTTAAGCTGAAATTATAATATTCAGGATGTGAACTATAGGTTTGTATTAGATGCTTTGGGTTTTTTACCAATGTACAACCTGCTTCTAATGGACTGTAGAGCCATTTATGGGGATCAAGAGCAATCGAGTCAGCTTCTTTTACGCCTTTAAATAATTCCTTTAACTCCGGAATAACAGCAGCAGGAATACCGTAGGCCCCATCTATATGAAACCATAAATCATGCGCCTTACAAATAGCGGCAATCCCTTCAAGATCATCAACTACTCCAGTGCTCACATCCCCGGCAGTGCCCACAACCAGAAATGGTTGATGACCCTGTTTTAAATCATCTTTTATGGTTTGTTCTAAAAGCGCATTGTCCATTTTATTCAATGAATCAGTAGGTATCCAGCGTATAGAACTGGAGCCGTGACCAAATAAAACAGCTGCTTTATCAATCCATGTATGTGTAGATTTTGGACAATAAGTAATGAGCTGTTTTGAGGAACTTGAAAGACCCTCTTCTTTAATTTTCTTTGGTGCCTTGGCTGCTCTTGCGGCTAAAAAAGCAGTAAAATTTGCCATATTTCCTCCACTCACCAAAACGCCTCCATAACTAGGTGAGACACCAATAAACTCAGCCAACCACTTAATCGTTTGCTTTTCTATTTCTGTAGCGATCGGACTCAATATTTGTCCACCAACATTTGGATTCACAGAAGACGCTAACAAATCTGCCAAAGCCCCAATTGGCGCCGGTGATGAAGTGATAAATCCAAAAAATTTAGGATGACCATTGAAGAGAGAATGGTCTAATAATAATTTTGAAGCGGAAGCAAGTAATTCTCCCGCTGGTAATCCATTTTTCGGTAACGATAAATTGCCAAGTACTTCTTGTAATTCTTTTGGTGACTTGCTCGTTGTGACCGGTTTTTCTGAAATATCATCAAAAAATTCAGCAATTGTATCAATGAGTTCGTAACCGACTTTTTGAAATTCTGTTTTGTTGATTTCAATGGGGTTTTCTCTCTTACTATTCATTATCATTGCTTTATAACATTTGACTAAATATTACCAGGATTATTTTCACCCCTCCGGAACGAGTACGTAACAAGAAGGATATGAACCAATTCGCACATGAATTACACCTTCTGTACTAAGCTCCTGTGATTCGGCTAAAAATAGGGATTATATGAAAGAGATTTTCAAAACACCAACAAGTTCTCAGCTACTTCTGCGAGTAGCACCTGCATTTTATCTCTTAGTTATAACAAAATTGATTGACCTGAAGGTTTTAATCGAATTTCCACTGATGATTTACATTTAAAATCGAGGTGAGAAACAATAGTGAGTTAATGCCTAAAACATAGAACGGCCTGCGTGAGCCGCCAATTTTATCATTTAAATTCCTATTAATCCTGAAATTGCTGTTAATAGTTCGATCGCCGGGGAATCTGTATAACAGTCCTGGCAATTTGAATACATCATTAAACAATTAATTAAATCAGTTAGCATATGAAAGAGCAATCCAATTCCTATTATGTTAAAAGGCCTTCGAAAAAAAAGCAAACCCACATAAACTGCCATTGCATAGTAGGTATGCAAAGGGTGGAAATTAATGCTGCATCTGTTTGATTCGAAAATGGGACTGGCGAGGAGATGATCTAAATCGACCAACATGGTAGCTATCAGAATTAAATACACCTTTTTCCAATCCTTTCTAAAGAATACAATTGCAATAAAGAACGGAAAGCCAAAGTGTAAAAAGTAATGTACAAATTGTTGCATCTATATTTCGGTTTGCCAGGATGAAAGAAAGGAAAATTCCTTAATAACGCAAAACCAGTGCTTCACTTTTAGGATTGAAACATTTCCCAAAAACAAGTACTATCAAGCTGAGATATTTTTCTAATTTCACTGCACTATGAAAATTAAAACAACCCTCCTACTCGTCTTTTTTTCCTTTACCCTGAGTGTACTGCTGCCAGCCCAGGTTTTTCAGCATTCCAAACAGAGCAGATCCTCTAACGAATATACTGACGCACTTTGGCTAAATGAATCTGCATTTGTGGTTTCAGAAAATAGTCACTCTTCATTGAATATTTCAAGTGCCACACTATCAGCCTATAATAATTCGGGCGATCTGATTTGGACGCATAATGCCCCGGACACCTTGGAAATAATGGCGTACCATAGCCTGGTCCAGCTTAGTGATTCCAGTTTCGGAGTGCTTGGTTATTTCCAGCAATGCTGTGATTGCACAGAGCCAGAACCGTTTTTGGAAATCAGGAAAAAGAGTGACGGAACCTTGATCGATCGGGTGGGAAATGTGCTCACCACCACTGTTAGCGACAGTCCATTTGGGGACAGCCCTGAAAATACAGCGCCAACCGCTACCGGCTTTGCTATTTTCAACACGGGTTGGGAAGGAAATTTATTGTATTTCATGTCCGCGGCGGGCGATTCGCTTCATTCCGTAGAGTTTAATGAACCTTTTACTTTAATGACCGGTTTTGAGGGGGATGTTATTCTTTCTTCTGCAAATGTGATTAGGCGATACAACACAGATGGTATAAAAACTGACTCTGTTATTACCACGGGGCTTCCTTCGTTTTTGGTTGCCAATAATGACCGGATCTTTCGAGTGGTAGAGAATGAACTAAGTGTATATGACGCGGAATTAGATTTGATAGGAACCATTGAATTAACGGGAAATACGCCCTTTGTGGCCGATGCTCTAAGCGATGGGTTTGTATCATACAACGGCGAAATAATTACAAGAATTTCTAATGACGCAGAATTATTAAACGAAACTGTATATCCAAATGTAGAAGGTTTGGATATCGTTAGGCTTGCCGCCGAAG
Source organism: uncultured Cryomorphaceae bacterium (assembly GCA_963748925.1). Lineage (GTDB taxonomy): Bacteria > Bacteroidota > Bacteroidia > Flavobacteriales_D > Cryomorphaceae > Cryomorpha. Next base: position 13,927 of record CAVVKG010000010.1, on the reverse strand, counting down.
GGGAAAACCTTGCCTTTGTTGGTTCCAAAATCACAGATCCGATTGCAGTTGCTTTCACGACTATCAGGCATCGCCATGCGGCACTCCGCGCAACCACATTGCAAGGCGAATCAACCGAAGGGGAATGCGACCTTGAGATCACTTCCCTGACTATCACGGATTTTAGTAGCCTGGGAATAGTAGGCCCTTTTACCGTTTATAATGTGGACGTGATGGCCACTGTTCGCAATAACGGCTCATTACCCGTTCAATCTTTCTTCTTAAACAATGCGGTAGGAGATGTAATCTGTAATTCTAAAATCAACAATCTATTTTATAACGAGTCATTAAACCCAGATGAGGAAGTACAGGTGTTTTATCCTAATGTGGAAGTTCTTGCATTTATAAATCCGGTTGACAGCGCTACTTTGAACCCTTGCATATTCGTAACCAACCCCAATAACGACATCGATATTAATCTCGGGAACGACTCACACTGCGCATCTTTGGAAATTCTGTCCACTTCCGATATAGAACTGAATAAGCGTGTGCATGTGTTCCCCAACCCTGCACAAAACCAGATCGGGCTTGACACTGATCTGCAAATAAATTCTTATAAATTATATGATGCTTTCGGCAAATTGCTTGACCTTGGGAGTTTGGGCAACTTACGCAGGATTGACACCCATGCTCTCCCCTCCGGATTTTACTTCCTGAAATTGGGAACAGATAAAGGGGAGTTGACAAAAAAAATTGTGATAGCACGATAAACACTCACCGAGAAATCCCTAAGCGTTTTGAAGATCGCTTTAAAGGATCTCATTATAGAGTGCATCACATAATTAGTCAATGCTTTTTCACCAGCGGTATCCAGCGCATACTTTGGCCATTTTAGAAGCTATTATAACAGTAAAAATATGAACGAACATTCGGCCAGTGTCATTGTTAGAAGAATATCAAGGAGAAATTTTCAGGCCGTTTCTTTTTTCGAATTATAGTAAGAATAACCATCAGTTTCGGTTAAAATTCTTTGCCAAGAGGCAACATTTAAGAGCTAAATACGATTATCAATTTAGCTTCCTACCTCCAAGTTCGATCACCGTCGCGGTTTATTCTCAATAGGGATTGTCATGTCCGGTTGGCTGGTTTGATTAAATTTGTGAATGCCCTTAAAATTCCTCAGCAGAAAAGACCCCTTAATAATTCATCCGTATGGCGGCTACATTAATAATACGCACATTAGAGCAAGAGCTCGCGTGCTAGAAGACGAGAGAATACACGTTAAACCCAATGATAAGATCTTCAGAAATCTAGTAAATAGCTACAAGAGAATTGAGAGCGACGAGAAAGCTTACTTCCCTGTTATTGTAACTTGGGCTGGTAAAGAAATAGAAGTAATATCTGATAAGGAGGGATACCTTCATATTAATATCCCCCATGAATTATCTAATCTTAGTGAAAAGGCTGACACCCTGAAAATCACATATTCCGTAAACAATCCAACCCTCAATTACTCCATTGAATCTGAATGCTTCAAACCGGATTCTGAAGCAAATTTTGGGATTATAACCGACCTCGATGACACAGTAATTCATACCGGTGTAAGCTCAAGATTGAAATGGCGTTTGATGGTAAATACATTCTTAAAACCTGTAGAATCACGAACTGCAATTAAAGACGTTAGACCCTTTTTTCGAGCTTTGGAACAAGATGGTCTCAACCCCTTTTTTTACGTTTCAAACAGCCCGTGGAATTTACATCGATACCTTTCCAATTTTTTGAAGATTCAGGATTTGCCGAGAGGATCAATACTGCTTCGGGATATTGGTATTAATTCACGTGAATTTAAACTTCGTGAAAGTAAGAAAAATAGAATTCGACAGATTATCACATTCTACCCGCATTTAAAGTTTATTTTGGTTGGTGATGCAGCAGAAATTGACACAGATATTTACATTGATATAGCCACCGAGTTTGGAGATAGAATTAGAGCCATATTTATTAAAACGGTTTCAAGAACCAAAAATGTGAACAGAGTGCGAAGCTTAATTGAAAAAAGCACCGATATACCTGTAGAGCTGGTGGAAACCTACTTAGAAGGTATTGACAAAGCACAAAAAATAGGATTAATATAGATTGATTTCTAGTGGATCAATCAATGTGCATGCACTCATTGTACTGTCAACAGAATTTTTTTGTCATAATAAACTCAGATTTCCACTTGCTAAAGTGACCCGGAAATTTCGCTCAACACATTTATTTTTTTTGCAGCTTCTCCAGTAATTCAACCTGTCTCTCCATCAGCTCATTCATATTATGCAAAAGTTGAATATCTTTTGGTGTAACCTCTTTTGGGTTTTTAGGGTCTTCGGCGTTGTTTCTAATTGAGTTCATTAATTTAACGACCAAGAATACTGTAAAACCAATGATGAAAAAATCGACACCGGCCTCTAGTAATTTTCCATATCCGATAGCTATTTCTTCCGGTTTTGTGATTCCATCTTCTACGACAGCTTCACGTAGTACAATTCGCTTATTTTCCCAATTCACACCATCACTAAGAAAAGACAGAGGTGGTAAAAAAATTTCTTTCACAAGCACATCAACCACCTTGTTAAAAGCAGCCCCAATAATCACCCCTATGGCAATATCAATCATATTACCCTTAATGGCAAATTCCTTAAATTCTTTCAAAAGTTTAATCCGCATCGATCTAAATTAAATAAGTTCATTTTTTAAAGTAACACAATACTGAGGCCTTTAGTTAATTTAAAGATATAAACGGTTGCCTTGCTTAAGAACTGAATTCAGGATAATTTCAAAAAGTGTGGATTGCCCAATTAAAGTGAGGTTAATTTTCATCATATCTCAACCATGGTCACAAAGTCAATAAACCATTTTGGATTAGGAATGAGCACTTCAGTTGGTTTTTAAAACTACGCGAGTTACAGTGAAACACTTCTCTATCAGCATCCCCATTCGCGGAAGCAACTGATTAAAACCTTTAAGCACATTTTTGAATTTAATTGTTAGATTTAAGATAAAGAAGATTACTTCTGGCTAAAAATTTGTTATTCAGCACTGAAAGTCAAAACCAATTTACCGTTTAAGAATGTCTAAAACACTACCCAAGGAACGTACGAAATTTAAAATAAAACACTTCCCAAAGCTAATTGTCCAAACTTATAAGGAATGGAACAAAGATGACCCCTGGAGACTGAGTGCCATCGTGGCCTATTATGCTGTATTAGCACTACCGGGATTGGTAGTCCTGATAATTAACACTGTAGGAGCAATATGGGGAACGGAAATAGTGCAAGGAAGACTTACTGATCAAATAGCTGGCGCCATAGGTGCAAGCGCGGCAGAATCCATTAAAGAAATAATAGCAAGTACTCAGGGCAAAGAAAAAAGTTTATTGTCTACGATAATAGGTATTGCTACACTGATTTTTGGTGCTACCGGGGTGTTTTACCATCTCCAACTTTCACTAAATCAGGTTTGGGATTTAAAACAAGACCCAAATGCCGGAATAAAAAAGTTAGTGATTGACCGGCTTACGGGCCTCGGTTTTGTTATGGTGATAGGATTTCTACTCTTAATTAGTTTTGTTTTATCTACAGTATTGAGTGTGCTTAACGAATATCTGGAAAGAATTTTCTCTGATTTCTCGGTTTATATAGCAATGGTGGCCAGTGAAGTGATCTCAGTAGGAATTATTACAGTCTTGTTTGCACTACTATATCGATTCCTACCCGATGCCAAAATTAAGTGGAAATCTGTGTGGGTAGGTGGTTTTATTACCGCAGTATTATTCAGTATTGGTAAGTATCTCATCAGTTTCTATTTTGGCCACTCTGATCCCAGCTCAACTTACGGTGCTGCCGGATCTATGATTTTAATCTTGTTATGGGTTTCCTACTCATGCCTCATTCTGTTTTTTGGAGCGGAGTTTACGTGGGTCTTTGCCAATACTTATGGTCACAGTATAGAACCCGGCTCTAAAGCAGTATTTATAAATAATGAGGTGCCAGATGCTCTGAGTGATGAAGAAGATGAGGAAGTTACTGAGGAGAATGCTACAAAACCTGATAAATCAGGTGATACAACGGCACTTTACGAAAAATTAAAAAAGCGGAATAGGCAGCGAAAAGAAGAATAAGTGAATTTGTGATGAAAGAATGTTGATGAATGAATTCAGAAGCACGAATTAAACTTAAGACAGTGTATCCAATTAACCTGAAAATTTCAGGTTAGAAGTACACTTGACTTCAAACTCTATTTTTCATCAAACGGGCGCACAGAAACTTAGATTATCACCGAACATTGCGCCAAAAGACTTGTTTTAGATGTAAACAAAGAAAACTTTAACCTCCCACCAAAAAAATAAAATAGATTATGGATCATGCTGATAATACCGGAAAACTAATCTCATCTCTACAGGAAATTCTTCAAAAAAACTACGATGCGGAAGAAGGTTTGAAGCAAGGGAAAGAAAAAACAGATAGTCCAACATTAAAAAAGTGGCTTCAACAGAAAGCAGATGAGCGCCACGAATTTGCAGAAGACATACATACGGAGTTAAAAAAGCTTGGATCTGAACCAAAGGCTTCGGGAAGTTTTGCAGGAACGGCCCACCGCGTTTGGATTGATGTTAAAACATTCCTATCTACAAATCAAGATGAAACGATTTTAGAAGAGTGTATTCGCGGCGATGAAGCCAGCGTTGAAGAATACAGAGACCAGCTAAGAGCCCCGTACATGGCCGGGACAGTGGTTGGCGTGTTGGCAGACCAAAAAAAGAGAATCGAACAATCGCTGGAGACTTTTAGACGACTTGAAGATTTGGTAGATTAAAGGATTGTCAAAGTTTTTTATCACTAGCCTTGAGATGTAAATTTCAAGGCTCTTTTATTTTACCTCAACAAAGTTGCGCCCAATGGTTATAAATGGATAGCCGGTAATTGGAATGCTGCATCCTTTCTCGAAGCGGGCTACACGGTAAGCGTAATTGAAGATTTTGACCGGAAGACAGGTATTTCTCTTTATCCAAACCCTTCAAGCGGAGTGTTCAAAATTAAAATAGCTTCAAATGAGCAAATCCGTCAAGTTGAACTTATTAACATACAAGATAAAGTACTCCAGACCTGGTCCGGTGGCAAATCAGCTTATGGTATCAGTAAGTTTGCTGATGGGATCTATATCCTAAACGTTAATCATAACGGGGTACTAAGCACAGCGTGCATTTTGAAACAATAATTTAACTTCACCTATTGTTTTTTAGACTTCAGTATTGTATTAAATCTAGTTCGAAAAATAAGTGAGAGATAGGACTGTTTTGGGATTCCAAGAAAATTCAGAACCGAAGCTATTATGGATAGTTTGATAAAGTTGGGCTTAACATATTTTGCGCCCAACTTTTAATTAATAGCTATTCGTATCGGAATTCGGGACGCAATTGGCAATAATTATCGCGTAAACCTCGTTGGAAAGATGTTTAATATTCGCGTCTATTGAAATGCCCGTCAAAACCACGGTAGATTAAGAAATTTAATCAAAACGGAGAAAATCAATTCTTAGAAATTGTAGAACTATTTTATTGATACAAAATCATTAAGTGAATACTAAAAGTACACATTGTCTTCAAATATGGTTATATTTAACTACGAATTAGGGATTGTGAATTTTAGTAGGTTGCAATGTAAATCCTAATCGAAAGAAATTAAAACGTTGCATGTATCCGCATGGATAGGTTCTAAGAAGCTTTTTTGAGTATCACGAAATATTATTTTTAGATCGAAAATTAATGAAAATAGCAGACATGAAAACAATACTTTTTCTTATTTTATTTAGCTTGTCACAATTCTTGATAGCACAACAATATCATTCATTTCCCACAAATGATGCGGTGTGGAGAGAGTCTCGACAATTAGTTTTTGGTGCTAGTAATTATATAAATGAGAATTATCAAAATTTTATAAATGGTGACACTGTCTATCTGGGAAAAACCTATCATAAAATTTATAAAACAGGCAGCGATTTTGGTTATGACAGTAATGGGAGTTTCAATAATTATTACTCCAACGTTTATGTCGGTGCTATCAGAGAAGATTCTTTAAAACACGTTTTCTTACTGGGAGATCCTGAAATACTATTGTATGACTTCAACTTACAATTAGGAGACACCTTACCACAACTTTACGTTGATGCGGTACCTGCAATGTATGGCACCTATAATAATAATGATCTTACTTACGCGGTGTCTGAGATTGATTCAGTTTTAGTCTCCGGAATATACCATAAAAGATTCAAATTAGTTTTTGCAAATGGTGAAGGTATTACTTATTTAATTGAAGGAGTTGGGGCAACAACCGGATTAAAAAGTCGATTTTATGGAAGTTATTTAAATGGCTATAGCTCCGATCTAATTTGTTTTAAGCAAGACAATATAGATGCATATCCCGATGGAGTAGCATGTGATTTAGTCGTTGTCGGGATAAATGACATTAGTTCTAAAAATCAGATTCATGTTTACCCAAATCCAAGTACTGGATTAATTAATTTTACTGATAGTCCCAATACAGCCGCTACATTAAAAGTGCTTAGTTTAGCTGGAAAAACTATTTATGAAATACAAAATAAAAACCTGAACGAGTCAGTTGATTTAAGCATTCTTCCCAAAGGGATTTATTTCTTATTAGTAATCTTAGAAGATAATCCGCCTATAATTCAGAAAATCATCCTACATTAAGTAGGTGGAAGATCTAAAATACTTCTGTTTAATTTTAACAGAAGGCAAAAAATGGTTAATTCTTCTCTTTGGAAGGAAGCCTAGAAGATTTTTTTTAAGTAGCCGGAGGAATTGCGGGTCGTCTGCTTATATCCATTTTTTTCCTTAATGAATCGTCATGTATATCTCTGGTTTTAATTTTCTGAATTATTCTGGGACGCCTCAATAATAGACTATGGTTATAGATATCTTTGGTAGTTGCGATAAAAACAAACTGAATTAAGAGAACTATTGATCAAAAACATGCTGTTTTTTGGCTAATATCACTCTATTAAAGAGTGTTTCACTTCTCAGTAAATGAGAGGTTTAAACCCAATTTAGTAAAATTGCTATTTTCGCTTGGGCGTATCAAGACCGCTAGAACGCGCTATATGAAAACTCAATTAATATGGTAAAGGGATGAATTGATAGAATTGTGTCCCCTAAAAAAGGCGATGTAATCATACCCGAATCCTATACCCGACACACGAACATCAACTGCTGCAACAAGGGTATTTGACGTGCGGGACTATTGGCTGGAATTTCAGCGGATGCACTATTTGCTGCAGTAGCAAAAAAACTAACTGAAATTCCGAAAAGAAGTAGAATACTTACCTTCGTTTATGAGACAGGCGAGCGCTATTTAAGTGTAGAGGAATTATTTTAGAACAGCTGATATACTACTTACTTCCTTGATTGCATTGCTAGCTCTGTCTATGGAATCCGCGGCCAATAGCTGTGCAATACATTCGCCAAAGTCCTGTAGCGACCGGCTGCTTATTTTTAGACTATTCCAAAATCAAAAACTATGCAACACAAAGAAATACATAAAGAATATCAATTGTGCAGCATACAGATTCAGCGAAGTTTTAAGATCACCGGCTATTTTGAAAGATTGAAATAAGACTTGCATAATCAGGGCTATGCCAAACCAGGCAACATAATTTTGCAAGGGTGCATGACCAATATCCCAAATCCAAAAATCAAAAATAGGGGCTGATTTTTCCATGAAAAAATCAAGAAAAACCATCAGTAACGAAGCAAATAGAATACGAAGCCATATTTTACTTGTGAGTTTGGCGCTAATAACCCCGGTAATTAGCACCAATACCGTCCAATTGACACCTATCATGAGTGGAATCCCATCTAGTTTAAAACCTAGATTTTCTCCATAATGATATTTTCCAAAAGGTACTCCATACTTAACACCAATCCATTCCACCAAAAAACCAGAACAAAATATTATCGCCGCAAACACCCATTTTTTTAAGTTCTTAATAGGAAAGTATACAATAAGCATAATTAGCATTAAACTCAGGGTTAAAGGTGTTTTGGAAATAAACCAATCCTTAAAACCAAGTGTAACGCCTACGCAGGCAGCAATGTGAAATACCCATAACGCTGCTATGGCGATAGCTTTATGGTTTATATTCTCGATGGAATCAGTTGAAACTTTCATGATTCAATACACAAATCAGTAGCGATTTTTGCTGATAATAAGCAAAGTGGAATCCCTCCGCCGGGGTGAACAGAACCACCGCAAAAGAATAGGTTTTTATAGGATGAGGAAAAGTTAGCATGCCGTAAAAAAGCAGAAAACCTTGAATTGCTTGATGTACCATACAATGAACCGCGATGCGATCCTGTTTGCTCCTCAATACCTATTGGGTCCAATACCTGCTCGCTTTCTATCAAGTCTTCGATTTTGATGTTCAAAACGGAATTTATTTTCTTAATCACTGACATTCGAACTTTGGGAATCAGACTTTGCCAATCCTGCCCGAAATTTGCAGGAGCATTTACCATTACAAACCAATTTTCACACCCTTTAGGAGCATCTGATTGATCTTCTTTGCTGGTTATGTTTATATAAACCGTAAGATCATCAGCGAGAAGTTTTTCTTCAAAAATCTTATTAAACTCCTCTTGATAATCGTCGGAAAAAAGAATGTTGTGAAGGTCTAATTCCGGAAATTCCTTTTTAATTCCCCAATAAAAAATGATTGCTGAACTTGATCGCTCCTGCTGCAATATTTTTTTAGGTTGCTTTTCTTCACTCAGGAGTTTTTGATAAGTGCCAAAAACGTCCATGTTTGATACAACTACATCCGCTTTATAAGAGCCTTTTATGGTTGAAACTCCTTCTGCCACCTTATCTCTTATATTTATTGCTGTTACCGGTTCTTCAAAGTGGAAAATTACACCCACCTCTTTAGCAAGTCGGTATAGGCTTTGCGAAATTTCATGCATTCCGCCCTTCGGATAAAAAGTACCATAATGCATTTCTAAATGAGGTATCATAGACATAATACCCGGTGTCTTATAGGGCGAAGAACCATTATAAGTAGCGTACCTATTAAAGAGTTGACGCAATTTAGGATGATCAAAATATGCACCATTTACCTGATCTAAATTCTTATTTATATGAAGCTTATAAGCAAGTAATAAAGACTTCATAGTATTTAATGAGAGATAAGTACTCCATTTGTGCAATGACTTATTAAGAAATATATCCTCTGTTAAATCGTACTTTTTTTTGTTCCCTGTTAAGTAGTTTGTCAATACACTCTTTGAGGTATTAAATTCATTTGCAGCGCTATTGATAAATTCTTCCTGATTGGCCGGTGCAGAAAATCGCTTACCATCATCCCAAAAATAGTTGCAAACCACTTCTTTTTTTGAGTAATCAAAATAGTCTTTTGGGTTCTTAATATGAAGGATGAAGAGCTCATCCACTAAGTGCGGCATCGTAAATAAAGAAGGACCTAAATCGTAACGATAACCGTGATTTGTAAAAGCATGAATTTTACCTCCAGCATAACTGCTAGCCTCAAAAACACTTACTTCATATCCTTTTTTATTTAGCCTTAAAGCAGTAGCAATGCCCGCAATACCCGAACCAATAACAATTGCTTTCTTCATTTCAAACCTTGGATGAAAATAACCTCTGGATTAAAGATTTGTTTATGTAAATTCCAATTAGTTTGATGAGGATTTTGGATTTACTACTTCAATTTTTAAGGTTAAAGAGATCAGATATTGAGATGAAGTTCTGTTTTGTTTGGTCAGGGACCGTAAACGCCATATTAAAACCGCCCTTATTTACTATTCCTGAGCAACAACTCATGAATCCAGCTGTTTAAATTTGAGAAAACATCCTACGATAAAAAAACACCTTCTTACCAGTTTAAATTATCACTAATATTGAAGATGGGTCAGCAAATTACCACTATTTCCTTTTTTAAATTTACTTCTCTAAGCAACAAGGCCTGGGGTTTTAAAATGATGCAGTTTGCCCACAAATATTTGGCTGATGTGAAGGGTTTAACATTCTATCGACTTATGGGTAGCGGTAAAGGGAGAGGTTTTAATCCTTTTCCTGATTGGTCTGTTTACTGCCTGCTTCAGGTGTGGAAAACGGAAGAAGAGGCCCTTACTTTTTTCAGTTCTTCTGATTTGATAAAGCAGTACACCGATCATACTGAAGAGCTATTTACACTTTACATGAGAAACATTTCAGCGGGCGGGACGTGGGTAGGCAAAAATCCATTTGAGAAAGGGGCAGAATTAGATCCCAGTCTCCCTATTGCCGTCATTACCAGGGCTACCATTAAATGGAATTGGCTTCTTCGATTTTGGAAATATGTGCCTACATCACAAGAAGCATTAGATGGAAATGAAGGTTTAATATATACCAAAGGAATTGGAGAAGTTCCCATAGTTCAAATGGCGACATTTAGCTTATGGAAAGACTTTGAATCAGTAAAACGGTTTGCCTATAACAGCAAACAACATAAAGAAGCCATCAGAAAAACAAGGAAGAATGAATGGTATAAAGAAGAACTATTTTCAAGATTTCAACCATTCAAATCAACCGGGACGTGGGAAGGTAAAGACCTTTTAGAAGCGGCTACTGCGGACTTGCAATCACTGTCATAATTCCAAGTGAAGATCTTTTCTCCATCCATTTTTTTGGCATAAAAAGCACCATTCCAAGCAGAAAATTCCAAAATTCATCGGCCATATTTTTGTCCCACTTAATTCTTTTTTGTTCCATCTTACTCATCCAGTAGAGCAAATAGGGATCCATGGTGCCATAAGTCAATAGTTTAGAAACTTTCCATCCGCTTTTTTGAAGCAGCAGCTCCACATTCTGTGGGGAGAACAGTGAAATATGGCGAGGTGTGTGCCAGCCCGCCCAGTTTTCGCCATACTTTCTTCTACTCGTTGATTCGAAATTGGGAATTTCTATGATGAGTGTAGTAGATGGTTTCGAAATGGATTTGAGATAACTTAGGTTTTCAAGCGGAGTATAATCATGCTCCAAATAATGCCACATTGTAATCACATCGGGCTGCAGGCCCCTTTGCAGGTCTTTAATTTCTGCTACTCGCAAATCCAGTCCGTCGAAATGAGCAGATTGATCTTTCCACCCCTCATTACTAAAGTCTATACCTAGGGTTTGACAATTTAACTCCTGCTTGCAAGCCTTTAAAAAGCTTGGTTGCCCGCAGCCGACGTCCAGAATCAGAGATTCTGATGATAGTGTATGAGAATCTTTTACCCGCTTCACCCGTTTTAAATCCAACTTTTGCTGGCTATTCTCCACCAATTTTTCAAACTTACCCCATGCCTTAGCGCCCCTATACGGCAAATAATAAGATGTATAGTAATTTTTTAGTTCATCAACCGGTACTCTGGGATTTACGAAAACCAGTTTACATTCGGCGCATTGATCAAAATTGAACATCTCCCTATCCGAATGCATCTGGGCCGTTGTTTTAATGAAAGACCCTATAGTGGTTGCGTTACACACAGGGCAATTGGTAAGTTGATGCATAGGTTAAAGATGTTCTTTTTAAAACGTAGTTGAAATCGTCCGTTTACTCTTTTTAGCACAAGGTGAATGCGTAATATTTTCTAAAATGGGTAGCATATTCTACTTCCAATAATTTGAAGTGCGAAGCAATTAATAAGAGAAGTCTTAAGTGATGCCTTTTGTTCTTAAAAGTGCCGGGCTCCGGATACCGGCTTTAGGAAGTTTAAAGCATTTCACCTTTTGAGTTAGCGTCGTTGCGTATAGAATCCAGTTAATTGTTCAAACCACATTTTGCTTCATTATATTAACACTAAGGCTCCCTTTAACGTGCGTATTTCGAACAACAGGGCTGATGGAATTTATGAGTTTTTTCAGATATGGATGAATAAGAAAACAGGAAGGGTAACTATTATGGAAGGAGATGATTACGACATATTGAAACGAAGTCAATTCTGTCTCTACATACCCGACTTTAAAACATTGAAATTAGTGATGTCTCTCACACCTTGGTATTTTAGGGAAGGATTACGTTAAGCACGACCATCATTAATCCTTCTCATCCATTTACTTATTTGGTTTAGCATTAAATCTGCCGATACTTTTGGTTTACCTCTTAAAAAACCAGCGCGTATCCCGTTCTGAATAGTGTCATCTTTTTCTTCATCGCCTTCTAAATGGAATAATCTCAAAGCTATATAGAAGTCGTATTCCAATGCTTTCAACTCTTCTTGTTAATGGCTGACTTGTTTGATTTTTTGTCTTAGTTCTTCTAACTCATCTTTATTCATTCTCACTCGTTTTTATCGGTTAAATGGGTCTTTTTAAATGGTGTACAACGTTTTGGCTATGCTGGGTATCCCGAAGGGTATGCAGTATAAGTGATGTTGTGAGTATGTGTTTTCTTACAGTTTGTTTTTTTGATCAGCAGTAACAATTATTATGGACCGACTTGCTATCCTATCATCTCCGTGCGCTTGGTAAAAAACTATTTCCTTGTTAATTAATTCATTCAAATATTTGGTTTGCTCTGAAGTTTCTAAATCCAATTCAAATTCAACTAACCGTGCTAATACTCTAAAGTATTTTAGAACTTTTTCAAATATGACTTCTTCTCTGTCGGCAGTAATGAATTTTGCGGTAATATTTCCATACGTTGCAGCTTCAACTTCATTTTCATCTATGTCATCAATTTTGCTGTGAATTGTATTCCCAAAATCCATAGGTGACAACCAATATCCTCCCCAAGATGTGTTTAAACTAAGAATTATGTTAGAGGAAATCATGTTAAACTCGAGGTAAGATATTTGCTCATTACGGTTTAATTTTTCTAAAAGGTCTAAGTAATCTTTTGAAAGATCATTTATTGTTTTTAGAAACTTTTTGTCAACTTGGAAACTTCCACTTTTAGAACTTGGAAAAAGGCGCCTGTATATTTTAGAATCCTTTTTTTCATTTAGTATTTCAAATTCTTTACTTAATTCTGAAAAATGGGATTGAAACATTTCGTAATGTTTATAGTAGTTGGCGAACCTATTTTGTTGTGTAAGAATGCTAATTTGAATAGTTGTTTGTAGTGAGCGGTGTATGGTTGCTATTATGAGATTTATTGGAATAAGAATAGCCAAAATTCTAATTGGAAAAGAAAATTCTGATAAAAAGTACTTAAATCCTTCAGGGTTCCAGTTAGCAGAGTAGTTTCCTTCACATTGAATTAGAAAAATGAGAAAGATGGAAAAAAGTAGGAATACAACATTTGTCACCAAGAATATAGGCTGATGGAACAAGCTCTTTTCGGGATCTAATTTCATTTTCTTTTATCGATTAAGTCAGCATTATTTCACTCTATGTTATATTACTCATCACAACCGTATAACAAACACTACTGTGCTTTTTACCCCCAAAATCAGCAAAGAACACACAACGGTGTTGTTATATAACCTATAGGGTCACCTCAGGAATGTCAATCATTGGCTATCACGCCACCAATATACCCACAAATTAAAAACAAAAAAAACCCGCAACATTTCTGCTGCGGGTTTAAGATCTAAAGTTTAGTGGGGAATTTTGCGGTTGTACATATAGTTTAAGATGGGCGAGTTAGCTTAAAAAAACGAACTAGCTGGTGTTTTGGTCAACCGAGTAGTATTCCCATAGCTTCTACACTGCGCGAATAAAGGCTACCTCACTGTACGGACTCTCATTACGCGGCCCCACAGCTTTTACTCTGAAGTAATAGTACTTACCGAAGTCCAGATTGGCCATCTCTGCATGGCTCTTGGTGGTCATGGCAACTGCAGTCCATACGGCCATACCGGTTTCGGGATTGTCGCTTGTCATTTCAAGCACGTACATCTGGCTGC
>CAVVKG010000009.1:0-987281 GCA_963748925.1 uncultured Cryomorphaceae bacterium | reverse complement strand
CATAATAATGATATCCATTAAGCGCGTAGCCCAAGCCGGTTTCGAGGCTGTGTTTCTTCATTACTTTCTTTCCCCAAAGGTCTAATTTCGATTCGCTAAACCCACTAAAAGCTACGGGTTGATTGACCCCGTCATTGGCAGAAAAGTGCTTGGCATGGATTCCATAAGACATGTCACGATCGCGATCACTGGTATAAAATGCTTCGGCATAAGCGGTGGCAAAAGTACCTGCTCCGGCCTTTACAAAACCATTGTAGAGTTTTTCAAGAGGTTCACGCACTTTAACTTTGGCAGGCTCAATAGGTTCCAGCATAATTTCTGTTGCCGGTCGTTTAGGAATCATTTGATAGGACAAATCACCCATTTTGACAGGAATATCAACTACTGAAGGCATTTCAGAAATTTTAAAAGCCTTCTGCACGGTAAGCGTTCTATCGCCGGTAATAATTTGAGTTTGATCAAAAGTCTCTCCATCACCGCCTTGTGCCTTCATTGCCATCGGGATTAAGGCGAGGACAAAAAGAACTAAAAATATATTTATTATTGGCTTTCTCATTTTTTCTGTCTGTTATTTTCATCAATAAGCTCGCGGTAATCCTCCTCATAGTCAAGAGAATCGGCATCGGGAATGGTATCTCCGGCATTAATCGATTTTTGCTCTGCGGCATCTATTTCGCCAAGCTTAGCTTTGGCTTCGTCCACGAATTTCTGATCTTGAACATTATCAATAACACTTTGTAGGGTCGCCCTAGCCTGGAAATAGTCTTGGCGGGCGACATAAACATCTGCCAGAAGGATAAATCCCTTTATTTTCCAGAAATCGAAACCGGCAAAATCCTTAGCCAGTTCAAAAATTTGCTTTTCAGATTCATCCAGATCATTTTGCTCAAAAGCAATTTGCCCAAGTCTGTATTTCGCCTCAGCTCCTTCTTTCGAGTTGGCCTTCTTGGCTAACTGAACGAAGATTGGCTTGGCCTCGGCATAGTTTTCATTGGTGAAATAGATTCGAGCTTTCAACATGCGCGCTTCAGTCAGCAAATCTTCCGATCCATTTGGATCCTTTATCACCTCGTCTGCAGCTGTGAGAGCTTCATCGTACAACCCAAGCTGGTAAGCGCTCCGCATCTGACCCACTTTTGCTTCTAAAATATTTGTCGCAAAAGAGGCTACCTCCTCGAGTTTCTTATACAACACCAGTGCCTCCTTGTATTCCTTTCGGTTAAACCGAACTGTTGCAGCTCCCTGAATAGCGGGTTCAGAAAACTGACTTGTAGGTCGCGAGGCCACGTATTCAAATCCTTTTAGAGCCTTATCAAAATCGTTTTTGCGGTATGCGCATTCAGAGAGATAATAATTGGCGTTGAGGACAAATAAACCGTTAGGATATTGAGCCAAATACTTCTCAAATGCCGGAATAGCCTTATCACAATCACCATCTGCGACCAGATTTTCAGCGGCCTGATAAGATAGGCTGTCAATCTCGGAAGGGGATACTTCATAATCGGGAATTTCTTTAAGCCAGTCGCTGTAATCATCAACCTTACCGAGGTCGAGGTAGATGTTTTTCAAAGTAGCTATGGCCTCATTCGACTCAGAATCTACCCCATAATCAGCCACCACCAATTTGTAGCTTGCAATTGCACCATCATAGTTTCCTTGTCGGTATTGCACAAGACCACGCTTTAGCAAGGCCTTTTTCCTATAAGGAGACTGGGGGTAATCGTTGATAACTGAATTAAATGCTGTAAGCGATTTATCCAATTGATTAAGCATAAAGTAACTATCTCCTAGTTGAAATTTAGCAACAGCAGCTAAAGTTGTCTCAGGGTGCTCATCAAAAAGCTTATTAAGCATTTCCGCTTTCTTTGCGAAATCATCCTGATAACCATAAGCTTCTGCAATTTGTAAAAGAGCATAATCTCCATTCGACACATTCAGATCAAGTGCTTTCTGATAGTTTTCTACAGCAGAACCATATTCTTTGCGCACCAAATTGAGGTCACCGATTCTCAGATAGGCATCGTTCTTTCTTTTCTCATCGACATTAGACCCTGACACAAACTTTCTAAAGGCTTGAAGGGAATTCG
The DNA here is from genome assembly GCA_963748925.1 of uncultured Cryomorphaceae bacterium. Taxonomy (GTDB): domain Bacteria; phylum Bacteroidota; class Bacteroidia; order Flavobacteriales_D; family Cryomorphaceae; genus Cryomorpha. Next base: position 985,194 of record CAVVKG010000009.1, on the reverse strand, counting down.
CGTAGTCGCCATCCTTAAAGGCACAATAGCCTATATTGTAATTTGCGGTATTGTAATACTTCGTTTGGTAAGCCGAAGTGTTGGCCAAGTAAGCCTTGTAAGCAGCTATGGCTTTTTCATACTCACCTTCGCGGTAATACAAATCACCTACCCAATAATCTGCTAAAGCAACAAGCTTAGGGTTTTCAGGATACTTCTTAGACAGTTTAAAATTGGCGAAAGCCTGATCCGATTTTTTAGCAATCACATCTGAAATTGCCAGATTATAAGCGCATTCCTGATAATGCGTACGATCGGTAATATCCAGAGATTTCATCTCGTCAAGCGCATTTATAGCCGCGGTATAATTCTTTGTGGAGAGGTGCACTTTAAGCAAAAACTCGTAGGCCTCATCTTTCCTGGTCGAACTTGGGTATTTGGTAAGGTAACTTTCAAATGCCTGAATAGCTTCATGAAAAGGATCGTAACTCAATTCATAAGCGAGCTTGGCATAATTAAAAAGTGCATCCTCAGTAATTTCGCGGTCGGCATCCATTTGGGAAGCTACTTTAAAAGCATTTTGCGCATACTTCTTTTCTCCTAATTGCACGTAAGCGTCGGCCATTTGATAGGTAGCAATTTGAGACAGGTTAGGGTCTTCAGCTTTTGTAGCCGTTGCAAACCTATCAATAGATTTGCGGTATTCGCCGGCACGGTAATAGGCATAAGCGATTTGGTATGCGTCCTCAGGACTTAGGTTGTAAGTTCTCTCCGCATACATTTCTAAAAAAGGCAATGCCAGCGCATACTCCTGCTTTTGAAAATGTGCATTCCCAACAAGGTGCGCTATTTCTTCCACGCGTACAGGCTCCTCGGCATCCAGCAATGGGGTTGCATATGCAATTAACTCATCGTATTTTTCCTGAAAATGGTAAATCTGAGCCTTGTAATAAGGTACTACCGGCGCAAAATTAGGATCATCTGCTGCTTTATCGAGGGATGTAAGCGCAGTTTGGTAATTGCCCTCGGTATAGGCTATGTGACCGTAGTAGTAGTTTGTAGGCCCGTGATATGCCCCTTCACTATCTTTCAGTTTGTAAAAATCGGCTTTGGCTTCTTCGTACTTCTCAAGCTGAAAGGCTGAAAATCCTTTTTTGAAAACCACTTCTTCTTTCTGAATAGAAGAAAGGTCGCGCTCATCTAAACGGTTTAGCCAATAGAGAGCATCGTCGTAATCACGACGATTGAAATTATAATTTCCCAGATCGAGCGTGGCAGAATGAACCCAGGTGCTTTCAGGATGCTTTAAGATAAACTGCTCCATGAGGAATTCAGAATCTTTGTGAAAAAGCTCCATGGAACACGCGGCCTTGTAATAAGCTGCATTAATATGCAACTCACTATGGTCGTCGGTGTTTTGCTTCAGATAATCGGCAAATCCTTTGCGAGCGGCTTCAAACTGGTTATGCCTCATCCACTCCATAGACTCGTAATACTTGAGGTCAGGATTACGCTCAGCCTCTGTTTGCTGGGCTAACAGCAAATTGCTTCCGAAAAAAAGTATGAAAATTGGCAACCAAACTGCCGGGCGTATTTTTAGCATGTGTACGTGCTGTTTTAAACAGATAAAAGTAAGGGTATCAATGGGTGCAGTGAACCGGGTAAGTCTAAAAGTTTTAAACTCGAATATGTGAAGAATAAGCCCGTTTTCAATGGCCTTTCTCAACTCGTAAGGAACGGGTGCCTCGCAAATTTATTTTAGCTTTACAGAAATTTAAAAAATGGCACTCGACACGATCGTAGAACTCAAAAACGTCTCCGTTTTTCAGGGCGACCACCTTGTATTGACTGATGTAAATATTCATATCAACAAAGGCGACTTTGTGTATTTGATCGGGAAAACAGGATCGGGAAAAAGCAGCTTATTGAAAACCCTCTACGGAGAATTGCCTATTAAAAACGGCGAAGGTCATGTTGGAGAATTTGATCTCACTAAACTCAAACGAAAGCAAGTTCCCTTCTTGCGCAGAAATCTCGGTATCGTATTTCAAGATTTTGAGCTTTTAACAGACAGAAATGTAAACGAGAATTTGCTTTTCGTTTTGCGCGCTACCGGCTGGAAAAATAAAGCTGAAATGGCCGCCAGAATTCAGGAAGTTCTGGACAAAGTTGGTCTAGGAACTAAGGGTTACAAAATGCCTCACGAACTATCGGGAGGAGAGCAACAACGTGTAGCTGTAGCCCGAGCTCTGCTTAATGATCCTGACTTGATACTAGCCGACGAACCAACGGGAAATCTGGATCCTTCCACTACAGAAGAAATTTTGAACCTTCTTCACGACATTAGTAAAAATGGCCGGGCCGTCTTAATGGCCACCCACGATTATGTGCATCTGAAGAAGTTTTCATCACATATTATCCGCTGCGTTGACAACAAAGCGACTATGGAGAATCTCAGTCAAGAAGTTTAGTGATTTTTAAAGCATTCTCCCGATTTGAAAAATGTTTGTTTAGATAGTCTATTCTGTTTTGAAGCATTTCGGGGTTTGCCTCCGATCTATGCGATTCTGTAATAATCCGCGCCATTTCCTCGGGACTTTCAGCTATTTGGCAATAGTTTTCTAATCCGGTTCCCTCTACCATCATTTTGTTAGCCACAATTACCTGAGCAGTGAACATTGAGTAGAGTAATTTCAATTTAAACCCTGTGCTTTGAAATGTAGGCAAAACATGTACGGAAGCATTTTTGGCAAGTTCAAGCATAGTTCCTGCATCCGGAGAATTTATAACTTTGATATTCTCCCGCTTGTTGTTAAGGCGCGCTACTGCTTTCTCAGCTCCATTTCCGGCCACTACGAGCGCCACTTGTGTGAGCGGGATTACGCGATTTATCAGGAAAGCTAAGGCTTCAAGATTTTCGGGTACTTCCAGGTTGCCGTGGTAGAAAGCGTAGCTATTATCGCCGCCAATATCTGCGCCGTGGAACGGATGAAACGGATTGATCAATATGGTTTTACCATAAAGTTCTTGAAAGTGTTGCCTGTCACTTTCTGAAATGGCCAGAATGTGTTGACAAGCCTTTAAAACCGATTCATAGCGATTTAGCTTTTCCGCTTCTTTTTTGAAAAAAAGCTTTTTGACAGGATTTTTTTCAACCTGAGCCAAACCCTGGTAATAATCGTGTTCTACATTATGGGCGCGAACCAGTTTGATGCGATTTTTAAGTGAAGGATGATTCAAAAAAGCCGTGGTATGAAGTCCCTCGAAAAGGATGGGAAACGCATTGCCTTGCAGGTTTTTGAGAAGGCTCTGATTTCGTCTCGTTTCAACAATAAAAGGTAGTCCGGATAAAGCGTGGCGCAAAGATTTTGACCGTTGATAATATGTAACAGACTCGCAAAATTCTTCCAACCGAAGAGACGAGCTCCTACCATACTGAAAGCAGTGAAGATGCACATTAACTCCAAGTTCGGCAAGCGCCTTTATTCTATAATAAACGTCGATAACCCCTCCATAATCTGGTGGGTCCGGCACATCAAAAGAAACGATATGTAAATGGCGGTCAGACAATTTCTTGTATTTTTTGAAGTACCGGCCTGTATTCCTCCTCCCACATTAATTCATTGAGCAAAGTTGAAGTATTCTTACGATAAACAGCCAGTTGACTCTTATTGGAGCGAAGGCTTTCTAGCTTTTGAGCGATCATTTGGGGATCATGGCTATCAATCACTTCTCCGATATTATAGCCTTCCACGATTTTTCTTACTTCGTGGAGGTTACTGGTCAATACAGGAATGCCAGCCAACGCATAATCAAATAGTTTGTTGGGTAGGCTAAATTTATAATTGATATTCGTGTTTTTGTCCAAACTCAAACCTAAATCGGCAGCGGCGGTATAGCGTATCATTTGACCAAACGGCATCTTGTCCTTAAAAAGTACTTTCTCATTCAGGTTTAACTTATCAACTTTCGCTTTGAGGATAGACATGGCATTTCCGCCTCCTATGATCAACAGCAACGTGTTATCTAAAAATGTTATTGCCTCTATAAGCTCCTCAGCACCGCGATCAATGTTTATCCCTGTGCCCTGAAGTAGAAGAAGAAACTGATCTTCAGCGACGCCAATTTCCGATTTTGAAACCGGGTTTATTTGAAGGCGTTCGTATGGTACATTTCTAACAAGAAAGACTTTATCAAGCTTATAGGTACCTTGTAAAAGTTCGGCAATAGACTGGCTAACGGTCAAAACCAAATCGCATTGACGAATACAGATGCGTTCAAAAAATTTCCAGACCGATTTTACCAATGGTCTGTTTTGCACCTCCGGCACTTCCGTGAAAAATTCGTGACTATCGTAAATAAGCGGCTTTCGCCGAAGAAGCGACGCCAGATAATTTGCGGGTAAGGTATCGAGGTCATTCGCGTAATAAGCATCAGCTTTCGAGAAAAGCAAGGCTAGAAAAAGACGTGTGTTTAATGCAGCATAAAACAGAAAACCATGGTTAAAGAGCAAGTTGAACCGTTGAGTGAAATAGGGTCTTTCGATCGGCTTGCTGTCTTTCAGCTTTCGTCCATAGAGTGCAATCTCAAACCCGGATTTATATAGGAATCGGCATTGTTTCTGCACCCTTTGATCGGTATCCAGATCGTTGCTAACCGATATGACAATGCGTTTTTTCACTTCGGTAAAAGTAAGGAAGTAAGTGGAATCAACCGATTGCAATTTTTGAATTAGCTTTGCTCAAAATTTCATAATGCAGATTGAGTATAATCCTTCTCTCAAAGAGTACAATACATTTGGCATCGATGCTAAAGCGAAAGCAATGGCCACTTTTCACTCCGTGGAAGAATTGAGAGAGATCTTGAGCGATAGAGACTTAAATCAAATGCCGAGGATGATTCTGGGTGGTGGAAGCAATTTGCTTTTCACCAAGGATTATGAAGGTTTGATACTAAAAAACGGCATCACCGGAATTGCGTGTATTGACGAAAACGATGACCATGTATATATTAAAGCCGGCGCCGGAGAGAACTGGCATCAGTTTGTACTTACCTGCATCAAAAACAAATGGGCGGGAATGGAGAACTTATCGCTTATTCCCGGCAATGTCGGCGCAAGTCCCATGCAAAATATAGGTGCTTATGGTGTTGAGATCAAAGACAGATTTGACCATCTGGAAGCCTACAATCTCAATACGGGAGAGGTAGAGAAGTTTAATACCGCTGAATGCGAATTTGGATATCGGGAAAGTGTTTTCAAGAGAAAGTTAAAAGGCAAATACATCATTACCTCCGTGACCTTCAAGCTACTTAAAACTCCCTATTTTAATGTGAACTACGGTGCAATCGACGCCGAATTAAATAGCATGGGAATCGATGAACTTTCCATTGAGGCAATAAGCCAGGCCGTAATTAATATCCGAAACAGTAAACTACCCAATCCAAAGGAATTGGGAAATGCGGGCAGCTTTTTCAAAAATCCTGTTATTTCTGCCGCTCAATGGAAGGAAATAGCTAAAGAGCACCCTGAAATTCCGAATTATCCCGCACCCGGAAATGAGGTGAAGCTAGCCGCAGGATGGCTCATTGAACAAGCAGGCTGGAAAGGAAAGCGAATTGGCAATTGCGGAATGCATGCCAAGCAAGCGCTGGTGCTTGTGAACTATGGCGGTGCCACCGGTCAGGAAATTTACGACCACTCTACCCGTGTAAAGGATTCTGTGGCAGAAAAATTTGGAGTTGAGCTTGAAAGGGAAGTAAATATTATTTAGTTCGTAGCACTGACAATTACCCTTAAAGGGCAAGTTTATCTAGTGCAATCCGTCACATTAAATTAGCTTGGAGCCTTGATGCGTAGAAACTTCTAACTACTTCTCTACTCGTCTTTCTTCTTTTTAGCCGGCTTTGCTTTGGGCTCTGCATTATCAGCTTTTGGCTTATCCGTTGCTTTCTTCGCTTGTTTGGCTGCAGCTTTCTTTGCCGGTTGAGCTTCTGCCTTATCGCCTTTTTCAGATTCTGCAACGATGGCTTCCTCCACTATAGTTTCTTCTTTGGCTTCTTCTTCTTCAGCTTTTTCAGAGAAGTCAAGCAAATTATTTTTGTGAAGAAGGTTGTACCACTTCACAATTTTCTTGATATCGGAAGTATAAACGCGCTCTTCATCGTGTTCTGGAAGCGCTTCGCGCAAAAGATTACGAAGGGCATCTGCATCTTTTAGATCGATTTCAATTGCTGTTCCCCCATTTGATTCGTAAATGGTTTTGAGAATATTCACCAAAGGCTCATCACCATCTTCAACATAAATCGAAATATCAGAGAGGGTGCTCACTCGCTGAGTTTGTCCGATAGATACTTTTTTGCCGTCGAGTAGCGACTTAGCTACGACGCCACCGCGAGACTGGTTAACAATTTGATACAAACCAGGTTTTCCGGCGATAGATAAGATTTTCGATAAGTCCATAAAAAAGTCCTAAAATTTGGACGGCAAAGCTAAACACTCTAAATCTATTTCTCAACAATAAGTTTAGCTATTCCTTTAAAGCCATTAAGAATTTGAGAATGAATAACATAAACTCCGGCATCAAATTGAGACAGATCAATACTGAACTCATTTTCAGATCCATATTGCGGAGATTCTTGCAATACAAGTCTTCCGGAGACGTCATATACACGAATGGAATTTACCTGATATCCATTCGTTCTCACTCGGAATAATCCGCTGGATGGATTCGGGTATATTTCCAATATGTCTTTAGATAGACCACCACTGGCATAAGAAGTGATAAATGGCACCGTGAGCGTTGCAAAGGCATCTATTTTCCCATAACCAAATTGATTTCCCGGAAGGATTCCTGTAAACTGATCGGCCAGTGCATTATCGATAATAGCATTTTTAATATCGAGGTAAGTTGCTTCAGGATCCCTGGAAAGGTAGAGACATGCAACACCGGCCACCACGGGCGATGCAAGCGAAGTACCACCATTTATATAGTGCATACCATCTTCGGCTACCTTATCGGGATTGATATTAATCCAGGAATTAAGTGTAGCTATTCTGCCCGCACTGAGTGTGTGATCTCCACTGGCCGCTATATCCGGCTTTTGACGCATATCGCGTGTGGGGCCACGGCTACAGTTAATTGAAATTTCACCAGGGGTATCATCAAAAGTGGTTTGCTCACCAAGGTAGTTGGTGAATGCATCGCGGTTGATGTAATTTCCAACGGTGATTACTTTATCAGAACAGACCCATGAGTCTACGATTGTTTTATCATTATCCGGCAATTGGTAATACTGCATATCGGGAAAAGCCCCGAGGTCCGGTAATCCTGTATTTACAATTTGCGATGTTCCAAAGGGGCCGTGACTCCAGCAGTCGAACTTGCCACCACCTGTTGTTGCAAACCGCCATAAATACTGATTGCTAAAGGGCTGGGTAACCTGCACCTGGAGCTGATATTGACCGCCTCGCAATCCGCACCAGGTGTCTACAATTCCCAAGATAGCACCCTGATAAAAAATGGTATCGGTAATTACCATATTCAAATTTTCTGTGGCATTTCGCCAGGAGGCATAACCTCTAAACTCATATTGGGGGATTGTGAGATCTGCTCCTATTGAATAAGATGTCGTGTTAAAATCGATCGTATCTGTCCATACTTCAAAAAATACTGCCTGAGCTGAGCCATTGTACTTGAACCAGGTAAAGGCCGTATCGGCTTGTGGAATATCATAGGAAAGGTGATAATTGCCAAGGTTTCCACTATTTCCCGCAGCAGCGACCACTGCCCTTCCGCCCGATTCATCGAGCAATTGATCAACAAAAAGCGTTGGAGCATCAAGTCCATCATGGGAGCCATAGTAATCGCCGAGGCTAAGATTAACCACTGCAGGTTTTCCCAAAGCTTCTGCTTTCGCGAAAATAAAATCAATGGCATCTGCGGCTGAAGCCGACCAGTTTGGTCGATTAAAATCTGAAGAGATCGCGATAATATCTGCATTGGGAGCTACACCCATAAAATTACCGGTAGCATTTCCATTGCTAGCACCTACCCCCGCTACAGTAGATCCATGGCCGGCAAAAGCAGCCTGATCATCATGACCTGTAATCTCTGCATCAATATCTTCCGAATTCCATTCCTGCCCGTACCCATAAGGTTCAGGCACTCTGAATGGAATCGTTTCATCCTGTGTTTGATCCCAAAGGGCAATGACCCTGGTGGACCCATCTTCATTTTGAAAATCAGGATGCGCCAGTTCAATTCCACTATCTACAAAACCAAGAATCACATCGTCGCCCAAATAAGCCTGAGGCAATGGGGTTGCTCCCAAATGAACCGGAAGCACATTGTTATTTGTCCGCATTATATCGTTTAGCAAATGAGGCGTAGAACCAGAATATTCGATGTAATCGAGCCCTTCTAAATCATTGAGCAAAGCCATTTTTGATGCGGGAAGTGAGCAAGCTAAAATATCGTTCAAAGATCCCTTAATTTTTCCATTTTCAGATCGCACAAAAGTGGAAAGGCTGACAAGATTTCCTCTTAGATAAAGGTCAATTTGGTGATCAGCAGGAATGCTTTTGAGCTGCTTTTGCAAATCCAATGGCATCATTTGTCTGGACTGTGCAAAGCACAGAACTGGAAGAAAAATTAAAGAAAATAAAAATGTTCTCATTATAAAGAATTAATCTGCAAGGTACTGATAATCGGGTAGCTCATCTAAATAATTAAGTTGCTTAGCTTGTAAATCTATCTGTATAAAATAGTGTTGCAAACCATTGGTTACAGCCAGGTAAGGCACTTGCATTTCTGTATTATAACGAGCTATCTGATAGAAAGTTTCTTGAGTAATAACTACTGAAGGGGCTTTGCATTCAATCAGCATTAGCGGCTTGCCTTGACGGTTTGCCACCATAACATCATACCGCCCCTTACGCTGATGGTGAGAAACGCCACCTTCAATTTTAAACAGACCCTTAGGGAAGCCTTTTTTTAAAATAAGAAATTGAATAAAATGTTGTCGCACCCATTCTTCAGGAGTTAGAATCAAGTATTTTCGCCTTACCGGATCGAAAATCTTATGTTTACCGGATTCTTCTACGATTTTAAACGGATATGGTGGAAGATTAAGTGCCTGCATTAGGCGGTAAAAGTAAAGGATGCCGGCGAATGAATGATATAAAAGTCATATTATTCAAAAGATACTACGATCAAAAACAAGAAGCTAAAGAAGATATGAAGACAAAAAAGGAAATAGTAGAAAACTGGTTACCGCGCTACACCGGAGTAAACCTCGATGAGTTTGGCCAATATATTTTGCTCACCAATTTTGACAAATATGTTGACCGCTTTGCAGCAATCCACGAAGTAGAGGTGCGTGGATTAGACAAACCCATGATGAGCGCACATACCGGCGAGTTGAGTATTATAAACTTCAGTATGGGAAGTGCCATGGCAGCAACTATTATGGATCTTCTCAGCGCAATTAAACCAAAAGCTGTTTTATTTCTCGGTAAATGTGGTGGCCTTAAAAAGAAGAATCAGGTAGGCGATTTCATCCTTCCCATTGCAGCCATTCGCGGGGAGGGAACCAGCCTGGACTACTTGCCCGCAGAGGTTCCGGCATTGCCCTCGTTTATGCTACAGCGCGCAGTATCAAGTACCATTCGCGATATGGGCTTTGACTACTGGACCGGAACCGTCTACACCACCAATAGAAGAGTATGGGAACACGACGAAAAGTTCAAAAAATATCTAAGAAAGTCGAGATGCATGGCGGTAGATATGGAAACAGCTACTATTTTTGTAGTCGGATTTGCCAATAAGATTCCAACAGGTGCCATTCTACTTGTTTCAGATCAACCGATGGTACCCGAAGGAGTAAAAACTTCTGAAAGTGACTTAAAAGTTTCGGGAACCTACGTTGAAACCCACATAAGACTTGGAATAGGCGCTATGAAAGAAATCGCCATGGATGGCCGCTCAGTAAAACATCTTAAATTTTAAATGTCACACACCAAAATACTCGCTGATTTAAAGCAAAAGAAATATGCTCCCGTTTATCTTTTTGATGGCGAAGAGCCCTATTTTATTGATCTTTTAAGCGATTACATTTCCAAAAATGTTTTGACCGAAGCCGAACAGGAATTCAATCAATCCATTCTGTATGGTCAGGATATCAGTCCTGAAGAATTGGTACCTATTGTAAAGCGCTATCCTATGATGGCCGAGTATCAGGTGGTGATTGTTCGAGAGGCGCAAAACTGGAAAAATTTTGAGGCGCTTGAGACATTGATTACCGATCCTGTAAAATCAACCGTTCTGGTAATAAATTACAAAGGCAAAAAGCTTGATGGCCGAAGTAAATTTCTGAAGCTGGTAAAGAAACATGCAGTTCATTTTAATAGCCCCAAGCTTAGAGATAAAGATATCCCGGCCTGGATTGGAAATTACTGTGCTTCCCGAAAAATTGAAATAGAACCCCGTGCTGTGGCTATGCTGAGTGAAAATATCGGCACAAACCTCGGTAATCTGGTCAATGCTCTGGAAAAACTGGAAATACTCGTTCCTAAAGGAGAAAGCATTTCACAAGATGCTGTTCAGAAGCACATTGGAATAAGTAAGGACTATAATATTTTTGAATTGCAAAATGCGATTGGTGCCCGGAATGATTACAAAGCTTTGTTTATAGCAAACTATTTTGCGAATAATCAAAAGGAGCATCACGTAATTCCGGTTGCTTCAGGATTGTATAGATACTTTACTAAACTGATAACGTACCATGCTCTGGTAAAATCGACCGATAAACAAAGCATGGCTAGAGCATTGGGAATTCACCCGTACTTTTTGACGGATTATCAGCAAGCAGCCAGAAATTTCCATAGCCAAAGGCTTTTGGATAGCATTGATATTCTTTACGATATAGATTTAAAATCTAAAGGTGTTAAGACTACCCGAAATGATTCTGGCGAGCTTGTAAAAGAGATGGTAAGCAGGTTGCTGCGAGTTTAGCCATCAAAGATTATATACTTATTTAAGTAGCACTTGAAGTTTATTCGCGTTTCAACCTGAAATTAAAGCGCTTTATATGTTTATCTTCGCCGCTTTAAAACAATTTGAGATTCATGAAGTCATTTTTATTCACCGTTATAATTTGTATATCAGTACTTTCAGGAGCCTTCGCTCAAAATGGAACCATACGCGGATTTGTATACGAGGAAGATTCTGGTGAGCCGGTAATTTTTACAAATGTGTATTTGCAAGGCACTTCACTGGGAGCTTCTACCGATGTAAACGGTTATTTTTCTATTACTCAAATCCCTCTGGGATCTTATGTTTTGCAGGTAACCTACCTTGGCTATGACACGCTTAAGAAAAATATTATCATAGACGGCGAAAGGATTCTGACAGAAAAATTGTTTTTGAAAAAGTCGAGCATAGAAATGCAGACTGTTGAAATATCTGCTGAAAAACAAGAAGCAACTACCAATGTTACCATGTCGGTAACCAAGGCTACACCAAAAGATATAAAACAAATTCCAACCATTGGGGGAACCGCAGATTTAGCCCAGTACCTGCAGGTTGTACCTGGTGTAATATTTACCGGAGATCAAGGTGGGCAGCTTTATATCAGGGGTGGATCGCCTGTGCAGAATAAAGTTTTGCTTGATGGAATGACTATTTACAATCCCTTTCACAGTATTGGACTATTCTCTGTTTTTGATACCGAGCTTATTCGAAACGCAGATATCTACACGGGTGGATTTGGCGCCGAACATGGTGGCAGGGTTTCATCAATTATGGATATTACCATGCGTGATGGAAATAAGCGGCGCTTTTCAGGAAAAGTAGGTGCCAGCACCTTTGCTGCAAATGTACTTCTTGAGGGACCCATTAAAAGGCAAACCAATGATGGTAAAAGCTCGTCGTCCTTTGTGTTTTCAGCCAAACACTCCTACCTTGATGAAAGCTCAAAGCTATTCTACGACTATGTAGATGAAGACGGACTTCCATTTAGCTTTACTGACCTGTACGGAAAAGTTTCCTTTAATGCTTCTACTGGTAGCAAATTCAGTCTATTTGGGTTCAATTATAAAGATGCTACGACCTTTCAGGAAACGAGTAGCCTCGACTGGAACTCTTATGGAGGAGGCCTTAACTTTGTACTCGTGCCCCAAGGAACAGCAGTGCTTGTAGAAGGGCAATTTAACATCAGCGATTACGAAATAACGCTGATTGAACAAAGCACTCAAGCAGAAAGTGATGACAGTGGTAACCCTCAGTTTTTAAAGCCGCGTACATCGGGAATTAATAGCTTTAACTTCGCGATTAATTTTAAGTATTTCCAGGGCGACAATGAGTTTAAATACGGTGTAGATATCACCGGTTTCGGAACGGAATTATCGTTTTTCACGCCTCTGGATGAGCAATTTTCGCAGGAGCAAAACAGCACTGAACTTGCGGGTTTTGCTGCCTATAAGTTCAAGCTTAATAACTTGATTCTCGATTTGGGTTTCAGAGCTCAATATTATGCATCAATAAGAGTATTTCGACCTGAGCCACGAATTGGTGTGAAATACAATATCTCCAAAGATTTAAGGGTTAAAGCTGCCGGTGGACTGTACTCTCAGAACATTATCAGCGCCACCTCAGATCGAGATATTGTAAATCTGTTCTATGGCTTTTTGGTAGCACCGGAAGACATCCAAAATCAATTTACCCGAGAAGACGGTACAGTACGAGACGTTACCAACCCCTTGCAGACAGCTTACCACGTTATAGGTGGTGTAGAATACGATTTAACAGATCGAATAAGCATTAACCTGGAAGGCTACTACAAGAACTTTACCCAGTTAACAAACATCAACAGAAATAAAATATTTAGTCAAGACGACCCTGTTGCTCCGGACATTTTGAAAAATGACTTTATTATTGAAAGCGGTGAGGCGCGTGGTGTTGATTTCACGCTGAAGTATGAAGATTCCAAATACTATGTTTGGGCTGTCTACTCCATTGCCGATGTTGATAGATGGGATGGCGTTACTGCCTATGATCCGGTATTTGATAGAAGACACAATGTGAACCTTTTGGTTTCGCGTCGCTTCGGAAAAAGACTAGATTGGGAAGTAAATGCAAGGTGGAATTACGGAAGTGGTTTCCCATTTACACAGAATCAGGGATTCTATTTACGTGAAACACTGCAGGACGATATAAACACCGATATAACTGAAACCAACTCAAATAATGTTGAAATTCAGTACGCCGGGCTCAACCAGGGCAAACTTCCCGATTACAGCAGATTGGATCTTACTTTGAAAAAGACTTTTGAATTTTCAGAGTATTCAAAGCTTGAGGCAAGTGTGAGTGTTACAAACGTTTACAACCGTGAAAATATTTTCTATGTAGACCGTGTTACCGCTGAGCGAGTAAATCAACTTCCTATATTGCCAAGTTTTGGTCTTTTGTATAGCTTTTAAGATTGTTAATCGAAAAAGTATTTAAATATTAAAATTAGCATAGCCTACATTTCGGTGCATAGGTATTATTGCTAACTTTGTTCCCCGTAGTTACACTTCTCAATTTTGGCAGTCATGGGTCACAAGACCAAGTATATTTTCGTAACGGGCGGGGTTACCTCATCCTTAGGTAAAGGCATTATTTCCGCCTCATTGGCCAAGCTTCTTCAAGGCCGCGGTTATTCTGTAACCATTCAAAAACTAGATCCATATATTAATATAGACCCTGGAACTCTAAATCCATATGAGCACGGGGAATGCTATGTAACAGAAGACGGTGCAGAAACAGATTTGGATTTGGGACACTATGAGCGATTTTTGAATATCGTAACTTCCCAGGCTAACAATATCACCACCGGCCGCATTTATCAAAACGTAATAAACCGTGAGCGCCGTGGAGATTATTTGGGCAAAACGGTTCAAGTAATACCACATATTACCGACGAGATTAAGCGCTGTATCCAAATTCTTGGAAACACCCACGACTACGACTTTGTAATTACCGAAATAGGTGGAACTGTAGGTGATATTGAGTCGCTACCATACATAGAAACTGTACGTCAGCTCAAGTGGGAAATGGGAACTGATTGCCTTGTAATTCACCTTACACTTATTCCTTATTTGGCCGCAGCCGGAGAACTTAAAACCAAGCCTACACAGCACAGCGTAAAACAGCTTTTGGAGCTTGGGGTTCAACCCGATATTTTGGTTTGCCGTACAGAGCATGAACTCACTGAAGAGTTGCGCCAAAAAATTGCCAAGTTCTGTAATGTCGCTCCAGATGCCGTTATAGAATCAATCGATGCAGAAACCATTTACGATGTGCCGATGCTCATGCAAAATGAAGAGCTCGACAAGGTGGTTCTTGACAAATTGAGACTAGATACTACGGGTGAGGCTGAGCTTACCAAGTGGAATCAATTTTTGGAAAGACACAAGAACCCAAAGACATCTATCAAAATAGGTCTTGTGGGGAAATATATTGAATTGAAAGACTCGTATAAGTCTATCATTGAATCGTTTATACATGCCGGAGCACAAAGTGAAGTGAGCGTAGACCTCGTGTGGCTTCATAGTGAAGAAATCAATTCGAAAAATGTGGGTCGTCATTTAAAGCCACTGAAAGGACTCCTCGTAGCTCCCGGGTTTGGTGAACGCGGCATTGAAGGTAAAATTCAAGCTATAAAGTACGCCCGCGAAAATGGTCTTCCATTTTTGGGAATCTGTCTTGGAATGCAATGTGCTGTTATTGAATTTGCACGAAACGTACTGGGTCTAAAAGAAGCAAATACTACTGAGATTAATCCCGATACAAAAGATCCTGTAATCGATATTATGGCCGATCAAAAGGCTATTAAAGATATGGGTGGTACAATGCGTCTTGGTGCATATAAATGTGCTATAAAGCCTTCAACTCGTGCTGAAGAAATTTACGGTTCGGCTGAAATATCTGAAAGGCACCGACACCGCTATGAATTCAACAATAAATACCTGAAGAAATTTGAAGAAAATGGTATGATTGCTTCAGGAATAAACCCAGACAACAACCTTGTTGAAATCGTCGAAATCAGCTCACACCCGTGGTTTGTAGGGGTACAATTTCACCCTGAGTACAAAAGCACTGTTGCAAATCCGCATCCATTATTTATTGAATTTGTGAAAGCGGCTGTAGCGGTTGATGTAGAATTGGAGAAAGCCTAAAAATCATTTCTGCCGTTTATCCAATAAACTTTGTCTACTGGCGTCAAGCGGTTATCTTTGTCGCCTTAAATAAACAAGAATGGATAAGAATTCCGTCATAGGACTGGTGCTCATTGGCTTGCTACTCGTAGCATATACGATATATCAAAGCCCCAGTGACGTTGAAATCGCTGAGAATAAGCGAATACAAGACAGTATTAGTGCGGTACAGGCAGAGTTAGAAGCACAGCAATCTGTTAATTCTTTTGAAAAAGAACAGGCAAATGTCGATGCAATTCCAGAAGCCAACCGACCAGACAGCGTTGAAAATGCAGTAAGAGACGAGGCGCTGAGGCTTAAG
This sequence comes from uncultured Cryomorphaceae bacterium, assembly GCA_963748925.1. Lineage (GTDB taxonomy): Bacteria > Bacteroidota > Bacteroidia > Flavobacteriales_D > Cryomorphaceae > Cryomorpha. The sequence goes on along the minus strand of CAVVKG010000009.1, from coordinate 969,658 downwards.
TACGGAGTATTGGCTAGGTCTTCTCAAGGAGATGCCAACGAGATTGAAATAACAACCGACTTGCTGCGACTTAAATTCAGTAATAAAGGTGGCATACCCGTGAGAGCAGAGCTGGTTGAGTTTACCACATACGACTCATTGCCACTGGTTCTTTTTGATAAAAATACAGCCAAGCTGGGATTGGAATTCACCTATCCTTCTCTGGGAAATTTCAATACTTCTGAATTTTATTTCTCCACGGATGCATCAGGTGGAAACATTTCTGGGGAGAACACAAAAAGGATTACTTACACACTTGAACTAGCCGACGGAAGAAAAGTTGAAAATATTTATACCATTAAAGGCGATAGCTACGACATCGGTTTTAAGACCAATTTTTACGACGTTGGTGGTGTAATTACTTCTCCTAAGTTAGTGTGGGAGATGAGTTCATACCAGAATGAAAAAGGTATTGAGCTGGAGCGAAACAATTCAACCATTTTCTTTAAGGAAGTAGATGAGGGTAGAGATTACCTGAGCGAAACAGCTGATGATACAGAAGAAGTTGAAGATCAAAAACTTCAGTGGCTTGCATTTAAGCAAGATTTCTTCTCGGCCATTCTAATTGGAAATGCTCCCTTTGGAAAAGGGTCTAATTTAGAAACCTACCCTTATCCTGAAGAAAATGACAGTCTGTCTCAATACTTCAAGGCTATTATTCCACTTGAGTCTAATGGATCGGGTACAGCCTTTGATGCTAAGCTATTCCTGGGACCAAACGACTATAAAGTTTTAAGTGACTATGGAATGGAGCTCGACAAGGTAATCAACCTTGGCTGGGGAATTTTTGGATGGGTGAATAAGTATCTGGTTATACCGATATTCGACTGGCTGGGAAGCAACACTGCTCTTTCGTATGGTATTATTATCCTGATCTTAACACTTCTCATCAAAACTATTTTGATGCCACTTACGTGGAAAAATTACCTGAGTAGCGCCAAAATGCGGGTTTTGAAGCCTGAGATTGATGAGCTAAACGAGAAGCATAAAGATGCTGAACCGATGAAAAAGCAGCAGGCCACTATGGAGCTTTACCGTAAAACGGGAGTTAGTCCATTTGCCGGTTGTATTCCAATGATTATACAAATGCCTATTCTGTATGCCATGTTTCGGTTTTTTCCATCGAGCATACAGCTTCGCCACGAGCCCTTTTTATGGGCAGATGATTTATCCGCTTATGACAGCATAGCTTCATTGCCCTTCAACATCCCGTTTTATGGTGATCACGTGAGTTTATTCACCATCCTGATGTGTATCAGTACACTTATTTACACTGTTTACAACAGCAGTAATATGCCTACGCAGTCGCAGCCGGGAATGCCAAACATGAAGGTGATTATGTATATTTTCCCTTTTATGATGCTCTTTTTCTTTAATGGTTTTGCATCAGGGTTGAGTTATTACTATTTCCTTGCCAACGTAATTTCGATTCTTCAAATGTTGCTGATCAAAAAATTCTTTATTGATGAAGACAAGATCAAATTGCAAATAGCAAAAAACAAGAAGAAAAAGGGAAAAAAGGGCAAGTCAAAGTTCCAGCAAAAGTTGGAGGAAATGGCTAAGCAACGTGGGATGAATACCTAAAACTAGATGAAAATATTTCTTTATTTGGCAGTATTGGTTACGACCATAAGCTGTAAAAATCATAAAAATGCCGCGGCCGAAGAAGAGGCTGAGGTGCCAACTACCGATACGATTGTGATGGTCGTAGAGCAACCTACACCTCAAGACACCCTGGTGGTTTCTTTTAATAAAACGCCTTGTTTTGGACGATGTCCTGTTTACAAGATTAAAATCTATGCCAGTGGTTTTTCAACTTATGAGGGAATTAATTTCGCTGAAAAGATGGGCTTGTATTCCACTACTTTCTCTCAGGCGCAGATCGAGAAGATTTACAACTCTGCCGTTGAGATTGGATATTTTGATTTGAACAATGAATACAATGATCCGCAAGTTTCTGATTTGCCTTCTACCATTTCAAGGATTAATTACAACGGACAGGATCAGCGAATTATGGCTCGAAACAACGTGCCCGAAAAATTAAAAATCTTTCACGAAACTCTTGCGGAGATTCTGCTCGGACAAAACTGGCAGTCGTATAGCAATCGCTAGGAAAATACGTCTCTGAAAAAGTAGAAAGCGGTAAAACCGCCGTAGATTAACTTCAATCCTGTACTGAGTAAAAATCCAATAAACGATCCGGTAGCGCTTCTTAGCGCTACACGAAATTCCGATTTATTGGCGAGGATTTCACCGAGAAAAGCTCCTATAAAAGGTCCGAAAATTATTCCAAAGGGTCCAAAAAACAATCCTACAATCAACCCAATCGTTGATCCGGTAACCCCAGCCTTCGACCCTCCCAATCGCTTGGTTCCCCACATGGGGATTAAATAATCAAGCACCGAAATAACAATCATTACCAAAGCGGTAACCACTAGAAAAGTGGTGGAATAATCGGCATATTTGGTAAAGTGAAGAACCAGCAAGCCAAGCCAGCATAGCGGAGTTCCCGGCAGTACCGGCAGAATTGACCCGGCTATACCGGTCAGAATTAAAAGTCCGCTGAGAATGGCTAGTGCTATGTCCAAAATTTCACAATTCTTTCTGCTAACTTAAGGTATTACCGCGATTCCATCAATGCCTTGTGCGAAATCCTTTATAAATCCATAAATAATCATGATTTTTGCAGCTTATTTAGTGTCTGTCCAAAAAGCTCGCTACTGGCATTGCACTTGTTTTGAAATGACTCATTGACAAAGGTCAATTCCTTGAATTTCAATGCTTGCTGCGCCTTACTATCGAACTTTTTACATCAGCCACCTGAGTATAATAACAAACTCTACTTAGAACAAAGAAAATGAGCATTAGTGCCATTACACCGATCGACGGTCGGTATGCGTCAAAGACAAGCGAACTCGTATCTTATTTTTCAGAATTTGCCCTGATAAAATTCAGGGTACAAGTTGAAATAGAATATTTTATTGCCCTTTCGGAAATTCCCCTAAAGCAACTTTCGGGAATCACGGATGACCACAAGAAATCTTTGCGCGCCATGTACCGCGACTTTTCACAAAGCGATGCTGACAAAGTGAAAAACTTTGAAAGTAAAACAAACCACGATGTAAAAGCCGTGGAATACCTCGTAAAGGAAAAGTTGGACGCCCTGGGACTCGACGAATATTCGGAGTTTATTCATTTCGGTCTCACCTCGCAGGATATCAACAACACAGCTGTACCTGTTTCCATAAAAACCTGTTTTGACGAAGTTTTTCTGCCTGCGCTGGAACACCTTGTTTCAGAAATAGGCCGGCTTGCAACCGAGTGGAAAGATATACCGATGCTGGCACGCACGCACGGGCAGCCAGCCTCTCCTACCCGACTGGGAAAAGAGATGCTCGTTTTTCACGAGCGCTTAAATTCGCAGATTAATCGATTAAAGAACATCCCTATATCCGGTAAATTTGGCGGTGCAACCGGAAATTTTAATGCGCACTTTGTAGCCTTCCCGGAGATAGATTGGGTAAAGTTTGCAAACTCATTTCTGTCTGATAAACTGGGCATTGAGCGCCAACAGACCACTACTCAAATAGAGCATTACGATGAGCTGGCAGCACGCTTTGATGCCATGCGCCGAATCAATACCATTTTGATAGATTTTGCCAGAGACATCTGGGCTTACATTTCCATGAATTACTTCAAACAGGCAATAAAGGAAGGCGAAGTTGGTTCTTCGGCAATGCCACACAAGGTTAATCCTATAGACTTTGAAAACGCGGAAGGAAACCTTGGGCTGGCTAATGCTGTATTGGAATTCCTTTCGGGAAAACTGCCTGTATCAAGACTTCAGCGCGATTTAACGGACAGTACAGTTCTGAGAAATGTTGGTCTCCCTTTCGGATACGACCTTATTGCGATCAAATCTCTTGAAAAAGGTATTGGCAAACTGCTCCTTAACGAAGAAGCCATTAAGCAAGATTTAGAAAACAACTGGAGCGTAGTAGCCGAAGCTATTCAAACGGTTTTGCGTCGTGAAGGATATCCGAAACCATATGAAGCGCTTCGCGATTTAACAAGAACAAATGCTGTAATAAACCGCGCGTCACTACACAGTTTTATTGATACGCTTAATGTAAGTAAAAGCATTAAAAGTGAGTTGAAAAATATAAGCCCCTATAATTATACCGGCATTCAATTGGTAAACGAATGAAGAGCTTTGTACAAATATTAGGACTACTTAAAAACTACAAGCCACAAATTGCCGGGAACATATTTTTCAATCTGCTTTCCACTATATTCTCTATTTTTTCACTTACCGCTGTAGCGCCATTTCTTACCATACTCTTCGCTCCAGACGATATTGCTCTGCCGGAAACCGCTCCTGAGTTAACCCTCGATAGTTCAGCCATACTGGAATTTATGAACTATCAATTTGCCTATTTCATTTCTACTTATGGCAAAGAACAAGCACTTATTTACTTCTGTGTTTTCATTGTTGTTATTTTTCTTCTTAAAAATATCACGAGCTACCTTACGCTATTCTTCATTGCCCCAATTCGTATTGGGGTAGTAAGAGATTTGCGTCAGGCGATGCATCGAAAACTACTTTTTCTGCACCTCGGTTATTACAGCGACGAGCGAAAAGGCGATTTGATATCGCGCGCTACGAGCGATGTAAATGAAGTGGAGCATTCTATAATCGCTTCACTTGAAATGATTTTTAGAGATCCGATTTTAATCGTGGCTTACCTCTCTACCATGATTTTTATGAGCTGGAAGCTTACCATATTTGTATTAATCTTATTGCCTCTAAGCGGAATCTTTATTTCAAGAATCGGGAAAAGTTTGAAGGGAGCGGCAAACCAAGGGCAGTCCAAACTGGGTGAAGTACTTTCTGTATTTGAGGAAACTCTGGGCGGTATGCGAATTATTCAGGCGTTTAATGCACAGGAAAACACCCAAAAACGATTTGACACCACCAACAGTGCTTACCACCGCTTGATGATACGGCTTTACCGAAAACAATACCTGGCAAGTCCGCTTACCGAAATATTGAGTGCAATTACACTCGCAATTTTGATTTACTACGGCGGGTTATTGGTTTTTGATGGAGGGCAGGATGGATTTACCGGAGCCTTTTTCGTGACTTTCATCGTTATTTTTTCTCAGATTATTTCGCCGGCAAAATCATTTAGTCAGGCCTATTTTAAAATTCAAAAGGGTATTGCTTCCGTAGAGCGAATTAATAAAGTGCTGCATGCAGATGAGCTGATCGCTGAGCCAAAAGACCCCGTTCACTTAAAAGAATTTAAGAATGAACTGCGTTTAGAAAATATCCATTTTAATTATGGGAGCAACGAGGTAATATCAGGGATCAGCCTCGACATATATAAAGGAGAAAAGATTGCCCTTGTGGGCCCTTCTGGTGGAGGTAAAAGCACAATTGCTAATCTTGTACCTCGCTTCTATGATGTTTCTGAAGGGCAGATTACCATTGACGGCACTGATATTAAAAGAATTCCGCTGAAAGAGTTGCGCGATCTTTTTGGGATTGTAACTCAGGAATCTATTTTATTTAACGATACGATTGCAAACAACATTAGGCTATCACGACCCCAAGCGAGTGATGAAGAAGTATTTGAGGCAGCTAAAATTGCCAATGCCTACGATTTTATTGTTCAGTTTGAAAAAGGGTTTGAAACCAACGTTGGCGACAGCGGGAACAAACTTAGCGGGGGTCAGAAACAGCGGCTTAGCATTGCACGTGCTGTATTGAAAAACCCTCCTTTCCTTATTCTTGATGAGGCTACCTCGGCACTTGATACTGAATCTGAGAGATTGGTACAAGACGCCATTAATAAACTGATGGAAAACAGAACTTCGCTAGTGATTGCTCACAGGCTATCAACCATTCAACACGCGGATAAAATTGTGGTGCTCGAAGGTGGTAAGATTAGTGAGATTGGCAAGCACGAAGAACTGCTAGCCAAAAACGGAACGTATAAAAAGCTTTACGATTTACAGTCGTTTCAGTAAGAATTGGTTTCTGTGGTCTGATTTCTACGAGCTTCTCTTTCTTCCTTTTTTCGCTTGTTTACGTTGACCGCATCAGGATTATATTTCACAAACATGTGAATCCACATTGACCTTGACAGGCGATAAATCACAGGCATGAGTATAAGAAGTACCACAACACCTACTACAAGATACAAAACGGCATCATCGAAGAATGAAAAGGAAATAAGGCCGATAGCATCGAAAGTATACATCGCTACAAAAACTGCGACCCAGAGCGCCACAGTAAGTCCGTAACTCACGTAAGCAGCGCCATAATAATATCCGGGCTCTCTACTAAAGTCTTCACCACAGTGAGGGCAAGAGGTGTTCATCTCGGCCATCCCTTTTTTATATGCCCCGTTTGATTTAAAGAGCTTACCCGTATGACAACGCGGACAGGTCATAGTCAGCATTGAATATAATTTTGAATCCTTAAATGCCATCTCAAAATTTGAAGACCAAAGGTAAGCATATCCACTTAATGAAACTGTGATAAATGTGGCATTCGGAGCTTATTCCAACGTTGAAAACTTTGTTGAAAATCATCCGGGCGCACCCTTCCAAAACACAACAAAAAGGCTTTAATTTTGTTAGTTAAGTCGCACTAAAAAACTCCTCAGGAATATGCTTACATTATTCGGAAAGAAAAAGCTTACCGAAGATAGAGTTGCAAATATTTTTGTGAATGGAATCCAGGCTCTTATAGATTCAGGATTCCAGGATGTTGTGGGTTTAATAAACGACTCACCCGAATTTGTAGATTCTCCCAATCTCACAGGAGAAGATATCGGACCATTTACAATGATTATCCTATCGGGTAATTTACAAAGTATACCATCCTATTTTCCAGCAGGTCAGGACAAGCGCATTACAGAACACATTCTCGACAAATTTTCTGCGCTTTACGAAATGGACAAGATGGAGCTTGCTCAGATGGTAAGTGATACACGAAAGTTTATGTCGCGCAAAAATCATCCAAGCAAAAATACGCTGAATGGAATGGCCAAAGGCCTGTTTTGTCGATATGAGCTGAACAATTTTCAGGAAGAATATTTCAAAAATCTCCATTCCCCCAACCCTATTTTCATTCAGCGACTTAAAGATGCGCTTGAGAATTTTATGTGGAACTGGGATGCTATTACTGAGAAGTATAAAGTCGTTCAGCACGGGTAGTGTTTGTTCATGCCGTCCACTATCATGGCTTCGGCTTGATCTTCGATCTGCGCTGCACTTATTTCACTACTAATTTTTTAACTCCTATCCCCTTGTCGGTTTTGATTGAAAGCAAGTAAAGACCTGATTCTTTTCAGAAATCATCCATCGTTTTCAAAGACAAAGAAGTGGTTAATTGATCGATAAAACTTACACTGAGTTATAATCTACAACCCAAATTGCTTCTCAGCCATATCGCAAACCTGTCCGCCAATGGCCAGTGATGCCGTAGCTGCCGGAGATGGCGCGTTAAGGACGTGAATACTGGTATCTTGAGTCTCAATTCTAAAATCGTCACGGGTATCGCCATCTGTGCGCAGCAAGAGGGCGCGAACCCCGGAGCGTCCCGGCTTTAAGTCATCCATGGTGAGAGATGGAATAAGGCGTTGCAAAGTTTTTAGGAAAAGCTTTTTTGAAAAAGCACGACGGTACTCGTTAATTCCAAACTTCATGTTTTTGAAAAACAATTTCCATGTACCGCCATAAGTCAACGCATCGAGAGAATCGCGCAGGTTAAAGTCGGTTTTACCATAGCCTTCACGCTTGAAAGTAAATACGGCATTCGGACCGCACTCTATCTCTCCATTTGTCATACGGGTAAAGTGTACGCCAAGGAAGGGAAAGTCGGGATTGGGAACAGGGTAAATCAAATTCTTAACTTTGTGGTGCCCCGATTCGGTAAGCTCATAATAATCACCGCGGAAGCCAACGACTTTTTCCTTGAGCTTTACACCGTCTTTTCGTGCAAGTCTGTCTGCCTGAAGTCCGGCACAAAAAACCTGATAGCGAGCCTTGTAAGAGCCTTTGTTGGTTTTTAGCTCTTTGTAATCACCTTTTTGTACAACATCAATCACTTCTTCCTGAAGGGCCAGTTTGCTCTCTGGATTTTCGGCAAGAGCCAGCTCTACCATCTTTTTAGTGGCACCGCGAAAATCTATTATACCGGTAACCGGAACCCAAATACCGGCAATACCTTCACAATGTGGCTCGTGCTTTTTAATTCCCTCCGCATCGATTTTTTCAATTCCTTCAATGCCATTTTCCAATCCAATCTGGTAAATCTTGTCGAGCATGGGTAATTCAGACTCATCTACAGCGACTACTACCTTCCCACAAACGTCGTGGTCAACACCATACTTTTCGGCGAAAGCCACAAGCTCCTTGCGCCCGCGAACGCAGTTTAGGGCTTTCAGCGAACCGGGTTTGTAGTACAAACCCGAATGAATTACACCACTATTGTGGCCGGTTTGGTGATCTGCGAGCATGTCTTCCTTTTCGATAAGGACAACTTTTAGCTCAGGGTGCTTAATTTGAAGTTTATAGAATGTGGCAGCTCCTACAATTCCTCCACCAATAATGGCAATATCAAAAACATCGTTTTCAGGCATATCAGGCAATTTGGGTGCAAAAGTAAGGTTTTGAGTTGATGGTTACGAGATGGTTTCAATTCAAAAATGATTCACCCCTTTATCTTCTCAACTTTGGGAACCAGCAGTAAAAGAAGAAGGCCCAAAATGAAGAAAGATCCTAACGCCAAAACAGAATTACGCAGGCTGCCGGTAAGTTCAAAAATTAATCCGAAAGTAAGTGTCCCCAGCACAATGCCTACCTTATCGCATACATCGTAAAAACTAAAATAGGAGGCGTGATCAATTGTTTCAGGAAGGAGCTTTGAGTATGTGCTTCTGCTCAACGCCTGAATTCCGCCCATTACACCTCCTACCAGAGCCGCAAGCGCATAAAACTCATATGGAGTGTAGATGGAATAGGCCATGTAGCATACCCCGATCCATATGATAATGGCTATACCCAGCGCTTTGATATTTCCCAAAAGCTTGCTGAGCCATGAGAATAAATAGGCTCCTCCAATTGCAATAACCTGAATAATTAAAATACTAATTATCAATCCGCTATCGGGCATACCCACAATTTCATTTTTAGCAAAACTCACAGCCATGTACATTACGGTTTGTACACCCATATTGAAGATAAAAAATGACATTAAAAATCTTTTCAGCTTTTTTGTCTTTCGAAGATCCAAAAACACTTTTCGCAGCTCCAAATACCCTTTATATAGGTATTCGCCTTTCACTTTCTTACCAAATACATTTCCAGGCAAGCGCTTAAAGCTAATTTGAGCAAAGCCAATCCACCACAACCCTACCATCACAAAAGATATCCTGGCGGCAGTACCATCTGCTTCCAACCCAAAAATCTCAGGCTTCATTATCATCGCCAAATTCACGATTAAAAGAATTACACTTCCGATATACCCCAGCGAATACCCTTTTGCACTCACGCGATCCTGATTTTCAAAACTCGCAATCTCAGGAAGGTAGGCATTGTAAAACACCTGACTACCGGAAAACCCGATGGCGGCGAGCACAGAAACAAGAAGGCCAATAAGTAGATAATCGGCACTAAAAAAATAGAGTCCGATACAAGAAATCCCACCGAGGTAACAGAAAAACTTCATAAACGTTTTCTTTCGACCGGCATAATCGGCAATACCGGAAAGCAGCGGAGTGATAAGCGCTACGACCATAAAAGCAAAGGACAGACTGTAAGAAAAGAGCGCCGTATTCTTAAAAGTTCGCCCAAACAACTCCACATTATCGGGTGTTGAGTTCTCGTAAAAAATGGGAAAGATAGAAGAGGATATAACCAACGAATAAACCGAGTTGGCCCAATCGTACATTGCCCAGCCATTTATCGTCTTCGGATTATCTTTCTCTATGGCTTGCGCAGAAACGGCTTCGGTAATTTCCATTGCCGAAAAATAGAAAAATAAGCCGAAGGAATTGCTAAAATCTTAAATTACAGATGCTCAATGTAAAAAGTAACCCTTCGGTTCCGCGCTCGGCCAGCTTCGGTGCTATTTGTTTCAATAGGGTCACCTTCACCAAAACCAACAGATGAGACGCGTTCAGGATCGATTCCATTATCAATGAGCCAGTTTGAAACCGACTTAGCCCTGCGACCGCTCAGAGCCAGATTGTAGGCATCATTTCCGACGTTATCGGTATAGCCACGAATCTCAATGATCATGGCCGGGTAATCATTCATAAGCCGGAGGAGAGCTTCTAATTGAAATAAAGATTCAGCTCGCAGAGTAGCACTGTCCGTTTGAAAAAAGACATTTCGAAGGTTAATCACTTTTCCGGCGGCAATGGTCTCAGGCAAATTCTCTGGGCTGCAGGTAGCCTCGATATCATCAATCGGAATTTTAGCAAGGCACAAGTCGTCGAAGTAATACCTTACGGTAAATATTTCGGAATCGGTGTTAACATCTCTCGTGTAATCTATATCTGAACCCTTTTTCCCATATCTCGCTTTGTATGTTTCTTGCTGGTTATTCCCCTGGTTTTTCTTTCGCTTCTTTTTCTGTTCCTTCAGAAATTTCTTTTGATCTGCAGGCGACATATAAAGCCAGCTCTTATCTTCGGCCATCTCCTTCTTACGCTGCTCCATCTTGTACTTATCGTCTATCTCGGCCATAAAAGCTTCCTGCTTTTTATCCAGATGCTCCATCCATTGTGTATCCGGAAAATACCCCATTGTAAACCTTGTTTCTCCTCCTTTAGCGGTGAAAGTATCAACCATTTGAAACCATTCATATCGATTGCTATCTGGCAGAACTAAATTAATTTGAGGTTCATAAAACAAATCACCCGGCACGTGGGTGGTGAGTTCTTCTTTTCCGAAGTATGCACCAATGTACTTTTGCAATTTAGCACCTGTTGACTTTGAGCGCATCAATCGTGCATTCACCTCTAGTCGATACTTTTCGCCTTTTTCGAGAGGCTGAAGCAACTTTACATGCAGGTACTCATTTGGCTCGCTGTTGTACATACACAAACCGTTCTCATATCTACCTCCCAGAGGTTGATCCTGCAAGTGTTCGTGAGCTGATTCATAGTGGTAATAAGGACCCTGGGGTTGAACCCATTGATATTCGAGCTGAGTAAAAAGCTCTTCAAAACCTGGGTTTGGGATTAGATTTTGTCCCTGCGCCATGCGCATCCCCGGAAGGGTAAGAAAAATAAAAAAACAGATATGAACGTCTAACTTCAGCATTTTTAAAGGCTCGATTGCAAAGATAATTTTAGTCTATGAAATTGGTCGTATACGAACCATATGGAAACGCGTAATGTTGTGTTGATTTAGACATGATAGTTTAACGGTGGGTTCTAATTAATATTCCGTTACAAAAATTCACTGCGCTCACAGAGGTTCTAAAAAAGAAAACCACTATCATTGACGTAATTTAGTAATATGTTTCAAATCAATCAATTACAATATCAATAAGTTTCGTCACATCGAGTGGTTTTAGGTCTTAGAAACTCTTAGGAGCGAAGTGATTTAGAGTTTCTTAGATCTAAAATTGTATCGAGATGCGAAGACAAACAAGAGTCTTTTAAAAAAATCATAATGAACTTACCTTGCGGCTTCGCATCTCGATACACCGCGCAGACAATTAAGCTGGAAAGCGCGGCACTCCTTTAGACTTGTATTAGCTTTACAAATCGGGAAAAGGGAAGGTAAACCATTGTCACTCCAGCAAAGAGCTATACATCGATTCGGACCTTTCCTTTTTTCATCATGCAAGTATCAAATAGAAATTCAGGGATTATGCCCTATTATTAAGGAGTTGATTTATGCATGACTATCCCGAGTTATTACAAAACTAAATTAAAAATCATGAAGAATCCAACTTATTTCATTGGTATTGATGTCAGCAAAAGCACAGTTGATATGACCCTTATTTTAGCAGGGAGACCGGTTCATCACGTGGTGAAGAATACACGGCCTTCAATTAAGAAACACTTGAAAATGCTGCTGGATGAGTATGCATTGAAAGAATCTGATATTGCCATTGGTATTGAGAATACAGGAAATTACAGCTTACCATCTTTAGAGGTTTTTTCTCAAACGGCTGTTGTGCTTTATTTACTTTCTCCATTGCATATGAGTAAGAGCATGGGGTTGGTAAGAGGCAAAACCGACTGTATTGACAGTTTTCGTATTGCACAGTTTCTTTCAAAGAACTATGCCGAACTTGCGGAGTATTTACCAAAACGGGAGGTCATATCAGAGCTGACCTTATTGCTCTCCAGGCGTAGTAAACTTCAGAAACTCATACGGTCTGAAATGAGTACGACGGAGGCGCTGTGTTGCGTAAAGAAAGGAATGGCAACTCGGCTTATCATTGCCCAGAGCAAGGCAGACATCAAGCACCTTAAAAAGCAGATTAAACGAATAGAGGAAGCCATCCAGGCACTGATCAAAGCAGATGAGCAGCTTTCTCATCATAGCGATTTGCTTCAATCGATTCCTGGGGTTGGAAAAGTACTAACGTGGTATCTATTGGTAAAAACAAATGAATTTAAAAACATCAATGAAGCAAGAAAACTTGCCTGCTTTGCTGGCGTGGCTCCTTTCGAGCACTCATCCGGATCATCGGTGAGAGGGCGCACCAAAGTCTCTGTATATGCTGATAAAGTATTGAAAAAAGTACTGCATATGGCCGCCATGAGAGCTTCAACTCTCGAAGGTGAGCTCAGAGACTACTACCTGAGAAAAGTTAATGAAGGGAAAAATAAAATGTCTGTTTTAAATGCATTACGCAATAAATTAATACACCGCATTATTGCCGTCATTAACAGAAATCAACCGTATTTAAAAAATCATCAAAATCACTTGATATTGTCATAGAAATCGATGTGACGAGCATTTCAGCAGATTAGTTAAACGTCATTTTCTCCCTTTTTGATTTTTTTTTGAATTTAATCTCGACGTGACGTATTCTGGGTAGGTTTGAAAAAAGCATTTTCAAAACTTAAATAATATCTGACATAAAAAAGAATCCGGTGTTTTATACGCACCGGATTCAAATCTGTTTTCAAATCGTAACATTTTGATTTTACATCTATTAACTAGAGTACAATCCTAAATTCTACCCTGCGATTTTTAGCCAGTGAAATGGGTGTCGACATTTTTGAAACGGGTTCTGTATTGGCTTTATTGTCCATTAAAATTTGTGTTCTGTCAACCCCTTGTGCAGCCATATACTCACGTACATTTTTAGCTCGGTCTTCTGCAAGTGTTTTAAGGCTAGGTTCCTTCTTAGCCAGCTCAGCTTCTTCATCGTCGGTGTGGGCTATTACCTGAACTTTCATTAAGGGATTAGCCTTCATCATTTCCACTATTTGATCAATTGTGCGCTCCGCTGCCGAAACCACTTCTGATTGATATTGGTAGAAATAAGCATCGATCGCATCCACTTTTTCTGACATTGTCATATCATCATTAAGCTGCACAGAAGCCGAATAAATTACTTTACTCTCAGGAATTTTCGTGTTTGCACACCCACAGTTTTCATTCGCTTCAATACTACGCACTTCTACATTATCTATAAAATAGTAAGCGGCAATTTCAGGGCCTTTTTCATAATCAGAAGACACTTCGCGTGTTTCGTTGGATGTATTTGCATCGGTAGCAAAATTTCCAATTGTGAGGTATTGCTCATTTCCTTTAGCGGCATAGCGCTTGCAAAATGTCCACCAACCATCGGTTTGTGAAATAATCTCATTTCTATCGCTTACCATTGCTGCAGAATTTGTAATAGCTCCCGTTCCTTTTTCGCTTACCTTTTTGGGAGTTATTAATGCACCAAGGTTGTTAGACGCATACCTTGAGCGTTCAGCCAATGATGCGCTGTAACGGATGCAATAAAGGTTATTTTCCTTCATTTTCTCTTTAAGCTGCACCGTAACATACGATCGCGGACGCTTACTGCGGTAGCTGTACATTACTATTCCGGCGTAGTTCTCACCTTCTACCGGATCTTCCTTCCCATACATATTATCGGGAATAGAAACATATCTACTTTTGATATTGGTTGCAAAAAGATCTGGAATCACATCATTAGCAAATCCCCAATCGGCAGTTAAATCAAACTGTTCATCACGTCGCAGCGATCCTTCAAATTTTTCAAAGCTGCCGTTTGGCACCAAGTTATCAGGATCATTATCTTCATCTTGCGCCTGTAGAGGAGCAAATGCAATTAATCCGGCGAAAAAGAAAAGCAGTTTACTGTTTTTTATCATGGTTATAATTTTTGACTGTATCAATAAATATTTTAACGGCTTCGGGGTTCGTATCGGGATACACCCCGTGGCCTAAGTTGGCAATATGCATTTTAGGACCGAACGCCGCAAGCATATTCTCTGTTTGCTTTACAATTTCCTTGCCATCAGCGTACAGTGTAGTAGGATCAAGGTTTCCCTGAAGAGTTTTTTGGGGTCCTGACATCTGTCTTGCCAGGGTAATAGGCATATTCCAGTCCAATCCGATTGTGTTGCACTCGAGCAGAGCCAAATCGCGAATTGAAAAATGGGCTCCTTTTGCAAAAAGCGTAACGGGAACGCGTAAATCAATTGCCTTGCAAATTTTCTCAAGGTAAGGTATTCCAAAAATTCTGTATTGATCAGAAGAAAGAATACCAGCCCAGGAGTCAAATATTTGAACCAGGTGCACACCGGCATCAATCTGCTTCTGCAGATAGTTTATAGTTGAATCTGTAATCATATCGAGAAGGCGGTGTGCCAAATCGGGTCTTTGCCAAAGCATTTTACGTGCTTTCGAAAAGGTTTTCGAACCGCTACCTTCTATCATATAGCAAAATATTGTGAAAGGAGCTCCGGCAAAACCAATAAGTGGCACCCGGCCATCAAGTCCTTTTAGGGTATGCTCAATTGCATCGTAAACGTATTGCAATTCGCCACCCTCGGCTACACGAATACTGTGGAAGTCGGCTTCACTATTGATGGTTTTTGGAAAATAGGGACCCTTCTTTTCAATCATTTCATACGTAAGACCCATTGCCTCGGGAATCACAAGAATATCTGAAAAGATAATGGCAGCATCGACGCCCAAAATATCGACGGGCTGAATGGTTACCTCAGCAGCGAGCTGTGGTGTTTCTACCAATTCTTTAAAACCCGAAAGGCTGTTTCTTACTGCCCGGTACTCAGGCAAAATCCTGCCTGCCTGACGCATAAGCCATACAGGTGTGCGCTCTACTTCCTCACCTTTAGCGGCACGAATTAGGAGATCATTCTTTAAATCAGTCACAAATAGTTTTTTTCAGAAAGGTCAAAAATAATGGAATTCATTAGATAGAAATAAAAAAACCGCCGAAACGATTTGTTCCGGCGGTTTATAATATGATAATATATTGGACTTAGAAGCTATATGCTATGCGAAGACCAAGGTAGCTGGCAGGAACACCTTCTATAGTAGTTGTAGTAGTGGTTGAAAATCCCGAAATTGGATTGGTAACGTGGTTTCTATCTCTTCATCCTTTAGTGCAGTAACGATTTGGTACTTTAATGAAACTGAAATATTTTCATTAATAAAGTAACCAACTTCCGGAGCAATACTGAAGTTTAACTTAGATCTGATTCTCCTCAATTAGATCAATGTCATACCCAATCATAGTTAAGTGAACTCCTGTCTTGAATCCGAAAAAAAGTGACTCTCTTTGCTCCGTTATATAATAACGTGCACCCACTTGAATAGGAATTTGAGTTATACTTACTTCCTCCTCTTCAGTTGCATAAAATAGAACACCAGCATTAACCAAAGCTGCTATATTGTCAGTAATCCCTACTTCGTAAAGACCTGAACCTCCAATACCAAAGTTTGCGACATCAGCAAAATCTCCCATTGGGATAGCGAATTCCAAACCTGCACTTCCATAGTTTAGCTGAGCGTTAGCTTGACCAACAAACATCAATGCTACAGATGTAGCAATACCAAGAATTAATTTTTTCATGAAATTTAGTTTTTTATATTTCGGGTCGAAGATAATTGATTTTTGTAAAAATCAAACTTATTCTGATCAAACTTGAATTCCTAGTAAAAAACCCCGACAAAAAAATTTGCCGGGGTTTTTAATTCATTTCTAGAAAAAAATCAATTTTCTGCTTGCAATCTCTTTATCAGGTTTAGCGCAGAACCGGCCTTAAACCAAGCTATCTGACCTGCATTATACGTATGATTCGTCTTGATAACATCTTCTGTACCATCGTCATGCTTAAACTTAATGTCAATAGGTTTCCCTTCAGCAAATTGATCAAGATTCATTGTCTCAATGGTGTCATTTTCACGTACTTTATCGTAGTCGGCTTCATTTGCAAAAGTAAGACCCAGCATTCCCTGTTTTTTCAAATTAGTTTCATGAATACGCGCAAACGACTTAACAAGAACAATTTTCACACCGAGGTGACGTGGCTGCATAGCTGCATGCTCACGTGATGAACCTTCACCATAGTTATGATCTCCAACTACTATTGTTGGTATACCGGCAGCCTTGTATGCACGCTGTACATCAGGCACAGTGCCATATTCACCTGTGAGTTGATTCTTTACTTTATCGGTCTCCTTATTGAAAGCATTTACGGCACCGGTAAGAGTGTTGTTTGAAATATTATCAAGGTGTCCGCGGTAACGCAACCACGGTCCAGCCATAGAAATATGGTCGGTGGTACATTTACCGAAAGCTTTAATAAGCAGTTTCATCCCGGTAATATTCTCACCATCCCATGGCTCGAAGGGCGTAAGCAATTGCAAACGGTTTGAGTCTGATTTTACAACAACATCAACCTCGCTTGCTGAAGCTGCCGGTGCTTTGTAACCCGAATCCTCTACATCAAAACCTTTTGGCGGAAGCTCAAAACCGGTAGGTTCGGCTAATTTTACCTGCTCACCTTTATCATTTGTAAGCGTATCAGTAAGCGGGTTAAACGTCAAATCGCCCGAAATTGCAATCGCGGCGACCATTTCCGGAGAGGCAACAAAAGCATGGGTATTTGGATTCCCATCGGCTCTCTTTGAGAAATTTCTGTTAAACGAATGAATAATAGAATTTTTCTTCTTTTTATCAGCTCCAGCACGATCCCATTGCCCGATACAAGGTCCGCAAGCATTGGTGAATATCTTAGCTCCCAGTTTTTCGAATGTATCGATATAGCCATCACGTGCAATGGTAAACCGCACTTGCTCTGACCCGGGATTGATTCCGAACTCAGCTTTTGGGCGAAGTCCTTTTGCTAAAGCATCTTCGGCAATTGAGCTGGCGCGAGAAATATCTTCGTAGGAAGAGTTGGTACAAGACCCAATAAGCCCCCATTCAATTTCTGTAGGCCAGTCGCTTTTGCCGGCTACATCTTTCATATCAGAAACGGCTGTCGCCAAATCAGGTGTAAACGGTCCGTTTATATGTGGAGCTAAAGTGGAAAGATCAATTTCTATTACCTGATCGAAATATTTTTCCGGACTGGCATAAACTTCATCATCGCCTGTAAGGTGCTCGCGAACGTCATTTGCTAAATCTGCTACATCGGCACGACCGGTAGCGCGCAAGTAGCGCTCCATCGACTCGTCGTAACCAAAGGTAGAAGTTGTGGCTCCAACCTCAGCTCCCATGTTACAAATGGTGCCTTTACCTGTACAGGACATGTTCTTAGCACCTTCACCAAAATATTCAATTATGGCACCTGTTCCACCTTTTACCGTAAGGATACCGGCCACTTTAAGAATAACATCCTTGGGTGCAGTCCATCCGCTGAGTTTACCGGTAAGCTTAACGCCAATAAGTTTAGGGAATTTAAGCTCCCAGGGCATTCCTGCCATAACATCAACAGCATCGGCACCACCAACACCAACAGCCACCATTCCCAGACCTCCTGCATTAACAGTGTGCGAGTCTGTTCCAATCATCATTCCACCCGGGAAAGCATAATTTTCAAGTACTACCTGGTGGATAATTCCGGCTCCAGGTTTCCAAAATCCGATACCGTATTTACTCGACACAGAGTCAAGGAAGTTGAATACTTCTGAACTTTTATTGATAGACTCCTGCAAATCCTTCTCAGCGCCTTCTTTGGCCTGAATAAGGTGATCGCAGTGAACGGTACTTGGTACGGCCGTTTGAGGTTTGCCCGCCTGCATAAATTGCAAAAGTGCCATCTGAGCTGTCGCATCTTGCATGGCAATTCTGTCCGGCGCGAAATCTACATAAGACTTTCCGCGTTGAAAAGCTTCTTTGGCATCACCTTCAGCGAGGTGGGTATAGAGAATTTTTTCGGTAAGCGTTAGTGGCTTGTCAAGTAGTTTTCTGGCGGCAGCTACCCTCTCCGGGTATTTTTCATATACTGCCTTAATCATATCAATGTCGAAAGTCATAAAGTATGTTTTATCTGAAAGTGGGCGCGAAAATACCAAATTATGATGAGCGGTTAAAGTGTAATACGAGAGATTCGTAGTTTTACATTTAAGTATTTACTTATTCTAAAAAAGAAGTGACCCGTTTCAATCTCGAAAATGTAAAAATTGCTTTGCGTTCTATCAGGGGCCAAATGCTTAGAGCAACGCTTACTGCGCTTATTATTGCGGTGGGAATAACCGCTTTGGTTGGTATTTTAACATCTATTGATGCCCTTCAGAATAAAATTGAAAGCGACTTTTCGGCGATGGGTTCCAATACATTTAATATCAAGTCGAATGCCGGAAACCTGATGGGCAGGCGCGAGGGGAAACGTGAGAAGCAAAATTCTCCGATTCGCTACCAGGAAGCCATGGATTTTATGGAGAGATATGATTACCCAGCGGTAACTGCGGTTTCTTCTATGGTAAGCTTCAACGCTCAACTGCGTTATCAGTCAGAAAAGACGAATCCGAATGTGCAGGTAATCGGAACAAGTCAGGATTACTTAACCACTGCGGGCTATA
The DNA here is from genome assembly GCA_963748925.1 of uncultured Cryomorphaceae bacterium. Taxonomy (GTDB): domain Bacteria; phylum Bacteroidota; class Bacteroidia; order Flavobacteriales_D; family Cryomorphaceae; genus Cryomorpha. Next base: position 950,557 of record CAVVKG010000009.1, on the reverse strand, counting down.
ATCTTGAGAAAGGACGCGGATACTCCAATGATGAAAACAAGGACGGACTTCCGGTTATTATTATCGGGAAGGATGTAAGCGACAAACTTTTTAACGAGGGAAAGATCGACCCACTGGGTCAGGGTGTTTTTATTGGAGGTAAACGCTACACTGTTATTGGCGTTTTAGAATCGAAAGGTAACAGCATTGGTTTTGGTGGTGACAATCAGGTTTTGATACCACTTACCAATGCGCGGCTCAACTTTTTAGGGTCAAACAGCAATTATGTAATCAATGTTCAAACTTCACGGGCTGTGGATATGGAGTCTGCAAAAAGTGCAGCCATCGTTCCTTTGCGTAATATTCGCAAAGACAGACCGGGCGAGCCAAGTAGCTTTGACATTATCCAAAGTGATAGTTTGGCCAGCATGATTATCAGTCAGATTTCGCTAATCGTTATTATAGCAACGATTATTGGTGCTATAACTCTATTGGGTGCGGCGATCGGGTTGATGAATATTATGCTTGTTTCTGTAACTGAAAGAACCAAGGAAATTGGCATCCGGAAATCGATTGGCGCAAGTGCTAAAAAAATCAGAAATCAGTTTTTGATGGAAGCTATTTTGATTGGCCAGATAGGTGGATTTCTGGGAATCATTTTTGGGATAGCCTGCGGAAACCTTATTGCAGCATTTATCGACAGCAGCTTTATCATTCCATGGAAATGGATTATTGGCGGCGTAGTTCTTTGCTTTTTGGTGGGATTGGTTAGTGGTTACTATCCTGCAAAAAAAGCTGCTGCTCTTGATCCTATTGATGCCCTGCGTTACGAATAACAGTCAGACAAAACAACCGCAGTTCGTCTCAAATTATCCACCACGTTTACAGCTCCACCTGATTTCTCAATAAATCTTCAAGAGTCTCCCTTTTTGTAATGAGATGCGGCTCGCCATCAACAATTAGCACTTCTGCAGGTCGAAAACGACTGTTGTAGTTATTGCTCATTGTAAAACAATAGGCACCGGCATTGTGAAAAGCCACAACATCTCCTTCTCGAATCTCTTCGATTTGACGGTCATTTGCGAAAGTATCTGTTTCGCAGATGTATCCTACCACAGAGTAAACCCGCTTTTTCCCTTTGGGATTACTGGCATTGGTAATGTGATGATAAGCATCGTAAAACATGGGTCTGATCAGGTGATTTAAACCTGAATCAAGCTGTGCAAAAACCGTGGCTGTAGTTTGCTTTGTAGCGTTTACTGTGCAGAGGAAAAAACCGGATTCACTTACCAGAAATTTCCCCGGCTCAAACTCAATTTCTAGCTCTCGTCCGTATAACTTGCAAAATTCAGCAAACATTTGGGACATTTTTTTACCAAGCTCTTCAATATCGGTACTGATATCATTTGGCTTGTAAGCCACTTTAAAACCACTTCCAAAATCGATCGATTTTAAGTCTTTAAAATTCTCGGCTACAGAGAGCAACAACTCTGCTCCACGCAGGAAAACATCCACCTCCAGAATATCGCTTCCGGTGTGCATGTGCAAACCTTCTACTTTTATATTCAGACTTTTAACCAGCCTCTCCAAATGGCGAATTTGATGTATGCTTATTCCAAATTTTGAATCAATATGGCCGACAGAAATTTTTGAATGGCCTCCGGCATTTATATGCGGATTGATACGGATACAAACCGGATAACCATTTCCGTATAAGGCACCAAACTGCTCCAGGACACTGAGGTTGTCAATATTAATCCGCACACCCAGCTCCACCGCTTCAGAAATTTCTGAAATAGATACACCATTGGGAGTGAAAATAATATCCTGAGGCTTATAGCCGGCATAAAGTCCCAGACGCACCTCCTGAATAGACACTGTATCCAGACCGCTCCCGAGATCTTTAAAAAAACGGAGCACGTTAATATTATTTAAAGCCTTACAGGCATAATTTATTTTCATTTTAGATTTACCAAAAGCCTTTTTTAGGCGTTTATATTGACGCTCCATTATAGCGCTGTCATAAACGTATACCGGTGATCCGAAGTCTTTAACGAGCTGTATCGCTGATACTCCTCCTATTGTCATTGGTGTGTTTGAATCTCTCATGAAAAAAATTGAAACGCCAAATATACTTGAATAGCACCTTAAAAAAGCAATAGAATTAAAAAGTAACCATATCAGCCCGCAAAAAGTGTATAATCCAGAAAATTTAAGCTGAGAAATGAAGCTATCAGAATAATCGTTCCTAACATAGATTTCATATTTTTGCAGTAATGGATTACTTAGAGCAATTAAACCCCGCACAAAGAGCAGCTGTAGAACAAACCGAAGGCCCGTGCATGGTAATAGCCGGCGCAGGATCAGGTAAAACGCGGGTACTTACTTACCGCATTGCACACCTGATTAATAAAGGTGTGGACCCGTTTAATATTCTATCGCTCACCTTTACCAATAAGGCAGCCCGCGAAATGAAAGAGCGTATCGCTAAAGTAATTGGCGGTACTGAGGCGCGCAATATCTGGATGGGTACTTTTCACAGTATTTTTGCCCGCATTTTGCGTGTCGAGGCCGAAAAACTCAACTACCCCTCTAATTTTTCCATTTACGACAGTGCTGACAGCAAAAGCTTGCTCAAAACCATTATTAAAGAAAAGGCGCTTGACGACAAATTGTATAAGGTAGGATTTGTACAAAGCCGCATATCAAAAGCAAAAAACAACCTGATTTCTCCGAAAGCTTACCGCGAAAACGCTGAAATTATGAGCGATGACGAAATGGGCGGTCGTACAAAACTGGTTGAGGTATATTACGAATACAATTTGCGCTTATTTAAATCGGGCGCTATGGACTTTGACGATCTGCTGTACAAAACAAATGTGCTGCTTCGCGATTTTCCAGATGTGCTCCACAAATACCAGCACAAGTTTAAGTACCTGCTGGTGGATGAGTACCAGGATACAAATTTCAGCCAATACCTTATTGTTAAGAAGCTTGCTGCCCTCAACGAAAACCTTTGTGTTGTAGGCGATGATGCGCAGAGTATTTATGGATTTCGCGGTGCGAATATTCAGAACATTCTCAATTTCAAAAACGACTACCCCGATTATAAGCTCTTCAAGTTGGAGCAAAATTACCGCTCAACTAAAACAATTGTGGCTGCGGCCAACAGCGTAATTGGTAAAAACCGCGACCAGATCAAGAAAAAGGTTTGGACGGATAATGTCGACGGCGATGTAATCAGAGTAAATCGCTCGCTAAGCGACAACGAAGAAGGGCTTTTTGTAGCCAACGACATTTTTAGAGATCGTAGCAACAAGCAGATGGCTAATAAGAGTTTTGCGATTTTGTACCGCACCAATTCGCAAAGCCGGGCCATGGAGGAGGCTTTACGCAAACTCAATATCCCTTACCGCATTTACGGTGGTCTCTCATTTTATCAGCGTAAAGAGGTAAAAGATTTACTGGGTTATTTTCGCCTTACGGCAAATCCTAAAGACGAAGAATCACTGAAGCGCGTTATAAACTATCCTGCTCGCGGTATAGGAAAAACCACACTCGAAAAAATTACTATCGCGGCCGCAGAAAATCAGATAAGCCCATGGGAAGTTATTTCTCAAGAACTTAAATCCCTTCCGGTAAATAGCGGAACCAAAAATAAGCTGGCCGATTTTGTAACGATGATCAAGAGCTTTAGAGCACAACTTGAAACCCTCGATGCATTCTCTATGGCCGAGCATATCGCAAAATCTACCGGGTTGATGCGCGAACTTTATGCTGACAAAACACCCGAAGGCCTAACACGCTTCGAGAACATTCAGGAGTTGCTCAACGGTATTAAAGAATTTACCGAAAGTGACCTGCCTGAATTTAACGGCGAGAAGCCACACCTTAGCGACTTTCTAGTTGATGTAGCCCTGCTCACCGATGCCGATCAGAACGATGACGACAACGACAAGGTAAGCCTGATGACAATACACGCTTCCAAAGGACTTGAGTTTCCACACGTGTATATCGTGGGGTTGGAAGAGAATCTTTTTCCATCGCAATTATCACTAAGCGATAGAAGTGAGCTTGAAGAAGAACGCCGCCTATTTTATGTGGCACTGACGCGTGCTGAGCATAAAACGACTCTTACTTATGCCATGTCGCGTTATAGATACGGCACACTGAATCACTCTGAGCCAAGTCGCTTTATTGAAGAAATAGACCCTCAATATCTCGAAGTTCCCGAAAAACTGGATGCCCCATATCAGGAAAGAGAAACTGGTTTTGGCGCAAATTCATGGAGCGGAATGAGCAGCAATAGCGGAAGCAGCCGTAATTTTCAGCGCAAGGAAAAACCAGAGAAATCGGCTGCGCCCAGACAAGCTGTACCGCGTAATTTGAAACGGGTAAACGAGGTACCAAACGCTTCATCGCCACCCGCTACGGCATCGGGAACAATCGTTGCCGGCACACAAGTGGTGCATGCTAAATTTGGAAAAGGTAAAGTATTAAACGTGGAAGGTGAGTCGCCGAATGAAAAAGCGACGGTATTTTTCCCATCGGTAGGTCAGAAACAATTGTTATTGAAATTTGCGAAATTGACCCCTGTGTCTTAACGCAGCCGTAAGCATTGCATCTGTAAGGATGGTTTGCCTAACCTCCAAATGAGCATCTCGAATCCATGTAAATCGCCAACAATATTTGGTTAAATTTGCCGCCTGCAAAAACCTGTTATTCAGAATGAGCCAATTGGAAAAACGCGTTTACACTTCCCAATCAAATATCCAGAACCCCTGGAGAATGATGAAGGATATGCTGAAGGATATTCGCAAGGGGCAGGATCTCGCAAAGCGGCTTACTATTCGCGACATCAAGGCACTTTACCGCCAGAGTTTTTTAGGCATCTTATGGGCATTTATCATTCCCATTGCCAATACACTTACGTGGATTCTACTAAATGCCAGCGGGATTGTTTCACTGGGCGAATCGACCAGCCTTCCCTACCCGATTTATGTTTTTACGGGCACCATGATTTGGGCCATGTTCTTGGAAAGCATGCAGTCGCCAATAAATCTGACAACGCAAAACAAGTCCGTATTGGCAAAGGTGAATTTTCCGCGCGAAGCCATAATTATGTCGGCTGTGTATCAATCGCTTTTTAATGCAGGTATTAAAACGATTATTTTGGTTATCGCTCTCGCATTTCTGGGTTATTTCGGAGGATATACCTTACTGTTTTTTCCTCTGGCTATGCTTTCGATGGTACTGGTAGGAACAACTCTGGGTCTGATGCTTACACCGATAAGCACACTTTATACAGATATAAGTAAAGGATTGCCTTTAGTCATGCAGTTTTTAATGTACTTCGCTCCGGTTATATATGCCATTCCCAAAGAAGGGCTTATGGCAGATGTTATCCGGGCCAACCCGCTTACACCGCTTGTGGAAACTTCGCGTAGCTGGCTTACCGGTTCCATGGGCGATTTTGTCCCTGAATTTATTGTAATCAATGCCATAAATTTATTCGTTCTGGCATTTATGTTTATCGCATACCGCCTGGCTTTACCTATACTTATTGAAAGAATGAACGCTTAATTATGGCAGAGGAAACTTTAGTACGTGTAGAGCATCTGGCAAAGAAATTTTGCCGAGACCTAAAGACCAGCCTCTGGTATGGCGTGAAGGATCTCGGTGCTGAGTTTGTAGGTAAAAATAAGCAAGATGATGTGCAGCTGCGCAATAAGGAGTTTTGGGCTGTAAAAGACATTAATTTTGAATTGAAACGCGGTGAGTGCCTGGGTTTAATTGGCAGGAACGGTGCCGGTAAAAGCACCTTGCTTAAAATGCTCAATGGTTTGATTAAGCCCGACAAAGGCAGAATTGAGATGTATGGACGCATTGGTGCGCTAATCGAACTTGGATCAGGCTTTAACCCAATTCTTACTGGCCGCGAAAACATATACAACAACGGCTCTGTTCTTGGGCTCAACAAGAAAGAAATTGATGGATTGCTCGAAGAAATAATCGACTTTTCGGAGATGGAGAAGTTTATCGACACACCGGTGCAGTATTACAGCTCGGGGATGAAGGTAAGGCTTGGTTTCTCTGTTGCTGCGCATATGAAGCCAGATGTGCTTATTCTCGATGAAGTATTGGCAGTGGGCGATTCAGGCTTTAAGATTAAATCTTTTAATAAGATTAACTCCATTATGCGCGATGCAGCAGTGATATTTGTGAGTCACTCCATGCCCCATATTGCAAATATCACCAACAAAGTGCTTTTGATGGAAGGTGGCGTGGTAGATTACTATGGCGACAATATCACTGATGGGATAGAGCGGTATTTCAACCTTTTTGCAGGCGATAAGCAGCGTGTGGAGTATGATGAGTTCGCGACTGTAGAGAACATGAAGATTCACGCTTCCGCGAAATATGCCAACGATCCGTCTAGAATTCTTCCGGCTATTGATTACCGCGATGATATCAATATTGATTTATCGCTTAAAGTTAAGCCCTCAGTAGAGTGGTTTCACGTAAAGCTTCAGATTACCGATAAAGATTTAAAGATTGTAGGAATTTACGACAGCTTTCAATTTCAGGAAGCGATTAAGAACGACCGGGATCTTCACAACCTCAAAATCACTATTCCCGATAGTATCTTTATAGATGGAGAATATTCGGTTACCGTTTTTATCCAGCAACGCGACCCGGTAAATTCTAAATGGAACTTGCTCGGAGTGTTTCGATACTGGAGTAAATTTACCATGAAGGCCAGCACCGGCCTTGGCTATGTGCCCGCGGTGGTTTACCTGCCGGGTACGTGCGATGTGGTGTAGCTGACCTCAAATACCCATTCGCAACCGATTGGAATTCTAGTAAGATATTTCCCAAATCTTTAAAGAGAAAATCGAGCCACTCGAATGCACCACTCTTATCTTAGCTGGAAAATTCTAAGTATATTTCGAATAGGAAAACTACTTAATCCAATTTGATCATGACATTTCTCCCCAAGATTTTAACCATTGGCTTATTGGGGTTTTTATCCATATTTAATGGTCAACTGCTAGCTCAGCAAAATCAGCGACCTATAGAAATAACCCATAAAAAAGGAGTTTATAAATACAATAACACCAGGCTTTCGCCAAAACAGTTGCTGGAATTAACTGAATCAAATCCTGTAGCTTATAGACAAATGAAAAAAGCCAAAAACCATTATGACTTAGCGATAATATTCGGAACAATTGGAGGCGGCGTGGTGGGCTGGGCAATCGGATCATCGGTTTCAGGTAAAGAGTTGAGTTATGGCCTTCTGACGGTGGGCGGCATTTTCATAGCATGCTCAATACCTTTTATTATCGATTATAAAAATCGATCTAAAATCGCCGTTGAGCATTACAATAGCAGGCTCAACATGAGTGATTACAAACCTATTGATTATAAGCTCGCCTTTACCGGGAATGGCCTTGGTTTAGTCGTTTCTTTTTGAAAAAGCGTTTATAAAAGAATGTATCGCCTCTATAAACTAGGTCTTTCAAACTAACCAATTTTACTTTTAAACGCTTAAGTTTGGTCCTTCAATTTATTGTGTAATCAAAAAGGAAACTTTCATATCTCTTGACAGGATTAATTTCTGGAAACCACTGAATAGAAAAATTCCGGCCTTGCGCGTTACTTTTTCTGAAATCATCAAGGATTTAATTGCAAAAAGAAAAGCTGCTCGCAATAACCCCAAAGCGCATTTTGAAGCCCGGGAAATTGAGAGGCCGATCGTTTTTTGTTACAACACAATAAACCAACGCGAAGCGCTAAAACCGCTTATTGCCGCATTTGCCGAAAAGGCAGAGACAATAGGTGAAAACCCTGATTTCTTTCCCAACCAGCCTGACGTCCTTTATTACCACCGGCTATCCCTCCAATATTCGGTAGATTTAATACGCTGGTATTACACACTAAAGGGTTATCACAAAACGGTTTTTAGATCACGCTATTACAATTTTCACTTGCGACTGGGACAGTACCGGCATTTACTCAGCATTTTTAGTAAATCAAAAAATCTTAAATATTATATCGCTTCAAACGATCATTCGGGGATGAGCCAGGTAGGCTTCGTGGCCGCAAAAACGGCAGGTATTAAAACGGTTTATATACAGCATGCCTCCGTTAGCGATAAATTTCCACCTCTGGATGTAGACTATGCATTTCTTGAAGGCGAGGATGCTAAAGCCAAGTATCTGGCAGTCGGACCCACAAACGCGAAAATTGAGCTAATCGGAACGATGAAGTACGATAAATATCTTCAACGAGGCGATCTGGAAAAGCCGGGACCGCTGATCGGTGTATGCCTGGGAATTATATGTCATGATTTCGATCAGAATTTCGCACTTTGCGAAGAACTCACAAGGCTAAAAAAACCATTCAGCCTGCGCTTCCATCCTGCTGTAGATCAATCCATCAGAAAAAAATTTTCTGAATCAGGGTGGGCAATTTCTGAACCCGAGGATGAAACAGCACTTGATTTTATTATGAGGTGCCACACCATTGTGTCGGGAGATAGCAACATACTTCTTGAAGCCATTATTTTAAAGCGACGCCCCTTATACTTTGCCTCAGATGGAGAAGGACTCGATTACTACGGATTTTTAAAAGCTGGAATACTGGACTCTACCCACTTTCGGTTTGAGCATGTGCTCAAAGCACTGGAAGATGACTTTGACATTGCTGCTCATAGAGATCAGGCAAAGTACTTTTGTGATACGATTAACTCCACTTTCGAAGGCCGCTCTACTGAACTTGCGGTTCAAAATTTAGATTTGATAATAAAAAGCTAATCACTTGAACTTCCTCTTCTGCATAGAATGCTACTCGATAGTTCGGCTGGTAAGACTGGCTTTAATGCCTTGCGTACTATTATCGACTTCAGTCTGGGCAAAAACATTTCTCAAACTCAAAGAGATGTAAGAGGATTTACCAGAGTCTATCCTCTTGAAAAAAGAGGAATGTTACGCACCTTTTAGCGCGCATTTGCATAAATCCTTAATTCATCTACTTGTTCGTAAAACAAGGCCGGATCTTCAATTTCAAAACCACAAATTAAAACATCATCTGTTTGCTCGGCTTGCCCCTGCCATTGATTAAATTCCTTCACCAAATTACGCTTCTGCATAAAGGAATATTCCGTATCCAGATCTTTCACGAAAAGTTTGAAAATTCTCCTCTCCTATTGGTTCTCCCACATCATTTATCTGCTTTTGATAACCATCAGTATATACATATACTATATCGCCAATTGCCAGATCAATATCCATAGATGAATAGTGGGAATGATCACTTTCGCTGCCCATAGCGGCATTGTCTACTGCATATTTCTTTAGCTCGTTGGTTTTGCTGTGTTTTACAAGAATGCTCCCACCGGATGTTGCCAATTTTGTTTTATTGGTTTTGGCATGAACAATGAGCATAGTAAGTTTCATATCAAGTTTTATCCAATTCAAATCAAGACTGGAATAATCACGAAGACTTTCATCAATCCTGGTAAGAAAAATACCCGGATCAGTATAATCGTTTTCTTGCAAAATACGTTCAATGGTAGAGACCATTAGCATCGTTAGCAATCCATAAGATGAGCCCTTTGTGCTGCAGTCTCCACAAATCATATATTTATAATCACCCTTTTGCTCGGCCCAAATAAAATCGCCACTCACAAACTCTCTGGCTCCGCGAAGTAAAAACAATTTTGTAAAAACTGTTCTCAAATGATCTTCACTTTTAAAAAATGCCATTTGAATATCACGGGCATGCTTCATCCCTTCCATATGATCGTCATTACGTTCCTGCAATTCTTTATTAAGCTCTTTAACCTCTAGAACTGCTGATCGCAAATTGCTTCTACCCTTCTCAACCATTTTTACAAAGAAATAACCGATGTAAAATATCACGCTGTAGGTTAAAACACTATTGAAAACCATCAATGGTAAAGGGCTGACTTCCAATATAGTTTGCTGATTATAAAACGAAGAGTATTCGAAAAGAACAGTAGCACCCAATACGGCAAAGGTAAAAGCAGTCCAGCGAACCAAAGAGCGGGATGATCTGTAGGTAGAAATACTAAAAAGAGCCACTAGACTCCATACCATAACAGCACCTGTTGCAATAGCTCCACCGGCAATAAGTTGAAATAAGCATGGGAACAGAATACTTACGATCATTTGTATGTTACAGCCCCACACACTTGTACTTGTGCTCTGGCACAAATACATTGTAAATGATGAAATCAACAGGTAAAATACGGGAACCAATAATAGATCGTAAGCACCCATTATCACCATGAGAATAGTCCACAGAAAAGCTCCTAATGACATGAGAGCAGTAATGCGCCTAACTACTTTGAATTGAAAACTTCGATTTACTGATTTCGCTTCAGTGACCTGACCTAAATATTCTTTCCAAAAAGTACTTACCAGCATAACTCCAATTTTTGAAGCTACACTTACGGGAATTAAGTCAATTGGTTGCGCAAGTCACCTGTCCAAAACAAGATATCCATTCTTAAGAAGAGATTTCTCAGAACCTGTTTGCCATGTTTTTGCAAGTCCTTAAACTTTCACAAACCCTCGGGTAGAACTATAAGGCTACTAGTAAACCAATGTAAAGTCTTCTTTAAATATAAAGCTTCTCGTAGTATTCCTCGAGCATACGAAGTACTGCAAACTCATCCTTACAATCCATAATGCTTTGCTGCATCATAGCAACCCATTTTTTATGGTTATCGTAATAAGTTGGAATTACTTCTTCCAACAAAACTTTATAAAGGGCATCACCATCGTGCTTATCGTGTTCGGCTTCTGTTTTACCTACAAATCCATCGCCAAACTGCCATCCGTTCTCGCCGTGTTTGCAAGCTTCAGGCCACCATCCATCGAGGGTGCTAAAGTTTAGTACGCCGTTTATAGCGGCTTTCATTCCCGATGTTCCACTTGCCTCTTTCGGGCGACGCGGATTGTTAAGCCATACGTCAGATCCACGCGTTAGCGCAGCTCCCGTAGCCATATCGTAATTTGGAATGTACACTACTGAATTTGGGTATTTCTTGCTGAATCCAACAATCTCCATAATGAGCTGCTTACCCATATCATCAAGCGGGTGAGCCTTTCCGGAATACACAATTTGAAGCTTTCCTTCACGCAGTAGCGGATCAATCACCTCAGGATCGCGGAACAAAAGATTTGCTCTTTTATAAGGAACAGCTCTTCGCGAAAAGCCAAGTGTCAAAACATCTTCTTTAAGCTCAGCACCAGTGCGTTCTTTCACAAACTTAAGCAGGTCACGCTTATTTTTCATGTGCGGTTCCCAAAGATCTGATCCTTTTTCTGCCGCATCGGTCATGGTCTTATCTACCCAAGTTGGGCGGTGAATCGCATTTGTAATTGGCACAATCTCAGCTCTACCTTCTACATGATCCCACATTTCATTTGCCGTTTCGCCATGCAGATGAGCCACCGCATTGGCTTTTTTAGAAAGTCTAAGTGCTCCAACAGTCATATTGAATGGAGCTCCACCCATATCAACCAATTGCTCAACAGTCATGCCCATATTGGCACCCATATACATTAGCCGATCTATTGGGTGTGACTCATTTCCTTGAATTACAGGTGTGTGCGTGGTAAACACAATCTCTTCGCGGCTTTTTTCGAAAGCTTTCTCATAAGAATCTCCTTCATCCCGCTTTTCGCGAATAAGTTCAAAACCTGCAAACAAGGCATGACCTTCGTTGAAATGATAGAGGTCTACATCAATTCCCAATGCTCTTAAGGCACGAACTCCTCCTACACCAAGAACCATCTCCTGAGCTATTCGCTCTTCACCAAACCAGCCATAAAGCTGTCCGGTTATCCATCCATCCTCATTACCGGGCACATCTGTGTCAAGCAAGTATAGCGGGGCATTTCCAAAATTATCGCATTTCCAAACTTTGATGCGTACATCGCGCTGACGAATTTTTACAGTCACCTCAACTCCTGTATCTTCGAGAAAATCGTAGTTCTGATTTTTATAGCTATCGTATGGCTTACCATCCTTATCAATATACTGATCGGTGTAGCCTTGTTTCCATTTCAAGCCAAGACCCACAATCGGGAAATCGTGATCTTTGGCGCCTTTCATGTAGTCGCCGGCTAAAATACCCAGCCCACCGGCGTAAGTTTTAAGTTTATCATCGAGGCCATATTCCATACAGAAATAGGCTATTTTTGGCATATCGGTTTTAGACGTCATCTACGTAGTTATCAATTGATTTTAAGCTGGCAAATATACAGGTTACGTTCAGAAATCAGGTTAATTATTGAGTAGATTTACATCAAATATGAACATCAGTAAGGCAGCAGAGGATATTGCAGGAAAAGATCCGGTATCTAGCGGAGATAATTTCAAAAGTAGGTGCCATAAAATTACCCACTCCGCGTTCTCATTTTGAAAGCCTGGCAGACTCCATAGTATCTCAGCAACTCTCCACAAAAGCTGCTGCTACAATTTTTAAGCGTTTTGTAGAAGCAATGGAACAGGATATCAGGCCCGGAAAAATTCTGGAGACTTCTCCTGAAATACTGCGCAGCGTGGGTCTATCCGGTCAGAAAACAAAATATATGTTTGCTTTAGCAGCAGCTTTTACGAATAACCCTGAGGTTTATGAAAACATTCATGAACTATCGGATCAAGAAGTTATAAAGCTACTTACCGAGATAAAAGGAATTGGAGTTTGGACTGCGCAAATGTTTTTGATGTTTAACCTCTTGCGCGAAAATATTTTTCCGATTGGTGATTTGGGAATTCGCCGATCAATGGAAAAGCATTATTTTGAGGGCAAAGAGCAGCCGCATGAATTGCTTATTCAGCAAGCTGAAATCTGGGCTCCGCATCGCACGGTGGCTAGTTTTTATTTTGGAAGAGTATAAATTGAATTCTCGAATATTCAGAAGTTCAGATCACTCTCATAATTTAAAACACGTTTCAAAATCTGATTTTGAATTGTAGAAAAATGTACTTTTAAAGTCCTTTTTAATTTCTTTGAACCACTTATGTCAAATATTGGATTAGTAATAGCCGAACGCGCAGCAGATATCGGCAATTTTCAAGTTGGTCGTTTATTGCCTTTTCGGCAAAAGCGCGCAGTAGGACCTTTCGTATTTATTGACCACATGGGTCCGGCGAAGCTCGCTGCAAATGAAAACCTCGACGTACCGCCACACCCGCACATTGGGCTGTCAACGCTTACATTTCTATTTGAAGGATCTATAATTCACCGCGACAGCATTGGGTCTGAAGTGGAGATTAGACCGGGAGCGGTAAACTGGATGACCGCAGGAAAAGGAGTTGTACACTCAGAGCGCACCCCCGATTCACTTCGCAGTATCGAAAAAACGCTCCACGGCCTTCAAATATGGGTAGGATTGCCAAAAGAATTAGAAAATTCTGAACCTTCATTTCATCACATTACTGCAGATCAAATCCCCGGATGGAAAATAGGCGATCTGGAATTAAAGCTCATTGCCGGAAAGGCCCTTGGTCATGAATCACCGGTACCGGTTCATAGCGAACTCTATTTTATAGAAGTGAAAAGCAAAGATTCCGCCAATATTGATTTTGGAGCTGACCTTTTTGGCGAAAGCGCAATTTATATTCTGGAAGGCGAAGTAAAAAGCGACGGCAATAGCTTTGGACCAAAGCAAATCCTAGTCGCGAAAGAAAATACACTTTGCAAATTTGAACTGTCAGAGAATTCCATCATCTACATCTTCGGTGGCAAGCCTTTTCCTGAGGAGCGTTTTATAAACTGGAATTTCGTGAATTCAAACAAGGAGACAATTGATAAAGCCAGAGACGACTGGAAAAATCAACGCTTCCCAAAAGTTCCCGGCGAGTCGGATTTTGTACCTCTGCCTGGTTAATAGTTTATCCAATAATTTGAATCTTCGTGAGAAGACTTCAGATTAGTTGAATTTCGTTTATATTCGGCACATGCAGCCGGTAGCACAGTTTCACTTCCTCGCTCACAGCGGAATCTCTTTTATAGGAGCTATTTTGCCTCGGCAAAAAAATTGAATTTGCCCAATGAAAACCGCTTCTAACCCCGCAAAACTTAATTTGGCTAGTCGAAGAGCAAGCCTAAAATAATTTCGGCTTATATTTGAACGAGCCTTTACAAAGCTCGGTTTACATTATAAAAAGCCTCTAATTAGCAGGGCAAAAGCGATGAAACACATCCTCTTCATTTTCTGCGTATCAATCTGGCTTGCCGGATATGGGCAAAACCCTAATGATTTCGAAAAAGAGAAGGTTACTGATACTGACAGCTCCATCCTCAAGTCTCAATATTATCTCAATAAAAATTTAGACTCAGCACTCTACTTTGCCAGATTAGCAGAGAGTGAATTAATTGAAAACAAAATCGAAGGGTCGGTGCCACTCTACTTAAGTTTTGCGGAAGCATATCGTATAAAAGGCGATATGGACCAATCTCTTGACTACTATCTTCGTGCAAAGAAACTTATAGACAAGGCTTTAGAGGAGAATCCTCAGAATGCGGAGCTTCAAATGCAAAACGCAGAACTATTTTTAGGAGTTGGTATATTAAAGTTTAATCTTCATCAATACGATCAAAGTCTCCTTGAATATGAGTCAGCATTAACCACACTTGAGGCTATTCAGGATAAAATTCCTGAACAGGAAATGGCCCGAAAAAAAGCAGGAGTTTACAATAACATTGCAGGAGTCTACATCCAAAAAGGAGATTACAATACTGCCTTAGCCTATTTTCAGAATGCGCTTAAACTGAATGAAATAGTAAAAGACCCTCATTACGAAAGCTCATTAACCAATAATATTGGCATTTGCTACCGCGAGAAAAAAGAATATGATTTAGCTGATCACTATTTTCTGAAGTCATTAACCATAAGAACGAATAGCAATGACAAACGCGGACAAGCGCAATGCCTAAATAATTTGGCTAAAAATCAAATCTATCAGGGCAACTTTCCTCAAGCCCGAGAATACTATGAGAACGCACTATCACTCGGAGAAGAAATAGGAAACGCTCAGTCGATGCTTATATCTTTGGAATCGCTATCGAGTGTTTACGATACACTAGGAAACTATAAAAAGGCGCTTTCTACTTTTAAAGATTTTAAGCAGCTGAATGATAGCATATTCAACATCGAAAGCGCAGCTAACATTGCAACTCTTGAAGCAGATTACCGACAGGAGAAGGAAGAAAAAGTTGCGGAGTTAGAGAAAGAGCGCAACAAAGCGGAATTACAAAAAGCTCAAACGAAAAATATCGCATTTTTCGGTGCTTTGTTTTTCTTATTGCTCACAGCAGTCCTCTTACTCATCTTAATGAGAAGCAGAGTAATACGATCGAAACTTGAGCAGGAAAAACTCAACCTCGAAAGTCAAAACCACGAATTGGAAAGGCGAACACTCGTTGAGACCCTTGAATACAAAGAGCGGGAATTGACTGCAAATGCACTTTTTTTATTAAAAAATAATGAATTGCTATCGAATATTACTGAAAAGCTGCTCAAAGCAAAGGCTACCTTTAAACAGGAAAATCAGAAGATTATTCAAGATATCATATTTGAATTAAAGGCGAATCAGAACGAGAATGTGTGGGATGAATTTGAAGCACATTTCACTCGCGTACACGCCGATTTTTATCAAGAACTTCAAAAAGAGTTTCCAAATCTCACATCGAACGAGATGAAGCTATGTGCCTTTTTAAGGCTCAATATGTCCACTAAAGAAATTTCTGCTATCACTTATCAATCGGTAAATAGCATTACAGTTGCCCGATCTCGCCTTCGAAAAAAGCTAAATATTGATGGGGAAGACACGCAATTGGTAAATTTCCTCATGAAATTCTAAGTCCCAAACTTGTTTTTCAATTATCTGAATATCAGAATCATATATTTCTCTGTATTGTCAATGTAAGCTACTTCCCAAGAGTAGTATTGCCATTGTTGGGCCATAATCTCCCTTTGTACTTTCATAGTAACCAACAATGTGCTGCACTTAAAGTCATTCCGACACATATTTGCATTATCGAAAACAAATTACGTCCAAATGGATGGGCAGGATAAAAACGAAGAAACCAAATCTGACGAGATGAATAATCTGGAAAGACTTCACTTAACAATGAAGCGCGAAAGAGCTGCATGGAAAAAGCTTCTGGAAAAACTTGAAGAATTGCGAACCAAAAACGCTCAAGAATAAAAACCAATTAACCCAAATCAAATCATGAAAAACAAAACGCTAATTACTTTATTATGCCTCTTTATTGTAGGCAATTTGCTTGCGCAGGATAATGGAAGCCTGGACAACTCCTTTGGACAAGACGGTATTGCCATATTGGATGAACAAAACTATAGATTCATTTCAAGATGTAATTATTCAAGATGATCAGAAGATTCTTGGAATCGGTTTGAGTTTTGATGACAATTATTACAGTTCAGTATATGTTATTCGCTTTATGCCTGATGGAAGCGTTGATAGTGAGTTTGGTGTTAACGGAATTTTTAGATACGAGTTGGATTTCGAAGCTCTTGCTTACAGCGGTGTCATTAACTCTGATGGAAAAATAATTCTGGTTGGGTCAACCACAAATTATATTGATTACAGAATGTTACTCATCCAACTAAATTCAGATGGAACGCTTGACAGCTCATTTGGAGAAGACGGAGTCGTGACGGCTTCAATAGGACTTGCTGACGAGTTCCAAAGTGATCAGGCTTCAGCAATAGCGCTTGACAGCAATGAAAATATTTTGATCTGCGGATTCTCGCTAGACGAAAATAGTTCAGCACGCCCTGTTGTATTGAGGTTTTCTCAAGATGGAGTTTTGGATACAACCTTTGGAGAGAGTGGTGTAGCCACCATTCCAATCAGCAATGCTGAAAACACCTTTGATTGCGTGGCAGTTCAACCCGATGGAAAAATTATTGCAGCCGGTCATTATGCCAACGATATTTTATGGTATGTCGCCTTGGTTGTAAGGTTTAATGTTGATGGAACGCTCGACACTACTTTTGGAAACGAAGGAATTGTAAAATACTCATACAGTGATGTGGATGATGAAGTGTACGATATGGTTATTGCACCTGACGGAAAAATTATTCTTGCCGGTTTTAGCGGATCTCAAGACTACAATTACAATACACTCTTAATGCGATTAACTTCAGATGGTGTTCTCGATTCAACATTCGGTGTAGATGGAATAGTTGCGGAAGACAATGGATCTTTTGACATAGCTGAAGATGTTACTCTGCTGGAGGATGGCAGAATTCTCATTGCCGGAACTTCAGGCGAAGCACCTCCAGGCATGTCTAATATGGCTGCGTGGATTTATCAAAGCGATGGATCACCGGATATGAGCTTTGGAGATAATGGGTTTTCTACGCATATGATTTCAGGCACTTCAGTAATTATGCATGGGATGGACGTTCAGGTGGACGGTAAAATCGTGATCGCAGGACAAAGCAGACCGGGAAATGGTGCAAACGATTTTATTGTTATCCGATTGCTAAATTCAGTAGTTTCTGGAATAAAAGATTCAGAATTAGCAGTTTCACCTAAAGTTTTCCCGAATCCTGCTACCTCAAATCAAGTAATCTCTCTTGAAATTGCTCCAAACACTGCTCAGTTTACAAGCATCTCTTATTACACTCTCGATGGAAGACTTATTCAATCAGTACCTCTTTCAGTAAACAGCTCAACAACTCAAGTAACCACAAATATTCCGTCAGGTCTAGCTAAAGGTCTCTACTTGATAAGATTTGAAGGAAATGGAATTATTAGTTCCGGCTCTAAACTGATAATCCAATAAGGATCAGGCACTCAACACAAACAATAAAACATAATCACCATGAAATTACATTTACAAGTACTTCTTATTTTTCTTGCTATAACTAGCTTCGCTTTCGGTCAATATTCAGCCACAATTAAAGTAACAGATGTTAACACCGGGTTAAATCTGGAAAACGCCGAAGTAATTTTCGATAATAATTTTTTCGGAACTACTGATGCCAATGGAGAATCGACATTCACAAACATTGCAAATGGTACTTATAATTATACCGTTTCTCTGGGATGCTACGAAATCCTTTCAAGCAGCTTGACCATAAATAACTCTAATCTCATTGAAAATGCAGAACTAACTCCATCCACTACCAACAGTGTGTTTTTCTTCGTAGGGTCACCACTTACAATTAGCGGAGCAACAGTTATTCTTTCCGATGGGGGAAGTTTCTATCAGGAAATAGTCACAGGAGCTCCCTTTGGAGATATTATTGAAAATGTGCCTTTCGGCGAATACAGCTACACCATCATAACTCCTTGTTACGAAACCGTAACCGGAAATGTAACCGTGAACTGTACGGATGGTAATGGAATGGTTGTAGAGGCAAATCCCAATCCAAGTACCACCAACAGTGTATTTTTCTTTGTAGGGTCACCACTTACAATTAGCGGAGCAACAGTTATTCTTTCCGATGGAGGAAGTTTCTATCAGGAAATAGTTACCGGAGCTCCCTTTGGAGATATTATTGAAAATGTGCCGTTCGGCGAATATAGCTACACCATCACTGCTCCTTGTTACGAAACCGTAACCGGAAATGTAACCGTGAACTGTACGGACGGTAATGGAATGGTTGTAGAGGCAAATCCCAACCCATCCACTACCAACAGCGTATTTTTCTTCGTAGGGTCACCACTTACTATTAGCGGTGCAACAATTATACTTTCAGATGGAGGAAGTTTCTATCAGGAAATAGTTACCGGAGCTCCCTTTGGAGATATTATTGAAAATGTGCCTTTCGGCGAATATAGCTACACCATCACTGCTCCTTGTTACGAAACCGTAACCGGAAATGTAACCGTGAACTGTACCGATGGTAATGGAATGGTTGTAGAGGCAAATCCCAATCCATGCACTACCAACAGCGTATTTTTCTTCGTAGGGTCACCACTTACTATTAGCGGTGCAACAATTATACTTTCCGATGGAGGAAGTTTCTATCAGGAAATAGTTACCGGAGCTCCCTTTGGAGATATTATTGAAAATGTGCCTTTCGGCGAATACAGCTACACCATCACTGCTCCTTGTTACGAAAGTGTAACCGGAAACGTCACTGTGAACTGCACCGACGGTAATGGAATGGTTGTAGAGGCAAATCCCAACCCATCCACTACCAACAGCGTATTTTTCTTCGTAGGGTCACCTCTTACAATCAGCGGCGCAACAGTTATACTTTCCGATGGAGGAAGTTTCTATCAGGAAATAGTTACCGGAGCTCCCTTTGGCGATATTATTGAAAATGTGCCTTTCGGCGAATATAGCTACACCATCACTGCTCCTTGTTACGAAACCGTAACCGGAAATGTAACCGTGAACTGTACCGACGGTAATGGAATGGTTGTAGAGGCTAATCCCGCAGAAATCACAATCGACAACTCCACCACGCAAGACGCTAACCTTTTAGCTGCAGTGGCATCTGGTTACGATTACCAATGGATTGATTGCTCTACCGATGAGCCAATAGAAGGTGAAACCAGTCAAACCTTTACAGCCTCCGAAAATGGAAACTATGCAGTTATCATTTCATCGGAAAATTGCACAACAACTTCAGAATGTATGCAGGTTACCACAGTTGGAATTTCACAATATACCGCAAGCCTTGAAGTTTCAACTTATCCAAATCCGTTTACAGAATTTATAACATTTGAATCGGAAGAGTTTATAAGTAATGATGCCTTGGTTCAAGTGTTTTCTACCACAGGTCAGCTGGTAAAAAGCCAGTCATTTTACAAACAACGGAAGATTCAATTAAATCTTTCAGACTTGCAGAACGGGTGCTACCTTGTTCAGATTATTTCAGGAAATGCCCAATACAGTCAGCAAGTTATAAAGCAATAAGTAAAATCTCGAGGCTACCTTGAATGAGAATAAAACCTCTTCAGACAGGTCAGTACTTCCTTTATAAGAAGAAGTCTAAATAACCCATTAAAAAACTTGGCTCAAACCTTTAAAAGATTTGAGCCAAGTTTTTTTTGTAGTAAACTCCGGCGAAATATGATCAGCAAAAGACTTTGATTCTCTTAACCACTTACATGTTTCTTCGATACTGACCACCAACAGCGAAAAGTGCATTGGTAATCTGACCAAGCGTACAAACCTTAGTGGCTTCCATCAATGCTTCAAACATGTTTTCATTTCGCAGCGCAGCTTCCTGTACTTTTTTCAGAGTCGCTTCAGTGCGTTCTTTGTTTCGTTCCTGAAGAGAGTTTCGCGTTTCAATCTGATCTTCTTTTTCCTGAGTAGTAGCTCGAATTACTTCACCCGGTGTAACCGTTGGTGAACCTTTGCTGCTTAAAAAAGTGTTTACACCAATCAGCGGAAGCTCACCGGTGTGTTTCAACGTTTCGTAATACATACTCTCTTCCTGAATCTGGCTTCGCTGGTACATGGTTTCCATTGCACCCAGCACGCCTCCACGCTCATTTATTTTATCAAATTCAGAAAGAACAGCTTCTTCAACAAGCTCGGTAAGCTCTTCTATAATGAATGCTCCCTGAATGGGGTTTTCATTTTTGGCAAGCCCAAGCTCCTGATTAATAATCAACTGAATAGCGATCGCTCTTCGCACTGAATCTTCTGTAGGCGTTGTAATTGCTTCGTCATATGCATTAGTATGCAATGAGTTACAGTTGTCATAAATAGCGTACAAGTGCCTGAAGCGTAGTTCGGATATCGTTAAAGTCGATTTCCTGAGCATGCAGCGAGCGACCCGATGTTTGAATGTGATATTTCAACATTTGCGCACGGGCATTGGCTCCATATTTTTGCTTCATGGCTTTCGCCCAAATTTTTCGGGCTACGCGACCTATAACGGCATACTCCGGATCAATTCCATTCGAAAAGAAAAACGAAAGATTCGGTCCAAACTTATTGATGTCCATCCCGCGGCTGAGATAGTATTCCACGTAAGTGAACCCATTTGCTAAAGTAAACGCCAACTGCGTAATTGGATTTGCACCAGCCTCAGCAATATGGTAACCCGAAATAGAGACAGAGTAGAAATTGCGTACCGCTTTATCGATGAAATACTGCTGCACATCACCCATCAGCCGCAAGGCAAACTCCGTACTGAAAATACACGTGTTTTGCGCCTGATCTTCTTTGAGAATATCGGCCTGAACCGTTCCGCGAACTACATTGAGTGTGCGCGCTTTTATGTCGGCATATACATCTGCAGGAAGCACCTCATCGCCAGTCATACCGATTAGCATAAGTCCGAGTCCTTCATTCCCTTTCGGCAAATCACCTCGATATTCGGGTCGTGGAGCTCCTAGTTTTTTATACTTTGCTTCAATCTTCTTCTCCACATCTTTCTCCAGCCCGTTTTTCTTGATGTAAATCTCGCATTGCTGATCTATCGCAGCATTCATAAAGTAGCCCAATAGCATCGGTGCCGGGCCATTAATCGTCATACTTACAGAAGTACTCGGTTCGCAAAGATTAAATCCTGAATAGAGTTTTTTCGCGTCATCAAGGCAGCAAATGCTTACTCCCGAATTACCGATTTTACCGTAAATATCAGGTCTGTAATCGGGGTCATTTCCATAAAGAGTTACAGAATCGAATGCCGTGCTAAGTCTGGCTGCGGGCATACCCTGGCTCACATAGTGAAACCGTCGGTTTGTGCGCTCAGGCCCACCTTCACCCGCAAACATACGTGTAGGATCCTCGCCAACTCGCTTAAATGGATAAATTCCAGCCGTGTAAGGAAACGAGCCCGGTACATTTTCTTGTAATGTCCAGTTCAGGATATCTCCCCAACTTCTGTATTTTGGAAGCGATATTTTCGGAATTTGCTGATGCGAAAGAGATTCTGAATGAGTTTGAATTTTAATTTCCTTGTCGCGTACTTTAAAAATAAATTCAGGTGCCTGATAGCGCTCTTTCAGCGTTTGCCAATCAGCTATGGTGTCCCAGTTATGGGGATCAAGATCTTTTTTAATCTGCTCAAACTGTTCGTCAAGTTTCTTAAGTAGCCCATCAGCATTATCATCGACAGATTCTCCCGCGAGTTTATCAGGACCACCTAAAACCTTGATACTTTGCGCAAGGCTGTATAGCTTATCGGCAGTTTCGCCTTCTTTCTGTGTCCACTTGTCATAAGCCCGGTTATTTTCAGAAATTTCAGAAAGGTAACGCGTGCGTTCAGGCGGGATGATGTAAATCTTTTCGGAGGTTTCGCTCGAAACGCCAAAAGTAGTGTCCAGCTTTGCACCCGTTTTTTCAACGACTATGTGCATTATCTGGCGATACAAAGCATTCATTCCCGGATCGTTAAACTGGGAAGCAATCGTTCCAAAAACCGGAAGATCTTCATCTTTAGCATCCCAAAGTTGATGATTTCGCTTGTACTGCTTTTTCACATCGCGCACTGCATCGAGAGCTCCGCGCTTATCAAACTTGTTGAGTGCAATAATGTCGGCAAAGTCGAGCATATCGATTTTCTCCAGCTGCGTCGCTGCCCCATACTCAGGTGTCATTACGTAAAGTGAAATGTCGCTATGGGTGGTAATCTCGGTATCGCTCTGCCCTATTCCCGATGTTTCGAGAATAATCATGTCGTAACCTGCTGCTTTTAGAATACTCAATGCATCTGCCACATGCTTGCTGAGCGACATATTACTCTGGCGGGTAGCCAGTGAGCGCATATAAACCCTTGGGTTATTCACCGAATTCATTCGAATGCGATCTCCCAGTAAGGCTCCCCCTGTTTTTCGTTTTGAGGGATCTACCGAAACAATGGCAAGCGTTTTATCTTCAAAATCGATTAAAAACCGACGGATAAGTTCATCCACCAAAGATGACTTTCCTGCGCCACCCGTCCCGGTAATTCCAAGAATGGGGGTGTCTATTTTCTTCGCTTTATCGCGAATGCTTTGCAATTCTTCTTTAAATGATTCCGGGTAATTCTCAGCAGCCGAAATCACACGAGCAACAGTTTTTGGGTCGTCCTTGCTCAGGTGTTTTACTTCGCCATTCAGCTCGGCACCTGTAGCATAATCACTCTGCTCCACCATGTCGTTTATCATTCCCTGCAGCCCCATCTTGCGACCATCGTCGGGGTGATAAAGTCGGGTAATTCCATACTCCTGAAGCTCTTTAATCTCTTCGGGAAGAATCGTTCCTCCGCCTCCGCCAAAAATTTTGATATGCCCTGCACCCTTTTCCTTGAGAAGGTCGTGCATATACTTGAAGTATTCTGTATGACCACCTTGGTATGAAGTCATGGCTATTGCCTGGGCATCTTCCTGAATGGCGGTATTCACCACTTCATCTACACTTCTGTCGTGACCCAAATGAATAACCTCGCAACCAGTTGATTGAATAATTCGTCGCATCACATTTATTGCGGCATCGTGTCCGTCAAATAGTGAAGCAGCCGTTACAATTCTGATTTTATTCTTTGGTTTATAGGGAGCAATTTTTTCCATAAGTAGCTTGTAAGAGCTGCAAATTTACGGTTTTTCGAGGAGAGAGAATTGAGGTTTGCAGAGATTTCGTTGATAGCTGGCTTATCAGTATATGATAGCTCCGGAATTAATTACGAACTCAGCATAGCGCTCACGAAGCGAAGCAAGTAATTACGGGATGGTTTATGGTTTTGTGGAGAGACTGAGATGGGGCAGGCTTTTCGCATTTAGATAGATTAGGAATTAATTACGGACTCAGCGCAGCGCTCACGAAGCGAAGCAAGTAATTACGAAAAGGTTGTTTATCTCTTTGTAGAGAGACTATGGGTACAGCCGGGTGCTCCCTTCTTGCAAGGATTGGCGATAATTACGAATTCAGCATATCGCTTACGAAGCGCAGCAAGTAATTTCGAGTTTCACACTAATATACTCACTTCAGATTTACGGTGAAATTGGATTTAAGCTTTCAACTACATAAGAAACCATGAGAACCGCAATTCGTAATTCTCACATTCGTAATTCGTAATTCGTAATTAAAAAATAATCCAGAAAAAGCCCGCAACAAGTCTAATCCGACTAAACGAAGCGAACCACAATGCCTGCTTCGTAATTCGTAATTAAAAGATAAACCAGAAAAAGCCCGCAATAAATCTAATCCCACTAAACAGTGCGACCCACAATACCAGCTTCGTAATTCGTAATTGAATAGTATTAAACCACCTGATAGAGCACAGCGG
This sequence comes from uncultured Cryomorphaceae bacterium, assembly GCA_963748925.1. Taxonomy (GTDB): domain Bacteria; phylum Bacteroidota; class Bacteroidia; order Flavobacteriales_D; family Cryomorphaceae; genus Cryomorpha. The sequence continues at coordinate 926,321 of CAVVKG010000009.1, read as the reverse complement.
CATATGCGTAGAAACGCACAAGTCTGAAAAGACCAAGAATAAGCAAGGCTTTCAAAGAATATTTAAGCATTCCTGCACCGAGACACATTGTGCTATAAGGTAAAGGAAGCAGAGCAGCGATTACGATAATAAGCCCACCCCAACTGCGAAGCATTTTAAATTGCTCGGCAAATTTGATGTTGATTACATTGCTAATTTTCTCTATCGCGCCCAGTTTCAACCCCAGGTAATAAGCCAGCAAACCTGCGCTGTAGCTAAGCACAGCAAGAAGGGTAACCATGGCATAAGGATTGGCAAACTGCTTGGCCCAGACTATAAAAAGATCAGGAGGTACGAGCCCAAGAATCGTTTCGCTTACAAAAAATACACCGATTACTATTTCGTGAGAAACAATTACTGAGTACTTTGCAAAGTAAAAAGATATACCCGGTGTAAATTGTTCGAAAAGAATAAGCCCAATTAAAATGAGCCCCATAAGAACGCCAAACTTGATTGAAACTTGTTTCAAAAAAGTATAAAAACCCTTTCGGTGATAAAAAAAATGATAGCGCTTAATTGATCTCCACATATAAATACCTTAACCTAGCTTTAACGGTTATCGGGGGCATAAAGTTATGGCAGAATATTCGATTTGTAAACACAATCATAGTTAATTATTTGATTACTGATTTCCAACATAATGAAACAAGCATTCACACTCATTTTATTACTTACCGCCCTTTCGGGAAATGTCTTTTCTCAGAGCAAAACTAAACCTGTAATTGTAATTCACGGAGGTGCCGGAACAATAGAACGTGGTTTGCTCACCGACAGTCTAGAAGCCGCAATCAGAACAGCTCTTGAAGAGGCACTCGATGCAGGATATGCAATTTTGGATAAAGGTGGGAGTGCTGTTGACGCGGTAGAAGCAACTATTACTGTTTTGGAAAACTGTCCGGAATTTAATGCCGGAAAAGGAGCAGTAATGACGGATATTGGAACACATGAGCTCGATGCTTCAATCATGGATGGATCAGACCTCAACGCAGGAGCTGTAGCAGGCGTAAAAACAATTAAAAGTCCGATACATGCTGCAAGGGCTGTGATGATCAAATCGCCACATGTAATGCTTGCCGGAGCCGGCGCCGAGGAGTTTGCCATAAGCGAAGGCCTCGAAATAGTAGACAATTCTTATTTTACCACCGAACGGATTCAAAAAATATGGCACTCTTCACACAAGGCCGAAGGAAGCTTTGAAGAGAAATCCAGATTTTCGAAATTTGGAACCGTAGGATGTGTGGCACTCGATGAAAATGGAAATATTGCCGCAGCCACATCCACCGGAGGCATGATGAATAAGAAATTCGGCCGCATTGGCGACAGCCCTATAATTGGAGCCGGGACCTATGCCGATAACGAAACCTGTGGCGTATCTTGCACAGGCCATGGCGAGTATTTTATTCGGATTGGGGTAGCAAAAGAAATTTCAGATCAAATGAAATTTGGCAACAAAACGCTTAAAGAAGCGGCTGAATTTAGTGTAAACAAGAGACTCAAAGACATGGACGCTTTGGGTGGAATTATCGCTCTGGATAAAAACGGAAATTTCGAGCTTCTTTTCAATACGCCGGGAATGTACCGTGGATACAAGAATTCTACTGATGAAAAAATAATGATTTACGGCGATGAATAAGATACTTTTTATTGCAATTATACTCCTTCAGGCTTGCAGCCAAACACCCTCTCAAGAAGAATCAAAGGTGGTGGATGAGGTTGTTATTGAATATGACCAACCTTGTATCAACCTATCCCAAACGGAAACCAGGGATGGATTGCTAGTTTATAACGAAGAACCGTTTACAGGAAAGGTATGTAGTTATTTTCCCGGCGGCGGAAAACACACAGAAACCAGCTTTTTAAATGGACTGAAAGAAGGGGAATGGAAAGTCTATTATGCCAATGGGAACTTGGAAAAGAAAGGAATATTAAGTGACGGAAAAGATAATGGAGAATACTTGGAGTACTACGAGAACGGCGAATTAAAATACGAGTACCATTATGAGAGCGGGCAAAAAATAGGGGTTTGGAAATCGTGGTATGAAAATGGCAAAAAATACACCGAGCGTAATTTTTCTAACAATATACTTCACGGCAAAGTGTTGGTATGGGACGAGCAAGGCAGGCTGGCGAAAGAATACGACTACCTGCATGGAAAGCTGGTAAACAAGCAGATGCACTTTAAGGACTGGGAGTAAAATCTCTAAGTTCGATGTTTTTAGGAGAATACCTTGTCCTATAAAAATTTAAGTTGCAAGATTGAGACTGAACGGAAATAATCCATCAGGGAATCTCAATTATTGCTCCAGATCCCGTTACTTCCGAATCTACAACAATAGGATTTCCGCTGTAATGAATTGTTCCACTTCCATTAACTCGCGCATAGAGGCTATCAGAAGTGTGTAATTCGATTAACCCCGATCCTGAAAGGGAAGCAAACGCATTATTCGCATCGATACCCAAAGAATTTATGGTGCTTGAGCCATTGGTTTCAAAATGCAGATTTGAAGATACGCCACTTAATACTATATCTGCAGTACCAGTCGTAAAAATGCTCACATCATCCATCAGAACCAACAAGGAAGCTGATGAATTACCGCTTGCGTGTATCTCAAGCGTATGCGAAGGGTGGATAATGGTATCGCCGCTCAGAGATGAAGAACCCTTTAATTCTATGTATCTTAAATTTGGATTTCCTAAGATTATTTGCCCATTGCTTCCGTTAATTGTTAAGCGATTATCAGTAACCGAAGCAGAAAGATTTTCATAATCATCTTGATCACCGATATAGTTTAAATCAAAATCACAGGTATTGCAAATTGAAACTTGACTCGAACCGCGGATTTCCAATTCATCGTAGTTGCTTAATTCCACATAATAGGGATTATTATCATCAGTATTGGTGTCGTCATCTTCACAGGAGGAAAGAAAAGAAACCATCGAAAATAGGAGTAAAACTTTTACTGTCAGACTATAGCGGAAATTCGATTGCATATTGTTGGGGTTAGACTACTATACAAAGGGCAAAAATCATACCTCTCAAACTTTATCCTTTCTGCTGTGATACAAATTGAGCGCAATACCATCAGAGCCAATCTTAGGGACCGACATACTTTTAAATTTTGCACTTTTCAAAATCTCAATAAAAATATTCGCCGGCCGGCGAAAGAATATGATTACCTACACTTTAAATTGGTTGTAAAAAAATGCACTTTGAAAAATGTGCAAGAATAAATCTACTTTTCCGCTTTTTCCTTTAAGGCGGCTATATGTCTTCGGTATAAAAATAAAGCGATACCATCCGAAAGACCAATTTTTGGAACAGATATCTTTTCAATTTTAGCAATACTGAGAATGGTGGTGTAAATTTCCCCAGCAGGTACAATTACGTCTGCTCGATCTGGTCTTAAGCGCAGTTTTTCGATTCGCTGTCTAAATGGCATTGCTTTTATTTCCATATGGATATTATAAAGCTTTTCGCTTGACATAAGCTCGCCATACCCGAGCTTACTCATTTTGAACAATCGGTTGATGTTCCCTCCTGTACCGATAGCGATCATTCCTGTTTCATTAGCCGTGATCTTAGCGACCCACACACGCATCTCATCCCAGGCTTTTGGTTTTACTTTACCCTTAAGTACCCGCACTGTCCCTATTTTAAAAGAGCGTGCATTCACCCTCTTGCCATGCTTAAGTAGCGTGATTTCGGTGCTACCACCCCCTACATCAATATAGAGGTAGTTTTGCATCGGGTCGAGCTTCTGCGATTTGAAAGTCGAGAAAATTAAATTCGCCTCTGCCTGCCCATTGATTATCTCAATATTGATACCCGAATAATCATAAACTTTTTGGATTACATCTTTAGAATTTGAAGCCTCACGCATGGCAGAAGTAGCGCAAGCTCTAAAATCCTTGACACTATAAACATCAATCAAATAACGAAAGGCTTTCATAGTTTTTGCTAAAGCCTTTGCCTTGCTGTTTGTAATCTTTCCTGTATCAAAAACAGATGATCCCAATCGAATAGGAACACGTGTAAGCGATAGTTTTTTAATTGACAGATCTTTTTCCGTTTCGATAACATCTGCAATAAGCAGACGAACCGCGTTAGATCCTATGTCGATAGCTGCAAATCTCAAAATTCTACCCCCATTGCCGTTAGTTTTTCTTCTATTAACGCGATTTTTGCCAAGGCATCCGCTTCTTTCGTTTTTTCTACTTGTACAACTTGTTCCGGTGCGTTATTAACGAAACGCTCATTTGACAGCTTTTTCTGAACCGATTTGAGGAACCCACGGGTATAAGTGAGTTCTTCGCGCATCTTATCAACCTGACCTTCCACATCAACCTCTTCGCCGTAAGGCACAGCATACTCAGCTCGTCCGATCACAAAGGTAAACGCCTCTGCAGGCATATCTTCATCGCGGTGGCAAGTCTCAATATTGGCAAGTTTTTTCAATAAAGGGTAGAATTGTTGATCTGACTCTTCATCGTTACGGATAAAGAGATCTACCATAATTTTATTTGGAATATTGTTCTGCTTTCTAATATTTCTAACCTGAGAGGTAAGTTCTGTTGCCCTTGAGAAACCATCAATCAGTGGCTTATCATAAGCCGTAACCAATGGCCAGTGCGCCACCACTACCCTATCTTGAGGCGACTCGCGCTCACGAAGCAAATCCCACATTTCCTCGGTGATAAAAGGCATAAGCGGATGGAGGAGCTTGAGTAAAGTTTCAAAGTGGTCTATTACTCTCTCCAGTGTTTTAGAGTCAATCAACTCCTGATAGTTGGGCTTTACAGCTTCGAGGTACCAGCTGCAGAAATCATTCCAGGCAAACTTGTAGCAAGTCATCACAACATCTGATATTCTGAATTTTGAGTAGTGCCCATTTACTTCTTCTACGACCTGACTCACTCGATTATCCATCCAGTTGAGAGCCAATTCCGCAACCTCTGTTGCCGGTTTATCTTCCGCGGTCCAGCTTTTTACCAGTCGAAGCGCATTCCATATCTTGTTCGAAAAATTTCTTCCCTGTTCGCAAAGCGACTCATCAAAAAGCAGGTCATTACCGGCAGGCGACGAGAAAAGCATTCCCATACGCACTCCATCGGCGCCGTATTGCTTCATCAGCTCTATCGGGTCTGGTGAATTACCGAGCGACTTGCTCATCTTTCTACCTTGAGGATCGCGAACTATACCCGTGTAATAAACATTCTGAAACGGTTTTTCCCCGCGGTATTCATATCCCGCGATGATCATTCGGGCAACCCAGAAAAACATAATTTCCGGTGCTGTTACCAAATCATTGGTTGGATAATAATAGTCTACTTCTTCTTTTGAGTAAAAACCATTAAACACAGATATTGGCCATAACCATGACGAAAACCAGGTATCGAGCACGTCTTCATCCTGTTTTAAATCTTCGGGATTAATTACTTTCCCTATAGCGCTGAGTCGTTCCAAAGCATCTTCTCTACTGGTGGCAATAATGTACTCATCATCAGCCTCGCCGTAGTAAAATGCCGGTATGCGATGCCCCCACCAAAGCTGGCGCGAAATACACCAGTCTTTTACATTCTCCATCCAGTGACGGTAGGAGTTTTTGAATTTTGGCGGCCAAAACTGAACATCGTCATTCAATACATGCTCAAGTGCGGGCTTGCTAAAGTCCTCCATTCTCACAAACCACTGCAATGAAATACGCGGCTCAATAGGCACATCGGTGCGCTCAGAATAGCCTACCTTATTTTTATATGGTTCTTCTTTTATAAGATCGCCTGATTCCTTGAGGTCTTTGGCTATTTTTTTGCGAACATCAAACCTGTCTTCGCCGATATAGAATTCAGCGGCTTCGCTCATGGTTCCATCGGCATTCAGCACATCAATAGTTTCGAGGTTGTGCTTTTTACCCAGGTCGTAATCGTTTGTATCGTGAGCAGGCGTTATTTTCAAACAACCTGTTCCAAATTCCATATCCACATACTCGTCTGTGATAATCGGAATTTCACGATTGACCAGTGGCACAATGGCCTTTTTCCCATGCAAATGGGTAAAGCGCTCATCCTTTGGGTTTACGCAGATAGCGGTATCTCCAAGAATCGTTTCGGGACGCGTTGTGGCAATGGTTACGTATTCATCAGAACCAACAACTTTATACCTAACGTAGTAAAGCTTCGAGTCAACTTCTTTATGTATTACCTCCTCATCGCTCAAAGCGGTCTTTGCAGAGGGATCCCAGTTTATCATTCGCTTTCCGCGATAAATCAACCCTTTTTGATATAAATCAATAAAAGTGTCAATTACGCTCCGCGAATAGTCTTCATCCATTGTAAAAGTTTCGCGATCCCAATCACAGCTGGCGCCAAGCTTCTTAAGCTGCTCCAGAATAATGCCACCGTGTTTGTTTTTCCATTCCCAGGCATGGGCCATAAACTCATCTCGACTCAAATCGCTCTTCTTGATGCCCTCTTTGCGAAGCTTTTGCACCACTTTTGCCTCTGTAGCGATAGAGGCATGATCTACACCCGGCACCCAGCAAGCATTCTTACCTTCCATTCGCGCCTTGCGCACGAGGATATCCTGAATGGTATTGTTTAACATATGCCCCATATGAAGCACACCCGTAACATTAGGCGGGGGAATTACAACGGTATAAGGCTCTCTATCGTCGGGCACGGAATTAAAATATCGGTGCTCAAGCCAGTATGAATACCATTTTTCTTCTATTTGTGAGGGATCGTAAACTTTTGGAATTTCCATAAACGGGTAAGTAGGTAAAAGGTAATATTTCCGGCAAATTTATAAAAATGCCACGAGGCAGGTGCTATAAATACGGTTTATAAAGCCCTGTTAAAGTTTTGTTAAGGAATAGAACTAAAAAGAGAATATAGCGTACTTTTATCTCATCAAATTTAAAACTGAACAAAATGAAAAATCTATTCTTATCTATTGCAATGGTTGCTATGGCAACTTTAACAGGATTTTCGCAAGAGGCAAAACCTGTAACTGGCGGGCCACAACTGTCTATCGATAAAGAAGTACACGACTACGGAACTATCAAGCAAGGTGGAAACGGTACTTGTGAATTTACAGTAAGCAACACAGGAACTGAGCCTTTGATCATTTCAAGAGCTAAAGGATCATGTGGTTGTACTGTACCTGAATGGCCAAAAGAGCCAATTATGCCTGGTGCTTCTGCTGTTATGACTGTTCGTTACGACACAAAACGCGTTGGTCCTATTAACAAATCTGTTACTATTTCTTCTAATGCTACAAATGCTGAGTCGAAAGTAGTACGCATAAAAGGAAATGTTATTGCTTCTGAAAATGGTGGAGATGCACCTGTGAAGAAGGAGACAATGGCTCCAATGACAAACTAGTATCTGTCCTAAAAGCCCACTAGCGGCGTTGCACCATGCCTGTGGCTTGGTCTAAAGCCTTGTCTTGAAAACAGTCATTGACCTCAGTCAATTCTGCGCCTTGATCAGCATCCTGACTGAAACGTAAGGGCTCTTGAATTTCAATCCTGCATGCGCCTTGCTATTGAACTTTTTGACTCAGACACTACAACGTTTTTGTCTTAAAATTTAAAATATTGGTTTAGAATACAGTAAAACCGCCTCGGTGACTTTGAAGTCACCGAGGCGGTTCTTTTTTGGTAGAATTAATCATTCTCTACTCGCACTGAAAAATAAGAACTTCATAATTAATCAGTTCTAAATTTGCCATGTAGCGTTCAATTAGATTTATTTCTATCTTAATTTTTCCAAAAATTACCCCTTTTAACATTTGTAAAGAATGCTTTATTTGAAGAATTGTATTTTTACCTCCATTAATTGAATCCAACTTGCCATGAACAAACTATCTACCCAATGCTTTTTAGCCATTTTTCTATTCAGCTCTATTTCCCTATTCGCTCAGAATAAAGACGATGAATCTTTAGAAAATTCTAACCGCGAAAACGAAGTGGTGTGGTATGAAGATTTTGACGACGGTTTTGAAAGTCCTAACGGTGATTGGACCGTGAGCTTGCAACATGGTGAATTATGGTTTATCACCAATACTGCTCAGTACAGTCCTATATCACCACTTCCCAATGCCAGCGACCTTTACGGCGATCACATTCCACTCTTCTACGGAAACACTCAATTAATAAGTTCACCGACTCGCACAAATGGGTTAGCTATGATTGATGGCGACCGCTGGAATTCAACTGCCACCTCTCAATTTCCTGAAGGAGAGATGACGACAAATCCTGTTTTTGCCATTTTAGAGTCGCCTCCAATCGACTTAAGTGCCACTCCTTATGCCGAGCTTTCATTTTACACCTTTTCGAAGTTTTGCTGCTCAAATTTTTCGGGCTTCGTAACTGTTGATTTAAGCACCGATGGCGGAGAAAACTGGAATGATTTGGGCTTTACAGATCAATTAACAGCAGATATAGGCGAGCCAAACGATCAATCTATGTTGTTTGACATTTCTGACATTCTCGTTGCTGCCGACGATTTAACAGATTGCAGAATCCGGTTTCGCTGGAATGGAGGCTACTCGCACTTTTTCTGGATGCTTGACGATATAGAAATTCTCGCGCTGCCCCAAAATGATCTCATAGTAGGTAAAACCTTTTACAACAACTATATTGAAGAATATGAAAACTTTCAAACTGGCGAGATTTCGGCAAATGGATATTACAACACCCTTGAATATAAAAATCAACCTGAATATTATACACATCCCCTCAACTTTGTAGCAATAGTTACAAATGCAGGGGCAGCGCCGCAGACTAACGTGCAACTGGGTGTTTCGGCTATAGCTCCAAATGGTGATACACCCGAAGCATTTACCTCTCCTGGCATAACTCTGGCAGCAGGCGCTACCGACACGTTGAGAATCTCAGGAATTAGCTTTTCAGATATTGCCGACCCTGTTTCTGTCGGCGAATACTTTTTTGATTTTATTATAACTCAGAATGAGGAAGATGAAAACCTGGACAATAATATTGGCGAATCTCACTCAGTATTCATCTCCGGAGAGCCTGATGGCGCAATAATGCAAAATACCAGCGAAGAGTATGATGGCACCTTCGATGGTCTCGGACAGGATATTATCTGGGGTTCAATTTATAGCTTCCCTCAAAACACCACCACGGATCAAAAGGTAATAACCCATGTGGAAGCTGTATTTATGAAAGATGAAGACGGGGCAGAGACAGTTGCTGGTGAACTCGTTTTTTTCAATGTGCGCAGAGGCTCTGTATTTGGTGAAGACGATAATATACCTTCCACACTAACTACAGTATTTTTTGATAGCGAAGACCCGCTGTTTTACGATGACTTTCAATTGGAATACGAAATTCAGGAGGAAGATATATGGGATGCAGGCGACAACGACACTTTTATCTGGACAAGCTTTGAGCTCCCAACTCCGGTTTTAATTGATCCTACTCAGGTTTACCAGGCAGAATTTCGCATACCGGCCGCAGGAGACAACATTGTTTTTCAGCCGTATTCGGCAAATGAAGAGCCCTTTATAACTGTGAGTTATGATTACGAAACTGAATCTTGGCTATCCTATGAAAATCTTGAAGAGGGCTCTGGTATCGGAATCCCAATCAGGTTTAGAACCGCTTCGGGCACGATTGGAATTGATAAAATAACTACTGAAAATGGATTAGAACTTGTTCAAAACTACCCTAACCCATTTACAGACCATACTACAATTCAATACCGAACCAGCGAGACAACGGACCTAAATCTGGAGATTAGAGATTTAACCGGAAAAGTGGTGTTTAATGCAGATTTAGGAACAACGCCGGCAGGTATTCCTCAAACATACATGTTGCAGCGAGGCGATTTAGCCGCAGGAGTCTACACTTATACGATTTTAAGCTCACAGTTTCAGCTTACGCGGAAGCTTACTGTTGACTAATCTTTTTACTCTAAGCCACTTTAATCTGGCTAAGAGTTATTACTTCTAACTTAAAAATCTCAGGCGGATGCAAACCCTTTTGCATTCGCCTTTTTTCATCGCTGAAAAATTTAGATTTTAAACAATTCAATTTCGATCCTCTTCGAAACTAACGCGGAATCACACTTGACTCTCAATTATTTAACCCCCACCTCGAGTTAATTTTTCACAATAATAATTAGGTTAAATCAAGAATTAAGCTTAGCTTCAAAGGGTCTTTAGAGCCGTATGAAACAGCCGAGAGCGATGACACCCACATTTTAAAAGAAAAGTAGAATTACCTGTTAAAATTCAGATAACTATTCTACTACAAAAATAAAAAACCCCAACGGACTAGGTCGGGGCAAATCAAAACCACCACATTGATTAAAAGGAGGTGATTATGAAATGACAAAAGTATTCTAATTTATTGTATTTGTCAATTGGCAGATTTCAATAAAACTATCGTTCACAAATTCTTTGTGAACTTCAAAAAACCTAGTCAATGACGAAAAACGCCATTGATAATTTATAAACTTATCATGAAACGCTTTTTAACGCTTTCTTTTTTCTTTTTCTCCGTTTGCCTGTTTGGACAAAACCTTATTCCAGACCCAAGTGCGGAGGATGTAATTGAATGTCCTTCTTCTTTAGGGAATATCGATACCTACACCTCTTCATGGCAATCTTTCAGGGGTACTCCCGATTATTGGAACAGTTGCTCCACCAATGTAGGACTTGGCTGGAATAACAGTTTAGGTTATCAGGAACCGCGGAGTGGGCAAGGATATCTTGGCGGTGCTTCATACAGTACCGCCTTTCCCGCACGAGAATACTTTGGAACGGAACTTTTAGAACCCTTAGAAATCGGGCAAACTTATTATATGTCATTTTATGTTTCTTTGGCTTACCGAATTTCCGGCGGTTCACGTATTGCTTCCAACAATCTGGGTATTCTGCTTATGACTGAAAACTACTTCGAACCAGATGAAGGTGGTGAGGTATTTAATTTTAGTCACTTGAGGGTTGATACCATCATAAGCGATACCACAAACTGGGTGTTAGTCAGCGGCTCTATAGTCGCCGATTCGGCATACACGCTGGTGGCATACGGTAACTTTTACGATGATAGCCAAACAATTTTCGAATATCCATTTGCACCGGACAATGTAGGCGAAGCTCATTATTATTACGATGACTTTTGCATTACCACAAACACAAATGGATGCGATGACTTTCTCTCGACAAATGATCGAAATAAAGGGAATGAACTGTTGGTTTGGCCAAACCCTACAGAATCGGAATTAAACTATACAGGTAATCGGAATTTTTCAGAAATCAGAATATTTAATCTTCAGGGAAAACTAGTCTATTCTGAAAAGGTTGGCTACCAAAACAATGGCCGAGTAAAATTCAAACTTGACCAAGGAATTTACATCATTGAATTTTTATCAAAAAAAGAAAGCATAAAAAAGCGTTTCGTGGTGTCAAATTAAACATCATGAAAATTAAAATAATAAGTACTGTGATTTCAGTTTTATTACTAACGCTGACTTAAGGGCAAGTTACCGATGACACCAACGCTCCTGTAGTAGGGAATTACGTTGGGTTCGATAATTCTTCTATTGATCCTCTCCCAATAGAAAACCGCGGTTTCCCTGCAGAAAGCTGAGAGCAGTAAAACAGGCGCAGTGATTATTGAGGACTTCAAGCAACTAAAATTGGAACAACTGTTCCAAATCCATTCGATGACCAAACCAGAATAGCCTTTAATCTTCCAATTGAGGCACAGGTCATTTTGGAAATTACAGATGCAGCTGTTCGTCCGCTTGAAAGATTAATTGACGGACAATTGAGCAGTGGAGAACATACCACCCTGTGGGATGGGTCTAATGTAGCAAGCGGTATTTACTTCTATACGCTTTATGCAGATGGAGAGTTGATCACAAAGAAAATGATCAAAAAATAAATCTTAATAATGCGCTAAATCTAAAATGTAGATTTAAAAATCTCAGGCGGATGCAAACCCTTTTGCATTCGCCTTTTTTTATCGCTGAAAAATTCAGATTTTTGCGGTCTTAAAATAAGACAGTTAGCAAATGCCAAATCTATCGAGAAAAGCCGCGGAAATGCCCGCATCACCTATACGTAAATTAATGCCCTTTGCCAATGCGGCCAGAGCCAAAGGCAAAAAAATCCTTCACCTCAATATCGGTCAGCCTGATATTAAAACCCCTGAAGTGGTTTTGGAACGGATGAAACACATTAAGCGGGAGGTGATTGAATACAGCAGCTCGGAAGGGTTTGGTGAGTATCGTGCAAAGCTTGCCAAGTATTATCAAAAACACGGAATCCCTGTTGAGACTGATCACATTATGATCACTACCGGGGGATCTGAAGCGCTTACATTCACCATGATGACCTGCTTCAATCCCGGCGATGAGGTGATTATACCCGAGCCGTATTACGCTAACTACAGCGGTTTTTCTACCATGGCAGGCGTAACTGTGCAGCCGATCACTGCCACCATTAATAATGGTTTTGCTCTTCCAAAAGCAGAGACTTTTGAAAGGCTGATTAACGAGAAAACCAAAGGAATTCTGATTTGCAATCCGGGAAATCCAACAGGCTACCTTTATAAAAAAGAAGAAATTCAAGCTATTGCCGAATTGTGCAGAAAGCATGACCTCTACCTCATTGCCGACGAGGTGTACCGGGAGTTTTGCTACGACGGCGCCGAACCTTTCAGCGCTTTTAACCTTAAAAACATGGATCAGAATACGATTTTGATCGATTCGGTTTCTAAAAGATACTCTATGTGTGGAGCGCGAATTGGTGCATTGATTACACGAAACAAGGATGTATATAATGCAGCAATGAAGTTCGCCCAGGCGCGACTGAGTCCGCCAACTTTTGGACAAATAGCGGCCGAAGCAGCACTGGAAACACCTCAATCGTATTTTGATGATGTGATAGTAGAGTACTCCGGTCGACGTGACTTTTTAGTTGATGGTCTGAATAAAATACCGGGAATATTTTGCCCTAAACCAAGTGGTGCATTTTATTGTATGGCTCAATTGCCAATTGACAGCGCAGACAAATTCTGCCAGTGGCTTTTAGAAGATTTTGAATTTGAAAACGAAACAATAATGCTTGCCCCCGGTAGTGGTTTTTACATCACCAAAGGTCAGGGAGAGCAAGAAGTGCGGCTCGCTTATGTTTTAAACAAAGAAGACTTGCGTCGGGCCTTGATTATCCTGGAAAAAGCGCTCGAAGCTTATCCGGGAAAGATGATTTGAATGTTCAAAGTGTGAATGTGTGAATGTTCAATGTGTGAATCCTGACGCTATTGGTACTTACGAAATCAAAGTTTTATCAGCATTTACAATCAGGATCTTCGATGTTCAATGTGTGAATTTTGAATGATAAGAATATAAATAAGTAGTACTGAAATCGGTTATTGTACTGTTTTTGGTTCTTAGTTTTTAGATGGGTTTGTGAAAATTGAAAATTCAACAATATAATTGAACTACACCCGGGTTTTGCGGGAAAAGATATAAGTTAATATGGAAAATAAAGTTTCTGAACTTCTAAACAGGCTTAGCGAATCGGCTACGCTGGCCATGTCGCGTAAAAGTCGCGAACTTCAAGAAAAGGGTGTTCACGTAGTAAACCTCAGTCTTGGAGAGCCGGATTTTAACACGCCTGATTTTGTAAAAGAAGCCGCTAAAAAAGCGGTTGACGATAATTATAGCTATTACATGCCTGTAAACGGGTATGCAGATTTTCGCGAGTCTATTTGTGCAAAGTTTAAGCGAGACAACAATCTGTCATTCAAACCCGAACAAATCGTGGTATCAACAGGCGCCAAGCAGTCCATAGCCAACTTATTGCTTAGCATTCTCAATCCTGGAGATGAGGTACTTTTACCCGCTCCATATTGGGTGTCGTATGTTGAAATGGTAAAAATGGCAGGTGCCACACCGGTCGTAATTCCCAGTAGCATTGACAATGATTACAAAGTTTCTGCTGAAGATTTAAAGAAACATTCTACCGAGAAATCGAGGATTTTGCTTTTTAGTTCGCCTTGTAACCCAAGCGGCTCTGTTTTTAGCGAAACTGAATTGCGTGAAATCGCAAAAGTGGTTGAAGCTAATCCAAACCTGATTGTAATAAGCGATGAGATTTACGAGCACATCAATTATACTGACAACAACTTTAGTATCGGGTCAATAGAAGCGATTAAAGATCAGGTGGTAACGGTAAACGGTGTATCGAAAGCATATGCCATGACCGGTTACCGCATTGGATTTATGGGCGCTCCACTTTGGATTGCACAAGCCTGCACAAAGCTACAGGGTCAATTCACTTCAGGTGCTTCGGGTATTGCTCAACGAGCAGCCAAAGCGGCCATTGAGGCCAATCCGGAGGATGTGGCTTACATGCGCAATAAATTTGAGGAGCGTCGCAGCCTTGTTGGCAAATTGCTAAGCGAAATAGACGGTGTGGAAATCAATAAACCACAAGGTGCTTTCTATATGTTTCCAAAAATCTCGTCTTTCTTTGGCAAGTCAGATGGAACTACGACAATAAACAACAGTGACGACCTCGCAGAATATATTCTTGCCGTAGGCCATGTGGCAACTGTAAGTGGTGACGCTTTCGGATCACCGGAATGCATTCGTATTTCTTATGCTGCCTCAGAAGAAAACCTGATCGAAGCAGGGAAGAGATTAAAATCTGCTTTGAATAAATTGAAATAAATGACTGATTCATCACTCAGTGCGCTTTTCGAGGGATTTAATGATGTAACCGCCTTAGTAATCGGCGATGTAATGATTGATTCTTACCTCTGGGGTCGCGTTGATCGCATATCGCCTGAGGCTCCTGTACCTGTTGTACAGGTTACCAAAAAAGAAAACAGACTTGGCGGAGCAGCCAATGTAGCTCTCAATGTAGCAGCCTTAGGAGCAAAACCCATTATTTGTGCTGTTGCCGGCGATGACGCCAATGGGGATGTCCTGATACAATTACTCGAAAATGGCAGTATGCACACCGGTGGTATCGTTCATTCGGGAAACCGACCGACGACTGTAAAAACCCGGGTAATAAGCAGTCATCAACACATTGTACGCGTTGATGAGGAATCACTAAAACCACTAAATACAGAGGAAGAAACTCTTTTTATTCAGCGGATTACAGAGTTGATTCAAAATGAAAAACCGGGAGTTATCATTTTCGAAGATTACAACAAGGGAGTACTTACTCCGCGTGTGATTGATGAAGTAATCGCTTTGGCGAAAGCGCAAAACATCCCCACAGCGGTAGATCCTAAAAAAGATAATTTCTTTGCGTACAAGGAGGTGACTCTGTTTAAGCCAAATCTCAAGGAATTGATAGAAGGGCTTAAAGTAGATATTGATAAGAAAGACAGAGCTTCGCTAGAATCGGCAGTTGAAAAACTAGAAGAAATTCTCTCAAACGAAATTTCGCTAATTACCCTTAGTGAGCTTGGAGTTTACGTAAAAGGCAATGGCCAAAGCAATTATATACCGGCACATATTCGCAATATCTCGGATGTATCGGGAGCGGGCGATACTGTAATAAGTGTTGCAGCACTTTGTCTGGCATTAAAATTAGACAACCAAAACATGGCCGCTTTGGCCAATTTGGCCGGTGGACTTGTTTGTGAGGAAGTTGGCGTTGTGCCCATCGACAAACAACAACTATACAATGAGTCCCGGAAATTGATCTTGCAACAATAATAAAGGCACTATGTTATCCTCAGAGACCATCGCCGAAAAGCAAAAAATGAAACACGATAAAATAACGCCTTACAATACAGAGCAGTCTAAGAAAGAGCAGGTTGCTAAGATGTTTGACAACATTTCGGGGAAGTATGATTTTTTGAATCATTTTTTCTCGGCTGGAATCGATAAAAAGTGGCGGAAGAAGGCTATCAAACAGCTGGCGGACCTGAAGCCAAAAAAAATACTCGATGTAGCAACAGGAACGGGAGACTTTGCTTTTGAGGCAATGAAACTAAACCCGGAAAAAATTGTGGGAATAGACATTTCGGATGGAATGCTTGAAGTGGGACGTAAAAAAATCAGTGACAGAGGTTTAGGGGAGAAAATGGAGTTTAAAAATGGCGACAGCGAAGCCTTGCCTTTTTCCGATAACCAGTTTGATGCTGTAACAGTTAGTTTCGGAGTTCGCAATTTCCAAAATTTGGTTTCCGGGCTTACCGAAATATTTCGGGTGCTGAAACCTGGTGGTAAAGTGGTCATACTAGAGTTTTCAAAACCAAAAGGTTTTCCGCTCAAACAATTATACTTCGCTTATTTTAAGATGATTATGCCGACAGTAGGTAAGATTGTTTCAAAAGACAAATCTGCTTACAGCTACTTGCCTCAGTCGGTATTGGCATTCCCGGAAGGGAAAGAGTTTGAAGAAATTTTACAAAATATCGGCTTCACAATTCAAAAAACGATTCCCGTAACTGGAGGAATTGCATCGATTTATACGGCTCAAAAATAAATAAGCCTTAACTTCGTTCTACACTCGACAAAACAACCTCTCACTTGCGCAAATTAATTGTTATAAGTATACTTCTTCTTGCTGCGGCATCTGTCATGGCTCAGGGTAATTATAAGCCAATAAATCTGGGCACCTTCGACAGGAAAGTTTACCACTTTGGTTTTTTACTTGGATTTAACAGTGCAGACGTATATATCGATCGAAAGAGCGACCTGGCTTCTCAAGATTCTCTTTTGAGCCTTAACTCTCAAAATCAATCGGGATTCAACCTGGGAATTGTAGCCGCTTATCACTTTAACAAGAACATTTCCGTCCGTTTTTTGCCCACCCTAAGCTTTGAGGACCGTGTATTAAACTACGTTTTTTATGCGGGACAAGATAGCACCACGCGGTTTGAAAAACGAATTGAATCAACATATATTGACTTCCCTATCAATTTCAAATTCAGAACTGACAGACTTCGAAACACGGCCTACTACGCCCTTGCCGGCGCCCGGTACCGCATAAATATGCAAAGCGAAAAGGATGTTAAAAATGAAGTTGCAGACGAGATATTGGTTAAAACTGACAACAATGATTTTGCTGTTGAGTTTGGTGGTGGAGTGGATTTCTTCCTTCAGTACTTCAAATTTGGAATAGAGCTTAAAATGGCGGTGGGAGTTAAAAACCTGCTCATCCCGGAACCGACTCAATTTTCGAACCCCTTAGAGTCGTTGCGAAGTCGCACCCTGCTAATTAGCTTTACCTTTGAAGGTTAAATTACGCCATGTCAGAAACGATCGACATTACGATAAGTCCCGAAGGGGCTGGAAATCTTCATGAAATTGAAAAGGCCTTAAGACAAAGTGGAAAAAAGGCAGATTGGGATTTTAGGATATTAAAACGTTCGATTGATGCACGTCGCAAACCCATTTTGATTCGGCTGCGCTGCGAAATTTTTCCAAAAGGTGAACAGCCGGAAATTGAACCCTCCCCTCTTCTTGATAAGAATGTATCAACGGCTCCCGAAGTTTTTATTGCCGGATCGGGGCCATGCGGCCTCTTTGCTGCGATTGAACTTATTGAACAAGGCTTAAAGCCAATCATAATCGAGCGCGGGAAAGATGTACGAGCCAGGAGGCGCGACCTTGCCTTACTCAATCGAGAAGAAATTGTAAATCCCGAATCAAATTACTGCTTTGGCGAAGGCGGTGCAGGAACTTACAGCGACGGGAAACTTTACACCCGATCAAAGAAGCGAGGTAGCGTAAACCGAATTCTGAATTATCTTGTCGCATTTGGTGCTCCCTCCGATATATTGGTTGATGCCCATCCCCATATTGGCACCAACAAACTACCCAAGCTTATTGAAGCAATCCGGGAATACATCATATCCTCAGGAGGCGAAGTGCGGTTTAACACGAAACTCACTGATCTTAAAATTTCAGGAAATTCCATTCAAAAAATTCAGTTGAATGAAAATGAATGGATAGACTGCAAAGCACTAATCCTGGCTACAGGTCACTCGGCACGAGATATATTCACTTTGTTACACCATAGAAATGTGCTTATCGAGGCCAAGCCTTTCGCCCTAGGCGTGCGTGTGGAGCATCCGCAAGAAATCATTGATAGTATACAGTATAAAGGTGATAGGAGTGGTGAATATCTTCCTCCTGCATCTTACAGTTTGGTGCATCAGGTTGAAAACAAAGGCGTGTACTCATTTTGCATGTGTCCCGGTGGTATCATCGCACCATGCGCTACTTCTCCGGGCGAAATTGTTACCAACGGCTGGTCGCCCTCGAAGAGAAACAACCCCTATGCGAATTCAGGCATGGTGGTATCGATAGACGAGAAATCGTTTGACCCGCAAGGAACGAGCGATCCAATGAAGGCCCTGGAATATCAAATGAAAGTTGAAAAGGCCGCTTGGAAACTGGGTGGTGGTCTCCAAATTGCGCCTGCTCAGCGACTTGTCGATTTCACAAATGGTAAAGTAAGCAGCGACTTACCCAACTGCAGCTACCAACCGGGACTGCATTCAGCTAACCTTGGCGAATGTCTACCGGTAGAGGTTCACTTCAGGCTACAGGAAGCTCTAAAAGTATTTGGCAAGAAAATGCATGGTTTTTACACCAATGAAGCCATCGTGGTTGCAACCGAATCAAGAACTTCCTCGCCAGTGCGTATTCCCCGGAACGAAAATCTCGAACACCCTCAAGTAAATGGTTTATTTCCTGCTGGAGAGGGCGCCGGCTATGCAGGAGGTATTGTTTCTGCCGCTATTGATGGACAAAAATCTGCGGAAGCGGTAGCTGCTAAGATGAAAGCTTCCGCTTAAACTCAGATAAAATTATCCCGGCAGAAACCGCCACATTCAGCGATTCGCCTCCGCCAAACTGAGGAATTGAAACAACATTCTTTGCCAGCCGTCTCATTTCATCGCTAACACCATGCGATTCAGATCCCATAATGAGGATAAACGGATCGCGAACTTCCATTTCATACAGATTATCTCCTTTCATATCTGCTATGCAAATTTGGGTATCAGGAGGGGCATCTTCAACCAATTTAGTAAGTTCTTCGGTAATAATGGCAACGTTAAAAATACTCCCCATGGTAGCTTGAACCACTTTTGGGTTATATTGATCGACACTATTGGGAGCGCATACTATTTGCGAAATTCCAAACCAATCTGCCAGTCGGATAATTGTTCCCAAATTTCCGGGATCTGATATTTCATCCAAAGCAATAATTGCTTTCCGGTAGTTAATTTCAGGGGAAGAAGAAGTCTGATTACAAACCGCCAAAATTTTATTTGGAGATTTTAAAGAAGAAATCATGCTCAATTCTTTCGGGGAGGTCTGGTAGGAATTTGATGAAAGATCAAATCTATAGTCTTGAATTTCACCTACATAAACTACGTAATCCACTCGTTTAGGAAATTTCAGAGCTTCTTGTACCAACTTAATTCCTTCCACTATAAATTTGCCGTTCAAATCGCGGTACTTTTTTTGTTGAAGCGATTTGATATATTTTGATTGGCTTTTGGTTAATTTCCCCGTCATTTCAGGCTTTAAATTGAAAATTGCGTAAAAAAATTCATATCCATCCTTATTTCACATTGGCCATTTGCCTTTCGGTAATGATGCTTTCCTCGTGTAATCCTACCAAAAGATTGCAAAGTGATGAATATTTATTGAAAAAAAATGAAATTAAATTAACGGATGATATCAATGTAAGTAAAGATGATTTAGATCAGACGCTAAGGCAGCAGCCAAACCGCAAAATTTTAGGAATTTTTCCTTTCTATGTTTGGGCGTACAATATACCCAATCCTGAAAATTTTGAAAAGCGCAATGCTAAAAGACTTATTAAGCTGGAGAAAAAAAATGCGCGAAGAGTAAAAAAAGGCAAAGAGCCTGTGGAATTAAAGCCAGCGGGGTCGTGGTGGCGCGAGACAGTGGGCGAGCCCCCTGTGATTTATGATTCTTCTGCTACTACCAGAAGCGAGCAACAGCTTACCACTTATTTGGTTAAACACGGTTGGTTTAATGCACAGGTTAGTTCAGATGCACAAATAGATTCTTCGCGACAGCGCGTTACCGTAACCTATAAAATTATTGGAAACAAGCCCTACACAATCAATAATTTGGTATATGAAATTCCTGATGTAAACTTACTTCAGCACACTAAAGAATTGCGCGCCAAGCGAAATACCTTAAACATTGGCGACCAGTTTAACATTGAAAAATTGGATGAAGAACGGAAGGTGCTAAACGAGCACTTTAAGAACCTGGGATACTATAATTTCAACAAGGAGCTGATATATTTTGACGTAGACAGCAACTTAAACGACCATGCAGTAAATCTGACATTGGGAATTTTCCCGCGTAAGGTTCCCTACTCCGGCGATCCCGACTCCTTGCTAACAGTACCTTATAAAACTTATAAGATAAGTGATATTACTATTCTCGACAAACCATTAGTTAGATATACCGCGATTACCAAAACAGATACCATACTAATTAAAGATTATAGGATAATAGATCAACACCAGCTTCAGGTTCATCCTAAAACCCTTTCTCAAAACGTACTTTTTAAAGAAGGAGAATATTACAAACTCGATCAGGTAACCCGGACATACCGGAGGTTGAATTCCCTACCTATTGTGCGCGCTACGAGCATACAGTTTATGCCGGTAAACGATGACATAGACAATACCGAACTAAATTGTTTAATTGTACTCACCCCTTCTGAAAAGCAAAACTTTGCCTTTGAATGGAAAGGAACAAACCGTGGTGGATTTCTAGGGATAGCAGGAGCCGTCAGTTATCAAAACAAGAATATTTTTGGAGGTGCAGAGACTCTCGATATGAACATTTCAGGAGGAGCGGAAGCTCAGCAACTGCTTACAGAATCGCAAACCACGAACGGTTCAGACAATGGAGTAACTAACGATATTTATCTAAATACCATTGAGTTCGGACCAGAGATATCGCTCACCTTTCCAAAGTTTTTGCTCCCGATAAAATCAGATCGCTTTGCCAAGTCGGCAGACCCTAAAACTCGGCTTACGGCCAACCTTTCTTACCAGAGGCGCCCTGACTATGAACGCACCCGTTCATTTGGTTCCATTTCGTACCGATGGAGTGAAACCGAACAAAAAAAGTGGTTTATCAATCCACTGGAAGTTAGTTTGATTAAAATCTTTCGATCAGACGAATTTGATCAGCAGCTTACCGAAATTGGAGATCCCTTCCTTATTAATAGTTTTCAGGATCACTTTATCGTGGATAGTAAAATAGGCTATACCTGGAACACTCAGCAGGCGGTAGCAAAATCGAAGAATTTCTATTTTTACCATGGTGAAATAGAAAGTGCGGGAAATGTCCTGAGAGGATTATTTAACCTCAGCAATGCTCAGAAAGATGAAAATGGCAGCTATGATATACTGAATATACCTTTTGCTCAATATCTAAAAACCCTCCAAGACCTCCGTTACTATCGTGTTCACAATGAAAAAATGAGCACAGCATACCGGATTTCGGGAGGTGTTGGTATACCGCTTAAAAATTTGGATGTTCTGCCTTTCGAAAAAAGCTTTTTTGGTGGCGGGGCAAATGACATTAGAGCTTGGCAAGCACGAACTTTGGGCCCGGGTTCCTACCGTGATCCCGAAAGAAGTTTTGACAAGATTGGTGATATTTTGATTGAATTGAATGCAGAGTACCGCTTTGATTTAATTGAGCTTTTGGAAGGTGCACTATTTGTTGATGCCGGTAATATCTGGACGATTAATGCAGACCCTGCCAGACCCGGTGCTGACTTTGAGGCAGACCGTTTTTTAAGTGAGATAGCTTATGGAGCCGGGGCGGGTGCGCGTTTGAACTTTGACTTTTTTCTCATCAGATTTGATTTGGCTCTTCAAATTAAAGACCCCTCACTTGACCGCGGAGAGCGCTGGTTGTTTCAGCCTAAGGACGAGTACAATAGCTATATTGATAATTTAAATTCGGATAGAGCTAGCGACCAGCAACTCGACTACTATAAGTGGCGCTGGAACTTTAATATCGGTATTGGATACCCCTTTTAATCCAATAGGCAAAGAGATTGGGCTGGAGAAAATGAGCCGCACGAAATTTGAACTTTCCTAATATAGGACTGAAAGATTTGATTGATCGTGCACCGTTTAATTTACATGCAATAAGTTGACCATCAGTAATTAACTTTAAAATTTATTGTCCCTGTCGTAAAAACCGAAAGGTTGAACTATGTAACTTTTATATATCGGACACCTCATCCACGGTGGAAATTCACCAACATAGATTTCGCGACTAAAAGATTTTGTACTTTTGCCCGATATATTGTTTCTATGGGTTGGTTTAAACGTATAAAGGAAGGGATTACAACTTCTACAAAAGACAAAAAGGAAACTCCTGAGGGTCTCTGGTATAAGTGCCCTGAATGTAATACGGTGGTGAGTACTGAGGAGCACTCCGGGAATCTTTGGGTATGCGGTGAGTGCAATTACCACAGCAGAATAGGTAGTGCCGAATATTTCGAAATACTTTTTGACGGGGGTAATTTTACCGAATTCAATAAAACAATTTCTTCAGGTGATCCGCTTAAATTTGAGGATACTAAGAAATATACAGATCGTGTAAAGGCGAGTCAAAAGAAAACAGGCCTTCGGGATGCGATTCGCACCGCGCATGGTAAACTCGAAAAAAGGACTGTCGTAATTTGCGCCATGGATTTCAAGTTTATTGGTGGTTCAATGGGCTCGGTAGTCGGAGAAAAGATTTCAAAGGCAATTGACGTCTCTATAAAGGAAAAAGCCCCTCTTATCATTATTTCAAAATCGGGCGGAGCCCGCATGATGGAAGCCGGTTTTTCGCTTATGCAAATGGCAAAAACATCTGCAAAGCTTACCCTATTAGAAGAAGCCAAAATACCCTACATTTCAATACTTACAGATCCTACTACCGGTGGGGTGACCGCTAGCTTTGCTATGCTGGGCGATCTCAATATTGCGGAACCCGGAGCGCTTATTGGCTTTGCCGGTCCTAGAGTAGTTAAAGAAACAATAGGTAAAGATTTGCCTGAAGGCTTTCAAACAAGTGAATTTGTAATGGAGCATGGCTTTCTCGACTTCATTGTACACCGTCATAATTTGAAGGCAAAATTAAATTCGAGTTTCGAGTTCTTTGCAATTCCTTCGGAAAACAAAAAATAAACGTATATTTGCACTCGATTTTTAGATCGCATCACAAACATTCCTAACAATTTTGACAATGTATCTAACACCAGAAAAAAAAGCAGAAATTTTTAAAGAACACGGGAAATCAGAGACTGATACCGGTTCGGCAGAAGGGCAAATCGCTCTTTTCACTTACAGAATTAACCACCTTACGGGGCACCTTAAAGGAAATCAGAAGGATTATAACACGGAGCGCTCACTAGTAAGACTGGTAGGTAAACGCAGAAGACTTCTTGATTATCTTAAGAAAAAAGAAATTGAAAGATACCGTTCTATTATTAAAGAACTTGGTATTAGAAAATAAGCAGAAAACGCTTATTACGTATTGAAAGAGAGGCAACTGGTTGAAATACCGTTGCCTTTTTTTGTTTAAAAAAAATAAAACGACAATTTAAAAGTACAATAAACACAACAATGAACTACGATTTAAAAAGCAAAACGATAGACCTGGGCGACGGTAAAGTGATAACTCTGGAAACAGGAAAGCTCGCAAAACAAGCCGATGGTTCTATAATGTTGCGCATTGGCAATACCATGATACTTTGTACCGTGGTATCAAACAAAGGTGCCAAAGAGGGTATCGACTTTTTACCACTTACGGTAGATTACCGAGAGAAATATGCCTCTACAGGGCGATTCCCAGGTGGATTTTTTAAAAGAGAGGCACGACCAAGCACCGACGAAATTCTTACAATGCGACTGGTTGACAGAGCATTAAGACCATTGTTTCCGGATGATTATCATTCTGAAACTCAGGTGATGATTGCCCTGATGTCTTCTGATCATGAAAACATTCCAGATGCTCTTGTTTGCCTTGCTGCTTCAGCAGCCATTGCGGTTTCAGACATTCCATTTAATGGACCGGTAAGTGAAGTGCGCATAGCACGTAAAGATGGGAAATACACTATTAACCCTACTTATGTTGAGCTTGAAGGTAGCGACCTTGAGTTGATTGTTGCCGGAACAGAGTCCAGCATTGTTATGGTGGAAGGTGAGATGAGCGAAGTGAGCGAGGATGAAATGGTTGAAGCCATAGGCAAAGCACACGACGCCATCAAAATACAATGTAAAGCTATTCAGGAATTAGGGGATATGATTTCTAAGTCTCAGCCGAAACGTACTTATGAACACGAAGAAAGCGACGAAGACCTGAAGAAAAAGGTAATGGACGAATGCTACCAGGGATGCTTTGATATAGCAGCTAAAACCTTGGCAAAAGAACAAAGAGCAGAAGGCTTTGCAGAAGTAAAAACCAATTTTGAATCGCAATATTCGGAAGAAGAACTTGCGGAAAAATCTGACCTGATTAAAAAATACTTCAAGGCTGCACAGAAAAAAGCCATAAGAGACCTTGTTCTCGATAAAGGCGTACGACTCGACGGTAGAAAAACAACTGAGATTCGCCCTATCTGGAGTGAGGTAGATTACTTGCCGGGAACACATGGTTCTTCAATTTTTACACGTGGTGAAACCCAATCGCTTACTACGTTAACTTTGGGATCTAAGCGTGATGAGCAAACCATTGATGGAGCGCTTTATCAAGGGACTGAGAATTTCCTTCTCCACTATAATTTCCCTCCATTCTCAACGGGTGAAGCTTACCCAATTCGCGGTACATCACGCAGAGAAATTGGACACGGTAACTTGGCACTTCGCGCCTTGAAACCGGTAATTCCTACCGGAACTGAAAATCCTTACACCATACGTATTGTTAGCGATATTCTTGAATCAAATGGTTCTTCGAGCATGGCAACTGTTTGTGCTGGTACACTCGCAATGATGGATGGTGGTATTCAGATTAAAGCACCGGTATCTGGAATCGCGATGGGTCTTATTTCTGATGGAGATAAATTTGCTGTACTTTCTGATATTCTTGGTGATGAGGATCATCTGGGAGATATGGACTTTAAAATAACAGGTACCGCAAAAGGAATCACTGCTTGCCAAATGGATATTAAAGTTGAAGGTTTGAGTTTTGAAATTCTGAAAAAAGCCCTTTATCAGGCGCGTGACGGAAGAGCTCACATCCTTAACGAAATGCTTAAAACCATTGATAAGCCTCGTGAAGATTACAAACCACATGCACCGCGAATTATCTCTTTCATTATTCCGAAGGATATGATTGGAGCTATTATCGGGCCTGGTGGAAAAATCATTCAGGAAATTCAGGCTTCTACGAATACAGAAATTGTAATTGAAGAAGTTCCTGAAGGTGGTAAAGTTGATATCGTATCTGCTAATAAAGAAGATATTGACGCAGCGACCAAGCGCATTAAAGGTATCGCATTCCCTCCTTCTGCCGAAGTTGGAGAAGAATATGAAGGTAAAGTGAAATCTATTATGCCTTACGGAGCGTTTGTAGAAGTAGTACCCGGTGTAGACGGGCTTCTTCACATTTCAGAATTGGAATGGAAAAAAGTTGACAAGGTAGAAGATGTGCTCAAAGAGGGTGAATTGGTAAAATTTAAAGTGATTGGAAAAGACCCAAAAACTGGTAAATTGAAACTCTCACGCAAGGTTTTATTAGAAAAACCAGAGCGCGAGCCCTCAGGAAACTAAGGCTCAAATAAAATATCTGTGTTTATTTACCGCTCATAGTCAGTAGGTAAAGCAGCTAAAATAGAAGGTACCCGCTCTGCATAATGTAACTAAATGCAGGCGGGTACCGTTATATAGAGGCAGTTTTTACCTACACTACAAAATGTAGAAAATATCTATGAGACAGTTAAAAATAATCAAACAGGTTACCAATCGCGAAACGGCTTCGCTGGATAAATACCTGCAGGAAATTGGCCGTGTTGAACTTATAACCGCAGAGGAGGAAGTAGAGCTCGCCAGGCGTATTAAGAAGGGTGACCATGATGCACTGGAGAAATTGACTAAAGCTAACCTGAGGTTTGTTGTATCTGTTTCTAAACAGTATCAAAATCAAGGATTGACCTTGCCGGACTTAATTAACGAGGGAAACCTTGGATTGATCAAAGCAGCGCAGCGATTTGATGAGACACGCGGGTTTAAATTCATTTCTTATGCTGTATGGTGGATCAGACAATCTATCCTACAAGCACTAGCTGAGCAGTCGCGGATTGTGAGACTTCCGTTAAATAAGATCGGCTCAATTAATAAGATTAACAAAGCATTTGCCAGACTAGAACAGCAGTACGAGCGACCTCCTACTCCGGCAGAATTGGCTGAATGTCTTGAAATGACCCTCGAAGAGGTTCAACAATCGCTTTCCAACTCAGCGCGACATGTATCTATGGATGCACCTCTGAGCAACGATGATGACGCCAGCAGCAATATGTATGAGGTATATAATTCAGAAGGCAATTCATCGCCTGAAGATAACCTTATGAGCAAGTCGCTGCTTATGGAAATAGACCGCTCACTGCATACGCTAACCACGCGTGAGGCAGATGTGATAAGGCTATATTTCGGACTTAGTGGTGATCATCCGCTCACCTTGGAGGAAATAGGTGGTGTATTTGACCTGACGCGCGAGCGTGTACGTCAAATAAAAGAAAAAGCACTGCGCCGGATGAAGCACGCTTCCAGGAGCAAGATATTGCGATCCTATTTGGGTTAACACCCGTATGAATTGAATTTTTAAAGACATTGAATTTCTTTGAAACAGAAAAATGAAAAGGGACCCGAATTCGGGTCCTTTTTTGTTTTCTTTGCAAAAAGAAAAAACACATGTCACATCTTATTGCTCCATCCATACTAGCGTGCGATTTCGCCAATCTTTTAAAAGATATTGAAATGCTCAATAATAGCGAGGCCGATTGGTTTCATATTGACGTAATGGATGGCGTATTTGTTCCCAATATATCATTTGGGTTTCCGGTATTGGAAGCGGTAAATCGCCACACTCTTAAGCCGCTGGATGTGCATTTGATGATTGTTGATCCGGACAAATACATTTCACAATTCAAAAAAGCTGGTGCAAACATTCTCACTGTTCATGCTGAAGCGTGCACACATCTTCACAGAACGATTCAAGCGATAAAAGCTGAAGATATGAGTGCCGGAGTATCGTTAAACCCGCATACTGCTGTAAACGATCTTGAAGATATTATTCAGGATATTGATTTGGTACTTATCATGTCTGTAAACCCTGGTTATGGTGGTCAGAAGTTTATTGAGAATACGTATCGTAAAATTGAGCGACTTCGCAATCTTATTGAAAAATCAGGCTCGAAGGCTAAAATTGAAGTGGATGGAGGTGTAAATCTTACCAATGCCCCAAAACTTATTGAGGCCGGGGCAGATGTACTTGTAGCCGGGAGTTTTGTATTTGGCTCAGAAGATCCTGCAGCGACAATTTCTGCTCTTAAGCGAGTATAAGTCAATGAAATCTGCGATTTACTGGCTTGCAGAAGATATAAAGGGGAAATTTTCTTTCTTATTCTGCTGCCAAATAGTCTTTTAGATATTTATAATCCTCAGCCAGTTCTCCATCAAGAGTTGTTTCTGTGGCACGTGAAATTACCGCCGACTTCTTTTTACCTAGCAATTCGGGGAAAATATTCTTGATAAGCTCCTTACCAAAATCTTCGGATGCATCTTTAGGTAGCTCACAAGGCAAATTGTCAACTGCCATTACACCTATTGCATCCGGGTTCATAAAATCGGTTTCGGTTTCACTTTTTGGATCGTAGCCATATAATGGGTCCGCTATGGTAGATGGTCGTAGTGTACTAGCCACAGGACCATCTATATCGCAAGAAATATCGGCAACAACTTTAATTCTGAAATCTTCTCTTTTTGCATCTTCACGAGTGAAAACATAGGGGGCATCATGATCCCAATAGTGGCATGGGATATAGAGATCGCTCTCCCTGGCAAAGGGCATAAAGTTAGAATCAAATCGATCAGGATGTTCATAGAACTCTTTGAGCACCACATTGCTACCATCTTTTTTCTTCGCATAGTCTGAAACTAGTAGCTGGGCATATACAGGGCGCTTGAATGATTCTTTAAGATATTTTTCAGGTGATACCCTGCTTATTGGTAAAAGATTTAAGATTTCAAGCGCTCCATGAGCTACACGTCCATTCCCTGTTAGTACAATTTTAAAATTATCGGGCAATTTCACCTTTTTCAACTCTTGCTCAACTTCTTTTCGATCGTAGCATTTGTGGGCAGGCTTTAACTCGTAGAGCCCAAATTTTTTTCCCACTGCAAGCATGGCATTGTAGCAACCCACAATTCCTGCATAACGCCCAAAACCAATCAACCTCCTGCCACTTGAAGTTGTCAAGACCTCATAATCTATTAAGCTAACCTTTTTGTCAATTATCGCCTTGAGCAACTTTCTATTGTAAGGCTGCTCTTTGAAAGTGTGAGAGAAGAACATATAGCGCTTATTTGGTATAAGCATGTCAATAGGTACCTCTTTCACTCCCATCAATATATCACAATTAGACAAATCTTCTCGTAATTCAAGACCTTGTTCGGCATAAGCAGAATCAGAAAATGCACGTATCGGACTGGGCTGAATAAAAATTTCCAGATTGGGGTATGCTTTTAACAAATCAGCACATTGCTTTGGGGTAAGTGGCACACGCTTATCCGGTGGTGTTTTTCCTTCTCTGACTATTCCCAGTTTTGTCATAATAATTTCTTGATTTTAAACCTGGGCGAAAGTACTGAAAATGCGCTGTATAAAAAATAGGAATACCTATGGTTTAAGGGTTATATAACCCAGGATAGTTATCATTACGAGAAACAGGATTACCCCATATACAACCAAGAGCAAAATAAATCTCATGATGCTCGCTTTCCAGGAGAGCCTATAAATTCGCTTTAAACCAAATAGCAAATAGAGCAAAATCCAACCTATAAAAGTTGATAGAATAAATATATTAAAACTGGAGTATCCTATAAATGCGATAAACTTACTTAGGAGCAAATAGACGGATAATAAAAAGAACAGAAAGGCGTGAAAATGCAGAGAAACAATAAGATGAAACACATAGCCCAGCTTAAGCTTTTTATGCATAAGCGTGAGTAAGCCAGCAAAAAGCGGCAATAGGAAGAAAAATATTTTGGGTAAATAATCGTGAAAAAAATCATTCCACATAATAGCATCTGCAGATGAACCTGCCAGCGGAGAATTTCCGCTCCAATTAAGTAGAATAAAAAATAAAATACTAATAAAAATATACAAACGCAGCGGAGAAATATACCTTACCCTCACTCCTTTCATGTATTGAAGCGAAAGAAAACCCGGATTGAAAAGCAGCGGCTTTATACTTAAGGACAACTTTGAATCGTACGCGAAATAATCTCCTAGGAAACTGGTAAAGACATCTCTCAATGTTTCTTTTGGCTTTATCCGTTCTTGCCCGCAATTGGGACAAAAGTGAAACTCTGCTTGTAAATCAGCATTACATTGCGGACATTTAGCTTTGTCTATTTGAATTGATTGAGCCAATTCTAATTTTTTAGGCAATAATAGTAACTTTTATGGCACTTGAGCGTCTTAATTTCGTTCACCACTTTAGTCTATGTTAATTATAAGAGTTCTTGCTATTGTTTTTTTGAGCCTTATTGGCCATCATGCCTTTGGTCAGACTCCAGCCAAAACTCCCGAAAAAGCCCCTGTAATTCAACCATCGACTGCACCGTCGGAAACGGTAGAAGAAGTAGACGGGATTTGGGAGCTTACCGGCTATCTCGGAAAAAAATTAATGGATGAAATGGGAAACCGAATGAATCTGGACGAATCGGAGAGCCAAAAAAAAGCAAATGTTAAACGGGTTAAAATTAAAGTTGGCCCTTTTAAGTTTGAACGGATAGAATCAATTTAATAGGTATTGGATTCTGTCAAAATGTCGCTTATCTTTGTTCTATCGTTGAATTCCTGCACAGAAGTCCTTTTGGGATGATTTTTGCGGAAGTAAAAGAGAAGTTTCTTTGAAATATTGGGGCCGACTGGTTTCGACAACATGAAGTGGTTGTTTTGTAAGCGTGTCGAGCATTGGAGATGTGGCTCGTAAATCTCAATTTCCAAGCCTATAAATGGCGAAAACAATTACGCTCTCGCAGCCTAATTAGTCACAGACTAATACTGGCTTAATTCTGGGCGAAGTACAGTAACCCGGAACGAGTGCCCGGCGACTTATCGGTTCTTTATAAGTTGCTATACGGGTATCAAACTTTAGGACTTAGGATGTTAAGTGTCTTGATTAGCATCCGAAATTGAATTAAGACTAAGCTTTAAGTAGGCTGTTCGATGCCGGCTTAAAGTCGAAAAATAATATTGAACTACACACGTAGAAGGCAAGATAGTCCCATGCTTGCACGAGGGTTCGAATCCCTCCGGCTCCACTTGATGATCAAAACCCCAAACCGGCGAAAGCTGGTTTGGGGTTTTGATTCCCTTCACGGGTTAGGAGGGAAAGCCGAAGGCAATCATTTGTTGAATGTGTGAATGTACTTTGTTTAATGTGTGAATCTCTGACACTTCGGTCAGGATCTTCGATGTTCAATGATAAATTGGTAAATGAGGAAATGGAATTAAATCATTACACAAATTTGTAGCTCGTTTTCAATAAAAAACGCACCACGCGCAAGCGGGGTATGTATGTGGGTTTTGATTCCCTACACGGGCTAGGAGGGAAAGACGAAGGCAATCCTTTGGTGAATGTGTGAATCTCTGACGCTTCGGTCAGGATCTTCGATGTTCAATGATGAATTTGTGAATGCGGAAATATAATTGAAGCACGCACAATTTGTGGCCCATCTTTCAATAAAAAACGCACCACGCGCAAGCGGGGTGTGGGTTTTGATTCCCTACACGGGTTAGGAGGGAAAGCCGAAGGCAATCCTTTGGTGAATGTGTGAATCTCTGACGCTTCGGTCAGGATCTTCGATGTTCAATGATGAATTTGTGAATGCGGAAGTATAATTGAAGCACGCACAATTTGTGGCCCATCTTTCAATAAAAAACTCACCACGCGTAAGCGGGGTGAGTTGATTTCTGAATCTAGTGAAAGTTCTTTTGGGTTAATTGGATAGTTCCTTTTCCAATTAATACCCCTCAGCAAAATTCTGAAATTCTGCATCACCCTCAAACAATCCGGCTACTGCATCCAAGTAAGGCTGAGCCTTTTCCTTGGTGCCTTCTTCTTCCATAAGTTTGGCATATTCCAAAATTGCATAGAGGTATGAATCCTTTCCTTCAAGCGATATATCGGAGGCATTAAAGCTCTTCAATGCCTCTTCAGCTTCTTCGAAAGTCGTTTTAGCCTGATAAGTATTTCTTCCTTTTACTTCAGCCACACCTTTTAGCAGCAGTGCACTGATATCATCTGGATCGATACGATTTACATATTTTGAATAGGTAATACTCTTTCGCCATTTTTCCGACTGATATTGAAAACGCGCTTCACGCATTACTTCAGCCTTCAACTCATTTATGTAATTTGAATGCTGCGGCATGTATTCATTCTCCTTGTCGTAGCGTTTTGCTTTGTAAGCTTTTTTAATAGCGTCGCGAAAGGCACGAGGGTAATCTTCCTGAAATTCCTCTTTTTTAGACATTTCAAAATAAGCCATAGAAGCATAAATATAGGGTACAGGCTCGCGTTTTGTTTTATCCCTTTCATTGTACTTTTCTGCTTTTGATACGGCTTTCTCATAGTCGCCATCGATTATCATAAACAGAATATCCTTATAAGGGTCTTCATCTTGAGCATGAATACCAGATGATTTTCCAAAAAATATGAAAGCAGTTAGAATAATTATTAAATAGTTGATTTTCATAGTCATTAGTTTACAAGTCTTTTTTCAATATAATTAGAGTTCATAATACTGAGAGCGCCCATATATTTTAACTTAAAGCTAACCAAGTCGCCCACCTTATAGTCTTTTTCTGAGCTTCCCAAATTAAGGATTAACATATCAGAACTAGCACCTACTACCTCTATATCCTCATCGTCTGCAATAAGATAATCAGGTGAAATATCCAATAGACCTAAATCTATTATCGCTCTCAGGGATGTTTTACCATATAAACTTTCATCAATCTCAAGCATTTCTCCGCTTGGGTTTTCAGCCAGTGTTCCTACCGGTATCATGGGCTTTTCTGTAAGTTCTATAATCTCAGTACGCAGTTTAAAAACATCATCGTGCATTCCCTCAAAGGTTGTTTGTTCCTCAATATTCAAGCCAAAAAATAATGCCTCCCCTATTCTAAAGTGATTTACCGCCGGGGGAAGCTGATTTTTGAAAAACATTGGAAGAACTACGGAGGTTCCTCCTGAAATCCATTTAATATCGACACTGAAGTACGCCTTAATGAGTTCTTTATATAAGCTCAGTTGTATGTATTTATCCTCGCTGGGCATTACTCCATACAGGCAGTTTAAGTTTGCTCCAATCCCTACTACATCAATATTTGGAAGCTTAAAGACCTCACGATAAAAATCCACGAACGCCTCTCCCATTACACCTTCGCGTAAATCGCCAAGCTCAATCATAATAATGATCTTATGCGTTTTATCCTGGCGTACAGCCTCTTCACTCAGCATTTTTATTGTAAAATACTCCGTATTGAAGCTCACATCTGCATATTTAATTACATCTTGAATGCTGCGCTTGGCCGGGGGTTTAATATAAACCGTTTGAACACCAGAGTCAAGGCTTTTAACCACTCGCAAGTTGCTTATACGGGAATCGTGTATTTCGGAAATACCTAAATCGAGGACTTCCTGTAAGTAGAGTTTATTACCACAAAGTAATTTCACTACAATTCCCCAATCAATTTTGCCCGCTTTAAAACGTTCATTGAGTAATTCGAAATTAGTTTTTAACTTTTTTCTATCTAATTCTATGAATGCCATTACTTTACAATTCTTGAAATGTTTAAAGGCAAACGAGCCAGCAATTCATAATTGAGCTGCGAGCTAAGCTCTCCAAAGGAAGCTACCGTAATCCTGTTTTCGCCTTGAAGACCAATTAGTACCACTTCATCATCTCTTTTCACATCTTCAATTTCTGTTACATCCACTGCAAGCATATTCATGTTTACAGTACCTATGACAGTTACGCGCTGACCATGAATAAGTACCCTTCCCTGATTACTGAGCGACCGTGCATATCCATATGCATATCCAACAGGTACAATAGCTACTTTGGTTTGTCTGTTGGCTAAGAAAGCAGTTCCGTACCCAACATATTCACCTGCAGCAACTTGTTTTACGCTCATTACCTTTGATTTCCACGATAAAATCGATGTGAGCGGATCATCAACAATTTGATTTTTTGTCATATAATCTACCAAAGTTTCCTGACTTGGCCAAAATCCGTACATTAAAATACCAACGCGCACCATATCAAACTGCGTTTGCGGATAGCGTATTAGGGCAGCAGAACAGGCTATATGCTTCTTCTCGAAAACTAAACCTGCTGCTTCAAAGCGTTTCAAATATTTTTTATATCGAATGATTTGTTGCTTAACGCGGTAATAATTTCCGATACTCTCTGAGCCTGCCAGATGAGTACAACACCCGCTAAGTATAAGATGTTCAGATTGTTCTTTTAAAATTTTAATCAGCTCATCAAACTTGTCCTCTTCTATACCGGTCCTGTTCATTCCGGTTTCAATCTCAATATGCACTTTCGCAGGTTGCCCTAGTTGCCTTGATATCTTAGCTACCTCACGAAGCTGAGATAAGTCGTTTACAAAAAAAGAATAGCCGTTGGTAATTACCCACTCTAAGTTCTCGTAAGCTATGTAGCCCATAAGCATCAAGTGACTATCGTCCGATGCCACTTCATGAAACTCAAGGGCCTCCTCAATTCCGTAAACGGAGAAATGCTTGATTCCCTCTGCTTCTGCCAATGCTACAAACTGCTCTATACCATGGCCGTAAGCATTGCCTTTAATTACCGCTGATAGTGTAGTGCCATCGTTAAGCCGGCCTCTGATAAACTCCAAATTCTTCTTGAATATAGCGGAGTCGAGCTCGATATGTGATGATTTTGAGAGCGGATTCAAAATGGATTGTGGATTTTATAAAGTTGATAAAATACTGATTTGCCCGGTTCGATTATTTCGTCTGGAAAATCAAAATTCGGAGCATGTAGTGCCGGTTGATCTACTCCACTTCCCAATCCGAACATTAAGGTTGGAAAACATTTGGAGAAGTGTGCAAAATCTTCTGACCAGCGAAAAGGAACATTAAGCTCATTGAAATCAACATGAGATCTTAGACATGCTTCTTTCAATTTTTCCATTAAATCAGCATTTTCGGTAGCCGGAAAGTATTCTTGAAAACTTAATTCGATTTTAGCTCCGGATTCGAGTTCCAGGTTGTTCGCTATCGATTTACATTGCTTCATCATAAAATCGAGATGCTCTGTTCGGGCTGCGCGCATTGTAACCAGTAACTCAGCAGAAGCCGGACTGGTTCCAAAAGTTTTCCCTCCTGAATGCAGTGCGATAGAAGTAGCAAGAGCAAAATCATCAACTGCATTATTTTGCGGAAGTGCCTTAACCCCAGACCATAATTCAATGGCAACCTGAAGTGGATTTATTGCTTCCTCGGGATGCGCAGCATGCGAAGTCTTCCCTTCAATACGGGCAGTAAGACCCACACTGGCGCAGGCAAAACTACCTTTCTTGCTATGAACGGATCCCTTTTCTAAACCGGGAATATTATGAAGTGAGTAACAAAAATCGATTCCGATTTTTCGAAAACTCTCGGCCTTGATCATCTCTGCAGCACCTTCACCTGTTTCTTCAGCCGACTGAAAGATGAAGCATACCGTGCCAGACGATGGCGGATTTTGATCAAGCTCATTAGCTAAAGCCAAAAGAATAGACATGTGCCCGTCGTGTCCACAAACGTGGCTCCAGCCTATATTTTTTGAGGTATGTTCTGAATTGGAAATTTCCTTAATAGGCAGGGCATCGAGCTCTGCTCTGAAAGCAACCACTGGTCCATCTCCAAATTTTCGGATAGCCACGAAACTGCTAAACCCAAAAGGACCTTCGATTTTAAAATTGTTAAGGCTTGAAAAATAATCGGCGACTTTCTTTGCCGTTTGAGACTCTTCCCGACTGAGCTCGGGCTCCTGGTGTAAAATTCTTCTAATATCTGTGATCGGCTTGCCGATGAGCATATTGATTGGGCTTCTAAAAGCTATTGTTTAGTTTACTTCTTAAATCGCATCTCCAGGTATTTGTTGGTAAAGCCCAACCGCTCATAAAGTTTTTTAGCAGGATTATCAGGCTCTACGTGGAGGGCAATATCACCTTTAGCGAGTTCTATAGATTTCTCCATCAATTGCTTGCCAATACCCATACCTCTTACTGAACCATCTACAGCGATGTAAACCAATATATTTTCGGGGATGTATCCGGTCATTCCGGTTTGGTTTATTACCACAGCACCCACAATATTACCCTTAAGACGGCCTAAGACAACAAATCCCCCCTTGCCTTTATGCGAACTACACGCATATTCAATAGCCATTTGTATATGTGGCTTGGGATCACCATATTGCTCTAAGTGCTTAAATAAAAAATCTACTACTTCCTTTTCTTGCAAAAAAGTAGGAGTATTTATTGAGTTCAAATAGCTTATTTCAATACTTGGTTTAGTATCTGATTCCAATATTCTTGTCATTTAGTTAATAATCGATTTACAATGAAGACTGTTAGCTTTCTAAAAGTAAAACCTTAGCAGCCCATTAGAGAAGGTTATCGACGGATTTTTATCAAACCAGGTTCGATATCCATTTTTTCCACTCTTTCATTTACCTCATCTACTGAATCACTATAAGCTATAAGATAAAAGCGGCCCTTCTTCCGTTTCGCATACTCATCAAAAACGTGCCATTTTTCCACCTTCTGATCCCAATCAGCCATTGCTTGCTCATCAAGAATTTCGAACAGGTAAGAGCCAAAATCTTTCTCAGCTATCATATCAGGAGCATATCCGGCTTCACTAGCTTTCATAAATACAGCCCTTGGAGCCTTAAAGTTATCATGAATGGCACGGATTTCATGGTAACCCTTTACCCGCAGATAAGCAATAGCGCTGTTAATCATTCGCGCTCTTTCCTTAGAAACTTTTTGCTTCTTCATGTAGTTACCTTTGTGGCAAATATAAGACCAATAGTTCAACCTGCCAATTCGGAGGGCACCTAACGACCTGAAATACTTAGCTGTTTAGAAAAATTAAACACTAAAAAAGCACAAATTGTTTATCGAAATGTCGATTTTTTAATTCTATAAGGTCCTAGCTAAAAAGAAGTTCGCTGAGCTTTGCAAACCCCAATAAGTAGCTGTGAACAATTAAGATATTCAGAATATTAATATTACACAAACGATGGCTTAACACACTCTCTTGTCCTTTGTATCCAAAAAGAAGACATGAAGAAAATTCGCATAGCAGTAATAGATGATATTGGCGATGTACTAGAACTTGTAGAGTACAATTTGCTTAAGGAAGGAATGGAGGTAGTAACTTATTCAGATAGTTCTATTGCCGTAGCTGAAATAAAAAAAAATACCCCTGATTTGGTAATAAGCGACTGGATGATGCCTGAGCCCGATGGACTTCAAGTGTGTAAGCAACTCAAGAACGATGAGCGCACCAAGAATATTCCACTTATGATGTTAACTTGTAGAGCCAGCATTCACGATTACCGCGAGGCCATGAATGCAGGAGCACAAGATTATGTAGTTAAACCTGTTCGAATGGAAGAGTTGGTAAGAAGAATAAAACTCCTTGTACCTATTGACAGATTAAAGTATAGATTTGCATAACTACTGATCAATAATTCATGACTTTAAAAGTGTTTTTCTGCCTATTTTTGGCGGGCATAGAGTCCGTTTCTATTGCCCAAAACACTTCTGATAATTTGACGACAGCACATCCCAACGCAATACAATTCGATTTTCAAGGCCACCGCGGTTGCCGTGGACTTATGCCCGAAAATACCATTCCAGGCTTTATTCATGCTCTGGATCTTGGAGTTGTCACTCTCGAAATGGATGTGGTAATAACGGGTGATGAAAAAGTAATTTGCTCGCACGACCCTTGGTTTTCTCATGAAATAGCACTTGATACACTTGGCGACAAGATATCAGAGAGTAGTGAAAAGAATTTCAAGATCTTTGATATGAGCTATAGCGAAACGCAAAATTTTGACGTTGGCCTCAAGCCGAACAAACGCTTTCCAGATCAGCAAAAAATTGCCATCACCAAGCCCCTTTTAGCGGATGTAATCGATCAAGCTGAGCAACACGCATCTGCCATCGGCAGACCAAAACCATTTTACAACATTGAAACCAAGTGCACACCGGAAACCGATAACAGCTTACATCCCGAACCTGCAAAATTCTCTGATCTTCTGCTCCAAATTATCTTAGAAAAAGGTATTGCCAGTCGCACAATCATTCAATCGTTTGACAATAGAACGTTAAAATATATTCACAAGCATTATCCTGAAATAAAGACTGCCTTACTTGTAGAAAATACACTTGGCATAGAACAAAACATTGACAATTTGGGTTTCTTTCCCACTATCTATAGTCCTGATTTTTCTTTGGTAGATGCAGATTTAATTGCATTTTGTCGTGCTAGAAAGATTCAGGTAATACCGTGGACGGTAAATGAAGTAAGCGATATGAAGAGACTTATAGCGCTTGGCGTTGACGGGCTTATTAGCGATTATCCGGACAGGTTTAAAAGCTTGTAAACAGAATTTTAGAAAGATAATTTATGTCAATCAGTTTAAAGAATCGTACAATAAATCGCGAAATAAGCTGGCTTTCGTTTAATCGGCGAGTGCTACAGGAAGCTCAGGACCCCAATGTTCCGCTTCTGGAAAGGCTGCGTTTTTTGGGAATATTTTCAAACAACCTTGATGAATTTTTCCGTGTGCGTGTGGCCACAATGAAGCGTATTGAGACCGTGAGCAAGAAAAAAGAGCTCATTGGCGACAAAACCGCACATGAAGTTCTAGATGAAATTCATGCTGAAGTACTCAAGCAGAAAGAAATATTTGGAAACAGCTACGACGAAATACTGGAAGAGCTTGAGAAACACCATATTTTTATCATCAACGAAACCAACCTTAGCGAGGACCAGGAGCAATTTGCAGACGAGTACTATCGTGAATATATAGCTCCGTTTTTGATTCCGATAATGCTAAAGAAAGCACCCGAATTTCCTTACTTGCGGGATAAGTCTATTTATTTGGGAGTTAAACTAATTTCCAAAAGAAAGGGCTTTAAAAAACAATATGCTCTGATCGAAGTACCCTCTGATCAAACACCCCGATTCATCGTTTTTCCCGAAAAGGACGGGAAGAAATTTGTGATGTTTCTCGATGATGTGATTCGTTTTAACCTCGATAAAATATTCGGACTCTTTGATTACGAAAACCTGGAGGCTTACACCATTAAGATAACGCGCGATGCAGAGCTCGACCTGGATGACGATGTTTCAAAAGGTATTTACGAAAAGATGAAGAAAAGCCTGAAACAGCGTACAACCGGCCAGCCTGTCAGATTTCTTTATGATCAAAAAATGCCTAAAGACATCTTGAATTTTTTAACCAAGAAACTCAATATTGACGAGGACGACAATATTATTCCGGGCGGCAGGTACCATAACTCAAAAGACTTTATGAAGTTTCCAGCTCTTGACCAAAATCTGGAGTGGGACAAGCTAAAACAAACAGATCACAGCGCATTTACTAGCATTAAAAGCGTGCTTTCAGCAATTGAAAAGAATGATATTCTGATTAATTACCCATACCAACATTTTCGGGCTTTTGTATTGTTTTTGCGAGAAGCTGCAATACACCCGGATGTGAAAGAAATTAAGGTGTCGCTTTACCGTGTAGCAAGTCAAAGCCGCGTAGTCAACGCTTTGATTTCAGCTGCAAAAAATGGAAAGCAGGTAATTGCCATGGTTGAGCTTCGCGCCAGATTTGATGAAAGCAATAATCTTGATTATAGCAAGCGACTGCAGGAAGCCGGGGTCAAGGTGATTTTTGGAATTCCGGATATGAAGGTGCATTGCAAACTTGCTGTTGTTACCAAAGTAATTGATGGTATTCCGAAACACCATGCCGTTATTTCAACAGGAAATTTCCATGAGCAAACCGCCAAAGTATACAGCGATATGGCTCTTTTTACCTGCCACAATGAAATTTGCGAAGAAGCACTTAAAGTATTTAGTTTTATAGAAAGACCATACCTCAACTTTCGCTTTAAGCACCTGCTTGTTGCACCTTCTTCCATGCGAAATCAATACATCCGCAAGATAAATCGCGAAATAAAAAACGCTAAAGAAGGGAAGGAAGCATATGCCTTTTTGAAAATGAATAGCCTTGTAGACGAAACGTTGATCAGAAAGCTATATCAGGCTAGTCGTGCAGGAGTTAAAATCAGACTTATCGTTCGGGGTATTTGTTCTTTGATGCCGGGAATTAAAAACATAAGTGAAAACATCGAGGTACACAGCATTATTGATAGATTTTTAGAGCATGCACGTGTATTTATTTTTGCCAATGGGGGCGATGAAGAAATCTACATCTCATCGGCAGATTGGATGGAGCGAAATCTTGATTACAGAGTAGAGGTAAGTTGCGCGATTTACGATGAAAGTATTAGGTCAGAAATCAGAGATTTTATGGAGTTGCAGTGGAGCGACAATACCAAAGCACGCCTTATTGATGGTACTCTTGAGAACAAATACGTTACCAAGAAACCTGAAAGCAAGAGCTACAGAGCACAGGTAGATTTTTATGATGTAATAAAAAAGAATCAGGAAAAACTGGGGTATTAAAGCTTAGAGATCGACAGTTTCTTCCTTCAAATATCAGCATGAATAATAGACTACCGTGCAAATTCTCCGCTACGAAAGATTCTTTTTTTAGACCTTTATTCACCACTTCGGGGGCTCTATATTAAGCAAACATGATTTTTTTCTTAAATATTCGCACATCTTAATTATCAATTTATCACCTTGTATTCCAATTAGATGATAGGTAAATCTATCTATTATCCCATATCAATATTTTAAATTCGCCTCTTATTTCAGTTTATCTCCTGCTAAATTCACAGATATCTTTTACATTCAAAAGAATCTAATTTTTAAAATATAGAATTGACAATGAAATCATTGGAAGGAAAAACGGCGATTATTACCGGAGGAGCAAGCGGGATAGGTCGCGAAACCACACTCACCTTTATAAAAGAAGGGGCTAGAGTAATTATTTGGGATATAAATGAGGCCAATGCTGAAGAAACTCAAAAGATGGCCGGCGATTTGAAATCAGCCGTGGAATTTATGCATGTCGACACCACAGATTATGCTGTTGTAGAAGCTGCTGCGAATGAAGTAATGGAAAAGCACGGCAAAATTGACATTTTGATAAACAATGCCGGAATTACTTCTGATTCGACTTTGAAAAAGATGGAACCCGCTCAGTGGCAAAAAGTAATAGACGTAAACCTTACCGGAGTATTTAATTGCGGAAAAGCGGTAAGCCTGAAAATGATGGAAAAAAATTCCGGAAAAATCATTAATACTTCATCTGTTGTGGCTCACAACGGAAATTTCGGACAAAGCAATTATGTAGCTACTAAAAGTGGAGTCATTGGACTCACCAAAGTGTGGGCGAGGGAACTTGGTAAATACGGAATAAATGTAAACGCAGTAGCTCCCGGCTTTATCGAAACCGAAATGATCCTTTCTGTTCCTGAAAAAGTTCTTGAGGGATTACGCGGAAAAACACCGCTTGGCCGTCTTGGCAAACCGCAAGACATTGCAGATGCCTATGTATTTCTTTCATCGGAAAAATCAAACTACATTACAGGTACAGTGCTGAATGTGGATGGTGGAATGATATTCTAATTCGCGAAAGAAATGAAGAATAGAAACGCGATAATTGCCGGTACCGGAATGTACGCACCGCCTAAAGTAGTTCCCAACAGCTATTTTAATGAGTTGCTGGGAGAAGACGTGGATACCTGGTTGCGAACCAATGTTCAAATTTACGAACGTCGATGGACGGGGGATGATGAATCAACTGCTGACCTGGCAGAAAAAGCCGGAAGAATGGCGATTGAAAACGCAGGTATTTCTGCTAAGGATATCGATTTAATCATTATTTCAACTGATACTCCTGAATACGTTTCGCCATCTACGGCAAGTGTTGTTCAAAACAGGCTGGAAGCAATGAATGCCGGAACTTTTGATATCAATACTGCTTGTGCAGGTTTTGTAACCGCCCTTGATATGGCGGCAAAGTATATCCAGGCAGATGATCAGTACAAAAACATATTGGTGATTGGTGCTTACAACATGTCGAAGTACCTTAACCTCAAGGATAAGAAAACCGTTACGCTCTTTGCAGATGGTGCCGGAGCAGCAGTTTTAAAAGCGACTGAAAACGGCGATGCCGGAATGAAATCGTCGATGCTTGAAACCAAAGGCGAATACAACGAGTGGATGGGTATCTACGCCGGTGGAGCAAAAACCCCGGTCTCTGAAGCTGTTCTTGAAGAAAAAACGCAATTGCTTCAATTCGTTCATAAATTCCCTAAAGAGCTTAATCCTACCACCTGGTCGCGGATGATAAAAGAGCTGTGTGAAAAAGAAAACATCAAGCCAGCGGAAATTGGTCGTTTTTTTATCACTCAGATTAATATTAACGCCATTTATGAAACACTTGACATTCTGGGAATTTCGCATGATAAGGCCGAGTATGTAATGCACAATTACGGCTATACCGGATCGGCTTGTATCCCAATGGCATTGCATCAAGCAGTAGAAAATGACCGAATAAAAAGAGGTGACTACTTGATGTTTATCGGTTCTGGCGGCGGCCTTGCCTTTGCAGGAGCACTTTTTAAATACTGATCTTTAAATGATTGAAAGCATCTATATATCAGCTAATGGAATTCGCCAACATCTTTTAAAAAAGGATGGTGGTGACGAAACGATTCTGCTCATTCATGGAAACGGATCTGATTCTGTTTTCTGGAAATCGCTAATCGAAAGTCTTCCTAAAAAGTATAACGTTATCGCTCCCGATTTGCGCGGCTATGGAAAAACAGATGCTGTTCCTTGCGATGCGACCAGGAGTTTTGGCTCTTTTGTAGAGGATATTGCCGCTTTACTAAATGAACTCGACATTAGAAAATACCATTTCGTAGGCCATTCGCTTGGTGGCGGAATTGGCTGGGAGCTTCTCATTAAAGATAATAAGCGCATAAAATCGCTAACGATGGTAAATCCTGCTTCTCCATTTGGATTTGGCGGAAGCAAAGATGAAAAAGGCACTCCAACTTTTAGCGATGGCGCTGGAAGCGGAGCTGGCGTGGTCAATAGCGATTTTGTGAAACTGCTTAGTGAGAATGATCGAGGAACCGATAATGCATCGAGTCCGCTAAACGTAATGAACAATTTTTATTGGGCACCACCTTTTGTTCCCAATGATGTAGATGAGCTTTTGGAGGGACTTCTAAGAATGCAAACCGGAGATAAATTTTATCCCGGAGATTCTAACCCGTCAGAAAATTTTCCATTCTCAGCACCGGGAAAATTTGGTCAGATAAATGCTTCTTCTCCGCTTACAAAAAGTGGCATTTTAGATGAGCTCTGCAGCATTGAATCAAAGCCGCCGGTATTATGGATTCGTGGGGCAAAGGATCAGATTGTTTCAGACAACTCACTTTTTGATACGGCCGTGCACGGAGCAGCAGGGTATATCCCAGGATGGCCGGGGGCAGATATTTGTCCTCCACAGCCTATGGTGGCACAAACTCGATTTGCTCTCGAAGCATATCAAAATGAGGGAGGAAACTTCAGCGAGGCGGTAATGGAAAATTGCGCCCACTCTCCTTATATTGAAGACCTTACTAGCTTCAACAAACACTTTATAAGCTGGCTGGAAAAGAATGAATAGTTCAGAATACATATGGCCAACAGTTGGAATGCTCGCCGTGCTTATGGCGATCATCTTATACCTCGTTTTTCGAGGGGCTAAGAAAACTACCAACATGTCTGACTACGCGCTTGGAAGTTTTGCTTTCTCGCCGGTAGCGGTTGGCTTGGCCTTGGCTGCGAGCATGACAAGCGCAGCAACCTTTATTATTAATCCCGGACTGATAGGGCTTTATGGAATTTCAGGTGTAATATCCTATGCAATCGTTCTTCCTATCGCAGCATTTGTTTCGCTCGTTGTTCTCACCAAGCGTTTCCGTGCTCACGGCACAAAGGTAAAGGCACTCACTATGGCCCAATGGATGGGCAAGAGATATGGAAGTAAAGGCTACGCCACCTTCTTTTCTGTCCTTTCAGTTTTACTCATTACGTTTATAGTACTCATTGTTGTGGGATTAGCTCAACTCCTTTCACAGTCACTTAAGGTTGAACCCATTATTGTAATGATTGGTATTGTAGCATTTGTATTTACCTACATGATGTTTGGTGGAGCTAATTCTCTGGTTTACACGAATACTATCCAGGCTTTGCTGATGCTTATCGTGGCTGTTATTCTACTCGCTTCAGGACGAAACTTTTTCTCAGATGGGATCTCAGGCTTTATGGATCAACTGGCCGCAATAAGCCCAAATTTGATCGAATCAACCAACCCGGATAGCTTTCTTTTCCGAGATTATTTTGAAATAATCTTCTGTCAAATAATTATCGGAATTGCGGTAGTGTGCCAGCCACATATCATAACCAAGTCTTTGATTCTAAATAAGGAATCTCAAGTAAATAAATATCTGCTTACCGGAATAATTACAAT
The DNA here is from genome assembly GCA_963748925.1 of uncultured Cryomorphaceae bacterium. Lineage (GTDB taxonomy): Bacteria > Bacteroidota > Bacteroidia > Flavobacteriales_D > Cryomorphaceae > Cryomorpha. Next base: position 882,261 of record CAVVKG010000009.1, on the reverse strand, counting down.
GGTTATTTTTTTCCTGGTAGTTATTGTAGGGCTTTATGCTCGACTTACATTTCCTGATTTTACTATTGATGGAACGCCCATCAAACCAGACCAGCTAGTACCGCTATATATTGTCGAACATTTTAAAGTAGGAACCGGACTGGTAGTTACTTTGGGCTTAATTGCTGCCGGCATAAGCACTTTAGAGGGTTTAATTCAAAGCCTCTCAGTAACTTTTACCTCAGATTTGCTTATCGCTAATAGCCCAAAACTTGAAGCATGGTCCGACAGAAATAAAATCCGTTTAAACAGATTTGTCATAGTCGTGCTTGCTTTAATTACCATTGCCCTATCTACGCGACAAATTCTCGCTCCGGAATTAAGCGTTGCAATTTTTGCTCAAAATGGTGTTTACGCCTTTTTTAGTGCGGCATTCTTCCCATTGGTAATGGGCATGTTTTCTAAGAAGACGAATGCGGGAGCCGCCTTGGCAAGCTCAGCAACAGCCCTCGCTGTGCACTTTTCAGTGTATTATGGAAATATAGGGAGCTATATGCAAAACCCTGTAAATAACCCTGCTATTGCTGCAACTTTCGCTATCTTGTCATCTGTAGTTGTAGGTTTCCTCTGGCTTCAATTTTCAAGTTCCAAAAAAGAATTTTTAACCCCTGAATCGATTAAGGCATGATGGTGTTTGACTGGATAGGAAAATGGGCTGAATATTCGCCTGATAAGGTGGCCATTCGCGATGTAAAAACTGGTGAAGACTATTCTTACAGCGCTTTAAACAAGCTATCTGAAACTATAGCAGCAAATCTTCATGAAAACTTCAAACTGGTAAAGGGCGATAGAATAGCTATCTTATCTGCTTTCAACGCAGAGTTTATTGCCCTTTTTAGTGCTTCACAAAAGATGGGTTTTATTATAGTACCGATAAACACACATCTCACCGCACATGAAGTAGCTTATCAAATTGAAAATTCCGGCTCAAAACTGGTTATCTATCAGGATAATTTTTCAGATAAGCTGAGCGAATCCGATGTTTCAAAAATTAAATGGGATGAGACTACTTTACCGACTCAAGGCACATACACAGAAAAAATTTCTGAAAACGACCCCATTTTCATCCTTTACACATCCGGTACTACCGGAAGGCCAAAAGGCTGCATTTACACGCACAAAATGTTGTTTTGGAACAGTATAAATACCCAGCTGAGGCTCGATATTACTTCAAATGATATTACCATCAACTGCATGCCTTCCTTCCACACTGGTGGATGGAATGTTTTGATTACTCCATTTTTACATCATGGAGCAACGGTTTGGCTGCTGAGCGATTTTGATCCTGATGTTGTGTTAGAAAATCTTGAAAAAAGCAAATCGACCCTTTTTATGGCGGTTCCCACTATGCTCAAAATCATGTCTGATTCAAAAGCATTTGCGGAAGCTAACCTCAGCACAATACGATATTTTATAGTCGGTGGTGAAGCTTTGCCAATCCCCGAAATAGAAACCTGGGAAAACAAAGGAATTTTAATCCGGCAGGGGTTTGGACTTACCGAAGTAGGACCGAACGTTACTTCGCTGCATCAATCAGACACGATTAGAAAGCGAGGCTCTATTGGTTTTTTCAACTTTTACATTTCCGGAAAGGTGATAAATGATGCCGGTGGGGAGTGCAAACCCGACGAAGTGGGCGAGTTAATACTTGGAGGTCCCAATGTCTCTCCGGGATATTGGAACAATCCTATTGCGACAACGGATTCTTATAAAGATGGATTCTTCAAAACCGGCGACCTGGTAAAACGGGATGCCGAGGGATACATCTATGTGGTAGGTCGTAAAAAGGAAATGTATATCAGCGGTGGCGAAAACGTTTATCCGCGCGAAGTTGAAAAAGTGCTTCAAGAGCATCCGGCTATTGCCGAAGCAGCAGTAATAGGTGTACCCCATGAAAAATGGGGAGAAACAGGAGCTGCTTTTTTAATTAAAAAACCGGGAAGTGATATTACCGAAAATGAGATTTTGACTTATTGCAGGGAATATCTCGCAAAATTTAAACTACCGAAACACATTGTATTTCTTGACAGCTTTCCGAAAAATGCTACCGGAAAAATCGATAAAAAAGAACTTAAATCAAAATTTAATCAAACAACAAAAATGAGTAATTATGAAAACAAGTAAATTTTTCTTTTTGGGACTATTAAGTCTAGGAATTGCCTTTACCTCATGCAGCGATGATGATGAAGAGGAAGCACCCCCTGGAACCTGCGCGACTCCTACAGATGTAATTATTGACAATGCCACTGCGAGCTCTGTAACACTTAGCTGGACATCAACTGGTAGCGATTGGACTATTGAGTACGGTGCAGCCGGCTTTAGCCAAGGTTCCGGAACCCAGGTAGAAGCCGACAATAAACCATTTACAATCAACGGTTTAAACTCCAACACCGCTTACGATTTCTATGTACGCAACAATTGTACTGATGGTGCAAGTGGTTTCTCAAGCTCAGCAAACGTTTCTACACCCACTCCTCGTAGGATCATGGACAGCTTACGATGTTTCACCTCTTTTAGCTAGTTTCGGAATTACGGGTATTACTGCTGAATTTCGTTCAAATAATACTTACAAAGTAGTATCAGAAGCTGGTGGTGCTGATTCTGAACTTGAAGGCAACTACACAGTATCCGAGCCAAATGCTGAAGGAATTTATGCGATTACTTTAAATCAAACTTCTCCCGGTTCTTTAACTTCCGAAGGAATTTTTAAAGTCTATGTTGCTTCTCCAGATTCCATGTGGTATGAGGTAGCCCAGACCAATCCTGCAATTACCGGAGTTACACCTCCTACACAATCAGCTGGATTTGGGTCGACATCAGGTGGTGGATTGGGAATGACGAATGTTCAAAAATATCTACCGAGATTAATTTATAATTCCTCCCTTCGTTCAGAAATTGTTCGAAGGAGGATTTTTTCCTTTTAAAAAATTCTTGTCGTATGCGATTGAAAATCTACCTATTTGCAGCATTAGTATTCTCTAGTTTTACAGTCTTTTCTCAATCTAATCCGGACTCTGCTTTGGTAGCCACTCCGTATTACTTCAATCAAGAGATACCTGTAAAAGCAGGCAAGGAACTCACTTTTATAGCCTACTATTTTAATCAGGCAGTGACCTCAAACTATTTTCCCACCAATGACTTTTTTCAAGGGCAGGTAATTGGTCGCCTTTTCGGGCGCAGTACCGCACGTACGTCAGATACTTCAAGGACCAACTTTGTAGAGCAGCGCCTCCTACCCTTCTTTATTTATACCCCCAAAGTTAATGGACGGAAAAGTAACGCTCCGGGCATCATTTGAAATAGACTGGACATGGGGCGATGTCTCCTATGGTGCAGGAGGAAATCAAGGAGCCGGATTTAATGCCGACTTCGTAAATTTACAGACACAAAACATTCAAGTTGAAATTGTTCCTGCTGCCGGATACGCTATCAACTTTGGGCTGATGCGCGCCTTTGACTCTCCCTACCACCCCTACAGAACTACTTTTGATAAATTACAAACCAGTGGATACAGACTCATGTACTGGGCTGGTGACGCCGCAGGAATAAGCGGAAGAAAAGACTTTGATCGCGGAAATATTTCTGCTGGAATCTATAACCTCTGGGAAAATAAAATTGAACTTCAAGACGATGTATGGCTATCTAAAATAATGGGAATGTACCGGGTTTCACCTGAATTTAACCTTGGTGGCTCTGTTTATTATCTCAATGATAAATCAACCGGAAAAGGCGGCACCTCTATTCTGGGTCAGGGCCCAAAGAGCCTGCTAACAGAATATACAGGAGCCTACCGGTTCATTTTTGACGACAAGGACTACACAACCAATGTGGCCTGGCTAGGTACTTTCTTTGATTACAACATGGATTACGCCTACAATAACCACCGCTTTTCAGGGTTCTATAATTACAACACTGGAAATATTGATGGTGAGAGCGGCAAAGTGGCTTCTATCAATGGTTTTGGGGCCAATTTGCGATATGGATTTCGCTACGGAAAGACCCAGGACGACGAGGTGGGGTTTGATTACATTTACACTACCGGTGATGATAACGGCATTTCAGATGGTGAGTATAGCGGGGTAATGACCGGAAACACATGGGGGGCCCCGGGGAATCTCCCCATCAGCACTGGCGCCAACATTCTTTTCCCTTCCGGGAATGTGGTAAACCGATACATGCCGCTTGTTTCTGACATCTCTAACATGGGTTTTGGACTGAATGCCGCTACGATACGCATAAATAAAGCTCTTGTGCCTCACAAATTTATCCTCTCGGCAAATGGCGGTTTTGCTTTTTCGAATGCTGAGCCCGCTGGAGGAGGAAAAATTTTAGGAACAGAAGCCAATCTCGGCCTTATCTGGAAAATCAAAACATTTATGGAGCTGGAATTACGCGGCGCACATGTTTGGCTAGGCGATTTTTACGATGCTCCCTACGCGAATGGAGATCAGTTTGTGGATGCTGATAGAAGGCTCAATAAGCGCCCAACTGATCCGTGGACAGCATTCGTCGCATTTAAATGGCTCATGTTTTAAAGATTTGATATGAAAAAGATTGGACTAATTATCGCATTCAGTTTTCTTTTCACAGGCTTTAGCTCAGCTCAAGGCATGTATGAAGGTTTTGAAAAAGTTAGCAGTTTTGATGAAGTTAGCTACCCCTTTCCCGTAAAGAAAGTAACCCTTTCAAGTGGAATTGAAATAGCCTATATGGATGAAGGAAGTGGTCAGGAAACCATTGTATTCGTACATGGTTTGGGAAGTTATGCACCGGCATGGAAAAAGACAATCGAAGGCTTAAAAAGTAACTATCGCTGCATCGCCATAGATCTACCCGGATATGGGAAATCTTCAAAAGGAAATTACTCTGGCACTATGACGTTTTATGCAGATGCAGTGAGTGAATTCGCGGAAGCGTTAAATCTTAAAAACATAAATCTCGCCGGGCACTCAATGGGTGGACAAATCTCAATAATCACAGCTTTGAAAAATCCCGACCTCGTGCAGAAATTGGTTCTTATTGCTCCTGCCGGTGTGGAAACATTTAGCGAAGGTGAGAAGGAATGGTTTAGAGATGCCCTTACGGCAAAAGGTGTAATGCTAACGCCTCTGCAAACCATCGAAACCAATATGGGAAGCAATTTTTACAAGATGCCAAAAGATGCATTTTTCATGGTGAGAGATCGCTATGCGATTACCGGTGCCGGCGAAGAATTTCGATGGTATTGCAATATTATTCCCAAATGTGTAACAGGAATGGTAAACCAACCCGTAATTAGAGATTTACCGAAAATTACACAGCCTACCCTCGTGGTTTTCGGTGATTCAGATGCCTTAATTCCAAACAGGTATTTACACGGAGGCAAAACATCAAAAATTGCAGAAAAGGCAGGAGAACTTATTCCCAATAGCCAGGTAAATGTGGTTGAAAAGGCCGGGCACTTTGTGATGTTTGAAAAAGCTGATGAAGTGAATAGGCTTATTTCCGGGTTTTTGGGGAAGTAATTAAAGCAATTTGGTGAAAATTGGGTGACGAGAGACTGCGGTTTGAAAGAGTGAGCTATTTTAAGGTTGCTCCTAAATCAATATGAAGCCAGCTAACTCGGACTATTAAATCGAGAATTGGAGTTGAATAGAAGCCGGCAGCCGTTTTGTTGAACCACCTCAAAAACCCTTCCTACCCAAGAAAGAGACCCGGCGCGAAGCACAAATTTTTAATACCTTCGATTTGTGAAAAAGCCGCTCCAAAAATTTGATTCATTTGCCGCAACACTATTCCCCGCAGAGGTAGAGCATATTCGAGCAAATAATGAGATTTCTGATCCGGAAATACTCTCAATTATTGAGAAGTTGCACATCCTCGTTAACTTCCCCGAGAAGCATAGCGGTTTTGACGCCAAAATCGACCCGAGGAAATACTCGCGAATTATCAAGTATTTCAACACGAAGCTTGAACGTATTGATGTGGATGCCTACTACGCCTGGATTTCAAAAATAGACTTCCTGATTACTACTGATGCCATTCCGCCTGAAGAGCAACAGCGCATTAGGCGTGAAGTAGAGAGCTTTGAGCCGGCCTGGTTTCATGCTGCCAGCTTTTACCGGACGATGCAGAACTACAAAAGATATCTGCTGATTAGATTTCGGGAAAAGGACTACATCATAATTAAAAACTTTATTGAAAATCACGCGGACTTCTATCTTGAAAACGAGAATATTGAAAAGAAAATTGAAGAGCTGACTTCAAAATTTGTTTTACCCGAGAACCTGAATTCTGCGAAGAGCAAAAAAGAAGATGTTAAATGGCTATTAGATATTTTCTACAATGAGGAAATAACTAAGAAAAACAGGTATCAAGCACTGGTGGCTTATAATCTATACCACATTAGCACGCGGCAAATAACAACCATGCTCGAACCTATGGACGAGCTGAAGAAAAGTCTTCTGAAAGGGGAGTTTTATTCCCGAAGAATCCTTTCCAATTACTACGCCAATAAACTCTTGCTGCGCAACTATGAGGGCAATCTGAAAAAAGCGGCGTTTTGCGGACTTCAATCCATTAAACAATTCACAGAAGATTATTTGTACTACCTCAATAACTACTGCAGTGTGCTTATGAATATGAGGCGATTTGAAGAAGTCTTGCAGCACTCTAAGGCTTCTCTTAGCTACTACAAATTATCACAGGACGGATCTCGCAGGGTAATCTTTATCGCTAACTATTGCCGTTGCCTCAATCATTATTCCGATTTCAAAAAAAGTATTCGAATTGCGAAGCGCTTATATGAAGAGCTGGGAAACAGCATTTTTCAATTTAAATGGCACTACTTTTTTAGAATGTATTTTTTTGCACTAGTGAAAGATGGGAGACTTAGTGAACTATTAAGACTAGAGCGCAAAAACAAGCTTGCTGAACAAGAACAAAAATCCGGACTCACTCCTCATTTAAAGATTTATACGCTTGTAGCTTCTTTCCTGGAAATGAAAGTAACGGAAATTGCTTTTAAAGAAAACCTTCAAGAAATACTTGTTTGCTTGAGTCCTGAACAGAAAACAGATATTGATCAACTTTTAACAGACACGATGCGCATGGCACAGTAAGAATTTTGTGAGTAAATTACCTCACTCCTCTCTCCCGCTCAATTTCTACAGCGGTACTAATGCTTATTTTCTTTCCGTTTTGAAATGGAACGATAAATGCATTGGCGATGGCGTTGTTTCGTACGTAGTCATTTCCAACCGAGGCTTCTTTGAGCGAATAAAACAGACCGGCATAATAACGTGCCAGATCTTTGCGCACAGTTTCTCCCGAGATAGGAAACAGACCATGGAAATTATCGATATCGACATCGGTAGGATAGTAACCAAGTTGTATTTTATAAACCAACCCATCCGGCACTTCTTTATCCATTTCTATCTCATTCTGAACTCCAGAAGTTTCAAAATAAGACAAGTGATCAGGCTCCTCCACATTCTTAACATCGTCGAGGTGCTTTTTGCTCAGCAACTGTCTGATTTCCTGAATTTGCTGAGATGTTGATCTTAACCGGGATGTAGTTTCAGAAAGCAACTCATCAACTTTGTCTAAATTCTGCCTGAGGGCAAATCTCTTCTTCTGATCAGCAGCCGCCTGAATATTTTTTTGAATACTACTCGATAGTTCTTCCAGGTCATCAATTTCCGCTTCCATAGCATTCGAGGCCAACTGAAAAGCGGTTTCATCTACTTCCAGTCGCACAACTTCATCGTCATATGGCAAGACTTCATATCGGTCATCTTCGCTAGTGGGAGCGTTTGAATCACCATTAAGTAAGAGGGAGGCATTGTAAAAGTCCATTACTGAATTACTGAGATTTAAAGCCGCCTCCCGTCCAAAAACATTATGCGATTTTATCTCAATCATTGGATAATATGTCCGTATAACTGTGTTCGCACTTTCTGCCTTTTTTACTCCCGAATTCAAAAATTCCACCGCTGAATAATTAGTAGGCGGTGCGTACAGTAGGGAAGTATCTGCAAGCATGGTGGCACGCTTCACAAAAAACAAAGCTGTATCGGCAAACATTCTTGAGCTATCTACCGCACTTATATAACTCGTAAACTTTGTGTAGAAATAAGCTTCTTCAGCGTATCGTGCAGCAGCAACAGCCGCATTCTTCGCCCTTGAATTGGGGAAATAATCGCGTTCAATAACATCTCTCTTTTGAGCTTTTAGAGCTGAAAAAGAAAGCAAAAACAAAAACAAACTTATTACTAGACGCACACGATTGGTATATATAGCAATTTTAGGGAATAAAGAAAGAATTTATTTTTGGAATTCAGTATGTTTTCAACATTTTATTCATAATAAAACCTAAACCTATTTCTTGCCGTATTCAAAAGAAAAAGGCAGATTTGATATTGTGAAAAAGTACACCTACCCCTTAATTGCTATCCTGCTGACTACCTTGTCATTACAAGTTTTTTCAGCTACTCTGGATTATGAAAGTGATCTATTACCTGATCAATATCGCTTGAACCGTGTAGCTTTTGCTGATGGTGATTCGAGTGAATCTAAAAAACTCGGCGCTTTTTTTAATGGATTTTCGGTTGGTGCAAGCGCCGGCGTGGGACTTTTCCACGGCTCACTAGCAGATTATGACATTTTTGCTCCAATGGACGATTTTGACAAATACTACAGATTTGCCTGGAGGGTTAATGTGGAACGTGAAATAAAGTGGGGTTTAGGAGCTAAACTACAATTTGAAAAAGGAAAGCTAAGCGGAGGACGATTGCCGGGAAAACAAAGCCTTCCGGTAGATTTTGAGGCACACTACAACACAGTTGGTCTTGTTGCCACTTACAATATCTTGGATTTATTAACCAAAAAGGACGGTCTTGAAAACCATAAAATATTCCTGAATGCCGAGATTGGAGTTGGCGTTACTCTTTATCGGTCGCTTTCTTATTGGCGAGCTCCAGATGGTAGAGTGAGAGATTATGTGGGCTATACGGTTACTGATGAAAACCCGCCGACCCAACGCTATACTGCAGACAAGAAAACAGCACCGGCAGTTGCCTTTAATGTACCTGTAGGATTTACTTTTAGATACAGAGTAAACTACAAAACAGACTTAACGTTTAGTTATACTCTTAACAATCTTTCCACAGACAGATTGGATACATGGGATCGTGATTTTTCTGCTCAAGACAAATATTCTTACTTCGGTTTGGGGGTGCGGTATAACTTCAACCGTGAAAAAAGTCAGTATCCAAAAAAAAAGATAAAGGAGGAAAAGACTCCAAAAGCGGAAGATGAGAAGTGGAAACTTTTTGGGTCTAAAAAAGAGGATGTACAGCCTAATTCAGTGAATCTCGAAGAACCCATTGCTTCTCGTCAATCAGGAAAAATTGACCAGACACAACAAAGCGAAGAACTGGAAGAAGTGAAACTTAAAATGTTTGAACTCCAGCTTAAGCTTTTTGAAATGCAGTATTTACTGAACGGTGGAGACCCAGCCAAACAATAGTTAGTTTTTAAACTACATAGAAACTTAGGTGTTTCCTACTGATGCAATGGTCAGCATCTTCGATTTAAAGATTTGGGGATAGATTCCTCCGGAATTTCAGCGCAGCCAAACCACTCCAAGCCGAGATTTATTGTGTTTTAATGCACAAAACTCAAACCAGAGGAAGTTCTTTTTGGTTTATTCTTGCAAATCAAAACTCTTTAATTTCTATGTACCTATTCGGCAAACACAAATAAGGCCGTAGATCAAATCCTTAGAATTGTATAAAAAACTACCACCCAATACGGAAACCAAGCTCGGTAGATATGATCTCTCCGGAAAGATACTCTGGAACATATAATTGATTTCCTTCTGAATTTTGATAGGAGAATTTTGCAAAAAGCACAGCGTCGTTAATGATTTCCCAGTTTAAATCTAGCTGCATTCCCAATTGTTTCCAGTCTACCGTTTCCATAAAATCCAGACCGGTAACATTTGCGTTTCCGCTAATGATTTCATAAACGTGTTGCGGCCCCTTGCGTGCTGACCAAACTGAGGCAGTAGCCGAAACCGTTTTCCAGGGCTTGTATTGAGCCTGAAGATATAGCTCATCAGCATTCTCACCCAGATAATGACCCAGATTGTATGTATTCGATTCAAATGTTGTCGACTGAATTTGATGACGGTAAGTCCAGGGATGGGTGCGCGTGTATTCAGCCGTAAGATGTAAGTTTGGCAAGGCGTTATACCAGGTTCCTCCTAATTTGAGACTCATTATATTGGTTTGATTTTCGGAATCAAACATATTACTCAAACTTACCTCATCAACAAATAACGATGCAAAAACGTGCACCTGCTTCAAAGGCCTTGCACTTACGTCAAAAAACAGTTGTGCATTTTGACCCAGCTCATTGCTACCTGTTCCGTTATAAGTATGGTCAGCAGATTTAAAAAACATAAATGGAATCAGGTAAACAGGCTGGATGCCATTATCGCTGTAAACGATTGAATTCCCAAAGGTGAAATCGACTTTAAAATTTGATTTCACAGTAATATAATTCGCCGCAATATTCTTGTTCATGTAAATCTTTCGACTCCCATTTTGGGTGAGATAAGTCCTTGCACTATCTAGTTCTTCAGAAACCAACCACCCATGGATGTATTGAAACTCGAGCCATTTTACCGGATAGAGTCGGTAAGAAATTGCAGCGTACGAGGGTGCCTTTCCGGAAAAGATATTGGCACTCCTCTCTGCATTTCCCCAGATATACCGATCTTTCAAAAGTGAGACATCACCCCATTTCCACTGGTAACTAATTCCTCCAATAAATTCATTGTAATCACTCGTGTTATCTGCAGAAATACTTTTATAATTCTGACCTTCACGAGGGGTGAGATACTGCGGTGCCGCCAAAACCTCCGAAACGGAATTATCGCGTAGCGACCCGTAAAACCCAAATTTACCTGCAGTTGCTATAAAGGAGGCACCGACCCGGGTATGTATTCTGCTACCATTTTCATTAAGCATCACCGAACCACCCAATATGGGATTTACTGTAACACTAAAAGTGGAGTCGCTGTAATAAAACGCATCTATTCGTCTATCCCAATCCTTACCAACATACAGCTCTTTCCCGTAATCCTGAAGGTAAAAATCGAGCTCGGCAAGTTGTCTTTTATTGAGTTCTCCGCGGTATTGAGCAACACTATCAAGCTTGGCTGCAATGAAATTACGAGCGTAAGGTTTAGCGAAAGTGTTAAGAGTAATGATCTGCTCAGCCGCCATTTCATCAAGAAATTCATAAACAGCATTTTTAGATGGCTCAAATACTACCTGTGCCCGCAAGCCGATCTGTGGAAACAGAAAAATAAAAATGAGAAAACAAAAATTCTTCAATGGCTTCGCGCTTTGTGCAAGAAGATATTATTAAACGCTTTGAGGCAGTAGGTAAAATCCGTCGTAAGCGGATTCTGATCATAAGAATGGATGTATTTAGATTCAGATGCCATTATTTCCTCAATGTTACTTGGCATATCTGCGTAAAACGGAGGTATAAGCCCCGGCTTGCCCTGCACACGCAAGTCTTTATGCTCGGCGGTATAGAGACTTAAATAATGTTCACTAAGTGGCCGAACTCCTACAAGCTTTAAATCACCTCGTAAAATATTGTAAATCATCGGTAACTCATCTATCCAAAACTTACGCATCCATCTCCCCCACTTGGTAATCCTGAAATCATTGGCAAACTTACCCCCCTCCTCAAGACTATTTTGTTTGAAAACATACTCCTGAATGTACTGTGCATAAGGATGCATGGTTCTAAACTTGTAAACGGTAATGAGTTTTCCTTTGCGACCTATCCGCTTGATTCTAAGAATAAGGCCGGTACTAGGCTCGCAACAATCAAGTGGTTCTGCAACCTTTCTGGCGGTATAGTAGAGAATGTTTTCAATCTCTTCCACATGTTCAATTTCAAATCCGCAATAGACCAAACGTCCAAGAATTTCTGATTTGGAAAGAGCCCGGTTACGACCATTTGTAAGGAAGAAATAAAATCGCTTGGTAAACTTGAATTTTGGAAATATGCGCTTAAAAATAAAATCAAGAGCATAGTAGAGTAGGTTAATACCTGCCGGAAATTTCTTGAAAAGTCTAAGCTTGCGCTGCTCAAGAGTTTCTACACATCCCGTAAAGCTCCCGCCAGTATGAAGCTTGCTATTGACCGTTCTGAAATACTTATTGATTCCTTTAATATCATTAACACGTTGAAGGTTAATTAAATTATCTATTGTATTGTCACTGTGCTTCAGCAAATTGGCTGACTCAGATATCTTAAAAATCTCCGTTTTTTCGTGCTTGCTTTCCAGATAGGGAGCGAGATAGCCAAGTAATCTATTTCCCGCAATACCTGTTAGCTGAGTCATCTCAGTAGCAACGTGTAACATCTATATGTTTTTGTGATAGTTGCATAAATTTAAGGGTGCTTACAAGGCATCTGAAGCAAAATCAGAATAGTTTTTAACAAAAGAAATTAACGGTTTTTATGAGCCATTTTCTCAAATGTTTCAATCCAAAACGGTGTGACCGAAACAGACTGACTCAGCATTGCTTTACGCCTTTCCAACCATTTTTGTTTCAGGCTCTTATCGCCTACCCACGATTTTAACAATTCAATCAACTGCTCGGGTTCAGTGGATCTGAATCCCCGGGTTAGATGGTATTTGTGTTCAAGCTCCTCGAGATAGCTCAGCTCTCCCACAAAATCATTAAATCTTATTGAAGGAACACCCAATACCGCCGCCTCCGCAGCCATAGTCTGAGAATCGCCGATATAAATTGAAGCATGCGCCATTACCTGATGCATTTTAGCAGGATGTACGGGCAGTCTGTACTTTTCAAGCCTTTCGGCAAATGGCCTTTCTGAAGTAATAAAAACACGTCCATGGGGTTCCAGGATAGCAATAATTCTCAATGCCAACTCATCCGAAATTCCGCTGCGGCCCTCGTCATGATGCGCGTGGAGCGAAGCAAAGCGAAGAAGGAAATAATCACCACCCTCCCGAAATTCTACCGGCAAAACATCCATATCCGGTTTGAAAACGTCGGGATGCAAATAGGCCAGTTCGTGAGTACCTTCGTATCCAATTTTCTTATGATTTGCGGGCGACTGGTCGCAGCAGTTTGGTGCGAGAACCGCTGTTGCATAAGGAAAGGCATATTTCGCCATAAGTGGAATAGCAGCGCTATCATCCTCATTTACCACAACAGATGGGACGTTGAGCAATTTACCAATATGCGTAATCACCAAATCGGTTCCTATCATCACATCCGGCTTAAAAGACCGGGCTATTTTGAGCATTGCAAGCTCACGCCTGGCAATGGTCACTACAATACCTATTTTCCCGGAAGGTTTACGCGCAGGAAATTTTATTACATCCCAATTTTCTGTTTCTAACAGGTCAAAAAGTACATCTTTTCCACGCGCCACAACTATCACATCGTGCCCTCTCTCCTGTAAAGCAGAAATCGAATGCTTGAAATTGTGATAATGGGCGGGATGCCCCATGTAAAAAAGAAAGCGACTCACTTCACCTCAGGTTTTTCCCGTCCCAGAGGACTGAAAATATTCTTATCTGTTTTTTGAACTTCAGCTGCGTTTAGCATCGAAGCCATAGCGAGAAACATCCAGGCATTACCCCAGCGCATATAACTTGTGCGGTCTGTAAAATTCTTGTGTTTGCGGTAATAGAAATAGCCACGCTTGTCTTGAAAATTGTCGATAGTATATTTCAGTACATTTTTTCCCAGATCAACTCCCCGCCTGCTGCGGCTGTATCGATGATAGTTAATAGCCGTGATAATACCCTGCGCCTGGTGGTGAATATCAGCGGGAAAATCTCCAGGCAGCCGCCATACTGCTCTACCATCACGCCTAAACTGGTAATCACGGTAAAATTCAAAACCTTCCTGCAAAGCTTTTTCTACCGGCTCAGGACAGTAATCCAAAGCTTCACAAATTGCTACGCTGGAATCGATAATAAATCCCTGATGGAAGTCTATCTGAACACGCTGCTTTTTTGTCAGCAAATTTTCACTGTAGTTCCAGCTACCATCATTTTTTTGACGGGAAACAACTGTTTCAAGTGCTTTTCTGGCAATCTCATAGTAGGCAGACTGCTTCGTGTGGGCATAAGTTAGTGCATAAGACTGGGCGGCAAGCAAGGAAGCATTGTAGCAAAAGTCGGCCTTTACAGTACTGTAGCTTATCATATAATCCCCATCAATATCAGTGTGATATAAGGCTTCGGTCAAAAAAACACACACCTGTTTCATAGCTTCCAGCGCCCGCTCATCGCCATACTTCTTATAATAAGCGTCAAGACCTTGCACAATAAAACCACTCACCACTGATGTGGGCGACCAGGCCTCAAGGTACTTTTCAGGGCTTGCCCAGGGGAAATTATAACCCCATGACATACCCGGTGTATCGGGTGTTTTGAGCTCGAGCAGTTTCTCAAAAAGCCACCTGCATTCATGCTCATTTTCTTCACTCTTCGGCAAAAGGCTGTACCCGTGCAGGAATAATCCAAGACCTTTGGGATTCCACCCTTTAGGCACAGCAAAGAGTTTCCGCAAATTAAGCGGATTGCGTTTAAAAATCTGTATAGCAATTATTGGTGGCCATTTTCCTAATTTCCTTATTGGGAATTTGCTCAAAAGGATATCGTAAGGATCATATCCTTTATACCGCCGGCGAGAAACGTATTGCTCCAGATTCATAAATGATCTGCGCAGCTTGATCAATTCCCGTTCGGAGAAATCCATTGCGATTCAAATTCTGATAAGATAATTTTTTGACCTTTGTTTTGAATAGACTCCACCAATGCAAAGGTGGCAATTGTAGCATGCAGAACTTCCTGGACAGAGATAGGAAAAGCACTAGCAGTTTTTACCGCTTCCGCGAAAGCGGAAACCTCAGCAGCATGACCTTTATCCTGCTTTGACAACTTGCTCGATTCCTGCTTCTCACCTGCTATTTTCATCGATTTAAAATCGTCAATTATAGCAGTTATTCCACCACCAAAAACTTCCAGATACTCCTTGTTTACCTTCTTATTTCCATTGCTGAAATAAGATACGGAAGCAACAGATCCGTTTTTGAAATTGAGCGATGAAGTAAACGTATCGTGATTTTGTGGATGCATTTCAAGAGCTACCGCCGATATGGAATGAACTTGGCTATCTGTAAGAAAGCAACACAAGTCTATAAAGTGACACACCTCGCCGATTATTCGACCCCCACCTACTTCGGGGTCGTGAACCCAGTGATCTGAAGGCATGGCACCTGCATTGATGCGGTAATTTATTGCAAGCGGAATTCCGTTTAGCTTTTGCTTCAACCTCTGAATTTGTGGAGCAAATCGGCGGTTAAAACCAACCATCAAATCTGGCATTTCAGGGCTTTGCAAAACCCCTTTCATCTCAAAATACTCTTCAATAGTAAGGCAAAGTGGCTTTTCGAGAAACACACGCTTTCCGCTATTTAATGCCTTTATGGCCAGAGGAGCATGCGAATTATGTCGCGTGGCAATAACACATGCAACAGCCCCATCATTTTTAAACATTTCATCGGGGTCGGCATATGCTTTTTCAAAATCAAACTTTCTGGCAGCATTCTCTGCGGTATGGGGACGCGAAGTGGTAATCCCTGCGAGGGTGAGTTTGTCCTGAAGGTTGGGCAAAAGGAAGTTTGAAGCAAATGAACCTGCTCCTATCAATGAAATTCGGTCGCCAGTTGGAATTCGATTCTCCGCTTTAGAAAGAGTTTGATCAAGGGACTTCCTGACGTCGTATTCCAGCAGAATACCCATTTTATCGGCTTCCTTGTTTACCACAAGATCAAAAGCTTCCTTAGCTTTTTCGAATAGAAATGTATGAGAGATAAGGTCACTCAGGTCAAGCGATTTATTGCCAAGTAATTCGGCGAAAGCCAACATATTGCGGTTTTCTGTCCACCGCACCTGTCCGATAGGATAATCGACACCTTTTTCCTCATAACTTGCATCGTAGCGCCCGGGGCCATAAGAAGTGCTCATCCGAAGATCAAGCTCCTTCCGGTAATAATTTTTCCGGCTAAACCCGGTTGGCACGCTTCCCACAATCACCACTTTTCCATGCAGGCGGCAAAGCACTCCTGCCAGCTCCACCGGATCCAGAGAAGAAGATGCCGCCGTTATTATAACGGAATCAACTCCATGACCATTCGAAAATTCGGCCACCTTGGCTTCCAGCAATTCGTCGCTTCGAAGGGTTGCGTTTTGCGCACCCGACTGAAAAGCAAGATCAATAAGTTCACTTTTCAAATCAATCCCAAATGTCTTTACTCCTGCAGCCTTAAGCAACCGAAGCGTAATTTGGCCAATAATTCCCAAACCAATTACCACACAGTTTTCACCCAGATTGAGCTCTGCACGCCGGATGCCTTGCATAGCTATAGCACCAATTGTCGTGAATGCAGCCTGACTGAGTTCAGCGCTATCCGGAATTTGCACACAAAGATTTTCGGGTATGGTAACCAGCTCAGCGTGCGATGCCGAAGCACCACCGCAAGCGACTCTATCGCCCGGCTTAAAGTTTTTTACTTCACTCCCCACCTGCTCAACAACTCCAGAAAGACTGTAACCTAATGGCTGCAATGCTTCCAGCTTATTCATCACCATTTTATAGGTGTCGGCGATTCCATGTGAGCGCGCAGCTTTCACTACTTTGTTTACCTCTTCCTTTCGTGATTTGGCTTTGGCGATATAACCTTTGCGCGCATCGCTCACCGTTTTACCTTCGGTACCCGTACTAATAGCAGAGTAATGCGTCCGCACAAGCACTTCGCCTTTTCCGGGCGAAGGGTTTGGAAGCGATACAATTTCCATATCGCCGGCCTTCAGACTTTGAAGAAGTTGTTCCAAAATTTAGAATTGATTTTAATCATCAAAAGTAAAAAGTCTGGTTACTTTTCTGAATGGTATAGGAAGTGTTTATTCACAAAATAAGTTACTAAGGTTAAGGCCCAAAAACACCTTCCTTAATTAAGTCGCCGCATGAAATACTTCAGTTATTTATTCCCAATATCAGAAACAGGAGTAATTATTAATTCCCGATCAGTGTAATCAATAAAGTATCCATCAATAATCCGTGCTGAAAGAGTATAAACAAGTTCATTTAACCGCTTTCCCTTTGAATTGATTAAGTAACTATCTGTTTCATTGGTTATCAGTTCATAGTCGCCAACTTCAAAATTAACTTTATAGAAATCGTTTTTCTTTACCACAGATTTCAGCTCATAGTCTGCTGAAAATTCAATTTTCATTCCTGTTGAGTTTTCGATGTAGAGCGCATTTGGTTTGTCGTCAAGCGGATTATAAAAACCACTCTCGTTTTCAAAATAATAAGGTGGGTTAACGATATTCCGCAAACCCAAATTCGTGCTTCCAGTATCAAAAATGCGTTCATTTAATACGGTAAAAGTGGAGTCATCGACTTCCAACATTCTTTCGTTGAGCGCAAAAAGAAGAGAGTTTTCTTTGATGAGATAATCATTCATATACTCTCTTTTTTCTGTCTTTATATCCAGATAAGCTTTTACTTCTCCTGTCTTGGAATTCATTTTTGCAACGAACATAGGGCCGAAAACTGATCCACTGATCTGGTATTATATTCCCTTCCGTCATTAACCATGTACAAATTCTCTTTCTTGAAAAACAATTTAGAAAAACCTACTGTCCTTTTTTCTGGGGCATTGGGTTTTCCCATAATGTGTTACCCCTGAAATCAAACTTTGCTAACCTTTTTTGACTGGCCAAGTAGATACCTGAACTATCCACAATCCAGTTTTTATGTTGATTACCAACGAGAACTTTAGCTTTATTCCCTGTTCCAGCAACTGCTCCAAGTAATGCCGCTCCAAAAACACCACCAAGCAATCCTCCAAACACCGCAGCCGGTGCTGCATTCCCAGTAAAAGGAAGGCCCATCTTCATTTTTTCATGAAATCCTTCGCCACTTTTGAGGTCTAAATGATGTAAACCATTATCAATAAAAGTCAGGCTTGTATCTCCTGTCACGATCAAATTATCCTTTTCCATTTTCAGTTGGGTCTTATTATCCCAGACTAATTTGCCAGACGCCATATCAACTCCAACCATCCACTGATAAGTAAGGTTTCAAGTTTGCAACACCAGTTTTATCACTGTTGGCCAAGAAACAGAATCGAACCCTCATATTCGCGCAAAAACTCACCATCCTTCCAATTAAATACTCGTGTAAAATCAGATTCTTTAGACAGCGAAGGAATAGTATCAAGCAAGCGAAATGTTTCATCGGAAAATTTAAATTCCTTGGTCCACATTGTAGAACTCGAATTCAAATCATAGGCCAACCAACAACTCCTTCTTTCATAGGCTTTCCTTTTCTCAAATTGTCAAGAACCAGATACAAAACATCATGAATTGTATCTATCTCTACATCCAGAATTGGCTTTGATGTCTTGAATCTGCTGGTGGAATTATTTGCAATTGGCTCACCTTTCCAGAATTTATTCGAAGCATCTACAATAAAGTCGGAAACCTGACAACGAAGCCCTAAACCCAATAAGAGAAGCAAGCAGAAAATTAAAGATTCTTTCATCGGTCTTCAAACATAGAAAAATAACTTCATCTCCAATCAGTAGAATACCTATTTTCATTCAATTCAATACGGTCTATCCTAAACCACCAGAAAAAAATTTATTATATTGCTTGCATCAATTTATTATAACCTTCCAATGAAAAAGATATACCTCTTTATTGTAGCTATCTTATTTATAGCGCAATTCACATCAGCTCAATTATTCGTAGACAACCTCAACCATACCCCACAAGAATTAGTTGAGGCAATCTTTAACGGGGACAACGTGGATATCACGAACGTTACATTTTTAGGTGACAGCAGCCAATTTTCTTTTTTTCAAAATAATAACTCCGTAGTCCCGATCGATTCTGGTCTGGTAATGGTGACTGGTAGTGCATCAACCATCATTGGTGAACAGGGTGTTATGTTAAGCAACACTATCACCAACGACCCTGACCTTATGACTATTTCCGGCCAGAATATAAATGATGCTGCCATAGTGGAATTTGACATCACGGTTTTTGCTGACACATTAAGTTTCTTTTACTCCTTTGCTAGTGTTGAGTATGCGAGCTATACATGCTCCCAATTCAACGATCCTTTTGCTTTACTTATTAGCGGCCCGGGAATTAGTGGTCAATTTTCAAATAACTCAATTAATCTGGCAATTATTCCGGGGTCTGAGACGCCAGTAACTATAAATACAATTAACTCCGGAGAATCGAGTAATCCAGGCAATTCAACTAATTGTGAGGAAGCAAATCCGAATTGGATTGATGATTCAATTTACTTTATTCAAAACAATCCTCCCCAGGATAATTTTGAAATGAATGGTCTTACGGTCAGGTTAGAAGCCAAAACAGCAGTAACCTTCGGCGCGACTTACCATATCAAATTCGCAATTGGCGATGCTTTAGATGGAGCCTTAGACAGTGGTGTATTTTTGGAAGCTAAAGCTGAACTTGGCCCCTGTCTTGACTGGGGCTCACTAAGCGGAAAAGTATTTGAAGACACTAACAATAATGGCAGCGCTGAGACAAATGAACTACGTTTTGCCAACCAATTAATTCAAAGTCAAAGCGCAGGTTCTTATGCTTTTACAGATGAATATGGTCATTACAGTCTGTGCGAGCCACTTTTACAGGGCGATATTGCCCTGGTGGAAGTCCCTGATTATTATACCATAACCACAAATCCTGTACCTTTTCAATTTGACATGGAAGGCGGGAGTGAAACAGCAAATTTTATTGCAAATTCATTAGGTGATTTTTTAGACTTGACCGTGCATTCGGTTAATGCCACTTCTCCGCCAGCGCCCGGATTTGAACATAGAATTTATTATAATTTCAAAAATGCGGGTACAGTATGTATCGCCAATAGCGATATTAATATAAGCCTGGATACAAACCTTACCTTCATTGGATCTGATCTTGAAGGAATTGTTGCAGGCACCGATGCCTTGTCCTATACTTTAGCTGAAATTTGCCCTCAGGAAAATTTTATCTTTTATGTGGATTACTTAGTTGACCAAACTGCCATATTGGATTCGACCATTACCACCAATGTCTCAATATCCTTCGATGGGAGTGATGAGACACCACTAAACAATTCTTTTGTTTATGAGGAAATAATTATGGGTTCTTTTGACCCGAATGACAAGCAGGTAAGTTTTGAGTTTATTAACCCAGAGTTTATCTCAGAAAGTAAAAAACTGGATTACACAATCCGTTTTATGAATACCGGAACAGCAGCGGCTCAATTTGTTAGAATTGAAGATGTTTTGCCGATTGATCAGCTCGACATGTCTACAATGGAATTTGTGGCTGCATCGCATCAAGGTTATGATCTGGAATTTAATATTGATACCTTGAGTGTGCTGTTTGACGGCATAATGCTGCCTGATAGCGGTACCGACTTTTTAGGAAGTCAAGGTTTTATTTCCTTTAGAATTGCTCCTTACCCCAGTATGCAATTGAACGAATCTATTCTTAATAAAGCATCAATTTTCTTTGATTTTAATGAGCCGGTAATTACAAACACGGTGAGCACTACTTTAATGTTGCCAACTGCAATAGAAGAAAATGTAAAAACGCTTTTTACGGTATATCCGAATCCCAATAATACAGGCATTGTAAATATTACTGCTGAAATAAACTTTACAGAGTTGCGGTTTTACAATATGCTAGGTTCTTTGGTAAAGTCTGAGAACGTATCTGGAAATAGAGTAAATGCAAACATTACAAATTTAAATACCGGAGTTTACTTTATTCAATTGATTGGAGAGAGCGGTATTAACCTTGGTATTCAGAAGTTTGTGAAGTATTGATTTAAAATTTGAAATAATTCGCAATTTGCCCACCGCTTCAAAATCTTTCTGATAAAGAAAAAATATTATCAGAACTTTGGTCGCGAGGACCTATTTCAATCATAAACAGTGAAGTGAAAAGGAGAATGTTCTTAATAGAGTTTCAAAAATAGAAAAATATAGCCATTTACACCCACGGGTGATTCCCAAATCACCCCCTACGAGATAAATTCAGAGAAAAAAAAGGCTGATTGCCGTTTTTCAAAAAAACTCATTCCAGCTGCATGGTTATATTTAGTTGCGCTACATATTGAATTACAGGTTTTTAACAACATACAACATTCGCCTTTAAAAATATTTTTAGAGATGATTCTTTGAAAGTAAGAATTTTATCCTCTAACTTTGACGCATGAATTTTACAACAAGCACATTTTTTTGGTGGTGGCACATGGATCAATCCGTGCAGCCAACCTGTGCTTGTAATTTGACATAACTACAATAAACCGTCTTATACTACAAAGCCCGCTGCATATGCAGCGGGCTTTTTTCATTTCTAAAAAATCACAAAACATGAAACAACACAAATTCCTACTAGAAGAAGCCCAAATGCCAACGGCATGGTACAACATTATGGCAGATATGCCCAACAAACCCTTGCCACCTCTACACCCGGGCACGAAAGAACCAATGGGCCCAGACGATTTGGCGCCACTATTTGCCATGGAGTTGATCAAACAAGAAGTAAGTACAGACCGATTTGTGGATATCCCCGAAGAGGTACTTGATGCTTATAAAATCTACCGTCCATCGCCATTATTTAGAGCTCACGGCTTAGAAAAAGCTTTGGACACAACTGCCAAGATTTACTACAAATACGAAGGTGGAAGCCCATCCGGATCACACAAGCCAAATACGGCGATTCCGCAGGCTTACTACAATATGAAGCAGGGTGTTAAGAGAATCACTACTGAGACGGGAGCCGGTCAATGGGGGAGTGCCCTGAGCTATGCTTGCCAGAAATTCGGTATTGACCTCGAAGTGTATATGGTGAAATTGAGCTACGAGCAAAAACCATATCGCAAAATTATGATGAATACCTATGGAGCTCAGGTATTTCCTTCACCTTCAGATCGAACCTCTGCAGGAAGATCAATACTTGAGAAGGACCCAAACAGCCCGGGTAGTCTTGGAATAGCCATTTCCGAAGCTATCGAAAGAGCTGTGCAGGATGAAGGAACAAAATACGCCCTAGGCAGTGTTCTTAATCACGTCTTAATGCACCAAACCATCATTGGTCTAGAAGCGGAAAAGCAGTTTGAAATCGCAGGAGATTCTCCAGATGTGATCATCGCGCCTTTCGGCGGAGGATCAAACTTCGCTGGGATTGCATTTCCATTTTTACGTCACAATTTCGAAAATGGCAAAAAGACAAGGTGCATCGCTGTTGAGCCATCGAGTTGCCCTAAACTTACTCAAGGTGAGTTCAAATACGACTTTGGCGATACCATCGGTCTGACTCCGCTCCTGCCCATGTACACACTGGGTCACGATTTTGTCCCAGCTGAGATTCACGCGGGTGGATTGCGCTATCACGGGGCAGGAGTTTTGGTAAGCCAGCTCTTAAAAGACGGCCTGATTGAAGCCCGCGCCAAAGAGCAATTGGAGTGCTTTAAGGCAGGAGTGCTATTTGCCAAGGCCGAAGGAGTAATACCTGCCCCCGAAGCCACTTATGCTATCGCTCAGGTAATTGAAGAAGCGAACGCTGCCAAAGAAGCAGGAGAAGAAAGAACTATACTCTTCAATCTTTGCGGTCACGGCCACTTTGATCTCACTGCCTATGAGAAATACCTCGCCGATGGATTAGTAAATCACAATTTCGAAAAGCAAGCAGCGATATAGCTTAGTTTTGGTTAAGAATACAAAGAGGGCTTTTCGAGAAAATCGGAAGGCCTTTTTTTTATTTTTTAATTGTGTCATACCTCAAGACGTCTTGTCACCAGGAACGAATTATCAGTACCTCCAAGATAGGTTATGACAGAAAATTCATATTTTTTTTGCGCCTGAAAATCGGAAAAAATAAACGCGTTCCAATGAATCACTATCTGCGTTCAGTATAGATGCGAAAAAACAATACTGCAACCATGGCGTATAAAAAATTAACACTAAAGGTATGCGTGCATACCTTTTTATTTATATCTTTACAGGAATGAAGCCTGAAGAAACCATAGATTTTCACCTTAGATGGCTGTGGCAGAAGATTATGCGCCTTTACAATTCTGAGGCAGCAAAATTTAGCGGCACCATGTCTGTAGGCTATATTCTACTTAATATAGATAAGGACGGAACGCCCAGTACCAAGCTCGGACCAAAAATGGGAATAGAATCGCGCAGCCTTACGCGCACATTGAAATCCATGGAAGAGAAAGGCTTAATAAGTCGCACCCAGGCAGAGAATGACGGAAGGTTGGTTTTGATTCATCTTACTGAAGAAGGAAAAAAATACAGAGACACCTCCAAAGAAGTGGTTTTGAGACTTAATGCTTATCTTCAAGCCAATATCGAGCCCGAGAAATTAGACACTTTTTTCGAGGTAGCCTCAAAAATGAATTCACTGCTTGACAGCAAGACTATATTCACTGATAGACAACCTATTAAAAAATAAAAATAATAATCTACCATGAGCAAGAGAAAAATTGAAAAAGTAGCTGTTCTCGGATCCGGAGTAATGGGGTCGCGAATAGCTTGCCATTTTGCCAATATTGGCATTCAGGTATTGCTTCTCGACATCGTTCCCCGCGAGCTAAACGAAAAAGAAAAAAGTGCAGGGATGGATATGGAGAATCCAAAAGTGCGAAACCGGATTGTGAATGATTCACTTCAGGAAGCACTTAAAAGCAATCCTTCTCCTATTTACGATAAGAAGTTTGCAAGCCGCATAGAAACCGGAAACTTTGACGATGACATGAAACGCATCGCAGATGTAGACTGGATTATCGAAGTAGTAGTAGAGCGTCTGGACATAAAGAAACAAGTTTTTGAAAATGTAGAAAAGTACCGCAAAGAGGGAACGCTTATTACATCCAACACCTCCGGTATTCCGATACACCTAATGAGTGACGGCCGCAGCGATGACTTCCAAAAACACTTCTGCGGAACGCACTTTTTTAATCCACCTAGATACCTTCGCCTTCTGGAGATTATCCCGGGTCCAAAAACAGATCAAAAAGTAATCGATTTCCTCATGGAATACGGTTCACGTTTTCTTGGAAAAGAAACAGTACTTTGTAAAGACACTCCTGCCTTTATCGCAAATCGCGTGGGTGTTTATTCCATTATGGAAATTTTCCACTTGATAAAAGACCTCGGTCTTACAGTTGAAGAGGTGGATAAACTTACAGGTCGGGTTATCGGTCACGCCAAATCGGCCACCTTCAGAACTGCAGATGTGGTAGGACTTGATACACTTGTGCACGTTGCAAATGGAGTAAAAGACAATTGCAAAGACGACGAGCGAAATGATGTTTTTACCATTCCTGAATATGTTCAGAAAATGGTTGACAACAAGTGGCTTGGAAGTAAATCAGGGCAAGGCTTTTACAAGAAAGTGAAAGGCGATGATGGTAAATCTGACATATTATCGCTCAACCTGGAAACACTTGAATACGGCGAGCAGAAAAAAGCTTCATTCCCAACTTTGGAAATGACCAAGGCCGAATCTAATCTGGCCAAGCGCCTACCCACGCTTTATGGCGGACAGGATAAAGCAGGTGAATTTTACCGCAAATCTTTCAACGGCCTGTTTAGCTATGTTTCTTTCCGAATTCCTGAAATTACAGATGAACTTTATAAAATCGATGCCGGTCTTCGTGCAGGATTTGGTTGGAAAATGGGTCCTTTTGAAAAATGGGATGCTATTGGCGTAAAAAAAGCTCTTGGCAAAATGGAAGAAGCCGGATTAAAAGTAAACGGCTGGGTTAAAGAGATGCTCGACGCCGGAAATGAAAGCTTCTACAAAATTGAAAAAGGAACAAAATATTTCTACGACATTCCTTCTAAATCATATAAAGAAATACCCACTCTTGAGGGTCAGATTTTCCTTGATAACATTACAGAAGATGGAATTCTTTGGAAAAACTCAGGAGTTACAATAAAAGATCTGGGCGATGGAATTATCAATGCAGAATTCCACACCAAGATGAATACAATAGGCGGCGAAGTTCTGGAAGGACTTAACAAAGCTGTTGACATGGCCGAAGCCGATTATAAAGGTCTGGTCGTTTCGAATACCGGCGATAATTTCAGTGCAGGTGCTAATGTGGGTATGATTTTCATGATGGCCGCAGAGCAGGAATACGATGAGCTGGAATATGCTATCCGTCAATTTCAAAATACGATGATGCGTATGCGCTACTCAAGTATTCCGGTTGTGGCTGCACCTCACCAAATGGCACTCGGCGGCGGGTGTGAACTATGCTTGCACGCCGATAAAGTAGTTGCTCATGCTGAGCTTTACATGGGGCTTGTAGAATTTGGCGTTGGTGTGATACCAGGTGGTGGCGGAACCAAAGAATTTGCCCTCCGCGCAGGAGACGCAATGCACGATGGTGACATCAGAATAAACACCTTCAGAAATCGCTTTTTAACTGTTGGTCAGGCTAAAGTTTCTACTTCTGCTTACGAAGCCTTTGAGTTGGGTTATCTCCGCGAAGGAATTGATGAGGTAGTTGTAAACCGCGATGACCAGCTGGGATATGCCAAGCAAGCGGCATTACTCCTTAGCCAGAAAGGATATACCAAACCAATTAAACGCAATAATGTAAAAGTGCTTGGAAAAGAAGCACTTGGAATAGTTTACGTAGGTGCAAATAGTATGAAATCCGGAAATTACATTTCAGAGCACGATCAATTGATAAGTGAACAACTGGGTTATGTAATGGCTGGTGGCGACTTGTCTGAAATCACTGAAGTGAGTGAAGATTACTTGCTGGGACTTGAAAGGAAGGCCTTTTTGGAATTGTGTCAGGAACGTAAAACCCTAGAGAGACTTCAATCGATGGTTCAGAAAGGTAAAGTGCTTAGGAATTAGTAGTGAGTAGTGAGTAGTGAGTAGTGAGTAGTGAGTAGTGAGTAGTGAGTAGTGAGTAGTGAGTAGTGCAAATTATATTTAAACAAAAATAAAACAAGACCATGCACAACATAAAAGAATTAAAAGTTTGGAATGAATCTGTGGATCTTGCGGTTAATATTTATCAAGTTCTAAAGGAATTCCCAACTTCAGAAAGATATGGTCTTTCAGATCAAATGAAGCGGGCAGCTGTTTCGATAGGAAGTAATATTGCTGAAGGTGCGGGAAGAAATTCACCGAAAGAATTCATTTATTTTCTTGGAATTGCGAGTGGTTCTGCAAGCGAATTGCATACTCAAGTTGAAATCTCCTCAAGGGTGAAAATTCTATTTTCAGAAACATCGGAAAAACTACAAAATCAAATAGGTTACGTCCAAAAAATGATTTACAAATTACAAGCTTCAATTAGAAAATCAATTGAAGAAAATAAAATGAAAAAGTAGAAATTGATATTAGTAAAGACAATTAAATAAATAGCTATTGAGTAGCGCGTATTCTTACCACGTACTCAATACTATATACAAAATACTAAATACTCTAAAACAATGAACGCATATATAGTATCAGCATACCGCACAGCAGTCGGAAAAGCCCCTCGGGGAGTATTCCGCTTTAAGCGCCCTGATGAACTGGGTGCAGCAGTAATTAAGAAAATATTAAGCGACCATCCCGATTTGGATGTAACACGAATAGACGACGTAATAGTTGGAAACGCGACACCCGAAGCGGAGCAAGGTCTCAACATAGGTCGAATGATCTCACTTATGGGACTCGACACAGAAAAAGTTCCGGGCATGACCGTAAATCGGTATTGCTCTTCGGGAATTGAAACCATTGCTATTGCTTCCGCGAAAATACACGCTGGCATTGCAGATTGCATTATTGCCGGTGGAGTTGAGTGCATGTCTCCAATTCCTTTTGGCGGATGGCGCATTGTTCCAAACGCGGCGGTAGCCAAAAAAGATCCGGACTGGTATTGGGGAATGGGCCTTACAGCAGAGGCTGTAGCCAATGAATACAATATTTCCCGAGAAGATCAGGATGCCTTTGCGATGCAATCAAATCATCGCGCTGTGGCAGCAATTGATGCCGGACGCTTCAAAGATGATATTGTACCAATCGAGGTGGAAGAAGTTTTCTTGAAAGACGATAAACGCCAGACGCGGACCTATACTGTTGACACGGATGAAGGGCCACGTCGCGGAACAAATATGGAAGCGCTCGCTAGATTGCGTCCTGTTTTTGACGCAAAAGGTAGCGTTACAGCTGGTAACGCTTCGCAAACATCAGATGGTGCCGCATTTACGATGATCGTTTCAGAAAAATTTCTGAAAGAGCACAACCTCACTCCGATTGCTCAACTAAAAAGCTACCACGTAGCTGGTTTAGCACCGCGCATCATGGGTGTTGGGCCAATTTATGCCATCCCCGAAGCAATTAAAAAAGCTGGATTAAAACAGAGCGACATTGAATTATTTGAATTGAATGAGGCTTTTGCTTCTCAATCACTTGCAGTAGTGAGAGAACTGGGTCTCGATCCTGAAATCGTAAATGTAAACGGTGGAGCAATTGCACTGGGTCACCCTCTTGGTTGCACCGGAGCTAAGCTTAGCGTACAACTCTTTAACGAGATGCGCCGTAGAAATAACAAATATGGAATTGTAACGATGTGCGTTGGGACAGGACAGGGAGCAGCGGGAGTTTTTGAACTTTTAAATTAGAGCTCTCTAGATTAAACGCAAAGTCGCAAAGGTTCTACGCGAAGGTCGCTAAGAAATAGTAACAAGTGCTACGCCTTAAGGACTTTACATTATTAAGTATACTGAAAATATAAATTTAGAAGAAAAAACCTTTTGAAGCATAGTCTAACCTTTGGGCGCTCTGCGCTTAACCTTGGCGACTTTGCGGTTAAAAAACCCATAACATCAAATCAACATGGAAACAAATACTGAAAAGAAAAAATCAATACGCGGCGGTGAATTTCTAATTCGTGAAACCAGCCCATCCGAAATTTTTATTCCTGAAGAGTGGAGTGAAGAACACAAAATGATTGCCCAAACGTGCTACGATTTTCTGGAATCAGAAATAGTTCCGAACCTGGATAGAATGGACAGCATGGAAAAAGGCTTCATGCAAAACGCACTAGATAAAGCTGGCGAACTCGGATTACTGGGAATCAGCATTCCGGAAGAGTACGGTGGCTTAGGCCTCGATTTTAAATCGAGTATGCTTGCTGCAGATGCTCTTGGTGCAGGTCACTCATTTTCGGTAGCATATGGAGCGCACACAGGCATTGGAACCCTTCCCATTTTGTATTACGGGAATGAAGAGCAAAAGAAAAAATATATCCCCAAACTAGCTACAGGCGAGTGGAAAGCAAGCTATTGCCTTACTGAGCCCAGCTCTGGATCTGATGCTAATTCAGGTAAAACCAAAGCAAAACTCACCGATGATGAGAAGCATTATGTTATCAACGGACAGAAGATGTGGATTACCAACGCCGGTTTTGCAAATGTGTTTATTGTCTTTGCTAAAATAGATGATGATAAAAATTTGAGCGCTTTTATAGTTGAGGGCGATACTGAAGGTATTCAACTCAACCCCGAAGAGAAAAAAATGGGAATCAAAGGAAGTTCGACCCGCCAGGTGTTTTTCAACGATGTGAAAGTTCCGGCCGAAAATCTTCTTTACGAGCGTGGAAAAGGATTTAAAATTGCATTGAATATTTTGAATATCGGCCGTATCAAATTAGCGGCCGGCGTTCTTGGTGGCTCAAAAGATGTTATTAATCACAGCATTAAATATGCAAATGAGCGCAATCAGTTTGGCCGACCTATTTCAAAATATGGCGCCATTCGCTTTAAGCTTGCCGAGCAAGCCACACGGACATATGTGCTGGAATCGGCAACATATCGTGTAGCCCAGGATATTCAAAATGCCATTGATCGTCGGGTCGAAGAAGGTATGCACAAAGCCGATGCTATCCTTCAAGGTATTGAAGCATTTGCTGCGGAGTGTGCGATGATGAAAGTGTATGGTTCCGAAGTTCTCGACTACGTGACAGACGAAGGCGTGCAGGTATATGGAGGCATGGGTTACTCTGCCGAAACCCGCGTAGAACGTGCTTATCGCGATGCACGCATCAACAGGATCTTTGAAGGAACGAACGAAATAAACCGCATGCTAACCGTAGATTTGCTATTGAAGAAAGCGATGAAGGGTGAGCTTGACCTGATGGGACCTGCGATGAAGGTTGCTCAGGAGTTAACTTCGATTCCGGAATTTGGAAATGACAACGATGGTGCATTTGCTTCTGAGAAAAAGATGATCGCAAACTTTAAGAAAGTTGTTCTGATGGTTGCCGGTTCTGCTGCACAGAAATTAGCGCAAACTATGGCAAAAGAGCAGGAAATATTGATGAATATTGCCGATCTCGCCATCTGGACTTATGTATGTGAAAGTGCATTGCTACGCACACAAAAGATCGTTGAGATGAAGGGAGAAGCTGCCGCCAAAGATCAAATAGCGATGACAAAATTGTATTTATATGATTCTGCAGACCGGATCAATAAAACAGCGAAAGATGCCATAAATTCATTTGTTGAAGGTGACGAAAAACGCATGATGCTTATGGGCTTAAAGCGATTTACCAAAAATGATGGTGAAAACGTAAAAGAATTGCGTCAGCAAATTGCACAGACACTTATTGAAGAGGGTAAATTTCCTTACTAATTTATTTCCTAATTTCTTAAGATGCAAAGCCCCGCCAACAGCGGGGTTTCGCATTTGAAGTAAATTATTTGTATTCCAACTCATTGAAGAAACAAATACTTAGCTTTAGCTGTTGACTATCCTTTATAAACCACCAAATATTTTATCTCATGAAATCTTTATTTTTTTCTTCATTAGTTGGCATCACGCTCTTAAGCTCGTGTGCGACAGTCTATAAATGCGGTGAACCGCGGCCTGAAAATTTTAGGGCAAACAAGAAAGTAACGGCTCTGGTAAATGAAAGAGACTCACTTTGCACCACCCTCGAAGAGGTGAAGAATGAAAACTTTGCCTTAGAGACAAATCTTGCCGAAAAAACAGAATCTCTTAATGCGCTTGAAGAAAAGTACAATGAACTGGAAGCTGAAAGCTCAAAAACTGCTGACGAGCTGAGCGCTGAGCTTCGCGCTAAATCAAACCAACTTAATGAAAAAGAAGAAACCCTTCTGCAACGCGAAAAGAGTCTCAGAGAAATGCAGGCGATCATCGCCAGGCAGGATTCTATTACCAACAGGCTAAACAGCATATTGCGTGATGCTCTTCTTGGTTTTCAGGATGATGAGCTTTCGGTGGAGGTAAAAAACGGGAAGGTTTATGTTTCAATGTCAGACAAACTTCTTTTCAAATCTGGTAGTGCATCTGTAGAAGAAAAAGGTAAGGAAGCTATTGATGCCCTTGCTGGCGTTCTTCAAAAAAACACTGAAATAGATGTGCTTATAGAAGGCCACACCGATAACGTACCAATCAAGACAGCTCAATACAAAGACAACTGGGACCTGAGTGTGGCCAGAGCTACATCAATCGTTCGCCTTCTGGCAGACAATCACAATTTGGATGAAAAGCGCCTTACAGCTGCAGGGCGGGGTGAGTTTCAACCACGCGCGAGCAACGATACCAAGGAAGGTCGGGCACTTAATCGCAGAACTGAAATTATCCTTTCGCCGAAATTAGATGAGTTGATGAACTTATTGGGGCAACATTAAGAAATCATATTTATAAATTAATTCAACCCGCTTTTCTAGCTGAAAAGCGGGCTTTTTATTCGAAATTGAATTCAGATTATTCCACTTATATTGAGCAAAATTTACCTCTAACCTTCGGAAAATGAAATTATTTATCTTCACACTATTCTTTACGGTTGGCACCTCACTTTTAGGCCAGTCTCTTCAAAATGTCGAAAGTGTAGAATATGACCATCAAAATCAGCGATTCCTGGTTTCAAACGGCAGCTCTATCATCGCAATAAATCAATTAACTGGAGACTTATCTTTTTTTGGTAGTGCTACTGCGTCATATGGGATGGAAGTGATGAACAGCAACCTTTTTGCTATTTCTAACGGAGGTGTTATGGCTTTTAATTTAGCTGATGGAAGCGAGGTAATGAATCTCTCAATCACGGGTGCAGGCTTTTTAAATGGAATGGCATCTGATGGGGAAGCAACCATCTGGGTTACCGATTTTAGCAACAACCGCATTTACGAAATAGATGTGACTGACCTGGAAAACCCCACCTGGGATATAGTGGTAGCCAATACAGTTTCTACACCAAATGGAATAGTTTATGACGACCAAAATAACAGATTGGTTTTTGTGAATTGGGGAAATAATGCGCCTATAAAAGCAGTTGATTTAACAGACTATTCAGTTACAACACTTACAGAAACGAACTTGGGCAATTGCGATGGAATTGACAATGATTTGGCTAATAACTTCTATGTAAGTTCGTGGGGACCGCTTCGCATCAGCAAGTTCAACTCTACATTTACAGGTGCACCTGAAACTATTGTAGCTCCTGGCATATCCAATCCGGCGGATATTTGCTATGCGCGGCAAATCGACACCCTTGCAATTCCCAATAGCGGAAATAACACGGTAACCTTCGTTGGTTTTGAAACACCTGTGGGTATTGAAAAGATTCAGTCAGAAATTTTTAATTTTCAAATCTTTGGAAATCCTGTAACTGAGCAATCCTATTTGAGTTTCGCTTGTGAAAAGTCATCGATTGTGAATTTAAATATTGTTGACATCAATGGTAAAACCATAAACACCTTAATCAGCAATCAGCATATTATTGGCAAGCAAAAAGTTCTACTAAATGGAATTGAGCTAAGCAAGGGAGTTTATTTTGCTACACTTCAAATTGACCAACTTACAGCGGTTAAGAAGATTGTTTTCGATTGAAATCTATCTAAAAATTAAGTGCTTGAATCCATTTCTAATAAAAAGCTAACTTTGAAATGTGAGCTTGACGAAGAGAAAATATTTCAGACCAATTTTATTCTCCATTAAGATTTTCGTTTTTTTTCTTGTTTTAACTCCAAGTCAAAAACTAGAGGCACAAGCCTGTCAATTCTCGCCTTTCCCATGGTTTGGAGGAGTAATGGAATGCTATGAAACTTCACCTTTTGAATTGGTATTTGAAGATGAGTTTGAAGGTGATACAATTGAAAGACAAGATTGGGTAACCTACTACCCATACACAATTGACGGTTCAGACAGCTGCAAATTTTGTAGAACGCATGGCCCAGGAAAACAGGTATATAAAGACAAAAATGTTGTTGTAGCGGATGGCCAGCTTCTGCTAAAAGCAATACGAGAGCCCACGGAATGGATGGGTGAGCAAAGAGAGTTTTCGTCAGGGGTTATTTACTCGGTTATACCTTATTTATATGGTAGGTTTGAAATGAAATTCAAGCTTCCAAAAGGTAGAGGGTACTGGCCGGCTTTTTGGTTATTTGGAGATGACGAATTAGATATTTTCGAGGTTTGCACGCATGAACCTTCAATTTTCAATTCAAATTTGCATATGAATTGTGATGAAGAATCCTTCCAAGATCCTAAATCTCACAATGTGCCAGATTTAACTGAAGATTTCCATATCTTTTCTGCGGAATGGAATCCCAAATTCGTAGAATGGTCTGTAGATAATATTCCAGTTAGAAGAATAAACAGATTTCAAACAATAGCTCTAAACGATATAGATTGTGGAGATAATATAGGCGCTGGAACACTCATTAACAATAACCTTATTCCCAATGAGTATATGCATGTAATAGTTGGGCTCGCAGTTATTAGTGAGGATGGTTCTTACTGCAACGATTATCCAGCCGATGAGTCAACACCAGATGTTGCTCAAATGGAAATCGACTATATTCGTATTTATCAGAAAGACTATGAGAATAGATCAGAGCTTATAGGAGTCTATCCGAACCCTGCAACCAGCGCGATTAACTTCAAGTTTAATTCAGACATAACTTTAAAAGAAATTTATATCGTTAACGAGGTAACCTTCAATACGATTAGGGTTGATGTTCTTCGAAATAATCAAGTTGATATTTCTAATAAAACTGCTGGAAAGTATCATCTAGAATTTTACGGGGTTATGGGTGAGACCTTTAGGTCAGAAAGCTTTATAATATACTAGTTCCAGATTTATTCGATATTGCAATACCGCCTCTT
Organism: uncultured Cryomorphaceae bacterium; assembly: GCA_963748925.1. Classification (GTDB taxonomy): domain Bacteria; phylum Bacteroidota; class Bacteroidia; order Flavobacteriales_D; family Cryomorphaceae; genus Cryomorpha. Next base: position 848,912 of record CAVVKG010000009.1, on the reverse strand, counting down.
TTCCTTCGTTATTCCCCACATAACTAATAATTCGGAATTCAGTTCGGAATCTTCAGGTTTAGTAAGTAATTCCCAGGATAGTACAGTGCAATTGCTGTCAATCTTTACAATAGATTCCTGAGCATTTGAAATCTTAACCAAAGTATTTCTTTCGCAATCATTACTATCAAATTCTGGTTTATCTGCAAAAGAGAAAATACAAATGATGAGCAAAATAATTGGAGAAAACCAATATTTCTGCTTTGTATCCCTCATCTTATCAAAAAGATAAATACTCGTTTTTGCGAAAACAAAAATTAAGGCAATAGTTAGAGGGAGAATAGTATCATACCGCAAAATATTCGGTCTATAATCTCTGTATCCTCCTAAAGGCAAAAGCAGAACATAAATAATTGAGAAAAAGCCTATCCATTTAAAGAGTCTCAAAATTTTTTCTCCTTCTACACTTTTAAACTTGAAGTGAATCAAGAGAACATTCAAAATGAGCACCAAAAACAAAATTGGAAAGCCTGGTTTTTGGAAAAATTGATTAAACAACCCTTCCGGTAATCGGGAATAGAGTTCAGCTAATTCAATTGAAAACTCAGTATTTATGGAATTATAACTTCCAATGACAAGTGAGTACAAAGAAAATATACTTATTGGCATCAGGAAGTAGTAATAATCCCTCGGTATTGTCTTTATTCCAATGTAGAAACTTTTTAGTAGCTCATTTGGCGAGAAGCTATCTAAATTTTTAAAAATCTTATTGACAATCAATAGTAGGCAGACCACTAAAGCAATGCCCGGATTTAAAGGCCCACTTAAGCACGTTACTAATGCCAAGGGAATCCATAAAACCCGAATCAACCTGATGGATTTCAATTCTTTATTGTAGAATTCTTTTAAAAAAAGAGGGGTGAAATAGAGCAATAAAACAGAAAACGGAAGCGCGTAAAAAAATGTGTATGTCATAGAATCATCAATGATGCCCATATAACTCCGATATCCATTAGCTTGAAAAAAAGGAAAAATGAATAAAATGGAAAGCAGAAACCGGTTACGAAAAACATTAAATCCACCCAGAACTAACCCTCCAAGCAGATAAATAAGAAAGATTTGAATTGCGGTTTTAGCGAAAGCGGCTGAGAAATATGCTGAAGTGATAGGGTCTGTAAAATTTGATATTAGTAGTGGAAACTTTTTAAAATATGTGTAAAAGCTCCAATGACTAAAAAAGCGATTGGGATTGGCATAAGGCTCATCAGCGAAGAATACTTCGTAGCCAAGTGGATTATTTAGGACAGGCAAAACATGATCAGCGGGAACTATTCCTCCTGCCATATCTCCATCAAAAGGAGTATTATAGAATTGTAAGAACGAGTAGCTTGTATCAAAAACGAAAGCTACAAAAATCAAAACATAGAGAAATCGCTGCATATTTTAGCTGAGAGCGCAATTTACAAAATGGAAAAAAAGTTTAAAAGTAGCTAAAATAAGAAATGAAATAGTGAATAGGTTTTTTTCAAAATGAATAGTTTAACCGAATTTGAAAAAAACCCTTTTCTACTCTGTATCTTTACACCTTCTATGGAATTTCTTCAACACACGCTTTCAAACGGAATTAGACTTGTACTTAAGCCGATGGCTAATGGCCAGACGGCTCATTTTGGCCTAACCATAAACGCCGGGTCGCGCGATGAAGAGGATCACGAACAGGGACTTGCTCACTTTATTGAACACTGCCTTTTTAAGGGAACCAAACGCAGAAAAGCTTTTCATATTCTAAACAGAATGGACAGTGTAGGTGCTGAGCTTAATGCATATACCACCAAAGAGGAAACAGTAATCTATGCTTCTTTTTTAAAGTCTCATTTTGAAAGAGCTGTTGAGGCCATTGCTGATATTGCCATTAATTCGGTATTCCCTGAAAAGGAAATTCTCAAGGAAAAAGATGTAATTCTCGATGAAATTTTGAGTTATCAAGATAGTCCGGCAGAATTGATTTTTGATGATTTCGAAGAGCTTCTTTTTAAGAACCATCCCATAGGGCGCAACATTCTTGGCACGGAAGAAAGCGTTAAAGGCTTGAGCCGAACGGATATTCTATCGTTCTTAAATCGCAGATATAAGACTCGTGAAATGGTGCTGAGCGCTGTCGGCAATATTGATTTTAAGAAGTTTATCAAACTAGCCGAGAAATATTTTGGCGATATACCCGCTTCTGATTCCGCAATAAAGAGAATGCCAGTTACAGAGATCAGGATAGAGCGCAAAGTTCTAGAGATGGATACTTTTCAAGCACATCTTATTATGGGTGGTGAAGCTTACCCGAATGATCATAAAATGCGAACCGCCGCCGTATTAATGAACAATTATTTGGGTGGACCGGCTATGAACTCAAGGCTGAATATGAATATCCGGGAGCGTCACGGAATAGCATATAATATTGAGTCTTCTTACCAGCCATATGCCGACTCAGGTGTTTTTTCGATTTACTTGGGAACAGACAAGAAACTGATTCAAAAAAGTGAAAAACTAGTTAGAAAAGAGCTCAGAAAACTTCGTGAAGAGGCCCTTACTGAAACCGCATTACATCGCACAAAACTTCAGTTTAAGGGCCAGTTTGCCTTGGCACAGGAAGGTGGTGTAAATATGATGCTCGCTCTTGGAAAAAGCATTATCTCTCGTGATGAGGTGATTTCGACCATACAGCTGATGAAAAAAATAGATGACGTGAGTATTGCGGACATTTTACAAGTTGCGAACGAAATTCTCGATGAAGATAAAATGAGTGTTTTGGTTTATGGTTGATTCTTCAAGCCACAATAGGAAGTTCTTTTTTCATAATTTTGGGATTCAATCTTAACTTATGGAATTTCTAGATCCCGCAATCGAAAATTACGTTACCGAACATACATCTCACGAAAGTGAATTATTAAGGTCACTTAACCGTGAAACACACCTTAAAATTCTGCAGCCCAGGATGCTTAGTGGTCATTTACAAGGACGGGTTTTAAGCATGTTGTCGCAGATGATAAAACCAAAAAACATCCTGGAAATCGGCACTTACACTGGCTATTCGGCATTGTGCTTTGCTGAGGGACTACAAGACGACGGCAGAATTGACACCATAGATAGGAATGAAGAACTAGAACCAATAGTGACCAGGTATATAAAGGAGGCTAACAAAGAAGACACTATTCACCTTCATATAGGCACAGCTCTCGACATCATTCAATCACTCGATTACAAGTATGATATGGTGTTCATTGATGCCGATAAAGAAAACTACATCAACTATTATGATGCTGTTTTTAACAAGGTGCCTATTGGCGGATATATTATTGCCGATAATGTACTATGGAGTGGTAAAGTCCTGGATAAATCTGAGATCGAAGCAGATGAAGACACCAAAGTATTAGTAGCCTATAATGAAAGAATCATGAATGATGAACGCGTAGAAAATGTACTTTTTCCCATACGCGATGGATTAATGATAGCCCGTAAATTATCAGAATGAAGACCATAGACTTGCGAAGCGACACGGTAACAAAACCAACCGAAGGAATGCTCAATGCGATGATCAAGGCTGAGGTAGGCGATGACGTTTTCGGAGAAGATCCTACCATAAATGAGCTTCAGGAAAGGGTAGCAAAACTTTTTGGACACGAGGCCGGAATTTTTTGCCCATCGGGTACAATGACCAATCAAATTGCTATTCAAATTCACACCAGACCCGGTGATGAGGTTATTTGCCACGAAGATTCGCATGTTTACAATTATGAAGGAGGAGGAATTGCGCGAAATGCCTTGGCGAGCACTAAACTGGTGCGCAATAGTAATGCAGTTATGTCTGTAAACGAGATTGACGAATTGGTTAATGCGGGCAAAGATTGGCTGGCTCGCACATCGCTTGTCGTAGCAGAAGACACGTCAAATCGAGGCGGTGGAAAATGCTATCAAATTGAAAATCTAAAGGACATTTCGGCTTATTGCAAATCAAAAAAACTTGCCTTTCACCTAGACGGTGCGCGTGTATTTAATGCCATCGTAAAACAAGGTCATAATTACAAAGAGTACGGAAGCCTTTTTGACAGTATTTCTATTTGCCTGAGCAAGGGACTGGGCACCCCGGTTGGGTCTGTTTTAATCGGTTCATCCGACTTTATTTACGAAGCCCGCCGCGTGCGCAAAGTGATGGGAGGGGGCATGCGACAGGCCGGATTCCTGGCTGCTGCGGGTATTTACGCTATTGAGAATAATATTGAGCGCTTACAACAAGACCACTCTAATGCGCTTATTATTGCCGAGCATCTGAGTAATCTATCTCAGGTAACGAATATTATTCCGCCCGAAACGAATATTTTAATATTTGATGTCAATCCAGAGAAAGGAGCTGATTACTTTATAGAGAAACTCGAGGCTGAAGGTTTGCGAACAGTGAACTTTGGTAAAAACCGAATTCGCATTGTTACTCATTTAGAAATTGGAGAAGACGAAGTGCATCGTGCCGGGCAAATTCTTAAAACGGTTTTAAACTAGGCGCTTATTTGGCGTTAACCAAGTACTTCAAAGAAACCTTCCTATCCAGAGGGTTTACTGACTCGCTTTCGGCATCTCCAAGAAAATTAACGATCAACCGCTTATCATCAATTCCCTGTGCAGCTAAATAATTTCTAACTTCCTCTGCACGCTTTTTCGATATCCAGGCATTGATCTCTGCATTCCCCGATTTGTCTGCGTAGCCTGTAATAAATGCAGATGCTGCGGGGTTCTGCCGCAATACTATTAACGCTTTATTGAGACTTGCCTTTTGCTGTAAGCTCAGCGAATGAGCATTCTTGTCGAAAACTAAAACCACCTCTTCTCGTGGTAGAATTGATGTCGTTGAGCCATCTGATTCACTTACAGTTCCACCTTTCGATAAGTCTTCAATCATAGATCGCAAATTGGAGATTTCATCTTTGATTTCAGAATTTGAATTGTTGCGGACCTCGTCGATTTGCTGTTGCAGATTCTCAAATCTCTCATTATAACTATTGAGAATTTTACTATTCTGCTCAAGTAATTCTACTACTCGTTCAGTAAGCTGACTGTCATTATTTTCGCTTTTTTTGCGTTTCTTATCTTTATTTCCAGAATTGCTCTCTTCCGGAAAAAGCTTATCAAAATTGGGCTTATCATTCATCAAATCATTGATATTTTGACCCATAGGTCTCATCCTGTAGTTTTTAGAAGATAAATAATCCTCTCCAATCTCTTGATTTGTTCCCGTTATTGATCTCGGCAAATGTCTATCTAGAAAAAATCCTACCTCTAGTTCACAAGCCTTCTTCAAGTCAAATACCATGCGCTGAAAAGTGTACAATCCCACCTCTTCATCCTCTTCCTTATTTCTGTCATCTGAACCTCCGAGCACAAGATATCCGTCAACTCCTACAATACGATCAACTCGTTCCGCTACGTAGTTTGAAAAACCGGTAAAATCGTCCGCAAATGGCTGGTCGTAAATCCAAATAGCATTTCTTACTATATTCTTCGTTTCTCTCAAAAGATTGCTACTCCCGCTGAGTGCTTCAACTCTTCCATCAAAAGTGTGGTAATTATTATCGATATAGGCTCGCAAGCCATAACTTATCATTTGCTCTAAATGACTACGCGTTCCGACGTTGGCGAGCTCATATTCATTAATGACATAGGTATGCTCAGTAACATTTTTAAGCACATAATTTTCCGGACTATCATTGCCCACCACTCCGTTATATTGGTTTATAACGGTGACATCCTGGCAATAAACTGCCAAGACGATAATAGAAATCTGTATGGTTAGAAATAAACGTAGCACCTTTTAGCAACAATACCCATGAACTGCATGAATAATTCGACAAATTACCGCGTTTCTCAATCAAATTCATAATGAAAACGCAATAAGTTATGCGCAATACATGGAATGATTGTTAGTTATTTCAAATGGAAAGCTAAAAACACACAATAAATTGGAATGCTAATTAAAATATGCACAAATCTTATGTGTTGATTTACTGTAGGTTAGGTGTTTTCAGCGATTAAAACACGAAATTTATTGGCAACCCCAGTTAATTGTCTGCGTCTTTACATCGCAACCGTAGTGATACGGGAGTTTTAAAAAAAGGTTTCAAAAAAAATTAAACGTTATGAGCATCTTTCAGTCAATTCAAGATTTTTTCATGGGAATTTACTCATCCTTTGGGGATGGTATATTTGTAATTGCAATACTATTCGCTTTTATAGGAGTAGTAGCACAGTGGAGACTATACGAAAAAGCGGGTCAGCCAGGAATCGCCAGTATTGTTCCAATCTGGAATTTCATTGTATTCTTAAGAATTGTTGGACGTCCGGCAAGTCACATCTTTCTTTTCCTGATCCCTATTTACGGTCAGCTATATATGCTTCCTAAGGTTTATATAGAACTTTGCAACAGTTTTGGAAAACGCAGTATTGTAGATTACATACTGGTAATCATTTTCAATGGTTTCTACGTTCTTAACTTAGGGCTTTCTTATGAAGCAAGATATGAAGGACCGGTTTACGGAGAGCAAACCGTTCCTGCAAATTCAGCCCTCGCTTAATATTTCCTTAGCGCGGGTTAAGGCTTGGTTAATACCGTCGGGGTTTTTACCTCCGGCAGTGGCAAAAAATGCCTGACCACCTCCGCCACCCTGAATGAATTTTGAAAGCTCTTTAACTATATTCCCCGAATGGAACTTATTTGTAAGTTCGTCAGACAAAGCCACAGATATTGTGGCTTTCTCGTTTTCAGCAGTTGCTAATACCAAAAACAACGGAGCGCATTCTTTCCTTAGCTGAAAAGCTAAATCCTTGATCAACCCCGGCTCTAAATCTACTCGCGATCCAATAAACTTTATCCCATTAACTTCAACTGCTGAGTTTATCAAATCTCCTTTTAAATTACCCGCCTTTTCACGCTTTAGCTGCTCAATTTCCTTTGTAAGTTTCAGCTGATCTTCCAGAAGTACTTTAACCGCCTTAACCGGGCTGGCAGGTGTCTTGATCATTTCTTTAATCTCGGCTAGCGAATCTATTTGATTGAAAATATAATCTTGAGCAGCATCAGCTGTAATAGCTTCTATCCTGCGGATACCTGCTGCTACCGATCCTTCTGATGATATTTTAAAGAACCCGATCTCACCGGTGCGGTTTACGTGTGTACCACCGCATAATTCAATCGAGTCTCCAAATTTTATTACTCTTACAGAATCACCATATTTCTCTCCAAAAAGAGCCATTGCACCGAGTTCTTTAGCGGTTTCCATTGGGGTATCTCTGCGCTCGTCCAGATCAGTATCTGCGCGAATGAGTCCATTAACAATCACCTCTACTTTACGTATTTCGGAATCGCTCACCTTAGAAAAATGTGAAAAATCAAATCGCAAATAATCCTTTTCGACAAGTGAACCTTTTTGCTCTACGTGCGTGCCAAGTACTTGCCGAAGTGCGTAATGTAATAAATGCGTGGCAGTGTGATTTTTAGCTGTCAAATTCCGTCTCTCGGAATTAACATAGCCCGTAATCTTTCCAGAAATACTCTCTGGAGACTTATTTGTAAGGTGAACAATTAAATTATTCTCTCTGGATGTTCCGATAACCGGAATCTTAATATCACCCCCTTTTAAATAGCCCTGATCGCCCACCTGGCCTCCACCTTCGGGATAAAATGGGGTTCGGTCAAAAACCATTTGGTAGAGATCTTTGCCTTTATGGCTCACCTTTCTATAACGCAATATTTTTAAATCGGCCACAAGATTATCATATCCCACAAACTCAGTTACGCCTTCATCTTCATGCACTATGATCCAATCACCGGTATCTTGAACTGAAGCTTTACGCGAACGGTTCTTTTGTTTTTCCAATTCAGCTTCAAATTCTTCTGAATCGAAAGTTTTACCGGTTTCCGCAAGAATCAAAGCAGTTAGATCTGCCGGAAAACCATAGGTATCATACAATTCAAAAACTACCTGACCAGAGATTGTCGAACCTTTTGTTTCCGTCACAATTTTCTCAATGAGATCAATTCCTTTGGCTAGTGTTTTTAAGAAAGATTCCTCTTCTTCTTTTACCACCTGAATTATGAGATTGCTGTTCTTCTCAAGCTCTGTAAAGAAACCTCCCATCTCGTCAATGAGCACTTCACTAAGTTTATACATTAATGGAGTTCTCACATCCAGGAAGCTATAAGCATACCGAATCGCTCGCCGCAATATTCTTCGAATAACGTAGCCTGCACCGGTGTTGGAGGGCATTTGACCATCGGCAATTGCAAAGGATACTGCTCTAATGTGATCTGCCATTACGCGAATCGCAATATCTGTTTTGGACGAAGAATATGTATACTTTTTCCCTGTTTCACTCTCAATTTTCCCGATTATTTGCTGAAAGACATCTGTATCGTAAGTTGATCGCTTTTCCTGCAATACCATTGCCAAACGTTCAAGCCCCATCCCGGTGTCTATATGCTTGTTTTTTAACGGAATTAGCTTCCCATCCGCTTTTCGCTGAAGCTCCATAAAAACCAAGTTCCAAATTTCGATAACCTCAGGATGATCATGATTTACCAAATCTCTACCGCTCACAGCCATTCTATCGGTATCGCTACGCATATCTACATGGATTTCACTGCACGGTCCGCAGGGCCCCACATCACCCATTTCCCAGAAATTATCCTTTTTGTTGGCGCTAATAATTCGATCTTCTGATATAAGTCCTTTCCACACATCAAAAGCTTCCTGATCAAAATCCAGCTCATCATCTTTGTCACCCTCAAATACAGTAACATAAATACGACTTATATCGATTTTATAAATTTCTGTGAGTAACTCCCAGGCCCAGGTAATAGCCTCTTTCTTATAATAATCACCAAAAGACCAATTGCCGAGCATCTCAAACATCGTATGATGATAAGTATCGACACCTACCTCCTCCAGGTCATTGTGTTTTCCGCTTACGCGAAGACATTTTTGGGTATCAGCGACACGCTTATTTGAAGCGGGTTCATTTCCCAGAAAAATATCTTTAAATTGGTTCATCCCAGCATTTGTAAACATTAATGTGGGATCATTTTTAACCACAATGGGTGCTGAGTCTACAGCAAGGTGCTTTTTAGACTCGAAAAATGATAAGAATTTTTGGCGTATTTCGGCAGATTTCATTGAATAGATATTCTAACTTCGCGTTTTTTGTGCATTTCTATGCAAAGTAACTTGGTGTACAAAGGTCGATTTAATACTTTTAAGCCCCAACCCCTTTTTTAATTCAATGGCAAAAATAAAATACAAGTACAATCCGAGCACACTTAATTACGAAAAAATTCAGCTGACGATAAAAGACAAGCTGAAGAAAATTTTCACTTACATGCTTGTGAGCTTGTTTTTTGCGTCCATTATCCTCTCTCTTGCTTACACATTTATCGATTCACCCAAAGAGCTTACCTTAAAACGCGAAAATGCTCAGTTGCGAAAACAATACGAATTGCTGAACCGCGATATGGATAAATTAGCCTTGGTGCTGGAAGATATTGAGCGTCGTGACGACAATATATACCGACAAATTCTTGAGTCAGAACCTATTTCCAACAATGTGAGGCAGGCTGGTGTAGGAGGAATTAACCGCTACTCGGATCTTGAGGGCTTTCAATACTCAAACTTAGTAATAACAGCAAACAGTAAGCTAGACAGACTGGCAAAGCGATTGTATGTTCAAACCAAATCGTTTGACGAAGTAGTTGAACTGGCCATGAACAAAGAAAAAATGCTCGCCTCTATTCCCGCCATTCAACCAGTACCCAATAAAAACCTTAAACGCATGGCGAGCGGTTTTGGAATGAGAACGCACCCTATTTATAAACTGAGGAAAATGCATTGGGGAATGGACTTCTCGGCTCCAACTGGAACAGAAATTTTTTCTACAGGCGACGGTGTTATTTCCCAGGTTATTCTTTCCCGGGGTGGATACGGAAAGCATGTGGTAATAGATCACGGCTTTGGTTACGAAACCCTTTATGGCCACATGAGTAAGGTGGATGTGCGCCGCGGACAGAAAGTAAAAAGAGGAGATATTATAGGTCTTGTAGGTAATACCGGTACAAGTAGTGCACCTCATTTACATTACGAAGTTATTAAGGATGGGAAGAAAATCAACCCGGCCAATTTCTATTTCAATGATCTCACTCCGGAAGAATATGATGAGATGATTGAGATGTCATCGCATGCGAACCAATCATTTGACTAAAATGCCATACAAAGAACGAGAAGTAGAAAAGCTGTATTACAGCATTGGAGAAGTGGCAAAAATGTTTGACGTGAACACTTCGCTAATAAGATTCTGGGAGAAAGAGTTTGAAATAATTCAGCCAAAGAAAAACAAAAAGGGCAACAGACTTTTTACAAAGGCCGATGTAGATAATCTGCGCATCATTTATCATTTAGTAAAAGAGCGGGGCTACACACTTCAAGGAGCAAAAGAAAAGCTAAGAGATAATAAACAGGATGTTTCTGACAATGTGGAAGTGATTACAAAACTTGAGAATTTAAAGTCATTTTTGATTGAGCTAAAAGGGTCTTTATAAAGTAACCTTGTAAACAAAAAATTCACTTTATTTAAATCATCTGGCTACCCTAATCAAAATCATTTATAACTTTTTCCCACCAAATAATTCTGAACATAATCCTTAACACCATCTTCAAGGCTAGTAAACGGTTTGGTATATCCATCAGAGATTAATTTATCCATTTCAGCCTGAGTGTAATACTGATATTTATCTCGAATATCTTCTGGAGTATCGATAAATTCAATTTTAGGCTCAAGATCTAAGGCCCGAAAAGTTGCTTTCGCCAAATCGAGGAATGACCGCGCCTGCCCTGTTCCGAGATTAAATAATCCAGAATTATTCTTGTTTTGCATCAAGTATAAGCAAACGCTCACAACATCTTGAACGTAGATAAAATCTCGTAGTTGCTCCCCATCTTTAAAATCAGGATTGTGCGATCTGAATAATTTCACAAAGCCTTTTTCCTGAATTTGATTGTAAGCATGAAAAATTACCGAAGCCATTCTGCCCTTGTGGTATTCATTTGGCCCATAAACATTGAAAAACTTAAGGCCAGCCCAAAAAAATGGAGTTTCTTCTTGTTTTAACGCCCACTTATCAAAGTCGTTTTTGGAATCACCATAAGGGTTAAGCGGCTTTAACTTATCTACAACATCGTGGCTATCGGAATATCCGTGTTCCCCAAGACCATAGGTAGCACCGGAACTCGCATAAACCAATGGAATAGCATATTCAGCACATTGCTTCCACACTTTTTTAGTGTAATTAAGGTTGAGCCGGTTAAAAATCTCTGTATCAAACTCGGTTGTATCGGTGCGTGCACCAATGTGAAAAATGAAGTAAACCATTTTGTGATTTTCATCCAGCCATTCCTCAAATTCCACACGATCTACTTTCTGAGAAAATATTTTACCTTCTAAATTTGGTTCTTTCTCCGTTCTAGTAAAGTCATCAACGAGAATTAAATCTTCATATCCCTTAGCATTTAAGCCACTTACAAGACAACTACCAATAAAGCCTGCAGCTCCGGTTACTACAATCATTTTACAAATATTTTTTGTCAAAGATATTGATTTTAGAAGGTTTAGACCTGCTTATTCTTCAGAAATAAGATTGTATATTTGCAGCCAATAAATTTGGCTATGGCCGTAGTATATATTACAAGAAGAGAACATTTTAATGCCGCCCACAAATTGTGGAACGAAAACTGGTCGGAAGAAAAAAACTTCGAGATTTTTGGAAAATGCTCGAACGTAAACTGGCATGGACACAATTACGAGCTATTTGTAACTGTAAAGGGGACTCCCGATCCCGATACAGGCTGTATAATCGATTTAAAATTGCTCAGTTCTATTATTAAGGAACATGTTTTGGAAAAGCTTGACCATAAAAATCTAAATTTAGATGTACCTTTTATGAAAGGAATAATGGCGAGCACTGAAAATTTGGCAGTTGGTATTTGGAATGAAGTTAAGGATTTAATAGAAGTTCATGGTTGTGAACTACACTGCATTCGCCTTCACGAAACTGAGAATAATTACGCTGAATATTTTGGTGATTAAACGATTTTAATTGGAAGAAAATAAATTAGATATCTCGCAGGTAACTACTGAACGGCTTGAGTCATTGTATTCTGAAACGATTACTCTCCTAGGTGAGGACGTATCTCGTCAGGGTCTTATTGACACGCCTAAAAGGGTGGCTAAAGCTATGCAGTTTATGCTCAAGGGTTATGATGAAGACCCTGTGGCGATATTAAAATCGGCAATGTTTGAAGAGGATTACAGCCAAATGGTATTGGTAAAAGACATTGAGCTTTACAGCCTATGCGAGCACCACATGCTGCCATTCTTTGGAAAAGCGCACATTGCTTATATCCCAAGCGGACGAATTGTCGGTTTAAGCAAAATTCCACGTGTTGTTGATGCTTTTGCACGAAGATTGCAGGTGCAAGAACGATTGACAAATCAAATTAGAGATTGCATTCAGGATACGATTCAACCATTAGGAGTGGCAGTTGTTATTGAGGCGAGACACCTTTGCATGCAGATGCGTGGGGTTCAAAAGCAGAATTCAAAAACAACAACTTCAGCTTTTCATGGTGAATTTTTAAAAGAAGAAACGCGTTCTGAATTTATTAGCTTAATTTCAACTAAACTAGACTAAAAATGGAAAACGATAAATTTGCATTAGGGTGGCACAAGCAAGATGTCACTGTAGATATGGCTGAGAGTAGCACAATGGCAAAAAGCTTTGTGAGCAATGTAATGACCTATATGGCCTCAGCATTAGCAATTTCTGGTGTGATGGCTTACTGGTTTGGAACAAACGAGACATTAATACAATACTTATTTAACCCAACAGGTACTCTGTCAATATTGGGTTGGGCAGTAATGATGGCGCCTTTCGGATTGGTTCTGCTTATGGGTTTTGGTTTCAACAAACTTTCAAGCCCCGCCATGCTCACAATTTTTGTAATTTACTCAGTTTTAATGGGTATGAGTCTTAGTTTTATTTTCCTGGCTTATACCGCTTCCACGATTTATATTACCTTTTTTATAACCGCGGGAACTTTTGCCACTATGGCATTTCTGGGCTATACCACCAGTACAGATCTCACAAAAATGGGATCGATACTTTATATGGCTTTAATTGGGCTTATACTCGCCATGGTAGTAAACTGGTTTATGCAAAGCTCTTTTATGGATTATGTAATAAGCGGAATCGGGGTATTAATATTCACTGGTTTAACGGCTTACGATATGCAAAAAATCAAGCATATAGGAATGGTAACTGATGCAAAATCAGAAGAAGGAACCAAGCTTGCGTTAATGGGTGCTCTTAATCTGTATCTCGATTTTGTAAACCTCTTTTTATTCTTGCTTAGATTTTTGGGCAACAGAGATTAAATATGGAAAATTCAAAAATCCGGCTTCGGTCGGATTTTTTTTTGCAGTTTTGAATTACATGTTATTCTTATCAAATAAAATAAAAATATGAAAGCTTATGTTTTTCCCGGCCAGGGATCGCAGTTTCCTGAGATGGGAAAAGACTTATATGAGAACTCGGCAGAGGCCAAAAGACTTTTTGACGAGGCCGATTCAATTTTAGGGTTCAGCATTACAGATATTATGTTCAATGGTACACCCGAAGACCTGAAAGAGACAAGAGTAACCCAACCGGCCATATTTTTACACTCTGTAATCCTCGCCAAAGTACTTGGCAATGATTTTAAGCCGGAAATGGTTGCCGGTCATAGCCTGGGCGAGTTTTCTGCACTCGTCGCCGCCGGCGCAATCACATTTAAGGAAGGCCTTGACCTCGTGGCAAAGCGTGCAAATGCCATGCAAAGTGCGTGTGACATAACTGAAGGTACAATGGCTGCTATTCTTGGTCTTGATGATGAAGTGGTAGAAAAGGTTTGCATGGAAATAGACGGTGTTGTGGTTCCTGCAAATTATAATTGTCCTGGCCAGCTGGTAATCAGTGGCGAGATTGAAGCAGTAAAAAAGGCCTGTGAAAAACTCACTGAAGCCGGAGCACGCAGAGCGATGCTTCTTCCCGTTGGTGGTGCTTTCCACTCGCCACTTATGGAGCCCGCGCGTGCTGATTTGGCGAAAGCGATTGAAAACACGGTGATAAAAACCCCTATTTGTCCGGTGTATCAAAATGTAACTGCAAGTGCAGTGATTGATCCTGTAGAAATCAAAACAAATCTTGTATCCCAGCTTACATCACCGGTAAAATGGACTCAAACCATGCATGCTATGATAGCCGATGGCGCTACCCAGGTGGTGGAGGTTGGCCCCGGGAAAGTGCTTCAGGGACTATTCAAAAAAGTAGATCGTGGCTTTGAAACTGCTTCTGCGGAAGTTTAGTTTAATAACCAAATAAAAAAGGGCGATTCTCAATGAATCGCCCTTTTTTATTCTTAAAATTTCCGTTTACAAACTCCAGTAAGTGAAGTTTTTTATCTTGTCTTTATAGATTCCCTTCAGGTCGACCAGTACCCCCTTCTCACTCAACATGGAGTCGAAGTAGTCTTGTGATAAATCTGAATATTCACGGTGGTTTACTGACACAATGATGGCATCGTAATATGGTTTAGGAGATTCAACAAGGTCATAGTTATACTCGTGCTTTACCTCTGCTGCTGAAGCGTGTGGATCTACCACATCTACGTGCACCCCGAACGATTGAAGTTCACGCACAGTATCCACAACTTTTGAATTTCGAATATCGCTCACATTTTCTTTAAATGTAGCGCCCATCACAAGTACTTTAGCACCTTGAATGTTCTTACCGGCAGCAATTATTTTCTTCACCGTTTGCTTTGCCACATAACCACCCATAGAGTCATTTACGAAACGTCCTGAGTTAATGATTTGCGCGTGGTAGCCAAGTTTTTCAGCTTTATGTGTTAAATAGTAAGGGTCAACACCGATACAATGACCACCCACAAGACCGGGCTTAAAGTTGAGAAAATTCCATTTTGTACCCGCGGCTTCAAGCACTTCATAGGTATTGATATTCATCCGATTAAAAATAATCGAAAGCTCGTTGATCAGAGCGATATTCACATCGCGTTGGGTATTCTCGATAATTTTCGCGGCCTCAGCTACTTTGATTGAGCTTGCGCGGTGCACTCCGGCTTCCACAACCAATTCATAAACCTTAGCAACTTCTTCGGCAGATTCATCATCGCAGCCAGAACTAACTTTTACGATACTCTGTAAAGTGTGCACTTTATCACCTGGGTTTATCCGCTCCGGGCTATAACCTACTTTGAAATCTTCTATATATTTCAAACCAGAAACCTCTTCCAGAACAGGTACACAGTCTTCTTCTGTGCAACCGGGATACACGGTACTTTCAAACACTACATAATCGCCTTTTTTTAGCGCTTTACCAACGGTTGCCGAGGCGCCGAGAATAGGTCTTAAATCGGGATTGTTACCTTTATCGATGGGTGTAGGAACAGCAATAATAAAAAAGTTTGCTTCCTGAAGAACAGTAGGGTCTGCCGTGAACTTAATATCGCATCCCTCAAAATCTTTTGGCTCCAATTCGCTACTGGGGTCAATATTCTGGTTCATCAAGTCTACTCTGCTTTGGTTAATATCGAAACCAATCACTGTGAGTTTGCGCGCAAATTCAAGGGCTATAGGGAGTCCGACATAACCCAAGCCAATTACTGCAAGCTTCTTATCTTTTGCTACTAAAGAATTATACATTATTACTATTTTTTTGCGTCTCTTACTTTGTAAATACGCTCTATTATATCTACGACTTTTAGCCCTTCAAGCGCATTTGTCGTAGCAACGTTTCTATTTTTTAAGGTGTCCACCACATTTTGAATTATAAAGTGATGGTTGGCGGCACTCCCTTTATACGTACCGTAATCGTTTGCCGGGCTAGCTTCAGGAAGCTCGGGCATTTCATAATTTTCTACATGGCAGTACTCTACATTATTCATGTATTGCCCGCCCACTTTAACACTACCCTTACTCCCAATAATGGTCATACTGCTCTCCAGGTTCTGATTCCATACAGAGGTTGAATAATTTAGAGAACCCACTCCCCCATTTACAAAATCAAAACTCACAATACCACTATCTTCGAAATCAGTGATTCCCTCGTGATTAAAGTCAGCAAACCGACCAGCAATATTTTCAATATCGCCAAAAAGCCAGTACATAATATCTATAAAGTGCGAAAACTGAGTAAACAAAGTACCCCCATCCAGTTCTTGAGAACCTTTCCAGTTACTCTTGTCATAATACCGCGAATCCCGGTTCCAATAGCAGTTAATATCTACCATATAAATATCACCAAGTCGCTTATTATCAATAATGTCTTTTAACCAAACAGATGGTGGAGAGTACCTGTTCTGCATTACGCAAATCACATGCCTGCTAACTTGAAGCGATTTGAAAATAACCTCCTCACAATTGGCTTTTGAAAGACCCATAGGTTTTTCGCAAACCACATGTTTTTTGGCCTTAAGAGCTGTAAGTGCCTGATTGGCATGCAATCCATTAGGAGTACAAATATTTACAACATCCACGTTTGGAACAGCCTCAAGCATTTCGTCCATCGTGTTGAAAAAAGGAACATTGAAGTGATCTATTTTCAAATTCTCCCGTGGAGAAGAGTCAACCAGTGCTACAAGTTCTGCTTCTTCATTTCGAAGCACCATTTCAGCATGTCTTTTTCCAATATGACCGCAACCTACAATAGCAAATTTTACTTTTTCGTTGCTCATAATTTTCTCACTTTATGGTCTTTCAATTCATATCGATCTCCACTCTCAGGACATTTGGCTAGACCATTTTCATCAAATTTTAATTTATGGCCGAATTCACTCATCCATCCCTTTTGTTTAGCCGGATTTCCAACCACAAGTGCAAAGGGTACTACCACTTTTGTAACCACTGCACCAGCACCTATAAATGAATAAGCGCCAATATCATTACCGCAAACAATTGTTGCATTTGCGCCAATAGTAGCTCCTTTGCCTACATGAGTTTTGGCGTATTGATTCCGTCTCACTACTGCGCTTCTGGGATTAACAACATTGGTGAACACCATAGATGGACCTAAGAAAACATCATCATCACAAATCACTCCGGTATAGATACTTACGTTGTTCTGAACTTTTACATTATTACCCAAAATCACTTCCGGAGAAATCACAACATTTTGTCCAATATTGCAATTCTCTCCAATCTTTGAATTGGACATAATATGCGAGAAATGCCAGATTTTAGAACCTTCGCCAATTGTACAACCGGCATCTATTACAGCCGTTTCATGCGCAAAATATGGCATATTATCGCTTAATGTATTTGTCAAATATTTTGTGATCTTTCTTGTAGAGATCTTCAGGGTCGAGCGATTTAAAATAATCTAATGTTATTTTAAGTCCTTCACTCCTGTGTACCTTGGGCTCCCAATTTAGTAGTTTTCGCGCCAAAGTAATATCGGGACGTCTCTTTTTCGGATCGTCATGAGGCAGTTCGCGGTAATCGATTTCGGTTTTAGCACCTGTAAGCTCGATTATTTCATCAGCAAATTCCTTAATGGTAATCTCATCCGGATTTCCAACATTCACCGGCTCAGAATGGTCTGATAAGAGGAGTCTGTAAATCCCTTCTACCAAATCATCGACGTAGCAGAAAGAGCGGGTTTGAGATCCATCGCCAAAAACGGTGAAATTTTCTCCGCGCAAAGCCTGACCGATAAATGCTGGCAATACGCGACCATCGTTTAGCCGCATGCGAGGACCATAGGTATTAAAAATACGAACAATGCGTGTTTCCAATCCATGAAACCGGTGATAAGCCATCGTTATAGCCTCCTGAAAACGCTTTGCTTCGTCGTAGACTCCACGTGGACCTATTGGATTTACATGACCCCAATAGGATTCTTTCTGCGGATGAACTTCAGGATCACCATATACCTCGCTGGTACTAGCTACTAATATTCGCGCTGATTTTGCCTTAGCAAGGCCAAGTAAATTATGTGTCCCCAAAGATCCAACTTTAAGCGTTTGGATAGGGATTTTCAAATAATCAATAGGACTCGCAGGAGATGCAAAGTGCAAAATGTAATCGAGCTCTCCCGGTACATGCACAAAATTGCTAACATCGTGGTTGTAGAATGTAAAATTTCCGAGGGGAAATAAATGTTCAATATTTCTGAGATCGCCGGTAATTAGATTATCCATGGCGAGCACATCATAGCCTTCTGCAATAAACCTATCGCAGAGGTGAGATCCTAAAAACCCTGCCGCACCTGTAATGAGAACTCTTTTAGCCATTTTTTATTTTGTTACTTTTTCGCGTCCAATGCTTTCGTAATGGAAACCAAGTTCTTTTAATTTTTTAGTTTCGAAAAGATTACGTCCGTCAAAAATGACTTTTTCCTTTAAACTCTCAGCAAGCTTATTGAAGTTAGGATTACGGAAAACCGACCATTCAGTTGCTATTAAAAGTGCATCAGCACCTTCAGTGGCTTCGTATTGGTTTTCACAAAATATAATTTTATCTCCAAAAATCCTTTTGACATTCTCCATCGCTTCAGGATCGAAAACCTTAACTTTTGCACCGGCTTTCAGCAATTCCTCAATCATATATAGAGCGGGAGCCTCACGAATGTCATCGGTATCAGGTTTAAAGGCTAATCCCCACATTGCAAACGTTTTCCCTGAAAGTGAATCGTTATAAAAGCTTTTTAATTTTCTAATCAGAGACAGTTTTTGCTTGTTGTTTACACCGAGTACCGAATCTAATATTTCGAAGTGGTAACCATATTCATCACCACTTTTGGCAAGAGCCTGCACATCCTTAGGAAAACAACTTCCGCCGTATCCAATTCCCGGAAAAAGAAATCTTTTACCAATACGAGTATCGGTACCCATTCCGGCTCTTACCTTATCAACATCGGCACCAACGAGCTCACAAAAATTAGCAATCTCGTTCATAAAAGTAATCTTCGTTGCCAGAAATGAATTAGCAGCATATTTAGTTAGCTCAGCCGATTTTTCATCCATAATGATAAGTGGATTTCCCTGGCGAACGAAGGGCTTGTAAAGGTCTTCCATTACTGCAGCCGCACGCGTAGAGCTAGTTCCAATCACAACACGATCGGGTTTCATAAAGTCTTCTACAGCAAATCCTTCACGCAAAAATTCAGGATTTGAAACAATGTCAAATTCGACTTTTGCATTTTTGGCTACTGCCTGACGCACAAGCTCAGCAGTACCAACGGGTACTGTGCTTTTGTCTACAATTACTTTATAGTCAGTTATGATGTGACCTAATTCTTCGGCCACGCCTAACACATAAGACAAATCGGCAGATCCATCCTCACCCGGGGGTGTCGGCAGCGCTAAAAAGATAATTTCGGCATCGGCAATAGCCGCTTTCAAATCGGTTGTAAACGACAAGCGATTTTGACGAATATTTCTTTCAAAAACAGTATCTAGATACGGTTCATAAATCGGTACTTCGCCATTTTTCATGCGTTCTACCTTCTTTGCGTCGATGTCAACGCAGATTACGTCATTGCCAGTATCGGCAAAGCAAGTTCCGGTAACGAGGCCTACATAGCCCGTTCCTACTACAGCAATCTTCATGATTGTCGGTGGTTTTTTAAATATGATTTAACAGATTCAGTGATATATCTCAGTTGTTCTTCATCGAGCTCTGTTTGCATTGGTAAGGAAATTACACTCTCACAAAGCTGCTCGGTAACAGGAAAATCACCCTCATTGTATCGCGAATCGCGATAAGCTTTTTGCAAATGAAGTGGCACAGGGTAATAAATCATAGCCGGCACTTCCTTGTCCATCAAATAGGTGCGCATCGCGTCGCGATCTACACCATTTAATATCATTGTATACTGATGAAAAACATGATTACTCTGCTCAAATCGTGCAGGAGTTTGAATTTCGGGTACATCTCTAAAAGCATCGTCATAAAAAGAAGCTGCTTTATTTCTTGCACTCGCATATTCGTCCAGATGGCGCAATTTTATCCTCAAGATTGCCGCCTGAATAGAATCCAAGCGCGAATTCACCCCAATTTCATCGTGATAATACTGACGCGTTTGACCGTGATTCGCAATAACGCGGAGATTTGCAGCGTAGGTGTCATTATTTGTGAAAATAGCACCACCATCTCCATAACAACCTAAGTTTTTACTGGGAAAGAATGAAGTAGCACCAATATCTCCTATCGTTCCTACCTTTTGTTTTCTTCCATCAGAAAAAGTGTACTCTGCGCCTATTGCCTGAGCAGTATCTTCAATTACGAATAGATTATGCTCCTTTGCAACGGCCATTATTTCTTCCATTGGCGCAGCCTGACCAAAAAGATGAACAGGTACTATGGCTTTTGTCTTTGGAGTGATAGCCGCTTTAATGGCTTCGACATCAATATTAAAAGTATTTGGATCAACATCCACTAGTACTGGTGTGAGCTGCAGCAAAGCAATAACTTCGGCGGTAGCTACATAGGTGAAATCAGCAGTTATAACCTCATCACCAGGCTTTAAGCCCAGCGCCATCATAGCTATTTGCAATGCATCTGTACCGTTAGCACAAGGAATTACGTGCTTTACATCTAAGTACGATTCGAGTTCCGATTGAAATGATTTGACCTCGGGTCCGTTAATATACGCACACGAACGAATTACGCTTAAAACTGCGCTGTCGATCTCCTCTTGAATTTTCTCATATTGAGAACCGAGATCGACCATTTGAATTTTCTTCATGAAAAGGCTTAATTTAGCGACTGCGAATATACGTATTTATAGAAACTAGGCGTTCATTTGCAACGCGAACTGTTCAGATATTAGATTCATGAGAAAGCATGCATTGATTGCCATTTTAGTTTTAGCCGGTACAAGCCTCTTTTCACAAGGTAGTGTTGTAGACTCAACACTACGAATGTCCCTTTTTCAAGTTCAAGCCGGTATTTATCAGCCCTTTGGTGATATGGCTGATAAATATGGCTCAAATGCTATGGTGGGCTTTTCTTACGCGTATAAAACCGGAAAGAATATTCTTTTAGGAGCTGATTTCGGATTTTTATTTGGCAATAACGTAAAAGATAAAAATAGTTTATACCGCGAACTGCGACTTTCCAATGGCAATGTAGTGGGTAGTAACGATGAATTTATAAATGCTCTAATATCAGAGCGTGGCTTTACAGGCGGTTTTTATGTCGGGAAAATCTTTAAAGGTTTGGGGCCAAATCCTAATTCTGGGATTGTAGTAAAGTTTGGCTTGGAGTATTTGGAGCACCGCACACGTATTGAGACCCGCCAGGATGATTTTGCACCACTTGAAGGAGACTACTTAAAAGGATACGACCGGAAAATTGCCGGGATTGCGATTTACGAATTCGTTGGATATCAGTTTTTCAGTAATAACAGATACGCTAATTTCTTTGCGGGATTTGATTTTTACCAAGGCTTCACAACCGATTATCGGTCCTATAATATAGATTTAATGCAAAAAACTGATAACGACTATTTTGACATGCTTATTGGTTTTAGATTTGGTTGGGTAATACCAGTATACAAGCAAGCTTCAAATAAGTTTTATCTAGACTAAATGCGATTTCTTTATTCGTTAGGCATTCTATTCTTCAGGTTCCTTATTAGAGTGGCTTCCCTTGGAAACACAAAAGCCAAAGAGTGGATTAAAGGGCGGAAAAACTGGCACGAAAAACTTGAAAGTCAACCCGATTTGCATGGGTGTATATGGTTCCATTGCGCTTCCCTCGGTGAATTTGAACAAGGAAGGCCACTTATAGAAAAACTCAAAGCACGTTATCCAAACAAGCCGATTTTACTTACTTTTTACAGCCCGTCGGGTTACGAAATTCGCAAAGATTATCCACTGGCAGATTGTGTTTGCTATTTACCCCTTGACACGACCAAGAATGCCCGCGTATTTCTAAACTTAACAAAACCGGATGTGGCCATCTTTGTAAAATATGAAGTTTGGCACAACTTCTTTGCGGAAATAAGCGCGAGAAAGATTCCTCTTTTTATGATTTCAGCAATTTTTCGAGATACCCAAATTTATTTTAAGCCTTATGGCTCCTGGTTTAGAAAGTCGCTAAAGTCTTCAACTAAAATTTTTACTCAAGACGATAAGAGCAGCACACTCCTCAATTCAATTGACGTAAAGCAAAACGTAGTAGCAGGCGATACACGCTTCGACCGTGTAATAGAAGTTGCCGAAAACGCTAAAAGTCTTCCAGTCTTGCGAGACTTTTGCGCAGATGCTGTTACACTTGTTGCCGGAAGTACCTGGCCCGCTGATGAGGAGTTGCTGATGAAGTATCATCAAAAAAAAAGTAATCTTAAATTGATTATTGCTCCCCATGAAATAGGCGCGAGTCATATAAACACGCTACTCTCAAAATTTCCGAGGGGGGTGAAATGGTCTAAAAAAGAAGAGATAAACTCAAATACAAACGTAATCATTGTAGACTCTATAGGGCTTTTAAGCACTATTTACAAATATGGTGGCATTGCATATATAGGAGGAGGTTTCGGTTCAGGAATTCACAACACCCTTGAACCCGCTGTATATGGGATCCCCGTAATCTTTGGGCCAAACTTCAATAAATTTAAAGAAGCAAAGGATCTCTGTAAAGAAAACGGGGCAAAGAGCATTGGAAATTTTAAGGATCTGGAATCTATTCTCGACACACTAGTAAATGAAGAGACACCGCGATTAGAAATGGGAAAAAACGCCGGAGAATTTGTTCGAATGAACTCAGGCGCTACACAAATAATTCTGGAAGATTTAAATAAGATTCTCAATTAAGAAGAAGCGGTGCTTCGATACTGAGCTACTTTAATCCTGTCGGTCATAAACTGGATGGCAATCGCAGCCAACATTGCAATCGCGGCAAACTTAGCGGTATTCATTACCATCGGATTATCAAACTGCTCCACCCAAATGGCTACATAAGCCCATACCAAAACGAAGGTGTAGATGTAATCTTTCTTAGAAAAAAGGATAACCAGGCCAAGTATAGCACCCAAAATCAACATGATCATGGAGAGTAATTCTGCCGAACTTTCAAGCGATGGTAAGTTCAAAGAGGTTAAAAAAGCAGCTACATTAACAATGGTAGCTACAGTAATCCATCCAAAATACAAACTAAAAGGTACTTGGAAAAAATAGCGATGCGTAGTACTTAGGGCGTTTCTTAGCCGATAGAAATAATTAAATATGACTATCAAAGTTCCAAGAATAATCAGCATTAGTGCCACTGACAAGCCCAGGTATTCATTCTGAAATGCAAGGAGCCACAAAACATTTGAGGCAACATTCACTAGAAAAAAAGGAAAAACGAATTTAAAAAAGCGAATGCTCTTACCCTTATTAAGCTGAAATATAGCAAAGACCAGAAGCGTGAGATAAATCAAACCCCAGATACTAAATGCATATCCAGCAGGAGTAACTAGCGTTTGAAATTCATTACTCACCTCAGCCATAGTTTGACCACCAAAGGGAAGGGATGTAGACAAGTAGTTTAAAACGATTAATAAAACCACTGCAGCTAAAAAAACCCAGCGTTGGACAATTGTGTAAATATATGCGGTTTTCATAATGCTTTAAAAATGTTTTTACGACTTAATCCGGCCATTTGTTCTTTATCCGGCCCACATAATACAAAAATCAGTGTTTTATTTGGATTAAGTTGAATAAATTGCGTCTGATTACCAAAATATTCTTTGCTTAAATTCTTATTCTGCTCATGAAGAAGACAATCATTGCCTCCTTTTCCCTACTAATTATTGTGTTTGTAATCCTGTATTTGGTTGTCTATCCTAAGTTAGAAATTGTATCTGGCTACAATGCGAAAATTTTATGCTCCTGCCAATTTGTAAGTGGAATAAATCAAGAAAAGGCAGAAGCTGAAGATTTGGGATTTTCTCTACTTTGGCTTTCGACCAATACAGTGGACAGTGAAAAGAAAACTGTCAAATCAAATGTTTTGGGCATGCACCAAAAAATGGCGGTTTACCGCGAAGGCTTAGGCTGCACGTTGGCAAATGATGAAAATGATACCGCATTCCTCAGTAAAAATCTGTCGACAAATAAGATAAGTTATGCCTCTGAAATTTGGCCATTAGAAGAGATTAAGGGTAACAATGAGATGCAGGAAGCAATTAACATGGCTTTTGATGAAGAATTGGAAGATCCGGTTTACAGAACAAGGGCAGTAGTTGTTATCAAGGACGGAAAGTTGGTTGGCGAGCGCTATGCCAAAGGATTTTCAAAAGAATCAAAACTCCTGGGTTGGAGTATGACCAAGAGCATAACTTCTGCCCTATCGGGAATACTAGCTAAACGCGGGTTTTGGACACCGTCAGAGCCCATGCCACTTTCTAGTTGGGAAAATGATGAGCGAAGAGAAATCAGCTTAGAAAACATACTTCAACAAACTACAGGACTTAAATGGGATGAAGAATATGGCTCTGTTTCAACTGCTACCAAAATGCTCTACAGCAAGGATAATATGGGGGCTTATGCTGCTTCACAGCCGCTGGAAAGCACACCGGGTTCGGTCTGGGAGTACTCATCAGGTAATTCCAATATTCTGGCGGGGGCTATGGTAAGGGCTTTTGCAAATACCGATGAGTATTTAGATTTCCCCCATAAGGAGTTGTTCGGGCCAATTGGTGCAAAAAACTTTGTGATTGAAACGGATGCCACAAATCACTATGTAGGATCTTCATATGGATACGCCCCTGCTCGCGATTGGGCTAAAGTAGGCCTGCTATATCTAAACATGGGCAACTGGTTTGGTAATCAAATTATTGACTCGTCATGGGTGGCTTCAAGTGTAATAGCCGTTCCCGAAAGCGGCGGAGAATATGGATATCAGTTTTGGCTAAATCAAGGCGGAAAATTTGAAAATTATAGCCCGGATTCTTATTGGATGAATGGGTATCAGGGCCAGCAGGTTTCTATACACCCTGATGAGAATTTGGTGGTGGTGAGACTTGGCGTCACGTATGATCAAAAGGATTTTCCATTTGATGCGTGGATGAAGAAAATTAAGGAAGCAGCAAGTAGCTTATAATTTTCTTGCCCTTTGAGAATTTGTGATCCGCAGAAAGATTGATATAGTTGTTTCCCAACAAAACTAAATTTTCTCAAAGCGCCGGGGATTATCCTTTACTTTCTAAAAATCAAAAAGCTCTGCAACAAGTTTGTTACAGAGCTTTTGAGTACCCGGAGCGGGAATTGAACCCGCACGACCGCAATGGTCACAGGATTTTAAGTCCTGCGTGTCTACCTATTCCACCATCCGGGCAAAATAAGAGCCGCAAATGTAATACTTTCTGGCAAACGAATAAACGAATTCTTCAAATAGGTGTGAATATTCCGCCTTTAGGGTTCAAGATTATGAATTGTGCTTATTTACATTTCTTTGAGACACGTGGACACTGAGCTTTGAATTCTCGGTGCAGAGTGCTGAATTCAAGATTAATATTGACGGTACACATTTGTGTTCTTATCATTATATCTGTTCTTTTCTGAATGGGTTAAATAACTAAAAAGCGATTGATCCCGGAAGGGAGGGCTTTCAACGAAAAATCCTCCGATCGCTTCGCGCTCGTGATTTTTTTATGCGAAAATTTCTGCTCAATAATCATGGGATTCAATCGCCAAAAAAGGCGATTGATCCCGGAAGGGGGTGGCTTTCAACGAAAAATCCTCCGATCGCTTCGCGCTCGTGATTTTTTTATGCGAAAATTTCTGCTCAATAATCATGGGATTCAATCGCCAAAAAAGGCGATTGATCCCGGAAGGGGGTGGCTTTCAAGGAAAATCCTCCGATCGCTTCGCGCTCGTGATTTTTTTATGCGAAAATTTCTGCTCAAGCAAGCTTGGCAGAAATTTTCGCATAAAAAAATCCCCCGAATTCTTCGGGGGATTTTTCTTGAGCGGGAGACGGGATTCGAACCCGCGACCCCGACCTTGGCAAGGTCGTGCTCTACCAGCTGAGCTACTCTCGCGTTTTGAGACGGCAAATTTAACTATAAAATTGAATTACCAAAAACTAAATGCTATTTCCCTGTTAGTTTTTTAATTTCATTAAGCTTCATCAAAGCCTCAACAGGTGTGAGAGAATTGATATCCAGGCCGGCAATTTCATCTCTAATTTTCTCTAATACAGGATCATCTAACTTGAAAAAGCTAAGTTGCATCGAGTCGTCTTTACTCTTTTTCTTTTTATTATCAAGCATATCACCTGAGTGAGATTTTTCTAACCGACCCATTATTTCAGTGGCTCTCGACACAACAATTGGAGGCATTCCTGCCATTTGAGCTACATGGATTCCAAAACTGTGCTCACTCCCACCTTCTTTGAGCTTTCGAAGAAAAATGACTTTATCCTTAATTTCTTTTACGCTTACATTGAAGTTTTTAACACGCTTGAACAATGCAGACATTTCATTTAGCTCGTGGTAATGGGTTGCAAACAAGGTCTTAGCCTTGGCAGATTTGTTTTCATGAATATACTCAGTTATTGCCCAAGCTATGCTAATACCATCGTAAGTACTTGTACCCCTGCCTATTTCATCAAGAAGAACTAAACTCCTGTCTGAGAGATTATTCAGAATACTGGCCGTTTCATTCATTTCTACCATAAAAGTAGACTCACCCGAAGAAATGTTATCGCTGGCACCTACCCTTGTAAATACTTTATCTATCAAACCGATTTTAGCAGAAGAAGCCGGAACGTAAGACCCCATCTGAGCCATGATTACAATTAATGCTGTTTGCCGAAGCAAGGCCGACTTACCCGCCATATTAGGTCCCGTAATCATCATAATCTGCTGAGTAGTCTTGTCGAGAAAAACATCGTTGGCTACATAGGTCTCACCTATCGGTAATTGGTGCTCTATAACCGGATGACGGCCATCCTTAATTTCTAAACCAAAGCTTTCATTAATTTCGGGACACACATAACCTAATTCTTTAGCGGTCTTAGCAAACGACATCAAACAGTCAAGCTGCCCTATGCGCCTTGCGTTTAACTGAATAGGCTCAACAAAACCAGCCAGGCTCAAGACCAAATCCTGAAAAAGTTGAGTTTCCAGAGCAAGAATACGCTCTTCAGCACCCAAAATTTTCTCCTCATAAACCTTCAGTTCTTCGGTGATGTAGCGTTCGGCATTGACAAGGGTTTGTTTGCGCACCCAGTCTTCCGGAACCTTGTCTTTGTGCGTGTGCCGTACTTCTAAGTAGTATCCGAAAACATTGTTAAATGCTACCTTGAGTGATGAGATTCCCGTGCGTTCTACTTCTCGCTTCTGAATTTCGAGCAATCGATCCTTTCCTTTGGTTTTGATAGAGACCAAATCATCTAGCTCCTCATTCACTCCT
Source organism: uncultured Cryomorphaceae bacterium (assembly GCA_963748925.1). GTDB lineage: Bacteria > Bacteroidota > Bacteroidia > Flavobacteriales_D > Cryomorphaceae > Cryomorpha. Next base: position 821,391 of record CAVVKG010000009.1, on the reverse strand, counting down.
TTGGCTATAACTCCTCCTTTCGAAAGCTGAACGGGGGCATCCTCATTAATCTCATTCGAAATCCTATCCAGAACACTCTTACATGGATTTAATTGCTCAGCAATATGCTCAAGTGTATCGTTACCGGATTTGGCGAGTGTTTTCTGAATCGGAACCATCGCTCTAAGCGCACGTCCTAATTGCAAAATTTCTCTGGGGTTGATGCGGCCTACAGAAACTTTGGAAATCAAGCGTTCCACATCACCAATTTGTTCAATATGGTTAGAGATAAATTCTGAAGTTTCAGCATTTGCAAGAAAATACCCAACAGCCTCATGTCGCTGTTCATATATTTTTCTTGGTTTTAAGCGGTAATACAAGCCAGCGCTTCATCAGGCGGCTTCCCATAGGCGAAATGGTGCGATCAATAATTTGTAGTAGACGAAACTGCTCCATCTCCGCTTGCAGAAATTAATTCTAAATTTCTGATTGTAAATCTATCTAGCCACACGTGGCTATCTTCTTCAATTCGCCTTAAACGCGAGACATGGCCTAACTTTTCATGATGCGTGTCAGATAGGTATTGCAAAACGGCACCGCAGGCTATAATGCCAAGAGACATACCCTCAACACCGAAACCTTTAAGCGACTTAGTTTTAAAATGCCCTAACAATTTATCATAGGCAAACTCTTCTGTAAATACCCAGTCATCTAGTCTGAAAGTATGAAACTTACCTCCAAAAACATTTAAAAACTGATCCTCAAAGTTGCGTTGAAAAAGTACTTCACTTGGTTTAAAGCTCTGCATTAGCTTTTCGATATAAGGCATTGTGCCTTCAGCGGTGAGAAACTCTCCGGTAGAAATATCGAGAAGGGATAGACCTGCCCGTTCATTATGAAAGTATACGGCTGCTAAAAAATTATTAGTCTTGTGATCGAGAACCTGATCATTGTAAGCAACTCCCGGAGTAACAAGCTCGGTAACACCACGTTTCACAATGGTTTTGGTTAGCTTGGGATCTTCAAGCTGATCACAAATAGCCACTCTATAACCTGCCCTCACGAGTTTGGGCAAATACATATCAAGCGAGTGATGCGGAAAACCGGCTAATTCGATATGAGCTGCTGCCCCGTTTTTTCTTTTAGCAAGAACGATACCCAGCACATTCGCTGTTTTAATGGCATCTTCACCAAAAGTTTCGTAAAAATCTCCAACCCGAAAAAGCAATAAAGCATCAGGATACTTAGCTTTGATGCCAAGATATTGCTTCATCAAAGGAGTTTCCTTTGGTGCACTGCTCTTTTTTGTTTTTTTAGTTTGCAACACTATTTCATTCTGTTAACATCACGAAAATACCACAAGAATATAGGCTTTTAAAACGAACACGCCCCACATTTATTAATTCTTATGAACACCAAGACTAAAAATGAGGCTCTGGAAAGACTAAGTGCCGACGACTACAAAACAGCTACTAAAGCTCCGATTCATATTGTATTAGACAATGTGAGAAGTGCTCAAAATATCGGATCTGTATTTAGAACTATGGATGCGTTTCGTTGTGTAAAACTTCATCTTTGCGGGATATCGGCTACACCTCCTCATCGCGAAATTAACAAAACGGCTCTTGGGGCCACCGAAACGGTAGACTGGGAATACTATGAAACAACAATGCAAGCAATAAATCGACTAAAAGATCAAAACGTAAAGATTTATGCAATCGAACAAACTCAGAATGCTCTTGTCCTTAACGATTATCAACCTAACTATTTGAATGAGACAGCTTTTGTTTTAGGAAATGAAGTGAGTGGCGTAAGCCAGGATGTAATAAATGCTGCAGGCCATTCTATAGAGATACCTCAGTATGGGAGCAAACATTCTCTCAATATATCCGTATGTGCAGGAATAATAATATGGCAGGCTACCAATGGTTTTCCATATTAATAATTAGGTTTTTACGTGTTTTTTGTATCTTTCGTCCTTCAATCCATTGCTGAGATCTGCCAAAAGTCTATGAAGGTTAGTAAAATTTGTATGATTTTGATGATGTTTACATCATCAAGCCTTTCGGCTCAATACTTTAATGGTGCCAATACTTTTTGGAAAAAGCAAAGGCACTCTTTTGGATTCGGAATCGGTGTAGCCAATTTTTTAGGTGAACTTGGTGGCAGAGATCAAGTTGGTACCGATTTTATTTATGATCTTGAATGGTCGGAAACCCGACCAACATTACAAGCCAACTACCGCTATCAGTTAGGAAGCAGAGTATATGCAAAAGCACAATTTGCCTTTGGATTTATAGGTGGGAATGACGCGCTTACCGAAGAAATTTTCAGGCGAAATAGAAATTTGCATTTTAGATCAACTATATACGAGCTTTCGCTACAAATGGAATTTGAGATTATTCAATTTGCCAATAATAGCCGCTACAATATGTCTTCTGCTTCCAGAGCGCATGCATCGGCTATTTACATTTCCCTCGGTGTAGGCGGCACCCGGTTTAACCCGAAAGCAAATTTTAATGGCGACTGGTATGCCCTTAAGCCATTAGGTACAGAAGGTCAACAACAAGAAAATGGACCTAATGAGTATTCACTCTACACCGTGGTGCTACCTCTGGGTATTGGATATCGCTATGAAATAAACCGCGAATGGACAATTGGTGCCGAACTGGTGCACCGCGTTACTTTTACCGATTACATGGATGATGTGAGCGGTGATTATTTCGATAATGATTTAATAACTCAGACGCAAGGCGAACTAGCCGGATATTTTGCGGATCCAAGCCTGGGCTATTATATCGATGAAAATGGAGGTGAAATTCCACTTAACTCAACATTTACAGGTGCCCAACGTGGAGATCCTACCGATAATGACGCTTATTTTCTATTTACAATTAATGCCTATTATAAAATTCAAAGCAACTTCAAGACTGGTAAAGGTAGGATAACTAAACGCAGAAGACGTCGCGCGGTTTTTTAAATCTCTGGTCAAAACTCAAGTGCAGAGGTTAAGACCATTTGCAGCTATAAATACGCCAAATCATTTGTAAAAAACTCACAACTAATTAAGAGTTTAATAAAGGCAAGCCAAATTGCACCATCGTTTAAAACGTCCGGTATTATATAACAAGTAGTTGAAGAACCGTAATCATTGAAGCTGCCAAAGAGGCTAAGCCTTGCCTCACCTCAATTAGGCGTTATGTATTAAATTGATGAAGGCGGAGTACCGAATAAGACCTGTTTGCAATGAGTGATTACCCTCCAGTTTCTAAAGCTCTCCAAGGCATAATTAATAGGTCATTAGGATAGAGCGCGTTGATAATTATTGAAGACAACCGATAATCTCATTTAATGATTGAGCTTCCATCAACTTTAGGTATTCTTGAAATCAAAATCAAGCTGAAAAACTAATTGTGTCCTTGACATATAATTAAAACAAAAGTTTAGGTTAAAAAAAAAGCCCACTCAACGAGCGGGCTTTTCAATTTACTTGAATTAAGGACTAATCCTTATTTAATTTCATCTTGGAAATTTCTAAATTCCAAATCATTAGCAGCTTTTTCTTTCAAAGAAGCATCAAGAGCATAAGCAGCTTCCAAGCTATTTGAAACCATACTCGCGTCGTTCATACGAGCTCCGATAATTGCTTTTAAGTATTGTCCTTCTGCAGAATCCTTTGCGTCTGATTGATTCAAAGTGCTAAGCGCAGCCTCGTTGCTTCCTGAAAGCACTTGAGCAAGCGCTTTATTAAAAGTGTTATAACCTTTCATGTTTTGGATCGCTGCAGCATAATCACCGTTCATGATCTCCACAACACCCATGTTATAGTTTACTTCATCACCAGCACCGGCCGCAGATTCATAATCAGCCATCGCTCCAGTTCTGTCTCCATTCATTCTCTTAACTACACCAAGATTATTTTTAGAAACAACATTATCTTCTTTGGACTGAGCAGTTTCAAACATTTGTTTTGCACCATTCATGTCATTCTTCTTCATTTTAATAACTCCCATGTTGTTATATGCGCGGTAGTCATCTGGATACGTCTGAGAAGCTTTCTCATAAATAGCGTATTTTTCGTTCATATCCTCTGTTAAAGTAGCAGCATAAAGCATCTCCTCAACGTTCAAAGAATCCGCATTTGCAGAGCGGGCTAAAGCAATAATCTCCTCATCAGATCTACCAACGATATCGTAGTTTACAGTGATTTGTGAACGACGTAATTCAGGTAGAATTTTATCTGCAACTTCAGTATAAGTAGCAGCAAGATTTTTGATTTCCTGCTCACGTTTGTTCAAATCAGAATACATGGTAAGTATTCTAAGAATTAACTCCTTATCTGCAATGTCAGATGCCTGCATTTTTTCTTTAAAGCCTTCCCAATCTTCACCTTTAGGAACAAGGTTAAAGAATTCATCTGCATCAAACTCAACTTTGCGATTCTTCATTACATTAGAAACAGCTTTCATAGCGCTTTCAGCACGTTCATCAGCAAGGTTTTCATTCAAGCTAATCTCACCTTCAGGAGAAGCATAAGCCATAATGGTAGCACCTTTAAACTCATAGTCAGAATTTGTTCCGTATTCTTTAAGAAAAGAATCCAAAGCTTTCATGTCTTCATCGCGTAATTCAGATGAACGAACTACATCAGAGTTTACCAAGTAATTAATCACAGCATAAGCTTCGTGAGAAGTGGTACGTGCAAATTTGTCCTTAGCAACAATTGACATATCGTCATTCATTACAAGAAATGGAGTGGTAATAACACCATCAGCCAACTTAAAAGGATCAAAAGCTTTTTCCTTACTTCCTTGTTTACCCAGGATATTTAGCATAAGCTCAGAATCTTTCATCTCAGGCTTATAGGCTACCTTATCACTGTAAGTAAAATTCTTACCAGTTTCATAAGGAATAACTGTTGCGTTACCAGGAGCACTTTCACCCTGAAATGCGACCATTTCAAGCGGAGTTGATCCAGCGCTATAAGTTATAGTGGGCGTGAGCTCAACCATAGCTTTCTTACTGAAGTACTTTCCAGGGAAATTTCCATTGATATTCACTTCAACACTATCACCACGTACAATTAGTGGATTAGGCTCTACGTCATACTTAATCGTTTCTGCGTATTTAGCCATTTTGCCTAGTCCGCCACAAGCGGCTGCTGCAAAACCTATTATCGCCATCAAGGCTAATGCTTTCACATTTGATAATTTCATTCTTTGTTTGTTTTTAAACGGTAGTTGGTCGTTCTTAATTTAAGCTGCAATATTACATATAGTTTTTTAGATAAAGAAAGACAAATAAGTCTTTTAGACGAATTGGTTTCTCAATCAAACCATCTCATGATGAATACCATTTGAAATGGGTTTTTCGATTATCTTAACAATTGATTTGAAATCTTGTTCATTTTTTACAAAATCCAGCTCAGAAACATCCAGCACCAAAACCCTAAGCTGATCCGCATATTTGCGCACGAACTCCAAATATTGATTTTGGATTCGCTCCAGATATTCGTAAGAAATGTTTTGTTCATAGCGTCTACCGCGCTTTCTGATGTTCTCCATAAGTTTCTCTATTGGCACGTAAAGGTAAACTAGCAGATCGGGCTTAGGGACTGTATTAAACATAATGTCAAAAACTTCTCTAAACAATTTATACTCATCATCTTTTAAATTTGATGACGCAAAGACAAGGGATTTGCTCAAAAAATAGTCTGCAATAGCCAGGTCTCCAAATAAATTCGGTCCCAATTCATTCTTTTTAATTTGCTGATAACGTTCAGCTAAAAAAGATAATTCGAGCGAGAAAGCGAAACGATCCGGATCTTTATAGAATTTTGGAAGAAAGGCATTGTCCTCAAATTGCTCTAAAATAAGCTTTGACCCATAATATTTAGATAGCATCTTTGCCAGAGTAGTTTTTCCCGCTCCAATGGTCCCTTCTATTGATATGTAGTTATATTGATTTAGCAAAGCACTTTATCTTTGATTTATCGGTGGAACTGCGTTTAAGTTCTTCTATTGTTTTTTCTAAAACCGGATGCCATAAAATTCCGTTTATTTCTGCCAAAGGAAACAACACAAAGTTACGCAAGTGTAACCGTGGATGAGGAATTTGCAGTTCAAAATCTTGAATTTGCATTTGGTCGAAAAAAAGTATGTCTATATCGAGGGTTCTCGCCTGATAATCGCTGGTATTAGGATTTGTTTTGATAAATCTCCCGCTAGTCTTCTCAATCTCACTGCAGATTTTTCTCAAATTGTGCGCATTTAGATCTGTTTCAAACCATGCAGCCATATTTAAATAAGGTAAATCATCTGAATATCCCCACGGCTCAGTTTCGAAAACAGAAGAAGCAGCTATAAATTTAAATTTACTACTTAATGCTTTCATCCCATCGCGCAAGTGATCCATGCGATCGCCGAGGTTACTTCCCAATGAAAAATATACTTGATGTTTCGCCATTTGAGCTTTTAAGTCCGTTAATACGACTCTATTACCATTGATGTAATTGACACAGGTCTATTAATCATGAATAATGTAATTTTGTCGCAAACTTAAAAGATAATAATGAAGCAGTTCTTTAAATTCATGTTAGCGAGCATTGCAGGAACCATCATTTCCATGTTTTTGTTCTTTTTCATCTTCATCATAGTTATTGGCGGAGCCATTTCATCTGCCTTCAGTGATTTGGATAAATCGAGTAAGATCACTAAAGTAGAAGACAACACAATTTTGCACATTGAATTAAATGAGCCTATTGTAGATCGCGGACCTGAAGATCAGTTCAACATAAACTTTGGTGGATTTAACGCCGCCACACCAATAGGTCTGAATCAGATTCTTGAGAATATTGAAAAAGCCAAAAATGATGACCGTGTACCGGGAATATTTCTTGACATGACCTTTGTAGCCAGTGGAATGGCAACAGTAGATGAAATAAGAAACGCTCTCATTGACTTTAAAACCTCAGGAAAATGGATTGTGAGCTACTCTGAAGTGTATACTCAGAAAGCGTATTATCTTGCATCGGTGGCCGATGAAATTTATGTATACCCTGAAGGAGTGGTAGATTTTAGAGGACTTAGTGTAAGCCCGACGTTTTTTAAAGGAGCGCTGGATAAACTGGATATTGAAGCGCAGATTATTCGTGGATCAAATAATAAGTTTAAAAGTGCAGTTGAGCCTTTTATTTTGGATGAAATGAGCCAGGCAAATAGAGCACAAACCGAAAAATGGCTCGGTTCCCTCTGGACAAATATGAAATCGGGAATCTCTGAATCACGCAATATTTCTATTGCCGACCTACAGAAAATGGCAGACGAATACCAAATTCAAAGAGCCTCCGACGCCGTTGAAAAAGGATTGGTTTCAGGTACTATATATTATGATGAGTTACTCGATGTACTAAAAGAAAAAACTGAGACTGACCTTAACGATGATCTAAAATCAGTTACCCTTCGCAAATACATTAAAGCTGCCAAGCCAAAAGATGGAAGCGGATTTGATTTCAAGAAGGATAAAATTGCGATTGTTTATGCGTCCGGTTCAATTAACAGCGGTGAAGGTATTGAAGAAACTATAGGCAGTGACAGTTTTGCAAAAGCCATTCGTGAAGCCCGCCAGGATTCTTCGGTTAAAGCTATTGTACTTAGAGTAAATTCTCCTGGTGGTAGCGCTCTTGCCAGCGATGTAATTTGGAGAGAAACCGTACTAGCCAAAGCCGCGAAGCCTCTCGTAGTTTCTATGGGCGATGTAGCTGCCTCAGGTGGTTATTATATTAGTGCTGCTGCAGATAAAATTTATGCGATGCCCACAACAATTACCGGCTCTATCGGAGTTTTTGGAATCTTGCCTAATATGAAAGGGTTCTTTAACAACAAATTGGGAATCACATTCGATGGAGTTGAAACGGCAAGATTTGCGGATTTTGGCGAAATCACCAGACCCCTTACCGATGCTGAATACGCAATTTTGCAAAACAGTGTTGATAATACTTACGATACTTTCCTAAGTCGAGTAAGTGAAGGGAGAAATATGAGCACCTCAAAAATTGACTCTATTGGTCAGGGTCGTGTGTGGAGCGGAATCGATGCACTGGAAATAGGCCTAATTGATGAGTTCGGAGGTTTGGAAGTGGCTATAGCTGAAGCCGCCAGGCTTGCCGGTATTGAAGATTATACCCGAAAAGCTTACCCAAAACTCAAAGACCCTATTGAACAATTCTTAGAAGATCTAGGAATGCAAGCTAGTCAGAGCTTCGTGAACTTTCAGATGGGTGGTGACAAAGAATTGATCAAATACTTCGAAGATATCAAGGAAGTAAAAAACATGCGCGGAATTCAAGCAAGAGTTCCATATGGCATTGATGTGAAATAAGTTTTTAAATTTTATTATATGAAAAGCCCCGGTATGTTGCCGGGGCTTTTCATTTTAAGATAATCTACGTGTCCTGATGGCGAATTTATTGATCGCTTCGGGTGCTAATGTATGCACGCCATCTCTCCAATACCTTTGTCATATCATCGGGCATTGGTGATTCAAAGTTCATTCGCTTTCCGGTTGTAGGATGAGTCAATTCCAGTTTCTTTGCATGGAGCGCCTGCCGGGGAAGAATGTCAAAATTATTAACCACAAATTGCTTGTACTTAGAAAATGTGGTTCCTTTCAATATTTTATTGCCACCATACTCAGGGTCATTAAAAAGCGGATGATTAATATGCTTGAAGTGGGCGCGAATTTGATGTGTTCGTCCTGTTTCAAGCTTGCATTCTAACACGGTTATGTAATTGAGTCTTTCGATGACTTTGTATCTGGTTAGTGCATTTTTCCCAAAATCCCCATCAGGAAAAACGCTCATGACCTTTCTATTTTTTAATGAACGGCCAATATTTCCTTCAATTTCTCCATCTTCCTCAATATCGCCCCAGGCAAAAGCCAGGTAACGACGATCTATAGTTCGTTGGTAAAATTGATTAGATAAATCTGCTAACGCTTTTTCAGTCTTTGCGACAACCATTACCCCTGTTGTATTCTTATCGAGCCTATGCACCAGACCGGGTCGGTGAGGTTGGTCTCCTTTTGATTCAGGTAAATTATCAAAGTGATAAACAAGGGCATTAACCATTGTTCCCGTATAATTTCCGTAACCGGGATGCACTACCATATTTGCCGCTTTATTTACAATAATGATGGTATCATCCTCGTAAAGTATTTCAAGCGGAATATCTTGAGGAATCAATTCAATCTCCCTTTGGGGATATGGCATCACAATCGAAATCTCATCATCAGGCTTCACCTTATAATTTGGCTTTACAGCCACCTTATTTACATGGACATAACCATCCAATGCTGCACTGTGTAGCTTAGTTCTAGAAGTATTCGGGATCCGATCCATCAAAAACTTATCAATACGCAGTGGCTCCTGCCCCTTATCAGCCGTGATATTGTAATGCTCAAATAACTCCTGATCTTCGTCTTCAGGATCTTCTGCTTCGCTCATTCTATTTATTTACAATCAATTTTTGAGAACCACGTTTTCCGCTTTCATCTTCGAGCATAAGTATGTAAACCCCGTTATTGAGATCAGAGATGTCAATACGTCCATTTGCTAAAACCTGATTTTGACCAAGCATCCTGCCGCTAATATCAAATATGGATACCTGAATTCGGCTTTCTGTATCTGCCTTAATGTTAACAAAACTTTGAGCCGGATTTGGATAAACCTTGATTCCTTTCAAAACACTAAGCTCTTCATTTCCGACTATTAAAGTTTGATACCCGGTTGAAGTAAACATTGGGCGAAGCATTATGGACCCATCAAACGATGAAGCACTCCAGCTTAAGCCGTCCTTATAATAAAGTCTTCCGGTATTGCCATTGGTATTTGTATCAAATCCTACTTTTACACCATCATTTTGTGTGGTTTGGGTAAACCCAACAAAAAAACTTCCCGATGACACATAGACTGGCTCATCAAATTTGTAAATTACGCTTTCCTGAAATTCATCCAGTCCAAATTCCAAATTTACCTGAGCCGTGCCTAATTCTGCTCCTGGCCCCTCTCCTGAATCTTCCCATATTTTGATATTAAAAATGGAGTTGTCAATATCAAAATCTATCGGCATAGTATAAATGTTCAAAGCAAATATAGAATCAGATTTGTAATTAAGGTACCGCAAGGCAATACTGGCACCAGTTGCTGGGTATGCATATCCATGCTCGGCCTGTCCATCGTCGTAAGCATATTGGGTAAAAAACTTTTGAATAAACCGCATAGTATCATTACTTGAAGTGGGCGAAAAGTCTGAAACCCCATGAAGAATTTGCACTTCAAACTCCAGATTTTCATCATTTAAAGTAGGATCGAAAACAATATTGTTTGGTGGAGCTGCGACATTGTGCAGATATTCAAGAGTGGCGCCTGCCCCAATTCCGGGTTCATTAGCATTGGGATAAAGTCCTACTTCGTTGCCTTCATATAAAATTCGAATTTCATTTCCTTCCATGGTTCGTGGCCCGTTGTTTAAATTGCGAAACAAGACCTGAATATTGTCACGCATAAGGTCAACAGGATTTTCAGCATAGTGATCTCGCGGGATAGCAGTATAATCACTCAACAATGTATTTTCCTGCCTAACGAAAGCCACATCATTATTAAAGTCATTCGCATTGGTTAAATTCTGATCAAGCCAGATATAGTCCAGATTCCAGGTTCCGGTAGCGCCAAATAGGGGAGCCAGATTCGTAAACCTAAATTGAAAGCCTTCTTTCAGATAGCGAGCCTGATTTATAGGAATATATACAAAGGTGAAATCCTCCGAATTTGAAACATCGGATGTTGACCAAACGAAAAACCACTCATCGAGTTCCGGGGCATAAAATTCAAGCATCAAAGAATCACTAGAAATATTTGGATAAAAATTATTCCCCTGAGGCTGAAAATAAAAACTTATTCCGATGCCATCTTCAGGATTAGCAAGTAAATCTATGGGGCAAGAAAGCAAGGTATCTGCGGGGCCGTGGTCCAAACCCCAACTATAAGGATAGCCAACCTCATCAGCCCCGTCTAGACTCACAACTCCAATAGTTGGTGGATTTACAGCCCAACCGGTATTTCGCGTAGCACTTCTATTTTGCCAAAGCGGCGTATATCCCTCCACATTTCCGGGAAACCTATCAACTGAGAAATCATCAACGAATGGAAGCTCAAGCATTTCACCTGATTTTCTTACGGATGCATTCGCCTTCCAAATCTTTGCCATTTTAAGCAATTGAGGATTACTCGTGAGAGGAGTTATTACTTCTTGACTGGAAGCTACCAAAGTTGAGAATAAAAGGATTGTTAAACTAAAATATTTCATTATCGGTCGTATCAGGGTTAGATTCAAAATTCTCGACTGCTGACGGATCAAGGGTAAGGTATAAGTCTACATACGATCCAAGTTTAATGTCAGCGCCACGCCCGGGAGATTGCGTGGCTACAAAAGCAGCCAAACTGTCTTCAGCTGTCTCACATCCCGCACACAATAAAATTTCGCCTACATTCAGCGATTGCGAATTAATAATTTCTACAGCATTTTTATAAGTCATTCCCAAGAGATCGGGAACTTGGGTATTTACATTCGACTGGCGGCCAAGAACGATAGTAAGCTTTTCACCTTTTCTGATTTTATCGCCACCGCTCACCGGCTTTCCATCATATTCAATAGCCAGCACACAATCGGTGCAAGAATCATCAGGTCGGTAGGTCAAATTTTCCAGTTTTAAACCGGCTATTTCGAGAAGAGGAAGCGCAATTCTACGTGATTTCCCCACCAACTCAGGTACCATTACCATTTCGGGCAGCATACTATTTACAGTTAAAAAGATGGTTCTACCGCGCTTGACCTGCATTTTAGGATCCGGATTTTGCGATACCACTACCCCGCGAGCCATTTCATCACTGTAAATACTATCTGAAATTTCGTATCGCAAATCAGTATTAGTAAGCACGGATGAAAGCTGACTTACAGGATATCCCGATAAATCGGGAACCGAAGTTGACTCACCATGCTGGGTGTATAAACCGAGTAAATACATTGACGCTTTCAGCAATAGAAATATAAAAATCCCTATCAGAAGGAGATTTAACCAGAATTTGCCGGCAGTAATAATTGTAAAAATTCTTTTCATAGAACCATAAGGATGCTGGCAAAGATAGCACTCAATGCTAAACTCTTGCGATACATTTAACGCAAATAATAGAATCCTATTATTTCAGCGAATCAACTTATCAATCTTCTAGTGTTTAAATTTCTGATAGATCGCAAAATCACAAGGCAAAAGCACCGTTATCTTTGGAGAATCATAAGACATCTATGAAGAAAAAAGTTGGAATTGTTTGTGGCGGATTCTCTGGCGAGGCAGCCGTTTCTATGAAAAGTGCAGATATGATTTTAAATCATATCGACAAAGATCGTTTTGAGCCTACGCTCATTGTTATTTCGCCTGAGAGCTGGCATGCGGTTACACCGGATGGAAATGCGCCGATTGACAAAAATGATTTCAGCTATACCTCTGGAGGAAATAAAGTAATATCTGATTTGTGTTTTATTATTATTCACGGAACACCCGGAGAGGATGGTAAACTTCAAGGGTATTTTGACATGATCGGAATGCCATACACTTCAGGTGGTGTAATGAATACTTCAATAACCTTTAACAAAATTTTCACGACTAGAATTTTGAATAAACTGGGATTCAACTCTGCGGCAGGAGTTTTGGTTGAATCTGTAGATGAACTCAATGAAGAGTCAATTGAAAAAGAATTGAAGTTGCCACTTTTCGTAAAGCCAAATGAGGGAGGCTCGAGTCTTGGTGTTTCCAAGGTAAAAACCATAAGTGAACTTAAGCCTGCCGTAGAGCTGGCGCTAAGCAAAGGCTCATCTGTACTAATTGAAGAATTTCTGGCAGGTCGAGAAGTAACCTGTGGTGTAATATCTACTGAAAACGGTCCAAAAGCTCTTGAAATAACCGAGATTACCACGAAAAAAGAATTCTTTGACTACGCTGCTAAATACGAATACGATCAAACCGAAGAAATAACTCCGGCTCAGATTCCTCCCCATCTTTACGCAAAATGCCAGCGCCTTTCTGAGCAGATCTACAAACTGTTTCACTGCAAAGGAATTTCAAGAATTGATTACAAACTGAATGGCGAAGAGTTTTATGTAATTGAAATAAATACCGTACCCGGAATGACAGATAAAAGCCTCGTCCCTCAGCAAGCTGCGGCAATGGGAATCGATAAAACGACTTTGATTTCCATGATTATTGATGCTACCGTATAGGTAAATCGGGCTAGTATTTCCCTTTCAGATAGGAAATGAACTTCTCCAGCGCCCTTACTCTGTGGCTTTGTGTAGCTTTTTCTTCCTTGGTCATTTGAGCAAATGTCTTCGTTCCTTTTTCAGGAATAAAAATTGGATCATACCCAAATCCTTCTTCTCCCACCATTTTCATGGAAATGTGACCTTTCACTTCTCCTTGAAAAAGATTTTTTTCGTTGCCATTCACAAAAGCTATAACCGTCCTAAACTTTGCTTCTCTCTTTTCTGAATCGCCCAATCCTTCAAGCACTTTATGCATATTGGCTTTAGCATCCCTGCTACCCGAATAATGAGCAGTATCCACACCAGGTTCACCGTTTAACACATTAATTTCGAGACCGGAGTCGTCCGCAAAAACAGGCTCCCCAAACTTGTCGAAAATAAAACTGGCTTTCTCCATTGCATTCGCTTCTAGAGTGCGCCCTGTTTCCGGAATATCGCCAGTAAATCCAATATCCTTAAGTGAAACCAACTCAAATTGGTCGCCTAAAGCCTGTTGAATTTCGGCGAGTTTATTGGCATTGTTTGAAGCGAAAATAATTTTCATGTCTAGAAATTAACCGGATTGAGAATTCTAAGTTTTAACCAAGGAAAGAATATCCTCTTCTATTTTCTTCAAATACTTGTAAAGATCAGATTTGGAAATGCGCATAGCAAACATACGCCACATAGTGAGCAAATAACGGTAAGGTAATCTCAATTCTCTGATAATAAAAACGCTAAGCGGGAAAAACACGAGAATGCCAAGCACAATAAGCGAGCTCTTTGTTAAAAAAGCTGCAATGAGAGCATAGATTATCATAAAAATAGGAAAGAGAAAAAGAGTACCTACAAGCTTAATAGAACTATAAAACTGCTTGTCAGCAACATATTTATTAAGCACAGTCCTTATTAAAAAGTACGAAGGAGCATGCATTATCCATGATAATATGAATATTGGAAGCAGAGCTATGAGAAGAATATTCTGAATAACCCAAAACCCGGCGTCTTTCTGTTCGATAAAAAAGAAGGGCGCGCGCAGGCGACGCTTGTCCATCTCCACATCATATATTTTAATCCGTCTGAAATAAGCGTTATCCGCGGCAATTTTTTGAATACTTTTTTCGCGATTCTTATAAAAATTGTACTGGCTTTTGGGCTGATTAAAACCCTGGGCACGTTGCAAATAAAAAGGCCACAACCTATCGAGCTCTATATCAAATGCACGACCGGCTTCCTCATTGGGAATGTGCACGATTTCATTTTCAAGGCTGCTTTGAACATCTGCGCGAAGCTGAGTCATTGCCTTTGCCGGATTTTCGCTATGCAGGCTTAGGTAATCCTTTACCGCCAGCGGCTTGCCGATATTCAAAATCAATCGCGACTGAGAATCCTGATAATTGCTGTAATTTATACCCAATGGCACAATCTGAATATCGAGATCTTCATGTGATTCGAGTGCACCAAAAACAATCCGTGTAAACCCTTTACTTAGCGTTCGCAACCGACGCACACCGAGATGCCCGGCTTCAGGAAAAATAAGCAAGGTTCCATTCGCTCGCAAAATCTCAAAGCACCGTTCAAAGACTTCGTCGTTTTTTGCCAGATTTGCCAAACCATCTCGCTGACGGTACACCGGCAACATGTTAAAGGATCTGAAAAGCCAATTTGTGAACTTCGTTTTAAAAACATCAGAACGGGCAAGAAAATGAATTGGACGTGGTGCAAAAACAGTAGGCACGAGAGCATCCATAAAAGCGTTTTGGTGGTTAGGCGCTAGCAATATGGGGCAGTCCCTCGGATAATTCTCGAAACCGGAAACTTCTATCCTCCTGTAAAATAGCTTAACAGCTAATTTTACCCAAAACCTAAAAAATACATACCAGGCCTTTTGCATCAACGTAAGGTAGCTCCAAGAGAAGTCTCCAACTCGGTTTGTATTGCAGACATTGCCTTGTCTATTTGCTTATCATTTAGAGTTTTATTCTCATCGCGAAGGATAAAACTTACTGCGTAGCTCTTTTTGCCTTCGGGCAAACTCTTCCCTTCATACACATCGAAGAGTCCAACTTCTTTTACAAGTTTGCCGGCTTTCGCGAATGCGATCTTTTCAATTTCTTCAAAGCGGATATCTGCATTTAGCAAAAGGGAAAGATCACGGCGCACCGTAGGAAATTTAGAAAGAGCAGTAAGCGTTTTATTGGCGTGACCAATTGCATTCAAACAAGCGTCAAGGTTAATTTCGGCAACAAACACATCGCGCTTAATGCCGTATCGCTTCAATGCCTTTTTTGATACCGCACCGAGTATTCCAATGTTCTTTCTGCGCAGTTTCACACCCAGCGAGCTCCCATAAAAAGGGTTCTTCTCCGGCTCATCAAACTTGGACTCAAGACCCATTACCTGAAAACAAGCCTTGAGATGTCCACGCAAATCTGAAACATCAACCAAATCTGCCGGATTGCTCCAGGATTCTTCAAATCGCATTCCCGTCATGGTAATAACCAACTTTGTAGTTTCCTGATACCCCGTTTCAGTTTTAAGGTATTCCTTTCCAATTTCAAATACTTTTAAGCGCTCTGCCTGCCGGTTTATATTATATGCTGCAGCTTCTAAAACGCTAATGGTGAGGTTTGGCCTCAAAACATCCAGCTCCTGACTGAGCGGATTAAGCATGTAAATAAGTGATTTGTCATCATCAACTCCTGTAACTTCCTTAATATAATCTGAGCGGGTGAGACCATTAGACATCATTTCGCTAAAGCCACGGCCTACCAGAGCTTGTCCTAGCGCTTGAATGACTTCATGCCTGGCAGGTTTCTCTTCAACCGAAACAGAAATCTTCATTTGGCCGGGCATATCCACATTATTATATCCATAAATACGCAGCACCTCTTCTACCACATCTATCTCTCGAGTTACATCCACCCGGTATGTGGGAACTTTGAGCTGGAAAACTTTGTCGGCCGAGATAGACTGAATCTCAAAATCCAGCGATTTCAAAATACCTTCTACAACCTCAGCATTTAGGTTTGTGCCGGCCAGCATGTTAAAGCGCGTAAGGCTGAAGTCGAACTCAGCAGCCTTTGGAATCTCTGTTATTTCGTCGATTAGCGGACCAACAGCTTTCCCACCAGCAATTTCTATAATAAGGTTTGTGGCTCTCTTCAATGCGTAAATTGTTCCGTTTGGATCTACTCCACGTTCAAACCTAAAAGAAGCATCTGTATTTAAACCATGTCTTTTAGCGGTTTTGCGAATGCGCACCGGATTAAACCAGGCACTTTCCAGAAATACCGAATTGGTGTTATTTGAAACACCGCTATGTATTCCGCCAAACACCCCTGCTATACACATACCACCTTCAGAATTGCAAATCATCAAGTCATCAGGATGAAGCTCTCTTTCCACCTCATCAAGTGTAGTAAACTTGGTTCCTATAGGCAAGGTGTCGATAATTACCTTATTTCCGGTAATCTTATCCGCATCAAAAGCGTGGAGCGGCTGGCCTGTTTCGTATTGAACAAAATTGGTAATATCAACAACATTATTTATCGGCGAAAGCCCTACAGCCCGCAGTCTGTTTTGGAGCCACTCAGGTGATGGTGCTACTTTAATATTCTCAATTAAGAGACCTGCATATCTTCCGCCGCCCTCCTTGTCACGGATTTCTACAGAAATTCGCGGCTTAGCTGAATTGTCAATTTCTATAGACTCAAGCTTCGGCAGCTCTGCTCTGACGGGAGATTTGAGACTCAAGCGAGCTGCAATATCTCTTGCTGCTCCAATATGTCCAAATCCATCGGTTCTATTTGGCGTAAGGCCTATTTCAAATACATGATCCGTTTCTATTCCTAAAAAATCAGCGGCAGACAATCCTACTTCTGCGTCATCTCTAAGAACCATAATACCATCGTGACTGGTACCAATACCCAGTTCATCTTCAGCGCAAATCATTCCAAAAGAAGCTTCACCTCGGATTTTAACTTTTTTTATTTCAAATGGCTTACCCGGTTCAGGCATTAATGTTGTTCCAACAGTAGCCACAAGCACCTTCTGACCTTTCGCCACATTTGGCGCACCGCAAACAATCTGTACTGGCTCCCCTTTACCCAAATCTACCTTAGTGACATTCAGTTTGTCGGCATTCGGGTGCGACCACAAGTCTATTACCTGACCCACAACCACGCCTGTCAAACCACCTGGAACTGTTTCAAACCTCTCTAACTTTTCTACCTCAAGGCCGGTATCTGTCAATATTTCAGACACCTGCTCAGGGCTAATATCTAATTTTAAGTAGGATTGAAGCCAGTTATACGAAATCTTCATCTGGAAAAACTTTAAGCGACAAAGCTAAAAATTAATGGGGTTTTTTATTGATGCTAAATTGGTCTTTTTGTGAAAGTTGAAATGCATCGGCTTTGAATAAAGCCTCGCTCCCCACGCGGGATGTGAGCGACTGCACATACGCACACGCCCGCGTCTCGCGAGGGTGCATTCGTCTGGCGTCTCGCCAGGCCAACCTGGTAAAGAATAATCTACTAGACCAGAAAATAAATTAAAATCAAATTTGAATCGAACCGATCAAATTAAAACCCCGGCAAGATGCCGGAAGAATAGTCCCTCGTCCATATAGGGCGATGCCGAGACGCCACGCTAAGAAGCGAGGTAAACTGAGCGATTGCACACCCCATGCACCCGCATGCTTCTTGCCGCTTAAGGCTCGCAGCCTTTAAGAAATTCTACTCCAATTTGGCTTATTCTTTAATAGGTCAATCGCCTTTTTCCTTACCGGCAAATGCTTTTCCATTTTCAATTCAGGATCTTCTTCCAAAATATTCATGACTGTATTTCGGGCATATTGAAGGACTTTCACATCTGTAACCAAATCGGCTAGCTTTAGACCTACGAGTCCACTTTGCTGGGTCCCCATCATATCGCCTGGGCCACGGAGATTGAGATCCACCTCGGCAATTTTAAATCCGTCGTTGGTTTCGCACATCGTTTTCATCCGCGTACGCGCCTCCGAGCTTAGCTTTACGTCAGTTGCGAGAATGCAATATGATTGCTCAGCTCCTCGCCCCACCCTGCCGCGCAACTGGTGCAACTGCGATAAACCAAATCGCTGTGCACTTTCTATTATCATTATCGAAGCATTGGGCACGTTCACTCCAACCTCGATAACTGTTGTAGCGACCATAATCTGAGTTTCGCCTTTCACAAAGCGGTTCATTTCAAAGTCCTTATCAGCAGGCTTCATCCGCCCGTGTACAATGCTAATTTGATATTTTGGAGTTGGAAATCGGCGCGAGATACTCTCGTACCCATCCATCAAATCTTTAAGATCAAGCACCTGCGACTCCTCAATTAGGGGATAAACTACATACACCTGCCTGCCTCGTTGAATTTGATCATCGATGAAACCAAAGATTTTCAATCGTGAGCTATCATTAACATGCATTGTTTTTATATCCTTTCTTCCGGGCGGCAATTCATCGATAACGCTGACATCCAAATCACCGTAAAGCGTCATAGAAAGTGTTCGCGGAATAGGCGTAGCCGTCATAACGAGAATATGAGGGGGTTGCACATTTTTTTTCCAGAGTTTGGCACGTTGCGCCACTCCAAAACGGTGCTGTTCATCTATGATGGCAAGGCCTAGATTCTTAAACTTCACCTTATCCTCCAGCAAAGCGTGCGTACCAACCAGGATATGAAGTTCGCCAGATTTGCAGGCAGCATCAATCTCCCGTCTTTTTGCTGTTTTTACAGATCCTGTGAGCAAGCTTATTTTGATATCCATTTCACCCAGCAGCTCTGTTAGTGTTTCGAAATGCTGCCCGGCCAAAATCTCTGTAGGTGCCATCAACGCCGCCTGAAAGCCATTATCTATAGCGATAAGCGCGGTTAAGGCAGCCACAATAGTTTTTCCGCTCCCTACATCACCTTGTAACAAACGGTTCATTTGCGAACCCGATTTCATATCGCGGCGCACTTCCCGCAGTACCCGCTTTTGGGCATTTGTAAGCTCAAAAGGCAGATATTGCTCGTAAAATGTATTAAAGTAGTCGCCTACATTGTCGAAAATAAAACCTTTCACTTTCTGTGATCGCAATTCCTTTTTCAGCAATAGTTCTAACTGAATGTAAAAAAGCTCTTCAAACTTCAATCTTCGACTCGCCTGATTCACATCAGCCTGGCTTTTTGGCCGGTGGATATCGATTATCGCCTTTTTTTTGGGAACCAGCACAAGGCTTTCGCGAATGTAATCGGGTAGCGTTTCTTCAACGGCAAGCTCGGGACGGTGAAGAATATTGGCCATTATTTTCTCTATTCCTTTAGAGGCCAATCCTCTTTTCGTAAGCTTCTCAGTAGTGCTATAAACCGGCTGGAGATAGCCTTGCGGGATTTTTCCTGCCTCAATACGCTCGAGTTCAGGGTGCACCACATTGAGGTTAGAGTTAAAACTCGTCACCTTTCCATAGAGCATATACTCATTGCCCGGCAGTAAATTCTCCTTAAGATATTTTGTTGCTTTAAACCAGACGAGTTCAATAACCCCTGAGTGATCCTTAAAGCTTCCGCGAAGTCTTTTTCTACCTCCTTCTCCCTCTTCACGAAGAGATCCCAAAACCCCTCTCACCTGCCCGAAATCGCGGGATAGCTTAAGTTCTTGAAGCGTAATCACCACAGACCTATCTACATACCGGAAAGGATAATGCTCCAGCATATCGCCAACAGTTCGTATACCCAGCTCGGCAGCCAGTAGCTCGGCCTTTACAGGTCCGGCACCTTTTATGTATTCGAGGGTGTTTTTTAGGAAGGAAGTCAAAATGTTTGAATTCTTGAATCGGTAAATTTAAAAAAGACCGAGTCACTGTAGCCCTTTTTAAAATTGAATTCCTGGTACCGTTTTACTAAGGTTTAATAAATCGCTTGGTAAACGACCTTTTATCTGAGTCAATAACAAGAAAGTAGAGTCCAGGGCTAAAATCAGAAACAGATACTTTTTGATGAAAATAATAAGAATCACTATAAACCAATCTGCCCAAGGCATCTAAAATTCGCAATCGGGCAGATTCGGAATTAATTTCTGCATCAACCCATATCCAATCTTTAGAAGGATTTGGATAAATATGAATTTTAGGCCCTGATATTTCTAACTCTTCTAAAGCGGTTGTAATTGAATCAGTAACTGCAGTTAATGTATCATCTTCCACGAAAACAGGATCATCTATCATCATACAATCGTAATCAGCGGGATCAAAATCGATATTGAAATAGGTGCTCATATGCTCTACAACGTTCTCTACTCTTTCATCGTTAAAATCATAAAGTTTCGACTCAACCCGGGATATCCAGTCAGTCATGCTGCTCACATTATGCCATCTATCTAAATTCTCTTGCATTCCCTCTGTGTATAAATCGACAAATCTATCGAGGGCTTGCTCAATAACGGGTTGAGAAAATTCGCTCTTCAACAAGCAGGCAAATCTTTTCTGAAATGCTTCCACAAATAAAGGAGACTCCAATAACCTCCTAAATAGGTAAGTAGCATAAGGCGTATTATAAATTGTAGAACCGGTGGGGTGTGCAGCATATTCCAATGTATTATGAGTAGCTCCCATTTGACCCCAGCCTGAATCAATGTCGTAAAACAAATACCTCCATTTGCTATCAGCACCACCGCTCCACAACTTGTAGTTATTTGAAGGCCAGTCTTTTTGAGCAAAAAATATTTGAGAACAGTAATAATCCAAAGTACTTGAAATATCTAACTGAGTTGACAAATATGCATAATTGTCAGGATCACTAATATCATTGTTTTCAAGAAAGTCTATCATTGCGATATAATGCCAATTATCTCCCTCCACAATACCCCATTCCTCGGATTGACCGGGTCTTACGCCAGAACCATTTACAATAATATCAACCGAGTCTTTTTCAATCTCAAAATCCTCTTCAATATAATTGGAGTCAAAATAATCTCTTATCGCAAAAAGACCCCAATACTCACCGTTAATGAAGACGATGCATGGCCTTGAGTGCTGCGTTTCAAAATCAAGATCTCGGGCGATGTAGGCAGAGACTTCATCTTTAATAACTGTTCTATTCCAACAGCCAAAATGAGCCCTGAGCAATAGCTTATCAAAAACAGTTTTGCTTTTGGTCTCGAAAAATGGGCTATTAAATTTGGCTGCACCAAGGTCTTCTCGTGCATATAGGCGCAACGACTTTTGAGCAGCATTTCGAGATTTCCCTCCATGAATGCGCACACCTATATCCTGGGACCATTTCAAATCACCCTCTTCAAAGTACTCAATGTGTACATCTCTTTCCCATTCGCCGCCACGTTGAAAATAGTTGCCGGTCCATTGCGGATTCGTTGAATCATATGTATCGCCTGGAACATGAATTCCATACTGCGGGTCAAAGAGCGAGTCAGCATTGCTATGAATTGAAAAAACCGGATAGTTTTGAAACGATTGATCTACAAAAGAATCGAAACCGTAGGTTTTTGAGAAAGTGGTTGAACTTGGTTCTCCATTAAGAAATGACCTTGCGCGAACTACATTTACTTGCGGCATTTCTCCAGAAGGGAAAGACCAATAAGGGGAAGTGGAAATGGAAGAAATATCGCTTAGGGTTCCCGTAGGATCTACTAAATTAATCGCATCAGTATACAATAAGTCGTTTTCCTCGGGAACTGAACCGTCAAGGGTATAGCGTATTTCATGATTGAATGAATGACTTAATTCTAAATTTAGTTCACCCATATAAATCCCGGATGGCTCTGAAAAACTCACTAAACTTACTGCTGCGTTTATGTTGTTTGGACTTTGCTCAGAAAGTAGCTCCCAATAGCAAGTACCCGGGCATATTCGTGTAAGTGAAAACCCTTCGGCCATAGCTCTAGGTTCAATGACATCAATTAATTCACCTGCGCCATTTCTCAATAGCAACGGCTCGCCTTCCGATTTAATTTTGAAGTTGGTGTGTAGTGGTTCTGAAAATCGATTTTTGCCAGAGCAAAAAACAACCATATAAGTTTGAGCCGGCATTGTAATAGATGGAAAAACCCATTGATCAGGATCGTCCCAATTATCACTTATGCTGTATCCTTCAAGAGAAATGCTGAGATCAGAAGGATTATATAATTCAATCCAGTCGCTCGCATCACTATCTTCGTCTAGAAAATCGCCATCATTAGATGCCACAATTTCATTTATTCTAACATCCTGAGCGATAGAATAAACACTAGAAAACAAACAGAAAAATGAAACGCAGACAAAAACACAAGATTTATATTGTTCCGGTAATCTGAATAGCTCCAGAAAATTTTTGAATCTGCACCCCACTATTTAAAATTCTGTTTATCAATAAAGTGATGACAAAATAACTAAAATTAAGTGAATGCTGATTTATCAATAAAAAAATGTCCGTATCTGGAAATTTATCAGTTGGTTTCCGAAACTACAAAATCATGCTTAAAGACCTTTAATTCACTTCCTTAAGCTAAAAAATCCAACCAAACCAGGAACAAAACGCGTAAAACTAGACCGCCAACATCATCACCGGATTCTCCATATATTTCTTGAAAGTATTCAGAAACTCAGATCCTACAGCACCATCTACTACACGGTGGTCGCAAGAAAGGGTAACCTTCATGGTATGACCCACTACGATCTGTCCATTTTTTACAACCGGCTTCTCAACGATGGTACCAATAGCCATAATACAGGCATCGGGCGTATTAATTATTGCAGTAAACTCTTCAATACCATACATTCCAAGGTTTGAAATTGTAAATGTATTGCCTTCCCAATCTTTTGGTTGAAGCTTTTTGCTTCGTGCCTTTCCGGCAAAATCAACAACTTCTTCGTTAATTTTCACCATTGATTTTTGATCCGCATGACGAATTACCGGAACCAGCAATCCTTCTTCTACAGCTACTGCTACTCCAATATGCACATGCTCATTGTGACGTATTTTATCACCAAGCCATGATGCGTTAACCTTTGGATGTTTTTTCAAGGCTGCCGCCACCGCTTTAATGACCATATCATTTATGGAAATCTTAGACGGCTGTATTGCATCATTTATTGCCTTACGCGATGACATGGCATTCTCCATATCAATTTCCATTGTAAGGTAGAAATGAGGAGCACTGAATTTACTTTCAGCAAGCCGCTTAGCAATGGTTTTACGCATTTGCGATACCGGCTCATCGGTATAGCTTTCCTTCCCTGCAACAGCTGCGGTAGTACCAGATGATTTGGCTGCAGAAGGCTTAAAGGACTCGATATCTTTTTTGATTATCCTTCCACCATCGCCGCTTCCCTGCACATCGCTGAGCTCAATTCCCTTTTCGGAAGCCAGTCGCTTAGCTAGTGGCGAGGCAATAATTCTACCGTCAGAATTTGATCGAGTTGGAGCTTCAGAGCGCTCTTCGTCTTTCTTTTCAGACTTTTCGTCTTCTTCAGAATCCTCATCTTCTCAGCGTCAGAGGACTTATCCTCTTGCTTGCTTTCTTTCTTATTTTCTTTTTCTTGCTCTTCCGCCTCCTTATCTTGTTCTTCCTCCTCTTTATCTTCGTCTGCTGATTCTTCTTTATCAGCCTTTTCTGATTTTTTCTCTTTCGAACCGGTATCTCCCTCGCCTTCAAGCAAGTCAGAGATATCTTCTCCCTTTTCGCCAAGAATGGCCAAAATAGAATCTACCGGGGCAGCATCACCCTTTTCAACACCGATGTGAATTAGCACTCCGTCTTGGAACGATTCAAATTCCATTGTGGCTTTATCCGTTTCAATCTCAGCAAGCAAATCGCCTGATTCTACCTTATCACCAACTTTCTTATGCCATTCTGCTACCACACCTTCTTCCATGGTGTCGCTAAGCTTAGGCATTCTAACTATTTCTGCCATCTAATTATCAGTGTTTTATATATGGGTAATCTTCCTGTAGATATACATCTTCGTATAGTTCTTTTGGATCCGGGTTGGGTGATTCGTCTGCAAACTTTTCACTCTCAGCCACCTGCTCCTTTATTTTTTTGTCAAGATCTTTTAACTCACTTTCAGTCATCCACTTTTGCTCGGTAATGGTTTGTTTCACCATCGTAATAGGATCCTTGTCCTTATAGGATTCCACTTCTTCCTTGGTGCGGTATTTAGCCGGATCAGACATGGAGTGACCCTTATATCGGTATGTTTTCATTTCCAATAAAAATGGACCTTTTCCTTCTCTTGCATGTTTGGCCGCTTCCGCGAATGCATCATGGACATCCTCGCATTTCATTGCATCGACTGAGAGGGCAGGCATATCATAGCTCTCACCGAGCTCACTTAGATTCACGACGTTTGAGGTTCGCGCTACAGATGTTCCCATGGCGTAATTGTTATTCTCAATAACATAAACCACAGGTATTTTCCATGTCATGGCCATATTGAAGGTCTCGTGCAAAATTCCCTGACGGGTAGCACCATCGCCCATAAAGCAGTAGGTCACATTTTTTTCGCCACGATACATATCAGCAAAGGCAATACCCGCGCCAAGAGCTATTTGAGCCCCTACAATTCCATGACCTCCAAAAAGATTACGCTCTTTGTCAAACATGTGCATCGATCCACCTTTACCCTTGCTAAGGCCGGTAGTCTTTCCATAAAGCTCAGCCATAACATACTTGGGGTCAGTACCTAAAGCGATAGGGTGAGCGTGATCACGATAAGCCGTAATCACACGATCATTCTTATCCATGGCACTTACCATTCCAGCTAGAATTGCCTCCTGACCGATGTAGAGGTGACAAAATCCACCAAATTTTTGTTGAATATAGAGTTGTCCGCATTTCTCTTCAAACCGACGCATCAAAAGCATGCTCTCATACCACTTCAGATAAGTGGATTTTGGGAACTTCAATTTGCTTTTTGAAGTTGATTTTTTTTGCGGCGTTTTTGTCTTTGTTGCCATAGTGTTTCAAATTCGATCGACAAATATACAATGCAGAAATTAGAAATCATCCCAAAATGAAATTCTAACCTTAACTAGACGTTATTTTATCTTTTGGGTGATGAAACTTCCACACGAAAAGTGGATAAAAACAGGTCCGTTTAGGGAAATTCTAAAGCTCTATTTCTTTTTCAATCCTGAATCAAAAAAGGCCAATGGCATCATGGCATGGGCGTTATCTGTAATGAAGATGGCACCACTCACTGAACCAGTGATAATTTTCATAGGCTCTTTTTGTAAGCTTTCATACTCTACCATTACCTGTCGGCATGAGCCACAGGGAGAAACAACGATACTATCGTCATCTGAGATTGGCTTAGCTACAACGGCAAGTGTTTTTACGGGTACTCCGGGATAATTTGCAGAAGCAGCGAAAAGTGCCACCCTTTCTGCACAAAGTCCGCTAGGATAGGCCATGTTTTCCTGATTGTTGCCTTTCACAACCTCGCCATTCGCCAGCAATAAAGCGCATCCCACCTTAAATAGGCTGTATGGGGCGTAGGCATTACCCATAGCCTCTATCGCTTTTTTAAATAAGTCTTGATCTTCAAAACTCAGTTCCTCAGCGGAATGTGCCTGCCAATAGGCTATTTTAATTTCTTTCTTTTCCAAATCAGAGTGCCAATGTAACAATATCCATTGAAGTTATGCTTGAATAAGGCAAACGCAATAAGCACTAACTCCTTCTTCACGCCCCACATATCCCAATTGCTCAGTAGTTGTCGCCTTAATAGAAATGGTGTCAACATCCGTTTTTAATATCCCCGCTATAATTTCTTTCATTTCAGGAATAAAAGGATTCACTTTTGGCTTTTGAAGGCAGATTGTACAATCAATATTTGAAATAGAATATCCTTTTTCTGAAATTAGTTCAAATGTTTGCTTCAGCAATAGTTTGCTATCAACGCCTTTTAGAGATGGGTCAGTATCAGGAAACTGGTAGCCAATATCGCGAAGATTGGCAGCTCCGAGAAGGGCATCACAGATTACGTGAAGCAACACGTCAGCGTCTGAATGCCCAAATGCACCCTTGGAATGTGGCAGAGTGAGACCGCCAAGCACAAAAGGATGATTATTTTTGAGCTGATGGACATCAAACCCAAAGCCAACCCTAATCTTCATATTTAAAGGAGTTAATTACCCTTAGCCGCTGACGGGCCATTTTTATCGAATCGCAGGCTTAAAGTAAACCGAATCGTATTCGCTAAAGGATTGCGTTGCGTGGTGGCAATTAGGTAAGACAGGTCAAGACCGAATACATTGTACCGAAATCCTGCACCTACAGTAAAGTATTGTCGGTTACCTTTTGTAGGGTGTTCATAAAAGTACCCTCCGCGAACGGCAAATTGATCAGCATACCAATACTCCATCCCAACAGAATGATTTATTTCACGTAATTCTTCTCTGAAAACGCTTCCGTCTTTCACGGTAAGCTCCCCATCTACAATCTCAAAATTTCCCTGTTCGTCATAAACAGGTGAGCCGGGGGCATCGGTAAATGAGCCAAACATACCGGCTGCTACACCCACATCAGGATCACGGCCTGCAATAATCTGAGTACCATCTGTAGGGTTGTAAATAGGAGGAGTAGGAACCAGTAACTTATTTGCGTCGTAGGCAAATGAAATACTATTGTACTGATCAAGGTCAATAGTAATCGCTGTTCCGAGGCGAAGGTTGGTTGGAAGAAAATCGCGTTGGGCAGTGTTTGTGTATGATATCTTGTTACCAATATTAGAAATTACCATCCCAAAAGCTAATTCACCATCTTTATCTCCAAAAGAAATATCATCGTTTTTATAAAATCCTGCAATATCAACAGCAAAAGCATTAGCCGCTTTGGAATCAGAACCTCCTACGTTGACTCCACCGGTAAGATTTGAGTTAATCCATCTTGCGGTAATTCCTCCGGAAAATTTATCGGATAATTGAAGCGAATAACTTACGTCAAGGGCAAACTCAGCTGGTCTAAAAGGGCGAATTACCTGCCCATTATTGTCGGTAAAGGTTATATCACCGAGGGTAAAATAACGAAGGCTCGCACCTACAGCGGATGTTTTACTGACCTTTTTATACCATGAAAGGTAAACCAAACTCATATCATCAACCAATTGGCGAAGCCAGGGGCTGTAAGAAAGTGATACAGCCATTTCTTCTTCCGAGAAGGCTAACTTAGCTGAATTCCAGTGTTGGGCATTCGCATCTGGAGAAACGGCAACTCCGGCATCCCCCATTGACCCCGACCTTGAGTCAGGACTAATCAATAAAAACGGAACAGCTGTGGTAATCGCGTTTAACTCATCTTCATCACTGCGCCCACTAACACTTTGCGCAGTCGCCATCATTTGAATTCCAAATGCGGCAGTTAAAATTAAAAATATCTTTTTCATGCAATTTTTCTTGCGAGGTGCAAATATAGTTAAATGATCTGTTTTCATTGTTTAGTTTAATACGACCAACTTCTCAAATTTCTCAACTTGTTCACCCGATGGATTTCTCACAGCAAGCTTGTAAACGTAGACTCCCGTTGCCAAACGGTCGCCGTAATCATCCCTGCCATCCCATGGAATAGGCTGGTTACGAAATCCATCCGTATTAGATACAGTATTTATGCTTTTTACGAGTTTTCCGCTGATGGTATATATTTGGATAAGTACATTTAAAAATTCACAGCTTTGATTGTGTTCAAAATAAAACTCGGTTCGGGTAGTAAAAGGGTTGGGGTAATTTAAGACGCGCTTGATAGCAAAATCCTCATTGTCAGAAACGACAAATTCAATCTCAGATTCGTTTGAGTTGTTGTGCACATCCCATACTTTGAGCTTCAAATTATGCTTCCCGGGCGAAAGTTTCTCAAACTGATACTGCACTTTTCCGCTTTTAAAAGTATTTAAATCGGATTCATAATAATCGTTGAGAACAATGGCATTGCTTTTGTCACCGTCTATCACGGCGGTAATATCATGACCAATTCCACTTCCAACAGTGTTTATTCCGTTTTCATCAAATACAGAAGCTACAAGTATTGGCGATTCATTCGTAAACCCGCCAAAAACGAAATTCTCATCATTTAAATAAACATTCAATTCCGGGCCTGTTCCATCATTTACGGCGTTCTCGTCGCGACCACCAATGGTTAGGCTATCCTTGTAACCAGTAGCGTCGTATATATCACTCATAGCGTATAAACTAATCCTGGCAGTCGTATCAAAAGCGAACGAAATATCCTTTGGTATCACGAAATCAAACTGATACAATCCATTTTTTACTTCGGCATTACCTCGATAAACCACATTTTCCTGAGTGGGATATACAAATGGTGTACTTCCTTCTTTATTTGCGAGAGTTGTTTTTAATTCCACCCGGTCGTAAACTGTAGCGTTAAGACGGCCGTTAAAATTAGTTAGCAATCCTCCGTTTTCATTCGTGACTTGACCATTTACCCTTACCACACCAAGGGCTTTGAGGGTATCTATCGCATTTCCAATTGTGTCGGTCAAAGAAATTACTGAAGCGCGGTATCTCGGAACGGCCATAGGCAAGGCCGGATCACCGATTAAACTAAAGTTGCGGTGATTTGAAGTAGAAGCTCCTTGAGCTGTTCCATTCTTTGTTTCGCGGGTCAAATCGCCAATTCGCATTACAACTTCATTCTCCGGACGATCAAAAAGAGCTTCGAAAAATTTAGTATTCAGTGTGAAATTAGATCCGGAATAGACCAGGCGGGTAGTAGTAAGCAAGGTTACTGCACCTCCATTCCCATTAAGCAAAGCATATTCGCCAGCTGATGTCCTGAGCGGATCATCGAAACGAGTAAACTCACAAGTGGCAGTTATGAAGATGGGAAGTTTAGTTCCATTTCCCCAATTTAAGATTGTAGGTACATCAAGAATTCTTTCTGCAGCCCAGCCAAGCTCCCCACCATGACCGATATAATTTACTACAAAAGCACCTTTCTCAACCCTTCTGTCAATCGCCTGATTGGCTGTGGGAAAACGTGCACCTCCCGGAGTAGCCACTTGCGGGAAGGCATCTAGAAATATGCGCTCTATATTATAATCTCTGGTGTTGCTCTCTATTTGGTTTGATAATTGCCGGGACTGGTTCATGTGTGTATTCGAATCTCCATCATCGGCCACGAGGGCGATAGAATTTCGCCAGGCTCCAAAATTCGTTGTATTATCACCACACACCGTGCAATCGTCAGAAAACTCCTGAGGTTCAATTTCTATATACCTTCTAATCTTATTAACAACAGAGGTGGCCTCCTGCTGATTCTTCGCAACGATTCTTCCAACAGCGACATCCATTAAATCATTGCTCCCCTCACCTTCACTATCAGAAAGAAAGGCGAAATAATCATCCGTCACATAAGAATTAGTTGGCGAAAGTGAATTTGCGGATTGATAGGTAGGAATAAGATTTGTATTCCCGGGAGTAAAATTTTTATTATCGTATGAACCATCGCCAAATAGCAGCAAGTAGCGAGTCATAGATTCTTCATTGCCATCAGCACGATCGTAGAGCATTTTCATAAACCACTTTATAGCCGTAGCATCCCGCATTCCGGAAGAAAACTCATTGTATATTTCTTCTAAACGAATAACCTGAACGCTCAATGGGTCAATTTCATAACTTCTATGAACATCGGCGAGCTCCTCGGCTTTATCCATAAATTGTGATGGGGAAATAATAATCATATCAATTCGCCCTTCGCCACCAATAGCATGAAGATTTTGATTGTGAACAGAACCGAAAAGTGTTGGAGTCTTATATGTTGAATTAAAGCCAACAAACTCCCGTATCTCACTTGTATTTAAAGTAAACACACCCTGGTCGCCTATTCTATTGTATATAACGCGTTGAGCATTTGTGGGATCTGTCACATCCCAAATTTGCGTTTCAGGAGTTACATTGGACACTGTAAAGCGAGAAACCCTTCCTGACCCTACAGAGTTCGCATCGCGAAAATGCATTTGAGTACCTGACATACGCAACCTTCTACGGGTGTTGATATTGATCCAATTTAGCCAGCCATTAGCGGACGGCGCATTTTTTTGATAACTGATATTAATATTTAGAGAAGGACTCGCATTGGTTAATGTAACTTCCATATCGCGTTGCACTGCAAACAAAGATGTGTTTGACGTTCCTACGCTTCCGAAACTAGCCTCATTTTGCTGACCATTTACTTCGAGAATAAACTTACACGTACCAGATACAGTACTCCTGGAAATAGCTTGTGCACGCACGACCGTTTCGGCAGTGGGCACCAGATTTGGAAATGTATATTGCTCTCCGCTAAAATTATAAGTGGTTTGCACATCAAATTTCTCGCCATACCATTCACGCCCACTTTTGAGCATATTTTCACGATCTACTTCGTGAAAAAAGTAATCATTAAAAGAATCGACCTCATAATTAGGCGAATTTCCGGTAGATGAAATATTGCTGACGCGCGATGACGGGCTGCCTGTATTGATACCAATAAAATAATAGGAAGTGTCTACGTAATGATGCTTATAATGATCAAACAATCCAGTTTCCTCATCGTATGACCATGTGTGCGGCCCTTTAGCATAAAACAATATGTAGTCATCATCATCAAAAGACTCATCATTCTCTCCTTCAATGAATATTTTGTTCAGAATCAAATCATCCGGCCGTTCAATCTCATTTTCATACGGAAGCTGCCCATATCCATTACCATAAATATTCAACATTTGAGGATTGAGCAATTCTATATCAATACCCAGATTATCTAAATCATCTCTAGAAATCTTATAGATACCATCTTCGGCGACACCAATTTTATACCATTCGCCTTGAGCCAAAACACTATTGTCATTAAAACTAGCTGATTTGGGGCGGTTAGAAATCCTATTTTGCTTAATATTTAAACTAAAACTGGATACAAGTCGCGCAGAATTGCGGCTCGATTTTATGGCTGCCGGAAATTTATAGAGCAAAACATTCATTCCTCTCTCCTCCTTCACAACCCACTCAAAGCCCTCACTAACAGAGAGCGGCATATCATCAGAAAAGGCTTTTCCCCGGCTCGTTCTATCTGTATACGACAATACATTTATAGCCACGTTGGTTGCTGTGACACCCTTACCAAGAACTTTTCGCCCCAGGTAAAAAGGAACGTAGGCTGACATTTCAGACACTTCACATGATCCGCACGCGGGAACCGAGATTTCCTGCCCGTTAAACGTGTAGGTTGTTAAATCTTCGCTCCATTCTATGACGATATTCTCATCGCTTTGAGCCTGAATAATAGTGGATATAAAGCTGAAAAACAGCACCATACTTAGTGTTCGCATCTTAAATTTCATTATGTTTGGTTGCGTTATAACTACAATCTCAATAAAGATTTCTCCCTTAAATTGGTGAAACATCCTTCAAAATTGAGTATTTTTAACGAGAATCATAGCAAAAACGAATGGAGTAAATTAATATTGTGCGACTAAAAATTAGTGTACAATGCAGAGTTTAAAAAAATTCGTATAATTGGTGCTTCAAAAAAAACTGCAATTTTACTGGCCTATATGTTGAGGAAAACCATTGTATTAGCAGTTGTACTTAGTACAATCTGTTGTTTTAGCTTCGTGCAGGAAGGATCTGCTCAAGACCCGTCGTTTACGCAATATTATGCCAATCCGCTCTATTTGAACCCGGCTCTGGCAGGGACAAATAAGTGTCCGCGTGTAGTTCTCAACTATCGAAATCAGTGGCCGGCACTTACCGGTAACTTCGTGACTACTTCGGCATCTTACGACCAATATGTTGATGCAATCAATGGTGGATTGGGCTTTTATGTAATGAATGATAATGCCGGAGGTGGGACATTAAACTCATTTAATATTAATGGGATATATTCTTACCAACTCACGCTTTCCAAAAAAGTGTCAATGGTGGTTGGATTTCAAGGTACTTACTTCCAGCGATCCTTAGATTGGAGCAAGCTTACATTCGGAGATCAAATAGATCCAAGACGCGGATTTATTTACGACACACAGGACACGCCGCGAGGAGGAACAGTAGATAATGTAGACTTTTCATCAGGGGCGGTAGTTTTTAGCGAGAACTTTTTTGTCGGAGTTGCCGTACACCACTTATTTGAACCAAATGAGTCTTTGATTGTGGCTGAATCACCATTAGAAAGAAAGTATACGTTTCATGCCGGAGCTACCATTCCTGTAAATAAAGATGTGCGTGGCGAATCTGAAACCACTATTTCGCCTAACTTTCTTTACCAAAACCAATTTGGTGAAAACCAGTTCAATTTAGGGGTATACGTTAAGCGTGGCCCACTTATTGGCGGTGTTTGGTATCGGTTCGAAGATTCGTTTATTGCACTGCTGGGTGTAGAAACGGAGCGATTTAAAGTAGGTTATAGCTATGACCTAACCACTAGCAAACTTACTACCAAAACAGCAGGGTCGCATGAAATTTCATTTGCATTTAATTTCAACTGCCGACCACAAAAGAAAAAGTTTAGGGCAATAAATTGTCCACAGTTTTAGTTTTAGTCTGAAGAAACCTGCATAGAAATAATAGTTTATGAAAACCAACTCAAGCACATTTTTCAGTTTCCTGGCTCTTGCCGGCGCTGCGCTTACTATAAGCTCGTGCAGCTACGAAGGGTCTAATGCTACCGGATGGAATTATAATGATCCCAAAAATGGTGGGTTTCAAAAAATGCCATACATGGAGCAAGAAACAGGTCCAGGCCTTGTTCTTATAGAAGGTGGAACATTTACCATGGGCGCCACCGAGGAAATGCTCACTGATAAATGGAGCAATATCCCAAGAAGAGCTACGGTTTCATCTTTTTATATGGATGAAACAGAGGTTACCAACATTTACTGGCTGGAATACCTCTATTGGTTGCAGCGCGTTTATGCGGCTGACTATCCGGAAATTTATGACAAGGCCCTTCCAGACACACTGGTGTGGAGATCGAAACTGGCCTATAACGAGCCATACGTTGATTATTATTTACGACACCCTTCCTATAATGACTACCCTGTAGTGGGTGTAAATTGGCTTCAGGCCAATGACTTTTGCGCATGGAGAAGTGATCGTGTAAACGAGGCTATCCTTATTCGTGAAGGTTTATTTGAGCACTTTCCTCAACAAATTAACGAAGATCACTTTAGCACTGATGCCTATTTTGCAGGCCAGTACGAAAGTGGTAAGCGCGTAGATGGTGTTCCTGATCTCGATCCGGATAAAGAGTATAGAAATGTTAGGATGGAAGACGGTATTCTTTTACCACGCTACCGCCTGCCAACTGAAGCTGAATGGGAATTTGCTGCCTACGGTTTAATTGGAAACACATATCAGGAGCTTGTAACCGAAAGAAAAGTATATCCATGGAACGGTCATTATGTACGTGAGGGTGATAATAACAGCCGGTTTTATGGTGAATTTGTTGCCAACTTTGTGCGCGGACGAGGTGACTATATGGGAGTTGCAGGATCGCTTAATGACAATGCTGACATTACAGCTCCTGCATTCAGTTACCAGCCCAATGATTATGGCCTCTATAACATGGCCGGAAACGTAAGTGAATGGGTAATGGATGTTTACCGTCCGTTAAGTCACGAAGACGTGCAGGAATTTCGCCCATTTCGAGGAAACGTTTACGAAACGAAAGTTCTTAATAGCGAAGGGAATATTGATGATAAGCTGACAATCGTAACTTATGACGTAGAGGGCATTAAACAATACCTAACCGATTTCAGTAAGCTAACTGAAGGTAAACTGAACCCGGAAGAAGCTCAATTAATGGAGAACTTAATGGCTGCTTCAGATCAGGCGACCGAAAGATTTAATGATGGTAAACCCGACGAAGCTTATACTCTCATTCGCGATGGTATCCAGGAAATTCGCTCGAGCGATGTAAGAATTGCCCCAGAGCTTATCAGTGGAATGGGTGCGTTTGTTGAAGATACTCCTGGTGAACTGCGAATGCGTAAAGTGCGTCCTGAAGAAAATATAGATCGGGATAATTATCGCCTTGCCGATAATATCAATTACCTTGATGGTGATGCTCAGTCATCAAAAGACTATTTGAGCCCTGCCGTTAATGAGAACAGCATGTATGATTATGGGTCTTCTACTTTAATTAGTAACCGCGCCAGAGTATACAAAGGTGGTAGCTGGAGAGATAGAGCTTACTACTTGAGCCCGGGAACACGACGCTTTATGGACGAACGTAAAGCTTCAGCTACAATTGGTTTCAGATGTGCGATGGATCGCGTAGGTAGCCCGAAAGGATTGAGCCAAGGCAAATAAATAATCAGTAAAAAGTTCAAAACATTTTTAAAAGCCGATGCCAGATGTGCATCGGCTTTTTAATTTTACAAAATATGGACTTACAAGAACTTTACGCCCTTTACCTTCAGCACCCCTTGGTAAATACTGATACACGAAAGGAACTAAAAGGCTCTATCTTCTTTTGTTTGAAAGGGCCAAATTTTGATGCCAACTCCTTTGCCGATGAAGCTCTCAATAAGGGAGCAGTTCATGTGATATCGGATAGTGTTGAAAATGAAGGAAAAGACAAAATCACAGTCGTTACCGATGTTTTAATAACGCTTCAAAAACTTGCTTCA
Source organism: uncultured Cryomorphaceae bacterium (assembly GCA_963748925.1). GTDB lineage: Bacteria > Bacteroidota > Bacteroidia > Flavobacteriales_D > Cryomorphaceae > Cryomorpha. The sequence continues at coordinate 786,428 of CAVVKG010000009.1, read as the reverse complement.
CTTCACAGAAAGAATTTTACGTTTCCTGTTATCGGCCTAACCGGTAGTAACGGTAAGACAACAAATAAAGAGTTGATTGCAGCTGTACTAGCTAAAAAGTACAAGACTTATTATACCAAAGGCAATCTCAACAACCACATTGGGGTTCCGCTTACACTTCTCAGCATCCCGCTTTCGGCAGAGATGGCTGTTATAGAAATGGGGGCCAACCATCAGGGAGAAATTCGGGACCTTAGTGCCATTTCAGATCCGGATTATGGTATGATAACCAATTTCGGAAAGGCTCACCTCGAAGGCTTTGGCGGTGTGGAGGGAGTAATAAAAGGTAAGAAAGAACTTTATAAACACTTAAACCATAAAAATGGAATCGTTTTCGTGAACGGCGATGATGAGCTATTAAATAAAAATTCAGTAAATCTCAATCGCGTTCTTTTTGGAAAAAATTCGTCCGACTATTTTGTTGAGGGTAAGATTGTTGAGTCTGCTCCCTTCATTTCTTTTCAGTTTTCGACTGCGGGTAAATCCAGCCCATTAATAGATACGCTTTTGGTGGGAAGCTATAATTTTTACAACTTACTCGCTGCTTGCTGCATAGGAACTTACTTTAAGGTGGAACCAAAAACTATCGCTAAGGCTTTGGAAGAATATACTCCTACAAACAATCGCTCGCAACTGATAAAAACAGAAAATAATGAAATCATTCTTGATGCTTACAATGCAAATCCCAGCAGTATGGAAGCAGCTATCGAGAACTTATATGCACAAAAACACACTTCCAAATACGCACTACTCGGAGAAATGCTTGAATTGGGCATCACGAGCAAAGACGAACATCAGCTGCTTATAGATAACTTGAAAGCTAAAAGTATAAATTCTATACTTGTTGGGAATGGCTTTAAACTTTGTGACAAAAAAGGTTTTCACTGGTTTGAAAACACCATGGACCTTATTAATTATTTAAAAGAAAACACCATTTCAAATAGTTTGGTGCTGGTAAAAGGAAGTCGCGCCGTGGCAATGGAGAAGATTGTCGATTTTCTTTAGAGTCAAGACTAAAATTTGATCGGCAAACCCTTTCGTTAAGTACCGACTCTTCAATATTTTGTGATAAACTCAAATAAAAAGAATCTCCACTCACATCTTTTTTAACTGATGCTATAACCTTCCCCTTCCGGGATGAATTACAGCTATACCAGAAGGTTGATTTACGAAATGAGACTCTCACAGCATGTAGCTTAATATCTACTCTGTCAAAATTGAACGCGAAATAACAATCTTCTGTACTTCACTGGTACCCTCATAAATCTGAGTAATCTTAGCATCTCGCATTAATCGCTCTACGTGGTATTCTTTTACAAAGCCATAGCCACCATGTACCTGCACAGCTTCAACGGTTACATCCATAGCAACTTGTGATGCAAAAAGCTTGGCTTTTGAAGAAGCCAGATCAAAATTCTCTCCATTATCTTTTTGCTGGGCTGCTTTCATACATAGCAGACGAGCCGCCTCGATAGTTGTGGCCATATCAGCTAGTTTAAATGCGATAGCTTGGTGCTGGTGAATTGGCTTTCCAAAAGCCTCGCGCTCTTTACTGTAATTCAAAGCCAATTCGTAAGCTCCACTAGCTATACCAAGGGCCTGAGAAGCGATACCTATGCGCCCGCCGGAAAGCGTTTTCATTGCAAACTTAAAGCCGAATCCGTCTTCACCGATTCTATTTTCCTTAGGAACTTTTACATCCTGAAACATCAAAGTATGTGTATCGCTTCCGCGAATTCCCAATTTATCCTCCTTGGCTCCTACTATAAACCCTTCCATACCTCTCTCTACTATCATGCAATTGATTCCTTTGTGACCTTTATCTGCATCGGTTTGTGCAATAACTAAATATATAGAGGCCGTTTTGCCATTTGTAATCCAGTTCTTGGTTCCATTCACCAAATAATGATCGCCTTTATCGATAGCTGTAGTTCGCTGAGAAGTGGCATCGGAACCTGCTTCAGGTTCACTCAAACAAAACGCACCAATCTTTTCTCCTTTTGCCAGCGGAACTAAATATTTTTGCTTTTGTTCTTCCGTTCCAAATTTTTCGAGCCCCCAACAAACAAGACTATTATTTACAGAAACACAAACGGAAGCAGAAGCATCAATTTTAGAAAGCTCTTCCATCGCAAGCACATAACTTACTGTATCCATGCCGCTTCCACCATATTTAGGATCTACCATCATTCCCATAAAGCCTAGCTCACCAAGCTGCTTTATTTCGTCAACAGGAAACCTTTGTTCGTTATCTCTCTCAATTACTCCGGGCTTAAGGACATTTTGCGCAAAATCTCTTGCGGCATCTCTTACAGCTTTTTGTTCTTCCGTTAGTTCGAAATTCATATTCTTGTAGTTTATTAAAAGATGGCGCAAATTTAAAGCATTCAATTAAACTATTCATGACAGAAGCCTTAAAGAGTAATAAAATACAATATCGAATAGGAATTGGTATTATGTCGGGAACCTCACTGGATGGAATAGACCTCGCCGCTTGCTTATTCAAAGATAGCTATACCTTTGATTTATTAGCATTTAGAGGAGTTAATTACTCAGCACAGTGGAAAACCAAACTTGAAAATGCTCCAACTTTAAATGGAGTAGAATTAAGGCTTCTCGAAATAGAATACAGCGAATTTATTGCAGATCAAGTAAAAAACTTCTTGAGAGACACCGCAATAACAGCAGATTTTATTGCCTGTCATGGTCACACCATCTTTCATCAACCAGTAAAAAAACTGACTTATCAATTTTTAGACGGTAGTATTGTCGCGGGCAAAACAAAAATAACCACTGTTTGCGACTTTCGCTCAGGGGATGTAGCTCTCGGCGGACAAGGAGCACCACTAGTCCCTATCGGGGATAAATTACTTTTTGGTAAATATGCAGCTTGTTTAAATTTGGGTGGTATTGCAAACCTAAGCTTTGACCAAAATGGAATTCGGAAGGCTTTCGACATTTGCCCAGCAAATCTCATGCTTAATAAACTGGCTAATCGGGAAGCGTTGGATTACGATAAAGATGGCGATCTGGCAAGAACCGGAAAAATCATTCCCTCCTTGCTTCATAAACTTAATAGTCTGGATTATTACACTATGCCACCACCAAAGTCTCTTGGCCGCGAATGGTTGGAAGAGTATGTTTTCCCGCTATTCGCCACTGAATCCACTGCTGATTTATTGGCCACATCAATAGAACATATAGCAAGTCAAATAGCCACAACATTAAATGACATAAGTGACTTAGGTCATATCCTTGCTACTGGTGGCGGCGCGCATAATACTTTTCTTATGGAAAGGATTTCAAAAAAAACCAAATCTGTAATTGAAATCCCATCACAAGAGATAATTGATGCGAAAGAAGCAATCATTTTTGCCCTATTGGGGAAATTGCGCTTAGAGCAGAAAATAAACACACTATCTTCTGTTACTGGAGCATCGAGAGATACTTGCAGTGGAGCCGTGTATTTGGGATGCTAATTTGATTAATTTAAGCTCAACATTTCATTTAATCCTGTATTAAACATTTGAGTTTTGATATATTTGCGCGATTATTGAAACCATCTTAGCAATGCGCGAACTTTTAAAGAAATTTGAAGACAAGAAACCTGAAATTGTTTTTGAGTGGAACGATTCAGAAACAGAAGCCCAGGGCTGGGTTGTGATTAACTCCTTACGGGGTGGTGCAGCCGGCGGCGGAACAAGAATGAGAACAGGCCTTGACAAGCGCGAAGTGGAGTCGCTGGCTAAAACAATGGAAATAAAATTTTCTGTGTCAGGACCTGCTATCGGTGGTGCAAAAAGCGGAATCGATTTTGATCCACAGGATCCGCGGAAGCGAGGTGTACTTGAAAGATGGTATAAAGCAGTAACCCCTCTGCTAAAAAGTTATTACGGCACCGGTGGTGATTTAAACGTTGACGAAATTCACGAAGTCATTCCAATTACAGAGGAATATGGAGTTTGGCATCCTCAGGAGGGGGTTGTAAACGGTCATTTCAATGCTCGTGAAAATGAGAAAATCCAAAAAATTGGACAATTGCGTTTTGGAGTTTCAAAAGTTGTTGAAGATCCGAAATACACTCCAGACCCAACCAGAAAATACGTAATTGCAGATATGATAACTGGTTATGGCGTTGCTATGAGCGTTCTGCATTACTACGTACTTCGCGGCGAGTCTTATCAAGGCAAGAGAGCAATTATTCAGGGTTGGGGAAATGTAGGTGCTGCTGCAGCTTATTATCTGGCTCAGGCTGAAGTAAAGGTGGTAGGAATTGTAGACCGTGTAGGTGGAATTATAAATACCGAAGGATTGAGTTTACAAGAAATAACGCAACTATTTTTTGACAAAGACGGTAATAAGCTTAAAGCAAATGAATTGTTAAGCTTCGAACAAGTAAATAATGATATATGGGATGTGCCGGCAGAAATATTCCTGCCTTGTGCAGCATCGCGATTAGTGCAGCGTGAACAGATAGACAGGCTTATAAATGCAGGTCTGGAAGTTATTGCCTGTGGAGCAAATGTTCCGTTTGCAGATTCCGAAATATTTTTTGGGCCTATTATGGAGTACACCGATAGTAAAGTAAGTATCATACCTGATTTTATTGCCAATTGCGGTATGGCGAGAGTATTTGCCTATTGTATGGAGACAGATGTAGAAATGAGTGATGAAGCCATTTTTAGCGACACCTCTGAAGTAATAAAGAAGGCAATTGAAGAAATATTTGAACGGAATCCTACCAAAGTAAATCTTGCAGAAACAGGGTTCGAAATCGCTCTTTCGCAATTGATTTAAAAGATGGAAGCAGCAATAATTATTGTCTTTGTACTTGGGTATCTCGCCATAGCACTTGAACACCCTCTTCGTATTGATAAGGCAGCATCGGCACTTGTTCTTGGCGTCTTGTGCTGGACAATTTTCGTGCTTGGTATAGATATTCTTCCCGATTTTCTCAGCCACGACTTTGATTTCTTTTTGGAGCACAATGACCATTTGGACTCTAACGAAATCATGCCCATGTTTTTGGAATCGCGCCTACTCCATCACCTGAGTGAAATTGCAAGTATCCTCTTCTTTTTAATGGGCGCCATGACGATCGTAGAAACGATTGATTCCCACGACGGTTTTAAAGTTATTACCGAAAAAATTACCACTACTAACAAAGTCAAATTGCTTTGGATAGTCAGTTTTCTTACTTTCTTTTTGAGTGCAATTCTCGATAATCTTACCACAACCATTGTTATGGTTTCGCTTCTGCGAAAGCTTATTGCAGATAAGGAAACCAGGTGGTTTTATGTGGGCTTCGTAGTACTTGCAGCTAATGCAGGTGGTGCCTGGTCGCCTATAGGAGACGTAACCACCACCATGCTTTGGATTAAAAAACAAATTCCTGATGTGCCCAGCATTATTGAGCACGTCTTCTTACCGAGCCTCGCAACAATGGTTATTCCTCTTCTCTTTTTAAGTTGGAAAATGAAGGGTGAAATCCAGCGCCCTCAAAAGTCGGATGCATACACTCAAGAAAATCCGGCAAGCTCAAAAGATCGAAATATTATTTTGATCCTCGGGATAGCAGGTCTACTTTTTGTTCCTGTTTTCAAAACAGTAACCCACTTGCCCCCTTTTATGGGAATGATGTTTAGCTTGGGGATTCTTTGGATTACAACCGAAGTTTTGCACAAACACAAACTGCCCGGTGAGAAAAAAGAACTTTCAATTATAGGAACGCTTCGCAAAATAGATATGCCTTCTGTACTCTTCTTTCTAGGAATTCTTTTAGGAGTTTCTGCATTGCAAGAAGTTGGAATTCTGCGCGAAGTAGCTATGTATCTCGATCAATCTATTGGAAATATTTACGCGATCGACTTTGCGATAGGTATCCTTTCGGCCATTGTTGATAACGTACCATTAGTAGCAGCAGCTCAAGGTATGTATGATATTCAGGCTACAGGCCCTTTCGCGCCAGATGGCAATTTTTGGCTGTTTCTAGCCTATTGTGCCGGTACCGGAGGGAGCGTTCTTATTATTGGTTCGGCTGCTGGAGTAGCTGCCATGGGACTTGAGCGTATTGATTTTATTTGGTACTTAAAAAAGCTTTCCTGGCTCGCTTTGCTGGGCTACGTGGCAGGTGCCGCAGTATTCATGCTCACTAGTGCATAATTTCTTTGCCACTCTTTCGTTTTATTCAAAAACCTGCTTTATCATTGTGATATGAAGTTACCATTGTTTATGCAAATAAATCCAGGTACGGCTATGGCCGATACACTTGGAACCGGATCACCCACCGAAGACACGCTATCTATATGGCAAATGATCGTAGATGGTGGCTGGTACATTATGATTCCGCTCGGAATCTTATCAGTACTGGCTATTTACATCTTTGCAGAAAGGTGGATGGCGATAGCCAAAGCCAATAAGGAAGATAAAGATTTTATGAACCGCATAAAGGATTATGTGAGCGATGGAAAGCTGGAAGCAGCCAGAAGTCTCTGCCATACCACCGATTCGCCTATCGCGCGCATGCTTGATAAAGGAATTTCACGCATCGGAAAACCCATGGACGATGTGAGTGCTTCTATAGAAAATGTCGGTAAACTAGAAGTTTACAAACTTGAGAAGGGACTTTCTGTACTGGCTACTGTGGCAGGAGCTGCGCCAATGATTGGATTTCTGGGTACAGTAATTGGTATGATTATGACATTCCACGCAATGAAAATTTCGGGTAATGGAGTTGAAATATCTGCACTTTCCGGCGGTATTATGCAAGCCATGGTTACGACGGTTGCCGGTTTGATAATTGGTATTATTGCTTACATCGCCTACAATACACTCGTGGTACGTGTAGATAAAGTGGTGCATAATATGGAAGCACGATCAATCGAATTTATTGACCTGCTCGAAGAGCCAGGAAAATAAATTGATTATTAGTAATTACAAACCTAAATCTGACAAACATGAACTTAAGATCACGAAATAAAGTTGACGCGAGTTTCTCCATGTCGTCGATGACCGATTTGGTGTTTCTGCTTTTGATTTTCTTTATTATCGTTTCTACGCTTGTAAGTCCATATGCCCTTCCGGTAGATTTGCCGGTGAGTAATAACAAGACTCAGGAAAAGCAAAATGTATCTCTGCGAATCGATAAAGATTTGATCTACTCGGTAAACAACAAGATAATCGATCCACTTTTACTGGAGTCAGAGCTTACAAATAATTTGAGTAAAGTTGGGGAGCCGAGTATCGTTTTTCACGTAGATCAACGCGTACCAACCGGCGAAACCGTAAAAGTGCTTGATATTGCGAAAAGGCATAAATGGAAGATCGTGTTGGCCACTAAGCCAAAATAATTTTATTGTCTAGTCATAAAGTCCACTATCGAACTTCCTGACATAGACACTATTTGGAAGTACAAAATGATGATTTATTTAATAGAGAATTGAACCTAAACTAACTCAAAAATGGCAGCAGAAACCGATAAGAACAGAAAGCGCAAAGCCGCAATTGTTACGGTGATATTTCACGTCGTAGCCATTTTACTATTCGTATTTTTTGGATTAACCGAGCCCAATCCTCCCTTAGAAGAACAAGGAGCATCCATAGAATTTGGATGGGATGAAGCTGCCAGTGGAGATGCCGTGGCAGACATCATGGAAAATGAGCCCGTGCAGGAACAAGTACAGCAAGAACAACCTGTAGAAGAAGTGGTACAAGAAAGTCCTGTAGACGAGGTTGTAACCGATGAGAGCAGCGACATTGCCGTTCCTGAAAAGAAAGAAGAACCCAAGCCAAAGCCAAAAGATCCAAAACCGGATCCCAAGCCTGTAGAAAAGCCAAAGCCTCAGATTACTGATCAGCTAAGCAACGCGCTTGAATCGCTGAGCAACCCATCCAGCGGTGGCGGCAGCCAGGGCGACAAAGAAGGTGAAGGCGATCAGGGAAATCCGCAAGGAACTACCGGTAATGGCGCACTAGGTGGGGGTAGCGGTAGCTGGAGCCTTGATGGCCGCAGCATGCTTGGCGGATATGGCACTAAAATCAGCGACACCAAAGAAGAAGGAATCGTGGTTTTAAACATTTGGGTAGACCGAAATGGAAAAGTCACAAAAGTACAGCCTAACTTGCGCGAATCGAATACTACGTCTCAATACCTCATTAATCTGGCGAAGAACGACGTATTAAACAACTTTAAGTTTAATGGTGACCCCTCGGCTTCCATTGAACAGCGTGGTAAAGTGCGCTATGATTTCCGATTGAAATAATGAACTATCAGGAAACTGTTGACTATCTCTTTAGTCAGCTACCGATGTTTCAACGAGTGGGAGCGGCGGCCTACAAAGCCGATCTGAGCAATACACTCGCCATTTGCGAATTGATGGGCAATCCGCAAAACGAATTCCGCTCCATACACATTGCCGGTACAAATGGTAAAGGTTCTGTCAGCTCCACTCTGGCTTCCATTTTCGCTTCTTGCGGATACAAAACCGGACTCTTCACCTCTCCGCACCTTAAAGATTATCGAGAGCGTATTCGTATTAACGGAGATATGATTCCCGAAGATTTTGTCGTTCGCTTTGTAGAAAAATACCGCCGCGAAGCAGCAGACTTGAAACCTTCATTCTTCGAGCTGACTTGCGCCATGGCATTCTCATATTTTGCAGAAGAAAAGGTAGATATTGCAATCCTGGAAGTAGGAATGGGCGGCAGGCTTGATTCTACCAATGTGGTCACACCCGAGATCTCGGTTATCACGTCCATCGGCCTTGATCACCAACAGTTTTTAGGAGATACCCTCGAAAAAATAGCTGCTGAAAAAGGCGGAATAATAAAACAGAACGTACCTGTGGTGATCGGGGACAATACCCTTCGTGTGGAAGAAACTCTCTCCGAAATTGCAAATTCACGTCAGGCGCCCGTTTATTTTTCAAGATCGGCTGCAGCCGAGTTTACCACCGATTTGCAAGGATCATACCAGCGCGAAAACATGCGAACAGTATCGCGCGTGATCGACGTAGCGCGAAAAATAGGTCATGATCTTTCGCCTGAGTGCGTAGAACAAGGCACCATGAATGTAAAGCGAAATACCGGCCTCAGGGGCAGGTGGGATCTTATTGGCGAAAAGCCTCGAATCATTGCCGATGTTGGGCATAACGAGGGCGGAGTGCGCATGGTTGTTGACATGCTTCGGAAACAAAGTTTTGTACGCCTTCACATCGTATGGGGAATGGTAGGTGATAAAGATGCCAAAACCATTCTTTCACTGCTTCCCACCAGCGCGAGTTACTATTGGTGCAAACCCGATGTGCCACGCGGCAAGGATGTGCGTGAGTTGAGCCAGGAAGCTCTGAAATACTCGCTTGAGGGAAAAGAACACAAGTCAGTTTCTGCAGCATTGGCCGCAGCCAAAGAAGAAGCGCTTGACAACGATCTTATTTTTGTAGGTGGCAGCGTTTTTGTCGTGGCCGAAGTAATCTAACACCTGCTTTAATTCTCACTAACCATCTGAGGGTTAGACCATTTTTCAGTAATTTCGCCCTTGATCACTCGAATGTATTGAGACACACTTGACAAAGAAAATTACTGCTCCAAACACGAGGTAAGTATCGATTATAGCGCTCCAATACACGCCATATTGTCACAATTGAATTAATGGTATCATTTCTGAGTAGTATTATGAAATTTTTAATATAGATTTCGATCTTAAAAGGGTACCTTTGATCCCTTTAAATCGAAGTACGAAAACACCTTTATATGCTGGGTTCACTTACAAATACGCTTAAGAAAATATTTGGCGACAAGTCAGATAAAGATATAAAAGAAAGTATGCCACTGGTTGATAAATCAAATAAGATTTTCGCCACACTCAAAGACATCAGCCATGACGATCTGCGCGCAAAGACCAAGGCACTTCAAGCAAAAATCAAAGAATCCACTAAAGAGCTGGAAGCCGAGATAGATGCTTTAAACAAAAAAGTGGAGGACAATCCTAAGATGGAAATTCCCGACAAGGAAGCCATCTTTAAACAGGTTGATGATTTAACTAAAAAGATTGACGAGCGAATCGAGGAGGTTTTAATGGAGATTCTGCCTGAAGCCTTTGCGATTGTAAAGGAAACAGCAAGCCGTTTTAAAAACAATGAAACGCTCACAGTTACTGCTACAGATTTTGACCGGGATCTGGCAGCTAACCGCGGCAGCATCACTATAGAAGGCGATAAAGCTATTTGGCAAAACAAATGGCTTGCCGCAGGCGCAGAGATTACGTGGGATATGGTGCACTACGATGTGCAGCTTATTGGTGGTATAGCTTTGCATCAGGGAAAAGTTGCCGAGATGCAAACTGGTGAGGGTAAAACGCTTGTGGCTACCTTGCCGGTTTATCTGAATGCTATTGCTGGTAAGGGAGTTCACCTGGTAACGGTGAATGACTATCTGGCTCGACGTGACTCGGAATGGATGGGTCCGCTATATGAATTTCACGGACTTTCAGTAGATTGTATTGACAAGCATCAACCCAATAGTGACGAGCGTCGCAAGGCATACAAGAGTGACATTACTTTTGGAACTAACAATGAGTTTGGTTTCGATTACCTGCGCGACAATATGGCTACAACGCCAGAAAAACTTGTTCAGCGCAAGCATCATTACGCAATTGTCGATGAGGTAGATTCGGTATTAATTGACGACGCCCGTACTCCATTGATTATCTCGGGTCCAACACCTCGTGGTGATCAGCAGCTTTTTGATGACTTAAAAGGTCAGGTTTCTAAGCTGTATTCTGCACAGCGAACCCTCGTAACCCAATTGATTACCGAAGCCAAGAAAAAACTCGGAAAATTAGAAGAGGAAAAACCTTCTAAGGAGGACTTGACTGAAGGTAGCCTCGCGCTTTTCCGTGCATTTCGCGGTTTGCCTAAAAACAAAGCGGTGATCAAATTTCAAAGTGAGCCAGGTATTAAGCAGCAAATGCTTAAAACAGAAGCCTTTTATCTGCAAGATCAAGAAAAGCAGATGCACAAGGCAGACGAAGTGCTTTATTTTACTATTGACGAGAAAAACAATTCGATTGAGCTTACCGAAAAAGGTATTGAGCTCATGTCGCAGAATGTGGAAGATGGAGAGTTTTTTGTACTTCCGGATATGTCTCTCAAGATAGACGATATTGAAAAAAGTAGCTTGTCGGATGATGAGAAGATCAAAGAAAAAGATGATTTATTACGCAACTACAGTGTAAAAGCTGAGCGGATTCACACCATTAATCAACTACTTAAAGCGTATTGCCTTTTTGAGAAGGATACGGATTATGTAGTAATTGATAATAAGGTAAAGATTGTAGATGAGCAGACCGGACGTATTATGGAAGGTCGTAGGTATAGCGACGGATTACACCAAGCTATTGAGAGTAAAGAGAGTGTAAAAGTTGAAGCTGCCACCCAGACCTATGCTACGGTAACGCTACAGAATTACTTTAGGATGTACCACAAACTTTCGGGTATGACGGGTACAGCCGAAACAGAAGCATCTGAGCTTTGGGACATTTATAAGTTGGAAGTAATGATTATTCCAACCAATAAACCAATTGTGCGCGACGACCGCGAAGACAAGGTTTACAAAACCAAGCGCGAAAAATACAACGCCGCGATTGACGAGATTGTGGAGCTTTCTAATGCCGGCAGACCGGTATTGGTTGGTACAACTTCAGTAGAAATCTCTGAGTTGCTAAGCCGTATGCTTGACATGCGACACATTAAGCACAACGTACTTAACGCGAAACTTCACGCTCGTGAAGCCGATGTAGTTGCACAAGCCGGAAAACCTGGTGCAGTAACAATTGCTACTAACATGGCCGGTCGTGGTACCGACATTAAGCTGGGCGAAGGGGTAAAAGAAGCTGGTGGTTTGGCCATTGTAGGTACAGAGAAGCACGATTCCCGTCGTGTTGACAGACAGTTACGTGGTCGTGCAGGTCGCCAGGGTGATCCCGGTTCATCACAATTCTACATTTCGCTTGAAGATAACCTGATGCGTATCTTCGGTTCAGACAGAATTTCAAAAATGATGGACCGTCTTGGTCTTCAGGAAGGTGAAGTTATTCAACACTCAATGATTACTAAATCTATTGAGCGTGCGCAGCGCAAGGTTGAAGAAAACAACTTTGGTATTCGTAAGCGTTTGCTTGAATATGATGATGTAATGAACTCACAGCGTGAAGTAATTTACAAGCGTAGAAAGCACGCCCTTTATGGCGACAGGCTACAACTCGATATCGAAAACATGTTTAGAGATGTTGCCGAAAATATTGTGGCATCTAATTATGCTGCTAAAGATTACGAAAATTTCAAGTTAGAAATCCTTCAGTATCTCGGCATTAACTCGCCGGTTTCAGAATCTGATTTTGAAGCTAAGAAGCCTGTTGAAATTAAAGAGAAGCTTTACCGGGCTGCTCGCCAACGTTTTGATGACCGTGTGGATGCCATTGCCGAAACGGCTGTGCCCATCATTAAAAATGTACACGAAACACAAAGTCAGTTTGAGAATATCGCGGTACCGTTTTCAGATGGTAAAAAAGCGATGCAGGTGGTTGTAAATATAGAGAAGTGTTTGGAATCTGAGGGAGTTGAATTAGCTCGCGGACTGGAGAAAAGCGCTACCCTGGCTATTATCGACAACGAGTGGAAAGAACACTTGCGTGAAATGGACGACTTACGTCAATCGGTTCAAAATGCCCGATTTGAGCAGAAAGATCCGCTTTTGATTTACAAGTTTGAGTCTTTTGAGCTTTTCAAGAAAATGATTGATCGTGTAAGTTTCGAAGTTGTTTCTTTTCTTGCTAAGGCTGCCCTTCCGGGAAGACCAGATCAGGTGCAAACAACATCACACACATCGATTACCAACGATGATTCAAGCAAACTACAGACAAGCAGGCCAGGATCTGAGGAAGAGCAATCTGCACCGAGTCGCGGAGGCGCCAGACCTCAGCAACCACCCAAAAAGGTGGAGCCGGTGCGTGTTGAAAAGAAAATTGGAAGAAACGATCCGTGTCCCTGCGGAAGTGGTAAAAAATACAAACAATGCCATGGTAAGTCGGTGAATCAATCAGCTTAAGCAAGGCAAATATTAAATGATAAAAAAGCCGCATCAACGTAATGTTGGGGCGGCTTTTCAATTCTGGTAACACACCATATTTATTTCTTGAAATAACTTGAATAGTGCATGAAAAGATTGACAGTTTAAAAAAAGCTCCGACAACTTGCCGGAGCTTTTTTTTCATCTCACTTACTTGTTTCTCTGTTCAATTTTCTTTGCTTCTTCAATAGCCTGCATTATCTGCAGAGACTGATACACTTTTTCGGGCTTTTCTTTTCCATATTTATCAAAACGCTTCCATACTCCTACTTTCACTCCCTGACTATACTCGCCTACAGACTCCATTTGCCCTGAGGCATAGAAATAGGTAAATAACCCTTGCTCTGTTGTCATTTCCTCATCGGAATACCAACCATCCATTTTCAGCTCACCTGATAAAAAGTAGGCTTTGTAATGATAACCCTCGCTTGTTTTTTCTTCAAGCGTACAATAATAGGTTGCCAATTTTTTCTTGTTCGTTACCTGCATATAAGCGTCGAGGTAAATTTCATTTCCTTCAACTAATGTTCCGGCTTGTGCCGAAACCGCTACAAAAAGCAATGCACCGAACGTTAATCTTTTAAGTATACGCATGTTCTTCCCTTTTTTCTGTTTCATGATGCTGTTTGCCCATACTCCCAACTCTTACAGGCGTACCCATCATCGTTGAGATTATACCGCTACACTTCTTTCAGAACTTTTCTCACGCAAGGGGACAACGATCGAAAACACTCAGCAGTGCAACTGTTTTTTGACAAACATTTAACGGAAATATATACGGGTTTAAAGGCTTATAGTTACAAATCGGCAACTTTATGAAAGCCAGCCTTCTCTGTCTAGAGAGCGGTATTGTATAGCTTCCGCCAAATGAGCGGTAGCGATATTTTCTGCACCTTCCAGATCAGCGATTGTGCGGGCTACTTTTAAGATTCGAGCATAGGAACGTGCAGAAAATCCCAATCGATCAACTGCGTTTTTGAGCAATGCTTCACCCGCGGTATCGATATCGCAATACTTTTTCATAAGCTTTGGGGTAAGCATGGCGTTGCTATGCACACCTTCAACTCCAGTATAACGTTCGGTCTGGATATCTCTTGCAGCAATTACACGCGCTCTGATCGGAGCAGACGCTTCGCCATTTTCCCGATTTCTAAGTTCTTCAAACGGGACGGGATTTACTTCGATGTGCAAATCAATACGATCCATCAAGGGGCCAGAAATCTTTGCCAGATAGCGCTTCACAGCGAATTCACTATCCGCAGACTCCCCGGGTTTGAAAAAATCGCCACTCGGTGATGGATTCATCGAGGCAATAAGCATAAAAGATGAAGGATAATCAACGGACATCTTGGCCCGTGAAATGGTCACAATTCGATCTTCCAACGGCTGTCGCAAAACCTCCAGAACAGACCGTTTAAACTCAGGTAGTTCATCGAGAAACAAAATCCCGTTGTGCGCAAGCGATATCTCACCAGGCTTTGGATTGCTTCCTCCTCCTACCAGAGCAACATCAGATACCGTGTGATGTGGATTTCGAAATGGGCGCTGAGTAACCAAAGAAACATTGGTCGGCAAAAGTCCACTCACCGAGTGTATTTTTGTCGTCTCAAGCGCTTCTTCGAGGGTAAGCGGAGGCAATATTGTTGGAATACGCTTGGCAAGCATGGTTTTACCAACCCCCGGCGGACCGATTAAAATAATATTGTGCCCTCCAGCGGCAGCTATTTCAAGCGCACGCTTTACATTCTCCTGCCCCTTTACATCAGAAAAATCAAAAAGGTATTGATCAATTTTCGTTTCAAATGCCTCTTTAAGATTTGCCTGTGTTGGTGTTACCGATTCGGGATTGGTGAGAACCGTAATGGCTTCAAGAATATTGTTAACGCCATAAACATTGAGCCCATCCACGATTGCAGCTTCCTTGGCATTTGCTTCCGGTAAAATAAAACCGGTAAAACCATCTTCCCTGGCCTGAATAGCCATTGGTAAAACTCCTTTTATAGGCTGCACTCCGCCATCGAGCGAAAGCTCACCCATAATAAGGTACTTTTCTATATCAACTGCAGTAATTTGGTTGCTGGCCGAGAGAATTCCCAATGCCAGAGGCAAGTCGTAAGCCGATCCTTCTTTGCGGATATCGGCCGGTGCCATATTGATTGTAATTTTTTTTCCGGGAAGGCGATAATCATTGTTGCTAAGCGCCGCTTCTATTCTCTGCTGGCTTTCTTTTACGGCACTATCAGGAAGGCCAACGAGTAAGAAATTGACTCCTGTATCGATATTTACCTCAACTGTGATGGTAATGGCATCGACCCCATAAACTGCGCTACCGTATGTTTTAACAAGCATTTTTGGTTAGATATGCCGTTCAATATAGTCAATAAAGCTGTGAATTACCTTAATATGTATTTCCTGAATGCGATCGGCGTATCCATTGTGCGGCACTCTTACTTCTACCGTGGCGAGATCTGCAAGCTTCCCTCCATCTTTTCCCGTTAGGGCAACTACCTTCATTCCTTTTGCCAGAGCGGTTTCTGCGGCACGCATCACATTGGCTGAGTTTCCGCTGGTGCTGATTGCGACCAAAACGTCTCCCTCATTCCCCATGGCCTCCAGATATCTGGAAAAAATAAATTCATATCCATAATCATTTCCCACGCACGAAATATGTGAGGGGTCTGAAATTGAAATTGCAGGCATTGCAGGGCGGTCATTTCTGTATCTTCCGGTTAGCTCTTCGGCAAAGTGCATGGCATCGCACATACTTCCTCCGTTTCCACATGAAATGATCTTACCTCCGTTTTTTATGGCCGCAACCATTAGCTGGGCTCCTGCCTCAACGCTATCGAGATTTTGATCGTGATCAATGAAATTTTTCAGTACTTCCTGTGCTTCCGTAAAATGAGCCTTTAGCTTTGGATCCATAGTATTTTGCCTTTTAGCCAAATGTAGGAAAACGATATTTATTAAAAAGGGGTTTTACTAAAAAATGAAACGATGAGCCTAAGGAAGACAACCATCAACAGCAACTCTTCACAATTCTGTTGATTTGAGAAATACATTTACCTGTCCCGAATCAGAGAGATTATAATTACTGCGATGTCAGTAGAATTATTTCCGGGGAATAATGCAAGTAATTGCAGTTCCAGTGCCTTTATCAGAATTCACTTTAATTTCTCCATCCAGTTTATCTATCAACTTTTTTACTGTTGCCAGGCCGATTCCTGTCCCTTTATGGCCTCCACGGTCAACTGCATCATTGGTCTCGAAAAGGTCAAATATCCTTTCCTGATTCTCGACTGGAATTCCAATTCCATTGTCTCTTACTTCAAAATAATAGGAGCCTTCCTCTTCACTGATTGAGACATCAACAGTGGGATTCTCACTTTCGTTGTACTTAAAACCATTTGAGATAAGATTCATTAAAATTTGACAAACTACCTCTTTATTAATCTCCAAGGCATCTACACTTGAATTAAAATGCAGCTTATTCTGCGGGGAAGTAGAAACCATCATGAGCTCTTTTTCTAAAATCTCAGATTTAACTAAGGATTTTTCCCGAGAGAGTAATTGATCACTTTTGTAAAAATCGAGTAATCCCGTAATATGATTAGATAAAAAGGTGGCAGATTTCTCAATCCATTCAATATAGGATTGCTCTTCTTCATCGAGCTTTTTGTGAGCAGATTCCTTAAGAAGGGTCAACAATGAAACAATATTATTAAGTGGAGATTTGAGATCGTGAGATGTAACTGCCGCAAATCTTGCTAACTCCATATTGCGTTCCTGCAACTCTTTTTCCGCCTTCAGCAAGTTGATATTTAATAACCGGCTTTCCATCAATAACATTACTTGCTTAGATAATTGCTCAAGCGCCTGCTTTTGATGAGGTGAAAGTATTTTGGGCTCTTTACCAAACACGCATAAAGCACCTAAATTTATTCCTTCCTTATTGGTCAGTGCCGCGCCTGCATAAAAGCGTATACCCATATCTGTTACGAGTGGATTATCACTAAAGCGAGGGTCCTTTAAAGCATCCGAAACAACTAAAAACCCCTTTTCTTCTAAGATCGTATGACCGCAAAATGAACGTTCCCTTGGATCTTCGGTGAATGGAACGCCATAATGTGATTTCAAAAAGTTTCTATCCTTATCTAAAAGTGAAACAAGTGAAATAGGTACTTCGCAAATACTTGCTATCAAAGAGGTAAGGTTATCATAGCTCTCCTCTTCTATCGTATCTAAAATGGAATAACGTTCCAGAGCTTTCTGTCGTTCTTCTTCATTCTCCGGAAAATCGGGTTTTTTCATAGACTCAATGATTTAAGCATGGAACCAGCTTCAATTTAGAAATTTTTACATTCAAATATCGCTTTTCTAATAATAAAAAAGGGGGCAATTGCCCCCAATCTAACTTGCAGGTTATTACTTTTTAAACTTTTCTATTCCGCGGTCGAGCCAATCGCTAAACAGATCGACCTCGCCGTAATCCTGATAATTTGCAGGCTCAACTAGCATCTCCTCATTGTGATCAAGCAGAACATAATAAGGCTGTGCATTAATTTTGTATTTGATTTCTTGCATGGCGGCCCACTTATCTCCAACAGTGCGTAGTTTTTTCTCACGACCGTTTCCGAGATCAACAGTAATTTGCTCAGACTTTGGAAGTGGTTCGCGGAAATCGACATAGAGCGAAACCAGTACCATCTCTTCTGAGAGCTTCCTTTTTATTTCGGGATCTGACCAAACTTGCTCTTCCATCTTACGACAGTTTACACAAGCTTTACCGGTAAAATCGAGCATAAGCGGAAGGTTTTTTTCTTTGGCGAAAGCCAACCCCTTATCATAATCATGAAAAACATAAATATTTTGAGGACCCAGATGCTGATCATCGTCTTCCGGAGGATTGACGGAAGCTGCACCGCCACTAAAGCCGATACCCATCGGACTTTCACTGTACTGCATTGGCGGGGGAAAAGCACTGATAAGCTTGAGCGGAGCACCCCACAAGCCGGGAATCATATAAATTGTAAAAACACCGGTCACAATGGCCATCAATAGCCTGGGTACCGATATGAATTTCAGATCGCTATCATGAGGAAGTTTCAGTTTACCGAGCAGGTAGAGCGTTAATAATCCGAAGATAACTATCCAAATTGCCAGGAACACTTCTCTCTCGAGCAAATGATAATCCATTACGAGGTCGGCATTTGAAAGAAATTTAAATGCCAGAGCCAACTCAAGAAAACCAAGAACAACCTTCACAGAATTAAGCCATCCACCAGATTGAGGCAATGAATTCAACCAGCCCGGAAAGGCGGCAAAAAGAGCGAAGGGAAGAGCGATGGCCAGACTAAAACCAAGCATCCCGATTACAGGCGCTGCGCCACCTCTGGTAGCAGCCTCTACCAGCAAACTACCCACAATGGGCCCGGTGCATGAGAACGAAACCAACGCGAGAACAAATGCCATAAAGAAAATTCCAATCAATCCACCTTTATCAGCTTTTGAATCTGCTTTGTTGATCCATGAACTTGGCAGGGTAATCTCAAACGCACCGAGGAAAGAAATGGCAAATACAATCAATAAAAGAAAGAAAAAGATGTTGAACCAGGGATTGGTCGCTAAATTAGAAAGCACATCCGCCCCAAACACCCATGTAACGAAGGCTCCCAGAAGGACATATATCACAATAATAGAAAGTCCGTAGATTACAGCGTTCTTAATTCCGGCTGCCCTGGTTTTGCTCTGCTTAGTGAAAAAACTCACAGTCATTGGAATCATCGGAAATACACAAGGAGTAAGCAAAGCAGCAAAACCACTCAAAAAGGCAATAATAAAAATGCCCCAATTGCTGCGAGAGCTTTCCTTTTTAGAGCCTGTAGTTTCTACATCTGCTTTAGATGCTTCAACATTTGCAGCTCCAGCTTCAATAGCAAAAGAAAAATCAATATCATCCGGCGGAAGACATTTCTCGTCATCGCAAACCATGAAAGTAACGTAACCGGTGATCTTAACGGGTTTATCGGTTAGTTTTCTAATTTTTTGCTTGAATTGAGCCTTGTCGCTAAAAAAGCCCAGATCCATTTCGAAATTAGGATCATACATTATTTCCGGTTCACCTTCCATCGCCTTACCCACTAGTTCAAAACCATTGGATGCCTCAAAGGTGAATGAAGTGGGCACAGGACCCATATCACTCTCTAAATACATAGAGTAAATATGCCATTCCGGCTCAAGCGTTGCTTCGGCAACCAGTACAGCCGTAGAATCGGTTTCATCTTCAATAAAAAACTCCCAATTAACCGGATCAAAAATTTGAATGTCCGGCTCAGGAGTATCCGATGCATTTTGTCCGCCCAATGAAACGCTCGCCGAACCAAAACCAGGGCTCTCTGATTTAGGACTCTCTGCTGCTCCTTTTACTTTAAAATTGAATTCAATATATTCGGGAGGAAGGCACTTATCGGCATCGCAAACCATAAATGAGAGTTCGCCCGTGACTTTGAAGTCCTTTTTAGCAATTCGCTTAATTTTTTGTTTGAAGACCGCCTTTTCTTCAAAATAATCGAGATCCATCTGAAAATTCGGATCGTATTCTGTTTTGAATTTACCTTGCTGAATTTTTCCTAGTTTTTTATAATCAGCTGATTCATTCAAGAGAAACTCAGTGGGTAGCGGGCCTTCATCACTTGATAATTCTGTGGCATAGATATGCCAACCTTCTTCAATTGCGGCTGTAAATATCAGCTCGGCTTCTGTATCTGAAATTTCCTTAACGCTAAATGACCAATCTACCGGATCGTAAACTTGTGCATCGAGTGCCGGGTGCACCATCAAAAATGTGCAAACTAGAGCGAAAAATGCTTTGAATTTCAACATGAAAAGTCTTGATCTAATAATGAGTCGCTAAAGCTACGGAATTTGAGAAATTAGCGGGGAAAATGTCAGATTAATCTTGGAAACCCAAACCTTATATTTGTTAATTCAGACAATCCTCAATCCAGAAATTCGAGCTCTTCGTGGACTTTCAGTTTGAACTTTTTCTTAATCAAGCCAACGAAGAGATAAATGAAGAATGTATCTAAAAGCGCGCAGATAACTTTAAATAACCACCCGTCTAATATATACCCGCCCATTGTTTCATAAGAAAGTGTTCCTGCAAAAAGCACCAAAACCACAAGGGAGGTATCTACAAGTTGCGAAACGATAGTGGATGCATTGTTTCTTAACCAAAGCTTTTTTCCTTTGGTGAGACGTTTCCAGAAATGGAAAAGCCGCACATCAATAAGCTGTGCAAAAAGATAAGCAACCATACTCGCTAGTATTACTCGCCACGAATTTTGAAAAACTACGTTGTAATCTGCATCCTTTACTGTCGAATTCTCTATTGCCGGAAAGACACTTCCCAGATATAAAATAAGCAGGACAAACATCGATGCAAAAAAGCCAACATACACGACCATGTTCGTCTTTTTACGCCCATAAATTTCCGAAAGAAGGTCGGTAAGCAAGAATGTAATGGGATAAGGAAGTACACCGGCCGAAATGACAAATACTTTAAAACCCAAATCGATACTTATAAATTTATTGGCAATAAGATTACATGCTACCAAGGCTGTGATAAAGAGACCTGCCAGCAATAAATACAGCGCGAGAGCATCTCTCTTGGTTCTGATGTTAATCGTCATGCTGTGGCTGAGCTAATTGAAGGGTAAAAACAGTGGTATCCCTGGCTTCGCATTTAAACCTGTTGTCAATTCGCATTCCCACTACCCAACAAATTTTGCCTGCGCTTTCAATAACAAATGTTTGGTTCTTTTGTGGTATCGAGCATTTTTGATCGGTAAGAAAATCGCTTATTTTTTTTGACCCGCTCATCCCAAGCGGAACAAAACGATCTCCCGGCCGCCATTTGCGAAGAGTAAGCGGAAATTGAAGTTTATCAAAATCCAGATGAGCGAAATGGTGCGATTTTGAAACATCTATCTCACTCGTTTCATTAAGCCACCACTTCAAATGGATGGGCAAGTCCAACTCTCCTTCTTTTGAGTCTATGAATACCGGATTCACCTTTTGAGTATCTGAAGGCTCCAGCACAAATCCATCTCTATCGCGGTAAGCAGTGAAATGAGCACTTTCTATTCTTCTACCGCTTTGACTATTACTCAATTCTTCCAATTGACTAAGCTGATCGCTAATAAAACCGAAATGCTCAAAAACATATTTATGAAGGGGCCTTGCTCCAAACAAAAAACTCCATTGATCATCGGAAATAAGCGTGTTCTCTTTTTCCTTTTTCAAGGAATGAATAAAGACTGCGGCGGTATTTTCGAAATATTGGTTAGCATCTCCGAGAAAATCAATCGATTTAGCCAGGTTTTCATTGGCCGCAGGGACAAGCCTCGAAAATTCAGCAGCTAGCCCATGGCGAATTTTGTTTCGCAAATAATCTGTTTCCCGATTTGAAGAATCTTCTCGCCATTCTATTCCATTTTCTTCCGCATAAGCCTTAAGTGCTCCTTTTGAGAAAAGTAGCAATGGTCTTAGGATATTTTTGTTTTTTTCAGGAATGGATTTGAGTCCTTTTAAGCCGCTTCCGCGGAGCAAGTTGATGAAGAACGTCTCTATCCGATCATCCTGATGATGAGCGGTTAAAATGTAATCAAAACGATGCTTTTCGACAAGTTCATGAAACCAATCGTACCTCAAGTTTCGCGCAGAAACCTGAACGTTTTCTGTTTTTTTATCGACCTTAAGACTCTTTGCAAAAATCTCAACATCCAACTTCTCTGCGGTTTTTCGCACCAAGTCCTCATCGGCCTCACTATCAGCGCCTCTCAGTTTAAAATTTGCGTGAGCCGCTTCGGTTTTATAACCGGCATTTGCCGAAAGGTGAAGAAGGACCATAGAATCTAAGCCGCCACTAACGGCCACCAGGATTCTGGAATCGGACTTAACGCCCAGAGCCCGCATTTTCTTTCTAAAAGATTTAAGCAAGTTCATTGGCCACTGCCTTTTTAAGCGAATTAATCAGCGCCTCTGCTTTGAGAAGGCATTCATCGTATTCCTTTTCGGGAATAGCTTTTATAGTGATGGCACTACCCACCGAAAAAGCGAGTTCATAGTTTTCTTGATTGTATAAAATTGTCCGAATCAATACATTAAAATCAAAATCGCCATTGGGACTAATCCATCCAAAACCACCAGAGTAAGCGCCACGCTTAAATGACTCGTGCGCTTCAATAATTTTCATGGCACTGATTTTTGGCGCGCCAGTCATTGATCCCATCGGGAAAGTTGCTCTTATGGCATCCCAGTGATTATACTTTTCTGTATTGAGCTGAGCTGCAACAGTGCTTACCAGATGGTGAACCGTTTTGAAAGTTCCCACCCCAAAAAGTTCCTTTACACAAACCGAATTTCGGGTCGCCACGCGCGATAAATCATTTCGTACCAGGTCAACAATCATGACATTTTCGCTTTGCTCCTTTGGGTCGTTTTTAAGCTGATCCATTAAAATTTTATCGAGAGCTTCATCTTTAGAGCGCTTAATTGTGCCCTTTATAGGCTGAGAAATCAGTTCGCCTCCGTTATTTTTTAAATAACGCTCAGGAGAAGCCGACAACACAAATTTACCATCGAGTTTTGAAAAAACTGAGAACGGCGCTTCCGTTAAATCGAGCAGATTTAAAAACTGTGAAACAGGATCAAATTCAACGGCTTGTCCATGAAACTGAATGCAATAATTGGCCTCGTAAATATCGCCTCTCTGGAGATGTTTTAATATTGACTTTGCTTTTGAAATATATTCCTCACGGGTAGTGAGAGGCTCGAGGGTAAGATCTGAGGCGTTCGCTTTTTTCTCTCCAGGATCTGCTTCTAAAATCTTCAGCAATTCATTGAGAAAAGTCTGATTTTCAGCTTCAATTTTTAGCGTATTCTCTTTGCAGTAAATCCAAATTTGAGGTTCAAAAAATACCGCTTCCGGAAGGTCTATACAATCCGGGTTTTGAGAGCTCAATACTTCCAAATCATTCTTTAGGTCATAGCCCAGATAACCGGCAATGGTTGTATCTGCTTGCGATTGAAATTGTTCAAGCTTCGCAAAACCACCTTTGGCATCAACAATTTCTATAATTCGCTTTGCGCCGATGGCCGCCTTAAAATCGTGAGTTGATGTAATGAAGAAAGCGCAGTAATCCCGACTATTTCCAAAATGAAGAAGCCTGCTAAGCGGGTCATTGATTCTTACCGTATGAAAAGCCTTGGTCGACATAGAAGTTTTGCTCATTAGGTCTGCGTATGCTGAAGGGCAATAGCACAACCATAGGGGCTGACTAAAAGTTTAATACATGGAAGCAATATCCGAAATATAGGAGTTTAAATTCGCTCCCGAATCATTTTCTCGCAGGTATCAACCCAAAGAGGGTGATCGTTAAGGCTTTCAACCAGCTGAACCACTTCTCCGCCGTGTTCTTCAAAAATTTCCTGATACTCCTCTCCTATTTCTATTGTTGTTTCGAGACAGTCTGCTACAAAAGCCGGTGAGAACACGAGCAATTTCTTCGCACCCTTTTTGCCCCATTCTTCTACTACTTTATCAGAAAAAGGCTCCAACCACTTTTTGTCGAGACGCGATTGGAAACACACGGTATAATCTTTTTCAGAGATACCCAACCTATCGGCAATGAGACGCGTGGTAGCATAGCTTGTGGCTTTGTAGCACCAGCGGTTTTCATCATTTATTTCCTTCTCACAATCGTGGTTGTCACACTTTCTATCTTCGTATACCTTATCAACCTGTCTAACCGGAAGTCCGTGATAAGAGAATAAAATATGATCGTAATCGGCAAGGTTATATTTCTTTGCTCTATCGATTATTGTATCAATGTATCCGGGATTATCCCAGTACTGGCTTATTACTTTTAATTCGGGAACGACATACCAGTTGCGGATAAGTCTCAACGCTTTTTCAAGTGCCGACCCTGTACTTGAAGAAGCATACTGCGGGAAGAGAGGGAACACGATAATCTCATCATAACCTGCTTTTTCCATACGAGCGCAAACTTCATTAAGGCTAGGCTTCCCGTAGCGCATAGCGAGTTCTATGGTTACTTCTTCATGATCGAATTTCTCCTTGAGCTTTGCCTGGAGATTTCTTCCGTACTCGAGCAAAGGCGAAACACCGTTATTCTTATCAAAAAGCGATTTGTAAATCTTTGCCGATTTGGGTGCTCGGAATGGCACGATTATCCCGTTTACCAGAATTTTTCGCCCAAGCCACGAGATATCAATTACTCGTGGATCGTTCAAAAACTCAGTGAGATAACGACGTACATCGCTCACTTTTGGACTATCCGGTGTGCCCAGATTTATCAATAAAACTCCTACTTTCTTCTTCATAAGATCACAACATTCGCCAGGCGAAATGTTTCAATAAAAATCCAATTAGCTGTGTACTGACCTGTTACCGGTAGCATCAAGAGCAGCTTCTTTAACCGCCTCAGCATAGGTTGGGTGTGCGTGGCTCATTCGCGCAATATCCTCAGCACTAGCCCTATACTCCATCGCAACCACAGCTTCTGCAATCAAATCGGCCGTTCGCGCTCCAATCATGTGAACTCCAAGCACCTCATCGGTTTCTTTATCGGCAAGAATTTTCACCTGTCCGTAAATATCTCCGCTCGCACGAGATCTACCCAGCGCTCGCATGGGAAACGATCCCGTCTTAAATTCACGACCTGCCTTTTCAAGCTCTTCTTGCGTATAGCCCACCGAAGCAACTTCAGGCCAGGTGTAAACCACATTTGGAATCAAGCGGTAATTGATATGTGGTTTTTGACCGGCAATAATTTCGGCTACCAGGGTTCCTTCTTCGCTGGCTTTGTGCGCGAGCATGGCCCCTTTGACCACATCGCCTATTGCATAAACATTATCAACTTTTGTTTTCAGATGTTCATCTGTTTCAATCCTACCCTGCTTATCGGTTTCTATTCCAATTTTATCAAGACCAAGTCCTTCTGTAAATGGCTTTCGGCCAACTGATACCAGACAATAATCTCCTTCAAATGTTACTTCCTGTTCTTTTTTGTCAAGCGCTGTTACCTTCACTCCTTTTCCGGTATTTTCAACCTTCTGTACTTTGTGATTGAAATTGAACTTAAAGCCTTCTTTCTTAAGAACCTTCTGAAGCTCCTTACCCATGGTGCGATCCATGGTCGGAATAATAGAATCCATGAACTCAAGAACAGTGATTTCTGCACCCAGGCGAGCATAGACCGATCCCAACTCCAAACCAATAACTCCACCACCGATGATAACCATGTGCTTAGGCACTTCTTTCAATTCGAGCGCCTCAGTACTGGTTATGATTCGCTTTTTATCAGGTTCCATTCCCGGAAAATAATTGGGCTTTGAACCAGTAGCTATAACAATGTACTTTCCTTTAATCTCTTTATCGCCATCATCTCCGGCAATCTTAATTGTATTTTTATCTACAAAGGACCCAAGGCCATGAAGCACATCGATTTTATTCTTTTTCATTAGGAAATCGATACCCTGAACCGTTTGATCTACCACGCCTGCTTTGCGCTTTATCATCTGACCCAAATTAACTTTGAGGTCATTGAGTTCAACTCCATGTTCTTTAAAATTATGTGCGGCATTAAAATAATGCTCAGATGAATCGAGTAGTGCCTTTGAAGGAATACAGCCTACATTAAGGCAAGTTCCACCCAACGATGCGTATTTTTCAATAATGGCCGTTTTAAAACCGAGCTGAGCAGCACGTATAGCACAAACATATCCACCAGGCCCTGAGCCTATTACAACAACATCATATTGATCCATTCTGACTTATTTTAAATTACAGTGCAAAAGTAGTAAAGATTGGGAGAATAGGGTTTACGTTTTGGCTCGCTTACTCATTAACCAAAACCATGCGAACCGTACTCCGGCTCCGCTGCTCCAGGAGCACTTTTTTTCCGATAAGGAGGCGGCTTATTGTTTCTGAATCATAGTGACGGATGGTAACCAGCTCACAAGGCTGATTGTAAAGCACCTCGTAATCATCTTTACAGGCAGCCCTTATTTTATCGAGCTTGGCGGCTTCGTAATCTACACATACAGAGAAATTGATAGCCGAATTTTGCATCAAGTTAATCTTAACCCGATTATCAGAAAAAATACCAAATATCTGACTTAGATTTTCTTCAGCAACGAATGAAAAATCGCGCTGAGTAAAAGAAATCAACACCTGATTAACCTTGAAAATAAAAGAAGGAATAAGTGAATCACTAAATGTACTTGATTCAATTACAGTGCCCTCTTCTGCCGGTTTCAAAAACGATTTTACGTAAAGCAAAATCTTCTTGTTTTGGAGTGGCTTTATGGTTTTGGGATGTATTACAGAAGCTCCGTAATACGCCAGCTCAATTGCTTCTTTATAGCTTATTCGCTTTAACTTCACCGCGTCGCTGAAATACTTGGGATCGGCATTGAGCATTCCCGGCACATCTTTCCAAATAGTAACAGACTCAGCTTCGAGGGCATAAGCAAAGATGGCCGCCGAAAAATCTGATCCTTCCCTTCCCAGAGTCGTAGTATTCCTCTCGGCTGTATGACCAATAAACCCCTGGCAGAGCATAACCGTGCGCTTCCCTCCACTTTTACCTTTCGCGGAAGCATAAGCACTTTGAATTAGCTCAGATGTTTTCTCCCAGTTTACTTTTCCCTCGCGGTAGGTATTGTCAGTTCTTATGAGATTTCGCGCATCGACCCATTCATTATTAATTCCAGAATGATCGAGATAGGCAGATAAAATGGCGCTGGAGAAAAGCTCACCATAGCTTACTATCTGATCGTAGTCATAGTCGAAATTATCGGTTGGTGGCTTCTCCAACTGATATTTCAGTTTTTCATAAAGCTTGGCAAACGTTTCAATCGCCAGAACATCCTTTATTTTTAGATCAGAGATTATCTTTTGATGATAAGCATAAAATGTATCGCGCAATTCGGCAAGGCCTTCATCTCCCTGCCTGTAAGCCAATACCACACTTTCAAGCGCATTGGTCATCTTTCCCATTGCTGAGACCACTACCACCAAGTCTTGCTTGGGGTTCATATTGATAATCTTAGCAGCGTTAACCACTCCGGCCGCATCGCGCACCGAAGCCCCACCAAATTTGAAAATTCTCATTTATCAGAGGTTTTTGATATCTTCTGATGTCAGGCGACAATCAAGCCAGTCGTGAAGATATGTAGTGCCATATTTTTTATAAAATTCAATCGCAGATTCATTCCAGTCGAGCACCTGCCATTCCATACGACCGTAGCCGCGATCTTTACAAAGCTTCACAATTTCATTAAATAACATAGAGCCAATGCCTTTACCTCTGTGTGATTCTTTAACGATAAGGTCTTCTAAATGCAAGGATCGTCCTTTCCAGGTGCTGTATTTTTCATAAGTCAGAGCCGCGCCGACTACTTCGCCGTTTTGCTCGGCAACTCGAATTTCAACAATCCGGTTTTCACCAAAGGCATCTTTTTCAAGCTGCTCAACTGAGACTTCTACCTCTTCGGCAGCCTTTTCAAATACAGCCAATTCTTGTATCAGGCTGTGCACCGCAATGCAATCGTCGGGGCTTGCATTTCTTATCGTTATATTCGTTTTCACGAAGCAAAGAAAAGAAATATCGGTATCCGAATAAAACTTTAGGGTGGACTAAGAGATAGAAAATCGCGATATTTGCAAAATCTATTAAAAAAACAATGAATAAACTTACCACCCTCGGCGAATTTATAGTAGAACGTCAATCTGATTTTCCATTCGCCAAAGGCGAGCTGTCAAGGCTCTTAAGCGCCATCCGACTTGCGGCAAAAGTTGTGAACCGAGAAGTGAACAAGGCCGGTCTTGTAGATGATATTTTGGGTTCGTCAGGCAATGAGAACATTCAAGGCGAAACTCAGCAAAAGCTGGATGTTTATGCAAATATCCAGATGATAAATGCCTTAAAAGCCCAGCATGAAGTTTGTGGAATAGGGTCGGAAGAAAACGAAGATTTTATTGCCTTTGATAAAGGCGAATCTATCTGGGGAAAATATGTGGTTTTAATGGATCCACTTGATGGATCTTCAAACATTGATGTAAACGTTTCTATCGGAACAATTTTTTCAATTTACAGACGTAAAACCAAACCGGGAACTGTAGCTCAGCTGGAAGATTTTCTACAGCCGGGACTGGATCTTGTTGCAGCGGGATACATTATTTATGGAAGCTCTACCATGCTGGTATTCAGCACTGGCCATGGCGTAAATGGATTTACGCTAGATACTTCAATCGGTGTATTCTGCCTTTCACATCCCAACATGCGAATTCCAAAAGACGGTAAGATTTACTCTATTAATGAAGGAAATTACAAGCAGTTTCCCGAAGGTGTAAAGAAGTATCTAAAACACTGCCAGGAGGAAGACGAAGAAACGAACAGACCGTATACAAGCAGATACATCGGTTCGCTTGTAGCTGATTTTCACAGAAACCTGATCAAAGGGGGAATTTATATTTACCCTTCTACCGGCACTAATCCAGAAGGAAAACTCAGGTTGATGTACGAAAACATTCCTCTTGCTTTTATTGTTGAACAAGCCGGAGGGCTCGCATCTGACGGAAAAAACCGAATTTTGGGAATTACTCCAAATCACTTACACCAAAGAACACCTTTATTCATCGGGTCAAAACACATGGTAGAGCAGGCAGAATCTTTTATTGCCGAGCATAGCCCTGTAGAGTCCCGATCCTAAGCATGAAAATTACCGATTTAGCAGAACATTATTTTAATGACAATAAGGCTCAGCTTGTAAGTAACGCCTTAAATACAAAAGCCGCCAGAATTTCACTGTGCGGCCTTTCTGGTTCTGGAATGGCACTCGTGGCACAGGGAGTAATCAGAAAAAGTAAGAGTGATCACCTCTTTATTTTTAACGATAAAGAAGAAGCCGCATATTTTCAAAATGATTTGCAGCGCTTTGAAGAAAATGGCATAGAGGTTTACTTTTTTCCGGAAACCCATAGGGTACCATACCAAACCGAGAATACTGATAATGCCAATATCGTACTTCGCGCAGAAGTACTCAAATCGCTTTCGCAAAAGTCAACCAAGCCTCGAGCAATAGTTACCTATCCCGAAGCGCTTTCTGAAAGTGTTGTAACCCGCAAACAACTCAAAACCAATAGTTTTGAATTGAAAAAAGACGCAACCTATTCAATCGGCTTTTTGAATGAGCTGCTTACCGAATATGAATTTCACCGGGTCGATTTCGTATATGAACCCGGTCATTTCTCCATTCGTGGTGGAATAGTGGATGTGTTTTCATTTGGCGAAGACCACCCTTATAGAATTGAATTTTTTGGAGATGAAGTAGAGTCGCTCAGAAAATTTAATCCGGTAACGCAGCTTTCGATTAGCGATGAAAATGATTTTACGATCATTCCAAACATTCAGCAAAAAACCATGCTGGAATCGAAGGAAACTTTTCTTGATTTTATAGATCAAGACTCTTCCGTATGGATTAAAGATCAACAATTTATATCAGATCGGCTCGATCATCATTTTGAAGTAGCTGAGAAACAATTTAAGAAGCTCAACTCACCTTTAAGTCACTTAAAACCCGCTGAAGCATTTATATACGGAGAGCGTTTTCTCAAAACGCTTAAGCGATTTAGCCTTATTTCTGTGGGTACAAGCTTTGACAGCAACGAAATAAAATTCGAGTATAATCAATCGGCACAGCCTATTTTTCACAAGAATTTCGATCTGCTTATTGAAGATCTTAACAATAGAACGAAAGCTGGTTTTGCCAATTTCATCTTTTCAGGAAATGAAAAACAAATAGAGCGTATTGAGCGCATTTTTCACGACCTGGATGCGAAGGTAAAATTCACCCCGATAGTTGATGAGCTTGCCGATGGATTTATCGACAAAGACCTGATGCTGTGCTGCTACACCGATCATCAAATTTTTGAAAGGTACCATCGCTTCTATCTGAAAGAAGGCTTTAAGAAGAACAAGGAAGCCATGACGATCAAGGAATTGAGCAGTCTGGAACCGGGAGACTTTGTAACGCATATTGATCACGGAATCGGGAAATTCTCGGGTCTTGAAAAAATAGATGTAAACGGCAAAGAGCAAGAAGCCATCAGGCTTGTGTATCGAGACAACGATATCCTTTACGTAAGTATTCACTCCCTGCACCGCATTAGCAAATACTCAGGAAAAGATGGCACACAACCCTCCATCAATAAACTGGGAAGCGCAGCGTGGTCAAAGGCTAAGGCCAAAACCAAGAGCAGAGTAAAGCAAATAGCTTACGACCTTATAAAACTTTATGCCCAAAGAAAAGCCGAAAAAGGATTCGCATTTTCGGAAGATAACTACCTGCAAACAGAACTTGAAGCTTCATTTATTTATGAGGATACGCCAGATCAGATTAAATCAATTCAGGCAGTAAAACAAGATATGGAGTCTCCATCGCCTATGGACAGACTTGTTTGCGGGGATGTAGGCTTTGGAAAGACAGAGATCGCTATTCGTGCAGCTTTTAAGGCTGTATGCGATAATAAGCAAGTAGCCGTTTTGGTACCTACCACCATTCTATCATTGCAACACAAAAAGAATTTTGCGGAAAGGCTTAAAGATTTTCCATGCAGAGTAGGCTTGCTCAATCGGTTTGTATCAGGTAAGAAACAAACTGAAACGCTTAAGGCTTTAGAGAATGGTGAGATAGATATTATTGTTGGAACGCATAAAATAGTAGGCAAGCAGGTAAAATTTAAAGACCTTGGTTTACTGATTATTGATGAAGAGCAAAAATTTGGCGTAGGCGTAAAAGACAAACTTAAAACGCTGAAAGCAAATGTGGACACGCTCACTTTAACAGCTACACCAATTCCTCGAACGCTTCAATTTTCAATGATGGGCGCGCGCGATTTGAGCATTATTAACACCGCTCCACCAAACAGATATCCGGTGCAAACTGAGATGTTTACTTTTAATGAAGAAGTAATTCGTGACGCGATAAGCTACGAGGCAAGCCGTGGCGGCCAAGTCTTTTTTGTACACAATAAGATTCAAAATATTCAGGAAATAGCTGGAATGATCCAACGCCTATGTCCCGATGTGAGGATAGCGATAGGACATGGCCAAATGGACGGGAAAAAGCTTGAGAAAGTAATGACCGACTTTATCGACGGTATGTTTGATGTTTTGGTGGCAACCACCATTATTGAGTCGGGGATTGACATTCCGAATGCAAACACCATCATAATTAATAACGCCAATGATTTTGGCCTCAGCGACTTACATCAGCTTCGCGGTCGCGTGGGGCGCAGCAATAAAAAAGCGTTTTGCTACCTCATCTCTCCTCCTCTATCTGTTATTTCCAGCGAGGCGAGAAAAAGGATGCAAGCCATCACGCAATTTAGCGATCTGGGCAGCGGGCTCAATATTGCCATGCGCGATCTTGATATTCGCGGAGCGGGTAATTTGCTGGGTGGAGAACAAAGCGGTTTCATTACAGATATTGGTTTTGAAACCTATCAAAAAATACTCGACGAAGCTATACGCGAGCTCAAAGAAGATGAGTTTAAGGATCTATACCACGAAGAAAACGAGCGCCTTGGCGAATATGTATCCGATTGTATATTGGAAACCGATTTCGAAATTCTTATTCCTGGCGACTATGTTTCAGATATAACTGAGAGGTTGAGCATATACCGCGAACTCGACAACATAAGTAGCGACACTGAAATTGAGAATTACCGAATGCAATTGAGTGATAGATTTGGCAAAATACCGGAACAAACAGAAGCTTTGCTCGATGCCATTCGTCTTCGCTGGCTGGCTAAAGAAATTGGCTTTGAGAAGCTAACCCTCAAAGGCGGAATGATGATTGGGTATTTCGTTTCAAACCAGCAATCACCGTACTACGAAAGCCTAGCCTTTTCGAGAGTCCTGGAGTTTATAAAATCAAATCCTCAAGGATATAAAATGTATGAAAAAGGGAATAATCTACGGCTGTCAAAAACGAATGTTGTCGACATAAAATCGGCATTGGAATCATTGCAACCACTTCTTGAAATGAGTAGTGTGGCCCGATAGATTTTTGCCATTTAGCTAAAACACCGATTGAGTTTTTTATTATTTAGATCCTTAGAGTTTTCGAAACCTATCGGCTCACTAAAACTTTGGAACATTCACATTGAAACTCTTAGTGAACTCAATTTAATAATGCTTATAAACTGATTTTATTCATCTGACTTTTAGGCGTTTGTATTTTTGGCACAACCTTTGGAAAAACACTGTTAAATAATGGTGTTATGATAAGGTCTCTAATTCTTACCGGATTCTTTTTTAGCTTTCTTACCTCAGCGAGTTTTGCTCAACTACCTGGCCGAGGTGCTACTATTTCGGGAGGTGCACAACTAGCTGTGCCACGCGGAGAATACTCAGAGCTTTACAAAGGAACACCCTTTGGTGTAAATGCCTCGCTTTCTATGCCCATTCTTAAATTGCCCATTGAAGCCGGTGGTGGATTTGCTTGGAATAAAATAGGTGGAGAGGGTCGCGATGTTTTCATAGCAGACGAAATGGGAAATGCGCAGGAGGCAGAACTTAACCTAAATGGCAACGCCTATACTTATTACGTTCATGCCAGATTAAGACCGTTTAATAGAGACTTTAGACCTTACGGGGAGGTTATTGCAGGAATGCGCGCCTATAGCGTGAAATCAAAACTGCTTATGGTAACCCCCCAAGGTACAGATATGGATCCACTTACTGAAGTTTCTGATCGCGATTTTGTTTGGGTAACCGGGTGGGCAGTAGGATTGCAATACCGACTGATCAGAGGGGTTTTTATCGAAGGTCGTTTTGAAAAACTAAAAGGAGATCGAGCCCAATATATCAATCCCGAATCGATCAATATTTCTGGTGCTGGAGAATATACTTACGAAACCCATCAATCCCGTACAGACCAATTTACGTTCTCTCTAGGGCTGGCTTTTAGCTTCTAAAAGCAAATGTTTTTACTAATGGAATGGTTAGATTGAAAAAATAAAATCAAAAAAAAGCCGCTACAAAATAGTAGCGGCTTGAATATTTTTATTTTGAGATGATGTCAATATTCATCTTCGTTAAAAAAGAAATCCTCTTTCGTAGGATAATCGGGCCAAATGTCCTCTATGGTTTCATAGACTTCGCCCACTTCTTCAATTTCCTGTAAGTTTTCCACTACTTCAAGCGGAGCTCCTGCACGCATTGCATAGTCGATAAGTTCGTCTTTGGTTGCTGGCCAGGGAGCATCTTCAAGATAAGAAGCCAATTCAAGTGTCCAATACATATTTGTAGGCGTTTTATTCGGTATTTTTAAGAATACGCAAAAGTAATTTTTTTGTTTTCACCTGCAACCTTTTTTTAAAATTAGTTAACAAGCTGTAATTTAATTAATTAATCCTTTTCGGCTATCCACGGAATCTCTTCCGCCCCTAAATCCTTGCTTAGTTTTCTACTTAAGACAAACAAAAAGTCAGATAACCTATTTAGAAATACGGGAATGGGTTCTGAAACATCACTTTCATCTTTCAGATGGAGAACAATGCGCTCTGCTCGTCGACAAACACATCGCGCAACATGGGCTGCAGCAACTGCCTGGTTTCCTCCCGGAAGCACAAAATTGCGCATCGGAGGTAAGTCTTCTTCCATTTTATCAATCTGGTTCTCAAGAAAAATCACAGAATCATCCTTTAGTTTCGGAATCTTAATTTTTGATTTTCCGGGCTCTGATGCGAGCTGAGCTCCCGCTGTAAAAAGCAACGACTGAATAGAAATAAGTACCTGACGTGTGTCTGAATCGATATCGCATGAACGGAGCACTCCAATATGTGAGTTTAATTCATCAACAGTTCCATAAGCTTCAATGCGCAGATGGTATTTCGCAACACGCGAACCACCGAGCAAGCTTGTCTTTCCCTTATCACCGGTTTTGGTATAAATCTTCATGTTTTTTCTAAATCTTACAGGCTTAACCAATAAAATACGAACTTGTTTTGAAAAAAGCAATACTTATTTGGATCCAAGGATTCTAGAAATACAAAAACCGTTTAATAACTTGAAAAGCTACTCATCGTAATCGTCTTCATCTGTGCTGATAATGGTACGCGTCTCAAGAATTTTGAACTCTGTACGTCGATTTTCAGCTCGGCCTTCCGGGTTATCGCTTCCGTCTTCCTTGGAATTTGATGCAATAGGCTTCGACTCTCCATAGCCTTTGGCTTTAAGCCTATCTGCGGCTATACCTCTATTCGTAAGATATTTTACTACCCCTTCGGCTCTGCGCTGCGATAAATCCTCGTTATATGATACCTCCCCGCGATTATCGGTGTGTGAACTTATTTCAATCACAATTCCCGGGTTTTCACGCAGTGTATTAAGAATTCCTTTGTCAATTTCTCGCTGTGATTCAGCGGTTAGGTCGGCAGAATCAAACTCATAGTTGATATTGCCCATGATAATACTTTTTCCACTTATCTCGCTCAAGCCAATATTTTGGCTTATAACCTCCGATTTAGTTTTACCTCTCGTATCTACATCGATGTTATTGGAGAAAAAACCTTCTTTAGAAAGTACAACTTTGTACTGCTTTTCAGGCTCAAAGTCTACTTTAAACAGTCCATCGCCATCAGTCAAAAAGCGCTCCATTAATATCTCCTCTCCATCTTCTAAAAGGTATAAATCAACTTGTACCCCATCGATAAAGTTGGTGTTGAATGACTTTGATGAAAGCATATCACCTTCACCTTTAACATAATCCTCTTCGTCTACACGCATTACAAAGCCTTCCATGTCAATACGCACAACATCCTTTAACTTAAATTCATAAATGTCGTCGCAACAAGTTTCATTTATCATTTGATATCCGCCTGCTCTGTTTGACACAAAAAAACCACTTTCGCGATCATCGTTTAAAACAAAGTAAAAATCATCAACGCTTGAATTAATTGGATAGCCCACGTTTATTGGTTTACCAAATCTATTTAACTCACCACGGGATGAATAAATATCGAGTCCGCCCATTCCTGAGCTGCTCGACGAACTGTAATAAAGTTTTTTCTCTTTTTGGCTGAAAAACGGTGTTATTTCATCGCCTTCACCGTTAACTCTCCTTCCAAGATTTCGAGGTTTGCGCCAGGCGTTTTTTCGAGTATCAAAATAGGTATAGTAAATATCCATTCCACCTTGACCCCCTTCAGCATTGCTGGAAAAATAAAGAATATTGCGTTCTTTTTTCTGATCAAAAGCCAAAGCGGGCTGAGTTACTATGAGATCTTCTCCATTAATTTCTTCCGGCATAAGCTCGGCAGCTGCCCAATCCCCATTTTCTTTGCGCACGGACCACAGCTTGCATGTCATCTCGTTCTTCCAGTTTTCCTGACATCGCGTACAAATAAATAGGTTTCCATCCCTGCTAAAACTACCGTTCACAACTTGATAGTCGGGAGTATTGAAGGGTACATCCCAGAGTTGGGAGCTGCCCCACTCTTCACCTTCTCGCTGAGAAATATAAAGCTGACGGCGTGTTGCAGCACTATCAACAGCATAATATTTGATTTCATTCTCACGAAGCGATCCAAAAATGAGTTCGTTCTCACCTATTGGAATAGGAGCGAACTCCTGATGAGGACCATTAACATCTGAGCCGACGTTATTTATTACCACAGGAAGGCTATCTGCGATAAGTGCAAGAGCCGTATCACAGCTAGCAATAGCTGATCTCAGTGTACGTCTCCAATTATTGCTGTAGCCCTTAGCCCGAATTGAAGACTGGAAAGCTTCATATTGATCGCGGGCATTTTGAATATCCCCCGTCATCTTTACCATTTGAATATGATTGTAAAGTGCTTCCGGGTTTTTTTCATCCAGCATATAAGCGTCCATGTAAGAAGCGGCTGCAGCTTTGTAATTTCGATTTTTTTCAAAAAGTGATGCCAATTTATACTGCGCCTCTGCACTTTTCTGCTTTTTAGCAGCATAGGAAGTAAAATAATTTAAAGCCGTATAATAGTCGCCATACCTCTCGGCATTAATGGCCAACTTCTTAAGCTTACCAGCGCTTAAACCTGAAGTATCTTTCATTTGCCCGAAGCCTTGAAAGGCGAGGAAACCAAGAAAAATGAGGGAGAGTATATTTTTAGTACCGATCACAAGGAATAATAACGCGTTTAATGGCCGTACTCGGACTTATGTAAATGAGAGAAAGTTCAATTGCTCCACGACTGTTCGTGGCCTGGTCGAGATTTGAGTAATTTACATCGTAAGCTAGTGCGGCTCTGAAGTTATTAATTACCAACCCAATACTCGCTATATAGGCATCAGCATTTCTATTAAAACCGTTTCGTAAATCAATTCCCAGAAAAATCTCTTTAACTCCATTTGGTGAATCCGAAACATACATTCCTACATCGCCGCCAAATAGAAACTCCTGCGCTTTTTGAAGTGTGGAAACCAGCACCATCGGCCTGATAAAAACATCTGAATCAAAATCATGATTCCACCGAAGGTATGCGTTAGTGCGTTGGCTCAGCTTCTCCCTATTATCAAAAAAAGAAACGTCAGGGGCATTGATATGCTGGATTGACAATCCACCTTTTAATGATCCCGAGGGTAGTTTTCTTTCTGCAACCAAGCCAGCATTCAGATCAAAGTAGCTTGTTTGATTTGCAAGATTTGTTTCAGACAAGGTCAAACCTGGGTCAAACTGCCCGATATCAGAATTGTACTGCTCGGGGAAAGTTGTGCCATTTAAGTTATAGCTTTTCATGACAAATCCGGGTTGAACTCCTACACTAAAAGTCCATAGAGGCGTATTGTATGCGTGGCCCAAACTTAGATATACGCGATTGTTCACAAGGTCTATAACACCGCTTTGATCGTTTACCACAATCATCCCTGCACTAAATTGGCCCGGGAGCGCATAAATTTGCTGATCGTAGGCAGCAGCAATAGTTTGAAAAGGCTGCCCTATACTTTTCCATTGCTGGCGATAATTGCCCGTAGCGCGCCAATCGCCGTCAAAGGCACCTGTTTCTCCTGCATTTAGCGTAAGCGGTGAGTAATCGGAAAGAGAGAAATGAAGATCCTGACCCTTTACCAAAAGAGCGGAGAATACTAGAAAAACAATAAGAATTTTCTGAATCACCAAAGATAATTTCTAAACTGTAAATATTGCTCTACCATGCGGTTGTATTGCTGTTTAGTGAATTCACATCTACATGGAGAATACGACATAAAATTTTTAGACGGAGGAACATAAAAGTTACCCATAGCATCAGTAGCCGGGTTTCCAATATAATTGCAATCCGGACTATCAAAATCATCACTTTCATCTGTAGGGTTGGCCTCTGTGTCGCAAATGAGATCGCCGGAAGAGGCGCAGTTTGAACCATCAACCAGCTCCTCACCCAAACTTGTTTCAAAAGTGTGGAAGAGACCAAAAAAGTGACCCATTTCATGAATTAAAGTTCCAAAACCAGGCCCAGACATACTAGCTTTTGTAACGTGGATAATATCCGGCCCACCGGGGAAAGAAGAATATCCATTCACATTGCCAAATTCGATTAGATTAATTGTAGAGGTGATAAAAACGTTAATAATATTTGGCTCGTAATACATCGCCACCATATCGGGATCATCTTGCAGCTCAATATAATTGTTAA
Organism: uncultured Cryomorphaceae bacterium; assembly: GCA_963748925.1. GTDB lineage: Bacteria > Bacteroidota > Bacteroidia > Flavobacteriales_D > Cryomorphaceae > Cryomorpha. Next base: position 748,495 of record CAVVKG010000009.1, on the reverse strand, counting down.
ACTGATGATTGTCTAAATTCCGTCTCTCACAAAACTCGAATGAGATACCGGCAGGTTCCCAGACATTATTCAACCTATCAATTGAAGCATTCAAATTCGCATCGGTTACTGTTGTACCACCGAGACTATCTTTTACGACTTGAAAGAGAATTGAGAATTTTCTATTGATGCGGTTTATTTGCTCACAGCCAAAATAGCCTGGCATAGACCTATTCTGAGCTTCAACGTAGCCATACGGAAGAGGTGTACCACACTGAAAATCAGATTGAGCCACAGCGTTTACCGATAAAAAAAAGGAAAGCCCAAAAAATAAGGTAATGGAAAGAGTCCGTCTCACTATTTCAATTTTAATTGCCTAAAGAAAAAGATTTTTTTTTATTTTGGCAACATTATTTAACAGAGCGATGAGATATTTTTACCTATTAACTGCCCTTACATTTATTATATTCAGCTCATTAGACTCAACTGCACAAATAAGTGCTAGCGAGACAGAGGGTTGCGCCCCTCTGGCCAGCGTGGTTTTTACAAGCAGTTTTTCCAATCCAACCAATATTCTTTGGGATTTTGATGACGGTGCAACTTCCAATTTACCGAGTCCACTTCACAGCTTTGCAAATCCCGGGGTTTACACAGTCAGCTATTCCGCTACAAGTGGTGGCTCAACAGTAAGCGCAAATATTACCATAACAGTATACGCCAATCCAAGTGTAAACTTTACCATCTCGCCCGACGGTGGTGTATGCCTGGGCCAAACCATACAACTTATTGATGCTTCGACTGGTGGAAGTGGTTCTGCCATCACCAACCTTCAATGGGATTTAGGCGATGGGACTGCAGGTGCAACAGGTTCGACTATAAATCATGTTTATGGAGCTCCAGGTGTTTATACCGTCACCCTTATTGCTACAGATGCCAATGGATGCGTGGCTTCAACGAGCCAGAGTAACGCCATTGCCATTTCAGAGCCTCCGACCATCAATATTACCACCAACCCCAGTCCTGTTGTAGCATGTGAGGCTCCGCTTGACGTGAGTTTTACAAATTCATCAACCTCCAACAGCCCCACCGGATCAACCCTTACCCATAACTGGAATTTTGGAAACGGAAGTACATCTACACAGCAGATACCGGGTACTACTACATATGCAACGGACGGAATTTATACAATAACATATACAGCCACGGATAATGTGGGATGCTCAGCGACATTGACCATTCCGGTTTCTGTACAAGAGCCCTCGGCTGAAATAACCGTGTTGGGACTAACAAATGGTATTTCCTGTGGTGATGTTGAGTTTGAAATTACAGGTACCCAAGGCGGAATTTTTGACTATGGCGATGGTACTTCAGGATTTTCGCTTTTTCACACATACGATTCTGAAGGGACTTACAATGTTTCCTATTCCATAAGTATATCTGGCTGTTCTGCTGAAGCGTCAACCACCGTTTCAATTGAAGTTCCGACCGCTGAGATTATTTCGGATCCAGGTTATGCCTGTTTTAAGCCTGCAGACTTTACCTATTCTGTAAACTCAGATTACAATCTTCAGGAATACGAATGGACTTTTCCCGATAATGAGACATCTACGGCAGCAAACCCTAGCCACCTATTGGACTATCCGGGGCCTGGCGAATACGATAGAAACGGACTGGAGCTTTTTCAAACATCATTGATATTTACTACTGTCAATGGCTGCGTTGGTACAGCTCAAATAATAGATTCAATAGCATTGCCAAACGCTCTGTTCTACCCGAGTGTGACGCAAGGCTGCGCTCCTCTTGAAACCCAGTTTCTAGATGAGAGTGCTTACTATATAGAAGGTAATATTGAAGAATGGGAATGGCATTTTGGTGATGGAACCATACTTACCGAAACGGAAACCACCGATCCCAGCCACTCTTACATAAACCCAGGTGAATATGAAGCCTACCTTATTATAACGACTAGCGAGGGCTGCATCGATACTTCATTCACCCATATAATCGAAGTTGGTGAACCTATTGAGCCTACCTTTACAATTAATCCTTCTCCCGTTTGTCAGGGCGAGCCGGTGCAGGTTACCAATACGTCTGTCAATGCCGATTTAATAGATGCCTACTCTTATTCAGGTGATGGGTTCACAATAGACAATTGTACCAACGAAGCAGAGCCTGACCTCGTTTTCAATGATGTAGCCGGAGTTCAAACCGTAACGCAGTTTGCCGAATACAATGGCTGTATCGATAGCTATACGCAGAGCATTACCGTTCTAGGCCCTATCGGCAAATTAAATTATGAGTGCAATTGCGGTACCCCCCTCGACTATGTGTTTTCTGCAACAACTTCAGAAGCCGAATACTGGACATGGGACTTTGGTGACGGCAATGTGATTGAAAACTCTACTGCCAATTCTATAAATCATTCTTACACCGAATCCGGAGATTATGAAGTGATTCTCACAAGTTATTCTGATGCCACGGGCTGCCAGCCATATGTAGACTCGGCTATCATAAAAGTAAGACAACTCAATGCAGGCCTCGTCATACAAGAATTGGCTTGTGTAGGAGAAAATGTCGGGTTGAGTGCTGTAAATTCGAGCGATGTTGGTTTTTCTGATGGTTGCGAGCGCAATTATCTCTGGTATTTTGGTGATGGCTCAAGGCCGATTAAAACAGTTCTCCCTACCACAGACCATACGTTTCCAGCAGGAGGTGATTACACTACTCAGCTTTTTGTGGAAGATGTTAACGGTTGCGTTGACTCTACCTCTTCTGTGATACGTGTATTTGACATCACTGCTTCATATGAAGCTGATACACTATTCGGTTGTCCACCGCTAGAAGTGAATTTCTCTGATTTAACCCAGGCCGATACGACCATCGTTTCATGGAATTGGACTTTTGATGATGGGAATACGAGCAATGATCAAGATCCGACTAATATTTTTGAAAATATTGAATACGATATAAATAATAACCCAATACCATTTACAGTAAGCCTCACTGTTATAGATGTTTTGGGATGTACTTCCAGCATTAATGATCTTATAATCACACCGCTGGGGCCAAATCCTGATTTTGAGGCTACCACCCAATCAAATATTTGCGCAGGCGACATGGTTAACTTTGAACCTACTGCTTCAGATATTAACTCTCACACTTATAATTGGGATTATGGCAACGATTCAATCTCTGCTGGACCTGACGGTAGCAGTGTTTTTACCGATGCTGGTACCTATGACATCACACTCACGGTTACAGACGAATTTGGATGTGCCAGGACACTTACCCAGCCGCTCGTGGATGTACAAGCCTACCCCATCGCTATCATAGATCCAAGTTATGAAGAAGACGAGGTACTTTGCTACCCGGTAATTGCTTCGTTTACAGACGCATCGATAATTGATGTTTTTGACAACCGTACATGGGAGCTAAACATGGGCGGCCCGTCACTAGGTGTACCAACAGTGCAAACCACTTTTCAGGAGCCAGGTTTTTACGAAATCGATCTTACAGTTGAAACCACTTACGGATGTGTTGGAGACACTACAATTGTTGTTGAAGTACAAGGACCGGTTGCTGAAATAGTCCTAAACCCCGATGCAATTTGTCCTGGAGGAAGTATTGAGCTAAACCTCGCCGATACAGCAGATCTAGCCACCTGGCAATTTGATTTTGGTGACGGTAACGAAGCTACAAACCAGTGGCCGGCATTTCACGAATACGATGTCACATTTATACCCAATACCGGTCAAACGCTGATAACGCTCGTAATGTATAGTGAAGATAGCGTGTGTTCTGCTGCGCGAACTGCCAATTTAATCATCGAAGAAGTTATTGCCGATTTTGATAGAAACAATGAAACAGCGGTCATAGATTCAATCCACTGTTTTGGGACACCTGATCTGTTTTCAAATACGTCTTCACCGAACGCAGTAAACTTCCTTTGGACCTTTAGCAATGGCGATGTTTATACAACCCAAGAACCACCAGTCGAAAACCTTGCTCCCGGTGAATATACAATTAACCTACAGGTAGAAAGCGCCCTTGGTTGCCGTGATACTGTGGAAAAATACATGCGTATTTTCCCTCTTCCAATTGCCGAAGTGAATAGCGGCGCTATTTGCCGTGGCGACAATATTTTACTTACTGCTTCCGGAGGGGTTACCTATAGCTGGCAGCCCGCGGGATCAATAGATGATCCTTCTTCAGCTGTGGTATTCGCCAGTCCGCAGAATTCAACTGAATACACTGTTCTGGTAACAGATACAAACGACTGTACGTCGGCGGCCTTTTCTAACGTCCAAGTTTATCAGCCAGCTCCGAGCATACAGGTAGATACGGTATTGCGAATTGGCGATTCAGACTTTGCCGGATTAAATCTTGGCGCAGGCTATACATATCAATGGACTCCAGATATAGAACTTGAGTGCGCCACTTGTCCCGGCACAATTTTTACACCCCTTGAAAACAGACTTTATACCCTTACAATCAGTGATACATTGGGTTGTTTCTCTACTGAATCCTACTTTTATTTTGAAATTCTAGAGGTAGCAGAGGTCGATTTACCGGATGCATTTACGCCGAATGGAGATGGCATAAATGACAAAGTTTTTGTAAAAGGCTGGGGAATAGAAAACCTTCTTTCATTTAGCATTTATAATCGCTGGGGAGAACAAGTATTTCAAACCAGCAATATTTCTGAAGGGTGGGATGGTACTTATAAGGATGAATTACAAAGTCCGGATTCCTATGCTTATATAGTGGTGGTAAAGAACTATATCTATGGAGAACCTACCACAATCAAAGGTTTTATAGATTTGGTAAGATAAACGAAAGTGACTTTACTTATTTCTAAGAATTCGTTTCTTCCACTTTCTCTACGGGATTATCACTTTCGACCACACCGTCTCTCAATCGCACGATTCGCTTGGCTCTCAGAGCTATATCTTCTTCGTGGGTTACGAGAATAATCGTATTTCCGAGGGCGTGTATATCATCAAGTAAGGCCATTATCTCATAAGATGTCTTGGTGTCGAGATTTCCCGTAGGCTCATCGGCGAGTATTATTGAAGGCTTGTTTACAAGAGCACGAGCCACAGCTACACGTTGCCGCTGACCTCCGGAAAGTTCGTTTGGTTTGTGGTCCATTCTATCTCCAAGTCCCACCTGCGTAAGCACTTCACGAGCACGTTCAAGTCTTTCCGTTTTACCCACCCCTTTGTATATGAGCGGAAGCGCCACATTTTCCAAAGCCGAATACCTGGGCAAGAGATTAAACGTTTGAAAAACAAACCCTATTTCACGGTTTCGAACTTCTGCAAGTTCATCATCCTCCTTTTTACTTACGTCTTCTCCATTTAGAAAATACGCTCCCCGGCTTGGGGTATCGAGGCACCCAAGAATATTCATCAGGGTAGACTTACCGCTACCTGAAGGTCCCATTAAAGCAACATACTCATTTCGATTAATATCCAAATCTACTGATCGCAGGGCATGTACTTCCTGATTACCAATCTGATAGATTTTAGCCAAATCACGTACTTGTATAACTGAATTGCTCATTAATAATAGATTGTAAAATGTTCGGGGGTCATTTCTCTTCTAAAGAAAACCAAGCCCACATCAAAAATGTCAATTGTAACCCTTACCTGCGAAAGTGTTTTTATCTCCTCCCAAGCCTCTTCCATTCCTTCGCTCCAGTGAATATCGCCAACAACGACTACAGAGTCGTTGTGGATTTTTTCACTTATTACTTTAAAGTAAGAAAGTGTAGCTTCTTTTTGATGATTTCCATCAATATACGCCATATCAACCTTCTTCAAATTGTTAAGTGCTAAAGCTAACTTATCTTCAAAAGAGCCCGATATTATTTCGACATTAAGATTAAGTTTTTCCAGATTTTTAACAGCCCTCTCCGCTAATTTAGGCGCTCCCTCTATTGAAACAACATGCGGCTTACTTCTTGCCGAGGCTAGCACAGCTGTGGTCATACCAAGATTTGTTCCGAGCTCAAGAATGCTTTTACAGTTCAAAAAATCGACAAGGCGTTGAAGGAGGGCTGCTTGCTTCAGCGGTGTAGCACTCACCTTTACGAGCTTGCTCACTTTTCGCGAAGCGCCACTATCTACGCGTGAGCCAGCACCTAAGTCCTTTATATGTATTTCAGAATGATCCCGAAGCAATTCTTTTCTCAGCGACTTAATGGCTTCCCGGTTCTGCCAGTCTCTTGATTTAAACACCTTTTCAATAAGGTCGTAAACAAAGGGAGAGTGCACTCCATGGCGGTTTTGAGCTCGCCTTCTATAATTTACGTATCGCATTGCCATTGACATGGTGCTAATGTAAGGGCATATTTTGATATCGCCATCGAATTTTCCTGCTTCGGTAAATAGGGATTATCAGCGGTAGGCGAAGACTATTAAAAGGATTAGGCCTTAAAATCATTAACTCTTAACTGCCAAATGGAATAGATATTAACGACCTAAATAATTTTTTTTCAAAAAAATCCACCATAGTGTTTGCAGCTTTAAAAATTCATATATATTTGCAGTCCCAAATCAAAAAATTTGGGCGATTAGCTCAGTTGGTTCAGAGCACCTGCCTTACAAGCAGGGGGTCACTGGTTCGAATCCAGTATCGCCCACAAGCAAAAAACCGCACATGGAAATGTGCGGTTTTTTTATGCCCAAAACTTTGCCATGCTTGCATGAGCAAAGTTTTGGGCATAAAAAAACATCATCCCGGCGCAGCCAAGGGATGTGGGTTTTTGCTTGGGTACAAGGGCAACGATAAACTGGATCACGAAGTAATCCATCTCTTTTCCTGAGAACTTGTATAAACACAGTATTCATTACGACGGAAAAAACCGGTTATCTATCAGCGAAGTTTCAAAAAAACATCATCCCGGCGCAGCAAGGGATGTAGGTTTTTTCTTGGGTACAAGGGCAACGATAAACTGGATCACGAAGTAATCCGTGCGTGTCACAGACATTTATTAGGCAAAATGATTTCAGCACCACACAGCATTAAACATCATCTCAGCAAAATATCGATTCACAATTCACCATAATGCCCATAAGATCATCGCTTTTAAATAAGGAAAATCACAAGATGAAATTCTTCATAAAATCCGGTCTTGTCACCATTTTTGCGAAGAGCAAAAATATCGCCAAGACCTTAATCTAAGACATTCGATAACCCAGGGCTACGCTGCGCTTCGCCCTGGGTTATCGAATGTCACCCATGCAGGGTTAATTTGAAGTTAGTTATAGGAAAAAAACATCATCCCGGCGCAGCAAGGGATGTGCGTTTTTGCTTGGGTACAAGGGCAACGATAAACTGGATCACGAAGTAATCCGGGAAAGATCAATCCTGACTAAGAATGAGAAAAAGATTTGGTCAACTTACGGAGACGTGAAGCATCACGTCTCGGCGGTATTTACAACCATTATTATCCCAGTTGCGACTCCCAAATCCTGCAACTTAGTGCTTGACTTACCTCTTAACAACCTTAGTCGTGGCGAGCACAATTCCATCCACCATCAAATGAGCTACATAAATTCCTGCAGGATATCTTTCGGCATTCCAGAATATTTCGGAGCTGCCCGAAGAAAACTGAATTTGGTCAGCCTCGCGACCTAGAGCATCATAGATTTTAATCTGGCCCTTTGACCTCAATATTTCAAATTGAAATCGCGTAGAAGACCTTACAGGATTAGGATAAGCACCAAAGAAGTATTGTGAATCCGGTATATTATCCAGACCTACCGGGATATTTGGCACGAAGCTAAGTGCTACCGGCCTGTGGTCTGAAATATCCGATTCGTAGGTATTCCATCCCCCTGGCAGATAATCTTCCAACTTAATGCATTCTACTTTTGTACTGGTGTTTTCAAGCTCATCGAAGAGCTCGTTACTTACTAGAATATGATCAAGGTGTGAAGGCCAAGTCGGATAAGACCAATTTTCGGAAGCAGAAGTAGCAATATCCATATCCGCAAAAACATAATTCTCAGAATCATCGAGAAAATTTTGGAAAACATTATTCGCCTCATCATCCGTCAAAATATCATTTAGATCGCCCAGTACGATAACATTCTCATTTGCAAAGTTATCATCGATATACGTTTTTAAATAGATCGATGCTGCCCTGCGGCGGTACTCCTCATCGTCCGCATCACCGGTATCGAGAATTCCATCGCCACAACATTTAAAATGGTTGTTAATGAGTACATAATCAACTCCCATAAATTCAACTTCCATAACAATTGGAGGCCTTGAAAAAGCACTCCAATATTGAAATGTGGTAAAAATTTGGTATAAATCGTTCACAATCAGCCCGTCTGACTTGTAGATAACACCCAGTCTGGCATATTCATTCTCTTGGTAGAAGCCTTCGTAGCCTTCCAACTGAGCAATAAAACTCTCAAATTGAGCCGGGTTATCTACCTCCTGCATGGCGATGTATTCCAGGTCAAGCGCATATATAAATTCAGTCACATAGTTTATCGTGCCCTGACCGCTTTTCGGGAATTGCTCTATATTCCAGGTTGCCACATCAAAGGTAGAGTCGGTACCAAAACTGAGATCGTCAATAGATTGGGAGTAAACAACCATGGTAAGAGAAGTGAACAAAAGCAGTAAATAAATTTTCATGTGATATCTCGATTTTTCGACAAAAATAACACCATTAATCGTTGAAGTAAAGTGTCATAAAAAAGGGTCGCCAAAAAATCGGCGACCCTTTCAATATTTGTCAAAGTGAATTATTGAACAATAATTTTCTTTATTTCAGCACCCAGATTAGTTTTCAACTCAACCATGTATGCACCCGGACTTAAGGTTGTGGGTAATTCCAGATCAATAGAATTCTCTCCTTTCGGAAGGATCTGTTTACTTAGTTGATCAATTAATCTTCCATCGATTGCGAAAAGATTAAACTCAACCTCAGAGCTCTCGTGCAAATCAAATCTCATTGTGATTTCTCCATTCGATGGAACGGGAAATAATAACAAATCGCTAACCGGACTAATTTCATCTAAGCCAACCGTACCTCCTAAAAGGTATGTTGCTATAAGTGTGTTTTGTCCGGAAAAATCGGAATTCACCAAGCTTAAAAGTGGTGCCTTATAGCCGGCTTTCATGAAAGTATAAGTAACTTCAGAAAATGGAATTGCAGAAACTACCTGACCATTAACAATGGTGTTAAGATCTCCGGAGATTTCAAGCTTTATTCTCAAAACATCTGTATAGGTTCCTGCAGGAGTTATTAATGTTCCGGTACCATCAACAATAGCCGATATCGCACCTACTTCCTGATTCGAAATTCCACTTCCCATATCCATTACACGTTCGTAGGTATCTGAAAATGTGGATTGGTAAGAAATAGGGAATTCCATTTGACTTCTCGGATTTGGAAAATCCATTACAACATTCTCTGTATAAAAGCCGACAACTTCAATCTTATTGTCAGCAATAGAAGTATAACCTACCTGATCAGTCGCAGCATTTATTAGCGAAGCTATCGTTGCATCTGTAAAGTTTTCAGATCCTAATTGACCTTACGGATTTACAAAACTTGTACTAATTTCTTCGTTATTAACCATTGCGGAGAAATCCCAGGTTTGATTTTGGCCTGCAGTACCCGGATCAACGTATTCAGAATTTGCCTGAGTATAGCTGTCCCCTATCGAGGGAGCCACATCTTCAAGTGTTATAGCTTGTGCCTGGACACCCCAGATTAAGGAACAAGTAATAATTGTAGAGAGTAAAATTTTTTTCATGTTTTTCTGTTTTCATTTACAGCGAAGATAAATAATAAAAGAGTAATTTAACACCTGGAGAAAATTTCGTTATCTATCTCACAACCTAAAATTTTTTCAAGATAAAGCTTTGCTACGCAGAAGTGCGCATTGCCTCTACCGGCTCAAGCCTCGCAGCCATATAGGCCGGAATGAGACCCGAAACCAGGCCAATACCTACAGAAAAAGCAATACCAATGGCAATGTTTCCGAGTGTGAGAACTAAATCAAAACCAGTAATGGCCGTTGCTATCAGCGTTCCAAAATAGATTAAGACCAATCCAATTATCCCACCTATTACGCAAAGTGCAATGGATTCAAACAGAAATTGAAAAAGGATAAAATTCTGTTTTGCACCCAATGCTTTTTGAATTCCAATAATATTCGTTCGTTCGCGAACTGACACAAACATGATATTAGCAATGCTGAAACCGCCTACCAAAATTGAAAACCCGCCAATTATCAAACCAGCCAGATTCAAAAATCCAAAAAATTCATCCATCCCATTGCTGAGCATGCTCGACTTGTTCAATGCGAAATTTCGATCTTCTGTTGGTCGCAACATGCGAATACTGCGCATATTCATAATCACCTCATTCTCCAGTGCCTCAAATCCTACCAGGTCTTTGGGCTTTAGTCCCAGCTGCGTCTTCACTCTGTCGAGCGGCATAACCATACGTCCAAATTCTACCGGCACAATGGCCCATTCATCGGTTCCGCTGCCAAGCAGACTGGTACCCGCTTTTTGCAAAACACCGATAACGGTGGCACTAAAACCTCCTATTTTCACTGTCTGCCCCAAGGCATCTCCCGTTCCAAAAAGTTGAGCAGATACATCATTTCCCAACACACAAATTCTGCGTGTTGATTCCAATTCTGAAGTAGTAAACAGCCTTCCTTTTTCAATATCCACAGAAATAAAATTCTCAAAACCCTCCGTTACTGCGACCACAACTGTGTTTTCGGCATTGCTGTTATCGTGTTCCAAATTTCGTGTGGTAGATGCAAGAAAAGAAACAGCCTTAGCCGAGTTCATTCTCCCTTTTAGCTGGCGAGCCTCGCGAAGAGTTACATTGGGGCGTTGCATATATTCCCACCACGCATACTCACCATCTTTTTCAGGACCCCAAGGCATTTTTTCGATAAAAATCGAATCATCGCCAAGTGTTTCAAATGATCCACGAATACTTTTCTCTAAACTGGCAACCAGAGTGAATACAGAAATAATCAGGAAAATCCCTATGGTAATTCCAAGCAACGAAAGCGAAGTTCGCAGCCGGTTTACGACTAAAGCGCTTATCGCAAATGTAGCCCCCTCACGCAGCAATCTAACATACACCAAAAATTTCCTCATTTAATTGACCTTCTTCGCAGACTTATCCCAAAATTAAGTCCATTCATCGAATGACGAGCTACCGCTCATGTAATTTCACAAAATATCCCGTTATTAACAGTCTGTTAAAATTATCAACAACTTTCGCAATAGCAAGTAAATTGCGCCTTTGAACCAATTATTCTTGCTAACATTGTATGCGATATTCCCTTAATAAAAAGCAACTTGACACCAATTAAATCTGCCTTAATCTCTGTTTTCCACAAGGACAACCTTGAACCAATAATAAAAAAATTGCATGATCTGGGAGTTGTACTCTACTCTACAGGTGGTACTGAAGCCTTTATTAAAGGGCTAAACATTCCCGTTAATGCAGTTGAAGATCTCACAAATTACCCTAGCATTTTAGGGGGAAGAGTTAAAACTTTACATCCCAAAATCTTTGGTGGTATACTGAGTCGCCGTGAGGAAGATGATGATGTTGCTCAACTTGAAGAGTTTGAGATTCCTCCAATAGATTTGGTGATAGTAGACCTCTACCCTTTTGAAGAAACGCTGGCCTCGGGAGCAAGTGAACAGGAAATTATTGAGAAGATTGACATTGGTGGTATTTCCCTTATCCGGGCTGCTGCCAAAAACTTCAAGGATGTAATGATCATTCCCGGCATGCAGTATTATGACATTCTGCTCGATTTATTAAACGGAAATAATGGGTCCACCAGCCTTTCAGACCGAAAGCAAATGGCCGCAGAAGCATTTGACATCAGTTCACATTACGATGCAGCCATTTACGGCTACTTTATGGAAGGTGAGGAATCTGCGTCGCTTAAAGTTAGCGAATCGGAATTTTTACCCCTTCGATACGGTGAGAACCCGCATCAAAAAGGCCGCTTTTACGGTGACCTCGAAGAAATTTTTGATCACCTGCACGGAAAGGAACTTTCGTACAACAACTTGCTGGATGTAGATGCAGCTGTTCAGTTGATGACCGAGTTTCAGGACAGCGAACCCACATTTGTGGTCATGAAGCACAACAACGCTTGTGGCACAGCAACAAGAGTTAAGCTGGTTGACGCTTACAAAGATGCCTTGGCTGGCGATCCCACTTCCGCATTTGGCGGGGTGCTGATTTCAAACACCGAGATAGACCTTGCAACTGCTACAGAAATAAATAGCCTTTTTTGTGAGGTAGTAATTGCCCCGGGGTATGACGATGAAGCTCTGGAGCTTTTAAAATCAAAAAAGAACAGAATAATATTGGTACAGCACCCAACTGACTTCCCGTCTGTAACTTTGCGTACTGCCCTCAACGGGGTACTTTGGCAAGAAAAAGACGGAAAAACGGATCGCATAGAAAATTTTGAATCGGTAACGGAGAAAAAACCAACTGATTCACAAATGAGAGATTTGGAATTCGCTTCCAAACTTTGCAAGCATACCAAGTCTAACACGATCGTATTAGCAAAAAACAACCAGCTTTTGGCGAGCGGAACGGGGCAAACCTCGCGTGTTGATGCGCTAAAGCAAGCCATCGTAAAAGCCAAACATTTTGGGTTTGATCTGAAGGATGCCGTTATGGCGTCCGATGCTTTTTTCCCTTTTCCCGACTGCGTTGAAATAGCAGGAAACGAAGGTATAAATGCTGTAATTCAACCTGGCGGATCAATAAAAGATAAACTTTCTATCGATTATTGTAACGAAAACAACATTGCCATGGTATTTACTGGTACAAGACACTTTAAGCATTAATTTTAGCAACGAAATTCACACATGGGCCTCTTTAACTTTTTTACCCAGGAAATCGCCATTGACCTTGGAACGGCGAATACTCTGATAATTTACAATGACAAGGTAGTGGTTGATGAACCATCTATTGTTGCCAAGGACAGATCTACCGGAAAAATTATCGCCATTGGCCGTTTGGCGCAGCAAATGCATGGTAAAACCCATGAAAACATCAAAACCATTCGTCCTTTGAAGGATGGTGTAATTGCTGATTTTCAAGCTGCCGAAGCAATGATACGCGGTATGATCAAAATGATCAAACCCGGCAAATCCTTTTTCACACCTTCTTTGCGAATGGTTATTTGCATTCCATCTGGCATTACCGAGGTAGAGAAAAGAGCAGTACGCGACTCGGCAGAACACGCTGGAGCAAAAGAAGTTTACCTCATCCATGAACCAATGGCAGCTGCGATCGGTATCGGGATAGATGTAGAAGAACCTATGGGTAATATGATTATCGATATAGGTGGTGGAACCAGCGAGATAGCTGTTATAGCCCTGGGAGGAATTGTTTGCGACAAGAATATACGTGTGGCCGGTGATGAATTTACAAGCGACATTGAAGAATATATGCGCCGCCAGCATAACATTTTGGTAGGTGAGCGCACAGCCGAGCAAATTAAAATTGAAGTCGGAGCAGCCATTACAGATTTGGAAGATCCACCTGAAGATTTTGCCGTTCGCGGAAGAGACCTTATGACAGGTATTCCAAAAGAAATCCACGTATCGTACACAGAGATTGCACACGCCCTTGATAAGTCTATTTCTAAAATTGAAGAGGCTATTCTAAGCGCACTTGAGCAAACTCCACCAGAGCTTTCGGCAGATATCTACCGCACAGGAATTTACCTGGCTGGAGGAGGATCGATGCTTCGTGGACTCGATAAGCGTATTTCCCTTAAAACGAAACTCCCTGTTCACATTGCCGAAGATCCCCTTCGAGCAGTAGCGCGGGGAACCGGAATTGCCCTTAAAAATATTGATCGCTTTCAATTCCTTATGCGCGACTAACCCCTGTAAACCTATAACGCCCGATGCGGAATTTTATCCAATTCCTGGTTAAATACCACATTTTCTTATTTTTTCTTGGGCTCCAGGTGCTGTGCTTTTGGATGATTTACAGAAATAACTCCTTTCATGAAGCGAGTTTTGTAAACTCATCAAATAAAGTTGTGGGTTCACTATTTAAGTGGAAGGGCAATGTTACGGAATATATCGAATTGCAGCGCGTGAACGATGAGCTCTCTAAAGAAAATGAAGAGCTCAGAAATAGGCTAAAGAGCAACTATGTGAGCGTTAACGATCACTTCGTAATGATCAACGATACGCTGCGCGAACAAAAGTATCGTCAAAAAGCTGCTCAGGTGGTAAACAGTTCAATCAACAAACAGCTCAATTACCTCACGATAAATAAGGGAAGTGCCGAAGGTATAAAATCCGAAATGGGCGTTCTAAATACCCACGGTCTCGTAGGTGTGGTAAAAGATGTTTCTGAACATTTTAGCACTGTTCTACCCATAATAAACTTGAAATTTACGGCGAGTGCTGAGCTTGCACGCACCGGCAACTTCGGGTTGTTGCGGTGGGATGGTAGCGACTTCAGATATTCTTATCTGAATGATATTCCGCGACATGTAGATGTGCAAGTGGGCGATACGATTATTACCCGTGGCTCATCTGCCATTTATCCAAGGGGAATTAATGTAGGCGTGGTAAGTGATGTGGAAGAAAAAGAAGGAACTAATTTTCACAAAATCCGAGTTAAAATAAGCAATGATTTTAGCCAAATTCGCTATGTGTATGTGGTAGAAAATTTGCTGAAGCAAGAGCAGCGCGAATTAGAAAAAATTACGGAAGAAGATGATCAGTGAGGTTCTTAAGAATATCGGCCGCTTTGTGTTCCTTGTTTTGTTACAAGGGCTCATTCTCAATGAGGTAAACCTTTGGCAGGGAATGGCTATTCCATACTTGTACATCCTATTTATGCTCATGCTTCCCCTCGAGACTCCACGTTGGGCTGAGTTACTTATCGGACTTATCTTGGGTACTTGCATTGATATGTTTACCAACACACTAGGAATCCATGCTTCAGCATGCGTACTTCTAGCCTATATTCGCCCGCTTTACCTTAAGGTGATTGGCCCGCGAGATGGCTATGAATATGGCCAGAGACCAGGAATTCAAGATTTTGGCTTATCGTGGTTTATAAAATATGCAGGTGTTCTGATTTTAATACACCATTTTTGGTTATTTTTCGTTGAAGTATATTCATTCAAGGGATTTTTCAATACGCTTCTTCGTGTTGTACTAAGCTCTGCCTTTACCTTGCTCTTAACCATTATTAGTCAATACCTTATCTTGACCAAGAGGTCATCAAGACAAATATGAATCTGAGTGACAGAAAGTTTGTAATTGTCATAATTTTCATCACTGTAGGAGTAATCTTTTCTTTAAGATTGTTTTTTCTACAAGTAGTAGATGATGAATGGAAAGTTATGGCAGCAAGTGCTTCCGAACGAGTTATTACTGAATATCCCGCAAGGGGTCTCATATATGACCGCAACGGAGAGCTCCTTGTTGCAAATACCGCTGTGTACGACCTAATGGTTATACCACGGAATATGAAAACCATTGATACAATAGCCTTTTGCAAACTTTTGGAGATTGATACGGCCGAGTTTACGGCAAAAATAACAGCGGCTAAAAAATACAGCAGATACAAGCCTTACGCATTTGCCAAGCAGATTCCGGCATCGCTTTACATCGACATAGCAGAAAACCTTTATCGGTTTCCTGGATTTTACGGGCAGCCGCGTACGCTTCGTTACTACCCCCACCCTATTGCGGCCCATAGCATGGGCTATGTAAGTGAGGTTACACCAAAAATTATCGAGAAAGATAGCTACTACCAGCGCGGTGATTATATTGGCGCCAATGGGGTAGAAAGCATCTACGAAGAACCGCTTCGAGGGAAGCGAGGAAAACGGTTTGTTTTGGTAGACGTGCACAACAACGAGAAAGGAAGCTTTGCCAATGGTCAGTTTGATACCCTTGCTCGCGCAGGAAAAAACTTAACTTCAAGTCTCGATATTGATTTGCAGGCTTATGGCGAAAAATTGATGAAACAAAAACGCGGCAGTATTGTGGCCATCGAACCCGCAACCGGCGAAATTTTGTGTCTGATCACCAATCCAAATTACGATCCGAACTTATTGGTGGGACGTGTACGCGGAAAAAACTACAAAGCTTTGAGCGAAGACACGCTGAAACCGCTCTTTAACCGGGCGCTTATGGCTCGCTATCCGCCGGGATCAACCTTTAAACTTCTTCAGGGTCTTATTGGGCTCGAAGAAGAGGTAATTGATGAAAACACAAGATTTTCTTGCAATGGGGGTTACTATTATTCGGGAAGAAGGTTAGGCTGCCATGCCCATTCTTCACCTGTAAACTTGCAATTCTCTATTCAAACCAGCTGCAATGCTTACTACTGTAATGTCTTCAAGCGGGTTTTAGACAAGTATCCCACCAGTGAAGAGGGGTATAATAGATGGCGAGATCACCTGGTAAAGTTCGGATTGGGCTCCCGCCTGATGGTTGACATGACAAGCGAAGTGAGTGGTTTTGTACCCGAATCAACTTATTATGATAAGTTTTATGGGCGCAACCACTGGAACGGGCATACCGTAATTTCCCTTGCTATTGGCCAGGGAGAATTGGGTATAACCCCGATTCAGGTAGCCAATTTCACCGCTACTATCGCAAACAGAGGTTGGTACTACACACCCCATATCATTAAAGAAATAGATGGCGAGCCGATAAGCGATAGCATTTATACCCACAAACACCTGACTGATATCTCAAAAGAAAATTATGACAGGGTTGTGGAAGGAATGTATAAGGTAATAGAAGCAGGTACAGGTCGTGGAGTTCGTTTTAGTCCCGATATTGAGGTTTGTGGAAAGACAGGAACCGCCCAAAATCCTCACGGAAAAGACCACTCTATTTTTATCGCTTTTGCCCCAAAAGACGATCCTAAAATTGCCATTGCCGTATATGTTGAAAACGTAGGTTTTGGGTCAACCTGGGCTGCCCCTATAACTAGCTTAATGATCGAACAATATTTAACTGATACAATAACTCGCCCAAGAATAGAAACCCGGATGCTCGAGGCAGATTTGCTCCACAATAATTAATACCAACCATAAAGTCCAATATGTTCGTTATGCTCGATTTAGAACTTTATGATAAGGCATTAAATAGAATGAATAAATATTAAAATGCAAAGAAGAGGGAACATACTAAAGAATCTCGACTGGTTAACGGTTCTGCTCTATGTGGGATTGATGCTTATGGGTTGGTTTAATATTTATTCTGCCAGCTACAATGGTGATCACCCTTCTATGTTTGACGGTTCACAAGAATATGGGAAGCAATTTATCTGGATTGTTACCGCTTGTGTTTTAGCATTTACGCTCCTTCTTTTTGATGGTGAGTTTATCAGAAGGGCCTCACCGGTAATTTATGGTGTTACCACATTGCTGCTTGTGCTGGTTCTTATTTTCGGGAAAGAAGTTAATGGAGCCAAAGCCTGGTTCGGTTTTGGAAGTTTCGGAATACAGCCGTCAGAATTCTCCAAACTAGGTATTAGCCTTATGCTGGCATATTATCTAAGTCAAATCAATATCAAAATTTCTGATATGAAGACAAAGATTACCGCTGTAGGGATCCTAGCTCTTCCGGCCTTACTCATTATGCTACAGCCAGATACGGGAACAGTTTTGGTATTTGTGGCATTTGTTCTCGTGATGTATCGTGAGGGCCTTTCTGGAAATATCCTGCTACTGGGGCTTCTCGCCATCATTCTTGCTGTACTCTCATTAGTACTAAAGGCTACTACGCTATCGTATTTTGGATTGGAACTGCCGGGGCATTATTTTCTAATGATTTTTATTGTCCTCTTTTCGGTCTTAATTTTCTTTGCGATTAGGAGGTTTGTGCTTCCGCGATTCAGACGCAGAAACTACCTTTTGCTAATAGGAACAGCCGTAGGAAGCTTGCTTTTTATTGGAACATTAGATCAGGTTTTTGAAAACGTTCTTGAACCGCACCAAAAAATTAGGATAAATATTCTTTTAGGTCTTGCTGAAGACCCGCAAGGCGCAGGATATAATGTTAAACAGTCTAAAACCGCCATCGGTTCGGGCGGTTTTTCTGGGAAAGGATATTTAGACGGCACGCTCACTAAGTTTAAATATGTACCTATGCAAAGCACCGATTTTATCTATTGCACTATAGGTGAAGAATGGGGCTTTTTGGGAAGCACGTTTGTAATAGCGGTTTTCATAACCTTGATGCTGCGGCTCGTTTTTATCGCCGAAAGGCAGCGCTCTACGTTTACACGGATTTACGGCTACTCTGTGGCCTGTATTCTCTTTGTACACCTGCTTATTAATATTGGAATGGCAATAGGCCTGGCGCCTGTAATTGGGATACCCTTGCCATTTTTTAGCTATGGTGGTTCTTCTCTTTGGGGGTTTACGCTACTCCTTTTTATTCTCTTAAAGCTGGATACTGAGAGGCTTGTTGTTTTGCGTTAAGAAACGAATTTCACAAAAAGGATTCCAATTCAAGTTTTTCCTTTCAAGCAATAAAACATTATAAAAACTTGTATTAAAGAGACTTATTTAATCACAAGAAAATTTTTTGAAATATTTTAATACATAGATTTAAGATGTATTGATATTCTATATATATTTGTCCTATGTATTCAAAAGAACTATTAAAAGGAACATTGACTGCCATCATTCTTAATTTACTCTCAGAGAATGAAAGAATGTATGGATATGAAATCTCGCAAACTGTTAAGGATCGGTCTGATGAAAAGGTCTTGCTAAAAGATGGTTCGCTGTATCCGGCCTTGCAAAAAATGACCAAAGACGGGCTAGTGACTTTTGAAGAAGAGTACATTGGCAAGCGGGTGCGAAAGTACTACACCTTAACCTCAAAAGGTAAAACTGAAAAAATAGCCTATTTAAAAGAGCTAAAAGACTTTATAACCACACTCAATGTTCTGGTGTTTAATGAAACAAAAATGGCATGAAGCTTAGCCCCGAACAAGAAGAATATATATACAATGTGGTAAAGACAGAAGGCATTCGCATTGAGTCTTTACAAAACGATATTGTTGATCACCTCTGTTGTGTAATTGAAACCCAGCAGGGAAAAGGAAAGCCCTTTGACCAGCTCTTAAATGAAGCCATACATGACCTGGCGCCAAATGGCTTGAAACAATTAGAAAACCAAACTCTTTTTTTACTTAACTCAAACCGCATCATTATTATGAAAAAGCTCATGTATAGCGTCGGATTTATCGGTGCCGCCTCACTTACTATTGGTATTACATTCAAACTGATGCATTTTCCTATGGCAAATGTACTTTCTATATCGGGCCTTGCCCTGCTAATATTGCTTTTTATGCCACTTCTGGCTTTCGATCGTTATAAGGTCGCAATCTCGAAAAACATATCTGAGAGGCTGAAGTTCATCTTGGGTTTTTCTTCCATAGGAATGATTGGTGTAGCCGTCTTTTTTAAATTCTTCCATTTGAAGGGTGCTGGTATACTGCTTGTGTCGGGAACTTTTCTTTTCGCTTTCGGATATCTACCATTCTTGTTTTTTACCATGTATAAGAAGTCAGTTTCCTAGGCGGGCTGGACCATCTAGACACTAAGACACCTCGATTCTTTTAGAACTTTAGAAATAGAGAGTAACCATCTAAACATCAATCCAATTAAAAAATTTGAAATGAAAAGATCAGTTTATATTCTAGGATTTTTAGCGTTTTTCACACTTAGCACGGCTTTCGTATTTGAAATTATGCGATGGCCTTTCGCCGGCATTCTGCTAATTACAGGATTTGCACTATTTAATTTCGGCTTCTTACCAACCTTATTCTATAAGCTATATAAGGCGGATAAATAAATTGAAAAAACGAAGCCTTTATTTATTCTATGTACTTCCTACTTAAATTGGGTCTGTACTTTTTACAATTTCCTTCTGATAAATAGGCCTAACTAAGTTTTGAGTATGAAACCTATTCTTGAATTCCATTCAATTATAAAAGAGTTTCATCTGTATAGACTGTATTAATTCAAATAAATGAAAAAATGCCTTGTTCTTCTATTAGTAGCTTCAGCAATACAGTCTTTTTGCCAAGAAAGTTTTACTGAAAGAATCGATTCTATTTTGACTGAGCTGGCAGATTACAAATCAAGCCCAGGCTTATCAGTAGGTGTAGTTAAAGATGGTGAGCTGATTTATCATGACAGTCGCGGATTAATGAATTTGGAATATGATATTCCAATCAATGACTCTACTGTTTTTGGAATCGCTTCCATTACAAAACAATTTACATCTGCTTGTATCGCAATTCTTGAAAAACAAGAAAAACTATCTGTTAATGACGACATCAGAATGTATATCCCAGAAATGGCTTTTTATGGAGATACAATAAGGATCAAGCATTTATTAAACCATACCAGCGGAATACGAAATCATAATGTTTTATTGGATTTATCAGGCTTTGACTATAATCATTGTGGCTATACAAACAAGATGATTCAACGCCTGATGTTTCGACAAAAAGGGGTTAACAATAAGCCAGGCGATAAAATGCTTTATTCAAATACAAACTATGTTTTGCTGGCACTTATAATTGAAAGGGTATCAAATATGCAAATTCATCAATTTGCTCAAAACGAACTTTTCACACCTCTCGGTATGAACAACACCTTCTATGCTAGTGAACTAAACCAAGTAGTTAAAAACAGGGCATATTCCTATTATAAAGAAGGCGAAGTCTTCAAGCAGCCTAAGTCGCTAACGCTTTGTGTTGGCGCTGGAGGCATGAGAAGTACTGTTACGGATTTGGCAATTTGGATGCAGGTTTTTCTCGATTCGACTCAAAGCTTTTCTTACATTTCTGATTTCGTCACTAAACTTTCCTCATTAAATAACGGTGAAGAAATGCAGCACGCTCGTGGCATGTTTGTTACACCCTATAGGAATCATCTCACTTTAAACCATAGCGGCCGTGACTGGGGAATGCGTTCTCAGTTCATCTGCATACCTGACTTGAATCTAGGGGTAATTGTCTATACCAATTCCGAACAAATCAATGCGGTGAATTTATCTTATAAAATCCTGGATTTATGGATTCAAGAATCGAAAGAAATTGACAGTCCAAAAGAAGTGTACCATCCCAGTACAGAAGACTTGGCCAATTTTACGGGGCACTATCAAGAGGTCAATAGCGATTTGAAAATGCACATTTTGGTGAAGAATGACACTTTAAATGCTCAAAGCAGTTATGGCGCAGACCCCACTCCCCTTGCTGCAAATTCAAATACTTCTTTTTCCAGGATGGATAATGCTTCCGTGAAGTATTCCTTTCTTTCCGATCAGGATTCAGAAGCAGATCTACTTGTTGATTTTGGAGGAGCAATTTTCTATTTCCAAAGAATTGAACTGGCCCAAAATCCAAATCAAAACATTTCCGAATATGCTGGCACGTACTTCTCAGAAGAGCTTGATGTAACTTACGAGCTTCAGGTTTATGATAAAGAACTAGTATTGAATTACCCTAACAACCAGGGATTAATATTGAAAGAAGGTGAAAAAGATGTTTTTGGATCGAATCGAAGAACAAAATATTCCTTCGTTAGAGAGAATAATAACAATGTCATATCCTTTTACGCTGCGGCAGAAGGCACCGTTAAAGATATCTTATTTAAAAAGGTAAATTAATACTAAATTTAAAAGCTGATTCACATGCAGCTTTGTGCTTATAGCCAAACCTATCCAGTTTAGCTCTTTTGCCTTTAGAATTCAAATTGCCAAAAAATTATTAAACAATCTCCTTTTTACTCGACTACTAACAAAAAAAGGTCTGCATTTCTGCAGACCTTTTTAATTCAATTAGCTCGGTGCTTAAAATACCCGTGATCGTTGATCTTTTACTTTCGCAAAATCTTTAAGTGCTCTATACACTCCGATCGTATATGTTTTCACACCATTCTTCTTATTTTCCAGAAGCTCGGCACTATAAGTAGAATAGTCTTCTCTAGGCTCTACCTCTGTCTTACTGTTAAGCTTAACGACATAAACCCCTCTATTTCCTTCTATTGGCTGGCTTACGGCTCCTTCCTTCATAGAAAGTGCATATCCTACAACGTATCCTTCGCTGGCACCGCCTGGAAGGCTCGGACGTTTTTCTGAAACATTACTAGCAGTTTTAACCTGAAGATTAAACTCAGTTTTCAGATCCTCAAAGGATTTGTCCTTCATTTCTGATTTAAACATTTCAGCCTTTTTTTCACGAATTACTTCCGGCTTAATATCTTCTTTTGCATCCTCGAAAGAAGCTCTTCCTGCTTCCGTTCGTTTTTCAAGACCTACAACAACAATTTTACGGTCAAATTCAAATGGCTGACTTACCTGTCCCACTTCAGTCTTTTCAGTATTGTGAGCCCAACGCACGGCTTCAACAGATCCTGCGATACCGGGAATCGTACGAGCCTGAGTCGTTACTTCTTTACCTTCTTCAACTTTATAACCTTTCTCATTAGCCATAGAAACCAGACCCTCAACATTCTTAGCATCAATAGAGAATGAATTAGCCTCATCATAAACCTCGTTAAAGGTCTGATTAGAAGGGATGATTGGCTCATCAATAACCATAGCTTTCACTACGTTTACATCATTATGCTCTAGGGGTTCTACAATATGAACTCCATAAGTAGTTTCTACAATGTTAATTGACCCAATCGGTTCATCAAATGAAGCTTCTGTAAATTCAGCAACCATCTGCTTGCGGTCAAAGTCTTCGTACTTACCACCATTCTGGATAGATCCCGGATCTTCACTGAACTTGGTAACCATCTCTTCAAAGTTGTCATTCTTTTGAATCACTTTTTTAATACTGTCTGCCCGCGCCATCAATACATCTACATCCGGTTCAGATTGCTTAGAAAGCAAAATATGACGAGCTGTAGCTCGTTCTTCAGTCCCTTTATTCTTGATTTTTGCTATTGCAAATTTCTCACCTGTCTGGTAAGGTCCGATAACATCACCATTTTCTGAATTATCGATCATGGTCTGAAGCTCAGCATTATCAGAACCTTTAAGATCTACTTGATTCGCATTTCGGGTGCTGCTGTATTTCAATACAAAGAGTGAATCGTTTTTTGCATTGGCAAAATCACCTTTCAGTTTAGCCAATTCTTCTTTTATTCCTTCTAGATCATCCTCTGTAGGCTGCACATCAAAAGTCACGAATTTTATATCTGCTGCGGCGTCTCTATCAAATCTGTCCTCGTCTTCGTGCTCATCATAATACGCTCGCAATTCCGAATCGCTCACGGTAACAGTGCTATCGGCTACGCTAGCGAATTCACGGCTCACGTAGTCAAAATTCACCGTTTGCTCCTGACGATAATATTCATCTTTCGCTTCGAGCGTATTTACAAACTGACCTTTTTTAACAAGTGTATTGTATTTATCATACAAACGCTCATTTACAACTCTGTTTACCTGACTTTCGTAATACAAAGGATACTGCTCCTGCATTACAGAAAAGTAATTTTGAACCAATTTTGGATCAAACTGACCTGTTTCAGGATCCTGAAAGTTCGGATTGGTCTTAAAATCTTCGCGAACGTTTTCACCGAATCGAATATCGTCGAATTCATCTTGTCCCAGACGCAAACCGATCTTATTCATTTCGGTATACATAACCTTTTCCTGGATCATGTTATTCCAAACTTGATTTCTGATTTGTTGATCTTGAGCAGTAGAAGGTGACTGACCGATGCTGGCCATACTTTGTTTCTCTGCTTCTACGCGTTTCTCATAATCAATGAGATTAATTTCCTCACCAAATACTTCTCCCACATACTGATCCTGAGATGAAGTTCCACGGTTCGAAAATATATCGCCGAGAACGAAGGCTACCATAGCCCCGCCAATAACAATCAACAATAAGGTAGATTGTTCTCTAATTTTTCCAATAGCTGCCATTAATTGTACTTTTTTTGAAGGTTGCGAATATACAAATATCTGCGATCGAAATGAACTATTCTTCTTCTATTAACTCTAAGTGAACAGATTCTATACGCACATTGGTTACCGCGGTTATTTTAAATGTGAATTGATCTACCTTTATTACGCTGTTTAATTCGGGAATATCGGCGTGGTTGTGAATAATATACCCTGCAAGTGTTTCATATTCATCACTTTCAGGAATATTTAATTTATACTTGTCATTTATGTAATCTATTTCGAGCCTCGCCGCGAAATTATAGTTTTTTTCGTCAATTATTTCTTCGAGAAATTCTTCCTGATCATGTTCATCCTCAATATCACCAAAAATTTCTTCAATAATATCTTCAATTGTAAGCATTCCGCTCGTCCCGCCAAACTCATCTACCACCACAGCGATGCTCTTATTCTGCTTAATAAATAGTTCCAAAACCTCTTTTGCAGAAATAGTTTCGGGAATAATAATCACCGGAACAATCATTCGCTTAATAGAATCGGGATTATTAAATAGCTCTGCAGAGTTTACATAACCAATAATATTGTCGATGGTATCGCGGTAAACCAAAACCTTGGAATAACCGGTTTCTATAAAGAGATTGCGGAGTTTAAACAATTCATCCTCAACCGAAATTGCCGTAATCTCCGTACGGGGAACCATGCAGTCACGTGCTTTGACTTTCGAAAAATCAAGTGCGTTCTGAAATATTTGAATTTCGTGCTCCAGTTCTTCCTCTTTGCTTTCGGCAGTTTGCGTAATCTCACGAACGTAGTTATTGAGATCAAGCCTCCCGAAAACAACCTGTTGTTTGCGCGTATCTACGCCAAAAAACACCCGAAGGACCAATTCTGAGAGTCCAACCATTACGTACATCGGTACCCAAAGTATGAAATAAACTATCTTTAATGGAATTGCAAAAACGTTGAGAATAAAATTTGAGTTGATTTGGAATAGGGTTTTCGGAATAAACTCTCCTGCAAATAAAATGATCAGTGTAGAAACCAAGGTTTGCAGAAGCAGCACTGAAGCACTCGAAAGGCCCCATTCATAAAATACCGGCTCTAATAAGCGAGCCATGAGAATACCGTAAAAAACGAGAGCCACATTATTACCAACCAGCATGGTACCAATAAAGCGCGAAGGGTGCTTTAAAAATCCGGATAGCACCCGTGCAGAAAAAGCTCCCTGTTTGTTATCAAGCTCAATCTTCAATTTATTGGAGGTAAGAAAGGCTATTTCCATACCCGAAAAGAAAGCCGAGAAAAAAAGCGAAACGGCAATCAGAATAAGTAAATTCATTGATTAAAGGTAATTAGAATCTGCGTATTGGCTACAGGTCCTGATTTTTTTCCATTCGCTTTCTAAAAAAGGTGCGAAAACCATACATTAATCCAGCAAGTAGCGGGAATACAAGGTATTGTGCGTTTTCGCGATTTATCCCTTTATCAGTAACGAAAATATAAATCACCACAATGAGGGAGATTATAGCCAGCGCAAGCCAGAATTTCTCCATAACAAGGCTTACACCCCGCATATTATTCTTTTTCTTGTTCTGTTGATCCATCTTCTATATTAATTACTCCTGTGACGTCGGTAATAACGTAATTGGTAAAATTTTGATTCGAAGTTAACCCCTTTCCGTAAATCACAGCATCTTTTCGCTCTATTGTAACAAACTTATTGGTGTAAACTGTGGCAGAATCGCCGTACCAGATTAATTCTTCGGTATGGAGGGTTTCATTCTCTTTATTGCGAAAAACCACCGAGTCTCTCGCAATCATCATGGAATTATCGCCCGTTATGTAGCCATTTTTTGCTGTAAGCTTACCATCAAATTTGGCCTGGGCATCAAAAAAAGTTAGCGAAAAGCCATTTGAGATTTTGCTATAAGCCGAGTCGGGGGTTTGGTACTGATCGAGTTTGCCGGCTTCAAGAATATTCTTTACTCTGCCTGAATCGGTGTATGTATATTCCACATTAAGCGTACTGCGTATCGGGGGCGAATCGTAGTCTGTAAATTCAAGCACTTTTTCCATTTCATTGGAGGTACATGAAAACAAGACACCGACTGCAAGAACAGTCGGCGCCAAAAACTTAATAGTCAGATATGCTTTCACTATCATTAATCCCTTGAGCGCACCGTGGTAGTCTCGCCAAAGCATGCTACAGTATAAGTATCACCGTTTGCAAGGTTGTGAAAGAATAAATCGGTTTTTAAAGGAAACTGCTTTCTATAAGCCGCAATTCTTTGGTCTGCTTTATCAGCTACCGAACTATCTACAGATTTCGCTTTCGCAAAATAATCGGATGCAAGCCAGTAAGCGGAAGCACTACCTAATTTGCCATCGTCACAAGATTTTGCAGATGCTGCTACGGCATCGCCAATTAGCATATAAGCATCGCCGCTTTTAGGATTGATTTGCAAAATTTTATTCGCCATTGTGCGTGCTTTAGAGGTTTGACCCAAAATATTGGCAGTCTGACCTGCGCGCAAGTAATACTGAGTTAACTCTATACAATCTCCGCAAAGCTCAGCTGCTTCTTCAAAGTATTTAAGGGCCTCAGAGTAATCTTTCATTTTTAGTTTCTGAATACCTATAGAATAGGCGGCGGGAGCAGTTGGTTTATCCTGATAAACGCGCTCAGCAACTTGATTATACAAGAGGCTATCCGTACAGTCACGTTTATTCATTACTGCAAGCGCCTTTTTGTTCAGCTCAATATCATTTGGTGTCTCGGCAAGTCTCTCACCAAGAATTCTGTAGATATCCCCACATTCGGCAATCTTAATGAAGAATGCATCAAGATTGTTTTTTGCTTTTTCATATCTCGACCTGTCACCTTCATCTTCAAGTCTGGCTATATTATAGTCAAGAATTTCAAGTACCGGCATATATTCTACAAGCAAGTCAGAATTCGTAGCATTTCCTTCCTTATACATTTCGTATAGGGTCTGGTAATATTTAGATGCAGCAATCGCATCACTATTCATACCTTCTAACTGCATAGATCGCTTAAGCATCACATTCGCTTCCTGCGCACGAGACTCGTCATATTTAAACAGGTCGTTTGCCTTGTAGGCAAGAACTTTACCTTCTTCCTCAAAATACTCGATGCGCTTATCGTAAATCATCATCAAAGTATCTATATAAGCATTTCGCGTATCTATCTTAGTTGAATCCTCATAGATTTCGTCGAGAATATCTCCATAAAATCTAGCTCCATCAATATAAAGCGTTTTAGCAGCCTGCGGACAAGTTCTGAAGGCGCATCTCCAAAATGGGAGGGCATCTTTCTCCATTTTCTGATCACGGTACTCGCGGTACAGCGAAATACACTCTTTACACTTTTGCTGATCCTCGGGAGTTTCACCATACTTTGAATCATCTTGAGCGTTAGCCGAAAGGCTTAGTAGCAATACAGCCATCAGGCTGAAAATCATATTTTTCATAGTCACTTTGTAATTGTTAATCATATTTAGGTTGAACGAACCAGCGGTTCCTGAAATGAGGGGTAAATGAGAAGCCCACGAATATTTTAATATAATCTTCCTGAATAAGTCCATTATCTGTCGTTCCATAAGTTCCGTATTGTCCAGAGATGTGGAAAGCTGATTTTGTCAGTCCACGTCGGTGGTGTAACGGCAAAGATAAACCAAAACTCATGCCAATATCGTTAACCTCTGTACCATCGATATTTATATTTGATTTTTGATACATAAAACCCGCTCTATATTCTACAGTTCGTAGATATTTAGATGACCCTATGGAGGGGGTATATTCTATACCGGTGCCTATGGTTTCGCTGTCCCTAAAATTGAAGGAATTCACATCATCGCCGAATTCCTCGCTATAGTCGGACCACTGTTGGGTAGAATAGTCAAGTGAAAAACGAAATCTTCTTCGCTTAGCGGTGATGTAATCAATGCCTATGCCGGCGGTTACGCGAACAGGCATTACAATGCGACCGGATTGACGATCCTCAAAAGAGAGTGTATCCCCTATAAAACCATTACTAGTACTAAAATTATAAGTTGCAGCTGTTCTTTCTGCATTAAGGTCAGATCCTGTTGAGAAAGTAGCACCTGCCAAAAGCTTCATAAAAGCAGGGTTAGTACTTGTTTTTTTGATCAGATTGGTCTGGTAGTGAATTCCGAAATCAAAATTTACGTCACGCACCAGTACACTTTCTTCAATCCTCAAACCAAGACTACTTGGGTCGTTTTGAAAGCTAAGCAGGCGAGAATTGTCTATTGTACCAAAATTAAAGTTGAAATTTGAACCAATGGCGATACTTGTAGCATTTCCTGCAGAATCGATTTGGTTAAACACTTTATATGCCATTCCAATATATCCCTGATTAATTCCACCATCACCGCTATAGTTAACGAATGGTGTGGATTCCAAATTTGGATTTGGTGTTGTGGTCACTACGTCATAACCCACAGTAGAATAGGGCTCAAGACCAACTGTAAGCCCCCACACTCCCCGCTTTATAGGAAAGCTTAAGCTCAAGTTATTCAAAATGAGACTCTTATTGTCAAAACTCCCTTCGTTGGAAATAAAAGTTGAGAAAGTTCCTTTTGCTGATGTTTCAAAAATTGGCTCAAGATAATAAGCCAACGCAGCAGGATTAAGATAATTCATCTTGTAAGGATCGATCAGCGCCACGCCACTACCGCCCATTCCATGCTGGCTCACGGTGGCTTGCGGGTTTGGAATCCCAGGTCCAAAGATGGAGTAAGGTGTTGTTAAATCTGTTTGCGAATAAGCGTTTACACTTACAAAAACAAAAAGAATTGCCGCAGTTATGAGTTTAGTCAATGTTGTATAGTAGAATTTCATGCAAGCCCTGAAGGGTGAGATAAGGATTTGCAAAGATGATATTTTTAAACGCTTTATCAAAAAAGGCGAAATCTCCTCCGGTGGCTATTACCGTTAAATTATTATAATGTTCATTCGAAATATCAATATATCTTAAAATTTCGGCGTGAATCCCCTGAATCACACCACTTACCATACTAGACCGTGTTGCCAGGCCAGGCCAGTTTTCCTCGCTTTCTTCCCACTCTTTAATTCGTGGAAGCTTACCCGTCATTTGATACATACTCTTAAACCGCATTTGTACACCCGGTGAAATCGCCCCGCCTTTAAAAGTTCCATTTGCCGAAAGTACATCGTATTTTATACACGTACCAAAATCAATTATTAATACATTCTTTCCCGGGTAAGCTTTGTGCGCACCCACTGCATTTGCGATTCTATCCGTTCCTAATGTTTCAGGAGTTTCGTAATCTGATTTAATCGGAACCGGTGTTGATCCATCAAAATTTAGAATATTGAGATTTTCATGAAACATTTCGGTAAGCGGTTGTGGCAAATTGGTCACATTGCTAATTATACCATGTTCTGCCTCAGCATTTTCAATCAACTCGGCCACTTGCTTATGTGCCCTATTTGAAAAAGTAAGCACCCCATCAAGCTGGTTACCGACATACAACGCAACCTTCATGCGCGTATTGCCGATATCAATAATCATATGAGATTTTTTCTTACTCATTTCTAAGTTTTGGCTCAGATATAGAAATTATATTATATTTGCGCCCTGTTAAGTTGGTGATGTAGCTCAGTCGGTAGAGCAAAGGACTGAAAATCCTTGTGTCGGCGGTTCGATTCCGTCCATCACCACTTCCAAAATCCCGTTGCATTAGCAATGGGATTTTTTGTTTAAAGCCATTATTTCCGTGCCAAATAAATAATTTCTTCATTCTGCAACCTAAATCTTTGGCGTAATTGTGGCTCTAAATCCTGCACGAACGTATCACTTTTCACGTTAAAACCAGCTTTTTCTAACAACTGCGGATAATCCCTTCCAAATAACCGTAAATGGTCCTTTTGCCAAAAGTGCTTTTCACGCTCTTCCGGGCTCACAATGGATTTATCCTCATACGTTTCTTCTCTGCTATAATCAATCGGGACCTGCATTATTGCCCAACCACCGGGCTTTAGCACCCTGTGTAGCTCACGCATACACTGCGCGTAGTCTTCAACATGTTCTAAGACATGGTTGCATAATACAACATCAAATTTATTGTCATCGAAAGGAACGTCGTGCAAATCAAAATGGTACTCAGCCAGCGGCGACTCAAGGTCACCGGTGTAATAATTAATATTCTTTAATTTCTTAAACTTTCCGTGAAAGCACTGCTCGGGAGCGATATGCAAAACATCGAGGCTGGCACCAAAAAAATTTGTTTTTTGATTCAGATAAAGCCATAAAAGTCTGTGCCTTTCTAGCGAGAGGCAATGGGGGCATAATGCATTCGGCCGCAAGGCCTTCATCGAACCATAAGATAAAAACTTGCTGAACTGCCCCTTACAAACAGGACATTCTACAGCGTTACCACGGTAAAGAAATGGGGCAAAAAGTCTGAAAACATAGCTAGCCCGAATCAATAAGGGTCGCGGTAAGTTTTGCAGGGCGTATCTATAAAGGCTCATAATTTAAAAAACAGGTTCAAAAATAGGTTTTTTTAAGCTGTTAACCTGCCTATTGTGATAGTCATTTTTTTATCTTTGAAAAAAACTAAACCATGAAAAAATCAACAGTACTAAAAACATTGGCTCTATCATTTCTTTTCGTATTTTCATTAAGTGCTGCGAACGCTCAGAAAAGCGATAAGAAGGACAAGTCAAAATCCGGAATACAAGTTAAAGAAACAGAAGTAGAAGAAAGCAAAGAAGTTAATTACATGTGGGTATACTCTGTTGCAACTGTAACAGATTTGGGTGGCAAATTTGAGATCAATTTCGAAGAAAGTAAGGGCGGCACTAGAGAGAGCAAAGCCGATTCCAGAACCAAAATGATGATTCAAACTCAGGAAGCAAGCAAAAAGATGGCAGGTTCTCCTGATATGTTCTCAACTGAAACTGATATCCTGAATTTTTTAGCAGAAATGAAATATGAGGTTATTAGCATATTCCCGATTCCCGGTAAAGAAGGAAAAGTGATGAAGTATTATTTCAAATCGAAAGTAGAAGTTCAAAATTAATATAAGCCTGATGGCAAATACGAAAGCAGGTAAAAGAGTAACTGTACTCTTTTACCTGCTTACTGCTTACATTTTATTGCAGTTTTTCTGGTGGGCTTATCTGCTCATAAAGCTCAATTTAGAGCTTTACCAGCCCAGTGACCCCAGCCTTGGGAATCTCAAAGTGCTAATGGTAATCGGCGAGGGAACTGTTTTCTTTGTTTTCCTCTTAGCAGGTATTTTCATTACCCAGCGCACTATTAAGAAAGAAATAAAGCTGGTAAGGCAGCAGCGGAATTTTCTGCTCTCTATCACCCACGAGCTCAAAACACCACTGGCAGCCATTAAGTTATGCATGGACACTTTATCAAAAAGAGATAATCTGGATCATTCACAGCGCTCACTGCTTGAACATAATGTACGGGATAACACAGAAAGACTAAGCCTTTTAATAGATAACGTACTTTTAGCAACCCGTATTGAAAATGGCAAAGAAACCCTTAACAAGGCCGACGTAAACCTTAGTGAAGTTACTCACAAAATATTAGATCGTATTGATCAGACAACAGCTTCTCATTCTTCGATTATCAGACAAATTGACTCTCAAATCAAAGGAATGACGGACATTCACAACTACGAATCCATAGTAGTTAACCTAGTAGAAAACGCACACAAATACGGCGGCGAGAGTGACATTCTGGTTCACTTATCCAAACTAAATAATACAGCAATTCTTGAAGTTTCTGATTCAGGGGCGGGGATTTCGCCGGAACTGAAAGATCGTGTTTTTGAAAAATTTTACCGTGCCGAAAATGAGGAAACGCGCACAAAGAAAGGAACGGGGTTAGGACTATTTATAGTCAAGGAACTGGTGACACTAAGCGAAGGAAAAATTTCGATTAAAGACAACACCCCAACGGGAAGCCGGTTTATCGTGGAGTTGCCACTGGTTGGTTGATTCAGAATGAATTTTACAGATTGGAATCTATTGTACTGAACGTTAATTGCCCAGATTACAATGGTCCCAATTGTGAATTCTGTGCGTTGTGCGCCACATTTTATAAGGAGTCTATTTTAGAATTCTGAATGGCCCTTTTTCTTTTGCTGGACTTTATATCGGTCCACGATTTCCCCAGCTAAGAGGCCTTAGCATATTTAGAGCTAGCGAGTTAGAATGTGATTGGCCGTACATGTAGAATATGATCTAGATAAATTATCCTCCGTTTTCACATTTCAAAAAAACCCGTTCCAATATGGAACGGGTAATCTTATAAATCTTTTCAAATAAGGTACAACCTAGTTTCGGGTTATAGTCCGCGATATTAGTTGTTGCTTCTAAGCACTTCTATGGTGCCAGAGGTAACACATTCACCGCTATCAACATTAATAACATAGAAATAGGTACCATCTTCGAATCCATCAGCATCAAAAGCATCATCTGGTTTTAAATCCGGCGCTCCTGCACGGTAATTGTCAGTTTCGTAAATCAATTTACCCCAGCGATCATATACTTCGAGGCGTGAATCGTCAAATCTCTCTACTCCTTCAATTACAAAATAGTCGTTTTTATTATCGCCATTCGGGGTTATCACATTCATAATTCTGTCGAGTTTTATCACTCTCAATGAATCCTCATAGAGAGCAATACCAGAAGAGGCAAGTTCGTTATCACCTACGATGTAACGGTAATCAAACCCTTGACGACCACAAAAATCAGTTACAGCAAGTGTATAAATATTCATACCTCCGGCAGGGACTACATAGGTAGTCGGAGCGGTAGGATCGGCTCCATCAGCAAAGCTCCCGTTGGAAATACCCCATGTATATCCATATTGTCCGGCTCCTTTATCTGCTGTTGCTCTCAATTCTACCGGTTCTTCGGGACAATTGTCGGTAAGAGGGTTGAAATTTGCCGTTAAAGGCTCAAAATATGGATAGTTAATGATAGTTGAGTCATTAACGATCGTGCCACAGGTATCTATAACGGTAAGATAAACGGGTAATACATCAATAAAGTTTATAGGGTCAGGATTGAAAACCAATGTTGGATTAATATTTGAGACCGTAATAGAGGGATTCTGAACATATCCATTTCCTTGACCATCTGTCCAAATTATGGTGTACTCACCATTTCCGTCTTGTATAGAAGCATTGAGACCTACAGGTTCATTAGGGCACTCAGGATCTGAAAATCCATCAATACTAGCTTGCAAAGGATCTGGAATATTATTTGTGACAAGTACACTATCATTTTTAATTTCGAAGCCACAGGCATCTGTAATACCTACGAAGTAATAAGCTTCATCGGGCGGCACGGGGACACTTACATCTGTAAGGTCTTCACCGGATCCGAAATCACCCCAGTCATATATGTAAGGGTCAATACCATCCAGACCTTGCGCAGTAATTGTTACATCATCGGCAGGACAGGTTACGACTACATTTTCGGCAAAAGAATTTAAAGAATATGGATCGACAATATAAATAGTATCAGAGGCGGTTTTTAAGGAATCACAACCATCCCGATAGGAAATTGAAATTACAATATATTCATCCTCATCTGGAATTTCATCCCAGATAGTAGTAATAGTAAAGCCAATTGTGTCAATTCCTTCAGGAAAGAAGAAAAGAGTGTCGTTTTCACCTAGTATATAATCAGCACCTGGTATAGGTTCATCTCCGATTTGCTCTATTGCTGTACCACCAAAATCTACAAAAACAGAATCAAGTGGAAGACCTAAGGGTCTGCTAAGCTCAATATAAGCCTCGCTGCAACCTGCAACAAGAACGCTGTCGTAATCAGGGTTTGTTACCGCATTGCCACCAATAGTAGGTGAAACGTTTACAAATACGTCACCAAAAGCTGCGAAAGAACCGGCTTCGAGAAATACCCCGGAATCAAGAATCCTGTATCGAAAGCATCACCAATCGCAAGTTTAATATGATACCATTGCCCACAATCTACATCTGCAAGCGCTGTTAAAGTAGTTGTTAAACCAGGAAACTGCACATCGTCCGCGGGTTGCCCCGATATTATCCACGAAAGTATTGACTATCTTCTACGAAGTTTGGATTTGCAGCTTCACAAGTTTGCTGGGATCTCCCACACCTGTCGCCATACCACCGTTTACCGTATTAATAGCAACTGGAATATCTGTATCGGGAATTAATGCTATATTAATCGCATTATTCAAATAAGGACCTGATATACCAGGACCACTTAGGAAAAAAGCCGAAGGCATCATTATAGGTTTCGCAAGTAAATGAGGGATACTCATTGGACGCGAATACATAATTGAACTTAATCGAATCACTGGTTGAAAGAAAATCAAATTCAATAATTACGGCATCGTTAATACTTCCAACCACATTTCCTTCATCATCAAGAATTTGATCTTGACCCGAAATGGCCATAAGATCCGGATCATTTGAGATTGGATTAAGGGTTCCGCCGCCACCAAATTCACCTGTTACAATATCGACTACATTTCCGGTAGCCATCGCAACCCCAAGATCAAAACTCACAACATCACTTGGACCGGTATAAATACCAGCCGCCGCATTTACGGTCCCTGCCAGGCTCACCATTTATAATAATATTATCAACCTGAACACCTTCTCCAATCAAAAAATCCTCAACAAGTTGCTGCACAGTAAAGGTATTGTCAACTGCAACTTGAGCCTCTACAGAGTAAGTAAAAGTAAATAATGTTAGGGTAAGAAATAGTAATCGTAATTTCATAATTATTGGTTTAAGAGCGGTAAATATAAGATTTTAGCGGATTACTGTAATAGTCCCTGTAATTTCAATGGCGTCCTCTTCTTTTTCGCCTTTATAGGTAATTAAATAATTGTAAGTAGCTGTTCCTGAATAATATTCATCGCCCATATTGGAACCATTCCACTTATCCTCAATATCATTACTCTTAAATACAAGTTTTCCCCAGCGATTGTAAATACGCATACTAAACTCCTCTATATGAGTCCCTACCACTCCAAAAAGATCATTGATTCCATCACCATTTGGCGTAAACGAAGTTGGAATAAAAATTTCCAGTGGCGGTATAGTTACGAGTCCAACAGAATCTCGGCAACCTATATCATCCGTTACTGTAAGCTCAACTCTAAATGTCTCAGAATCCTTATAAAAATGTGTTGGGCTGCGCTCTGTACTCGTTTCTTCATCGCCAAAATCCCAAAAGAATGCAGGGTTCACGGCACGTGAATAATTTGTAAAGGCCAAACCATAATAATCGCGGTATTCGTAATCAAAATCTGCTTTCACTTCACGCACGGCTACATTTATGATTTCTTCTGCCTGCACGCCGCAAGTATCTGTTACAACTACATTGTAAACCTGATCTCTCTCAGGGCTCACCCGATAAACAGAAGAATCAGAACCTGCCCAGTCAATAGAGTAGCCACCGGAACCTTCCAGGATCTCTACACGCAGCTCAGCAGATGATTTCTGACAAATTGCTGTGTCAGGTGAGGTAGCGATCGATACCCTCGGAAAATTAAATGGTATAAAAGTGCTATCAGCTCCAAAATTGTCGCATTCATCCACAGCTTTCATAATTACATTCTGCCCCATGGATGGATTGTAGAAGAAAAAATTGGAGAGCGTAGTATCCTGACTAATTCCATCTACAATCCAGATATATTTCTTTTGTCCAATTCCTCCTTCAGAAATTGCCGGCAACAAAATATCCTCCAGGCAAGAAGTGGCTTCAAACACATCCGGCAGGAAAGTCGTAATTTCAACTTGTGGAATTGTAACGGTAATATCATCCATTCCAGTTGCATCGCAATCATCGCTAACAACCAATACAATATCTGTAGTTTGCTCTATAACATAGTTTAGATTGGGTAAATCGGATATAAAATCAGAATTACCAGTCCAACTGTAATAGTAATTTCCAAAGCCTCCACTCACTTCGGGAGTAATATCTACTGTAACATCGCATTGTGCAACTTCAAAATCCTCTCCCAGATCTACCTGAACGGGCGGATAAACAGGGACTTCAACATCAAAAGTAGTTTGTACACCATTAACTCCACAAGTATCTGAAACCACTAGGAAGTATGTGGTTGTTTGACCCGGGGAGACATTTATGGTATCCATATTCATACCGTTGCTCCAGGAATAGCTGTACTCTCCATAACCTCCGGTTACGGTAGGGAAAAGTTGAATGTCGTCATTGCAGTCCACGAGAGCACCATCAAAACCAGTAACTTCCAGAGGGTCTGCTTCATTAACATAAAACTGAAAATCTGATGTAACCACAGCACCTGAGCAATCAGACGCGACATTGGTGATTACAATATTAGCAAATTCCTCTCCTTCAAAATTGGCATCAGAAGGTGCTGTCAAGACGAAGGTCACAGTATCCACACCGGCCGGGAACACAACACTATCAGGCAACAAAGGAAAGTAGTCTACACCGTTAATCGCAGATCCCGAAATTTCAAGATAAGCAATTTCCTCAAGACCTGTTCCTTCACCCGGCCGGATAAACTGAAGATTTGCTGAGCCGCATCCTTCATAAAGTGTAGAATCGTTAACTCCAACAGGGATATCAAGGTTTACCTGAACGGAACTATTTGATGTAAATGAGCCGGCTTCAAGAAAAACTCCAGAATCTAGCCCTCCATCAGATGCATCACCGATGGCTATTTTTATGTGATATGTTTCACCACATTGAACATTTGCAAAAGCAGTAAGATTTACTGTCATACCGGGAAATTGAATATCACCCTCTGGTTGATCAGGATTAGCAACAAAATACACGCTATCTGCCACAAAATTTGGATTGGCATCGAGGCAAGGTTGTGCATTACCACCGCTAGGCGTTCCCGAATTCACTGTATTTATAGCCACTGGAATATCTGTGCCTGGTATTAAAGCAATGTTTATAGCGTTATTGGTGAAAGGCCCAGTAATTCCAGGCCCACTTATAAAAAAACCAAAAGGATCATTATAATTGGAACACGTAAAACTGGGATATTCTATTGACGCAAAAACATAACGAAACACCAATGAATCGCCGTTTGGTATAAAATCAAACTCAAGAATTGCGCAATCATTTACGTTAAAACCTGATATATCCATTAAATCAGGATCATTGGTAATACTAGGATCAGGAAAAGGGAAACCGGGATCAAAGAAACCTGTATCAACATCTGCTGCATTTCCGGTTTTTAAAACCACACCTTCATTAAAATCAACAAAGTTACTTGGTCCAAGGAATCTTCCTGCCTGAGCGTTGAGGGCATCAGCTGGCTGTCCATTAAATGTAATATTGCTAACACTAACTCCATTTCCCAAAAGGACATCCTGAACCAATTGCTCGGGAGTAAGCGTCATATCCATCTGAATCTGAGCAGCTGACCTTTGTGTAAATGAAAGAAAAATACAAAATAAGGCGAAGAGTAAAAAACGTTTAAACATTCCTTTAAAATAAGTGGTTACATGCATTGGTTTGGGCATTCGTAATAACTGACGGAGAGAATACCACAAAGTTGCCCAATCGTTAAAGATATAAAAATACAGATTAGTGAATAGTGTCGACGCGTTTAAATGTCGAAATTCTAATTCTTATATTTGGCAATCCAAATTTAGAAATCCAATTATAATGACAGATAGCACAAAATACCTTGAGGCAAACAAGGATAGATTCCTTCAGGAACTGATAGATCTTCTTAAAATTCCATCTGTAAGTACCGATGCGTCATTCAAAGGTGATATTTTAAAAGCAGCTGACTTTCTTAAAAATAAGCTTATTGAGGCTGGAGCCGATAAAGTAGAAGTTTGCGAAACAGGAGGTTACCCAATCGTTTACGGAGAAAAAATTATTGATGAGAGCTTGCCCACTGTACTCGTCTACGGGCATTATGATGTGCAGCCTGCCGATCCGCTTGAGTTATGGGATTCGCCACCTTTTGAGCCGGTCGTAAAAGATGGGCTGGTTATAGCTCGTGGTGCCGCTGATGATAAAGGGCAGGTGTATATGCATGTTAAAGCTTTTGAGGCTATGATGAAAACGGACTCACTTGCCTGCAACATAAAATTTATGATAGAAGGCGAAGAAGAGGTCGGGTCTGATAGTTTGGGTCCTTTTCTTGAGAAGAACAAAGAAAAACTTAAGGCCGATGTAGTATTGGTTTCTGATACAGCCATGTTATCAAACGATACGCCAAGCCTTACAATGGGACTGCGCGGACTGAGCTATATGGAAGTAGAAGTTACAGGTCCAAACCGCGACCTGCACAGCGGTATTTACGGCGGTGCAGTTGCAAACCCAATAAATGTTTTGTGTAAAATGATCGCTTCGCTTACAGATGAGAACAACCACATCACCATACCCGGGTTTTACGATAATGTAGACCACCTTACTCCTGAAGAACGTATTGCACTCAACTCCGCACCCTTTGATGAGAAAGAGTATACAGAAGATTTAGGCATTAACGAAGTGCAAGGCGAGAGGGGATATACCACTTTAGAGCGAGCCAGTATAAGACCGACC
This sequence comes from uncultured Cryomorphaceae bacterium, assembly GCA_963748925.1. Classification (GTDB taxonomy): domain Bacteria; phylum Bacteroidota; class Bacteroidia; order Flavobacteriales_D; family Cryomorphaceae; genus Cryomorpha. The sequence continues at coordinate 709,944 of CAVVKG010000009.1, read as the reverse complement.
CTCGATGTAAACGGAATTTGGGGAGGATACACTCAGCCTGGTGCTAAAACCGTTTTGCCCTCTAAGGCTTACGCCAAAATATCAATGCGCTTGGTTCCAAGCCAGTCTTCTGATGAAATCACCGAGAAATTCACCAGGCACTTTAATAATATCGCTCCTAACTACGTTAAAGTGAAAATTACACCCCATCATGGTGGTGAACCGGCGGTAACCCCTATCGACTCTGTGGCCTATCGCGCTGCAGAGATGGCCATGGAAGAAGCTTTTAACAAAAAACCAATTCCAATGCGCGGGGGAGGCTCTATACCTATTGTATCTCTTTTTGAGAAAACCTTGGGTCTGAAGACAATCCTTATGGGATTTGGACTAGATTCAAACAAAATTCACTCGCCAAATGAGAATTACGGACTCTTTAACTACTATAAAGGCATTGAAACCATTCCACTATTTTACAAGCATTTTGCCGAACTTTCTAAATAAGTTCCTTTTTCTTGTTGCTGTAATAATTTTTGCTTCTTGCGATTACAGCGATGTGGAGTTGAGAAATATTCGCGAAATTAAAATTGAGAAACTCGACGATAAGGGGATCGAAATTCGCGGAAGCGCCAAGGTTTACAACCCCAATAATTATAAGATCAAAATCAAAAGTACCGACGCTGATCTATTTTTGGATGGACGACAGGCGGGAAAAGCCAAACTATTAAACAGTGTGGTAATTCCGGCCAACTTTGACGATTTTATTGAATTTAGAGTTCGTACTGATTTCACTGCCGGAAGCCTTCAATTGCTTCCTATCATACTCGGAGCATCGGTGAAGCGCAGTGTGAATTTGGAAATTAAAGGAAAGGCAAGAGCTAAAAGCTTCATTATAGGTAAATCTTTCGATTTCGAATATGAGCATAAGGCTACATTTTAATGACTGCCCATTCTCACCAACATACCAATTCACTCGCTGAGGAAAGTAGCCCTTACCTTCTTCAGCATGCCCACAACCCGGTGAACTGGCTGCCCTGGGGAAAAAAAGCGAGAGAAAAAGCACTTAAAGAGAATAAATTAATGCTGGTAAGTGTGGGGTATAGCTCATGCCACTGGTGCCATGTAATGGAACGGGAAAGCTTTGAAGATGAGGCCGTTGCTGACATAATGAACGATAACTTTGTTTGCATCAAAGTTGATCGGGAAGAGCGACCAGATGTAGATCAGGTATACATGGAGGCCGTACAGGCTATGCGAAATCAGGGAGGCTGGCCACTCAATTGCTTTACAACTCCTGATGGAAAACCGGTTTACGGTGGAACGTATTTCCCGAAAAAAAACTGGATAGACATCTTAAGCCAACTTTCTGAACTTTGGAAAAAAAGCCCTGAAGAAGTACAGGATTATGGTGATAAACTCGCTAAAGGCATGCAAATAGCCGGTGCGCTCCCGATACTTGAGAGCCAAAGCTGGAAAATGGAGAGCCTCGAAAAAGCGCTTACCAATTGGCAAACCAGAATGGATAATCAGCATGGAGGACCCGATAAAGCTCCAAAATTTCCATTGCCGGCCAACTATTTCTTTCTACTCCAGTATGGAATTCTGACAGGTAATTCTACCGTGTTAAACCATGTAGAGCTTACCCTTGATAGAATGGCGCAGGGCGGAATTTACGACCAGGTTGGTGGGGGATTCACCCGCTATTCAACCGACAAATTTTGGAAAGTGCCGCATTTTGAAAAAATGCTCTATGACAATGCTCAGCTACTAAGCCTGTACAATTTAGCTTATTCACATTTCAAAAAAACGGATTATCTGCACGTTACAGAAGGGATAAACAACTGGCTTAAGCGTGAAATGCGCGATAAATCAGGAAGTTTTTACAGCGCCTTAGACGCAGACAGCGAAGGTATAGAAGGTCTTTTCTATATTTTTGGAGAGCAGGAACTGCATGAAAATGGATTGGCGGAAGCCTATGCTAAATTTTACTACACCGACGCAAAGGCTTTGTGGGAAGGAAAGTTAATTCCCTTTCGAAAAGGAAGTTTTGAGGAATTATCAAGTCAGCTGAAACTGAGCAAAGAAACGTGCATTGAAGAATTTAACGACTTAAACGAAAAGCTACTGTCCCTGCGAGGAAAGCGCGTAAGACCACTTACTGACGATAAGAGCATATGCTCGTGGAATGCCATGCTGGCCGCAGCTCTCCTGGAAAATTTTGAATCGACAGGTGATACTGATAGCCTTGAAACAGCAAATGAAATCCTGTACTTTATCGATGATGAACTTTTTAATACTGAAACCGGTGTTTTAAGCCATTCCTGGAAAGCGGGCAAACCATCAGAAATTGGATTTCTGGAAGATTACGCCTTTCTCATAAAGGCGCAAATAGCTGCTTACCGCGCTATACGAAAGGAAGCAGCTCTTTTGAGAGCCAAGGAATTAACCGATATCGCCATAGACCGGTTTTATAGTCTTGAGCAAGGATTGTTTTTCTTTACCGCTCAGAATCAAAACGATTTGATAAGCAGACCGGTTGAGCTAAGCGACAACGTTATTCCTTCTTCAAACTCGGTGATGGCAGAAAATTTGCTGGAGCTTTCAGCCTACTTCAGCCATATCCATTACAGAGAAATATCAGACAGATTGCTCGCTGCCGTTGAAAATAGCATGATTGAATACCCAGAAGGATACGGCAATTGGGCCAATCTGTATTTAAAAAAGCTATTGGGCTCTCCTGAGCTGGTTATTATTGGGGCAGAAGCAAACTCTTTCTATTCTGAATTGCCCAAGAAAGATTTGCAAAAGTTCACAATTGCAATAAGCCAAAAGGGCAGTGATCTTCCTATCTTTGCCAACAGGTTTATTCGAGATAAAACATTGGTTTATCTTTGTAGAAATCAGACCTGCTTAAAACCGCTTGAGACAATTGAATCCGCGGTAACTGAAATTAACAGACTCACAGAAAAATTTGAAAGCCATTAAGTCATTTTTTACTTTCCTTTTTTTATTTGCCACAACTGCTCCCGGAATTTGTCAACTTGTACAACAACCTGTGGGTATGGAGTTTGGGTTAAAATCAAAATTCAATCCCACCTTTATTCGCGCCAATAATATCTCTGAGATTAGATGCGATGTGGAGATTAAAAAAGATGGTGATCGTATCCGGGATGCTTTTCAGGTGGAGGTGTATCATTTTTATGAAAATGGAGATCTGAAAATGATATCTCACATAAATCAGAAACTAAGAGATACGAGTATTACCTTTTTCGAGTATGCCAATGGGCGCCTGGAGTGCGAAGTTAAAAATGATGCCGCAGGCATGTATAGCTACTGCTATGAATACGACAAGGAACAGAGACCAAAATCTTTAAAATATGGGCGTGCAGAGCGCTTCAGCTCGCTTACAGCCTCAATCGACAGGTCGCTCGGAACAGAAATAACTTCAGAAAATTACACATATAACGATTACGAAAATCAATTGCACAGCACCCTTCACAACTCTTCCGGAAGACCTTACCTGAAAGAAACGCGGTATTTTGATTCAAATGGATATCTAGAAAAATACCTCAAGACCTATGTAATGAGCAGTTCCAGACTGGAAGAAAAGTATGCATACAACCAGCATGGCTGGCTTGCTAAAAAAGAGGTAAATGACGGAAGCGACCCTTACCGTATGGAATACACTTACGATGAAGTTGGCAATATTCTAGAAGCAAGACGGATAGAAAACGAAGAAGTGATATACAGAACCGAATATGTTTACACAGGCGCCAATATGCACTTAAAAGCAGAGCTAAAGCGTGAAGAGAAAAATCAATTGATAATAATAACCACCTATGAATATAAGTACCGTAATTAACTAATTTTGAGGTACAACATATATATTTACCACCTTAGAAATTAAATATCTTATGATGAAAAAGTCAATTTTACTCGCCGCACTTCTGGTGATTGTAACCTTCGCTCCGGTTAAAGCCGATGAGGGAATGTGGTTGCCTATGCTTATTAAGCGTTTAAATCAGCGCGATCTTCAAAAAATGGGATTGCAACTTACCCCTGAAGAAATTTACAGTGTTAATAATTCAAGCCTCAAAGATGCCATCGTTTCAATGGGTGGTTTTTGCACCGGCGAAATCGTTTCACCAAATGGATTGATGCTCACAAATCACCACTGCGGTTTTGATGCCATTCGTGAAAACAGTATCGTAGAGGATGATATACTTACCAATGGCTTTTGGGCTAAATCTTATGATGAAGAAAAGCCAAACGAAGGTCTTTTTGTATCGATTTTAGTTCGGATGGAAGATGTAACGGATCAGATACTTCCACAACTTGCAGGCATTGAGTCTGAATCTGAGCGAAATGCTAAAATTGGTGAACTGAGCCAGCAAATTGCCGATCAGGCCGAAGAAGGAACCCACTACAATGCAAATGTAAAAAGCTTTTACGTTGGGAATGAATTCTATCTTTTTGTTTATGAAACGTTTACAGACGTGAGACTTGTTGGCACACCTCCATCGTCAATTGGAAAATACGGAGGTGATACAGATAACTGGATGTGGCCGAGACAAACGGGAGATTTCTCTGTTTTCAGAGTTTATTCAGGTCCTGACGGGAAACCGGCAGAGTACAGCGAAGACAATATCCCGATGGTACCAAAGCACTTCCTTCCGGTGTCTGTTGCGGGTGTTGAAGATGGTGACTTCACCATGACCTTCGGTTTTCCGGGAAGCACTGACCGATACCTTACAAGCTTTGGTATTGAGCAGGCTATAGCTAAAAAGAATCCCACAATTGTGGAGATAAGAGACGCTAAACTTGCGGCCCTTCGCCAGGACATGAAGGAAAGTGATGAGGTACGCTTAAAGTATGCTGCTAAGTATGCTCAAATTGCTAACTACTGGAAATATTTTATTGGCCAGACAGAACAGCTTAATGAGCTTGATGTTGTAGGGACTAAACGTTTACTCGAAGCTCAGTTTCAGGAATGGGCTAATGCCAACCCTGAGCGTAAAGCCAAATATGGCGATGCTCTCAACATGATTGAAACAGGTTATAAGATGACGGATAACAACGTAATCGGCGGCACTTATGTTATTGAAGGCGGACTCGTGGGGGCAGACATTATTCTGTTTACCTATAGAATGTCGCGCCAAATGGAGGCATACATGCAGCTTGAAGAAGGAACTGAAAAAGAAGAGATGAAGGATATGCTCAAAATCATGGCAGCCGAATTCTTTGAAGAGACGAATATTCCAACTGATAAAAAACTTTTTGCAGTAACTCAGGAGCTTTACAGCAAAAATGTTCCAACAGATCAGCAACCTGCTTACATGAAGGAACTTGGCGATAAGTACGAAGGGAAATGGTATAAATTTGCTGACAAGGTCTATTCTAAAAGTATGTTTACAGATCTATCAGAACTTACTGCCTTTATTGAAGATCCGAGCGAAAAGGATTTAGAGAAAGATCCAATGAAAGAAGTTGCAGACGATCTTTTTGAAATTTATCGGGGTCAGGCACAACAAAATGCTGAAGGAAAAGAGCTTATAACAAAAGGAAACCGTCTGTTTCAGGAAGGTCTTAGAAAAATGCAGCCGGAAAAGGATTTTTATCCTGATGCCAATTCTACCATTCGTGCTTCTTTTGGGAATATTGCTTCTTACCAGCCAAAAGACGGCGTTACTTACGATTACTACACCACTTTAGAAGGAGTAATGGATAAGGAAGATCCTAATAACGATGAGTTTATTGTTCCCGCTAAGCTAAAAGAGCTTTACGAAGCTAAAGACTACGGTCAGTATGCAGATGAGAACGGTAACCTTCCTGTAAATTTTATTAGCACCAACGATATTACCGGTGGTAACTCAGGTAGCCCGGTAATAAATGGGAAAGGAGAACTCATTGGTATTGCCTTTGACGGAAACTGGGAAGCGATGAGTGGAGATATCAACTTTGAGAAGTCTATTCAACGAACGATTTCAGTAGACATTCGCTATGTGCTTTTTATCATGGATAAAATGGGTGGAGCTAAGAACCTCATTGATGAAATGACGCTGGTAAAAACAAGATCAGTTGACAACGCACAATCATCCAAGGCTAATAAAGTACAAGAAGTGGAAGCCACTGAAAAACCATTAGAGCCTTCAATGAATTAATTAGAGTTGATTTTCTTATAAAAAAAGCCGCTGCATTTTCTTGCAGCGGCTTTTTTGTTAGAGATTATTATAATCCTTTATACAACGAGATCAAATCTAGCTTGTCTACACCCCAACACCCTCACTTCTTTAGCGCCTTCGGCTTTCCGGCCACAAAGTCTTTAAGATAAAAGGGTTCAAAATAAGCGGTATCTACAAATTCTGATTTTTGGAATTTTTCAAAGGCGAGCCCGGCCATACCAGAAGATGATGCAATAACCTCAGGAATAAACTCAAATCGGCGAGGCTCGAGAATTTCACGACATTTTTCAGCGCCATCTCCAAAAAAGTAAATTGAAGAATACCCTTTGCCCTCAGGAAATGATTCATCCGAAAGCACTTCAGCTCTCGTTTTAAAAACCTGATCTAAATCACCCGTAAAGCCTGAGCAAAACACTTCCATCCTGCGGGCGTCAATCATGGGGATAAACAGAGAATCAACTTTTGCGTTTTGCACCTTAGTGGTCATTGCCTTTAAGGTATTTACGGCAATCAATGGCTTATTTCCGGCAAATGCAAAACCCTTTCCTGCAGAAACACCTATACGCAAACCGGTGTAAGATCCCGGGCCTTCGCTAACTGCAAATGCATCGATTTCGTGAAAACTCAGCTCTGCCTTACGAATTACATCATCAACAAGTACGTTGAGTTTCTCGGCATGGGTATAAGAATCGGTTGCATCCTCAGCAAGAGCCAAAACTTCACCATCACGCGAAATGCAAACCGAGCAAACCCGGGTAGATGTTTCGATGCACAGGATATAAACCATATCTAATCTTCCTTATAAAGATTTTCTTTGGAGACCACATTTACTTTATCTCCGGCCATCAACTTTTGGGAAACAAGATCAAACGGTCCCGATATAATCTTCTGACCAGCCTGGAGCCCTGAAATGATTTCAATATATCTGTCGTCTTGAATTCCCGTTTCCACGGCTGTTACTTCAACCTGATTTCCTACGAGTGTAAAAACACAGGTTATCGATTCTTTCTCATCACTACCCGACTCTCCCAAAATACGCTCTACACTCGATCTTGATTTCGATTTGGCCGTATCGGTTCTGGTCGTAATGCTCTCAATAGGAACTGAAAGCACATTCTCGCTAATTTTTGTACGAATATCAACCGTGGCATTCATCCCCGGCCTGAAAGGTGACATTTCACGGTCGCTCAAATCAGCGTATGACTCGGACAATATGCGGATTTTCACTTCAAAATTAGTGACCTGATCACCTGAAATTCCCGCATCTTTAGCTGAATTTGCAATTTCAGTAACCAGCCCTTTAAATTTTCGATTTAAATAAGCGTCTACTTCTACCGTAGCGGTATCATTAAATTGAACCCGAACGATGTCGCTCTCATTCACATCGGCCAGTACTTCCATCACTTCGAGGTTGGCCACGCGCATAATTTCAGTACCCGTCATCTGCATAGCACCAACTACTTGCTCGCCCTCCTCCACATTTAATCTGGAAATCGTTCCAACCATAGGAGAGTAAATGGTTGTTCGGTCATAAGAATCACTGGCTTCTTTCACACTCGCTGAGCCCGACTGTATGGAGTAAGAAGCCGCCTTTACATTCTCACGGGCAGCCATAACTTCGGCTTCAGCAGTTTCAAAAGTGGCTTCTATATTTTCGTACTCGGCCTGGGAAATAGCACCTTTATCCAGAAGCTTTTTATTCCGATCTAAGATAGATTGGTTGTTTTTAAACTGAGCTTCGGCTTGTAATAGTCGGGCGTCTGCACTGGCCTTATTGGCTCTGGCATTGTTTAATGCTGCCTGAGCTCTGTCCAGAGCAGCTTGCGCCAGGTCGGGATTAATCTTTACCAGCAAATCGCCTTTTTTCACTTTTGCTCCCTCTTTAAATGGGAGCTCCAGAATTTTTCCGGATACTTCAGAGGAGATCACTACCTCGGTTTCGGGTTGTATTTTTCCGTTTGCAATAACCGTTTCAATGATAGTTCGACTCTCTACCTCTGCGGCAGTTACCTTAAAAGTATCGCTGGACTTATTTTTTGAGTAAGCCACCACCAGAAGTATCAAAATGATAATTCCGCCAATCCACAAGAGCCTTTTTTTCTTCTTATTCATCTCTTTTCAGGAAGTTAAAGTGTTATCGGATTGCCCAAATAGAAATCCAAAATTTTAGTTCGAAACACGAAGTCGTATTTGGCATTTGTCATGCTACTCTGAGCATTGGTGTACTGGGTTTTTATATCGTTAAACTGCACGGTATTTATTACCCCTTCATCAAACCTTACCTGGCCATAATTAAAGGATTCCTTTAAGGCTGCAACCGCTTTTTGAGCCGCCATATAACTGTTCATTGCAGCCTTAGCATCAGCGTAAGCCTGCTCAATATCAAAGCGCAACTGATTTGAAACCTGACCATAAGATATGTCAGCTTCCAATTTATTGATCTTTGCCTGGTTTACATTTGTTCTAGCCGAAAGCCCGTTAAAAATCGGGATCACCAAATTAAGCTGGAGGTTTTGGTTGAAGTTGTCTGAAAGCTGATCACCAAAGCTTTTTGTGTTATAATCTCCATCTCCATAAATAGTTTGTGGCTGAAGTGAAACTACAGGCGTTCCGGTACCCTGAACCTGACCGATAGGAACGAAGCCTACGCTCGTGCCCTCGCCTACGAGAATCCTGTTGGCTCCAGAGTAACCAGACCCTACCGATCCACTCAGACTTAAATTTGGGTATAAATTTCCGTTCGCAACTTTCAGATCGTAATCGGCAATGATTTTTCTTTGTTCCTGAGTTTGAATTTGAGGCATGAGCTGCTTCGCCTTAATGTAAATGTCCATAGCCGAATTGTTGAGTAGTTCAGTCCCCTCATCAGAAAGGTCGGGTTTCACAACCTCAAAATTTGCCGCTTCCTCGGGTGTAAGCTGCATTAGCTGTGTGAGGCTGAGGCGAGAGAGAACTATTGCATTCTCGGCATTTACAAGGTTCAGTTCTTCCTGTGCCGCCTGCGATTGAATGTCATATAAACTACCCTGTGGTAATTGTCCTGCTTCAACAAGCACCTCTGTACGATCTACCTGACTGTTGGTGAGATTAAATTGCTCTTGTGCAATCGCAGCATTTTCCATATTTCTCAAAATCTGCAGGTAAGCAAGGCATAGTTGCAGAGAAATGTCGTTTTGAATCGTTGCCAAATCATATTGATTCGCACTCACTCTTGCTTCTTCCCTTTTGATGCTATTCACTTTAGAAAAACCATTGAAAATATCAAGGCTGGAGCTCATAAAGAAGTTGTTGGTTAGAACCCGTTCAGTGGCAAACTCATTAGTAAACGGGTCAATACGTTGACCAAAATTGTACCCGTAAGTAGCCTGAGCATTTAAGTTTGGAAGCAGAGCGTACTTACGTTGTGTAAGATCTATTTCCGCCCTTTCAATATTTAAACGTGACTGCTGTACGGTAAGATTATTTGCCAGAGCATAATCAATACATTTCTGAAGATCCCATTTTTCCTGAGCTGATACGCTAAGCGCAAATAATGTAGAAAACAGCAGTGAGATTGATATTTTTAGCATTCTATTCATTTTTTACAAAAGTAAATGTAAAAATTGAAGATAAACCTGACGGTTAAGAAAGTATAGACGGCGGAGAGGTTGTTTGAAAGGTTTTTTTTTCGCCATCGGCGAAGAAAGCTGCGAGTCGCGAGGTTCTAGTCGCGAGGATGGTCACAATGCTCTACTCTTTTATCCAGATATTCTGGCTTTTAAGGTACAACGCGACTATGCCGGCCAAGGAACCCCAACCCGGCAGGCGAAGCAGGCCCGTATGGTTTACTCGTATCTTGATTCAGTGCAGTTAAAATTCGTTTTGATAATATTCAGATATTGGTCTACCCACCATCTCCTGAACGCATTCGTGTACCACAATAAGTAAATCCATTTCCGATTAAATGGAATAAGGAATCAGAACGTTCCTGATCAAAGGCTGTACCGTCGCTACATAAGAGTTTATATGGCTTTGATGAGTAGTTGACATAGGATTGAACAGAGGTTGTGATATAGTTATATAAGAGTTGCACCGCCAGCAAAGCGCTATGACACCGCTATGATAGCGCTATGATAGCGCTATGACCTATGAATAAAAAGAGGATGTTTTGAAATCAAAGTCGGTTTATGTACCAGACTTCATTTCTATTCTTAAATATACAGAATATCAAGTAATTAAATACGGATTTAACCTAACCTTTTACCATTCTTCACAATCTGATTACGGTGTGGTGGAAAGAGGGAATTTGATCAGGAAAAATAATGAGCTGCAAATTCCCATTCTCAGAATTTACCTGACGGCAGCGACTCGCGTCTAGCGATTAAAAAGCCACGCCACTAAAATCAGCAATCAACCCAGGCCCACAACCCCTTCCTTACGGACTCCCAAGTCGAAAGGGAAGACAGCCGCACGCACTGCATTTCCAGCAAACATTTTCAGTCAAACGGAATTAAAAGCTTATGGCTTGCGGCTTGAAGCCCTCCTGCTACATCGCAACAATATGGCTAACCGCACTCGCGACTAGGAACTCGTGACTCGCGACTAAAAAGGCCAGCGGCCTTTTTCACAGCGACTTAACCTCAGCCTCTACTCTCCTATTGGCCTCAGCCTGTCGATTGTTAATAGGTGTTGGATAAATCATTTGAGCGTTTCCAATTCCCACATAATCCATACGTGATTTGTCAACACCTGCCTCTATTAGCTTCTCGTAAATGGCACGCGCTCTGGCCTCGCTGAGCTTTCTGTATTTCCTCTTGTTGCGCTTGCTTTCGCCATTTACATGGCCTTGAATCTCGATTTTTACAGTTGGATTTATTTCAAGAAAATCACTTAGCTGCTCCAATGCAGGCCGGCTTTTTTCCAGAATTTCGGTTTTGTCGCTATCAAACTTAATGTTCTCAAGGTTTATCTTGTCGCCAAGCGCCATCGGCTTCAGAGCAATATCAACCTGGTAAAGCGAATCGTTCTTGGGAATAAAATTCTCAGAATTCAACAGGTATCCCTTCTTTACAACATTAATAGAATAGGTTCTGTAACTCACAACATCAAGCTCTACCTGCGAAATAGCGGGGTATCTCGACTGAACAGAATCTGCCAGTCCTTCAATTTTAATATTTGAAGCAATCCTTTCTCCCGTTTTCTTGTCCGTTACGGTAACCTGCAACTTACGGTATGGTACCTCATACACCGGCTCCTCCTCCATGGCATCTGTATTCGTCTCCCTGGTTAATTTTTTAAAATGAAGATAAATCGTATGTCCTTCGTTTTCACGAAATGGATTGTCGACCAGCAAATAAAAAATTTCACCGCGATAGACCTTGAGGGCTTTGCTATAGGGACTTCCAGGACCGGAAGGAACATACTCGTCCACCGAGCTTTCAGAAAGTCCTGTTTTACCCTGAGCAAGGAGGTTTTTTCTGGAAATATTGGTGCGGACCGGGATTTTATCTCCGTCGGCTATATCCTGACAAAAATTTGGCCCATCGTATTGAAAAAGCAAAAAATCAAAATCATCGTCTTGTACGTTCGGAATTAAATCGAAAGTAAAGATGGCATCGTAAGGAGCAGTAAACTTGTACCACACCGTGTTATGTTCGCGTTCAATAAAGTACGGATCGCCAAGTTCGTAATTTTTAATCTCAAGCTTTTTCCCGAAGCCTTTCGGCGAATAGACCGGACCAACAACCGTGTCGTTTATTTGCAAAGCCCCAATACAATCAGATCCATTTTCACTGAGCTGCACAGGTGTAGGCTGACCGACTGCAACCAACGATAGAAGGCAAAGACAAAAAGAAATTAAAATTTTATGCATTATTCGCACCCTAAATATTGTGGCTAAAATAACCAAACTCTTTAATAATTCAGATTCGGAGCGAGCCACTTTTCCATTTCGGTGAATAACTTTTCTTTTCTCTGAGCTAAACTCTCCACCTGATCTTTGGAAATACGACCCACTCCAAAGTATTTTGATTCGGAATGTGCAAAATACAGGCCAGAAACTGCCGAAGCCGGATACATTGCAAAATTCTCTGTTAGTTCAATACCAGTAAGCTCCCTTGCGCGCAGCAAATCAAACAAACCCGGTTTTTCGGTGTGATCCGGACAAGCAGGATATCCCGCCGCAGGTCTAATACCGCGGTATTTTTCTTTTACCAGCTCTTCCTTCGAGAGACTTTCCTGACCGGCATAGCCCCAAAAGTCTTTACGCACTTTCTCGTGCATCAATTCTGCAAAGGCTTCTGCCAATCTATCGGCAAGCGCCTTGAGCATAATACTGTTATAATCGTCGTGGTCTTTTTTAAACCGCTCAAGGTGCGGCTCAATGCCAAAACCCGTGCTCACAGCAAACCCACCTATATAATCGGTAACTCCCGAATCTTTCGGAGCAATAAAATCTGCCAGCGACAAGTTAGGCTGCCCTTTTGCCTTTTTAATTTGCTGACGCATAAACTCAAATTTATGCACCACCTCACCGCCGCCATCCGGATTGTAGACCTCTACAGTATCCGCATCCACCGAATTGGCAGGCCAAATTCCTATCACCGCATTGGCGTTAAGCCATTTATTGGTAATAATTTCCTTGAGCATTTCCGTAGCATCGGCATACACACGTTTGGCCTCAGCCCCAACAACCTCGTCATCCAAAATTTGTGGAAACTTGCCGTGAAGCTCCCATGTTTGAAAAAATGGAGTCCAGTCTATGTATGAAGCAATTTCGCGTAAAGAATAATTTTTAAAATGCTGAAGACCGAGCATTTTTGGAGCTTTCTGGCTGGCAATTCCCGACCAGTCAATCTCCATTTTATTTGCCACAGCATCGGCATAATTCAAAAATTCCTTTTGCTGCGACTTGTTGGCATGATGATCGCGCACTTTGGCATAATCAGCCTTAATTTCACTTATGTAGCTGTCCTTATCCTTACTCAGCAAGCGCTCTACAACTGTTACTGATCGTGAGGCATCCAATACATGCACCGTTTGGCTATTCTTGTAGTTCTCTTCAATCTTTACAGCAGTATGTACACGTGAAGTGGTAGCACCACCTATAAGTAATGGAATCTTCAAACCGACGCGCTCCATTTCGCGCGCCACGTTTACCATTTCATCAAGACTGGGAGTGATCAATCCGCTAAGACCAATAATATCGGCTTTTTCAGCAATAGCACGCTCAATAATTTTATCGGCGGGAACCATCACACCCAGGTCAACAACTTCGTAATTGTTGCAAGCGAGAACTACGCCTACTATATTTTTTCCAATATCGTGCACGTCGCCTTTTACGGTGGCCAGCACAATCTTTCCGGCCGCTGATTTATCATCAAACTCACGCTTATCTTCTTCAATATACGGCAACAGGTAAGCCACCGATTTTTTCATTACCCTGGCGCTTTTTACAACCTGTGGCAAAAACATTTTTCCCGATCCAAACAAGTCGCCCACAACATTCATCCCATCCATAAGCGGACCTTCGATAACGTGAAGCGGCCTATCGTGTTCCTGGCGCGACTCTTCAGTATCTTCAATTATGTAAGCGTCAATTCCTTTTACCAAGGCATAAGCCAAACGCTCACCTACCGGCAAACTCCGCCACTCTTCAGCCTTTTTCTCATCTACTTTGTCAACTGCTACGATTGATTCCGCAAATTCGAGCAGGCGCTCAGTAGCATCATCGCGGCGATTGAGCAATACATCCTCCACCCTATCCAAAAGGTCTTTGTCAATATCGCTGTAAACTCCGAGCATAGCCGGATTCACGATTCCCATATCCATCCCTTCCTTAATGGCGTGGTATAAGAATGCGCTGTGCATGGCCTCGCGCACGGTGTCGTTTCCTCTAAATGAGAAAGAAACATTGCTCACTCCTCCGCTAACTTTAGCTCCGGGCAAGTTGTTCTTAATCCAGGCGGTGCTTTTAAAAAAGTCAACCGCATTGTTTTTATGTTCGTCAAGCCCCGTTGCTACAGGAAAAATATTGGGATCGAAAATAATATCTTCCGCCGGGAATTTCACCACTTGAGTAAGCAGATCGTAAGAGCGCTGGCAAATTTCAATTCGTCTTTCAAGCGTATCGGCCTGTCCTAATTCGTCAAAAGCCATTACTACCACGGCGGCGCCGTACTTTCTGATTTGTTTTGCCTGGTAAAGAAATTCTTCTTCTCCACCTTTCAGACTAATGCTATTTACAATGGCTTTTCCCTGCACACAGCGCAGTCCGGCTTCGATGATGCTCCATTTTGATGAATCGATCATAAACGGAACACGGGCAATATCCGGTTCGGCGGCAATTAAATTGAGAAACCGCATCATGGCCTTTTCGCCATCGAGCATTCCCTCATCCATATTGATATCGATAATCTGCGCGCCATTCTCCACCTGCTCAAGGGCTACATTTACCGCCTCTTCGTATTTATCTTCGCGAATAAGTCGGAGAAACTTACGACTCCCGGTAACGTTTGTACGCTCACCGATATTGATAAAATTAGAATTTGGACGGATTACCAGACCTTCCAGTCCGCTTAGCTTCATCATAATATTTTAGGCGGTTATAGGCTCTGCTACTGCAGATATTTTACGGGGACTGTACTTTGCAGCTACATCGGCCAGAGCCTTAATATGCTCGGGAGTAGTGCCACAGCAGCCACCCAGAATATTTAAAAATCCGTTTTTGAGAAAATCTTCGACCTCAGTTGCCATTTGATCAGGAGTTTGATCGTATTCACCAAATTCGTTTGGCAGACCGGCATTGGGGTGGGCGCTCACGGCAAATGGAGCTTTCTCAGCAAGAATTTTCAGGTAAGGGCGCAATTGGGCTGCTCCCAGTGCGCAATTCAACCCTATGGAAATCATGGGGAAATGCTCGAGTGAGAATAAAAAAGCTTCTGTTGTTTGACCGGTAAGCGTTCTTCCGCTGGCATCGGTAATCGTACCTGAAACCATAACCGGTACCTCCTCTTTTCGCTTTTCAAAAACCTCATCGATAGCAAACAAAGCCGCCTTTGCATTAAGCGTATCAAAAACTGTTTCAACCAGCAGCATATCTACTCCGCCATCAAGCAATGCTGAGACCTGCTCAAAGTAGGCTGCACGCAGCTCCTCAAAAGTAATGGCTCTAAAACCGGGGTCATTCACATCAGGCGATATGCTCGCTGTACGATTCGTAGGACCAATAGATCCTGCCACAAATCGCGGTTTATCCGGATTGGCTTTCGTAAATTTATCTGCCACCTCACGGGCTATTTTGGCACTTTGAAAATTGAGATCGTAAACCGCATCTTGTAAACTATAATCGGCCTGCGCGATACTGGTAGAGCTAAAAGTGTTTGTTTCGGCAATATCGGCACCGGCTTCGTAATAAGCCGCGTGAATATCTTTAATTATATCGGGACGCGTAATACTCAAGCAGGTCGTTGTTTCCCTTTAAGGAATGAGTATGATCAGCAAATCGCTCTCCTCTGAAATCTTCCTCTGTAAGTGTGTGGCGCTGTATCATGGTGCCCATTGCCCCATCAAGAACCAGAATTCTCTTTTCTAAAAGTGCTTTTAATGTTTTGCCTGAGTCTTTAAGAGCTCTCATCTTTATTTCTTATCAGTTATTTTCGTTTATAATCTTAATCGCTAGTATACCAAATATACAAGAATGACTTACATCTTTATTGTACTTGGAACTCATATTATTATTCGAAGCTAGACGTTTTACTTTTCATCAGCCTCATTTTCAAATAATTCATTTAATTTTTATTGGAGTAGTTTCTTGTCGGGAAGTTGCGTTTTATATTCTGAAACCATAGTTGGCGATAGGCTTCTGTTTAAGGCATATTCAACAACTTCTTTGTCTTTGTATTCATTTGATTTACAAGGCCTTCTTGTAAATCACTTTCGCTATGAGAATTACGAAGGTTCAAAAACTCAAAAATATAACTGTCTCTTAAAGTGTTTGTTAAATCATATTCAGTTTCCCTCAACGGTGTTGAGAGTTCTGAATTACCAATCATCGTTCGTTCAAAGAGACTAGAAGAAATTTGTCGGTCGAGTTCTCGAAAAGTATATTTATCTCTCCTGGCGAGTTTTATATAGAACTCCTTCTCTTCCAGTGTTTTGCATCTTGAAAAAATAGCTAAGTTGTTAGACCAACTAATTTCTCTCAACAATGTTGAGAGTTTTGGAAAATCTTTGTAAGCCTCGTAAAACTGCTTCATTCTCCAAATGTTTTTGTCCGAAAACCCTTTTACTCCGACCTCATTCTGTTGAATATATTTAGCTAACTCCGTCACAATAGACTCGCCCCACTCCGACTTTTCAATTTTCTTGCTAATGTATTCTCCAATGTTCCAATAAAGCGTAATAAGCTCAGAATTTACGGCTTTAATGGCATTCGTTCTAGATTGCTTAATTAGATCAATAATATCATTAAACCCTGGATCCATAATAATCTTGATGAGCTAAAAATTTGAGGTTATCATTCGTATTCGCTTATTTCAGATTGCCTTTTCAGAATATGTGTGAGACTATTTTTCAAGTTTGGATTAACTATTTGGATTCAATAATAATTCGTCTTTAGAAAACTAAACCGACTACCTCTGGTGTGTTGAGCCTATAAATAGAAGGAAGAAAAATATTCAATTAGTGAATGTTATTGAAAGACTTCAGGAATCCTTTTAACTGGGATCTGAAGAAAACGAGAACTACAATGGTAAGAAGGATATATGGGATACTCATAATAAAAATTATGCCCGTATTGAGCCCCATTGCCAACCCATAGCCGGCCTCATCAATAGAGTCTTCAGCGACGGCCTTGCACATAGCACATTGTGCGGAGGCTTCAGCCACAGATAACATGAGGGCAAAAGCTGTAAGGCAGAATATTGCAGTATATTTTCCCGTCGTTTTACGCATGGTACAAAGATACAAAATGGAAAATCAATTGGGGTGATGGGACGGTTGGATTTAGTGAATTTTAGGATCGGAGAATTGAATGAGAATCCAATGGTATTGGCTTGGTTAAAGCGATTAGCCGACCCCCTCCTCGCTCCATTGTGTATGCGCACTGCAATGCGGGTAAACTTATCTTTATGGCAAGTTCGCCTGAAATGCTTCGTAGCCGCTTTCAGGACTGAAGGTTGTGTCACACCCTTCTTCATCGGTTTTATCCGATACATTTTCTACACGATTATCGGGAATTGGATGGGTGCCACAAGCATCACCCACCTGACCTATTGCTGGGTTATGCAGCGTAATGCCTCCAATAATCAATAATCACGCAAAGTAATTTAGCTATTTGCTTCATAATTCAATTGGTTACAACAGGAATAATCCTACAATAAGGCATTTCAAGGGTGTCTGATTGGTAAATAATCCACTGCGCTGAGCAATGAGGCCAATCATCATTGAATCTTGTCCCGGTTCCTATATCTGTCTTGTATATTTCAACCGTGTCACAAACCTGGCCAAAGCAGGGGTAAAAGTAAATGATAGAGTCTTGTTGCCAGCCAGTTGTATCGGTATGAATGTTATACATCAACTCGCTCCTTTCAAAAGTGTAACCATTCGCTTCAGTACGAATGTAGCGGCCAATATTATCCTCCCGGTCAGAATAGGCATAAAAGCTCTCCGGGTCTACTATGGGATTTTCCGGCAAGTCGTAGGGGAGCAAATTGTTGCCCAAGGAATCTGAAAAATAGAAAGATAAATTATACGACAGAGGGAGATCACCTCCTGAACCTGTGCCGCCATCATCTTTTACATAAGAAAAAAACAAGGTGGCCAAAATGGCGAGGGGTAAATAAATGCATAATTTTTTCATCGCATTGGGAATTTTGGCTAAAATAAAAATAGACACTACTGAAAGTAGAAGGATGAAATAAGATATCTGTTTCATAACAAACTGATTGATGATAAACTTAAACAAAAAACCTTTATTGTTTAAGTTAAGTTTGTGTTATGGCCATGATAAAATGGAGTGAGCAGAATATAATAAGCGGAAAGCTTAACTCACAAGTTTCAATTAATCAACGAAATAAAAAACTACTTAATGCAATGTATTTTCGACAAGCACAGCCGATCTTCAATTTGTCAGAGAATGAATGTCGACAATGTTCATATGTAGGTCTTCGAGATATATTACGTAGCACGTAAGACTGATTGCATTAATAAGGTCAAACATCTGGAATACATAGCCGGCCAGACTTCCATAAAATTCGCAAAACGGATGATCGTCGAAAGGGAAGGAAATCTCACTTCAAATTAAATTACACTCTGGTAAAGCAGTCTTTATGGCAGGCTCGCCTGAAATGCTTCATAGCCGCTTTCAGGACTAAGGGTTGTGTCACAACCTTCTTCATCGGCCTTGTCTGTTATATTTTCCACTCGGTTATCGGGATTTGGATGGGTGCTCAGAAATTCTGGTGTACCACCACCTTGTCCGGATTCCGCAAGACTTTCAAAGAAAATTTTAGCCCCATCACAAGCATATTCCGTTTCAGCCAGGTATTCTACTGATTTTAAGTCGGCCTCAGTCTCAAATTCCCTCGTGAAAGCCAGCCCGGAAATAGTTCCTGCAATTTGACCGGCAATTTGTTGCAGCTGCCCGGGATCATTACCGAGCAGAACACTTAGCAAGAGAGATACTCCATATTGCTTTTGCAAATTTCGGCTGGTGTGGCGTAAGTCAGAATGTGCAATTTCATGACCCATAACGCCGGCCAGAGCATCTGCACTTTCAAGATATTTTATGAGGCCGGTGTACACATAGAGATATCCGCCCGGAGTAGCAAAAGCGTTGAGCGTGCTGTCATCCTGAACGATGGTCACTTCCCAAACGAATTCATCGTCATAAGCCACTTCTCCAGAATTGAGAATATTTGACACCATATTATTAATGTATTCGTATGACTCGGGATATTGGGCTTCATCCAGAAGTGTAAAGGCAGGATCAGCAGCTATTTCCTGGCTCACCTGTAGTCCCAGGGCCTTGTCATCTTCTACACTAAAAAAAGGTACGAAGTTGTCATTCTTGTCGCAAGACCAAAAGCTCAAGCCTAAGGCAAGCGTTGCAATCAAAGCAATTTTTTTCATTTTATCGGTATTAGAAAGTAAGTGCTAAAATATGGAAATTCAGGAAGGGTACCACCTCATCGTCTAAGCATTGGATTGCCAGCAACTGAATCAAATTAATATAAATGGCATTTAATCGTATTATTGTAATTCATCTATTTCCAAAAAACCTGTTGGTCAATCAATTTTTTCAGGATTTCTGGCAAAGACGAATTTAGTGTCGATTTCCTTCTCAATAAAGATTAACATTCTTCGTGCCAAAAAGTTTTCGTAATTCTGTGTTTCCCAAGCTTCATTCCTTGTTGCTTGCAATAGATAAGATCAGAAAAGGATTCATTGATAATATCCTTTCCGTTATGAATTAGAAAAACCCGAAAGCTTATCTCACAAGATGCAATGGATAAACGAAATAATGAATGGCTAAACACAACGTAAGAATTCGGTCGTAAACCCAAGGTCCCGCAGGTCCTGGATCCCGCAGAGCAGGGGCGCATGCCGGAGTGGTCATTTTCAAAGTGTAGGCTGTTTCTCATTAGGAAAACTCTGCCTAAATTCGGATCTTTAAGAGTTAAACAAAGAAGAAATGGCTGCTATAGATAAAATTAGAAATGGACTAATTGAAAAGATCCTTTCCATCAAGAATAAGGACTTTTTGGAAGCTCTTGATAAATTAATTTCTTCAAGCGCTTATGATTCGGAAATTATGGATTTGACGGATGAGCAAAAGGCCATGTTGGAAATGAGTGAGCAAGATATAAAAACCGGAAAGCTTATCTCGCAAGATGCAATGGATAAACGAAATAATGAATGGCTAAACGCAAGAATTCGGTCATAAAACTAAGGTTCCGCAGGTCCTGGATCACGCAAAGCGGGGGCGCATGCCGAGCGGAGTGGAAATGCCGCAGGTACTGGATCCCGCACAGCGGGGGCGTATGCCCAGCGGAGTGATTTAAATCAAAAAAGATAAAATTAGAATTCGGTCATAAAACTAAGGTTCCGCAGGTCCTAAATCCCGCACAGCGGGGGCGCATGCCCAGCGGAGCGGTTCTTACAACAATTAATCTTTCAAGTAGAGTATCCTGAAAAGATTCCTAACCTCCGTAATAAGGCGAAATCATCAGGTAAACTACCACCCCACTTACTGCGACGTAAAGCCAAAGCGGGAAAGTAATCCGCGCAATTTTCTTGTGTTTTAAAAACTGCCCTGAATATCCACGGATATAAGTGATAAGCACAAAAGGCACTACCAAAATAGACAGAATAATATGGCTGATAAGAATGGCGAAATAAATATACCTCACGGCTCCTTCTCCACCATAAGGTGTGCTGTCACTCGTGCTATGGTAAATAATGTATAAGACCAGAAACAATGCCGAACTCACTACGGCTGTAGTCATTAAGTTTCTGTGGAGAGTAATACGTTTGTTTTTAATAGCTGTAACCGCCAGAATAAGCAGAAGAGCGGTAATCGCATTTAGTGTTGCATAGATAGGCGGCAGAAAGCCGGTATCGTAACCTTCAATTTTTATAGTGAAAAGCCATGCGACAAGAGCAGGTACAATAAGTGAAACTGCTATTACCCACGGCTTCATTTTCTTCTCAACATTTGTATTTTCTGCTATCATTGTACTTTCTCTTCGTCGGTCATCTTCTCCTCTTTGAGAAGCATTTTGATATCGGTCATAAGATCATCGACTTCCTTGGTGCTTGTGCCATCGTAAAAACCACGGATATGCCTGTCTTTATCGATAAGTACAAAATTGCTGGAGTGTAAAAATCCGCCCGGAGCGCCACTATCCTCTTGAGTACTCAGTAAATAGCCTTCAAACCCCTGGTCGAAAATATCCTGCTGATCGCCGGTAACGAAAGTCCACCGGTCTAAATCAGCATCATTCGCAATAGCGTACTCCATCAGAACTTCCGGCGTATCGTTTTCAGGGTTGACGGTGTGAGACAGGAACTTCACGTCCTTAAAAGAAGGATCTTCAAGCAACCACTGCAGTCTGGTCATCTGCTTTGTCATAATAGGACAAATGGTAGGGCAAGTAGTGAAGAAGAAGTCAGCCACCACAATTTTACCTTCGAAATCGACAAAAGTAACCTTCTCTCCATTTTGATTGATAAAGCTAAAATCGGGAACCTTATGGTAAAGCGTATCCCCGGAAGGGGAAACATCTCTCAAACCATAGTAAGGTAACGTTTGAAACTTATGCGTGCCTTTGGAAAGAAGAATAAGAAACAAGCCGGGCCCAAGGAGCAGAAGTAATAGAATAATGTACTTTCCGCTTTTTGGCATTTTTTTCATTACACCCCGTATGATTGCCAAATGTCATTAATGGCATTCGACTCGGTAATTCCTATAAAAATAAGGTATAGTACAAAAATCGCATAAGGAATAAGAATAACATACCGCAATGACTTTCGCTCATCATTCAGGTGCATAAATACACCAACGATGTAAGCGGCTTTAACAAGTGTCATCACAATAAATGACCACTTTACAAAGGGCCAGAGATCTGTGCCTTGCTTAATATAAATCCCCAGCAATACTTCAACGGTTGTAATTGCCGTGAGTAGGATAGTTACAAAGTATATCTTCTTTCTTATTGCTTTTCCATGCTCTTCATCATGCGTAGCATTTAAAGAATAAGAATCATTTACGATCAAATCGTCACGTTCCATAATTTCGTATTAAATAAGGTAAAAGAAGGTAAATACAAAAACCCATACCAGATCTACAAAGTGCCAGTAGAGGCCTGTTTTCTCAATCATCTCGTAATGGCCACGGCGGCGATAAACCCCTTTTACAACTCCAATGAAAACAATAATATTGATCAATACGCCCGAAAAAACGTGGAATCCGTGGAATCCGGTAATGAAGAAGAAGAAACCACCGTACTGAGGCGGCCCGTATTCATTTTCGGTAAGGTTTGCACCTGAAACGTGATTAACACGGGTGTTATAGATATCAATTGCTTTCTGGCCAGTATATCCTACTTCGGTGTCTTCACCATAATTGGCAACGAGTCCAAAATTTTCAACATCCGCAGCTGTCATTCCATGCGGAATTTCTTCCGTAAGGTAATATTTACCCTGATCGGCGGCAATGATGTAGCCGGGAGTACCGTGTATAAAGTGACTCCACTCCCAAGCCTGAGAACCCAGAAAGAAAAATCCGCCTATGATGGTAAGTCCCAACCATTTAATAACCCCTTTGTCATCTAATCGGTGACCTGCTTCTACTGCGAGAACCATTGTTACCGAGCTGATAATCAAAATGAAGGTCATCAAGGCTACATAAAGCAAAGGAAAGTGTCCTGAAAGGAAAGGCATTGAGTGAAATACTTCCTCACCAATGGGCCAGGCACCTGTATTTGCATGACGTGCAAATCCGTATGCTACGAGCAATCCGGTGAATGTTAGTGCATCTGAGACAAGGAAAAACCACATCATCATCTTTCCGTAACTCACGCTAAACGGCGATCTACCACCGCCCCAGAGTACTGTTTTGTCTATTGCTTTAGAAGCTTCTCCAGCCATTTTTGTCTAAATTTTATGCAAGTTTAATGAAATAATAGTAAAAACAGGAACAAAAATATCCATAGCCCGTCTACAAAGTTCCAATAAATGGCGCCCAAACGCATGCGCATGGGACTAATGGTTTTTGAAACAGACAGTAAACCAACGGATAATATCACGATAAAAAAGATAATACCTCCCAAAAGGTGAAGAAGGTGTACAAAGCTGAGCAGGTAAAAATAGCTGCTCGCTGAATTTCCGAAGATTGAAATTTCATTCAGTAAAGGCTTTTCTCGCAATTCATCATTTGGAAAGTAAAACTCCCCATTTTCATAAATTAATTCTTTGCCTTGATATGTAATGGTGAAATCTTCTCCATATGTCCCTGTCAGGTTATCTACGCTTCCGGTAAAATAACTACCTGTGCCGGTAAGGTGATTCCACCCTTGGTATTGCAACCCACCAAAGACCAATCCCAGAATAATCGTAACCACAAGAAATAGAGAAGCGTTTTTCTGGCCCGGCTTTTCAGCTGCCTTCACGGCAAAACGAAGCGTAAGGCTACTTAAGATAATGGCAACAGTGGAATAGTAGAACTCTGTTGGAATCACAATATTAACCCACAACTCACTAAATGAAGTGATGATATAGGCACTAAGCAATCCGGCGAACAACATAATAATGCTGAAAATTCCGAAATACAGAACCATTTTTCCCGTGCGCTCACTATTTGCAGAGGACATTGAATTGGGCATATTTACTGCTGCATCACTCATATCTACATTTTATCAAGTAAATAAATAACCTGGACTACAGGCAGGTAAAAAAACGAAGCGAACATAACTACTTTCGCAGCTTTATCCGTTCGCTTAAAATAGAGCTTTAATGCTGGAAGAGCGAATAAAACACCCGCTAAAGCAGCAAGGGAAGCAGCGGTAATGGAGATTAAATCAAAAGCCCACGGCAGCAATGCCACCGGTATAAGAAATAAGGTATAAAGCATGGTTAAAAATGCACTGCGGGCATCTTTGCCCCCTTCAGAAGGCAGCAAGCGGTAGCCCGCTTTTTTATAATCTGCATCTGCCACCCAGGCAATAGCCCAGAAATGAGGAAACTGCCACATAAACTGGACAGCGAATAGCAACCCGGCATAGAGATCAAACGCTCCTGTCGCCGCTACATAACCAAGCATGGGCGGAATAGCTCCAGGAAAAGCTCCAGCAAAAACGGCCCATGAAGAGTGCTTCTTCATAGGAGTATAAATCAAGACATAACTGAAAAGCGCCAGAGCCCCGAGAACTGCAGAAAGCGAATTGAAAGCAAAATACAAAATAATCAAACCTCCAATTGCAAGAGCAGTGGCAAGAACCAGAGCCTCTACGACCGACATTGTACCGGCCGGCAGTGGACGTTTTTCAGTGCGTTTCATCAACGCATCTACATCTTTTTCTATTACCTGATTAAATCCGTTAGAGGCACCAGTGACCATGTATCCGCTTAAGCAAAGCCAAAACACTTCAACCCACGAAAAGTGAGCAACCCCGATGGCGTAACCAATCACAGACGAAATGACTACAAGAAACGTGAGGCGAGCCTTGGTAAACGCGGCATAGTCAGATACCTTTGCTTTAATCAAGCTCGCAAGTGTCGTCTCTGCAGAATTCACAATCATTTTTACGGGTAAAATTTGGGTGCAAAGATATAAATTCTATTAACCTTAAACCGACTATTTGAGTGAAAAAATTGCTTGTGAATTGGAGTCCTCTTAAGATTGTAAGGACATGTAGCCAAAAGAATTATCTAATTTAATAGAATTTACCACCATATTGCGGGACGCGCTGCGGTGGAAGGAATTCATTGAATGTCCTGTAAGGATAAATTAACAATGGATAATCAGACCCCACAGATAGTGGGTAATCAACGTTTTCCTGCACATAAGCTAAATGAGAGTCTCGAAAATTCTAAAATTCCCGATAAGAATTATACAGCCCCGTGGAGAGCTGAACACCCATAATGTGCTCTGTATTCACCCCGAGGCCTTCAATATCTTCGCGTCTTAAGGTGTAAGAAAGTGCAGCCCGTAGATTTAGGTTGCGATTGAGAATATAGCCAAGGGTCAACTTCTGATAATACAAATTTGATTTTATTCCCTGGGCGATTTCATTGCCATACTGCATACTCGGATTTTCATAGCTCTTGAATATATCTCCACCCATATTTAAGCTATCAGGGTCGCGGCCATATTCGGCATACATCAGCATTGCCTCGCCATACCAATTATCCTTTTCGTAATAACCGGTAAGAATACCTTCGTAAAAATTGGTGCCCAATTGGTGGGCCAAGGGCTGACTTATAATGTCCGAAATTCTGCAGTACACTTCCATGCGTATAGGTAAAGGGCCGTGATAAATTGAATTCTCCTTGAAGGTACAGATTATCAACTCCGGCAAAATCAAATGCTTTGAACCCCAACTGCGCGGCCCATTTATTGGCCCACCAGCCGTTGCCATCCCGAAAGGCACTGAGCAAAAACTCATCAAAAAGAAACTGTCCGTATAAAACAACCTTTTTAGAAGCTTTGTAAGAGAGGTCAACCCCAATGAGAGCATTATCGGGAGAGCCAACAGAATATTCAACTGGTCTATAAAAGATAATCGGGTTTAAATAATTAGGATCGAAGCCGCGGTCGGATAGAGTATCCTGCCCTTGCCAAACGATGGTTTCAAAGAGACCAATATTAAATCGCGGACTTACGGCCCAGCTTAAATAATGTGTGGTGGTATACTTCGGTTTGAAATCTCTAAGCGACCCGGATGTTGGATCAGTGCCCTTGAGTGCCGAAAAAATATTGATGTACTTAAAATGCCACACATCTGTAGTAATCTTCAAATAGGGATAATTAAAGGCGACGTCACTCAAGAACAGGGAGCGGTAGCCCTGCCCGATAAAGTTGGCACCGTAACCTAATTCAAATTGAAAGTAATCTGAAGGAGCAAAACTTAGGCGACCAGTTGGCTTGGCAAATGATGGATTTCCTTCAGTCGCTCCGTTTTTCCCCAGTGAAGGAAGCACTCCTAAACTATCTGTAAAAGTGGCTACATAACCGGGCTGTCTTTCTGCTCCTACAAAAACATCCCCATAAAAGCTCCATTTTTCGCCAAGACGAATATTGGCTGCAATACCAGGGGCCGTTCTAAAAACGCCCTTTGTTTCATTACTATATCCCATCTGAAAATCAAGAATAGGACTCACATCAAATTTCCACTCTCCCGGTTCAGGAACATCCCAAAAGCCGGCACCGACGGCAGGAAGCAAAACTGAACTATCATTCTGAGCCGCCAAAATGGTGGAAATATCTTTGATGGCGTAGGGTCTTACCGACATAAAATCAACTTCCTTATCTGCAGTGAGCGCCTCCTCAATCTGTTGATTTAATATTTGTTGCGACCAATAATGACCTGCCTGGGCTGCAAGTTCGCCAGCTAGTAATAAAAAAATAAAAAAGGAGACTATTTTATTCAGCCGAAGGAACAAGATTGCGGGTATTTTTCATTTTGAATAAAAACACTAGATGTACAACCACCACGCTGATTAGGAACATCCCAAAAAACGTCCAGGTAGGATCTACCCCGGCGAAAAGAAAAGAAACAAGAGGAAGGACTATACTTATAGCGTAGAGAATTACAGCAGTTTGGCCATGCGAAAAACCCTTATCGATTAAGTTGTGATGAAAATGATTTCTGTCTGCTACAAAAGGAGACAGTCCCCGGCTGAGTCTCAAGGTAAAAACCCGCAATGTATCTATCAGCGGATAAGCGAGGACTGACATAGTGTAAATTGGTGCGGACATGCCTTTTACCACAGTTGGTAAAACAGATGTATCGGTCTCAATGCACTTTAGAGCCATTACGAAAGTAAATGCCCCGATAAAGAGCGACCCCGAATCACCCATAAAAATACGCGCCGGATTAAAATTAAAAATCAGAAAGGCGCCAAGAGAGCCGGCCAAAACAAAGGCTAACAAAGCCAGATCGAGCTGATAAGACGTGTAAAACCAGACTCCAAAAAAACAAGACGTGATAAATCCGATTCCAGCTGCAAGTCCATCGCTACCATCTATTAGGTTAAAAGCATTAACAACCACTATGTAGGTGAAAACAGAAAGCATAACACTCGCATAGTATGGAATTTCTTCAACTCCAAAAACCCCATGCAAGCCGGTAATGCGAATATCAGCCATCATTACCAGAATAAAGCCAACCATAATATGCCCCACCAGTTTTTTAACAGGAGCTACACCGATTATATCGTCTTTAACTCCAATAAAAAAGATGAGAATGGCCGCGGCAATCAAAAACTTAAACTCCTTAACCGACTCTGAAAATTGGTGTGGACTACCATAATAGCCCATATTATCCCACGGAAACCAGAGAGCGTAAGCGAAAATACTGGCGGCAAAGATGATAATGCCGCCAATGGTAGGCACGCTGGAAACGTGATGCTTCCTGTCTTCTTTAGGCTCATCTACCAAACGCTTCATCTTAGCCACTTTAATAAGCGAAGGTGTGGCCAGCAGAACCACAAAAAACGAAGTAATAAAACCGAGTATAATTTCTTTCACTGCGTGAGCTTTAGGTCAAATATCAGAAATCTGTATAAACATTTCGCAAATTAGTTCGCAAACCAATATACCAAAATTGATCGTGGTTTGTACCATTCAATTTTTGCTCTACTCTATTCGTAATTCCGGCGTAAACTTGGAAATTAGTTCTTGGATTAAATACATAGGCGGCCATCAAATCCTGAAAGGCCACTTCCTGCTTTTGATAAATAAGCTGATTTTCATCTGAGATCAGCGGATCCCGACCGCTGTCGGCGTAGGCAGAGAAAATAGATTTCACAGTGACCAGAATTCGCTTGTGATAGTATGTAGCTTGTGTAACCAACTCATCAAATCCTGCACCCATAGGGTGAGCCAGCGGCTGATTGCTGTTAGTAAAACTTTGGAGTGCATTTGCGGAAGCATAAGATCCCGGCTTAACCGAGTTGTATTCCGCGAGCAAATCAATACGATTAAACAAGTTGTAACATTTCAAGCCTCCCTGTAACCCATACCTGTCGGTGTCAAAATCATCGACCATCAACTGCCCATAGGCTCGTAACCACTTAAAAGGCTGCCAGGCAATGTTCACACCCACCATCGCATTCGCATCGGTATCGCTCAAACCATATATAGCCGAGTTAACCAACGGCACCGGATTAAGTGCGTTTGGATTAAAAGGCTCAGTACCTGTAGAGTCGTCAAAATTTTTCCAAACGATAGATTCGAATAAACCAATTTCAAGGTTTTTAAAGGGCTTATAACTTAAATAGTTTTGGTTTGAATATTTGCGTTTAAAGATAGACTCGGGGGTATCGCCCGCAGGCAAGCGCACCAAATTTTGCATAAGCGAAATGGTATACCGGTATTGAAATTTACCATTTCCGAAACTCAAAACATAACCCGCATAAGGTGCATTAAATGCATTATCAGATAGTAGAATTGATCGATATCCATGTCCGACAAACTGCTTGCCGTGGCCAAAATTCAGCGAAAGCCAATCGGCTGCTTTGATTCCCACATAACCATTGGCCATGCTAAAATCATAGCCATCAGATTTAAATTCCTTTACCCGACCGCTGCCTGGCACTACCTCCAAAGAATCGACAAAGCGATTGATATAATCGGAATATCGTGCTTGATTTTCCCGAAAATCTGTTTGAAAATACACGCGCTCACCTATCTGCGCCGAAAGTGAAAATCCTCGCGTATTGGTATAAATGCTGTTTTCGTCACCCTCAGAAGCTATGGTTTCCTGCCCAAAAGAAAAATCAAAAAGCGGATCGACATATAGGTTAATACCCGGCTTCTTTAATTCGATAAGGTGTTCACTAAAAATCTTTTCGGTTATCTTGATAGTAATAGATGGCCGTGTCGGGACCAATACCATCAACTTTTGAAGCATCAGCAAATTGCTGTAGAACAGGCTTATATCCAAAATGAACTCCTTTTTGGACAGGCACCCCTTTTCGCTCCATTCTGAGAATTGACAAATTATCGACCGGTAGAAAAAAATCCTGAGAAAAGGCCGCAGCAGAGAAACCAAATCCAAAAAAAAGTGCCAGAGAGCACTTTTTTAAACTGTTATGAATCTGCTTTTTGTAGCTGATCACTATACGATTTATAAACTGATTGAATGCCCTGACGCAAATCGATCCGGTGTTTCCAGCCGAGATTATGAATGCGCGATACATCCATTAATTTTCTCGGGGTACCATCGGGTTTTGAAGTATCAAAAGTAAGTTTCCCCTTGAATCCCACAATGTCTTTAACAGTCAGCGCCAGATCTTTGATGGTAATATCTTCGCCGGTACCAATATTCACAAACTGCTTACCGTCATAGTTTTCCATCAGATATACGCAGGCTTCAGCCAAATCATCGACATGCAAAAACTCACGCATTGGACTCCCGGTTCCCCATATTTCCACCTCTTCTTTACCCGTCTCCTTTGCTTCATGAAATTTACGAATCAAGGCAGGTAAAACATGTGAATTTTGCAGATCGTAATTATCATTGGGACCGTACAAATTTGTAGGCATGGCCGAAATAAAGTTGGCCCCATATTGATCTCTGTATGCTTCGCAAAGCTTAATACCGGCGATTTTAGCAATCGCATAAGGCTCGTTGGTAGGCTCCAGTAATCCGGTAAGTAGCGAATCTTCAACCAGCGGCTGAGTCGCCATTTTTGGGTAAATACAAGAAGATCCTAAAAAGAGCAACTTCTTAACATTAGATTGGTAGGCTGCATTGATAATATTGGCCTCAATCATGATATTATCGTAAAGAAAATCGGCTCTGTAAATATTGTTAGCCTGAATTCCTCCCACTTTTGCTGCAGCTAGAAAAACATAATCGGGTTTTTCCGATTCAAAGAATGATTTCAACCTGTGCCTGACTGCGCAAGTCTAATTCGGAAGAAGTGCGGGTTACAAAATTCTCAAATCCCTGAGCCTTGAGCTCTCTGAGAATTGCACTTCCTACCATTCCTCTGTGCCCAGCGACATATATTTTTGCACTTTTTTCCAAACCTCTTACTCGTTGTAATTCATTATATTATGACCACCCTCAAGGAGATATTTATCACGCTTAAACAAGGCTAAATCTGCCTGTACCATTTCTGAGATCAGCTCTTCGAGGGTATACGTTGGCTCCCATCCGAGTTTTTCTTTCGCCTTTGTAGGATCTCCCATTAGCAAATCAACTTCCGTAGGACGGTAATAACGTGTATCAATCTCAACCAGGATTCTTCCTGTGGCTTTGTCGTGTCCTTTTTCATCTTCGTTCTTTCCTTTCCACTCTATTTCTATACCAACCTCAGCGAAAGCCTTTTCTATAAAGTAACGCACAGACATGGTTTTACCCGTAGCGAGTACAAAATCATCAGGTTCATCTTGCTGTAAGATGCGCCACATGCCCTCCACATAATCTTTTGCATGACCCCAGTCACGCTGAGAATCAATATTGCCCATGTAAATATTCTTCTGCAGACCCAGTTTGATACGGGCAACAGCTCTGGTAATTTTCCGGGTCACAAAGGTCTCACCCCTCAGCGGACTTTCATGGTTAAAAAGTATTCCGTTGCAAGCGTACAAATTATACGCTTCGCGGTAATTTTTTGTAATCCAGAAACCATACAGCTTCGCTACGGCATAAGGACTGCGTGGATAAAATGGTGTAGTCTCGGATTGCGGAGTTTCCTGGACTTTTCCATACAGCTCGCTAGTTGAAGCCTGATAAATACGGGTTTTCTTTTCAAGACCCAGAATCCGTACAGCCTCTAATATTCTTAAAGTTCCCAGAGCATCCACATTCGCTGTGTATTCAGGCATTTCAAAAGAAACATGGACGTGCGACATGGCCGCCAAGTTGTAAATTTCATCGGGTTGCACTTCCTGAATGATGCGGATCATATTGGTTGCATCGGTCAAATCACCAAAATGAAGAAAATAATTTACGTTGTTTTCGTGCTGATCCTGATATAGATGATCCACACGATCTGTATTGAAAAGTGAACTACGTCTCTTAATCCCATGAACTTCGTACCCTTTCTTTAAGAGTAATTCAGATAGATAGGCTCCATCCTGCCCCGTTACACCGGTAATTAATGCTACTTTTTTTGACATTCAGCGAATTTTAGAATTTGCAAAGATATGAAGTTTTGAGTTGTTATGCCCGACTAAATCAATATCCTGATTTTGAGCCTGTAATATTCTGAATGGGATGCCAGGTGGTTTTTATCTCCTGAAGCGCCATAATATAGTCAGGGCTTCCAATTTCAAGGGTTTCACTTTCGTAAAACTTCAGCCGCTTTACACTATCGGCTGCGTGGGTGCCAATTTCTATTGAGTCGGCACTTTCAGCATCCCAAATCACTACGGCATTAATGTCCATATGTGAGGCAAAATGGTGACCCAGCTCTGTTCTGTTTCCGGTCAAAATATTAATCACTCCTGCTGGAACATCAGAAGTGGCTATCACTTCCGAGAATGTAATTGCCGTGGCCGGATACCATTCAGAAGCGAGAACAACTACCGTATTTCCACCGCAAATGGCCGGAATAATAGCCTGAATGATCCCAATCAACGCACTGTTGTTTGAAGCCATAGAAGCCACAATTCCCATTGGCTCAGGAATTGAAAAGTTAAAATGAGAACTAGCAACCGGATTTACATTGCTGTAAACCTGCACATACTTATCGCACCAACCGGCGTAGTAAACCAGCATATCAACTGCATTACCAAATTCGTTATCCGCCCGGCTCTTGCTATAGCCCATGTCTATCATTTCTGCGACAAACAGGGCTTGTTTCTGCTCAAGCATTTCAGCAATTCGGTAAATGATTTGAGACTTATTGAATGCCGATCGGTCTTGCCAGCTTTGTTGCGCCGATCGTGCAGCTACAGCGGCATTTCTAAAATCTTTTCGCGAGGCAAGGCATATATTTGCCATAAAACCTCCATTGGCCGATTTAAGTTCGGTATATCGCCCACTTTCAGTTCGTGGAAAAGCTCCATTTATAAAGAGCTTATACGTTTTGTTAACCTTAATGTCGGCTTTTTGACCTGTATTTTTATCTTTCGATTTCTTCGTTGCCATCAGTCTAGTTTTAAATATGCTGAAAGTCCTTGCAATCCACCTTCGCGTCCAAAGCCTGATTCTTTGTATCCTCCAAATGGAGAAGTAGGATCGAATTTATTGAACGTATTTGCCCATACCACCCCGGCTTTTAATCGAGAAGTAAGATTAAATATCTTCGACCCCTTATCGGTCCAGACTCCCGCAGAAAGGCCGTAAGGCGTATTGTTTGCCTTATCTATTACCTCATCGATGGTTCTGAAAGTTTGCATAACCAGTACCGGGCCAAAAATTTCTTCTTTATTAATCACACTGCTCTGAGCTACGTTTTTAAACAGAGTTGGCTTACACCAAAAGCCCTTTTTAGGAGGTTCGTTTCCAGATTGAAATATTTCAAACCCTTCCTGCTTTCCAATTTCCAGGTATTTCTTTACTGTTTCAAGTTGGTCTTTCGAATTTATGGCGCCAATGTCTGTATTCTTATCAAGCGGATCGCCAATAATCAAATTTCCCATCCGGTGTTCCAGTCTGCGCATCACTTCATCTGCTACGTTCTCCTGAACATAAAGACGCGACCCGGCGCAGCAAACATGGCCTTGATTAAAGAATATTCCGTTTATAACACCTTCTACAGCCTGGTCAATAGGCGCATCATCAAAAATTATGTTTGCCGCCTTACCACCAAGCTCGAGGGTTAAACGCTTAGAGGTTCCTGCGAGACTTCTCTGAATCATTTTACCAACAGCTGTAGATCCTGTGAAGGCTATTTTATCAATATCTCCATGCTCTACCAAAGCTTTTCCCGTTTCTCCGGCTCCGGTTATAATGTTCACCACACCAGCCGGAAGTCCTGAATCTCTTATGAGCTCCGCTAGCTTTAAGGCTGTTAGCGAGGTGGTTTCCGCTGGCTTTAATACTACTGTATTTCCCGCTGCTAATGCAGGAGCAATTTTCCAGGCAGCCATAAGCAATGGAAAATTCCATGGAATAATCTGACCTACAACTCCCAGCGATTGTGGTTTTTTGGTTGGAAACGCATACTCAAGCTTATCTGCCCACCCTGCATGATAGAAAAAATGAGCTGCTGCCAGCGGAATATCAATGTCTCTCGATTCGCGAATGGGTTTTCCTCCATCCAGTGTTTCTATTACAGCAAATTCACGGGCTCGCTCTTGCAAGAGCCTGGCTATTCGAAATATGTACTTCGCCCGATCTTTGGGCTCCATTTTAGACCACACTTCAGTGTAAGCCTTTCGCGCTGCTTTAACAGCCGTGTTCACATCCCGTTCATCGGCCTGAGCTATTTCGGCCAGCACTTCTTCCGTAGCCGGATTAATCGACTTAAAATATTTTTTACTGTGCGGAGCAACAAACTTCCCATCAATAAACAGATTGTACTTTTTATCGATCTTAATATGAGAAGTACTTTCTGGCGCGGGCGACAGGTCCCACTTACTTGTATCGTTCTTTTTGGCCATATCAGTCTAATGCAAAATAATTTCCGGATTGGTAAACTCCGGTTGTTTGTTTTACCACTTGCTTAAGCAAATCATTGGCCAGGGAACTGGCTCCAAATCTAAACCACTCATTGGTAAGCCACGCTTCACCAAGCGTTTCCTTTACCATGATCAAATAGTGAAGGGCAAGTTTCGAATTCGAAATACCTCCGGCAGGCTTCATGCCTATCATTTTTCCTGTTTCGTAATAGTAATCACGTATTACTTCGAGCATTACCAGCGAAACTTCCATAGTAGCAGCAGGCTGAATTTTTCCTGTGCTGGTTTTGATAAAGTCGGCACCGGCATCTATTGCTAACCTGCTCGCGAGGGCCACATTATCCAGGTCTCCGAGCTCTCCTGTTTCCAGTATTACCTTTAGTCTCTTTGACCCACAAGCCTCTTTAATAGCAGCAATTTCATCGAAAACATAATTGAACTCTCCGCAGTGGAATTTACCCCGCGAAATAACCATATCAATTTCATCGGCTCCGGAATCTATAGCCTGTTTGGTATCTGCAAGTTTTATATCAAGATTGGTTTGCCCGGCAGGAAATGCAGTGGCAACTGATGCGATTTTAACATCCGATGTTCCCAGATATTTCCTAGCACTTGCAACCATTTCGGGGTATACACATACCGCTGCAACCGTGGGCAAGCCCGGCAACTCATCGTGAAGATGCATTGCCTTGTAGCACATTTGGCGTACTTTTCCCGGGGTGTCCTTACCTTCCAGAGTCGTAAGGTCGATCATGTTAAGCGCCATTTTTAAGCCCTGTATCTTTGCTTCATTTTTGATACTACGGGTTTTAAATCGGGCACATCGCTCTTCAACTCCTACCTGATCTATTGGCTTTTGGCGTAAGTTTAATTTCATTTACAACATTTATAAAGTCAAATATAGCACAATCAAAAGGTTGAAATAAAAAAACCCTCTCAAATGAAAGGGTTTCTATTTAAATATGTTGATTTGGCTTATCTCAGCGTAAATCGAATCGGCAAGTTGTACTGAACTTTTACGGCTTTTCCACGCTGCTTACCCGGCTTCCACTTGGGCATGCTTTCGACAACACGAATAGCTTCCTCGTCAGCTCCACCACCAATTGATCTCAATACTTTAGCGTCTTTTACTTCTCCCTTCTCATTTACTACAAAGGTTACGTAAACAGTTCCCTGAATACCGGCATCCTTGGCAATAGCGGGATACTTAATACTGTTACCCAAGTATTTCATCAATGCAGCATCACCTCCCGGAAAAGACGGCATTTCTTCAACTATGGTGAAGATTTGCTGCTCAACAACTTCTTCCTGAACATCTTCGATAAATTCGATCTCAGTATCTTCATCAACCTCCATATCTTCAATCACCAATTCCTCTTCAATCTCCTTTTCATCTTCTACAATCTCTATAACTGTAGTAGGTGCAGGTGGTGGCGGTGGTGGTGGTGGCTGCTGTTGCGAAATAGGAATAATTTCCTCTTCAATTAAATCAATATTGAGCTCACCTAATGAACTAACCTGTGTTTCGTAAGTCCTCCATTCAAAAGCCACTAAAACAAGGGCTGTAGAGAAAAGTATCCCAAGGATAATAAGCGGAATACGCTTCTTTTCTATGTCTGCGTTGTTACTCTTTTTTAATTCCATGACTTCGGTTTTGTAACCAGTATTAGGCGAAAATATAAAAGTTCTTTAAATAATGGTGTAGTTTTCTAATTCTATTTTAAAAAGATACCAAACACTATGCCTAAATCTGTTAATTTGAAAATTAGATTTTAGGCCATTAGCCTTTAAATATTTTGCATTTTGCTTCCGCTAATAAGGTTGGTTATGATCAACTTACTCTCTTAATACGTAATTAATTGGTAGCCTGAAACGCACCTTAACCGGATGTCCCTTTTGTTTTCCCGGTATCCATTTCGGCATTTGATCTACCACACGTAAAGCCTCTTCATCGCATCCAAGGCCAATTCCGCGAAGTACTTTTGAATCTTCAATCTCTCCGTCTTTACCTACAATGAATTCAATATAAACAACACCTTGCGTTTTTGTATACTTTGCCTTTTTGGGATACTCAATGTTTGCACTAAGATATTTCATAAGTGCAGCGTCTCCACCGGGAAAAGTCGGCCAAACATCAGGTAGATCAATAACCTCTTCCGTTACGACCTCTTTTTTAGATGAGATGACCTCCACATAGGGCTCAGAATCTTCGGGCTCAAGCGATGGAACATTAAGAGCCAGGGTAATCTTCTTATCATCATCCACAATTTTCATTACATCCACAACCGGCTTTGGAGCGGGTGGTGGAGGCAACGGTTTCTTCATCGCCACGGCAGTAAAGATTACTTCATCCGGCAATTCATTTGTAGTCCGATCATTTCTTACAGCCTCTTCAGCTTTTTCATATGTTCGCCACTCAAAGGCAGATAACACTACCCCACAGGCAAATAACAATCCGAGAAATAATAGGGGTACACGCAGTTGTTCGAGATTTGCATCCCGGCTTTTCTTTTTATTCATGACATTTGGTTTAGAATAAGCAGATACACCGGTGCGCGCCGGCCGATTTATCTCGCTTTGTTTACAATGTAGATTTTTGCAATTATTGTGCCTAAAATGGCACCGAGAAAATCTGCAATGAAATCAGCAATACTGGCAAAGCGCGATTCGAAGATCAATTCCTGAAGAATCTCAGTAATTCCGCCGTACACAGCGCCGATCACAATAATTATCGAGATAATTTTAAAAGTAATTTTTGCGGATGGGTGGCGCCGAGAAAATCCGTAAACCATCAAAAAAGAGAGGATGGTAAAAACACCTACATGGGCTAGTTTATCTTCTATATCAATCTCCCAGAAGTCGATATTTGGTAAATCCTGACCTGGAAGTCCACAAAGTAACATGATGAAGGCTGCCCATAGTGCAGCCCCCAAATAAGATTGTATGAATGTTTTTTGACTATCCAACGAGCTCCTTGTATGCTTCAGCATCAAGTAAATCTGAATCATCCAGGTCGCCTTCAAATTCAACCTTGATCATCCAGCCTTTTCCGTAAGGATCTTCATTTACCAGCTCGGGGTTCGCTTCAAGCTCCGGATTAAACTTTTTTACATTTCCTTTGAAAGGCATAAATAAATCAGAAACCGTTTTCACCGCTTCAATTGTTCCGAATACTTCGCCGGAATCAAGATCTTCACCTTCTGTTTCAATCTCAACAAATACAATATCACCAAGTTCGCCCTGGGCAAAATCTGTGATTCCGATTGTGGCAGAGTTGCCTTCAATCTTCACCCATTCATGGTCTTTTGTGTATTTAAGCTCGCTAGGAATATTCATTTCTTAAAGTTTTATTGCGTTAAGGTAAAGCGCAAAGATATACCAGTATTTATATTGGACGTAGGGAATGAGATAGAAACTTTTGGCTTATTAATTTGATGGTCGTAAAAAGCCCTGATATTCAAGCGGTCAGAGATCACATAGTCAATTGCCGTTTTTATCGATATTAAGTTTTGACCCGAAGTGATTTGATTCGTTTCTTCATCCATCCTTCTAGCTATTACTTCGGTATCTCTAATGCTTAGGTCGGCACGCACATTTAAATCGCTCTGACGGGTTTTACCACCTATTTTAATCTCTACATCAGGAAACCGATAACCGAGACCTATCACGTACTCATCGCTTCTATTTTCGGTAAGTTGAAAGTTGGTGGTGCTAAATGCGAGGGTTCTATTCTTATTTATCTCAAAATTTGTGATCAATGAATTCTGCCAGGTTACATCAATTCGAATAAGGGGACTTAATTGCTCTGAGATAGTAACTGCATTGATTTGGGTTTCAGCAATAAAGTTGCGTTCGTCTGAATTATCTCTAACAGGAGTTCCGGTTACGTCGCTTCCCGCACTAAGATTTGTGGTGAAATTGTTTACACTATAGGTGCTTCGATAGGCATGACCGAGGGTTACATTTCTGAATATTTTAGCAATAGCAGGAATCTTTGACAAACCATCATAATTGATTGTCCAGCTCGGATTTTTGATTGCATCAAGTATCGTATAATCCTCTATAGTTAATCCTACTTTATTCGGATCGGTGCCTGTATAAGCCGCTACAAAAGCCGGAATAATAACCTGCTGTGAGCTCTCTCTAAAACCATCAGCATAGCCGCCTGGTGCGGAACCGGGTTCAGTTAGTCCCGTCTCTCTCGCCAGCCTGTTCGAAACATCGATCCTATTAGCAAGAAACTGCTGAAAAACTGGACTCACGTTATCCTCCCCATCTTTCTCCCATATAGTTTCCCACGCTTGCAGCGAGATGCTGAAGCTTCCCGACTGAAACTGGCTCTCTTCCAGATACTGCTGCAAATCATTGTTATATCTAAAGAACGATCCGTCAAATAGGGATTTACTTCGAATCGCATTGAACTCAATTCGCAAGTTTGGCAAGGGCTCTAAATTTACCCGAAGGTTAAAGTCTTCGGTATAAGTTTCTAAGTATTGCTGGTTGATATACTGATTTTTAACCAGCCAGTCCTTAAGCGCTGCCTGCCTGTTAAAGTTGCTTATCTGATGACCGAGTACGAAATCGATTCCGGGAGCATTAAATCCGGGATCCATTCCGATTATATTCGAAGTTCGATTATATCCCGGCAGGAAGGTACCTTCATTTTGACTGTAGACAAGACTTACGTTTTTAAGACTCATTACAACCTTGGCCATATAGTCGAATACCGTGATTGCGTTTTCATCCTTTTTCTTTGTTTTCTCTTCTTCTTCCTGGGCATCAGCTCCCTTTGGGGGAGTCTTGGAATCGCGGCTTAGAGACCTACCCGTTCCCCTGCTTTGACGCTGAAATTTTTGATTTACTTTTTTAAAGTAAGGAACCTTGTTGTAGAGGGTTAAGAAGTTGAGTTGCCCATTTAATGATAAAGTACGCGCATTCTGAATGGTATTTCCTAAAGTGTCTTGACTGAAAGGCGCCCGCTGCCAGTTATAACTACCCGTATACCGCACATCTGCTGTAACCCAGTCTAAAATCGGAATTTTATTGATAGGCACTTTATAACTTGCAGAAACTGCCTGATTGAAATTTACATTTGTACCAAAGTTCATAATACTTTGCCAAACCGTATCACGGTATTCATTGTAGGAGTCCCTGTCGCTCTTGTCAACTTTTCCGATGGTCTCATCAATGTAAGCCAGATTATTGGCATTATAACCCAATCTTATCGAGCTGGTAAGATCGTGCTGAACATCATAGGTTCGCAACCAGTTAAAAGTTTTGGTGTAGAGAACGGGTTGTTCAAAATCAAACCCTTCACTTAAGTTGCGGAATTGCTGCTCGCTATACATTCTGTTTATGTCAGACCTAAAGGAGATGTTTTTAGGGATGAGCGTAAAGTTGAAGTCGCGAATAAGTGTGAGGTAATCAGTTGACCTTAAGAACTTGCTTGTAGAGAAAGGCTTGTAGTTTTTTGGCTGCGCATTAAAATTGTAACCCAACCCAAATCGGAATTGCCTTTGGTTATCAAATGCCGTATTAAAATCATATGCGTGTCTATCGCTGTAAGCGAACGTAGCATTAAGATTTTCCACATCGTAAACTCTGGGTTTTTTATCACTATTTACCCGGTCTTTTCTAACATTGGTAAAGTTAATGCTTCGACGCCTCACATAACTCTGGGAACGCTGACGCAGATCTTTTTTCTCCTCGGCAGATAATCCATCATCAACTTCATCCAGCTCCAGATCCGGTGAAAGCGGATCAAATCTTGGAATAACCACTTGCTCGGCCTGACCCAGGTACATTGGTATTTTTATACCGGATTCTTCGGGAAGAAACTTGTCTACATTAATATTAGAGCTAGCGTCATAACCCATAGATGTTTCCTGCGGTCTTTCGGCAACGCGGCTACCCAGGGATCCAAAGTTGGGCGTGCTGATATTTCCCGCAAGTGAAACCGTTGCAAAATCGGCAAGCTGCGTATTAATACGACCTACTGCTGCCCAACCGCCATCGTTGTTAAAGTCGGTAAGCCGCAGCTCATTAACCCATACCTCTGCGCTCTCCTGAAAACCGTCATCCGATGACCAGATATTTCCATAATTCGGATTTCCATTTGAATTGGGATTTCGTACCCCTATCATAATAGTGCGCACCGAGCTAAGAACAGGATTTCCTTTAATACGAATCCGCCTGTCACCATCCATTTCAACGTATAATTCGTTATCAGGAAAATTAGACTGATTTCTTGAATTTTTAGCAGCCTGAAGCTTATCGAAATCAATGACCATATTGTTTTCTTCAGGCCAGATATTATCCGGAGTACTCGATGAATTAAGTCCTGTTGGGGTTAGAGGAATTTCATATTCGTAAAAATTCTGACTAAAATCTGAACCTAATCTTACAAACACCGAAACATCTCCATAGGCTAGAGGATTATCCAAATTGAGGGTTTCGCCGTGAATAAACATTTCCAGATTCCCGTACATCCGCATATCAATATCGAGACTTCTAAAGGCAGCGCGCGAATCACCATCTCCCAAATTTCTAACTCGAAGTACCAGAGATTGCTCGTTGAGGCTTCTCAAGTTGGCGGTACCGGCATCAATTTCTCTTGAGATGCCCGGCGGGGTAACATAATTAAGCGGAGTACGCTGACTGTTTTCTTCAATATTTACTGCAAGGATATCAAATTCAGGTTGTGCCGGTTGTCCGGGGATGAGCTCACCTTCACGCAGAGACTCGGTATATCGTCTCCACTCCCCTCTTATCAACTCCAACCGGGCAAATCGCAAAACGATAGGTGTGTCAAAACCTGAAGCCACGAGTCGCATAAAACGAATTGAACGAAGATCCTGAATATTGTTAATCGACTTTCCTTCTCTTACGGGAATTTTAAACTGGTACCACTTTACCTGACGACCATCTGAAGCAATTCCATCTACTACATCGGTAATGTAATTGTTCCCCACCTGCCATGCACCCGGCGATGCCTGAGGGTCAGGCAAATCTACTTCATACTGGAAGTAAGACTCTGCTTCTGCGAGTGTTAGATCCTGATTTATATCTTCGGTGGTAGGAAGCGTTGTAGCTTGAATTGGATAGGATTCCGGGCTATCTTGCGTGGTGATAGAGTTGCCTTCAAACCCATTAAATCTCTTATAACGCTGTAAAATATCAGTTCCCTGATTGTCGTAACTTCCTCCGCGATAATAGGCGTAATTATCAGTTGAAGGGTCATTTGTTGCATTATTTATTACCGCATTTGAAACCCCGGGCAAAGCGGATATTCTTGTAAGGAACTCTCCAAAATACTCCTGTTCTCCCGCATCATCAAATCCGTCGTAACCTACATCCTGGGTAGCATTAGAGTTTGAAGTGTTATCAAATGCATTTACAATACTCTGAGTAATTGGCACTCGAGCCCAGTTGGTGGTATCTGTAAGCAATCCGTTTGGATTATTCGGATCGATCGGCAGACCGTTTTCAAAACTCATTTGACCATCGCGCAAGACATCTTCCGATACATTTCCAAGATTCACCAATAGCTTTCCGTTGTTATTCCCTTCCGATCCTAAAAACTCGCGGTTGTCGGTATTGTATGGATCCATTATCCAAAACTGAATAAACTCCACATTGGTTTGCTCAAAATCGGTAGTATTAATAGCTCTCTGCACACCCCCCCAGCGCGTTTCAGGTGCCTGAAGCTCTCCTGTCTGCGGGTTTATACCGGCCGAGAGTGCGGTAGCCTCTGCGTCATAATTATACGGACCTCGTTCTGAAGGAAAATAGGAAATATCAAATGTCGCGATATTTGCAGGCGTTCCTGCAGGTAAATCCTTGTCGGGGAAAACCTCACTTTCAGTTACCTCGCGCTGATAATGTCTGTCTGGGTTAATATTACTTGGAGTAATATTGTCATTTCTAAAAAAAAGTGGATCAATAACATACCATGCCACCTTAGCCCTATTATACCCTAAAACCCGGTCGTTGCTAAGGGAAGCTTCAGGAAACAATTCCGGTTGATTCTGTGGAATGGAAGCGACTCCCCAGGATGCAAAATTACGCAGGTCAATCAGTGAAACCGTACCCTCAAAGTCATCAATATACGCCGTTCCCGTTTTTCCTACGGCCTTATTATGACCGGGAATTAATTGTGCAAATTCTAACGAAGCGTCTACGCTAGATACTTCTTTGGTGTTGATTAATGGTATCGCGTCAACAAAATCAGTCAGGAAACGAGAATCGTCCTGAAAGTGAGCGTCAAGTCCCCAAAGGGTGTTGTTCATCGGCTCATCGCCAATATTTACCTTTTGGGTAAGTGGCCGCTCATTGAGGTTCATAATAGTAGAACCAACAGTGAATTTGTCATTGAATACGTAATCAAACCTTGCCCCCATTAATCTCCGCGTCTGGATGCTAAAAAGGGTATTACTTTCAACACTAATTTTAATCGGAGTCTGAGACTCTAAGAGTCCTGTATTCAATATTTTAACCCTTCCCAAGTTGTAATCTACGGTAAAATCTTGATTCTCTATTAATTGCACCCCTCCAGCAGTCACCTGCACCGCTCCTTGCGGAATGTTGAGCGCGTTAAGCGATATCTCATCTGAAGAGGCAGACTGGTAACTCCCTTTTAATTCAAACCTATTCAGATACAGGAAATTTTGCTGTGCGACCGTTTTGGTCGAGTCATAAAGTTGAGGATAAGCAATTCCTTCTATTTGTTCGTCACTAACACCTGCTGCAGAAAGTTTATCTATCAGGTGTTGTCCAAAAGGTTCAATTACAGGAAAGTAGACTCGTCCATTCTGGGAGTTTATTGTACCTCCGGTACGTGCGGCTCCATCTACAAAGTCAAAACGCCCATCGGGCCTTGGGTTTTGGTTTTGGTCTAATTTGTCGAGTTCAAATATTTGAAGCAGCGGGGTGTCCTGTACCTGCGGAACGGGAATAACCGGAACGTCAACACCCTCAGATGGGTCGTTGTACCAAACATTCAATAAAAACTGAGTGCTATTAACCTGGTATGCGCCCAATGAGTAAACATTCTTCATCATCAAGTCCCAAAGCGGATTTTTCACATCAACTACTGTCGACTTCAACAATTTCAAATATAGAGCATCGGGCGAAGTAAATCCGTCATTTGATAAATCACCGACCTGATAGGTTCTTCCATTGAGAGTATACTGATAAGCTACCGCCAAAACTTCGGCATTGTTAAGCGCTTGATTAAGTGAAATAAAACCTAATCTCTCGTTGTATGTAAACTCATTAGGGCTCAACTGGCGGGCATTTGACAAACGTTCAAAATCTCGACCATTTACCAGACCTAAACCAGCCAGCGCCTGCGATGATTGCGAAAAACCACGAATTTGCGGGTTGTCCGAAACGAGACCATACAACTGGTTTTGAGAATTATCAGGATAGTTGTCGAGAGGAAAATCGCCTATTTCAATAGGCAAGGCCGGATTTTGGTATGGAGCTCCCTCACCCAGATCGGTAAAACCAATAATATTCCTGGTTTCCTGCACATTGGCCGTTTGATTCACAGCCCACACCTCTATTCTGGTAATTTGCACACCTGAATTTACTTGTGGCAAACTCTTCATGGCGTTGTCATAGGCCGCTCTGAAATAACCACCAAGAAAATAGTGTCTGTTGGCTTCGTAATTATCTACTCCAATTACAAAATCCTGTGTCTGCGCTCCACCTTGAACATTAATTTCTTTTTTCTGTCCACGCTCTTGCGATAAAAGAGCGGTAGCTGTAAGCCTTCCGAATTTCAACTCTGTTTTAACACCAAACAAACTTTGACTTCCTGAAATAAGCGAATTATTAAGAGGCATACTCACATTACCTGCTTCAATTTTTTGAATTATCTCGTCTTCATAGCCGGTGTATTCAATTTTTGTTTGATTCTCAAAATCAAACGTAGCCTCGGTATTATAGTTGGTGCTTAGTTTAAGCTTATCGCCAATCTGACCTACCACGTTCAGCTGTATCCGTTGATCAAAATTAAAAGTGGTAATCCTTCTTTGATTTACCGGAATCTGCGGGTTTTCATTTTTATTTATGTTGGCACCAAAAGTGAGCTCAGCGGTACCCTGCGGTCTGA
Organism: uncultured Cryomorphaceae bacterium; assembly: GCA_963748925.1. GTDB lineage: Bacteria > Bacteroidota > Bacteroidia > Flavobacteriales_D > Cryomorphaceae > Cryomorpha. Next base: position 666,389 of record CAVVKG010000009.1, on the reverse strand, counting down.
TATCGACTGTGTTTCCACCAAAAATTCGATCGAAAGCTTTATTGTTGATCTGAAGGCTGGGTCTGAAAGGATCTGGGCCATCATCATCGTCACTGGCAATTTGGTCTGCCGACCGTATTTCTTTCCAGTAATCATTTACCGAATTGGCATTGACATAATTCATGTACTCATCAAAAGTCATTACCGTTGGATTTCGGTAATCTATTTGATCGCCAATTCGCTGATAGAAATAATAGCTTCCTGTTTCCGGATCATATTCTATCACATTATCCACATTACTTGGGTCGGTAAGGTTAATTCTACCGTTGCTGGCACCAAATGGATTTACATTATCATTTATAGGATAAGGTAGGTCTACTTCAGGCGAATCCAGCGGCAGCGGGATAGCCTTAGGCACCACAACCAGTTCAGGTAAGTTTACAACTGATTCATTAAAAATCGGCATGGTGGCATATCCCGTCCACACCAAAGCAATTAATGCTGCAATTGCGAAAAATTGCCAAATATTTTTAAAACGTAAACCCAAAATCGTGTAAAACGGAGCTATAAACTCTTTAAACTTTGTTTAATTAAATTCTCAATACTTATCGATTCGTCGTTCGATTCAAGCACTTTATCGACAACAACCTGCGCTTTACGCTGATCAAAGCCTAGATTGCGCAAGGCTCTTAACGCCTCAGATCGCAAGGTATTGCTCTGGGCGCCAAAAATATCAAAATTAGCGTCTCCGCCGCCCATTTTATCTTTAAGATCTACAATTATTCGCTCCGCCGATTTCGCTCCAACACCTTTTATTTTTTTCAGACTCGCAACATCACTGTTTAAGATAGCTGCTTGCAACTCGGCTGGCTTAAAGCTTGAAAGCGCCGCTACTGCGGATGCCGGACCGATACCAGAAACAGAAATAAGACTACGAAACATGGTTCGCTCAGACTCATGTGAAAACCCAAATAGAACATGAGCGTCTTCACGAATGGACGTATGCATGTAAATTTTAACACGCTTTTTTCCGTTTAAATTTTCAAAAGTATTAAGGGTAGTCTGAAAAATATATCCTATTCCACCTGTTTCAATAACTCCAAAAGTGGGAGTACGCTGCACAAGTTCTCCGTCAATGTATTCTATCATAAAAGGGTATTCTACCGGCGTAAGTGGTTAACTAAAAGCATCTTAAACTATAAAATGAGGTCGCTCATTTTTAATTCGGGCATAAATGTAGTGAACTCGAATTGGTTTACATACAAATTTTGTATTTTCACTCCATGTCAAAAAATGCGATTGTGGTATTCTCAGGTGCCGGAATGAGTGCCGAAAGCGGAATACAAACTTTTAGAGATAACAATGGGCTTTGGGAAAAACACCGAATAGAAGATGTGGCCACTCCTGAGGCGTGGCTAAGAAACCAGGAGTTGGTGCTAGATTTTTACAATATGCGTCATAAGCAACTTTTAGAGGTGGAGCCCAATCTAGCTCACAAGGCATTGGTGGATCTTGAAAAAAATTATGAAACTACCATTATTACCCAGAATGTTGACGACTTGCACGAACGGGCGGGTTCAACAAATGTTATACACTTGCATGGCGAGTTGCGCAAATGCCGCAGCGAAAAAAATGAGTCCTACATTAAAAACATGCCGATTTCAGGTTTGAAAATAGGCGATACCTGCCCTGACGGTCATCAACTGCGCCCGCATATTGTTTGGTTTGGAGAAATGGTACCTGAAATGGACCGTGCAATGGAAGCAGTTCAAAAAGCCGACATCTTACTAGTCATTGGCACATCGCTTAATGTTTATCCCGCAGCGGGATTGATCTACGCTACAAAACCAAATACTGAAATAGTGCTCATTGATCCGGGAGATTTTAGCCATACTGATATTCGCCATTTGAAGCATGTTCAAAAAAGTGCGACCGAAGGGGTAAGCGAAGTTGTCGAAACACTGCTTTTAAATGCATAATCTCAATACTGAAATTTTCGCTGAAGGCTTCTCCCTCTATATGCCTTGCACGAACTTCCACTGAGTCGTTAGCCCGATGAGAAGTCTGGATGTTTGAATCTATTTTTCAGCCACTTGATTCTATTTAGCACACAATTACTATCCCACATCACAGATTTCGACCTTAAAACCAGATATTCTTGAAAACTTTTTGATCCAGAAAAATGTTAAAATACGCGGTAGGTTTCCAATCGAGAATTGCCTTATGTCTTTAATTAGCGAGTGATAAAGTTTTAAATTGAGGTCCCTTAAAAGCTTTATTTAAAACATTTACACCAAAGATTCCACGTACTTAATCCGGAATGTTCCACAAATAAAAAAGGCCTTGGAACACCAAGGCCTTTAAAGTATTTTCAAAATATTAGTATTATCTAACCACCAGTCTGCTTGAAGCTAGCAATCTATTGTCATTATAGAATGAGTAGATATAAACTCCTGATTGAAGATCAGACACATCGAGTGTAATATTTCCAGAAGTTCCGGTAACGGCTTGGCGCTTAATTTCAGAGCCTACAATATTGTAGACTACAAGAGCAGCTCCTCTATTGTTCTCCTTTAATACATAAGGTATTTGAGTTATATCCACCGCCGGGTTTGGTTGCGGATTACCCACAGTAACCAAATCGGCTTCGTTTATCGCTGTTACCTGATCTACACGATATTCTATACTGACACAAATCTCATCTTCAGGATTATTTTCATCAAAAAAGCAATATTCTATGAAAGAACTTCCTGAATAGCCCATAGGCTGGTAATCAGCATAAAAGTTTGAAATTGATTCCCCCGGGGCAATTGCGATAGAAGTAGGAGATACATCGGTCGCAGGTGTATAACACTGATACCAGCAAAAATAGTTCAGTGACCCTTCTACAACAGATGTTTCCACTCGTCGCACTTTAACATTAACGGTTTCATCAGAATTGTTTCGAATGTCAAAAGATTCCTGAAGCAGCGCATCATCTGTAGTACCCTCCACAATTCCTTGCGGATCAATCGCTTCAAGAGATTGACTATAGCCTGAATGAACGGATATAAGTAGGGTTGCTAAAACAGAGATTTTAAAAAGTAAAGTTGATTTCATAAAGCGGTCATTATTATATGATATAGACCAAATATACGAAAATTAAGTCAGAAAATACTCATCAGCCTACACCAGTAATTAATGGGAATCCAATTGAGAACTCGATATAAGCTAAAACAATTTCAACACATCTTAAGAATTTCGATTCGGTTGTAGCTATCTTCGGCATATCAACAACAATTAATAATCATTTAAACCAATCTTATTATGAAAAGAGTTTTACTTGCTGCCTTTGCAGTTATTTTAAGTACTGGAGTCTTCTCCCAAACCATCTTAGATGAAAGCTTTGATGGCACAACCTTACCAGATGGTTGGACCAAAACTTCTGCGAACAGTACAGGCTGGATTTTTGGATCTCCTGCAGCACTTTCAAGTGAATATTGGGCAATACCCACTCACGATGGTAATTGCGCCGCATCAAATGATGATGCCTTAGGGAATACGGGAAACTCAGACAATGACCGTTTGCTTACACCTTCGCTTGATCTAACCTCAATTAGTGGTCCTGCTTTATCTTTCGATGCATTTATTGTTGGAAATTATGGCTCTACCGGATCAGTTCTTATTAGCACAGATGGTGGTGAAACAACTTCTGATCTAATTTCCTTAACCAATAATGATGATTGGTAAAATCTTTCAATCTCTTTGGAAGATTACGCCGACCAAACTGATGTTACCATTGTGTTCAGACATAGTGATAACGGATTTTGGGCGGATGGACTTGCGATTGATAATGTATCTGTTTTTTCTCTGGAAGAAAATACAGCGAATTTCGTTGGACTTACTACAGATTTATTCACAGAAGTGGATAGCGATGTTGAGATTTCGGGAGTTTTCCAAAATATGGGATCTAACCCAATTACATCGGCAAATATTAGTTGGGTAGCCGGTGCACAATCCGGAAGTGCAACAATTGACGGTATTGATGTAGCTACCTTTGATAGCTATGAATTTACCCATCCCGATATGGTTACTGTTGGTTCCGAAAATTTAACAGTAGAAGTAACGATCAATTCCGTTAACGGAGGTGATGCTACTACTATTAATAATGGAACTCAAGTTGTGACTATTGCTCCACTTTTGTTTGTACCTGCCCGTAAAGTTTTTATCGAGGAAGCTACAGGAACATGGTGTGGATGGTGTCCAAGAGGATCTGTAAACATGGATTTGATGGAGGACAATTATCCAAATTCAATTGAGGTTGCAGTGCATAATAACGACCCAATGGCTAACTCTACTTATGACGCTGGTATTGGCACTCAAATTGGTGGTTATCCAAGTGGTCTTGTAGATAGAGCCTATGGCGATGTTGATCCTAGTGAGTTTGAGGCTACTTACCTTGACAGAATTGATGTACAAGCTATTGTTAGTGTTGGTGTAGAAGTTGATTTCGACGAAACAACAAGAGATCTAACAGCAACTGTAACTGCAACATTTGCTGCTAATGTTGATGGTGCAAATTACAGAATTAACTCAGTTTTGGTAGAAGACAATGTAACAGGAACTGGTAGCGGTTATAACCAAGTTAACTACTATGCTAATAATGCGAATGGACCTATGGGCGGTTACGAAACTCTTCCAAGTTCCGTGCCTGCTTCTCAAATGGTTTATCGCCACGTAGGACGTCAAATATTCGGAGGCTGGAATGGTACAGCAAGTTCAATTCCGACAACTGTAGTAGCCGGTGAAGAATATTCGTACACTTATACTTATAATGTTCCTGAATCTTACGATGCAAGTGAATTGTCAGTAGTTGGTATTGTAATCGATCAAAATTCAGGTGAAGTTATGAATGCAGAAGAATCTGACTTTGTACTTTCTGCAGAAGATTTGGCCAGATTAGGTTTTGACTTTACTCTTTACCCAAATCCTGCAGTAGCTGAAAGCAATGTTGCATTGACAATTGAAAAATCAGGTAACGTTAGCTACATGGTTTACGACATGAGTGGTAAACAAGTGGCTGCAGAATACAAAGGTCAATTGGCTCCAGGTGAATACCTTCACACAATTGATGTGTCAAACTTGAATAGTGGCCTGTATTTTGTTACTATCAATATAAATGAAAACCAACTTACTCGTAAGCTGGCTGTAAAATAAAGTTTGTAAAAAATAAATATCTGAATGGCTCACGTTAAGTCGTGAGCCATTTGGTTATTTTAAATCTAACTCCAATGAAAAACTTATTTATTCTTTCTTTCATTTTACTCTTAAGTACTTCCCTCACTGCACAAAACAAAGTACCATCTACAATTGTAAAAAACCTAAAAGGCCAATCGTTTAATACCGCAGATATTTCTAATGACGGTAATCCTGTTATTATAAATTTCTGGGCTACATGGTGTTCACCATGCAAAAGAGAGCTTAATACAATTGCAGAATTGTATCCAGACTGGCAAGATGAAACCGGGGTAAAGCTTGTTGCTATTTCTATCGACGATGCTAGAAGCCAATCGCGTGTTTTACCTTACATTAATGGTTCAGCCTGGGACTACGAAGTGTACATTGACGAAAACCAAGACTTTAAACGAGCCATGAACGTAAACAATGTTCCTCATACCTTTCTGCTGAACGGAGATGGTGAAATAGTGTGGCAACACAACAATTACAGCCCGGGCGATGAAGACAAGTTATACGAGCAAATTTTATCTCTAAAGAAGTAGATTAAAAAATGCGAATGTTTAAACTATTTGGCATCCTCTCCGGACTGTTTCTTTTCAGTCTAGCGGGTCAATCACAAGATTGGATATCAAAAGGCACCGTCTCTGGAAACTTTCAGTTAGATGGGCAGTATTACGCGGAAGATTCAGCCATTAGTGCAGTAGTGCCGCCCGAGATAATGGCGCTTAGCGGTTTTGGAAATATAATATACCGAAACGGAAAATTTTCTACCGGACTTAGATTTGAAACCTACCTCCCCGCACCTGTGGCATATCCCGCTGGCGCACCATGGGATGGTACCGGGATTGGCTATAGGTTTGCGCGCTATTCAGGCGATGTGGTTGATATTACAGTTGGTAACTTTTACGAGCAATTTGGCTCGGGAATGATCCTTAGAACGTGGGAAGATAGAGGATTGGGTGTAGATTATTCCTTAGATGGAATCCGTGTTAAAGCCAGACCTTACAAAGGAATTGAATTAACAGGACTTTACGGAAAGCAAAGGTTTAATTTTAATGACGGTTTTCAAAATGGAAATGGAATTGTAAGGGGTTTAAATGGAGATTTTAACTTATCTGAATTACTCGATTCTACTCTCACTATTCCCGGGCAGCTATCTCTTGGTGGAAGCTATGTTAGCAAATATGAAGAAAACGTGAGCAATACTTATGACTATCCTGAAAATGTTGATGGTGGGGCTGCACGCCTAAGGTATAATTTAGGAGGGTTTCAGTTTAGTGGGGAATATGCATGGACGGGCCTTAACCCAACTGCGACAAATTCTCAGATTGTAACTATACCTGATAGTCTTGATCCGGGTGTAGGCTTATGGCACCGTGGACAAGGCGTTAATATTAATGCAACTTATTCGGTGCGTGGCTTTGGCGTTTCTTTTACTGCCTCAAGCCTCGCTAGCATGGCTTATCAAAGCCAAAGGGCAGCAGGCCCTTTTGATTCTTGGATTAATTATTTACCAGCGACAAGCGTGTTGCAAACGTATGCTCTCTCGCAACTTTACCCTTACGCTACTCAACCTAATGGCGAGAACTCTTACCGCGGTGACATCTTTTATAATTTTCAAAGAAATTCTGCCCTAGGTGGAAAATATGGCATGAAACTCGAATTGAGTTATACGCATATTGTATCTCCAAGTGTTGACCCAATCAATGATTTGGGTACTTCCCGGAAAGGAGCAAACATTACACTTTTTGAACCGGGGAATGAACTCTATTACTCCGATTTCAATGCAAGGCTGACTAAAAAGTTTTCCAAGAAGTTTAAAGGAACATTGTTCTATCAAAATATTGCCTATAATAACGATATTATTAAAGGTGCTTATGATTATAACAATGAGCCTTCTGTAGGGACCGTGTTCTCGGATTTATTTGTCTTCGAAGGAAATGTGAAACTAAACTCTAAACACAATATTCGTTTTGAAGCTCAGGCCTTATTTACAGATCAGCATTTGCAAAATTGGGTGGCTGGAGTTATTGAATACACTGTATCTCCTCACTGGTTTGCTACTGTTCTAGACCAGTGGAATTATGGCAATGCCGACGGTGACAAATTTCACTTTCCTTCTTTGAGCATGGGCTATATTCATAACACTACACGCGTCAGTATGACTTACGGTCGTCAAAGAGCAGGTGTTTTCTGTGTTGGTGGTGTTTGTCGCGTGGTACCTGCATCCAATGGTCTGGCAATTAGCATTACCAGTAGTTTTTAAATCTTAGTATATGAAAAGTCATTGCATCTTTATTCTCATTATAATCTTAGGATCGGTTTTTTTCTCTTGCCAAAAGGCTGATGATGAATGTATCTATATAGATAAGCGACGTTGTGATCCGAATTTTGTATTGCCGGAAATTTCTGAGGGAATAGTTTCCCTCGAATCTCCAATTTCGGATTACAATGAGAAAATATTTCTGGAAGACTTTACTGGTTTTAGATGCACTAACTGTGTGCCTGCAACTGTTACTGCCACAAATCTAAAGGCGGCTCACCCAAATCGTCTTAGTATTGCCGGAGTTCACTGTACACCATTTTTTGCCGCTCCTCTTACCACAGATCCTTCCGAGCCATTTTTTAAAGATTTTAGAACCCCTTCAGGCGAAGAGTTTTTTGACTATTACGAAATGGCAGGCTTACCTAATGGAGCAATTAATAGACTAGGAAGCGATGGTAATAAATACATACCTTTTGCACAATGGACTGACAGAGTAAATGCACTTCTTGCCGAAAATGATCCCGAAGTGTATATCAGCATCGAAAATATTACTGTTGATGAAGAAAATCAGGAACTAATCGTTGATGTATACGCAAAACCTCTGATAAGGAGCGATATAGACTATCTCATCAACCTCTCAGTTACTGAAGATGACATTCCTGAAGCACAAAAAGATTCGAACACCCCTGGTGGAACTATTTATGACTATGTTCACAACCACGTTTTTCGCGGAAGCGCCTATGGCCCTTGGGGGATTGATGCATTCCCTGGAAGTATTGATTTATTTACTGATGAAGTGCTTTCCTATAAATTAAGAATGGATATCAATCCCGTTTGGAACTTAGATAATTGTGAGATTCTTGTTTTTATTAGTAAATCCTCAAATCGTGAAGTTGTACAAGTTGAAGAAGCTCATCTACAGTAAATACGTACTAGTACTCATTATTGCATGCAGCTTTGGTCATTTAAGGGCTCAAAGTGATAATTCTTCCACTTTTAAATTTGATATACATGCAGGGCTAGCCGGCACGCAAGTGCAAGGCGATGGTCTTGGTGGTTTTGACAAACTGGGCTTTATGGGCGGACTTGGTATACGCACTGAGCTGGCCGAAAAATTTGACCTGGGATTTGAAATAAACTTCGTTCAAAAAGGAAGTGTAAAAAGAGCCAATCCGGAGGCAGGTGATTATTCCGAATATAAAATGTCTCTTGGCTATATTCAAGTGCCGGTGTATCTGAAGTACAACGTAACTGATAAAATAGCGTTTACCGGTGGTCCGGCCATTGGAGTTCTTATAGGAAGCAAGGAAGAAGATATGAATGGCGAAATACCCGTTCAAACAGAATTCGAACCATTTGAACTCGCCGTAATTATCGGAGTCCGATATGCAATATCGGAAGCGCTGAGTACAGGTATCAGATTAGATCAATCTTTATTGCCAATAAGAACAAAGGGCGACTTCACTTATAACAGATTGATAGGCAAGCAATACAACACCGCACTTGGCATATATCTCTATTATTCAATAAGATAGGTTTAACAAACTGGTTTACAGATCATATGCTATAACCTGCCTTAAAAATTTGTTAATCCGTCGAAATATCAGATAACATCCACGAAAATATCACGTTAATGTAGTACCTTCAAAAACGAAACCTAAAACTGCTGGATAATGTTAGAACTAAGTAAGCAGATTCTGCAAAAAGTAAGCTTTGACAGATTACTCTTTAAAAAGGAGCTTAAAAAAGCTTACAACTGGGTAAAACCTAATGAACGCGTTGTCTTAAAGGCCTGGTGCCTGGTAACATTCGGTGTTCTCTACAAAGATTTAATTTTAGAAGTATTTGAATCAAATATTAGCGCTTCATTTTGAAGCGCTTTTTTTTTCTTGAGTCCCTAATATTATCGGCCTCATTTCATCAAAACCCAAATTCACCCTGGTCTGCCCTTGGCGTTCTCCCCAGATGCTTATAGGCCGCCTCCGTAGCTTGCCTTCCGCGCGGTGTGCGCATTAGGAATCCTTCCTGAATTAAGAAAGGCTCATACACTTCTTCGATCGTTCCCGAGTCTTCACCCACCGCTGTTGCAATTGTAGTTAGCCCTACCGGCCCGCCTTTAAACTTATCTATAATTGTAGCAAGTATCTTATTGTCCATCTCATCGAGTCCATAAGCATCTACTTCCAGCGCTTCCAGTGCTATTCTGGATATTTCCAGATCAATCACCCCGGTTCCCTTTACCTGAGCAAAATCACGCACGCGTCGCAGTAAAGCATTGGCAATACGAGGTGTACCCCTTGATCGGCGGGCAATTTCGTGAGCAGCATTGTTTTGAATCGGAATATTCAAAATATCAGAGCTCCGCTTTACAATTGTGGCCAGCACATCATGCGAGTAATAAGAAAGGCGCGCATTGATCCCAAATCGGGCCCGTAAAGGTGCAGTAATCAGTCCTGAGCGCGTTGTAGCACCAATAAGGGTAAATGGATTGAGGCTTATCTCAACTGTCCTGGCATTAGGCCCCGTATCGATAACAAGATCGATTTTGAAATCTTCCATCGCCGAGTATAGGTACTCTTCAACTATTGGCGAAAGCCGATGGATCTCATCAATAAACAAAACGTCATTCTCTTCTAGATTGGTCAATAGGCCAGCCAAATCACCCGGCTTGTCAAGCACGGGTCCGGAAGTTACCCTAAATCCAACTCCTAACTCTTGAGAGATAATATTGGCAAGTGTTGTCTTTCCCAATCCAGGCGGTCCGTGAAGTAAAACGTGATCTAAGGCCTCCCCTCTATTCATAGCGGCTGTTACGAATATCTTGAGATTCTCAAGTATCTTCTCTTGCCCGGAAAAATCACCAAATGTTTTCGGTCTTAAAACCCTGTCCAGTTCCGCGTCAGAATAGGACGCCGAATCGCGCAAATCAAAATCTTCATCCATCGCCTCAAATATAATGAAGTTCAGGTTTGTATTGGGCTAAAAATGATGAGAGATTGAAAATAGGAATGAGAAGTTTTCGGGATAAAAAATCACATAACCTTCTGGCACCTGCCCCGTTTTAAAAACACATGTCTACACGGCTTTACCAACTTTGCGCCCTGAATGAGTCTCTGTATGGCGAGAATGAATACATAGCCTTAAACTAAGAAACTTTTAATCTCGAACCTTGACTACGCTATCCACGACGTCTTGACGGTATTCAATTTAAATGCCAAAGCATCTAAAACTAAAAAAGCCGCACATTTCTGCGCGGCTTTAAAATTTATATTTTGATTATCAATGTTCCTCTTCATCCGGCCCTAGTGGAACCGTTTGTGGAACATAGTCAAGCTCTTTATCAGGCTTGCTGTAGTCGTACGGCCATCTGTGAACAACAGGAAGCGGTCCGGGCCAGTTTCCATGAATATGTTCAACAGGCGTAGTCCATTCCAGTGTGTTGGATTTCCAGGGATTCTGAACTGATTTTTGTCCCTTGAAAATAGAATAGAAGAAGTTGAATAAGAATAAGGCCTGAGCAAATGCCGCCATAATGGCAAACATACTTATTAGAACATTCAAATCTTGCAGACCGTCGAACATCGGGTAATCAGAATACTGATAATACCTACGAGGAGCACCGGCAATTCCTACAAAGTGCATAGGGAAAAATACCCCATATCCACCTATAATGGTAAGCCAAAAGTGTGCGTATCCCAGCTTGCTATTCATCATTCGACCATACATTTTTGGGAACCAGTGATAAATACCGGAGAACATACCAAAGATGGCAGAAAGACCCATAACAACGTGGAAGTGCGCTACAACGAAATAGGTATCGTGAACGTTGATATCCAATGTGGCATCAGCCAGAATAATACCTGTTAAACCACCTGTTACAAATGTTGAAACCAGTCCAATGGAGAACAACATGGCAGGAGTAAAAATGATATTACCTTTCCACAGTGTAGTAATGTAGTTAAAAGCTTTTACTGCAGAGGGTATAGCAATAAGGAGCGTTGTAAAAACGAATACCGAACCGAGGAATGGGTTCATTCCTGAAATAAACATGTGGTGAGCCCAAACGATAAACGAAAGAAACCCAATAGCCAGTAGCGATCCAATCATTGCACGGTACCCGAAAATAGGTTTTCGTGAATTAGTTGATATAACCTCTGATGCTATACCTAGCGCAGGTAGAAGTACAATATATACTTCAGGGTGCCCCAGGAACCAGAAAAGGTGCTCGTAAAGAATAGGACTTCCTCCCACAGGGTCAAGCGCTTCACCACCGATGTAAATATCGCTGAGGTAAAAACTTGTTCCCATAGATCTATCCATGATTAGCAGAAGAACTGCTGCGAATAACACAGGAAAAGAAAGAACTCCCAAAACAGCAGTAATAAAGAATGCCCAAATGGTAAGCGGCAATCTCGTCATCTTCATACCCTTGGTACGCAGATTGAGAATGGTAACGATATAGTTCAAACTTCCCAATAGTGATGACGCGATGAATATCGCCATACTCACAAGCCATAGTGTCATTCCAAGTCCTGAACCAGGCATAGCCTGTGGCAAAGCACTGAGAGGAGGATATATAGTCCATCCACCACTAGCCGCTCCAGTTTCCACAAAGAGCGAAGCAATCATAATAATACTAGAGAGTAGGAAAAACCAATATGAAAGCATATTAAGAAAACCGGATGCCATATCTCTTGCACCGATTTGCAATGGAATAAGCAAATTACTGAATGTACCACTCAAACCACCGGTAAGTACAAAGAATACCATAATGGTACCATGTATGGTTACCAACGAGAGATACATATTTCTATCCAGGACACCATCGGGCGCCCACTTATCTCCAAGAAAATAGTTTAATATTTCAAAGCCTTCACCGGGCCATCCAAGCTGCAGCCTAAAGAACACTGACAACATCATACCTATTATAGCCATGAATATAGCAGTGATCAGAAACTGCTTACTGATCATCTTGTGATCTTGCGAAAACACGTATTTCGATACAAAGCTCTCTTTAGCGTGGTGATGCGCGTGCTCCGAGGCGTGTGCTTCAGTTATAGCTGCCATAAGCGATTTTTTTCAATTATTTTTCTGCAATTATACGTTCTTCTTCTAATCTACTAGTATCTGGTTTTGGCACTACTTGTCCAAGCTGAGTGGCAGCAAAGGTTTTTTGATCCAAAAGCCATTTTTGGTAGTTCTCTTCCGAGTCTACTATAATATTCATTTGCATATTGTAATGTGCCGAACCACAAACCTTATTACAAAGTAATATGTATTCAAAATCAGGATCATCAAGAATTGTACGCATACTATCTGTCGTGATAGTAGGTGTGTACTTGAAGTTAGTTGTCATACCCGGTACTGCATTCATCTGCGCTCTAAAATGAGGCATAAAAGCACTGTGTATTACATCGCTGGAGCGGATGTTAAACATAACCTCCCGGTTTACCGGAATGTGAAATTCTCCTTTAACTATAATATCGTCGTCAGCATTAGAGAAATCTCTACCACCTTCTTTAAATGATAATACTCTCGCCAACTGCCTTCTTCGCATTCCAATTGTTTCTTCTATCTCTTCCACCTGACTATCGGGAAGTATACTTGTTAGAAGCTCCTCTTCATTCTTTTCAATTTCAGTCTGTAACTCCTCAATGCGTACATCTATGTTCTCATTGGTAATTACCCCTAAAGGATTCGTTCCGGTAATCATTGTGAAATTAAAATCTCCCAGTTCGTTGTCATCTCCTGTATAACGGGCGGTCCAGTCAAACTGACGGGCATAAAGCTCAATTGTTATAGAATCCTCGCCGCCATCAAAGTCGGTAATTTGATTCCATGTGCGCAAACCATAAATTATGATAATAGCAAGTACAATTGAAGGAATAACAGTCCAGATAAGCTCTAGCTTGTTGTTATGTGCGAGATAATATGCTTTTCGCTTTGCATTATAAGAATACTTATAAGAAAAGTAGAAAAGCAAAAAGTTAACGATAAAAAACACCGTAAATATGATTGCCCAATTGAAATTAAGCAGCGTATCTACCTCGGCACCATGGGCTGATGCAGCTACCGGTAACAAAAGGTGGCGGTAAGCAAACAGTTCCCAAATGAAAAAAGCAAACAATGCAATACAAAATAGCAGAAGCAATCTACCATTAACCTTATTTGCTGTAGGTGAAATTTCTTCCTCACGCTTATTCCCAATACTGATTGATAGCTGGTAAACTTTAGCAATTTGAGCTATACCAATTACCGCGAGAATGATTACCAGTACTAAAAGCAGTTTCTCCATGATAAATATCTAATAATATCTTACTCTAATTAAATGCTGTGATGTAAACTTTCTTCCAAATAAGGCGAATGTTGTGGCTCGAGCGGTGCCTTAGTGAGTGCAGAAAACACTCTATTAATAAACAACCCCATAAAACCAAGCAAAAAGCCTATTTCCATCCAACCAAAACTAAACTTCTCTTGAACACCAGGTACAATTAGCATATATGTATCCATATAATGTCCTATAAAGATAATTGTTCCAATAGCGATCAAAAATCCTGGGTTTCTTTTTGCATCTCTTGATATTAAAGCAATCATCGGAAGCGCAAAATTAACTATAAACATTCCAAAAAACGGCACTTTATACTCTTCTATTCGCGTAATAAAATACGTTACCTCTTCGGGGATATTGGAATACCAGATCAGCATAAACTGTGAGAACCAAAGGTAAGACCATAAAAAGCTCAATGCGAAAACCCATTTCCCCATATCCTGCAGGTGGCTGGAGTTAATATCTTTTAGATATCCCTTAGAAATTAGGTATAAAGTAAGAATGGTAACTATGTTCATACCTGAAACCCACATTCCTGAGAAGACATACCAACCGTAAAGTGTGCTAAACCAGTGAGTATCTATAGACATAAGCCAATCCCATGACAAGGTAGATGAGAACACAGCAAATAAAACCAAGTAGATTGCTGACCGCTTATAACCTTTAATGTGTAGATCAGTTCCTCCTTCCTCATCTTCTTTCAAAGACCTGCGGCGAAACCAGTTTCCAAAGAATATAAAAGTGGCTAAGTAAACAAGGGTTCTAATCCAAAAGAATGGTGTATTAAGATATGCCGTTTTATTTGCAATCAGTTTGTCGTAGTGCGGATTCGCAACAGCGGCGACACCAGCAGCCTCTGCTTCTTCCATTGTATGGAAGTACTCAGCATGTGCACCATCATCGTGCGAGCCTTCAGCAACAAATTCCATTATTGCAGCTTCGTCCATCCAATGGTAAACATGATTCCAGTGAAATGTAGATCCTATAAAAACGATTATCATTACTACCGAAGCATACGGTATAAATGAGTAAACAGCCTCCATAACTCTGCGTAAAAGAACAGCCCAGGCTGTTTCTGTCGCGAAGTGGAGTGCGTAGAAAAATAGCGCTCCGAGGGAAATTCCCAGGAAGTAAAAACCATTAATCATCATGTTTGACCACCACCTTGCATGATGATTATCACCATACACGAAAAATCCGGCTATGATGGCAATCGCACCCACAATCATGAGGATATACGATACTAATTTGGCTCTGTTAGAGAAAACGAAATTCATTTCCTGATCTTTAAATTCGATTATCAATTAGGCACTTCTGCCGTGTTTGTTGAGTCTGCCGCAGTCTCCTTTTGCTCAGTTTCCTTTGCATCGGGGTTTTGAAGCGTTTTTACGAAAGCTATTACTTTCCATCGGTCAGATTTTGATAGCTGCCCAGCATGAGCACCCATTAAATTTTTACCATATGTAATAGTATGAAACATTTTCCCTTCAGGAAGATCTTTCAAAGTACCACTATATGCCGGTGGTGGTGGATGATTTCCTTTAGTAACTACGGCTCCGTCACCTTCTCCTTTTGCCCCATGACACTGAACACAAAAATTGGAGTAGATAGTGGTTCCTTCAGCTATTATTTCTTCTGATTGAGGATAAGGTGATTTTAAAATCTCACCTGCCAGCTCGTACCCTTCCGTTGTATTGGGAATGGTATATGGAATATCGTTCATCGCACTTCCTGAAAAAGGAACAGTACCTGCAACCGGCTGACGCGCCGACATGGTAGTATTCAAATCTTCGAAAATGGAATCTCTGATTTCACCATAGTCTACATAAGCTTCTATAGCCGGGCTGCGGTACATATCCGGCATATATTCATACCCCGGACTTTGCTCATCGCGTATACAACCGCTCAATACAACTAGCGCAAGAGCAGCGGCAAAAATTCCTTTTACTTCTATTGACTTCCTTATCTTCATCTCTTAGCCAATTGTTTTTCATTAATTTCAACTGCTCCCAATGACTTAAGCCTATCGCCCATTGATTCACTGGAAACTCCAGGATTCTCTTCATCGGTAATCTCAATTACAAACTTGTCATCCGTGGTTCTTGGATCCGGATTTACTGCTGGCATCCCCGGAAGGGTACCATTTCTTATCAAATAAGTGATGGCCATTCCATGCGCAGCCAAAAGCACAGTAAACTCAAATGTTACCGGTATAAAAGATGGTATATTCTGTATGAGACTAAAACTTGGCTTACCACCAATATTCATGGGCCAGTCTTCAATCATAAAATACCACATTCCCAAAAGAGCCAGACACAAACCGAGAGATCCAAACATAAAGGAAACTATCGCTATACGTGTGCGCTTGATCCCGATAATAGGATCAATACCGTGAATAGGAAATGGAGAGTAAACATCTTTAATGTGTATCCCATCGGCTACAAGACTCTTTGCAGCTCCTATTAGTTTATAGTCGTCATCAAACATGACGTGAATGACCTTACTCATGTGTTTCATTTCAGCCATCAGTGTTTCTCATTTTTTTGTGCTTCACCAGAATATCTTAAAATGGATTTAAGCTCATTCAAGGCGAGAACCGGGAAAAATCTTGCAAACAAAAGGAACAAAAAGAAGAAAATTCCAATAGTTCCAATAAAGACTCCTATATCAACCCAGGTAGGGTGAAACATAGACCAGCTTGATGGTAAGTAATCACGGTGAAGCGAGGTAACAATAATTACAAATCGCTCAAACCACATACCTATGTTAACTACAATTGAGAGGATAAACGTTAATATAAAGTTGGTTCGAATTTTCTTAAACCAAAACAGCTGTGGTGTAACAACATTGCATGTCATCATAGACCAGTACGCCCATAAATAAGGACCACTAAACCTGTTAATAAACGCATACGATTCATACTCCACACCAGAATACCAGGAAATAAACAACTCAGTAAGGTATGCCACCCCAACGATAGATCCCGTAACAATGATTACAATGTTCATGTACTCCACATGTTTCCGGGTGATGTAGTTCTCGAGATGCATTACCTTTCTCATAATCAGAAGAAGGGTAAGTACCATTGCAAATCCTGAAAATACCGCACCTGATACAAAATAAGGAGGGAAAATGGTGGTGTGCCATCCCGGAATAACCGAGGTTGCAAAGTCCATAGATACGATAGAGTGTACCGAAAATACCAGTGGCGTTGCCAATCCGGCCAACACCAATGAGACCTCTTCAAATCTGCTCCAGTGTTTTGCTTTTCCGGACCAGCCGAAGCTTAATAATCCATAAACCTTCTTAGATACAGGTTTTGTCATTCTATCGCGAATGGTAGCAAAGTCAGGAATCAGACCGATATACCAAAACACGAGTGAAACGCTGAAGTATGTGCTGATCGCAAATACATCCCATAACAAGGGAGAGTTGAAGTTAACCCACAGCGATCCAAATTGGTTGGGCAATGGGAAAACGAAATAAGCCAGCCAGATACGCCCCATGTGAATACCTGGGAAAACTGCGGCCATCATTACAGCAAAAATTGTCATCGCCTCCGCAGAACGGTTAATGGCCATACGCCATTTTTGACGGAATAAAAGCAATACGGCAGAGATTAGCGTTCCGGCATGACCGATACCTACCCACCAAACAAAGTTGGTGATATCCCAAGCCCATCCTACTGTTTTATTCAAACCCCAGGTACCAATACCTGTTGCTATCAAATAGAGGATACAACCTACACCCCATAGGGCGATGAGTCCGGCAATGGTAATCAAGACATACCATCCTTTGGGTGCCTTATTTTCTATTGGGCCTATTACGTCCGTAGTGATATCATGGTACGTTTTATTACCAAGTATCAACGGTTCTCTTATGGCAGCTTCTTTATGCATTCTATGCTATGTTTCAGAAGTTACGTTTATGTGTTTCGCACTTTAACTTTATAACTCACACTAGGTTTAACACCTATTTCTGCAAGTGCGTGATAAGAACGATTATCGCCCTCATCACCGGCAATTGTACTTTTTGTATCATTTAGGTCGCCAAATGAAATTGCATTTGTTGGACAAGCTTCTGCACAAGCAGTAATTACAGCTCCATCCTGCACGGGCTCTCCTTTTATCTTCGCATCAAGCTTTCCAGCCTGAATTCGTTGTACACACATGCTGCATTTCTCCATTACTCCACGTGAGCGGACAGTAACATCCGGATTCAATACCATACGTGCAGTAGCATCCTGTGCCGGATTAACTTTGGCAAATTTATCGTAAGCCTTGTAGTTAAACCAATTAAAACGACGCACTTTAAACGGACAGTTATTTGCGCAGTATCGGGTACCGATACAGCGGTTATAAGTCATTTGGTTAAGACCTTCATTGCTATGAGTAGTTGCAACAACGGGACAAACCGTTTCACATGGTGCATGGTTACAATGCTGGCACATCATCGGCATGAAAACCGTAGTTGGATTCTCAAATTCCGGAACCTCCATATCGCGGTAGGTATCAATAATACCCTCGCCCATTTCTGCGCCTTTTTCCAAACTCATATCCGATGAGTAGTATCGGTCAATACGCATCCAGTGCATATCTCTACCGCGACGAATCTCATCTTTACCCACAACGGGTACATTATTTTCTGAATGACAAGCAGTAACACAAGCACTACAGCCTATACAAGTAGATAGGTCAATAGACATACCCCAGCGATGACCAACACCTTTTACAGGGTGTGCTGCCCAGATATCAACTTCGTCAACATCTTTTTTTGTTGCTATACCATTTTCACGAACAACAAGCTCATGCGCAGGATTATAAACCTCCTTAGGAGCCGACTTGAATGTACTAAATGTAGTTTCACGAACTATAGAATCACGACCCATCAACGTATGATGCGTTTGTGTGCTTGCTATTGGATAACCACCTGCTACACCTTCAATAGTTGCGCCAGTAAGATTATAGGACATCGCCCCATTTACCAAAGCCACAAAAGGATAAACATTTTTACCTATAATAACCTTTCTTCCCTCGTCGTCAACTTCATAACCGCCATATGGCATGCTACGGTAAGCAGCTTTGCCTATATCTTCCTGACCGCTTCCGCGACCATAACCAAGAGCCATTGAAACGGTTCCTTTTTTCTGACCTGGCTGAGGCACTACCGGAAGGGTAACACTCTTGCCATTAACAGTAAGTTTAGCCAATGAAGCCGGTAGTTCCTGACCAAGATGCATATTAAAGCCCATGGCTTCCACATCAGCAGGGTTCATGGCAATATAATTATCCCAGGTAATCTTTGAAATAGGATCTGGCAACTCTTGAAGCCACGGGTTAGTAGCATGTGCTCCATTACCGATACCTACTTTGGTGTGAAGTACAACTTCAAATGTATTTGCATCTGGCGTACCTCCGCTTAGTTTCCCGGCGGCAGCAGAAACCGATCCCTGAGCAACCTCAGCTGACCAATCAGCAGAAGGAACTTTTACACTCACTGATCCGTTGCGCAGGGCATTAAACCAAAAGTCTTCAAATAGAATACTTGCATCGCCAATAGAAGCAGAGTAATCCTGCCAAACTGAGCGTATATAATCGTGATATGATGTAGTATTTCCCGACCATGTCAAAAGACTTTCCTGAAACTGTCGCGTTTTATATAGCGGAGAAATTGTTGGCTGAGCCAACGATGAATGTCCTGTTTTAGGATAAAAGTCATTCCAGGATTCTAAGTAATGGTGATCCGGACAAATATATTTACACTTCGAAGAAGTTTCATCAGCCCACCCTGAGAAAGATAAGGTAAGGCCCACAGATGACAACCCCGTTAAGAAATCATCACTATTAGGAAGAGAGTAAACCGGATTAATATCTCCGTGAATCAATAAAGCACCAACAGTTCCGGCATTCATATCCGAAACAAGCTGCATTACCTCTTCATCGTTACCCTGGTTTATAAATGTTTCTACATCGGTAGATATAGTAGTTCCATAATTACCAAGTGCCGAGTTAATGGCATTGGCGATTACTTGTACATTAGGGTCATTGCTTCCGCAAATAAATAAAGATTTACCGCGGTTTGAATACAAGCTGTTAGCAGCATTTTCAATCGCTGCAGCCGGCAAACCATCGGTACTGCCAGACATAGAAGCCGAACCGGTAAGTTTTGCAATCTTGTTATATATAGCCATCACTACATTACCTTCCTGTGAAGGTGTAATCGGCACGCGCACATCAGCATTAGAACCAGACAAAGAAAGTCGTGTTTCAAATTGATAGTGCTTGCTCATCCACTCCCCTTGCGGGTTGCGGGTTTTTGCATACTGAGGCACGTACTGATTGTGAAGTAACCAGTTGTCCATAAAGTCTGCATCAACACTTACAATTGTTTTAGCCTTAGAAAAGTCGTAATCAGGAATAAATGATTTTCCAAAACTGGCCTGATTTGCTTTGCGTATGCCATAGCGCGAAATGGGATCGTAAGTAACTACCCGCACATCACCTCCAAAAGCCGATTTAAATTCCTGAATAGCTTTTTGCGTAGAAGGGCTAATAATTGTACCTGTAAGCAGAACAATGTCTTTCCCGCTATTTGCAACTGCAGATAATTCAGACTTCAGTGAAGAATCGAGATCAGACCAGGCAACATCATTCCCTTCCATTTTAGGGCCTTTTAGACGAGAGCCGTCATAAAGGCTAAGAACAGATGAGTTAACACGAGCCGTAAGTGCACCCTGATTAATTCCGTGCTTCCTGTTCCCTTTCAGGAAAATAGGACGGCCTTCTCGGGTCTTAACAATTAAGCTGGCGTAATCATACCCGTCAAAAAAGGTAGAGGCATAGTAAGTAGGAACGCCAGGTGTAATTTGTTCAGGCTTATTTAGATAAGGCACCGAGTGAATTACAGGAGTTTCACAGGCCGCAACAGTTGCAGCAGTTACACTAAACCCTAAAAACTTAAGGAAATCTCTACGATTGGTAGTCGTTTTATCCAAGCCAGTATCCGATAGAAATTCATCTACAGATTTCGCATCTTGAGTAAACTCATTAAGGCTTGCCTCCTGAAACTCTTTTGTTTCATTAAGCTCTTCAAGCCCAACCCAGTATTTTTTATTTTCAGCCATACTATTCGTGCAGCGTTATTTTAATAGTGACATTTAGAACATTCCCAACCACCGAGATCTTTCACGGTAATCGTACCATCCTCTAAATATTTCTTTAATTCTTCCTGACCGTGATCAACAAGACGTTCGTGAACTTCATCATAGTACCCATTACCATCCATTTTAACAGCGGTGGTATTGTGGCAATCAATACACCATCCCATAGTCAATGGGGCGTACTGACCTGCTACTGTATAATCTTCCTGTATCTGACCGTGGCACTCCTGACACTCAATCTCACCTACAACGTAGTGCTGAGCGTGATTAAAGTATACGTGATCCGGAAGGTTGTGAACTTTAACCCATTTAATTGGCTTCTCCTCTCCGGTGTAGCTGCGGGTCTCTAAATCCCAACCTATAGCATCGTAAATCTTGGCTATCTCCTGGGTACCTTCAGGTGTTCTACCTTCATTAATACCCTGGTGGCAATTCATACAGATATTAGCTGATGGAATACCGGCATTCTTGCTTTCCAACGCTCCTGAGTGACAGTACACACAAGCAATTTCATTCTGCCCTGCGTGAAGAGTATGATTAAACTGAATAGGCTGTTCGGGAGTGTATCCCTGATAAACCCCAATTCCCATAAGAGCCTCATAACCCAGAACGACAAAGTATACCACAACAAGAATAGAAATAATGGATACGAAAGCTTTATTCTTCCATAACCACAATTTGAATCGCTCCATTGAAGAAAGCTCTGGCTCTACTTCCTGTCCTTCAGCATCGAGAATAGCTGTGTTCAATCGCGTTAGTGAAGAGCGAACTCCAACTAGCGAGAAAACAAGTACAAGAAGGATGAATGCTACAATAAGAAGCCATACACTTGAGAATCCCTGGTCTACAGGGGTAGCCCCAGGGCCCGAGGCAGTACCGCCACCATCATTAACGGGTGGAGCCGGTGGCTCCCACGTTTCAACATAGCTAAGGATCGCATCGATCTCTTCGTTAGAAACCAGCTGAGCAGCCATAAGGCCCCCTTTCGGCATCCATTCAGCAAGAAGTTTATCAACATAGGGATCGCCCATGTCTTTAACTTTAGCCGGATTTTTAATCCATTCGTAAAGGAGTTCTTCCTTCCCTGCCCAACGCTCCTGCACACCCTTCAGGGCAGGACCTACTAAAGGTTCATTAACCTTGTGGCAGGCAGAGCAGTTCTGCTTGAAGAGCTTCTCGCCGTCTTGAGCATGAACAGCCATAAACGCTGTAAAGCCAAAAACGAAAAATGTAATCCAAAATGCCTTAAGAACTATACTAAGCTCTTTTGAAATATGCTTCATATCTAAGCGTGTGATCAGATAAATGCCTCTTTAAATTTGGCACAAAACTAAAATAAACATCAGTTAGAATCACCCTATTGTCATAAAATTGTCATGGTTATAAATAATTTATAATGAATCTAAATAACAGGCAACTTCGTGCTCATGGTATTTTCAGTTCATTTTTATTCTTTCTATCAGGTAAACACATCGCTATCTCAAATAGATGCATTAATATTGCGTTAAATTTACGCACCAATTTTGCACTTCAAAATGATTAACAAGCTTTCAGTTTACGTTTTTCTTCTCCTTATTTCCCTTCCTTTTTCATCTTTAGCTCAGGAAAATGAGGATTGGAGACTTTATAAACCTCAAACAACTCCTCGAAATGCCGATAGTCTGAAAATAAAAAGAAGTGATTTAAGTGTGCAACCTGAAATTGGGACAATTCGAATTATTGAGAGCAGCGGAATTGAGGCGATAAATGAATTGAGAAAAGAATACCCGGCTAAACCAGACGGGTACAGGGTACAAATTTATTTTGGGGATCGGAAAAATGCGCAGGAAAAGCGAGGAGCTTTCATCCGTAAATACCCGAATACCGGAGCGTATATTTCATATCTGGCGCCTAACTTCCGTCTTCGTGTCAGTGACTTTCGCACAAGACTTGAATGCGAAAAATTTAAGCAAGAAGTAGCCCGGGAATACCCCGGTAGTTATATCGTAAAGGATAAGATTGAGCTTCCACCTCTTCGCGAAATTGCAGAAGAAGTAGACGAGTAATTGCCAGTTCACATTTCAGCAATTAATCTTAATTCATAGGTTATTGATTAAGTAAATAATAGAAACTGAAAAGCCCGGGAAATCCCGGGCTTTCTTACTCTATATCTATTTCCGAATCTTCTAATTCTCCGGGAAATTACATTATCAAGTGACTTTAATCAGCCAGAGTTTGTTTCACTTCCACCTCTTCAAAGGCTTCTATTATATCACCCTCTTTAATGTCGTTAAACTTCTCAACATTAAGACCACATTCATATCCTTTAGTAACTTCTTTCACATCGTCTTTAAAGCGTTTTAAGCTTCCAAGCTCGCCTGTGTAAGCCACGATTCCATCGCGAATAACGCGTATTTTAGAATTTCTGGTAATCTTACCATCCGTTACAAAACAACCTGCAATCGTTCCGACTTTCGATATTTTGAAAGTTTCTCGAATCTCGGCGTTACCAATAATTTTCTCCTCAATTTTCATCGACAGCATTCCTTCCATCGCGTCTTTAACATCTTCAATGGCTGCGTAAATGATAGAGTAAATCTTGATCTGGATTTCTTCTTTTTCAGCGAGTCTACGTGCTCCACCCGATGGTCTAACCTGGAAACCTACGATGATTGCATCAGAGGCTGTGGCAAGAAGTACATCACTTTCAGTAATTTGACCTACTGCTTTGTGAATTACGTTAACTGCAATCTTCTCAGTTGAGAGTTTCTGAAGTGAATCTGCAAGTGCCTCAACCGATCCATCCACATCCCCTTTAAGGATAATGTTAAGCTCTTTAAAGTCACCTATTGCAATACGTCTTCCAATCTCATCAAGAGTAATGTGTTTCTGTGTACGAACACCCTGCTCACGTTGCAATTGCTCACGTTTCGTAGCTATAGCCCGAGCTTCGCGCTCATCGCTAAGTACGTTGAATCGATCACCGGCATTTGCCGCTCCACTAAGTCCCAACATAGAAACCGGAATGGATGGTCCTGCTTCTTTTACCGCAACACCTCGCTCGTTGTACATGGCTTTTACTCTACCTGTATAACGACCGGCAAGCATTACATCACCCACTCTGAGGGTTCCGCCTTCAACAATTATAGTCGTTACATAACCACGACCCTTATCTAGCGTTGACTCTATAACCGTTCCAATTGCATTTTTATCCGGATTGGCTTTAAGTTCCAGTACCTCAGCTTCGAGCAATACTTTCTCAAGCAAGTCATCAATATTCAATCCTTTCTTGGCCGAAATTTCCTGGCTTTGGAATTTACCTCCCCAGTCTTCAACCAAAATATTCATCTGAGCAAGTTGCTCTTTAATTCTTTCCGGATTCGCTCCGTCTTTATCTATCTTGTTGATGGCAAAAATCATTGGAACACCTGCCGCCTGCGCGTGATTAATAGCCTCTTTTGTTTGAGGCATCACGTCATCATCTGCAGCAACTACAATAATCGCAAGGTCAGTAACCTGGGCACCACGAGCACGCATGGCCGTAAAGGCTTCGTGACCCGGAGTATCAAGGAAAGTAATTCGCTTGCCATTCTCTAACTCTACGCTGTAAGCACCAATGTGCTGGGTGATTCCACCGGCCTCACCACCAATCACATTCTCTTTACGGATATAATCCAAAAGGGAAGTTTTACCGTGGTCAACGTGACCCATTACAGTAACAATCGGAGCGCGATCCTTCAGATCTTCCGGCTTATCTTCTTCAACTTGAATAGCTTCCTGACCTTCCGCTGATGTAAATTCAACTTCAAAGCCAAATTCTTCAGCTACTATAGAAATGGTCTCTCCATCAAGCCTCTGATTTATCGAAGCCATAATACCAAGGCTCATACAAGCCGAGATAATTTCTGGGACACTTACCCCCATAAGGCTGGCAAGGTCACTCACCGTTACAAATTCGGTTAGTTTAAGAGTTTTAGATTCTTCTTCTACCTGCTGTGCTCGTTCTTCCGCTCTCGACCTGTGCTCATCACGCTTCAGCCTTCTGTTTTTAACACCTTTAGACTTGCTACCACCGCTAAGTTTAGCAAGCGTTTCTTTCAACTCTCTATCGATATCTTCCTGAGTAACTTCTCTGCGCGGTCCACCGGCTTTAGCAGGTTTTCTTCCTCTATTCTGACCACCTGCGGCACCACCACTTCCCGGACCTCCGCCCGGCTTTCTTGGTGCGCCTCCTCCACTCTTCTTCGGATCTGCCTTTTGAACAATTCTTTTTCGTTTGCGACGACCTTGCTGCGTTTCCGTATCAGGGTCGGTACTCATTACTGGTTTTTTCTTCTTTTTCGGTTTTTCCGGAAGGACTATTTTTCCAACTACGGTAGGGCCGGCAAGCTTGCCAACATTTGTGCGAATGGTATTGTCCTCGTCACGCTGGGCAGCAGCAGCTTTCTTATCGGCTAAAGCTTTAGCAGCATCTTCCTTCACCTCTTCGGCAGTCTTTTCCGGCTTTTCTTCTACCTTCTCTTCCTCAGTCTTTTCTTCAGCCTTAGTCTCAGACTTCTTGTCTTCTTCTTTTTTAACATCAGCCTTTTGAGCAGGTGTTTCTTCCTTTGCTTCTACTTTTGGAGTTTCAGCAGGCTCCTCAGCCTTTTCTGCCGGTTTCTCTTCTTCTTTCTTCTCTTCTACAGGAGCGGGTTTTTTCTTGTTGAGGTCTATTTTACCAACAACAGAAATACCTGGGCCCTTTGCTAGCGCTGGGTCTGATAACCTCTTCTTCAGCTTCGGGTTCGGTAGTACCCTGAACATTCTTAATAAGAATTTCCTTAGGTTCTTCTTTTGCCGGTTTCTCAGCTTCAGGTACATTTCTATCCAGGCTCACCGTTTCGCGTTTGCCTGAAGAGACGCCGGCCGTTTTAGATTTTTCCTTCAACGTTTTACTATCCTGAAATTCGCCTTTAAGAATTTCGTAGGCAGTAGCATCTATCTTCGTGTTCGGGTTACTCTCTATTTCGTGACCATTAGACGCAAGGTATTCTACAATTGTGGAGATACCCACATTGAATTCCTTAGCGGCTTTACTTAATCTTACTGTTTGTGACTTTCCTGGCATATAAATATTGCTCCGTTTCTACGAGATGATAAAATAAATGAAATCCTTCGTTTAATCAAGCTCTTCGCGAAGGATTTTCATAATTTCTGCTATTGTTTCTTCTTCCAGGTCTGTTCGCGATACCAAATCTTCTTTGGTTAACTCCAAAACACTCCTGGCACTGTCTAAACCTACAGCCTTTAATTCATCGATGATCCAGCCATCGATTTCATCTGCAAACTCATCCAAATCTACATCTTCGTCATCCTCTTCGGTTTCTCGATATACATCCAGATCGTATCCTGTAAGCTTACTCGCCAATTTAATATTAAATCCGCCTTTACCAATCGCAAGAGAAACCTGATCGGGCTTAAGGAATACCTCAGCCTTCATTTCTTCCTCGTTGATTTTGATATTGGTAATCTTAGCCGGACTCAATGAACGTTGTATTAATAACTGAATATTCGAAGTATAGTTTATAACATCGATATTCTCGTTTTTCAACTCACGCACTATACTGTGTATTCTTGATCCCTTCATACCAACACAAGCCCCAACTGGGTCAATGCGGTCATCATAAGATTCTACAGCTACCTTAGCTCTCTCACCCGGTACACGTACAATTTTCTTGATGGTGATAAGACCATCAAAAACCTCAGGAACTTCCATTTCAAACATACGCTCCAAAAACTCCGGTGCTGTACGCGATAGAATAACCACGGGATTGTTATTACGCATCTCTACTTTGGCCACGACCGCTCTCACAGCATCACCTTTCTTAAAGTAGTCTGATGGAATTTGCTCCGCTTTCGGCAAAATCAATTCGTTCCCTTCATCATCAAGTAGCAAAATCTCTCGCTTCCAAACCTGATAAACCTCTCCGGTAATAATCTCTCCAACACGCTCGCTGTACTTTTTGTACAAGCTATCTTTTTCAAGCTCTATAATTTTCGACACAAGGTTTTGACGCATCGATAAAATGCTACGTCGACCAAAATGCTCAAGTCTGATTTCCTCAGTTGCCTCTTCACCAATTTCAAAATCGGGCTCAATTTTTATAGCCTCTGACAGAGCAATCTGACTATTATCGTCTTCTACTTCTCCATCGGGTACGATCTCACGGTTACGCCAAATCTCAAGGTCACCTTCATCGGGATTGATAATGATGTCAAAATTGTCATCAGTACCGTGTTTTTTAATCAGCATATTGCGGAATACATCTTCCAGAATACGCATCATCGTTTCCCTGTCTATGCTTTTAAATTCCTTAAACTCCGCGAATGATTCGAACAAATTTGTATTGCTCATGTCTTCCTATTTGAATGTAATTTTAATTTTTGCCTGTTTTATCTGAGGGTACTCCAAAACGTGGTTAATTTCAACGAGCTCTTTTTTCTTTTTGCCCTCAACCCGTTCCTTTTTACGCTCCTGCACTTCGATTTTTTCCTCATCTGCCTTGAGCAATTCACCTTCAAACTCAGACCCATCTGTAAGTCTGATTTTAAGATGACGACCCACGTTCTTGATATACTGCCTGTAATCTCTAAGCGGCTTATCAAGACCCGGTGAACTAACCTGCAGAGAAAAATCTTCTTCTTCTCTATCGAGATTATGCTCAATTTGACGACTTATGTCCACACAATCAGATATCGAAATTGGCCCCATGCTTTCAAGCTCAACGCTTATCGCATTTCCGGGCTTGATCTCTACGCTAAGCAGGTAGTAATCAGTCTCTTCTATCTTCTCGGCAACCAGTGCCCGTATTGTATTTTCAGTAATCAAATCTAGGTGTAATGAAAAGAGGGGCAGCTGCCCCTCTCACTTTTAAAGTCTTTTTCTGGCGCAAAGATACGTATTATTTTGAGATTACAATGTCTATGAAAATTAGTGATTCTGAAAAAGTTTTCCGGCAACAAGCTAAAGTTAAAAATTTTTGGATTGGATCAGAGATCTTCTGTATTTTCTAAGAAAGACTGCATTTCAATATAGAAATCAAGCTAAATGGTCTTTTCTGATCCTAAGCATATTAATGCCCGCGCGCGCCCCCAGCCCCTGTAGGGGAGCACCCACCGCACACTTTATCGTTCCGTGAAAAACCTTGTTCCAGGGATACATAGAAAAGCTTCAAAGTGGAGAAAAGACTCACTTTGGTATATCATTGGATTTACCAATCAGTACTGGCACTCTCAATAGTCTGAGATAGAAAGTTCGATAGCAAGTCCGTGGATCAAGTCTTTAGATCAAGTCTTTAGATCAAGCCGAAGGCATGACCGAAGGCATAGGCGCACATATTTTTGGAAACCAAGGAGCCCTGACGTTTTCAGTCAGGATGCTGACCAAGGGCGTCAGCATTGACCCTTGTCAATGCGATGTGCTGAGCCTAGTCGAAGTAACTGTTTTCAATACAAGACTTTAGACCAAGCCACAGGCATGGCGCAACGCAGATAGCGGACTATATGGACAGGCAATCCTAATTGCTATCCATACGCACAAGGGTCTGATTCATAGAGTTCGACAGCCACTCTTGTGCAAAGTGCCTGCCGAAGTATAAATTCTATTGGATTTACTAATCGGTATGGCGCGCTGAATAGTCTGAGCTAGAAAGTTCGATAGCAAGTCCCTGGATCAAGCCGAAGGCATGGGCGCACGCACTTTTGGAAACCAAGGAATTGACCCTTGTCAATGACTGTTTTCAAAAGTGAGTGCAACGCAGATAGCGGGCTTTCTAGCCAGACGCTAGTGGCCGGCGGTATTATCTTGTACAACCCGAACCTTACTCCCACTTTCGTATTCTATTTCTTTTATCACGTTTCCTCGCGGCGAATACTCTATGAATCTACCATCGCGCTTATTGTCTTTGAATGATTCTTTGAACTGCACCTGCCCCCCGCGACGATGGTAGGTCAGCGATTCACCATTAAGCTTCCCATCTAAGTATGTCGCTTCTCGCATTTTGCCTCCTTCCGGGAAAAAGTAAATCCACTTACCGCTTGGCTTTCCATCGGTATAGTTTCCCTCTTCCTCCGGAATTCCATTTTCACTGTACTGGGTGTGCGGTCCGTTTAAAGAGCCATCCTTATACCAGGAAGATTCCTGCATAGTGCCATTTGGATACCAGTATTTCCAGTTCCCGTTTTTCCTGTCTTCGTGCCAGGTTCCCATATAACTTGGCTCTCCATTGGGAAACCATCCCTTCCATGCACCTTCAATTTTTCCTTTTACAAAGCTTCCTTCGTCTTTCGGGTTTCCATTTTCGTACCACGATTTCCAAAGGCCTTCTTCCAGTCCGTTCACATAATCGCCTTCCTGAAGCTTCTTACCGTTCTCAAACCAGGTGGTCCAGGTACCCGTTTTGCTATCCATCGTGTAGTTTCCTACTCGCCATTTGCTTCCATCGGGGTAGTAAAACTTCCACTCACCGTTGCGTTTGCCCTCTTTCCATTGCCCTTCAGTTTGCAAAGTACCGTCGGCGAACCAGTACTTCCATTCACCGCTACGTTTACCATTGGCAAAGTCGCCTCGCATTTCAATATGCCCGCTGTCGCGGAAAAAAGTCCACTCATCCGTTTCCTTCCCGTTTTTAAAGGTCCCTTCAACTGCAACATTTCCGCTGTTGAAATATTCGGTGTAAGGTCCTGTGAGCGAATCGCGATCAAAAGTCGTTGTTTTATACTTCCCTCCCGACTGCAAGTAGTACGTCCAGATTGAATCTTTCTTCCCATTGTCGTAATATCCGTCGGTTCTTTTCGTCCCATCGGCATACCACGTTTCAGACCGACCCGTCATAAGCCCATCAGAATAGGTTTCGCGCGATTGAATCTGCCCGTTTTCGTAGTGATCCAGTAAATTTCCGGTCCCATCTTTCACAAGCTGCTCCCCTTCCTCATTCCAGAAATTCAATACCAGCACTGAATCTCTTCCCACATATTTCTCCTCAAGCTTCAGCACCGAATCGGGATACCAGTATTTCCAAAGTCCGGTCTTATAACCCTTGTCGTACTTCCCTTCTTCCATCTTATTTCCAGCCAGATAATAAGCCGTAAAACTGCTGTCTTGCTTATCCCAGTCAAAGAAACCCTCTTCCTTTACCTTCCCATTAAAAAAATAGGTAATCACTTCTCCATCAAGACGTCCGGCTTTGTATTCAGATTTTTCTTTCAGCACACCATCCTGATAATAGTACTTCCATACGCCATTCTCAACGCCATTGGTATAATTACCCTCCGATCGTTTTATAGTTTTGGCTTCATCCCAGTAATCAATGTAAGCCTGGTCTTGCGCAAACAATGACTGCTGCGCAAAAAGTAAAGCCGGCAATAGAAGAAATGACTTTATAAAATTCATGAAAGCTGAAATCCGTTTAAAAAGTTTAAAGTTCGTTTCTAAACGGATAGCCCTACATACAGATTGCCTTAACTGCTAACAAATTTCTGTTTGTAAGGGTGGAGGTTATCCTGAACTGGTTTCAGCGTCATCCTGAACTTGTTTCAGCGTCATCCTGAACTTGTTTCAGCGTCATCCTGAACTTGTTTCAGCGTCATCCTGAACTTGTTTCAGCGTCATCCTGAACTTGTTTCAGGATCGGTGTGAATAGCGTGGGGGCATAGGTTTGTAGAACTATAGTTTGCTTAGTGGAGTATCCCTCGACAGGAGATTCACCCTGCGCTTAAATTGATACCCCACAAAATTCAAATTACTAACGCAAATCCCTGTTATCTTGAAAACGCCGCGAATAGTTACTCCTTACCACAGCCTTTCAACAAAAGGTAAACGCAGCCTGCCAGAGACTCTCAACCAATCTGATCAAGAATTACCAGCAACTATTTTCATAGTGACATCTTCTTTTTAGTACGAAATAGCCAGACCCCTCTTTTTTAAGAATGCAATTGATTCTTGGCTGGAATTAATACCTTACGTAGATTTATCCATTTATCCTCTAAACTAGTTTTAGCCGGTTAATCGGCTTTGAAACAACAAATTCTACCACGATTATCCATTAATAAGATGGCAGGCAGCAGATTCGATCTTAAATACAGGGGCACAAAATGTCTGAACTGTGAATTTCCATTGGACGAAAGTGATGTCTATTGCCCCAGCTGCGGGCAACTTAACAGCACAAAAAAGCTAAAATTCGACGATTTCTTTTCAGAATTTTTTTCCGGGATTTTCGCCTACGATTCAAGGTTCTCTCGAACTTTAAGGGTGTTATTGTTTTCTCCCGGCAAGATTTCCAAATATTATATTCAGGGAAAAAGGATGCGATATGCCAATCCCTTTAAATTTTATTTAAGCGCCTCTATTATATTCTTCATCCTCTGGGGTTTTGGAAAATCGTATGATAATATAGAACCCTTTGTAGACGATAACGAAATTGAAGCACTGGCTCAGGACAGTATTGCTCAGCAATTCGTAAATCAGGCCAATCCCGGAAAGACAATTAAGCTTGACTCATTGATAACAAACCAAAAACTCAAGGCAGAACGCTCCTATCGGGAAATTAATATCTCTGACCGGGGTCTGGACACAATGAGTTTTATGGATGCGACTGAAGTGAAATTCGATATTTATTCCAGGTTTTATAAAGAAACTGATATTAAAAGTGCTGAAATCGCGATGGATAGCCTTTCTTATCCCCAAACTGCTTACAACCACTGGCTATATAAAAAAGCCACCGACTGGAATTCGATAGAAGAAAACCCGGGGTTATTCTTAAATTATTTCATCAATAAACTTCCGTTTATTATTTTCTTCTACTTACCAATATTTGCGCTCTTTATTTGGCTGCTTTACATAAGGAGGCCCTTTAATTATATGGAGCATCTAGTTTTTACCTTTCACGTTCAAACCACATTTTTTATTCTATTAAGTCTGGGGTTATTACTCGGTTATATTATTCCGGGAAACTGGATTATGAAATTGTGCAATGTCATCTTTGCTTTTTATCTATACAAAGCTTTGCGCGGATTTTACGGGCAGGGTCGCGCTAAAACGATAGCGAAGTTTATTCTCTTAAACTTTATATTTTTTATGATGGCAGGAGTTGCGGCAATAACTTCCATTCTAGCGTCTTTCGCTATTTACTGAAAAGGTATTAGGAAAAGTACAAACAATAAGCCTCTGTCATGATCGTGCGATTGAATTGTGTCATGACTTTACTAAACAATCCAGCCGGTTGGCTTTTCACGAATCGCTTATTTTTCTCCATCGCTAACAATAAAGCACTGAGACACCACATCATCAGCATCCACCAGATAAGGCCTCGAACCTCCGGGATCCTGATTAAATGGCGCTACACCATACTGCCTCTTTTCTTTGGTCTTTTTTACAGCCGCCATTCTTCGCCGCGAGCTGCGCTCGCTGATTTCAAAAAGCCGCATCAAATCTTTTGCTGCAAGCTTAGGCTGTAATCTCATTTCTTTCAAAACAAAGCTATTCTTCCTGTTACTGCTATCTAAGTTACCCTTTTTTTCGTCTAAATGCCTTTATTACAAATCTCTGGATCAGATAAAATTCAATTTCAGGTAATACCTGAGTAATATGAAAATTCACCTCAACCCAAGGGCAACTAAGGGGTAACTCTATTACCAACTAAAGGGTAACTAAATACTAAAGCCATACCAACTAGGTGCAAACTACATTTTGTCGGCCATTGTAGTGGTTGTGAAAATAATTGAAGAAATCCCATTGCGCCGGGTATTCACCCCCCAAAGTCGGGATCCGAGAGGTACGACTTTGTTGTCTGAACTTAAATTGATTCTTCTTTTTACAGCCCTTCAAATATTCCGCAGCATTGATGCCTTGGTGCAAAAGCCCCACAAAACCAAGCCCATTTGCAAAGCAAATCTTCAATTAGGAAGAATTTTACATTCCTCCATACCTCCGGTAATTTTACATAAGACCTCTGTTGAATCCTGTCAACATCCATTTCTCAACTAAAACCCCTTACCTTTGTTAAACCACTAACCAAACAACAGCATGAAAAAAGTACTAATAAGCGGAGGAAGTGGACTGATAGGATCTGCTCTGAGCAAGAAGCTGCTCGCTAAGGGGTATAAAGTGAATATTCTATCGCGCACTCCGGGAGTAAAGGACGGAGTTGATGCTTATGAATGGGATGTCAAAAATGCAGAGGTTGATTTAAATGCCTTTAAAGGTGTTACGGCAATAGTGCACCTCGCAGGAGCGGGAATAGCCGACAGTCGATGGACAAGCAAGAGGAAGAAAGTAATTATCGACAGCCGCGTAGAATCAGCCAGGCTACTTTATTTAGGCGCAGAAAAGGCAGGCGTTAACCTCAGCGCATTTGTCTCTGCGAGTGGCATAAATTATTACGGCAGCAAAACTACTCAGCACATTTATAAAGAAAACGACCCGCCATCACCCACTTTTATAGGTGATTGCTGTGTGCAGTGGGAAGCCGCAGCAGATCAATTTAAAGACCTTACGAGAGTAGTAAAGCTGAGAACAGGCGTGGTGCTTTCTGAAAATGGTGGAGCTCTTGACCAGATGGCCAAACCGGTAAAAATGGGAGTGGGCGCTCCATTGGGATCGGGAAAGCAATATATGCCCTACATCCACATTGACGATTTGTGCGACATGTACATCCATGCGATTGAAAACGAAAATGTACAGGGCGCCTACAATGCCTGTAATGGCGATCACGTCACAAACATGGAGCTTACAGAGGCGCTTGCCGAAGAGCTTAAAAAACCTCTTTGGATGCCTCACGTACCTGAGTTTGCCTTAAAACTCCTCTTTGGAAAAATGGCTGAAATAATTCTATATGGCAGTCGAGCCAGCGCTGAAAAGATAAAATCTACCGGCTTTGAATTTGGGTTTCAGAATATACACCAAACGCTGTTCAACATTTACGAGTGAAATGGGCAGAAATCTGGTTCTTAGTGATTCTTTTTTTTGATTGTCCCTTTATTCATGAGCATTGCTATAAACTACGTCACATCGATTACCCAGGCAAAAAAAATAATCCCTTTTAGCAACAATACTTCCATTCAAAAAGAAAGGTCAATCGCCACCAACCCGGCAGCGATTGACTCCTTATTGACTCTTAAAACTTAAAAATTGGCCCTTATGGAAAAGATAAAGTTTCTTCCCGGAGCCGAAATCCCCGAACTGTAAGGGCGGTAACGCACATCAGCTAGGTTCTCTATACCCGAACTAACTGTAAAGGTATCTGATAAGCCATACTCAGCCTTAACATTCAACGTGTACCATGAAGGCGAATACGTATTTCCATCGGCATCCTTGGCATAAATCTCATCCTTTCCTTGTTCCTCAAAAGGTAAGTCCTCGTGCTTACGCTCAGCCATATAGTTTGAATAAAACTGCAGGTGCAATCTATTCGCTCTATAGTTTAAGCGTGTTACCCCAAATAGCGGGGGCGCATGGCGCGACGGACTCTTGCTACCATTATCAAGCTCTTCCTCACCAACCTGGTAATTCAGATCGCTTGACACACTGAACCCTGCCGGAAGTTTGATCTCTATCCCTGCCTGGATTCCATACACATAGGCAGATGCCGCATTTTGAATTGCTTGTACTTGCAGCAAATCTCCGTCGTATTCAATGCTGTCGCGACCACCCAGCTGAAAGTCTCTTCTCACCAAGGCATTTTCTAAAATGGTGTAATAACCGGTAACGTCAATTTTTACCACATCATTAATCACCTTGGCAATGCCCAGATCAAAATTGTAAGCATACTCAGCCTCCAGATCAGGATTTGGGACAGTAACTGCTCCATCCACTGAATCGAAAACCTTGCCGATATCATCGACATTTGGGGAGCGGAAAGCCGTTCCAAAATTGGTACTTATAACCCAGCTACTCGCCGGCCGATAAACTGCACCAATACTGCCGGTTAGCGAACCATTATTCAACTCAGCCTTTGTAAATGGCAATGGGTAAAAGTCCACATTCGATGAAAAGTCGGCATCAATGGCAAACTCATTATACCTCATCCCGGCCAGGGCGGTGAACTTATCAGAAACTTTAAACTCAGAGTTTACATAAGCAGCCATTGAAGTCCATGTAGCATTAGGATACCGCGAACCTGCCAGAGATTCTTCACCAGTGCTAATATCTGTAATCTTACCTGTCGACTTCACATCGTTTAGAATATACTCACCTCCGTAGAATAGCTTCATTCTTTTACTCAAAGATTTGGTAAAATCCAGATTCACAGAATAGGCATCCACATTTTCGGTGTTCGTGGTGCGATCATCCCGGTTCAAACTTCTGTCAATCCGGCTTTCTTCAAAAGATTGAAGAGCCAGGCGCAGTGTTACCTCATCAAAAGCGGCGTTATTGCCAGCGTAGTTGAATGATAAATTGTTCATCATCCATTTTTGAGGGCCATAATTCCACTCGGCATAGCGCAATG
The DNA here is from genome assembly GCA_963748925.1 of uncultured Cryomorphaceae bacterium. Lineage (GTDB taxonomy): Bacteria > Bacteroidota > Bacteroidia > Flavobacteriales_D > Cryomorphaceae > Cryomorpha. Next base: position 630,978 of record CAVVKG010000009.1, on the reverse strand, counting down.
TCCCGTTTCTATAGCGGTTATTGCGGTCGTATCTGCCGTAAGGCGAGGTTTCCGAATAGTGAAAAGCATACTCAAAATTCAGGTCTTCATTGGGTTTAAACCTTACCTTCTGCATCACATTAATTTGCGAATAGGCCGAAGGTATTTGCAACAAGGGATCATCCTGTGTGATAATCACATCAGTACGATCCTGCCGCTGCACATGAATCGGCTTAATGTAATCGTCCGGACCGTGGCTTCCCTGCCGCAAATGATCGTAGTCCCAGGAGCTTATGCTCGTTACAAAAGCCCACTTTTTCCAACCCACATTTACATCAAAATGGGCGGTCTTTTCATTATTCGCGCTGGAGTATCGCATGAGGGCCTTACCAACAACAAGCGGTTTATCTGTGAGGGAAAGCTCAGGTATAAGCGTTTGAAAGCTCATCACACCTCCTATCGCGTCACTTCCGTAAATCACAGATCCGGGACCAAATACTACTTCGGCCTGCTCGGTAGCAAATGGATCGATGCTGATGACATTCTGCAAATTCCCACCTCTGAAAATAGCAGTATTCATTCGCACCCCATCTACCGCATATAAAAGTCTGTTGGTAGAAAAACCCCTTATCATAGGGCTCCCTCCACCTTGCTGACTCTTTTGCACATACACTTTTCCCGAAATCGTGAGAAGGTCTGCAGCTGTTTGAGGATTCTGAAATGCAGCATCCTGAGCAGAGATGGTAGAAACTTTCATCGGAACATCACCCGATGACTGATGCCACCGCGATGCGGAAATAACTACCTGATCCAGATTAATATTGGTTTGCTCAAGCTGAATGGTAAAATCAGACTCCCGAATTTGGCTAAAACTCTTTACCAGAGTTTTATACCCCAACAGCCGAATTTCTATCCTCTCCGCTTCCGCAAAGGCAGAAATATCAGCTTGTCCTTTTGCATTAGTGGTAGTGAAAGCTTTCGGCGAATCGCTTGTAAGAGAAACCAAATCCAGGGGTCTCTCTGTTTCTAAATCTGTTATTGTAATTATCTGAGAGTGGGCAAGATGCACCATTCCCATCAATAACCATAACAACATTATAATCTTTCTCATTATAAGATCTTTGAGATTATTTAAATAGGTTCAGTCCATGCCTTCTGCAAAAGCAGAGCCACAGACAAAAATTTTAATCTGAAAAACTATTTAAAGAACCTCGGGCGGAGGCACCGGCGGTGAAAAGGAGTGAGATTGAAACAATCTGTTATAACCCGGAGGTGTTTGTTTCAAATTAAGAAATACTGTAGTTTCTATAGGAAGAGAATCAAAAAAGTAAACCGATTTGTAAAAAATACTCAACCTTTCCTTATTCCTTTGATTGGTTGAATCTTCGCTGTAAGCGAAAGTAAGAAGCTCACCGAGTTGCTTATTGAGCCTGGTTTCTTCATGATCCCACCAGCACCAGTAAAATATCGAATCTCCCTTTACAACAGTTTCTACAATATCATACATCTCGCCGCGGTACTCAAATTCTTTGGAGTGCTCCCATTCCAGTTCTTCCGCGGCCTCTTCTCTGGTCAACTTTATTAGCTCGAGTTCATCCCGGTCTATCCCGGCAATCATTCTCCACTTTACCTCTCTCTTGATCTGCTTTTTCTGAGCGTGCAACACAACAAATGTGGTCGCCACTGGAGCAGCAAAGCTGAATAACATAAATATGCCTAGAATTCTTCCTTTCAAGCAGTAGAGATTAACCGGTTGTAATTGAGAAAGTCAAAAATAATCAAAACTAAAGAGTTAGCGAATCTACTTTCTCCTTCCCTGAAGCATTTCCAAAAACTCCAGAAACCCGGTTTTTTGCTCTGCGCTTAGCGATGTGCTATCAAGTTCTTTTTGGGCAAGTTCAAAATGCTTACGTGATTCCAATTCGGTTACTTTGTCTATTTCCAAGTCTTTGAATATAGCCAGTACCCGGTCTACTTTAGTACCTTCATCAGCGATCGCATTCCGAAAATAAATGTTTTCAAGTTCTTTTCGGTTCTCGTCGTCAGCCAACTCCAAAGCTTTAATTATCAAATACGTCTTTTTATTTGACAAAATATCACCTCCAACCTGCTTCCCAAAATTTTCTGGATCGCCAAAAGCGTCGAGGTAATCATCCTGAATTTGAAATCCAATTCCACAGTGCATTCCAAAATTATAGATATGGTCACAATCCTCTTTGGAGGCATTTCCCAGAAGGGCGCCCATCCTAAGGCTACAGCCTAAAAGAACAGCCGTTTTGAGTTTGATCATTTCAATGTACTGGCTTACAGAAACATCTGTTAGCTCTTCAAAATCCATATCAAGCTGCTGGCCTTCGCATACTTCAAGTGAAGTGGTATTAAACAAATCGAGAATGACGTCAAGCTTTTCACTACCCGAAAGGCTTAGTTGCTTATAGGCTTCAATCAGCATTGCATCCCCCGAAAGGATTGCAGCATTGCTATCCCACCTTTGGTGCACCGTTTCACGGCCGCGACGCAGGGGAGCCTTGTCCATAATATCATCATGCACGAGCGAGAAATTATGGAAAATCTCGACGGCCAGCGAAGCGCGAAGTGCCTGCCCGTGATTCGCATTAAAGGCACGTCCCGCAAGTAAGACAAGAATAGGTCTGATACGCTTTCCACCAAGAGAAAGTATGTACTTAATGGGTGTGTGAAGCGGATTGGAAGGGAGCGAATTGGTGTATGCCAGCAGAGCTTCCTCAAACTGTTGCTGCAAATCAGAAAAAATTTTACTCATTTAAGCAGATTCAATAAATATTGTCCGTATCCGCTTTTAACCAATGGCTGTGCTATTTTGTTGAGCTGATCGGCATTAATATAGCCCATTTCATAAGCTATTTCTTCAATACAGCCTATTTTCAATCCTTGCCGGTCTTCAATTACTTCTACAAACTGTGCAGCTTGCATGAGCGAAGCGAAGGTGCCCGTGTCTAACCAGGCCGTTCCTCTATCGAGAATAGAAACTTTGAGGTTTCCCCGCTTCAAGTACTCCTTGTTCACATCGGTGATTTCGTATTCACCACGAGCGCTTGGAGTAAGTGATCTCGCAATTCCAACTACATCATTGTCATAGAAGTAGAGTCCGGGAACAGCAAAATTAGATTTCGGTTTAGTGGGTTTTTCCTCGATAGATAGAGCGCGTTTTTCCTTATCGAATTCTACCACTCCGTATCGCTCAGGATCAGAAACGTGATAAGCATATACAATCCCGCCGTCGGGATTTGTATTTTCCTGAAGTAATTTCTCGAGACCCATTCCGTAGAAAATATTGTCGCCTAATATCAAGGCCACTTTATCATCTCCGATAAAATCTGCTCCTATTACAAATGCCTGAGCCAGTCCATTGGGCTTTTCCTGCACAGCATAAGTAAATTTACATCCCAAACGCTCACCATCGCCCAAGCAGCTTCTTAAAGTGAGGCATGTCGTGAGGAGTTGAAATGATAAGAATTTCGCTTATGCCTGCGCTCATTAGCGTAGAAAGTGGATAATAGATCATTGGCTTATCGTATACCGGCATAAGCTGCTTGCTTACCGCTATGGTAAGCGGGTATAAACGGGTGCCAGATCCACCGGCAAGAATAATTCCTTTCATTGCGATTGGTTTTTATTCATTTCTGAAGCCGTTTCTTATCTCAAGGTCATTCAGCTCAATATCTTCTTCTTCATTTACAATTTCGAGCAAAGGCTCTTCAAATGATTTGGTAACAAGGCTCTTTTGGAATGACATCAACATACTTGGAAGCAAGACGAGATTTGAAATCATAGCCATCAATAGCGTAACTGAAACCAGGAATCCGAGTGCTACTGTTCCTCCAAAATTTGAAGCGGTAAAGCAAAGAAAACCAAAGAAGAGAATAATAGAAGTATAAATCATACTTACACCCGTTTCGAGTACTGCATTGAGTATACATGTCTGCATATCCCAGGCACGGGTTTTAAGCTCCTGTCTGTATTTCGATAAAAAGTGAATGGTATCATCAACCGAAATACCAAAAGCAATACTAAATACCAAAATAGTAGACGGCTTTATAGCTATTCCAAAATAACCCATCAACCCGGCAGTAAAAATAAGGGGCAATAAATTGGGAATCAAAGAAATAAGAACCATTCGTGCTGAATTGAACAGCAAAGCCATTAGGATACCGATTACGACAATGGCAATGGCCAGACTAATGAACAAGTTCTTTATCAAATAATCCGTTCCATTCAGAAATACAATACTTGTTCCCGTAAGGGTAACTTTGTACTCATCCTTTGGAAAGATTTTGTAGACTTCAGGCTTTAAATTTTCCATTAAGCTATCAAGCTCATTGGTTCCGATGTCGGCTATTTGAGCAGAAATACGGGTTACTCTCTGGGTAGAGTCAAGGAATAAGTGAGACACTCCGCCTACGTCGCTCTCATTCCCACGTAAGTAGGGACCAATAAAAGACTTTTCGTAACTCGTAAGTAAGGAATACTTAGCGGGCACACCATTGTAGTATGCTTGCTTCGCAAATTTAAGCGCATCGGTTATGGCCAGTGAGCGCGATATTTCCGGATAAGACTCAAGTGTTTCCTGAAGCTTTTCAATTTTACGAAGGGTTTTATCATTTGTAACCCGGGAGCTATCTTTGGCATTGACTAATATCTCCAGCGGCATTACTCCGGCAAAATTTTCCTCAAAAAATTCCAGATCTTTTATTATCTGATCATCCTTAGGCAAATCATCCACAATATTGCCCGTTGCCTGAATTTTGCTAACACCATAAATGCTAATCCCCAAAACCAAGATTGAACTTAGATAAACCGCTTTGCGGTGATTTTTAACCAGTGAAAGCAAAGTGCCCACTGCTTTTTCAACCCAAGTTCTGTCCAGGTGTTTTGTGTGGCGCTCTCGCGGCGGCGGAATAAAACTAAATATGCATGGAATGATAATAAGCGAGAGGAAGAATACACCTAGAATATTAACTGACGCTGCAATACCAAACTCCTTTAGCATGGCACTCTGGGTAAAGATAAAAGTCGCAAAACCCATCGCCGTAGTAGCATTGGTCATAAAAGTGGCATTACCCACTTTATGAATAACCCTGTTAAGCGCCTTTATCTGATTCCCATGTTTTCTAAACTCAGTGTGGTACTTATTGAGAAGGAAAACGCAGTTTGGAACTCCAATTACAATTATAAGAGGCGGGATAAGGCCCATTAAGGCGGTAAGCTGAAAATCGAAAAGACTTATGAATCCCAATGACCAGATTACCCCAATTATTACGACCAGCAGACTGATCATCATTACCCTGAAGCTTTTGAAGAACAAGAGCATAAGGATAGCGGTAATTAAAGCTGAAAGACCCACGAACAAGCCTAGCTCCTGCTTTATCTTAGCCGTTTGAACGGTACGGATATAGGGAAGTCCGCTAAGATGGACCTGAAGACCGGTAAGCTCGGTAAATTCAGCAACAATTTTTTCAATTTCCTCCACTACCTTTACCCGCTCATCAGAGTTAAATTTCTCTCTATTTACTGAGAGCATCATAAGCGTAGCATTGGTACTATCGTTAAATAGCAACCCACGATAAAAGGGGAGACTATTAATGATCGCTTTTAAGCTGTCTACCTCTTCCTGCGATTCAGGTCTGCGGCTTACCACCTGCTCCATGTCAAACTTTCTGACATCGGGGTTTTTCTTAATGGTATAGAGGTGGGCTTCAGAAAAAACGCTGTCAACACCTTCGACATTGCGAAGGTCGTTGCCAAGTGTGTACCAGTCAGCAAAAACAGGATATGAGTGCACGGCATCTCCCTTAACTCCTAATACGAGTATATTTCCATCTTCCGAAAAGCGTTCTGTAAACCGGTCGTACTCCACCTGGGTGCTATCGTCTTCGGGCAAAATACCGCCAAATTTGTAGCTCATTGTTACAAATTGGGCCTGGTAGCCCATAAAAACGGTTACGAGACCGATGAAGACCAGTAAAGGAATTCTATTTCTTAAAATAAAGCCAGCTGCTTTTTCCCACATGCGCTCAGAATACTGCGTAAAGTCAACAAATATAAGATAGAAATCTTTGAAATAAACGATTCATTGAAAATCGCTTGTCAATTGTACCTTAGCCCTGTGCAAAAAGGAGATTTTCAACAGGCAAAATTTTACCTGAAGCAGGCAACACCTAAACGATTTTTTAATGTTGCTAAGCTCTGGGCGGGGTATCACTTTTCGCGCCTTACCGGCAAATCGCATCAGTGGGCGATGCCATTTTCTATCTCTATTGAACCTACTACAGCGTGTAATCTCGGTTGCCCCGAATGTCCAAGCGGACTAAAACAATTCTCGCGGCCTACTGGAAACTTAAACCCGGAATTACTCGGCAATGTGCTCGATGAGATTGGAAGCTATCTGCAATACATCACCTTTTACTTTCAAGGCGAGCCATTTATCCATCCCAAAATGATTGATCTTATAAAAGAAGCTTCAAGCAGGGGAATTTTTAGTGTGACTTCCACAAACGCACACTTTATCAACGATAAACTCGCCGATCAAATTATTGATTCGGGTCTCAATAAGCTTATCATTTCCATAGATGGAACCACTCAGAAGGTTTATGAGCAGTATCGCAAAAAAGGCAGTTTGGATAAGGTCATTACCGGTACAGAGAAAATTCTGGATGCCAAGATTCGCCGAAAGGCAAAGTACCCCCTCGTATACTTCCAGTTTCTTGTGGTAAAGCCCAATGAGCATCAAATAGATGATGTAAAAAAGCTCGGAAAGAAAATGGGAGTCGATGGCGTGCTGTTTAAAACCGCTCAGGTGTATGAGTTTGAAAATGGGAATCCCCTCATACCAACTATCGACAAATACGCGCGCTACAAGGAAGGAAAAGACGGTAAGTGGACGATTAAGAATAAGCTATTAAACCAGTGTTGGAAAATGTGGCACTCATGTGTAATCACCTGGGATGGGCGGATTGTGCCTTGTTGTTTTGACAAAGATGCTACGCATGAATTGGGACAGCTGGGTTCCTCATCCTTTCGGGAAATTTGGAACGGGAATCAATATACCAATTTCAGAAAGAGCTTATTAATGTCAAGAAGTGAGATTGACATTTGTAAGAATTGCAGTGAAGGCACAAAAGTTTGGAGTGAAGCCTAGGGCTTCAAAAACCCCTCTAAAATCACCCTTCCTTCCTGCGTTAAAACACTTTCCGGGTGAAACTGAATTCCGTAAAAGGGTTTGTTCTTATGTTCGATCGACATCACCTCGCCTTTCTCATCACGTGAAGTAACAATCCAATATTCGGGTAATTTCTCCTCATTCACTACCCAGGAGTGGTATCTTCCAATAAGGGGTTTGGCACTGCACTTTCGATATAGAATCGAATCAGACTTCAATATTTCTATCTGTTCAGAGACCCCATGATGCACGGTATCCAGATTCTTAAGCTCGGCACCTTCGGCGACAGCCATTGCCTGTAAGCCCAGACAAACGCCGAGCACCCGCATATTCAGGCGCATAGATTCACGAATAAGATTGAGCAGGTTAGGCGACTCGCCGGGTAAGCCGGGTCCGGGAGAAAACACAATTTGATGGTAGTTCTTAAGCTCTTCTACAGCTACTTCATCGACTCGTTTTACGACTACCTCAGCATCTAAAATGGCTTCGATAATATGAACCAGGTTAAAAGTAAATGAATCGTAATTATCTACGATTAAGGTTTTATTCCGGTTCATGGAATGATATTTACTCAGACTTTATATCGTCATAATATCTTTCTCCTTACGCTCTACTTCCAGATCAACTTTTTTGTTGTAGGTGTCTGTGAGCTCCTGCACTTCAGTTTCAGCTCCTTTGGCGAGATCTTCACTTAAGCCATCCTTTTGTAGCTTTTTTATTTCGTCGTTGGCTTCTTTTCTGGCATTTCTGATAGAAACTCGCGCATGCTCTGATTCTGCTTTAGCGCTTTTTACAAGGTCACGGCGTCGCTCTTCAGTAAGCGGAGGTACGGTAATCATAATTACTTCTCCGTTATTCTGCGGGTTTAACCCAAGGTTAGAATAAGCGATGGCTTTCTCAATGGGTTCAATCATAGATTTTTCCCATGGTTGTATGCGAATGGTTTTTGCATCTGGCGTATTTACATTAGCCACCTGCGTGAGCTTGGTCATTGTACCATAATAATCTACCATTACACTTGATAGCATTGAAGGACTTGCCTTACCTGCTCTAATCTTCAACAATTCATCTTCTAAATGGCTTATTGAATTGGCCATTGACTCTTCGGCGGCGCCGATAATAAGATCTAAATCTTCTTGCATTTTTTAAGCAATTAAAAATTAACCAAAGTACCAACCTGCTCGCCTTCTACGACGCGCTTCAAATTTCCGGTGGCATTCATATCAAATACTATAATTGGGAGTTTGTTTTCGTTACAAAGCGTAAAAGCCGTGAGATCCATTACATTCAATCCCTTTTCATACACTTCATTAAATGTAATAGTGCTGTATTTTGTGGCTGTTTTATCCTTTTCTGGATCAGCAGAGTAGATACCATCTACGCGTGTTCCTTTCAAAATCACATCCGCCTCAATTTCGATAGCCCGGAGTGAAGCGGCAGAATCCGTAGTAAAATATGGATTACCTGTACCGGCACCAAAAATTACAATACGGCCTTTTTCTAGGTGTCTCACCGCTCTTCGGCGAATAAAAGGTTCTGCAATTTGTTCCATCTTGATTGCGGATAGGAGCCGGGTTTTCAAATTCAATACTTCCAGGGCTGACTGCAAAGCAATTCCATTTATAACAGTGGCCAGCATTCCCATATAATCTCCTTGGGTTCTTTCTATTCCACCTTCTGCTGCTTGCAAACCTCTAAAGATATTTCCGCCACCAATAACGATGGCAATTTCAACTCCCATGTCGTGAATTGCCCGTATTTCTTTCGCATATTGCTTTAAGCGGTTGTTATCAATTCCATATTGTTTATCACCCATCAGGGCTTCTCCACTAAGTTTGAGTAAAATACGTTTGTATTTCATGAGGCTTGGGCTACTTTTTAACGTTGGCGAAAAATATCAAAAAAAAAGGAGAAACAACCGTCTCTCCTTTAATCTGTTCTAATTAAGATCTTAGCTAAGCGAAAATCTCTTAAAATCTGTAACGCTCAATCCTTTTTCAGCATCACCGAGGTATTGCTTAATGGATTTTTTATTGTCTTTGATAAAAGATTGGTTCAGCAATGTATTTTCCTGATAGAATTTATTCAATCTACCCATGGCAATTTTCTCAGCCATTTCAGCCGGCTTACCTTCCTGGATAGCTTGTTCTTTTCCAACTTCAATCTCTCTGTCTACTACGTCTTTAGGTACTCCATCTTTATCAAGAGCTACCGGAGCCATAGCGGCAACCTGCATCGCGATATCGCGACCCAGATCATCGTAGTTTCCATCTTTGTTCAAACCAACCACACTGGCAAGTTTGTTACCCGGGTGAATGTAAGCTACAACTTTATCAGCCTCAACAGTATCGTAACTTGAAAGCTCAATTTTCTCACCAATTACACCTGTTTGCTCAGTTATTTTCTCAGCAATTGTAAGTCCGCTATCCATGTATGGAAGTGCCTTAAGGGCTTCCAGATCAGCGGGTTTTTTATCAATGGCAGTATTGAGAATGTTTTCAGCAAATTTTACGAAATCTGCATTCTGGGCTACGAAATCAGTTTCGCAGTTAAGCATAATGATTGCACCCAATTTACCATTGTCGGTAGTTTTAGCAAGAACAGTACCTTCAGAAGCATCGCGATCGCTGCGTTTTGCAGCAACTTTTTGACCTTGCTTTCTCAGGAAGTCAACAGCCTCTTCAAAATTGCCATTCGCTTCTACGAGGGCTTTCTTGCAGTCCATCATTCCCGCTCCGGTTTGCTTTCTCAGTTTATTAACGTCAGCAGCAGTAATTTTCATCTTTTTAAATTTGATATTTTTAGCTCATCTTGCTCAGACATTTGGTTCTTCAAGAAACCCGGTCTGCGCAAAATCGCATAAAGTGTTTGACTTAAGCTTTCTCAGCTTTTGTATCTTTTTTCTCGTCTTTTTCAGCCTTAGCCTTTTCAGCTTTTTCAGCTTTCGCTTTTTCGGCTTCAGCTTTTGCTTTCTCAGCCTCTGCCTTATCAGCTTTAGCTTTTTCAGCAGCTCTTTCAGCCTTCTCAGCAGCTTGCTTGTCTTTAGTAGACTTGCGCTCATCTAGTCCTTCCTGAATGGCATTTGCAATTTTTTCAAGAACCACAGAAATTGATTTAGATGCATCATCGTTTGATGGAATCGGGAAATCAACTTTTGTTGGGTCAGAATTGGTATCAACCATTGCAAAAGTGGTGATATTCAATTTCTTTGCTTCAAGAAGAGCAATGTTTTCTTTGTTTATATCAACAATGAAAATTGCTGAAGGAAGTCGTGTTAAGTCAGCAATACCACCAAGATTCTTCTCTAGTTTGGCACGTTGACGTGAAATTTGAAGACGCTCTCTTTTTGAAAGGGTATTCAACGTTCCATCTGCTTCCATCTTATCGATGCTAGACATTTTGCGAATCGCTTTTCTGATGGTAGCAAAGTTGGTAAGCATACCACCCGACCAACGCTCAACGATAAAAGGCATTCCTGTTGGACCTATTTTTTCTTCAATTGCAACCCTTGCTTGGTTTTTTGTAGCAACAAAAAGAACTTTTTTACCTGATTTGGCAACCTGTGCCATGGCTTTACAAGCCTCATCAAGCTTTGCAGCTGTTTTATTAAGGTCAATAATGTGGATTCCTTTTTTCTCATCAAAGATATAAGGAGCCATGTGTGGATTCCACTTACGTGTTAAGTGGCCAAAGTGAACACCCGCATCGAGCATTTCTTTAAAGCGAGCATTTGTTTGAATTTCAGACATACTGATTTTTTAGTTTACATTCTGTTAAAAAACAATTGACGGGTAGTCCCGTGCAGGAATCCCGTCAATTTAGATACTAAACAAGCGAAATATTGAAAAATATTAACGCTTACTAAATTGAAATTTCTTACGCGCTTTTGGCTGACCGTATTTTTTACGTTCTACCATTCGCGGGTCACGGGTCATCAAACCTTCTGCACGAAGTTTTGCTTTCCATTCTGCGTCAACTTCTACAAGTGCGCGTGAAACACCAAGACGAATCGCCTCGATTTGACCTGTCATACCACCACCGTGTACATTTACATTCACATCATACTTACCTTCTGTTTCGGTAATCATGAATGGCTGTCGCACGCGGTATTGAAGCGGCATAGTTGGGAAATATTCTTTAAAGTCGCGACCGTTTACCGTTACGCTACCCGTTCCATTTTGCATGTAAACGCGTGCTACAGATTTTTTACGGCGACCTAATGTGTTAATCACTTCCATTAATTGAGTGTATTAAGATCGATTGTTTTAGGTTTTTGAGCCTCGTATTTGTGCTCGCCACCTACCACTACGTGAAGATTAGTATAAAGCTTGCTTCCAAGTTTCGTTTTTGGCAACATCCCTTTAACTGCTTTTTCTACAAGAGCCATTGGCTTTCTTGCCAAAAGTTCTTTTGCAGTAAGCTCACGCTGACCACCAGGATATCCTGTGTGACGCACATAAACTTTTTCAGATAGTTTATTACCAGAAAGAACCACTTTTTCAGCGTTGATAACGATTACATTATCACCACAATCAACATGTGGAGTATAATTCGTTTTGTACTTTCCACGGATCAATTTGGCAACCTTAGTTGCTAATCGTCCTAGAGTTTGACCCTCTGCGTCAACAAGAACCCAGTTCTTGTTTACTGTTTCGCGATTGGCCGATACGGTTTTGTAACTTAGAGTATTCACTGTATATAAGCTATTTAGCTGTATTTCTCCCCTAAATTGGGGCTGCGAAGTTAATACAAATTTTGTTTTACACCAATACTTGTGCAAATAATCTTTAAACGAGATTATAAAGACGCAAGCAAAGCTAGTTTTCCAATCCAATTACCAACGCTTGAGCGGTAACAATTTTTTCGGAGTGCAAAAGTATTGATTTTATTGAGAATTAAAAAGCAATTAAATTACTTAATGAATATTCCGTTTGTTAATACCCAGTGGAAGCGCTCAGTAAAAAGTCAACTAGTCGGCTACTTATTCAACCTATATGCCAGCTCAAGATTAACGCGAGTCCATGAATAATCAAACTTTCCTGAGATAATAATCACTATCCTGATCGGGTACGGAAAATTCCATGTCAACTCCCAGCCCTTCGAAAGTCCCTAATGATTTGGCAACAATTAAACCAAGTGTAAACGCGTCTGAGATATTTCATAATTCAAGCCCAGCCATTGCCTCTTGTGTAAACTGCCAGTTTGGGATACCATATCACGATTCACTTTAAGGTCTGAATTGCGCTTAGGTCCGCTGCACTAATTCCCATCGACATCCAGTTTGCCCAGATTAAATTCACCCCTCCATAAATTTCGAAGCGATCTGATAATGAATAATGTACTCGTATTGGAACACCAATAATGAAGATAATTGACATCTGCATTGTAGAATATTCTCTTTCATCAGGAATTTAGCGAAATCCAATTCCTTCGAAAAGCTAAAACTCTCTGCTCCTATTCCCGTGGATATTCCGAATCTCTGAAAACTATAACTAGCGTAAAGAAGAACCGAAACACGCTCCTACTTTCGCTTCAAAAGGAGTGTCAAAAGTCATTTTGAGTAAAAAGAAGACCCGCATTAGCTTTTAAATAAAAATCAAACTTTCCGGTTTCCGCCTGACCGAAGACTTTGTGAGCTCCGACAACAATTGTCAAGGGACAATAGCAAAATGAAAAGCAAGGAATTTTTTGTTGCAAACATCATTTTCATAATTTAAAGTTTATAAAAAATCAACCCACTACTTCTTCTTTGTTTAGAACGAGGATTTTCAATCTAAAAACAAGTTTGAGGAAAAAATATATCTGCGATGCGATAATTTTTGCTTGCACAATTTTCGAATTCAGTAGTTGCACCAATTGTCTTCACTCAGAATTCTTATTTCGTAACACCCTCTTTTCTAACAATTAAAGAAACGCAATAAAAGTGAATTATTATCAACATTGAAAAAATAATTTGAAAGGTCATTTCTTCTCAATCTAACAAATCGGTAAGCCATTTATACAGTGTAAAAAAAGGGCTGAAACAAAACGTTTCAACCCTTTTAGAATTATTTGTTAAGACGAAAAAACGTCTTTAAAACTTACGCATTCTCCAGAACTCCAAGCTCTTTCCCCACTTTCTCAAAAGCGGCAATAGCTTTATCGAGTTCAGCCTCGCTATGACCCGCTGAAAGCTGCACGCGAATACGTGCCTGCTCTTTAGGAACAACAGGGTAATAGAATCCAATAACATAGATACCCTCATCAAGCAGCTTTTCCGCCATATCCTGCGAAAGCTTGGCATCATAAAGCATAACGGGCACAATCGCAGAATCGCCTTGAACGATATCAAAACCGAGTTTTGACATTCCTTTTTTGAAATATTTAATGTTGCTTTCGAGCTTATCTCGAAGTTCGGTGCTTGAGCTAAGCAGATCAAAAACCTTAATAGACGCACCCACAATTGAAGGGGCAAGTGAATTACTAAAAAGGTATGGTCGCGAACGCTGACGAAGCAGCTCAATAATTTCTTTTCGCCCGGTTGTATATCCACCCATGGCTCCACCTAGAGCTTTCCCTAGCGTACCGGTAATTATATCAACACGACCCATTACTCCGGCGTGTTCAATGCTACCACGACCTGTTTTTCCTATAAATCCGGCCGAGTGGCATTCATCAACCATTACCAAAGCATCGTATTTATCTGCAAGGTCACAAATACCTTTCATATCGGCTACTACTCCATCCATGCTAAAAACACCATCGGTAACGATGATTTTAAAGCGCGCGCCTTTTTCATTTGCCGCTTTAAGCTGCTCTTTGAGATCAGCCATATCGTTATTCTTATAACGATAGCGAGCAGCCTTACAAAGCCGCACACCATCTATAATTGAGGCGTGGTTAAGCGAATCGCTGATAATCGCATCCTCATCAGTAAGCAAAGGTTCAAAAACCCCACCGTTTGCATCAAAGCAAGCAGCGTAGAGAATAGTATCTTCGGTTTCGTGAAATTCGGCAATCTTCGCTTCAAGCTCTTTGTGAATGTCTTGAGTACCGCAAATAAACCGAACAGAGCTCATACCATAACCACGCTCATCAAGCGTTTTTTTGGCTGCAGCGACCACCTCGGGGTGTGAGGAAAGACCTAAATAATTATTCGCGCAAAAATTCAAAACTTTCTGCCCGGTTGAAAGGGTGATTTCGGTATCCTGAACAGAAGTAATGATGCGCTCTTTCTTGAAAAGCCCAGCTTCTTCAATAGATTTAAGTTCTTCTTTAAGGTGATCTTTTAATTTGCCGTACATAATAAATGGGTTTGGTGCAAAATTACGAAATGAATCAAAAAACCCCTCACAAAACTGTGAAGGGTTCTTAAAGTATTATTCAGAAAGCGTGTTTAAACGAGTCCCTGGTCAATCATCGAGTCGGCAACTTTTACGAAACCGGCGATATTAGCACCTTTCACGTAGTTTACCTCACCATCTTTAGAACCAAATTTAACACATGCTTCATGTATATCTTTCATAATGGTGTGTAGCTTAGAGTCCACTTCTTCTGCACTCCATGACAGGCGCAGTGAATTTTGGCTCATCTCCAATCCGGAAGTAGCAACACCACCGGCATTACTAGCTTTACCCGGAGCAAAGGTCACTCCATTTTCCTGAAAGAACTCAACTGCTTCTGGTGTAGATGGCATATTTGCACCTTCGGCAACGAGCATTAAACCCTTGTTAACCAACTTTTGAGCATCCTTGTCATTCAATTCATTTTGAGTAGCACAAGGAAGTGCAATATCAACAGTACCGGGTACTCCCCAGGCACGCTCGCCCTCAAAGTACTGTGCCTCTTTCACTTCATCAAGAAGGTCAGAAATACGTCCTCGTTTTACATTCTTAATTTCCATGATTTTGGCAAGAATCTCAGGCGTAATTCCATTTTCACAGTAAATATAACCGGCAGAATCGCTCATAGTTACAACCTTACCACCTAATTCAGTTGCTTTTTGACATGCATACTGAGCCACATTTCCAGATCCGGAAACAGCAATTGTTTTCCCTTTGAAGGAATCGTTTTTGGTTTTAAGCATTTCAGCGGCGAAGTAAACACAGCCATAACCTGTCGCTTCCGGGCGGATGAGTGATCCACCCCAGTTGCGGCCTTTTCCGGTAAGTACTCCTGTAAATTCATTTCGAATACGCTTGTACTGACCAAACATGTAGCCAATTTCACGACCACCCACACCGATATCACCGGCAGGTACATCCGTATCAGGACCAATGTGGCGTGAAAGCTCGGTCATAAAGCTCTGACAGAACTTCATTACTTCATTGTCTGACTTTCCTTTTGGATCAAAGTCAGATCCACCTTTACCACCACCCATAGGCAGCGTAGTAAGACTGTTTTTAAACACCTGCTCAAAGCCGAGGAATTTCAAAATGCTCAGATTAACAGATGGGTGAAAGCGCAAACCACCTTTATAAGGTCCTATAGCCGAGTTAAACTCGATGCGGTAACCACGATTTACTTGCGGTTTTCCCGCATCATCGAGCCACGGCACGCGAAACATGATTACGCGCTCTGGTTCTACTATTCTTTCTAAAATTTTTGCTTCCTTATATTTAGGATTATCCTCCATAAAAGGAATAATTGTTTCAGCTACTTCTTCAACGGCCTGGAGAAATTCCGTCTCGTTTGAGTTCGTAGCTTTTACTTTTGCCATAAAGGCGTCTATCAGCGATTGATATTTCGCGTCTTCCATGATGAGAGTTATTAGGAAATGTGCGGCAAATGTAGAAAAAATATCATCTTAAAAGTAGCTCCTTTCATACGCCACTCTTTGCTCCAAATGACTAATTAACAGCACGTTATTGGCTATACTCATAGTGTTAAGTTTACACTAACAAATTGAAATTGGCGTTATAAGCGTTGAAACAATTAAATAAAATGACTTTTATCTGTCATTGAGGCAATGATTCTAATCAAAAACCATCAAGTTATCAGCCAAAGAAAGAGTACCACATTAAGGATTAAAGATTCTCACATGAGAGCGAAATAATCAACACACTTCATACAATTTTCCCGGAAGGGAACGCACCAGCCCATTAAGCTCAAGAGTGAGTAAATGCACCATAACCATACTCATGGGGAGCGCTGTAGCAAGGCTTAGTTCATCAATTTGAGTTTTTCCTTTTTCGCGAAGGCAGTTTATCAACTTTTCTTCTTCGGGTTTGAGGTCTATAAAAATCTTGGTTTGAACAGGCTTTGCATTTTCAGATTTTGTCCATCCCATAATATATTCCAGATCTTTAGCAGATTCAAGAAGGGCGGCTTTATTCGACTTAATCAAGCGGTTACACCCATCTGATTTTGAATCGTGCACCCTTCCCGGAATGGCAAAAACATCTCGGTAATAGCCTGCGGCAAGATTTGCAGTAATCATTGAACCACCCGAAAGGCCAGATTCCACAACAATTGTTGCATCAGTCATACCGGCTACAATTCGGTTGCGTTTTGGGAAATTCTCCCTGTCGGGAATAGTACCAATGCCAAACTCCGTTACCAGGGCTCCTTTTTCTGCCATTTCATTGGCATGCCGAGTGTGAGAATTGGGGTAAACCTTGTCAAGGCCATGTGCCAAAACAGCCACTGTAGGCAATCCGAGCTCGAGGCATGCCTGATGGGCCTGAATATCCACCCCATAAGCCAGTCCGCTAACTACAGTAATATTATAAGGGAGCATACTTTCCACAAGTTCGCGGGTTACTTTCTTACCGTACTCGGTAATTTTCCGAGTGCCTACAATACTCACCATGCGTTTTGCTGATAAATCTGCAGGACCGTGTTTAAAAAGCACCACAGGACCGTCTGCACAATGGGTAAGCCGGTTGGGATAATTACTGTCTTGAAAAGAGATGATTTCTATTCCTTTGCTTCCGGCAAATTCAAAGTCCCTATCTACATCCGAAAAGTCAGAATGGCCTGCTATGGACTGAGCCCGAACAAGGCTCATACCTTGCACCTGCATAAGTTCGCGCGTGCTGAGATTAAATACTTCCCGCGCGGTGCCAAAATGTTTTATCAATTTCTTTACGCTCATAACGCCGATATTATCTATCTTACTCAGAGCTAGTTGATAAAACACCTCATCCTTATTTACAGGAATTTTTTTCATTTAAAAGAATTGCATTTTGAGTCGTTACGCGTGCTCGAAAATAATTAAACTTGGCCTCAATTATGGAAAATGTTGAAAAACTTGGCATAATACCCGCTCGATTCGCCTCCACGCGCTTTCCAGGCAAACCTCTGGCTCTCATAGGTGGTGTACCTATGATTGAACGCGTTTACAGGCAGGCATTAAAATCAAATCTTGACCGGGTATTGGTGGCAACAGATGATGAAAGGATACTTAATTGTGTGCGCAACTTTGGTGGCGAAGCTGTGATGACCGACCCTAATTTACCTTCCGGAACAGATCGTTGCCGCGAAGCTTTAAACCTCAGTGATATAAGTGCAAAGCTGATTGTAAATATACAAGGCGATGAACCATTTATAGATCCCGAACAGATAAACTTAGTTTTAAAATTACTGATGGGCAACGCCGTTAGAATTGCTACATTAATAAGTCCTGCAACCTCACAGGAAGAAATTGAAAACCCGAACAGGGTAAAAGTCGCCATCGACAGAGATGGAAAAGCCCTTTACTTTTCAAGACTTCCTATTCCTTTTTCCAAACCGGGAGAATTAAAAGTAGAAAACTACCACATTCATTTAGGAATTTATGGTTTTCGGGCAACAGCTTTGCAGGAAATTAGCCAGCTGAGTGCAAGCTCGTTAGAACTGTCAGAATCGCTCGAACAGCTTCGATGGTTAGAAAACGGCTATTCCATTTACACAGCCAAAACCATGGAGCGTGCAGATAGCGTAGATACTCCCAAAGACCTTGAATTAATTGAAAAGAAGTTTTTTCTTTGACGGGTCAATTAGATATGCGTAATTTTGAATTTGGTTACAGATTAGATTGTGGAAATAGATAAGTACATACAAACACTACTATACGATTACGATTGTGTAATAATGCCCCAACTCGGTGGTTTTGTTACGAACTATCGCCCTGCCTCAACTGATTCAAACACGGGTATTTGCCACCCTCCGGGTAAGGATATTCGCTTTAATAAGAACCTTACTAAGAGTGATGGATTGCTGGAACGAGCTGTTGCCGATGGAGCCAAAATAAGTTTTGAAGATGCCGGGGCGGTGCTGAAAGAAATCACAGAAAAATACTGGTCGCAGCTAAATGGTGGCGAAAAAGTAAAATTTAAACGCATCGGGGTGCTTTATGTCGATGATCATAAAAATTTACGCTTTGAGCCTGCGACAAACGAAAATTACCTGAAAGCTTCATTTGGATTCGAGTCTTTTTCACTGCCGGCAGCTAAGGTTTTTGAACCTAAACCGATTGTAAAAGAGACTGATACGCCGGTAATACGCTTCGAAAAAGAAGAACCGGAAACTGAGTCAAGGCCATTTAGATCGAGCAAAAGCATTTACTGGGTTGCTGCTGCAACTATGCTGCCTTTTGTGGCAATGAGTCTCTACATGGGTTTGTCTACAAACTTTAAAAGTCCGAAAGAAATCACATTAGCTGAGCTAGTACCTTTCAGGTATAACAGTAATGAAGCTCCCGTGTATCATGGGCGCACCTCATCAGCGGAAGCTAAACCAGTCGAAAATAAAATAGACGGTAGCGGCTTTCCAAAAAATACAACGGTATTTCCCTTCTCGTTTGAAAAGAATGAGGTAGACAGCACCGGCGTATGGATTAACATGAAAAAGGTTGAACTCAATACCCCGAAGGAAGTAAAAATTACGGGTAAATACCACATTATTGCAGGCTGCTTTGGAGAGGAAGCCAATGCGGAAAACTACGTTTCCAGGCTAAAGTCACGTGGTTATTCAGCTTCAATATTAGATTTCCATAAAAACCTTCACCGGGTGAAAATTGAAAGTTTTCAGGATTACTCCACTGCTTTAGAAAACTTGCAAGCGATGCGCGCCGATGGAACTTTTCCAAATGCCTGGCTACTTAAAAAACCCCAATTCTAGAATAATGGCTGAAACTAAAATAGACTTGGGAAATTGCTGGCTCGAAATTGATGAATGGGGGATCGTAGAGCTTCACATAAATCCCAGTGAGGTACTTGAGCCTGCCGATATTCATAAGATATTTGATACGATTCACACCCAGCTTCCAGAGGCGCGTAAGCTAATGGTTACTGCTGGCAATAAGGCTACTTTAAATCCAGAGGCCCGCGAACTAGCTTCATCTCAAGACATTACTGATCAAATAGTAGCAGACGCGATTGTTACTGAGCATTATTCGCATCAAATGTCGTCGAACTTCTTTGTGCGCTACAACCAACCATACCGACCCACGAAGCTTTTTAAGACAATAGAAGAAGCAAAAAAATGGCTTAGAGAATTGGATAATTAATTATCCGTTTTCACATCTAACTCAATCAAACTAAGATTACGGGACGTTAGCTATCCTTTTTTTTCCTGGCCCTGCGGTAAAGCATTATCGCTATGCTCAGCACTACACCCAGGGCAATGATACCTCCAACACCATAAACCCAGCTCATGGTGTTTTTAAACACCACGGTAAAGACAATTGCAAAGAGTAAAATAGTGGCGAGTTCATTGTAAAACCGAAGCTGACCACTCTTCATAGGATAAATATCTCGTTGCTGTTTTTTAAAAATAACATGGAGTGAAATGTGGTATAGCAGAAGCAGAAACACAAAGCCAAGCTTCACGTGCATCCACGGAAGTGAAAGATAACCGGGAGCGATGATTATCAAAACAATTGCAGTGATGAAGGTAATAATCATGGCCGGCCAGGTGATAATATACCACAGGCGACGTGCCATGATTTTAAGTTGAGCAATTACTGCACCGCGTTCATTTTCTGGCAGCTGCATGGCTTCTACCTGATAAATAAAAAGCCGGGGGATGTAAAACAATCCCGCAAACCAAGATACAACAAATATTATGTGAAGCGATTTTGCAGCTAAAAAGTAGGATCCAACCATTGGTGCAAAACTAAGGATGATTTACCACAGTTTTAAGCTAATAAGGTGAATCCTTACTTGACAACTACTTTTCTGGACTGCACTCCTTTTTCAGAGCTTAGCCTTAAGAGATAAAAACCTGCTGGAAGCTCGTTGATATCAAGGCTATAATTTACTACTCCGGTGCCACCATTAAGATTCGAGGCCTGTCTGAGCTTGCGCCCCCTTACATCAAGCAACTCAAGACTTACATTCTGTGGCACCTCTTGAGAAAAGGAGACGTTAATAATATCAGTTGCAGGGTTTGGGAATACCTGAAGATCGGAAACAATTTCTTTTTCATCTACACCGAGAAAATCAAAGTCACCAAGATAATTGGTGCTGTTCAGGTCTTGTTCAACGTTAAGATCGGGAATTGATAGAACGCCGTTATTGATGACCATGACCGGACCTGCAAACCCAGCTGCAAACCATGATACGTTGGTACCGCTGTAATATGCCAGGGTCGTGTCTCCATCATTTATAAAATGTTCTGTTTGAGAAAATTGAGCGGTAACTCTGTAAACATTCTCCAAAGTACCCCAGGGAAGTACAAGCGTACCGTGACCATCTACAAGGACATCATAAGCACCACTTATAATTCCGGTTGAAACTCCCGTGTTATAATTTGCATAAAATGAGTCAACGTAAGCCTGCTCATAGGTAGTTGGAAACTGAAGATAAGAAATGGGGTTAGTGTAGAATAACTGAAAATCGTCGCCTGAGAAGTCACCGTAGTAATCATATGAGTTGGGAGTTATGGCGAAGTACACGAATGTCTCGTCAAAATTAATGCTCCATATATAATTTGCCCCGGGGTATAGTGCTTCAGGGTTATCGCTACCCGTTTCACTTATTTCTATGGGAACATTTGCAGTGGGAAGAATATCCCCGTAGTTCCAGGTCACGTTTATGCCGGCCTCTCCAGGCTCTTGTGTAGCAACGAGATATTGCCTGAAATCAGAACCGATTGTTGAAAGTAAATCATTTGAAGTAAGCGGAGTCTGTCCATTTGCAATAAAAAAGCATGCAAAAGCGGCTGTGAAGAGTAGAAGATTTTTCATCGGGGTTAAGTTTTGTTTCGGATTGAAAATTAGTAAAATTCTAGGAGTATCTTTGCTGCTTCAAAAAGAGAATTGAAATGAGTGAAAAGAAATTTGCCAGAGAGACCTTTGCTTCAACATCAAAAATTATTCTTCCCAATGATACCAACACATTGGGAAATCTGATGGGTGGGCAGTTATTGAACTGGATGGATATCAATGCGGCCATTTCTGCTCAGCGCCACTGCCGGCGAGTTGTGGTTACTGCGGCTGTAAACAATGTTTCGTTTAACAGACCGGTGAAATTAGGGGATATCCTTAGTATAGAATCAAAAGTTTCGCGTGCCTTTTCTTCTTCCATGGAGGTTTTTTTAGATGTATTCACTGAAAATCACCGCACCGGAAAACGGACTAAATGCAACGAAGCCATTTACAGCTTTGTAGCAGTTGATCAGGTAGGTCAGCCAATAAACGTTCCCCAACTGGTTCCCGAAACCGACTTGGAAAAAGAGCGTTTTGCAGGAGCTTTGCGCAGAAGGCAACTAGGGCTAATACTGGCCGGTAGAATGGACCCGAAGGAGGCTACAGAGCTTAAAGCGCTTTTTGCCTGACACTTCATGCAATTATCTTCTCTAAACTTGTTTAATTTCAAATAGGAAGGACCCGCCTCGGTAAATTTTTTTGCCATATCTTTTCTTTACTTTCGTAGCCTGGTATTGAAACTATGGCATCTCCTACAGAAGAAAACTATCTCAAAGCGCTCTTTAACTTAAGAGACCCTGAAGGTAAAGTAAGCATTTCCGAATTGAGTAATACGCTGGAGGTGAGTATGCCAAGTGCAAACAGCATGGTAAAAAACCTGCTAAAAAAAGGCTTAATCCATTACGAGAAATACAAACCTATTGAGCTATCTGAGGTAGGAAACAAAATGGCGGCTATGGTGATTCGCAAGCACCGCCTCACGGAAATGTATCTGGTTGAAAAAATGGGCTTTGGCTGGGAAGAAGTGCACGATATAGCCGAACAGATTGAGCATATTGACTCTCCCATATTTTTTGATCGGATGGATAAGTTGCTGGACAACCCGCAGATTGACCCGCATGGATCTCCTATTCCCGATAAGCAGGGTGCGATTGCCAATCTCAATCACAAAACCTTGAGTCAGTTTGAACCCGGAACTATTGTGACGCTTTCAGCATTGGGTCATTCCTCATCAGAATTTCTTGATTTCTTAAATTCCCGAAATCTTAAATTGGGTACAGAAATAAAGATTATCTCTAAAGAACCTTACGACGGCAGTGTGATAATTAGTTATGCCGGTCGAACAGGGGAAGCGTTGAGTGCAATGGTTTGTGAGCGATTGCTGGTGGAGAAAGTGTAGGGGCATTTTCAATTTGCAATGGGCAATGAGCAATGAGCAATGAGCAATGAGCAATGAGAATTTGGTGGGAATATATTTGCAATCGGCAATTTGCAATGGGCAATGAGAATTTGGTGGGAATATATTTGCAATCGGCAATTTGCAATGGGCAATGAGAATTTGGTGGGAATAAATTGGCAAGTTGCAATGGGCCATCGGCAATTGCACCGCGTTCTCCTGATCTATGGGAACAAGTTGCAAAATTTGGTCAGTGTATTTTAGGCATGCTCAACTTGAAGCTTAAGGCTTGCGGCTTAAAGCTCAACTTACGTCTTAAAGCTATTCAACTATCGGTCCAAGAATATCCCGCACATTCTCAGCAACGATCTTTGCTCCGGCAGGGTTGGTGATTCTAACTAAATCATTAAGTAAAATTTACAGTCATTCCGACACCCAGTTTTATTGAATATCACTATATTTCACACCACTTTAGCAAAGATAGCACTATGAAACAGTTTTATTTATCCTTCTTCTTCGCATTATTATGCACCTTCATTTCTGCTCAAACCACAGTAGAATCTGACGAAACTACAGTCGATAATATTATCGAATCCATTTTTAGTAATATGTCTGAGATAACCGTTACCGAACATATCTTTAACGGCGGTCCCGAGGCAATCGGAATTTTTCAGAGTGAGGGGCCGGACTTTCAAATGGAGAGTGGAATGGTAATGGGTTCGGGAAATGTGAATCAAATTATTGGTGAATTTGGTGGTCTTACTAATTCTTATACCGATGATCCCGATCTTCAAATTTACCAACCAGATGTATCACTTAATGACTGTGCAAGTCTGGAAATAGAGTTTATAGCAAACACTACCCTTCTTGAACTTTCGTTTGTTTTTGCTAGTACGGAATATGCGGGTTTCACCTGCTCAAATTATAACGATCAAATGGGATTACTTCTGAAACCTACAGGGTCTGAAACATTTGATATTTACTCTTTAGTTCCCGAGACGGATATACCGGTATCCATAAATTCCTTAAACAGCGGAGTTGGCTCTGTGGGGGATGATAATCCATGCTATGAAGCAAACCCAAATTGGCAAGAAACTGGAATTTACTTTGTGCCTAATTCTGCTCAAGATGCTAATGGAATAGTAATACGCGGTTTTACAGTGCCTTTAATTGCTTCAATGCCTTTAATTATCGGGAATTCCTACACCCTTAAAATTGCAATTTGTGATGCCTTCGATAATATATTAGATTCCTTTGTGTTCATAAATTCACAAACCGTAAATTCCGCATTTGATTGTCCATTAATTTCTGCAAACATTGGAGATCCATGCGGTCTGGATGGAGAAATTGCTCTGATTACACCCGACTGCTCTTGCACGACTGTGCCGCAAGTGTCGGACATTGTGCTGAATGCCGAACTCGATAACGATATTTACACAGCAGGCGATACACTTCAATTAGCAGTAAACACAAGCAACTTTAGCACCTCAATGTATCCGGATCACGAGATAAACATATATCTCTCTCTGAATGAAGAGTTTAATCCAGTAACGAGCACTTTACTTGAATCATTCTCAGCAGCAGCCTTAGGAGCCCTTGACACCCTTGAGTTGAATTTTCCAATTGCGGACTATAGTTTTCCGGTGTCACCACAACCCTATTACTTAACTGTAGATATTGCTCCAGCAGATGGAGAGATAAATATTGATAATAACAGAGCTACTTTATCCTTTTCCTTTAATGACAATAATTACATTACAGTTAGTTTAGAGTCTGCTTACGAAGAAATGAATCTTCAGATTGGTCAAACCAGCTTTGACTTTAGCTTCAACATGTACAATCCCGGTCCAAATTACCTCACCGAAAGTCCGGTTAATATATATTGGTCTGAAGACTCGGTTTATAGCGAAACAGATCTTTTGATCGCTGAATATGATGGTCCTGACATGAACGTCAATGAGAATATGACGGTAAATCTGACACTTGACGTACCTCAGCCGGTTGTTCAGAATCCATACTATGTACTTGTGGTACCTCAGCCAATAGTAAGAAGCAATGGTTTATTTGATTACGCCGTCTCTAAAATTCAATTTAATCCGCTCTCAACGACGAACATTGACAAAACAGATTGGAAAGCGTTTTTTGATGAAAATGAAACCCTAGTAATAAAACAGGGAGATGATTTGAATGGATTTTACAGTGTTTCCCTCTTTGACCAACTTGGTCGAAATATACTTAAAGAAGGATTTTCATCAAACTCAGGTTCGGTAAATTACATTCCAACAAAAGGCTTATCTACCGGGTTGTATATGCTCAAAATCGAAACATTGACGGAGATTATTTCAGGTAAGCTGGTGTTGATTAAGTAGGACGATCAATTTGTAATAGGCAATTTGCAACAGGCAATGAGAATTTGGCGGGAATAAATTGGCAAGTTGCAATGGGCCATCGGCAATTGCACCGCGTTCTCCTGATCTATGGGAACAAGTAGCAAAATTTAGTCAGTGTATTTTAGGCGTGCTCCACTTGAAGCTTAAGGCTAGAAGCTTATTCAACCATCGGTCCAAGAATATCCCATACATTCTCTGCAACGATCTTTGCTCCGGCGGGGTTTGGATGAATTCCGTCGCTTTGATTAAGTGAATCAACTCCGCCTACATCTTGCAGCAGAAAAGGAATTAATGCTACATTTTTCTCTGTTGCGATTTCGCCATAAATGGGATTGTATTTAGAGCTATACTCCTCTCCCATGCTCGGCGGAACCATCATTCCCGCCAGGATAATTTTAGCTTCAGGATGCACCTTTTTTACACGATCAATCATCGTTATCAAATTCTTTTTTGTTTCGGCGGGCGGCAGGCCGCGCAGGCCATCATTCGCTCCAAGCTCCAAAACGAAAATATCTACATCTTGTTTTTCCAACACCCAGTCAATTCGGCTTAAGCCGGTAGCGGTCGTCTCTCCGCTCACTCCTGCGTTTACAACCGTGTAGGGAAGATCTAAGGAATCAATACGCTTTTGAATCAAAGCAGGAAAAGATTCATCTGCTTCAACCCCATAGCCTGCGGAGAGGCTATTTCCAAAAAAGAGGATTGTTTTTTTATCAGTATCAGATATCGCTTCAATTTCTCCCTGAGAATTAGATTTCTCAGAAGTATTCTGGTCGGTTTCATTCCCACAACTGGTAATAAAAAGAAGCAATAAAATTGTTGGTATAAATAAGTTTTTCGAAATGTTCATTTAACTATAAGGTTTAAGCAAGGATGGAATCCCTATCTCAGATTCACAAATTTATACAAATGTAGACTTGCAGATTTCTTTTTAATGTAAAAAGCATGAACCTTGTGAATTCCATGGCTAATTTTCAGTTTTTAAACAATCACAACGATATGATAGTTTTGTTGTCACAAATAACCTTGCCTTTTTCAGAAAATCGCTTCTTCGCATGACCGATAACCCCATACTTCAAGTTTCAAACCTCACCAAAACCTATAAAAGCGGTAAATCATCTCTTACCGTACTTCGAGACGTAAGTTTTGAGGTAGAGCGAGGTTCAAGTTGTGCAATCGTTGGCCCGTCGGGTAGCGGAAAAACCACTTTGCTGGGCCTCTGCGCCGGACTAGATAATCCAAGTGAAGGATCGGTGACCCTCAATGGAATTGTGCTCGACAAGCTGAGCGAAGACGAAAAAGCCAAGGTTAGAAATCAAAACATCGGTTTTATATTCCAGAATTTTAACCTGCTGCCTACGCTTACGGCAATTGAAAATGTAATGATTCCCCTTGAGTTGCAAAAGCACCTCAATCCGCGGAAGCGTGCACTTGAGCTTTTAGAAAAGGTAGGCCTTGGGGATAGAATAAAACATTATCCCGCCCAACTTTCAGGCGGTGAGCAGCAAAGGGTTTCCATTGCCAGGGCTTTTGCCAATGATCCGGCCATTCTTTTTGCCGATGAGCCCACCGGAAATCTGGACGGCGAAACAGGTGCAACAATCGAAAACCTGATACTGGAACTAAATAAAAATGCCGGCACTACGCTGATTATCGTAACTCACGATCTTGACCTGGCCGGAAAATCGGACCGGGTAATCACTATGAAAAACGGTAAATTATTTACCGATTCACTACAGCCACAATAAAAAGCAAAAGAAGCATGAATATTTTATGGCTTTTTAAAATGGCCTGGCGCGACAGCCGCACAAACAAGGGTAGGCTCTTGCTTTTTATGAGCAGCATCGTTTTGGGAATTGGCGCCTTGGTAGCTATAAACTCTTTTGGTGAAAACCTGCGCTTGCAAATTGACAATGAGGCCAAAGCGCTGCTAGGTGCCGATCTCGAAGTAAGCAGTCGCACTCCCATAAACGACAATGTGCGCCAACGTTTTGACTCTTTGAACTTTGCCATGTCCGAAGAGATTTCATTTGCATCAATGGCTTTTTTTCCTGAAAATGGCGGCACAAGGCTCGTAAATGTGCGGGCAGTTGAAGCGGGATTTCCGTATTATGGAAAACTCGAAACACGTCCTGATAATGGGATGAATGAGCTTATTCAAGATTCAAAAGCTCTCGCTGATCAAACTCTATTGCTTCAGTTTAGCAGTGAGCCGGGCGATTCGGTAAAAATTGGAAACGTAACTTTTCCAATCGCTTCAAGTGTTATAAAAGTGCCCGGACAATCGGCTATTACAACAACGGTAGCTCCTCCTGTTTTTATTCCGCTTAGCTCAATGCCGGCTACCGGGCTCTTGCAGCTCGGCAGCAGAATGAACTATAAAATCTATGTAAAATATCCCGACGATTTTGACGCCAAAAAGTTTGACAACTTTTTAAAGCCATGGCTTGAGACGACCGAATTGAGGTTTGATGATGTGAATGAAAGGAAAGAAGAACTCGGTGATGCCTACAGCGACCTTACCGGATTCTTAAATCTCACCGCATTTGTAGCCCTCATACTGGGTTGTGTGGGTGTTGCAGGCTCAGTGAATATTTACATTAAGGAGAAGGTGAAGTCTGTTGCAGTGCTCCGTTGTCTGGGAGCTTCGGGCAAGCAGGCGATGTTTATTTATCTCATTCAGGTTTTGACAATGGGTCTTATCGGATCGGTAATTGGCGCAGCATTGGGCGCGGCCATTCAGCTACTCCTCCCCGATTTATTTGCGGAATTTTTACCCTTCGATGTTGCTCTTCAGATAAGCTATTCGGCTATTGCGCAAGGTATAATCCTCGGTGTGGTGGCGGCTTTGCTTTTTGCGCTTCCTCCACTATTGGGCATTCGCAAGGTGTCTCCACTTCAGGCAATACGCGCATCATTCGAAAGTGAGAGCAAAGCCAAAAGTCCGTACTTTATCTATTTCCTTATCCTGCTTTTCATCTTTTCATTTGCATGGATTCAGTTAGACAATTTGCTGAGAGCGGGGATTTTTACCCTTGGTTTGCTTGTGGCATTCGCGCTACTTACGGGTGTGGCAAACGCAATAATCTGGCTTGTAAGGCGATACTTCCCAACAGGCAGGTCGTTTATATTAAGGCAAAGCCTTTCGAATTTATATCGCCCAAATAATCAAACCCTTATACTGATTGTAACCATTGGATTAGGAACTGCCTTAATAGCCACATTGCTCATCAGTCAGGAGCTGCTCGTGGATAAATTAAAGTTCTCTTCCGCCTCAGGCGAAAGGCCAAACATGGTGCTTTTCGACATTCAAACAAGCCAGCTAGACTCGGTTGAGTCAGTGGTTAAGCGTCGTAATTTTCCCATACTTCGAGAAGTGCCCATCGTTACCATGCGGCTCGAGTCTGTAAAAGGGCGCAGTGCAGCCGAACTGCGTGCAGACACATCCTCTGCCGTGAGCGATGGAATGCTGAGCCGGGAATACCGGGTAACTTATCGCGATTCGCTTACAGATAGCGAAGAGCTTGCAGAAGGTAATTGGATTGGCGTAGCAGCAGATGACGGTGAGTCGATTCCCATTTCAATGGAAGAAGGATATGCCGAAAGGATGGGTGTAACAATTGGTGACGAGCTGACTTTCAACGTACAGGGCGCTTTGATGAAAACCAAAATCGCCAGTCTTCGAACAATTGATTTTCAGCGGGTAACGACTAATTTTCTCGTTCTATTCCCGACAGGTGTTTTGGAAAACGCTCCAAAATTTCACGTAATTCTCACACGGTTTGAAAATGCAGATGAATCTGCTGCGCTGCAAAGCGAAATTGTCGCCTCCTTCCCGAACATCTCTATAATAGACCTGGAGCTGGTGCTAAACACCGTGGATGAAGTGCTAGGAAAAGTTTCGTTCGTTATTCAGTTTATGGCTTTTTTCAGCATTTTCACAGGGATTATTGTGCTTCTTGGATCTGTGCTTCTCAGCAAATACCAGCGGATTCAGGAGAGTGTTTTGCTGCGTACGCTTGGAGCTCAGCGCCGCCACATCCTTCGAATTAATTTATTGGAATACACCCTGCTGGGAAGTCTGGCAGCCCTTTCGGGGATATTTATAGCGCTTATTGCGGGTAGCCTACTCGCCTGGCTGAGCTTTGATACAGTGCTTACGCCAAATCTGCTTTTACTTTTGATTATGTATCTGGCTATAACCGGCCTTACCGTTTTAATAGGGCTTAGCAATAGCAGGGATGTTTTGAGGAAGCCGCCTTTAGAGATTTTGAGAAGAGAAAGCTAAATAATTAGTGCTAATTCTTAACCGCAAAGACGCCAAGAATTAGTGTTCCATACCGACTTCCAAAGGGTCGAAAGAGCACTGAAACTGCTCACGGACCTATAAATCTAAGTAAACAAGAATTTTACCGGACAGACGACCCGAAAGGTTTCTAAACTAAGGCTGGCGACAACACGTGGTTATTGGGTGGTCATTGATCGAAGTCGAAATGCAGCGCGGCAAGTAAACCTTTGGGGTCTTGCTTTAATGTTGTCCTATCTAGTTTAGCAGATTCGGGTTTGTGGTAAAAACCCCAAAGGTCTCTAAACTAAGCCTTGGCAATCTCACGTGGTTATTGAGCGAAGTCGAAATGCAGCGTAGCAAGTAGACCTTTCGGGTTTGAGTGCGGATTTAATTCGCGTCTATTGTGATTCTATTACACTTATTTCAGGCTACGACCCGTTCCCTCGGATTTTCCAATATTCTTTAAACCAATTAATATTTCTATCAATTGCGTTTTGGGTGGCCCAGCGACGAAAACAGGAAATAATATCATTGTTTCTTAACCGCAAAGACGCGAAGATTTAGCGCTCCTTACGGACTTCCAAAGGGTCGAAAGAGCGCTGAAACTGCTCACGGACCTATAAATCTAAGTAAACAAGAATTTTACCGGACAGACGACCCGAAAGGTTTCTAAACTAAGGCTGGCGACAACACGCGGTTATTGGGTGGTCATTGATCGAAGTCGAAATGCAGCGCGGCAAGTAAACCTTTGGGGTCTTGCTTTAATGTTGTCCTATCTAGCTTAGCAGATTCGGGTTTGTGGTAAAAACCCCAAAGGTCTCTAAACTAAGCCTTGGCGATCTCACGTGGTTATTGAGCGAAGTCGAAATGCAGAGTAGCAAGTAGACCTTTCGGGTTTGAGTGCGGATTTAATTCGCGTCTATTGTGATTCTATTACACTTATTTCAGGCTACGACCCGTTCCCTCGGATTTTCCAATATTCTTTAAACCAATTAATATTTCTATCAATTGCGTTTTGGGCGAAAACAGGAAATAATATCATTGTTTCTTAACCGCAAAGCCGCCAAGAATTAGTGTTCCATACCGACTTCCAAAGGTTCGAAAGAGCGCTGAGGGTGCTCACTGGTCATAAATCTAAGTGAACAAGAATATCAGATTTTTTTTAATCAAAAACTAATCTTCCCGCTCACCAAAAAATTTATTAAACGCTTTCCACAATTCGGGATGTTTCCTTTTCATGAGATTAGGTCGTTCGAAAAAATACTCGGAGGCTACAGCAAAAAATTCGCTTTCACTCACCCCTCCATACGGGCGAATATCTGATTTCTCTGCGTGAATATCAGCCATGCCCTTCTCAATAAGCTTGATCCACGGAATGCTATATTCGTGCTCAATCAGTCTCTCGGGAACACCATCAAATGATCCATCCAACCCATCAATTAAATGTACGAATTCGTGAATCGCAGTATTTGATTTATCGGTTTTATTATTGAATCCCAAACGCAAAGCTTTAATTGAAAGAATCATTTTCTTATCAAACTTTCCAGAGCCCACCAATCCGGTAATCATCCGGTTTTTTTCTTTGGAAGCATACCCGAGATTGCTATTAAACCTGTCCGGGTATAGGAGCACGCTGGTCAAATTTGAATAATGCCAGTCGGGAAAATTGAAAACCGGAATAACAGCACTGGAGGCCACGAGCAGTTTATCGAGATTGGAAACTTTTACCTTCACGCCTTCAATAAAAACTTCATTTAGAAACGTCTTTACCCTTTCGCGGAACGTAGCTTGATCGATCTCTGAAAGATTTTTGTAAAACAATACATTTTCAGAAAGGGTATTATTGATTTCAGCATCCGAGAGAGAAATTCCTTTGACCGTAGGCTTCTTAACGGGCCTTAAAACAAAAAACAAGATAAGGGCTGCGATCCCCAACAAGAAGTACATCATAGATTGCAAAAATAGCTTACCGGCCGAATTAACCTTGTAAATTCGAGGGTTCTTTAGAAACGAGTCTGTAAAAAAACTACTCCCAATAGCCCAATGCTATTACACTCCAACCTTCGAAGCCAACGCAACAAGTCAAAACTTATATCTAACGTACTTGTTATAAAATGCAAAGCCGTTAGGGAAACTTCCAAAAAATCTGTTTTCCATATTTAGAAGTATATAAGACCTCAACCAAGAAGAAAACTAAGGCCAGTGCGCCAGTTAAATAAATCGAAAATGAAAAACACAGTCTTAAAGAGTGCCCTCCTTTTTATAATCGGAACGCTAACATTGAGTTGCACGAATGCACAAGTGAATTCTGAAACAAACTCAGACCAAATTGCTCATGCAAATTCAACGGAAAAATCTGAAAAGCAAACTGCAAAACAGACGGAAAATATGGAAACCGCCTATTTCGCAAGCGGATGCTTCTGGTGTGTTGAAGCCATTTACGAAAGTGTAAAAGGTGTAGGTGAAGTTGTAAACGGATATGCAGGCGGTCACACAAAAAATCCGACTTATGAAGAGAGCAATACAGGGAATACGGGCCACGCCGAAGCGGTGGAAGTCTATTACGATCCGGCGGTTATTAGCTTCAGCAAACTGGTAGATGTATATTTTGCTTCTCAGGATCCCACTCAGGTTAATGGGCAGGGACCAGACAGAGGTTCTCAGTACCGCTCAATAATTTTTTACAAAAATGACGAACAGAAGAAAATCATTGAGCAAAAGAAAACAGCTTTGGCAGAGACACTTGGAGAACCCATTGCGGCCGAGGTAATGCCTTTTGAAAAATTCTGGAGAGGCGAAGATTACCATCAGGATTACGAAGAAAACAATCCTAACAACCGCTATATTCAATCTGTTTCTATTCCAAGGCTAAAGAGATTTCAAGAAAAATTTCCGGAGTTGCTGAAGGATGATGCGCATTAATTGAAATGAAAAACTTAAAGGACAGGCTGACCGGTATTAACTCAAGCTTGTCTCAATTAAAATATTGTTTTTAAAAATATCCATCCTAGAAAAGCAAGAATTGAAAATTTATAATCCATTGAGGATTAAAACTTCGGGTTAAAAATGTATCTTGATGCCTCAAGGGACGTGAAAAAGGAAGATTTGGTAAAACGTCAAAATATCTTCTGACAACTATTCTCTTGGAAAAAAGCTCAAGAAGCTTCAATTTTAAATCTTTCCTTATGGACAATCATGCTTATTCAAGAATGATTTTGCTCATAAGTATTTTGTTGCTTATTCCAAACGCAATTTGCGCCCAGGAAGTTCCTGTACTAAGCTATTCAATTAACAGCAACGGCCAGGTAGAGCTTGAAGTAAACTCAACACCACAAAACTATTACATCCTAAAAGTACGAACGAGTATTGGTGCTGACTATCTCTACTCAACATCAATAACAACCGGGTCGGCAGGGACCACAATCATTTCTGAGCCTTTAGGTGCTCTTCCTTTAGAAAATTATCAGATTTTAGAATACCTGATCGACAATCCGGCAGACAGTGATGGCGATGGTGTTGACGATCTTTTTGAAAATGAGAACACACCTACGTACGGTCCGCTAAACCCCGCTGAACCTATAAGTCCGGAGGATGGAATTGCAGTGATTGACAGCTTCTCAACATTTAGTGACTTGTCTATTACCATAGATTATGTGCAGTGGTCAGAATTTCTAAACGGAAAGAGATTTTCGAAATTCCTTATCGTGGATTTTTATACTTCAGACCCAAAAATTTATTTCATTAATGGAAACAACCATGAATTACATGCCGATTTTGCAAATGCTGTGGGCATCGATTTCATAGGCGAACAGGTAATTAAAGGCCAAATTATTTACCACCCTTCCATTATCTCAAACAATGGCACCTTGGGTGCATTTACATTTAACTACAGCAATGGTCACGGCGAGGATTTTGAAATAGTGCAAAGAACGCATGAACTGCTTGCCGCTAATATGCCCTTCATAAAAAACAACTTGTCGTATTACATTACTACCAATAACGAAGACGAATATGAAGCGGAGATAGCACTCTATGAGAATTCAAGAATACCAATTATTTATGAAGCCGATGCCTTTGCTGAGATTGATTATTGGGGCATGAACCAGACTGAAGGGTTTGGTTTCTTTCGGGAAATGAATCTTGAAGATATTCCCGGTGCCAGAGATATTGTACTTTACAATTCTTTACCCAATGCTTTGCCCCGCGTAGGTGGCATAATTACTTCCGAAATCCAAACACCGCTGTCGCACATTAATTTACGAGCCATTCAAGATGGTATTCCAAATGCGTTTATTAGAGATCCGCTTTCAATTGATTCAATTGTTAATTTACTAAATCACTACATTTATTTTAAAGTAGAACAGGATGATTACATCATTCGAGAAGCTTCGATTGACGAAGTAAACCAATGGTATGATGCACTTCGACCAAAATTTGAGCAAACTCCTCCTCTCAATCTGGATTACACTTCGATATTGCCACTCGACGATATTAACTTTGACATGTACGACGGCTATGGTGCGAAATGTGCAAACGTAGCAACCATGAGAACCTTTGGTTTTCCTGAAGGAACCATTCCAAATGGCTTTGGAGTTCCATTTTATTATTATCAGGAATTCATGAAACACAATCACCTTTTTGAAGAGGTGAGCGAAATGCTCAGTAATCCCGACTTTGTTTCGGATCGAAATGTTCGAAACAACTCATTGGGCGCATTACGCGTTAAAATCGAGAATGCTCAAATGCCTACCTGGATGATCATTAATTTAGCTGAAATGCACGCGTCTTTTCCGGCTGGAACTTCCGTGAGATGTCGATCCAGCACAAACAACGAAGATTTGCCTGGATTTAATGGAGCGGGACTGTACACTTCCAAAACCCAACATCCGGATGAGGGACACATTGAAAAATCTATTAAACAGGTTTATGCCAGTTTGTGGAACCTCAGAGCTTTTGACGAACGCGAATTTTACCGGATAAATCATTTTGCAGCGTCGATGGGCGTATTATGCCACCCCAACTATTCAGATGAAAAAGCCAATGGAGTTGGCGTAAGCACCGACCCGATTTACCAAACAGAAGATGCCTATTTCTATTTAAACTCCCAGCTAGGCGAAGATTTGATTACCAATCCGGATACAACTTCAATCCCTGAAGAAATCCTGCTTTCCAAGGTAGTTACGGGTGAAAATGATCACATCGTAGTGAGGCATTCTAATCTTGTTCCAAATAATGAAGAGATTATGAAAGGAGAATACTTGATTCAAATGAGGGAGTATCTCACCGTAATCCACAATGAATTTCAACTTCTATACAATGCCACTGGCAACAGTACTTTTGCAATGGATATAGAGTTTAAAATTACCAGCGACGACCAGCTTATCGTAAAACAAGCCCGGCCATGGGTGACCTATAAGCCGCAAGAGAATCTGAGAAATGAAACTTACAAAAATGCCGACTTCCTAGTTTTTCCAAATCCGGCAGACGCTTCAATAAACCTAAAATGTGCCTATTGTAATTATACCCGTTTCATCATCACCAGCATTATAGGTCAAGAAGTAAAACAGGGAAGCGCTAACCTTGAAAATGGATCAACGGCCGTGATTTCTATTGACGATCTAGCACCTGGTATTTATATTATCACTGCCCTTTCGGAAAATAAAGATTCCCTTTTTTCAAGAAAAGTGATAAAGAGATAACAATAAAATCGCATAAATAGCGTAGTTTTAATAAACTATACTTACAAGTATAAACCATTAAATAACCAATCAAGCCACTTTTATGAAAACTTCTCTTCGCTTAATTCTAGCCCTATGTATTGTCGGTATTTCCTTTTCATTTACATCAAATCCGGCTTTAGACTTTACCGGAAATTATGGTGTAAGCGAGTCTGATATGTCTCAGATAAAGCTTCAGCTAAACCCCGATATGACTTTTGAATACCAGGACTTTTCTGATTCTCAGAATAAAATAAAAGTTACCGGTAACTGGACGGTGAATAAGAATGTCGTTGAGCTCCACTCTTCAGATCAGAGTGCTAACTTTCATGACAAATGGAAAGTTGAAAAAGATCGAAATGCTGTAAAATCCCGAAAAGGCTTGTGTTTTTATCGGTTGTTGAAGAAGGATTAAACTAGCCCCGCGGGTATTGATTCAAGTGAGGGAACGAATCTCGCAAGAGAAGTTGTGCGTGGCTCTTATATAACCTCGTCACAAGATTAAATCTTTCCATATTCAAATCCCGGCACCCCTACCTGTCCTTGCTCATCATAAAAATCAGTAAAGCGAAACTTGTAGTAAAAGCCCGATGCATTGCGAATTACCCACACTCTCTCGGAATCTATTTCATACGAAGAGCTGTTGAAATCGTAGTATTTCCAGTCGTAGCCAATGATGTCGGGCTGGCTACTGAATTCCACTTGAGCAGTATCTGCAAGAGTTATATCGGCAAAAGCCTTTTCTGAAAGTTCACCTGCGAAAGTGTTATTTGGATTTAGAACAAGTCCCGTTACCAAATAATCCTGAGCAGGATCGATAAAACGATATGTGTATTTCGTGAATTGAATATCCCAATCCTGATCTGCCGGGCTTTGAATGGAGTTGTTTTCACCGATAGAGTAATGGGTATACAACACACCTTCCTGCTTTTGAACGGTGGCTTCTATTATAGCTTCTTCCCCAAAAGCCCGCGTTTTAATTTGGTAAATGATACCGTCAACACTGAGTATTTGAATCCAGTACAAACCCAATGGCTGCCCGGCAACCGAATAGCCGAGATCCAGCAGATAAACCGGCGTTTCATCGCGCCAGTCGCCCATTGCGGGATCGGAATAGATCGTAGCCATCACTTCTACTCTTTTTCCATTTCCAAAGCCGCTGCTGTCATTTGCAGAAGCAATATCGCCAAAGTCACTTTTCCATGCGCTCATAAGTCTGGCGTCGTTGAGAATGACCTTCCAACCTTCGCTCCCACCTTCAAATGCCACATCCCAGTCGCTAAAAAATTGTGAGCCGGCAATCTCATTATTATCGAGACTAAAATAAATTTGATTAATGTAGCCCGAGCCCATATCTACCTGAGACGCAATCGCCGGTCCGCGGTCATAAGGCTCCACAGGTAACTCCTCTTTCTCGCATGAAAGAAGGGTAAAACTGACTGCGAGCAATAGAAAAAACTGAGTTTTCATTAGTTATCTTTTGTAATTGAAAAGGTCATGCGCACAAAATATGTGCGCCCCGTGCCTATTGAAACATTTGAGCCGCTGCTGTGCACGCCACCATTTGCAGTAGCAGTAATATTCTGCACATCAAAAAGGTTTTTGGCTCCCACCTCAAGTCCCAGCCTTTCTTTCCAGATCTTTTTAGAGACGGTAACATCAAGATTTTGATAGGCTTCGAGATACTCTTTGGTTACTTCTCCATTTCCATTGGAACCGAAAAAGTTCCTCCGGCCATTGTATTTATAAATCAAATTGGCTCCTATTCCCGCTTTCGCGAAAGTGTAGCCCGCCCGAAACGTTGCCTCCGGGGTGTATAGAAAACTTCCCTGATTTATCTCTTCGCCAATCCTGCTGGAAATTCCGGTGTAGGCAAACCCCGCGAGGAGCCGTAAATTCCTAAAACTTCTCTCGACATTAAGTCGACCGCCGAAAGTTTCCTGCTCGCCAATATTCACATAGGTATATATACTAGCCGACTCCTGAGCCAGCGTGATAAGGTTGTGCACACGGTTGTAGAAACCTGAAACCGTCCACCCAATTTTTCGATTTTCGCTCACACCGGCTGTTATTGAAGCAGAAACATTATGCGACGTTTCAGCCCTAAGGTTTTGATTACCAACAATATTGTGATTCACATCTACAAAAAAGAAAGAAAGCTCCTTAAGTCCTGGTGAGCGAAATCCCTGAGCATAACTCACTCGTGCCTGCGTATTTAGCGGAAGCCTGTACAGAAAGTTGATCGACGGAATTACGGGTGCATCGTATCGGGAATTGTACGCCCACCGCAAGCCCGGCTTGATGGTTAGCCTCTCTGCCGGTTTCCACTCTGTGGTGGCAAAAAGAGCATAGTTCTCAATCCGTCCGGTTTCATCTTTAATCCGAATTCCTTCTGCTGTTTCAAGCTCTATTTCATAACCTATTTGCAATTGAAGCGACTTGCTAAGCTCACCAATGATCGATCCGCGACCAAGAAAATTGCTAAAGGCAGAAGTATCCTGAAGCGAAGTATTTGAACTGAGCTCGCTCGAAACGCCTGTGAGATCGGTTATAAATGTTGATTTGGTTCTCCGGTAAAGGTTGTAGGCAAATAGATTGTGCATATTCCACCTTTTTGCCAGCGGAGTCTGCACTTTACCCGAAATGCTGTACCGCAGCGTATTGTATTTATCATCTAAAGCCGATTCTTTATACGCTCCACGCGGAGCGCCGCGGTTTATTATTTCTTCATTAAACCACGAACCGGCTATTTCGGCATATCCCTTCTTAAAAATCTGACGAAACTTAGCATCGGCAAAGAGCTGCTCCTTGGGCTTCCATTGCTGCCGGCGTGTGTCATCGGCAATATATGAGCGCTTGTGAAAAAATGCATCATCGCCGGGATTCCAACCATCAAAATAATTTCTTCCTGCCGAAATGCTCATACTCTGACTTTTCCACCCCAAGGCAGCATTTGCAGTAGCATTAAAATGGCCCGTGCTCTCGGTATAAAAGTCGGCTCCCGCATTTACCTCATTCGTTTTGGGCGATTTTGTAATAAGATTAATCGTTCCCGCGAGGGCGTTCGATCCATAATTTACTGCTAGTGGTCCTTCTACAATTTCCACGCGCTCTATTTGATCGAGGTTGATTTGCGAAATGTCGATATTGCCATCGAGGCGGCCAATAACCGGCACACCATCTACCATCACTTTCACATTTTGGCCGCTGATGCCCTGCATGCTCAATCCCGAACCGAGAATATTATCCTGGCTTACGCGAAAATTCAACTCACTTTGAAGCACATCGCGCAAATTGATGGCGGCACGCTCCTGAATTTCAGTGGCACCAATTGTGCGAATGACGTGCACAGATTCTGAAGTTGCAAGAGGACGATATTGAGCTGTAATCACAACTTCTCCCAAGTCGTAGTTCTCTTTTTTTAGCACAACTTCAGAAATACCCCTATGATAAATTATGGTATCGGTGCGATAGCCGAGACACCTCAAAATGATTTGTTCATCTTCTAACACATCTTTAACCGAAATGATTCCATTCTCATTTCCTAAAAGAACCCGTGGTGGTTTATGAGCCGGTAGAAAAGCCTGTACAGAAGAAACTCCGTCTCCATTGCCGTTTATAACTTTTAACTCTTGCGCATTCGCCGAAAGGCAAACCCCAAAAAGTATGAACAGAATATAAAAAGCACGCCTCATTCTGCTGTTACAATCTGGTTCTGATTAATTATAAGCCTACCCAAATAGGGCAAGATAAGCAGCACATTAATCAGAAAGAGAAACCCGGTGAGGATATACTCATCTACGCGGTTATCGAGTGCGAGATGAATTGTAAAAATCTGAAAGCTTACCGGGAGCAGAAGGAGCGCTCCCAATAATCTTGTCTTCTTCCAAAGTAGTAAAAGGCCTGAGATCATTTGTGTCCATGCTACCACAATCATAAAGTATCCTGTGGCTTTAAGTGCTCTTATAAGATCAATAAATTCAACAGGAACTGTCGATGGCCCTCCGCTGCGTGGCGCGGGTGGGAAAAATACTTTTTTTGATCCGGCATAAATAAAAAATAATCCGAGAGCAACCGACGCAACCGTCAGAACAATTTCCTTTTTTCTTGCTTTCGTCATGCTTGAAGATATTTTAATATTATGGCTTTAACTTTTGCTTTCGAGTCTGCACTATCGCTTGATGCAACCTCATCTCCAACTTTAAAAAGTTGCTGCCAGAGCATTTGGTCATCTACCTTTTTTTGAAATTTCATCTGTGGGTTTTCTTCAAAAATCTCAGTCCATGCCTCTCGCACATCAGCCCAATAGTCTTTATTCTCTTCCCACCAGGTTATGGCCGGTTGGCAGTTGTAATCGCCTTTAGTGAATTTTTCCATTCCTTTTTCATGACATAGAAGTTTATCACCCTGCTCGGTTCTGATAATTTTTTCATTATCCTGCTCAAGAAACCAGCCATCTTCTGCGAGCTCCATCCGGCTATTTCGCTTTACGATATTGTAATCACTGCGCTTTGAAAACTCTCTGCGTGGAAGTGGCGCATAACCTGTTCCTTCCCAATAATGTTTTCCATCTACGTGAACCCAGGTGCCTTTTGACTCATAGCGCGGACTATCATCCACCTGATAAACTTTTTGAGTCCAGGTACCTTTCACCTCTTCAGGATTGTATTTAATTGTTTTATAATTACGGTCTCCCTGATAGCTCAGTAGGCTGGTTTCCTCATAGACCCAGTCTTGACGCCAGTGCTTAATTATAGTAGAGTCATTAATGATTAATAAATGTTGAAGTTGTATTAGGTCTGGCTGGTTTGTTAGCACCAATACATATTCTATTCCCCATGAGTTGTATCGTTCGTGATAATCGTATGCCGTGTCCGGGGCAAAAGTTTCTGCAAAGTCAAAGGTTACTTTGTAGCATCCCTCCATAGCCATAATAGCTTTGCGGTCTTGCTCTTTTTTGGCGGGGGTTTGCGCTTCCGCGAATAGAGCCGTAATTGAAAATATTAGAATTGTTATAAGCGTTTTCATACTCGAATGTTTGATATTATGGAGAGTTTAAAAAATATTAATTAGTTACTATAAGCTTCTGATTTGCAACCACATTGTCACCCGAAAGTTGAACAATATACACTCCTGGCTTCAGGGTTTGTGTGCTTATGCGGGTGCTTTGCGCATTGCCCGAAAGGCTGATGCTTGAAACAAGCTTTCCGGATAAGTCGAGAATGTGGAGACTGCTGAACGCTGTAGATTCCCAGCTTAGGTTCACATCCTGTCCATTGCTCGGATTTGGGTATGAGTTGAGGTTGTATTTCTCTGCTTCGGTAAGACCCACCGTACCTACTTCTTCAATGATAAACTCATATTCGCCCGTAGCTGATCCGCCAAATCCTGTAAAGATTATTTGATAGATAATTCCATCACCACCTTGAATAAAGTAAGAAAGATCTTCGGCTATGATATAGCCTTCAGTAAAATCGAAGGTTTTCCAGTCATATCCGATGATGTTTATCTCGGAAGAGTATGAAAAATCATAAGGTCCCGCTTCATCAACCGGTGCCTCTGCCTGTGAAGTAATGGCGCTGTAATTCTGTAACACTCCTGTTACTCCGTAAGGCGTGTCGCTGTCAGGGCCAATCATGTCAATGTATTTGGTA
Source organism: uncultured Cryomorphaceae bacterium (assembly GCA_963748925.1). GTDB lineage: Bacteria > Bacteroidota > Bacteroidia > Flavobacteriales_D > Cryomorphaceae > Cryomorpha. The sequence continues at coordinate 590,246 of CAVVKG010000009.1, read as the reverse complement.
AAAGTAATGTCCCAGGCTTCGCTAGCCGGTTCGCGATCTACCACTTCATTAGTCTCCATATTGTAGTACCCGAAATTCTTTCCGGCGAAGTCAGCTTTTACCAATTGGGCTGGTATCTCTTCCGTCCCATCCAGATTGGCATAAGTAAAGTTGTATACTCCGGAAGAGAGGTTATCAATTCTCAATTTCTTAAAATCGCCATTCGCCAATTTTACCACGTAAAGGCTATCGCCCGAAACTACATGGGTCACCGGATTGTAAATTCCCCAACCCAAATCTACATCAGCAGTAGAGGACTGATTGAACGCTCCCCGCTCCCAATATTTCGGATCGTTGTGCAGCAATTGCCAGTCTGACGACATTGAAGCTGTATCCAGATCGGCCCACTCTGCTGTGGTAAATGGCGCGGCAAAAACTGCCATTCCTTTTTGTTCATTGATTCGGATGCTCGAAGTAAATCCGGTAGTTTCAAAAGCCAGATCCCAATTATCTTTTGGAGCTGAGGCTACTTCGCCTGCCTGAAGGCTGTACCAGATTTGGTTGGTATAACCGGCTCCGGTAACCACCACATCGCTTACCTGTTGTGCAAAAATTGCTGTAGTGAAAGCGGCAAATAATAGGGTAAATGTATATTTCATCTTATTCTTATTTAGACTGATTAAAAACAAGGCAAAGAAATAGCGAGAAAAGAAATCTGGCAAGAGATTGGTTCTAATTTTCACTCCAAAACTTAAAAATACCGCGAAAGAGGTAGGGGGAATTAATGAGAATTTAGTGCGGCATAAAGATTTACAAATAGCTATATATTCGAGTAGAATTCCATTTCAAAATTCACACTTTTAAAAGCCGCAAAAGGCTGGTTAATTGTTTGATTATCTTTTTATTGGAGAGCATTTTTCACCTCGTTTCAGAATGACATTTAGCACCGTTATAACCTAATAACCGAACGGTAAATTATTCTGAAAAAGTATGCATGAATTCCAATTTTTCCATAATAGTTGAAAGTTTCCGCTCCCCTGCATTTGCAATGCTCGGGTATTTGAATCAAAAACTATAGTCGATAGACTCTTCGCGTGAAAATTAAACCTGATCTCTACCTTTGCTGAGTATTTCAATTTCGAAATTTGATTCCCCAGCATTGCAAATGCGGCAGAGTACGGATTGTGCAGTCCGAAAACTTCCCAGACCTCACTCTCTAAACAAATTAACTGTGCCCGATTGTCCATCAGATTTGCCCAGTACAGTTTGATATTGGACTACCCAATTATAAATCCCTTCCGTTGCCGGTTCGCCCGCGATGGAGCCATCCCAGCCCTGAGATAAATCGGTTGACTGATAAATTTGTTTCCCCCAGCGATTAAAGATAAAAAGCTTTGCTTTAAGGATTCCTTTCATTTGCAGAGCTGCAAAAACGTCATTCCTTCCGTCGCCATTTGGTGTAAACACGTTGGGCATGGTCAGTATAACTTCACAGTCGTAAAAATCCAGATGAAAAGTATCTGTGCGAGAACACAAGGAATCGTAAAACTGAACCCAATAAAGCCCCGGCTGACTGATTGTGCGAATAGAATCTATTGAGTCATCACTCCACAAGATATTGTATCCTAATGGATTGAGCTGAATATTCAATTCGCTGTCGTTACAAATCTTTAGCGTGCTATCTATTTCCAATAAGGGTAGTGATGCAAAATCAACATTGAAATTCTGATACAGAGTACATTCTTCCTGATAAATCACCACAGTATAGTCGCCGGGTTTATCAACTTCCAAGGTCGGCCGAGTATCGCCAGTACTCCACAAATAGGTGGCATTGGGAGTGGTCACATCCAGAGTAATTTGATCCTGATCACATATCGTAGTGTCTACCCGATCTGGGTCAATATCAAGTTCGTACTTTGCAAAATAAGTATTCCAGCCTGTGCCGCCCATGGTTAATAATTCTTCACCTTCATCAGGATCAAAATCAACCGTGTATCGAAATCCGCCTGCCATATACTGATGTTCGTCACTTAATACCGTTGAGACTATAAGCGGTCCGCTGCTGCTTCCGCCAATCTGTTTTACGTTTACAAAATTACCATCAATGTCATATTTCGCCATGAAATGAGTAGATGCAGATTGGAGATTTGACTGTAAATAAGCTATTGAAGAGGAAGGATCAAAATCTGCACCACCTAATGATCCCGTTAAATAAATATTATCTCTGCAATCTATCTCCATATCATAAACGGGGCAAAAACCACCCGTCAGACTTTTTGCCCATATGAAATTTCCCTGAGCGGTAAACTTTGCAAAATAGGCTGATGTCGCTAGTCCGCCAAAAAGATAAATCTGCCCGGGCCCTGGATCAAAGTCGGCGGTTTGTTTAAAATTTCCGGCGATTAAAATATCACCTTGCGTGTTTTCACGAATACAAATATTTTCACTTGGCGAGCAGCAGCCATAGCTGTTAATGTTCAGCCTTTTTGCCCAAATTAAATTGCCATTTGAGGTATAGCGGGCAAAAAAGCGATCTGCCTGACTGTCTGCTTCCATGAAGAATTCATCGACACCGGGGTCAAAATCTACCAAATTTCCAAAATAACCGGAAAGCAGGATGTCTCCATTTTCACAAAGTGACATATCTGTTATGTCGCCAATATTACTAATCCCACTTAGAGACTTCCCGTAAATCAGATTACCGTCGGGGTCGTATTTTGCCCAGAACCCACCGCCATTCTGTCCATTCAGGATGAGCTCAGCAGAACCTGGATCGATATCAAGTAATCCATAAAAACGACCAGACAGTAAAATATTTCCTTCTTCGTCGCAAAGAACTTTATTCGGAACAGCGCCAAAATCGCCATAAAACTCTTTTGCAAAAATGAAGTTTCCATTTGGGTCGAATTTGGCAAAAAAAGCAAACCCAGCATCTGGATTAGATTGCCCAAGGATAAATTCACCCGCCCCGGGATCAAAATCCGTAGGCAGCGTTCCGTTTCCGGTAAATATTACATTGTCATTTTGATCAACCGTAATTGAATTCCCATAAGCATTCCACCCCGAAGGGAAAACATGCGCCCATAGTAAGTTTCCGTTTGTATCGTACTTTGCTAAATATGGATTTTGATCCGGGGTTCGTAAAATTTGCAGATTAGCCCCGGGATCAAAATCAACAGAATCCGTGGAATATCCGGTGATGATTACATTTTTTTCCGAATCCAGAGCGATGTCATAGGCTAAAGACATTCCAGGCTCGAGGTTTTCTACTGTAGAAGTTCCATAACCTTTCAAGCTCTTTGACCACACGTAGGATTGAGCCTGAAGACCCGTAGCTAATGCGCACGTGAAAACCACAATCAGGAAATGCCGCAGGTAAGTATTTAGCAATGAATATGTCGGCTTGGTCATTTAAAGTGTGTGGATGTAATTCCAGGCAATACTTGCAACTGCCCTGTCAATCCGTTTTGTTAATAGACAAGCTATTAAAATGCTATAAGAATATTGACTGGTTCAAAGTCAAATATAACCAATAAGGATATCGGTTTGATAAAGGCGTGTTTTAAAAAAGGTTTTGCTTGGAAAGTCAGATTCAATTAAATGTAATCCACGAAAGAAAAACGAACTTTAATTTAGAGACTTCTAAACACTAATCGTAATATTGCAATTAATATCTAACGTTATAAAAATGCCCGTGAAAAGATGTTTACAAAAATTGAAGAGGTGATTGAGTCTTTAAATATTAAGATTATCACCAAAGAACGCAAAGCAATATTAAAACCGCTAACAGAATTCATCCAATCTAAAGTTTCGAATGATCAGGAAATCCGTATCAATTTCATCTGTACGCACAATTCACGAAGAAGCCATTTATCACAGGTTTGGGCACAAAGCTTAGCTTACCATTTTAATATCCAAAATGTGTTTTGCTATTCAGGTGGTACAGAGAGAACAGCTCTTTTTCCGATGATTGCTGAAACTTTGAGAAGTTCTGGCTTTGAAATCAAAACGCTTTCTGAGGGCCACAACCCATTTACAGTATTAAATATGCTGAGAATGAACATCCCGTCATTGGATTTTCAAAAAAGCTTGATGATGATTTCAATCCAAAATCCAAATTTGTAGCAATTATGACTTGCGATTCGGCCAATGAAGCGTGTCCGTATGTTCCGGGCGCCGAAAAACGTATTCCAATAACTTTCGATGACCCAAAGGCATTTGACAACACCCCGCAGCAAGCCGAAAAATACAGCGAAAGAAGTCTGCAAATCGCAACCGAGTTATTTTACGTCTTTTCAAAAATCAAATTGCAATGAGCGAAGAAAATAAAATAGGCTTTTTCGAAAAGTATCTCACCGTTTGGGTTGTGCTATGCATAGCTGTAGGAATAGGCTTAGGTTTTATTTCCGGTGATTCAATTACAATATTGAGTGATTGGAATGTTTATACTGTAAACGTGCCGGTAGCCATTCTTGTTTGGTTAATGATTTATCCGATGATGGTGCAAATTGACTTTTCATCTATAAAATATGTATCGAAAAATATAAAAGGATTGGGTTTAACTGTAGCGGTGAATTGGCTAATTAAACCATTCACCATGGCATTATTTAGCTATATCTTTTTCTATCACCTATACAGTGCATGGATTACACCTCAAGACGCTGAACAATATTTAGCCGGTGCCATTTTACTTGGGGCTGCTCCCTGCACAGCTATGGTATTTGTTTGGTCATATTTAACTAAAGGTGACGCAAATTATACGCTTGTTCAAGTATCTGTAAATGATTTGATTTTACTGATCGCATTTATACCTATTGTCGGGTTATTGTTTACTTTTTTTGGTATTGACTTTTCAAATGGAACGAGCGATAAATCTATAGGGATTCCATACAATACATTAATCACATCCGTAATGGTTTTTGTCGTGTTTCCACTAATAACGGGTTATGTATCCAATAAAATTCTGCGTAAAGCAAAAGGCGAAGAATGGTTTCAAAATGTATTCTTAAAGAAGCTAAAGCCTGTGTCAATTATAGCGCTCTTATCTACGCTCATCTTAATATTTGCCTTTCAAGGCGAAAAGATAATTGATAGCCCATTAGCAATATTGCTTATTGCCATACCACTTACCTTACAGACCTATTTTATCTTTTTCTTAAGTTGGTTTACAGGTAAATTCTTAAAACTCAAGCATAATGTTTGTGCTCCTTCCGCAATGATAGGCGCAAGCAATTTTTTCGAATTAGCAGTGGCTGTAGCCATTTCCCTATTCGGGTTAAATTCCGGAGCGGCATTAACGACTGTTGTTGGTGTGCTGATTGAAGTCCCGGTTATGCTTTCTTTGGTTTCCCTGGCTAATAAATGGAGGTATTGATTTAATGCTATTTAAATTCTGGACAGGATACTTTGAGTTTAATCAAATATCTCACTTCAAGATTCCACAGCTCCAGACATCAATTTCAGTCAAGCTTTTGCACGAGTAATTAATTCTGTTTGGCATTGATCGAGTTGGTTGGGTTTCCATTCTGGAAGACAAAAAAGTATTTGAGAGAATGCTCCTCCTGAAACCAATGAGATTAGTAAAATCGGTTGTGGTCAACCCTTTTTTGCCAACGGATTACATCAAAAGAGATAATCCAGAAACTTTGCAAAACCGGCTTTTTCCGAGCTTAGGTTGCATTCTGATTATTTATAAATAGAATTTGTACTAAATTACTCCGCATCTAATACTTGAGCGACATCTTGTAAAACACTATGGAGATAATCGAGAGATTCAACTGTGCTCGTTATATCTTCCTGATTGTTAAATATACCCTGATCAAATGGAGATGGAAGCAAGTTCATATTTAAGTCAACTGTCACGAAGACAGCTTCTGCGCGATTATCAGCATAGAGAGACCTGGCCTCATAGGCCCAGTTAAAACTATTTTTAGAGATTCTTGAGCCCGAGTAAGATGAGTAGCTTCCAAAATAAACATTCTTGATACCTTGGTATGTCATTCGGATATCCATAGTGGTATTGTCGCTAAAATTAGATTGTTCATAATATTGACTTTGTTCATTTACAGGATATTCCATCCCTTTACCTCCAAGCTCGTCTACGCAAAGCCTTTCAACAGACTCAAAAAATCCACTTGAAATTGTGATGATATTACTATCTACCAATAAAGATTCACGGAATTCGGCACCAGGCGCCCATTCTTCCTGCACTTCAAAAAGAATATCCACAAGCAGTTCGGTGATCAAAACAAGGTATTGCCCCCTACGATCTTGATTTTCGGCTGTTCCTTCAGGCCCAGTTAGATAGTCCGTGTAAGGTCGGTTTCCAGACGAACTCAGATTCAAATCCTGTCCCCAAAGTAAAAATTCGATAGCATGGTAGCCTGTCGTTATCGAAGTTGCAGAACTCGCTGCATTTAGATCGACTAGCAAATCCTTTGAAATGTCTGGATAAGACAAAATATTATTTATGATACCGCTTTCAGGTTCGTTTTCAGTGTAGTCAATGTAGAATGGGTCGATTGGCCACGAATTCACTAACTTATCTCGGCTATTCGCGTCGTCAATAGGAACATTCGAAAAGCGAAAAATTTCAGATTGCGCGTAAGGAATTCGTGCTTTTCTCCAGGCTGCCTTGCATGCTTCTAAACCTAATGCCGTTGGTTCTTCAATAAATGAGTTGACTGCGTCTTCTAAATCCAGCGCAGTTTGGTAACAATCGACATAAGTGGCAAAGCCTATTTCTCCATAAGTAGCAACTGCTCTGTTTTTTACGTTAATCGGTTCAGGAATTTCAATCGGCTCTTTGCAGCAAGATGTAGTGAATATGGTAAAGATACCAGCAAGATAAAGGTAGTGTTTCATAGAATTATTTGAGGAGGTTTTATTCAAAGATAATTTTATTGAGCCTGCATGAAGCTTGGAAAACTGATATAAAAAGGATCAAAAGATGTTTAGTGAGAAAATACTGCTATTGTTTTAGAAAAATCATTAATTGGCTTTAACTATGAGTGTACTCAAATCTAAGAAAATAGTGCTGCGTTTTCGGTAAATGATATCCAGAAAAACTACTTCCGTTGTAAGCCTATGGAATTGAATGCATTTGGTTTTATGTAATTAAGAATCGTCCTTAATCAACTTTCCTTTATCTTTGTTAAATTCATAAATCGAGTATTTTCTTTGGAATCTGGAAAAAGCATTCATATAAAAAACATGGTTTGTCCGCGGTGCATTGCCGCTGTAGAAAACATTTTAGAAGAGCTGGACATTCCTTTCAACGCCATAAAACTGGGTGAAGTTGAATTGAGATCCGGTCTTTCTAAATTCAATCACGCTATGGTTGCAGAAAGATTTAAAAGTGTTGGATTTGAATTGATTGAATCGGAAAGCTCAAAAATAATCAATCGGATTAAGATCTTAATAATCAATCAGATTCATTACAAACAAGAAAACCTAAAAGTAAATCTATCTGATTTTTTAGCTGAAAAGCTCCACCACAATTACTCAGGCTTAAGTCGGTTATTCTCATCTGTGGAAGGCATAACAATTGAAAAATTTGCAACACGTCAAAAAATTGAGCGGGTCAAGGAGTTGCTGTTTTACGGTGAACTCACACTTTCTGCAATTGCATTTGAAATGAACTATAGCAGCGTGGCACATTTATCTGCGCAGTTTAAAACGGAAACAGGTATGTCGCCCACGGAGTTCAAGGCGAATAAATCGGCCGGGAGGACATCGATTGATGGGTTGACGTCAAAATCTCACAACATTAAGCCTTAATTATATAAGATAACTTTTGTCCCTTCCGGTAATTTTGTAATATAAATAGTTCGCATTATGCAACACACTTACAAAATATCGGGAATGACCTGTAACGGCTGTAGAAGTCACGTTGAGAAAACACTTAGCGAAGTAGAAGGAGTTAAAAACGCTTCTGTCGATCTCGAAAAAGCCGAAGCCACCATTGAGATGGATTCGCATATTCCCATTGAAAAATTTAAGGAAGCTTTGAAAAACGACCGCGGCAGATACGCTATTCACAAAAGCGATGCAGAAATGCACCACCACAAACATACGGAAAAATCAAAATCAGGGAATAAAGGAAACGGAACTTTTTACTGCCCGATGCATTGCGAGGGAGACAAAACCTACGAGAAGCCCGGCGACTGCCCGGTTTGTGGAATGGACTTGGTAGAAGAGCAAAATATCAGCGCCAAAACCAGCGAACAATGGACTTGCCCAATGCACCCCGGAGTGGTAAAAGACGAGCCGGGTGCTTGCCCAATCTGTGGTATGGATTTAGTGCCTTTACAACCCGACCTTACTGCTGAAGAGAAGCCTTATAAAAAGCTATTGAAAAAATTCTGGATAGCACTGGTTTTTACGCTTCCCATTTTTATTATCGCCATGAGTGAAATGGTGCCGAACAACCCGCTTTACGACCTTATGGGGCAGAAATACTGGAATTGGGTGCAATTTGGGCTATCCATTCCTGTAGTTTTTTATGCGACATGGATGTTTTTCGAGCGCGCTTATAGAAGTGTCAAATCTTGGAATCTCAACATGTTCACTCTCATTGGGATAGGTGCAGGAGTGGCATGGCTTTTCAGCGTTTTCGGGATGCTATTCCCCGACTTTTTTCCCGAACAATTTAAAACACACTCGGGTGCTGTGCATGTGTATTACGAAGCTGCCACTGTTATTCTTACGCTTGTGTTAACGGGTCAAGTTTTGGAAGCTCGGGCGCATAGCAAAACCAACTCCGCCGTTAAGGCCTTGCTCAAATTGTCGCCAAATAGAGCCATTCGTGTAGTTGATGGACATGAAGAAGAAGTGGCCATTGACAAAATTGTAAAAAACGATATTTTACGCGTAAAACCCGGTGATAAAATTCCAGTTGACGGCGTTATAATCGAAGGTGCAACCACTGTTGATGAGTCGATGATTTCCGGTGAGCCAATACCCGTAGAAAAAGCCGAAAATGATAAGGTAAGCAGTGGAACGATAAATGGCAATCAGTCATTTTTGATGAAAGCTGAGAAAGTGGGAAGTGACACCTTGCTTTCGCAAATCATTAAAATGGTGAACGATGCGAGTCGCAGTCGTGCACCAATTCAAAAACTGGCAGACACCATTTCGGGTTATTTCGTGCCTGTGGTGGTCATAATTTCGATTTTGACCTTTATTGCCTGGGTTATTTGGGGTCCTGAACCTGCTTACGTGTACGCTTTGGTTAATGCCATTGCCGTCTTGATTATTGCCTGCCCCTGTGCGCTTGGACTCGCTACGCCTATGTCGATTATGGTAGGTGTGGGCAAAGGTGCTCAAAATGGCGTATTGATCAAAAATGCCGAGGCCCTGGAAAAAATGGACAAGGTTGATACTTTGATTATTGACAAAACCGGCACCATCACAGAAGGAAAACCCACTGTTGAGGAAATAGGAGTTTTTGGTACGCGTTTCGGCGAAAACGAACTCATTCACCTTATTGCTTCGCTCAACAATTCGAGTGAGCACCCTCTTGCCGAAGCAACCGTGAAATACGGTAAGGAGAAAGATATTGAGATTTCAAAAACAGAAAAGTTTAATTCCGTTTCCGGCAAAGGAGTGGAAGGGAAAGTTGATGGCAAAAAACTCGCACTTGGAAATGCCAAGATGATGGAACATGCGGGAGCGACCATTTCAACAGACATGGAAAACGAAGCGGTGTCTTTTCAGAAACAAGGAAAAACCGTTTCTTATTTGTCTGTTGATGAAGAAGTTTCCGGATTTGTGGTAATTGGCGATAAGATCAAGGAAACAAGCGCGAAGGCTATAAAAGAACTACAGGAAAAGGGCATTGCTGTTATTATGCTTACTGGTGATAATCAGAATACGGCGCAGGCCGTGGCCAAAGAGCTTAATCTTGCAGACTTCAAAGCGGGCATGCTTCCCGAGGACAAACTTAAAGAAGTCACAAAATTGCAAGAAGCCGGAAAAGTGGTTGCCATGGCAGGCGATGGAATAAACGACGCACCAGGTCTTGCCAAAAGTGATGTTGGAATTGCCATGGGTACGGGAACAGATGTTGCCATTGAAAGCGCGATGATTACTCTTGTTAAGGGCGATCTCCACGGAATTGTAAAAGCTCGGAATTTGAGTGATGCCGTGATGAAAAATATAAAACAAAACTTGTTTTTTGCATTGATTTACAACTCACTGGGAGTGCCAATTGCCGCTGGGGTTTTGTTCCCATTTTTTGGAATTTTGCTTTCACCGATGATTGCCGCATTGGCGATGAGCTTTAGCTCTGTTTCGGTTATTGGAAATGCGCTAAGGTTACGGGGGAAGGAGATTGGGTAATGAGTGTTTTGTGTTAAATACCGGCCACATGGCACGAGTATTTATGCGTATAAACGTAGGGTTGTTTAAAGTAAGATCGAAGGACATACCGAGGTATTAGGTTTGGGAGTAAAAAACCAAATTTTCAATATAATTCGTAAAAAACCCTTCATGGTATGATTGTCTAACTTGCTTCGCCTATCATGACGAAAAAACTAGGAAATACTGATATAATTCCGAATTAATTTTTGCATATGATATTATAAAACTGGGGCTATTTAGATTTTAGGTAAGTTAATTCTAAGATAGGTCAAAACTCATCCTTGACTAGAATTCAACAACAAACCGACAAAATCATATAACAACTCCTTAATTTACAAATCTTATATTTGCACCGAATGCGCAAAGCTATCGCCATATCACTTTCGATTATCCTGTTGCTCAGCAATGTGGGTTTAACGCTTGCAAGCCATTACTGCGGGGGTCATGTTGTGGAGTCGCAGATTATGATTGGAGCAAATAATCTGGATTGCGGTATGCCAGATATGGATACAACCTGCGAGAGTACAGATACCGCTAATGCGGTTCAACCAATTCCGTGTTGTGAAAATCACTATACCACCGTAAGTGTGAAAGATGGTTTTACATCATCCAGCCTTATTACCGTTCCAAACGTCATTTTTATACAGGCTTTTGTAACCACTTTTATTGATTTTTTATTCGTTCGTGAATCATTAACGGACGATTTTTTCACTTACCTGCCCCCCATCCCAAGGCAGAATATTACCATTCTCTATCAGGTTTTCCGTCTCTGATTTAATAGATGTCTGTCCAAAAAGCCCGCTATCGGCGTTGCGCTTGACTTGAAAACAGTCATTGACAAGGGTCAATTCCTTATTTTCATTCTTACGTGCGCCACTTCGACTTCGCTCAGTGCAACGCTTGCTATCGTACTTTTTGAATCAGCCATTTGAGAGTGTTTACAGACTCTAAATAATTATTGTAGTACCGATTATCCTTCGCTCGTACTACATTACTTTATTTCATCAAATCAACTTTCATGCTGAATAAAATTATTCGCTATTTTTTAGAGAATAAGCTGGTTACCATTCTTGTTCTAATAGCACTCGTAACTTGGGGAGTTGTCGTTTCTCCGTTTAACTGGGATACCGGTTTTTTACCGAAAGACCCGGTACCCGTAGATGCCATTCCCGACATTGGTGAAAACCAACAAATTATTTTTACCCAATGGCCCGGGCGATCCCCACAGGATATTGAAGACCAAATCTCTTACCCGCTTACTACCTATTTATTGGGAATTCCGGGAGTGAAAACGATTCGAAGTTCATCCATGTTTGGTTTCTCAAGCATCTTTATCATTTTCAATGAGGATATTGAGTTTTATTGGTCTCGTTCAAGAATACTTGAAAAGCTCAGTTCTTTGCCTTCAGGCTTATTGCCTGAGGGCGCACAGCCGGCGCTCGGACCGGATGCTACGGCCTTGGGTCAGGTGTACTGGTACACGATTGAAGGGCGGGATAAAAATGGCAACCCTACCGGAGGCTGGGATCTTCACGAAATTCGTACTGTTCAGGACTTTTATGTGAAATACGGATTGAATGCTACTGAAGGTGTTTCAGAGGTGGCATCCATTGGTGGATTTGTTCAGGAATACCAGATTGATGTCAATCCCGATGCTCTCAAAGCTTATGGTATTCCACTGCATAAGGTGATGCAAGCGGTCCAAAAATCCAATCGCGACGTGGGCGCAAAAACCATTGAAATCAATCAGGCGGAATACCTGGTTCGGGGGTTGGGCTATATTGAAAAGGTAGAAGATATAGAAAAAGCTGTTGTAGCTGTTCAGGATAATGTGCCTGTAAGAGTAAAAGATATTGGGGTAGTTTCTTTGGGTCCTTCAACCCGCAGAGGCTTGCTTGATAAAGGTGGAGCAGAAGTGGTAGGCGGAGTTGTCGTAGCCCGATACGGAGCCAACCCACTACAGGTCATTAACAACGTAAAGGACAAAATCAAAGAAATAGCTCCGGGACTTCCCAAAAAGACGCTGGCTAGTGGCGTAGTAAGCCAGTTGACCATCGTGCCTTTTTACGATCGCTCGGGACTTATTTACGAAACTTTGGGGACACTGGAAGAAGCCATTTCACTTCAAATACTGATCGTAATCCTGGTGGTAATCGTAATGGTTTACAACCTGCGGGCTTCGTTTTTAATTTCCAGTTTATTGCCCATTGCCGTGCTGATGGTTTTTATATCCATGCGCTATTTTGGAGTCGATGCCAACATAGTTGCATTGTCCGGTATCGCCATTGCCATTGGAACAATGGTCGACTTGGGGGTCATCCTTTCGGAGAATATCATCAAGCATGTAGACGAAGCCCCGCCAGAACAGAAACTGATAACGACCATTTACAACGGTGCTTCCGAGGTGAGTTCGGCAATTCTTACCGCAGTTTCTACAACCATTGTGAGTTTTATCCCTGTATTTACCATGCAGGCTGCCGAAGGAAAATTGTTCGGGCCATTGGCTTATACCAAAACCTTTGCCCTGATAGCCGCACTTATTGTTTCCTTGTTCATTCTACCCATGCTCGCCCACTGGTTTTTTGGTGCGAAAATCAAAAATCAAAAATTCAGAAAATGGCTGAATATCTCACTAATTCCAATTGGTATTTGCGCTATTTTAATCGGGCAAACCTGGGGCGGAATGATGCTTCTGGCCTTTGGGATTGTTGGTGTTTTAAAAGAGCTTCGAGGAAAGAAGTTAGAAGGACGCAAAGGTGCCACTTCTACAGGTACATCAGCTCAACAAAAATTCAAATCATTCGCCTACTATATACTTGAGGATGCTGAAATCATCATTGTTGTTATTGGTGTGATTTGGCTGCTGGCCAAATACTGGCTTCCGTTGGGGCCTGCCAAAAGCCTGATAATAAATGTGGTATTTGTTGCCTTCCTTGTGATTCTCATTTTAGGGTTCTTCACAATTCTGGAATATTTCTACAAACCAATATTAAAATGGTGTTTGGAGCATAAGGTTACCTTCCTTTTGATTCCTTCTTTTTTAATTCTATTCGGAGCAATGTCCTTTATAGGTTTTAATTCCTTGTTCGGTTTTGTAGCCAAAGGTTTCGATGCTGTAGGTTGGAATGTCAGAACCACAAAAGTTTGGTCAGGATTGGCACATAAATTCCCTGCTATCGGAAAAGAATTCATGCCTTCACTAAACGAAGGAAGCTTCCTGCTCATGCCCACTTCAATGCCCCATTCCGGTTTTGAATTCAACCGCAAGACTTTAGGCCAAATAGATATGCTCATTTCCAACATTCCCGAAGTCGAGATATCTGTAGGAAAATTAGGAAGGGTAGAATCTGCACTCGACCCTGCACCCATTTCCATGTATGAAAACGTGATAAATTACTATCCGGAGTACATGTTAAACGAAAAAGGGCACCGCGTGCGGTTTCAGGTGGATAAGGATGACCGTTTTATTCTTGCCAATGGAGACACGCTTACCAATGGAGAAGGCTTGAAACGTGGCATAGCCTATCAGGAACTCGTACCGAACGATAATGGAAATTATTACCGAAACTGGAGACCTGAAATCAAATCGCCCGATGATATTTGGGAAGAAATTATAAAAGTTACTAAAATTCCCGGGGTTACCTCTGCGCCAAAGCTACAGCCTATTGAAACGAGGCTCGTTATGCTGCAAACTGGAATGCGCGCCCCCATGGGAATTAAAGTGTATGGTCCCGACCTGCCAACCATTGAAGCATTTGGGATGCAACTGGAGGAGATATTAAAAGAAGTCCCTTCGGTAAAAGCCGAAGCCGTGTTTGCCGACCGCATTGTAGGCAAACCATACCTGCACCTCAACATCAACCGCGATGAGATTTCGCGTTATGGATTGAATGTGGAAGATGTGCAGCAAACCATCGAAACGGCAATTGGGGGGATGAAAATCACTTCTACAGTTGAGGGGCGCGAACGCTTTCCGGTAAGGGTCCGTTATCCACGCGAACTGCGGGACGATCCGGAATCATTGGGGAAAATTTTAATTCCAACTCCAACAGGTGCACAAATTCCAATGTCTCAAATTATTGATTTTGAATACGTAAAGGGGCCACAGGCTATTAAAAGTGAAGATACTTTTTTGGTGGGGTATGTATTGTTTGATAAACGCGATGGCTTTTCAGAAGTAGGTGTGGTCACTGATGCTCAAAAAGCTATTCAGGCACGTATTGATTCGGGAGATTTAAACGTCCCGTCCGGTATTAATTATAAGTTTTCTGGTAGTTACGAGAACCAGGTGCGGGCTGAAAAACGTCTTTCCATTATTGTGCCACTAGTTCTGGTTATTGTTTTTCTAATCCTGTATTTCCAATTTAAATCAGTCCTAACTTCATTGATGGTCTTTTCAGGAATTGCTATGGCGTTTAGTGGTGGGTTTATTATGATATGGCTCTACGGTCAGGGTTGGTTTGTCGATTTCTCCATATTTGGAACCAACATGCGGGAACTTTTCCAGATGCAAACCATCAACCTGAGTGTGGCGGTGTGGGTGGGCTTTATCGCCTTATTTGGCATTGCCACCGACGATGGAGTATTAATGGCTACTTATCTCGACCAAAGTTTTGAGCGAAATAAAACCAACAACCTGAAAGGAACTAGAGCTGCCGTAGTTGAAGCCGGCCACCGCCGGATTAAACCCGCTGTAATGACTTCTGCAACGACCATTATCGCGCTGTTTCCAATTCTTACATCTACCGGACGCGGGGCTGATATTATGATTCCAATGGCCATTCCGGCTTTTGGGGGGATGATTTTTGCCGCCATTACTTATTTTATTGTGCCGGTATTGTATAGTATGAGGGAAGAGAGAAAACTAAAAAAGATACAATCATGAAGTTTATAATAAATATCATAATCTGTATGATTCTGGGAATTACAGTGGGAAAAGCTCAAACGCTAGATGATTATCTTAAAATTGCAGCTGAAAACAATCCCGACTTGCAAGCGAAATACAAGGAGTTTGAGGCATCGTTGCAAAAAGTAACGCAGGTAAGCTCCTTGCCCGATCCCACATTTTCATTCGGGTATTTCATTTCACCCGTAGAAACACGGGTTGGTCCTCAAAGGGCAAGATTTTCACTGACCCAGATGTTTCCATGGTTTGGTACGCTTAAGGCAGAAGGAGATGTGGCAGCTTTAATGGCTGATGCCAAATACCAGTCGTTTCTGGATGCACGGAATCAGGTGTTTTATCAAGTTGCTGCGGCTTACTATCCGCTTTACGAACTTAACCGGTGGAAGCAGATTGAGCGGGATAATATCAACATCCTGCAATCGTATAAAACCATTGCTAATTCCAAGTTTAAAAATGGGGTTGCCCCTATGGTAGATGTGTTGCGGGTTGACATTATGCTGAAAGATGCCGAAACAAATCTCAGTATCCTGAATCAGAAAGAAAGCCCACTGCTGACCAAATTTAACAAACTACTCAACCGAGCTGGAGAAGAGAGTGTGAGCATGGATGATACTTTGCCTGTAGAAGTTTTACCGTCCAACTTTCGGAAAGATTCCCTACTGACCAATAACCCGATGCTAAATGCACTCGACCTGAAAATTAAGACGAGCGAAGCCAGTGAACTAGCAGCAAAAAAGCAGGGTCTTCCCAAGGTTGGAGTTGGCCTGGACTATATACTGATTGGAGACCGTACGGATTTGACCTCTGAAATGGCTGCTCCGCAAGACAATGGCAAAAATGCGTTAATGGCCATGGTTTCTGTTAGTATTCCTATTTTCCGAAGTAAGTACAAAGCGGCCGTCAAAGAAGCTCAGTTGATGCAGGAGAGTTATGCTCTCCAAAAAGTGGCCTACACCAATACCCTCACTTCAAGCTACGAAATGGCTTGGTTTGAGATTCAACAGCAGTTGGAATTGCTCACCCTTTACGATCAGCAAGTTCAAGAATCCAATCAAGCACTTAACCTGCTCTTTGCCGCCTATGGTAATTCAGGAAAGGAGTTTGAAGAAGTGCTGCGCATGCAACAGCAGTTACTTAAATATGAAAAAATGAAGGCAACAGCAGAAATACAGTATCAGATAGCCCTGGCTAAACTCAATTACTTCACTGCAAAAACTTATTAAAATGAATACGAATAGAAAAATAATACTCATCGCCCTGTCCACACTGGCAGCAGGTGTATTGCTCGGTTGGTTCATTTTTGGTGGTTCGCCCGGTAGTGAAACGGAGGATGACCACCAAAGCACGACCACAATTGATAGTGAAAAAATATGGACTTGCTCCATGCACCCCCAGATTCGCCAAAGTGAGCCGGGAGATT
Source organism: uncultured Cryomorphaceae bacterium (assembly GCA_963748925.1). Lineage (GTDB taxonomy): Bacteria > Bacteroidota > Bacteroidia > Flavobacteriales_D > Cryomorphaceae > Cryomorpha. The sequence goes on along the minus strand of CAVVKG010000009.1, from coordinate 573,579 downwards.
GTCCGATATGCGGCATGGATTTAATACCATTGGATAGTGATGAGGGTGGGGATCTTGATCCTATGGCCATAAGCATGTCGCCAACTGCTATGCAACTGGCTGATATTAAAACTGCCACTGTGGGTACCATGGATCCAGTGAAGACCGTTAGGCTAAATGGAAAGGTGCAGGAAGATGAGCGGCTTGTTTTTTCCCAGTCTTCTCATATCCCCGGCAGGATTGAAAAACTGATGGTGAACTTCACTGGAGAATACGTCAATAAAGGCCAAGCCATTGCCTACATATATTCTCCTGATCTGGTTACTGCTCAGGAGGAATTATTCGAAGCACAAAAGATTAAGGATACGCAGCCGCAACTGTTTAATGCTGCCAAAGAGAAACTCAAAAACTGGAAGCTTACCGACAGTCAGGTGGAGCAAATTCTCCAAGCAGGCACTCCAAAAGAACAATTTGCTATACAAGCGGATGTTTCGGGATATGTTACTGAGAAAAAAGTAAATCTGGGAGACTATATACAGAAAGGGGAAAGTCTCTATGAAATTGCCGACCTGTCGACAGTATGGGTACTTTTTGATATATACGAATCGGATATGGCCTGGGTTAAGAAAGGCGATCAAGTAAGCTTTACTGTAGCATCCCTTCCGGGAGATACTTTTGAAGGAACCATCTCATTTATTGATCCTGTAATAGATCCTAAAACAAGAGTGGCAAAAGCAAGGGTTATGGCAACCAATAAAGACCTTCGTTTAAAGCCGGAAATGTTTACATCAGGCACGGTAGAAGCCACATTACCCAAAAAGTCAAACAAGGTAGTAGTCCCCAAATCAGCCGTAATGTGGACCGGCAAGCGATCAGTGGTATATGTGAAAAACACCACTGGTAATGGTGTAAGCTTTATGATGCGTGATGTGACGCTTGGACCAGGGTTAGGAGAAAGTTTTATCATAAACGATGGCTTAAAGGAAGGTGAGGAAATTGCAGTTAATGGTACTTTCAGTATCGATGCTGCTGCACAACTAGCAGGAAAACCGAGCATGATGAACCCGGAAGGTGGCTCTGCCACGACAGGGCATAATCATGGTGGAGCAACGCCCTCTTCAAGTAGCCCTGTTAAAAAGAAAGCTGTGAAAGCAGTGGCAATTAGCCAAAAGGCCAAAGAAGCATTGCAACCACTCTATACTGACTATTTGAGTTTTAAAAATGCTTTGGTGGAGGATGATTTAGCTAATGCTCAGAAAGCTGCTGGTGAATTGAAAACAGCTCTAGAAAAAGTAAACATGTCCGTATTTACCGGATCATCACATAATGCCTGGATGAGTTACAGCAGTGATTTGAAAAACGCACTACAACACGTTCAGCACTTGAAAACCATAGAAGACGTTCGTAATACTTTTCAACAGGTATCCGAAGGAATGATTGACCTCACCCAAGCCTTCAATCCATTTGAGCAAACACTGTACCTCCAGTTTTGTCCCATGGCAGATAATAACAAGGGAGCCAATTGGCTGAGCACAGAGGAGGAAATACGTAATCCCTACTTCGGGAAAGCAATGCTTACTTGTGGCGAAGTGCAATCAATAATAAAATGAAAGAATGTTGCAAAACGGGTGACGAAAAAGCTCCTTCAACTTTTAAAAAAATTACCAGGCGGATTATTTGGGGAATTGTGATTCTCATAATAATCAGCCTGACTATCATACAAATATTTAAACTTTAATAACCTCCTATAAAACGAAACTAATTACATGACAGAAATTAGATTAACATCATTAAGTATAAGTGAAATCAAGACCTAGCAGGTCTGGAACGGACAGTATTCAAATGGTTAATAACCCGCAACTTAATAAGATCCATATAATCTTTAATAACGTCCAAAAAGATGGACACAAAAACCAAATAAAATGAAAAAGTCAATTTTTATGTTTGCCCTTGCGGCAATGACAGTAACGGCCTGCAACAGCCAGACCACCAAAGAAGAACACGGCCATGAATCGCACAGCGAAGAAATGAAACACGATGATCACGACGGCCACGACCATAATTCTGAAAAAAAGATGGCCAATACAGAATCTATTGAAATCCAAAAATCTGATGCTACAGCTCCGATGCTTTCGGCATATCTTGATATGAAAGATGCGCTTGTAAATGATGAGTCATCAAAAGCTGCGAGTGAAGGCAAAAAACTTTACAAAGCAATTGAAAACTTTGATGTGGAAGCAAATGCAAACGGTCAAAAGGATGAAGTTGTCGAAATTTTAGCTGACGCGAAAGAGCACGCCGAGCATATTTCTGATAATGACGGAAATATGGATCATCAGCGAGAGCATTTTGAGATGCTGAGCATAGACATGAAAGACCTGATTACCATAGCCGGCGCAGATCGGGAACTCTATCAGGAGTATTGTCCAATGTATAATGATGGCCAAGGTGGAATGTGGCTAAGCGACAAAAGTGAAATACGCAATCCGTTTTATGGAAGCAAGATGCTGAAGTGTGGTAAGGTGCAGGCGGAAATCTCGTTTAAATAACCGAAGATTTGCACATCTGCCTGCTAAATGTCTAGAGAAAATTGAGAACTGTGGTGAGAGGATTCGTGTATTGAATCTTCTACCCCTGTTCCAGTTTGTAATCTGTTGATATGAAAAAGCTTAAAATCATCTTATTGATTGCCATTATAATCTTTGCAGGAATTCAATTTATTCCCACAGAAAGGAATATATCAAGTGAAGTACCCGAAACCGACTTTATAAAAATGTACAACCCACCCGAAAAGGTGGTGAATATATTGCAAACTGCCTGTTACGACTGCCATAGCAACAATACCGCTTACCCTTGGTACAACAAAGTACAGCCAGTAAGCTGGTTTTTGGAAGGACACATTAATGAAGCAAAAGAGCATTTGAATTTTAGTGAATTTGGGCAACTAAGCGATCGAAAGAAGCGGAGTAGACTTAAATCTATTGCCGGCCAAATTAAGGATGATGAAATGCCCCTGTTTTCCTACAAATTACTTCATAAGGAAGCTCGCCTTGATTCAGCAAGCACGACATTAATGATTGAATACATGGAAAACTTAGAAGGTAAATACCGATAATGAACCAATGGGAATCGAGATAATTTACATCAAGGGAATGGTATGCCAGCAATGCATAAAAGCTGTGCAATCCATTTTCTCAGATCTGGGTTGTGCCGATGCTATTGTAAGGCTGGGTTGTGTCGAAAATGCAGACATCCAAAACTTTCACGAGCTCGATAAAATTCTTTGTGAAGAAGGTTTTGAGCGATTGGTTTCCAATCAAAAGATTATTTCCGAAAAGGTAAAGCTTTTGCTAATAGACCTTATTAGTAGTGGGGTATTGGATGAACTCAGCGTAAATATTTCAGATTATATCTCTTCAAAAGTCGAAATGGCTTATCCTTTGATAGCCGCCTATTTCAAAAAAACGTTCAACCGCTCAATAGATAATTATTGGCAGGCATTGCGTATCGAAAAAGCAAAAGAATGGTTGAGTTATGAAGATCATACAGTTACTAAAATCGCCTTAAAAGTTGGGTATAATTCTCTACAATCTTTTAGCAAGGCATTCAAATTAGCTGTTGGAATTAGCCCTTCTGTTTTTCGAAAACAAAAACCTAAAACCAGAAAATCGCTTAATTATCTGTAAATCAATAGAGTATATTTAAGTTAAGTTTCAGAAAAAATATGACAACAACATAATCTGCGGTTTGGAATTATTTTGGCAACAAGTAGGGTGCACCAAAAAAATAGAAAATGAAAAATTCAAAAGACTTACTCCGAAAATTAGCCGATTGCATAGCCGCATGTGAAAATTGCGCAGATGCTTGTCTTGAAGAAGACGATATGAAAGCAATGGCGAGTTGTATAAAAACTGATCGCGATTGCGCAGAAATTTGCAGCACAACTTATCGATTGGTCGCACGAAATTCTGATAACTCAAGCGATATGCTCAAACTCTGTGCAGACATTTGCAGAAAATGCGCTGAAGAATGTGAACAGCATGATATGCAACATTGCCAGGATTGTGCAGACGCTTGTCGCGCATGTGAAGAGGCCTGCCGTAAATAGCGGCATTAGTAAGAAATATAGGTTGAAACTTACTCTTAAGATTGTAAGATAAAAGGTAAATTCACCAAACTGAGCGTATGTATGCCCGCCGAAATTTAATAGGACGAATGTAATCGGATTTCCAGTCGCTTGTTTTCCTGATCCGCTTCAAAGGAATGCTTCTTTGAAAAAGCACTGTAATTTCTGTAGATTGATGAACTTAAAGCAAATAGATATCTCATGAATTCATTTTTAACACAATGGGGTGAATCGGCTTATACCTCTCTGGGATTTTTCTGGATGGCGCTCTGGGCCTTTGTGCTCGGGTATATTATTAGTAGCATGATTCAGATTTTTGTGACCGAAAAACGGATGCAAAAAACGATGGGTAAAGATGAATCGAAGAGTGTTTTGCTCGGGACTTTTTTTGGTTTCATAAGCAGTTCGTGCAGCTTCGCAGCTTTGGCATCTTCTAAGTCGTTGTTTAAAAAAGGGGCCAGTTTCGTTTCATCAATTGCCTTTCTGCTTGCATCAACTAATCTCGTGATCGAACTGGGAATAATCATTTCTATTTTCCTCGGCTGGCAATTTGTAGTGGGAGAATATGTAGGTGGTATTTTATTGATACTGGTAAGTTGGATATTGATTCGTCTTATCAATCCGAAAAAGCTAATAAAAAATGCCAGGCAAAATCTAAAAGAGAATGATGAAGACGATGAAGAGGGCGAATCTAAGGACTGGAAGAAGCAGATTAAAAGTGAGAATGGCTGGGCTAGAGTTGGGAAGAAGTACAAAATGGAGTGGCAAATGGTATGGAAAGACGTAACCGTGGGCTTTACCATTGCAGGTATCGTTGCGGCTTTCGTCCCCGATTCATTTTTTCAGACACTTTTTATTAGCAGTGGGCAAGGGAATATTGATTTTACCTTTTTGGAAATTCTGGAGCATATTATTGTTGGGCCGGTTGCTGCTTTTTTAACATTCATCGGTTCGATGGGAAATATTCCATTGGCCGCACTACTGTTTGGAAAAGGGGTGAGTTTTGCCGGTGTTATGGCATTTATTTTTAGCGACTTGGTTGTTTTTCCCGTACTTCGAATAAATGCGAAATATTACGGCTGGAAGATGTCGCTTTTTATACTCTTCCTGCTGTTCACCGGTTTGATAGTTACTTCTCTTATCTTGCATTATTCATTTGATTTCTTGAGCATATTGCCGGATCCGTCGCAAGTTAAAATTCAGGATAGCACCTACTTCAAAATTGATTATACTTTCTATCTAAACATGGCTTTTCTGGCTATTTCCGGATATCTGGTTTACCTGGGATTTTTTAAGAAAAAAGATGTTGAGCATAACATGAGCGAAATGGCACCCAAGAGCCCTTTACTGGAAAAAACACTGAAGTGGGCGGCCTTTGCATGCTATATCTGGCTGGCGGGCGGAATTTTAGTTAAATTCCTGATGAATTGAATATGCTTAGAAGTACTTCATCCTTTTAAAAAAAATACTGTTTTGATAAAATTCACTACGCTTACATTTCTCCTTCTAATTTTTACTATTTCGGCATTCGCCCAGGATGTGAGAGATACCACCGTGCATCATCTCACAATTGAAAACCAAAAAGTGAACAAGGCAGGTAAGGATGTTTGGGGAATGACGGTAAATGGCACAATTCCCGGGCCTACGCTCCATTTCACCGAAGGAGACTATGCCGTGATTTACGTAGAGAATAAAATGGATGTGGAAACTTCCGTGCATTGGCATGGAATTATTCTGCCCAACTTTCAAGATGGTGTGCCCTATCTTACAACGCCACCCATAAAACCCGGTACAACTTTTAAATACGAATTTGAAATAAATCAAGCTGGAACCTATTGGTATCACAGCCATACCATGTTGCAAGAGCAAAGTGGTGTTTTGGGAAGTCTTCAAATTGATCCCAAAGAAAAAACCCTGGATTACGATCATGATCAAATTTTAGTGCTTTCAGATTGGACAAATCAAAAGCCAATTAATGTGATGCGCAACCTGAAGCGTGGAAATGAATGGTATGGTATTAAAAAAGGAACTTCTACGCCACTCAATCGGGTAATTGGTCAAGGTGGTTTTGGTGCTCAACTCAATTTTTGGAAACAGCGCATGGAAGGCGCTGATATTGCTGATATTTATTATGATGCTTTTTTGACAAATGGTGAGAATACAGCGAATTATTCTCAATACAAACCGGGAGAAAAGGTAAGACTGCGCATTATAAACGGATCTGCTTCTTCTCAGTTTTGGATGACTTTTGGTGGCGATGATCTCCTGCTCGTTTCTGCCGACGGACTCGATGTGCAGCCTGTTAAACACAATAAAACCTTTATTTCTATTGCAGAAACCTACGACTTTATTATCACCATTCCCCAAAACGGGATGATAGAAATGCGCTCTATGGCACAGGATGGTTCCGGAACTACGTTTGCCTATTTTGGAACCGGCGACACCCTCCATGCCCCCGTGGTGGAAAGGCCCGACAAGATTGACATGATGAAGAAAATGGCAAAAATGGATATGCGCATGGGGGCACCCGCAACACAATGGACTCCAAACACTCCGGAGCCCGAAAAGATGATGAAAAAATGGGGTATGCAGATGGATGATATGAAGGAAATGGATCACTCCAAAATGAACCACAGCCAAAAGACAGATCACAGCCAGATGGATCATTCCAATAAGGATAAAATGGATATGAGCCAGCCCGATTCCATGAAAATGGGAGATATGGAAGATGGCAAAATGAAGATGGATGGCGAAATGAACATGGAAGGAATGAACATGTTTGCCGAGTACAATTACAACTATCTAAAATCTCCCGAAAAAACTGATTTCGACAAAAACAGACCGCGTAGAGATGTGCTTCTTAACCTTACGGGAAATATGTGGCGTTACATCTGGAGCATGAACGGGGTACCATTGGCGGAAGCCGACAAAATAAAAATCGAAAAAGGCGAAGTGGTGCGCTTTACGCTGAATAATCTCACCATGATGCACCACCCCATGCACCTACATGGCCACTTTTTTAGGGTGGTAAATGAAAACGGAGATTATTCACCGCTGAAGCACACTGTAAATGTGGCTCCCATGGAAAAGGTTGTTATTGAGTTTGACGCCAAAGAAGACAGCGACTGGTTTTTTCATTGCCACGTGCTATACCACATGATGGGCGACATGGCGCGCGTAGTGAGTTACGACACCATTCGCGATCGGCGCATGAAACCTTATCCTTTAAAGAAATTGCTGAACGAAGGCAATCACTATTACAACTGGGGAATGATTGATTTGGCTTCTCATATGAGTGAACTCAATTTGGTAAGCTCCAATACCCGAAATATGTTTGGGTTGCGCATGGAATACGGCTGGAATCAAAATCTGGAAGGCGAATTGACCTACGAACGGTTTTTATATGACTATTTCCGCATTTTTGGCGGGGTAAATATTGAGAATGAAATAGAAGATTCTTACGATGAAATTAACACTACCGCCATTGTAGGGATACGATTTTTCACTCCCTATATGTTTAATTTGGATGTGAGAATTGATAACGAGTTACGCCCTCAAATTGGCCTAAGCCGTGAGGTTATGATTTTTCCTAAAACAGTTCTTTTCGGCGAGTTTGAATATCTGTTTGACGCCGGCTGGGTGAATGATCTCATTGCCGAAAATACCGTAGAAGAAATTAATTATGCCGATGAATTAGTCTGGCAGGTTGGAGCAGAGTATTTGCTTTCGCGGAATTTTTCGCTGCTGGTGAGTTATGACAACCGGTTTGGTGCGGGTGGTGGATTGTCTTTGAAATTTTAACCTAACATTAAGAAAAACAACTATTTAAAATTCGCTGTAATGACCGCAAAATCATTCAGAAATCTTAGAAGAAAATAAATACACTAATCTTAAAAAAGTATTCAAAATGAAAAACACGCAAAACTCAAGTAAAAAATATATAAAGTTTTTTGCAATGATTGTGACTTCAATGATTGCAATGTACTTTTTAATGTATACAAACTCCTATCAAATTACAGATCATTTCTGGTTTAGTGAAACCCGGTTATTTATGACAATAATCATGGGTGGAGCAATGATCATTATTATGCTTTTGTATATGCTCAACATGTACAAAAACCGAAATTTGAATATGGCTATTCTGGCTTTGGGTATCTTATTAATTACATGCGCTATATGGCTGGTAAGAAGCCAAGTAACAGTTACAGACACTGACTATATGGAAGGTATGATTCCCCATCACTCCATTGCTATTCTAACTAGCGACCGCGCTCAAATAAAGGATGTAAGGGTAAGAAAACTTGCCGATGACATTATTAGAGCGCAACGTAAGGAAATTATGGAAATGGAATGGCTGATAGATGACATTAAAGAAAACGGACTAGTTAAAACTGAAGCAGAAAAGGAAAAGCGTCTTATTCCCAAATTTGAAGGGTCAACTGAGAAAGAGACAAAGAACATAGATTAATATGAAACACGAGATTGGTCATATAGAAATTTTTCCGAAGGCTGGAGAAAAAAGAGTGAACGTTGGGATTACAAGAATAAATTCAGAATAACAACGAATGCTAAATAGTATTCATTAAATTCATAGTCTGTGAAAAAAGCCTTTGCCATATCTTTTGCCCTACTTATACTAGGTTCTAACCTAAGCATCGCGTTAAGCACTCATTTTTGTGGTGGCAAAGCCGTAAAAAGTGAGCTCTCCATTGGCAGCTATGATTTGAATTGCGGAATGGTTGGCATGGAAAGCTGCGAAAGCAGTGAGCGGGGATCTAATTAAATCCTTCCTCTACCATGTTGCTAGAATTTGCATAGCTTTTTTCAAATTAATGAGCGGTATCAAACTTCATCTAAAATTGAATTCGGTTTCCTCCCGATCGTAACTTTTGATTTTTTCACGACAGTCCTAACCCGCTCTGTCTTTACTGCTTCAAAAGTCTACTTTAATACTTATAAACCCCCTTTACCAAAGCAAGGTATATTGGTTCTCCATCAGGTGTTCAGAATCTGAAAACCACTGGTCACAATTCTCTAAGAGAGGGACAACCGCACGGAAAGACCTAATTAGACTCCTTGTAACCAATTGAACCCGATCCATTGAGGATCAGTGTAAACTCCGTATTCTTCACGCTTTTAGTCTGGTAGAAAACCATGATTACAAACCATAAATCATACTAACTCGGAACAAACCATTATAAATTAACTATCATGAAAAAACTTTTACTTGTAAGCATACTTGCATTTACAATTGGGGCAGCCAGCTTTGCTCAAACATCTCTTTCTGTCCAGATAAACCACAAATTAAACGGAAACGACTTCGTATTTAACGAAACCGGAACAAACAATCTGAATCAGGATTTCAATGCTGATCGACTCGAATACTATATGTCTCAGATTAGCATTGTGCACGACGGTGGAACTTATACCATGCTACAGGACTATGCGATCGTTGATGCAGGGTCTGAAACAATTCTGGATCTTGGAGAAATTGACGCAAGTACTATCGAATCCATCTCTTTTTATATTGGAGTAGGTGAAGAGGACAACCACAGTGATCCTGCTTCGTGGGAAGCACCTCATCCTTTAGCACCTAGATTTCCAGCAATGCATTGGGGTTGGGCTGCAGGATTTCGCTTTCTTGCAATTGAAGGAACCGTTTTAGCAAGCAATCAGGAAGTTCAAATCCATGCATTGGGAGATGTGAACTATTTTGAGACGCTAATACCCATTAACACTGAAGTTTCAGGTGGCGAATTACAAATTAATATTGATGCCAACTACGAAAAGATATATGAGGATATTAACATAGCGGGAGGGCTTATTTATCACGGCGAAGGAGGATTCGCGAGCTCAGCACTTCAGAATATGCGCGACCTTGTCTTTACTTTTTCCGGCAACGTACTTTCTGCAAGCGAAATTGATTATGATTTCACCATCAATGCTTTTCCTAACCCTTCAGCGGATGGGTTTGTTACAGTTGAATTTAATTCTGACAAAGCCGGCTATTATGACATCACAGTTTTGGACATTCTGGGTAAAGTGGTAGCTACACAATCAAATATCGCGAATAATTCCAGGCTTGATTTGCAGTTACCGAATACCGGTTTGTATTTACTCAACCTCTCGATTGACGGTGTGTCTGTGCATACTGAGAAGATCATTGCGCAATAAAACATATGAGAACCCGGGTTCGTTTTTCTTTTTTTCTTGTTGTAAGCTCACTTCTAGTGGTGAGCTGCGTGAAAGACAATGTGGATAATGAGCAATTAACCGAAAGGTCTTTGCTTATTGTTCCATCTGGATTTCCCGACATGCAGTTTCCGAAAGACAATCCATTCTCTGAAGCTAGCTACGACCTTGGCAAGAAATTATTCTATGACCCGGTACTTTCTCTGGACTCATCGATAAGTTGCGGCTCCTGTCATCAACCCGGCCTCGCTTTTAGTGATCAAGTTGAATTGACTAATGGTGTAAATGATGCCCCTGGCGTTCGCAATGTGCCAAGCCTTACCAATGTGGGCTACAACCCCTACTTCACTCGTGAAGGTGGAGTGCCAACATTGGAAATGCACGTTCTCGTGCCCATACAAGAACACAATGAGTTCAACTTCAACATTGTCCTTATTGCTGAGCGATTGATTCAAATTGATGACTACGTTTTCTTATCACAAAAGGCTTATGGACGAAACCCCGATCCATTCACCATTACGCGCTCGCTGGCAAATTTTCAGCGCACGCTAATCAGTGGAAACAGCGCCTATGATCGATATGATTTTCTCGGCGATGCTAATGCCTTGGGTGATTCGGAGAAAAGAGGAATGCAGCTTTTCTTTAGTGAAGAGCTGGCCTGTAGCTCATGCCATTCAGGGTTCAACTTTACCAACTATGCTTTTGAGAACAACGGACTGTATGAGAATTATAACGACGAGGGCAGAATGCGACTTACGGGATTAGAATCCGATAGGGCTAAATTTAAAGTGCCATCGCTTAGAAATGTTGAGCTCACGGCACCATACATGTTTGATGGTTCGCTAGCCACATTATACGACGTAGTGGAACATTACAATTCGGGGGGAGTGGCCCATGCAAACAAGAGTGATAAAATTAAACCTTTGGAATTGAACAATAATGAAAAAGCTGAGCTCGTAGCTTTTTTAAAATCCCTTACAGATCATGATTTCCTTGCGAACCCAAACCACTATCCAAATTAAGAAGAATGAAAAGAATCAAAATACTCTTTTATCTATTCGTTTTTGCAGCTGTTTGGCAGGCTTGCACCGATGACGAGAGTGAAGAGCTAAAACCACAGCCGGCAGTTTACGACGCCGCGGCTTATGAGTTGAATTATTACGGTCTGCCAGCACCAAATCTTCCAACAGATAATACACTTACAGAGCAAGGGGTTCAACTCGGCAAAATGCTCTTTTACGAACCCATGCTCTCAAAAAACGGGGTTCAAACCTGTGCGACTTGTCATAGCCAACCTACATCTTTTTCTGATACAGCTAAATTCTCTATTGGTGTTGAGGGCCTTCCAGGCAAACGGCAGTCAATGGCATTATTTAATATGGCCTGGCATACCAATCAGTTCTTTTGGGATGGGCGTGCTGATCTTTTAAGAGATCAGGTATTAATGCCAATTCAAGATCCTCTAGAAATGAATGAATCTCTCGAAAATGTAGTTACAAAACTAAGTGCTTCACAACAATACAGGGATCAATTCATTCGTGCTTTTGGAACCGAAACGGTAAATCCAGAGCTGATTTCACTAGCTCTTGAGCAATTTATTCTTAGCATTATTTCGGCCAATTCGAAATACGATAAATATCAAGCCGGACTCGTAGAGCTTTCGGAAAGCGAACTACGCGGACTGGAATTATTTGAAGCAGAGTACAATCCCTTCTTTCCAGAATTTTCCGGGGCTGATTGTCAGCATTGCCACGGCGGGCCAAATTTTGAGAATGATCTTTACATGAATAATGGGATAGATCAAGAGAACCGTTTCTCTGATTTAGGACGTGAACTTGTAACAGAAAATCCGCTTGACCGCGCTAAATTTAAAGTTCCATCCCTTCGAAATATTGCTAACTCAGCGCCCTACATGCACGACGGAAGATTTGCAACCCTCGAAGAAGTGATAGATCATTACAATGAAAACATCCATGTTTCACCCACTTTAGATCAGGCCTTACTCGCTACTACCGAAACAGGACTTCTTTTAACAGATCAAGACAAAACCGATCTGATTAACTTTTTAAAAACCTTAACTGATGAAACGTATCTGGAGAATCCGGAATACGCCTCACCTTTTTAATAACTGCAACTATTATGAAAAACCTTTACTCGATAATCTCTCTTTTTATTATTTTTTTAATTTCAAGCTCGGGCTATTCGCAATGCGTACCCGGGGAAGTAGAAGTTGAAATCGTTATCAATACAGATGCCTACGGATATGAAGGCTACTGGCAACTTGTACCCGGTGGAAATGCTTGTGATGACGGCACCATTGCCTCTGGCGGAAACACAGCTGTGGGCTGCGATGGGGCAGGCGATCAAAATCAAACTCCCGGAGGCTATGGAGACAATCTCGAAATCACTGAAGGACCCTGGTGTCTTGCAGAAGGAGAAGATTTTGACTTGATATACACGGATGACTGGGGCGATGGGGGCTTTTCATTTGATATCTATGTAAATGGTTTCCCGATTGAGAGTTTTGATGGTATGGGACTTGGAGCCACTTTCACCTTTACCGCGGCCGAGCCGCCAGCCTACGATATGGGTGTTTCTTCTTCAAATTTATACCAGTATGTGAGTATCGGATCATTTGATATCCACAGCCATGTATTTAATTTTGGAGCGGAAACAATAAACTCTTTCAGTTTTAATTATTCGATTGATGGGGGTTCGGCTCAATCGATGAACGTAACAGGTGTAGATCTTGCTAACTATGAGGATATGGAAGTTGAGCACAATACCCCATGGGTTATTTCTGAGCTCGGTGTTTATGAAATATCCATCTGGACTAGTAATTTGAATGGAAATGAAGACGAGAATACGTCAAATGACACTTTAACTTTAACTGTTGAAGCAGGACCGGGAACTCCTAATATTATAGATGACTATATAAATGCCCTTCCATTAATTACAAATATTGCTGATGCTTCAAACCAGGTAAATAAGCCAACAGATCTTGATTTTCATCCGGTATTGAGCAACAAAGAGCTTTGGGTAATAAACAAAGACACCGAAAACTCAGGAGGAAGCACAGTTACAATATACAACGCGGGCGAATCGAATCAAACAGAGATATGGAAAAGAGATGGAAATGCCTGGCATTTTATGTCGCTGCCTACCGGGATAGCTTTTAGCCAAAATGGTAATTTCGCGAGTTCGCCCGGAGTATACGATGCAAACCACAATGGCGGTGATGCATTTACAGGCCCCTCATTGTGGTCAAGCGATATGAGCATTTACGCTGAGCCATCCGGGGGAAATGGAAGCCATCTGGACATGACCCATCAATCGCCTTATTCTCAAGGAATTGCCGCTGAAACAGATAATGCTTTTTGGGTATTTGACGGATACAGCAATGACATTGTGAGAAATGATTTCGTGGAAGACCACGGACCCGGAAATGACTACCATGCCGATGCGATAATTCGCCGATATGCAGATGATGAAGTGCTTCGCGACCCTGATCACGAAGTGGTTAGCCACCTTGTTCTCGACAAAAACAACGAGTGGCTTTATTCAGTAGACCATGGAAATAATCGCGTAATACGAATTGACATCAACACCGGAACTGTGGGTGGAACACCTCCGTATCCTCCCAACGAGCCTTACGAAGAATATACCATGGTAACAGGCTATACCCAGGAAACTGTTGTAGCCTCTGGAGATTTATCTCGTCCTGCAGGGATTGATGTAATCGATGACAGAATGATTGTATCGGAATTTGAATCAGGTGAAATTGTAATTTATGACATTAGTGCAATGCCTGCTCTTGAACTACACCGTATTGAAACCGGATTCAGCAGTTTGCAGGGAATTAAAATAGGACCTGAAGGTAAAATTTGGGGAGTTGACCACAATTCAAACACTGTTTTTAGAGTAGATGATGCAGCCCTTTCGGCAAATACCATAGAAGTAGCTGAGCCCATCATTTTTCCAAATCCAACTAGCGAGCTGCTTCAAGTAATCAATCTGGAAGAAAACGCCCAATTGCAGCTATATGACATGCAAGGAAAATTAGTAATAGAATTAAACACCAATAATAAAAAGGCTCAGATCAATATGAGTGATTTAGAGTCAGGCGTTTATACACTAAGAGTTAATTATGCCGAAGGATCAGCTTCTAAAAAAGTTGTCAAACTTTAAAAATGAATAACCAAGTCAATTTTAAATTAGAGTACTTTTTCTGAAGCAGGTGAAAAGAAACTCAGTTAATGGCATAAAGAAAAGGGTCGGCTTGCGCCGACCCTTTCTCTTAATCACCAATTTAACCTTATTAATGAAATCCGATGATATTTACGGTAGTAGTTAGTGAAAGGTTTCAAAAATTTTAATGTTGCCTCATACGTTTTGATTATCAGCAGATTAAGGAGCCCTTAAAAATAATTTTCCCTTTTACTCTAATTCGCGAATCTGCTGAAAGACCAAATTCATTTCTTCGAAGAAGATTTTATATCTGAAATCTCTTTATACACAGGACAATCACTGTCATGTGCACCCGGTAAATAACCCGTACTCATTAAAAACTCATTGGTAATTTCACCACCGGTAAACTTGAAGGTTTTCTTAAAAAGCTTCACCCATTCTTCTTTCGAAAGCGGATGGTTCAAATCCAGCCATGATTTAAAGGACCCATGCTCATTTTGGAGTTCCTGAACTTTTTGAGCATTGTGTATGGCAGCGTTGACCTTTAGCTTGTTTCTGATAATGCCGGCATCAGCTAACAGTCGGGCACGGTCATTTTCATCAAATGCAGCTATCTTAGCAATGTCAAAATTGGCGTAAGCCTTCCTGAAATTTTCCTGCTTTTTAAGAATGGTATCCCACGAAAGTCCTGCTTGATTTATTTCGAGGATAAGCCGGCCAAAAAGTTCATTATCATCTTCTATCGGGAAACCATAAGCGGTGTCGTGGTAGATTTTGTGGATCTCAGAGAGCTTTCCTTTTCGGATGGCCTGGCAATATGATTTTGGAGTATCCATAAGGCCAAAGATGATAAATTATGTGGGATTGGTTTTTAATTTGATGAGCATAAAGTGGTAGATCAAAAAAATTCAGGAACAGCCTATTCGGTGATCGTATTGAACCAATAAGGACATAATTGGTGAATACGATCGCTGGTTTTAGCTTTTTGAGCTTTCAAAATGCTCCATTCCAGAGAATCATCTCCTGATTTCCCTTTCAGCTGAAGCCAAAACCGCATCAAGTGGCAACTCATCAATACAACGGCACTCTTTATACTTACATTTCGTCCCAAGCTTTGAGCAAGGTCTTTTGGTAAGGTGATCTGCTTGAATCATTTCGTTAAGCGCTTCATTTTGATATGGATACATACCAAAATCAGGAACTGTGGCTCCCCAGAGTGAGATTATTGGTTTTTTGAAGGCTGCAGCAATGTGCATTATTCCGGTATCTGGCGTAATGATAAGCTTGCACTGCTGCACCAGGCTGGCCGATTCATTTAGCGAAAGCGAACCCGCCGTATTCCATACGTGCGATCCGGTTGCCGCAGCTATTTCTTCACCCAGCTCTTTCTCTGCAGGACCGCCAACGAGGGCAATCGGGTATTTGAGCTTGTTGCAAATTGCAATGTACTGTTCTTTTCTGGGCTTCTTACGCCAATGTGCCGCACCGATCCCCAAAGCAATAAACCCTTTACGATGCGAATCCGGCAGGCGATTTACCGGTAAATCTTTCCCTTCCGGAATGAAAAAATCGAGTCCCTGGTTGTCGTTCGTAATATCAAAACGGGTAATAGTAGCCATATAGCGTTCAACGATATGCTCTTTTGGCATTTTGTTGATTCCAAAATTCACGAGAAGCCACTTTTCCCAATTGTATTTCTCAAAAGAGAATGAGAGTTCTTTAAGTGCACGCTTCACCCTCGCCGATCGCAAATTACGGTGCAGGTCTATTATATAATGGTATTGCTCGGCTTTAAGCTCCTCAATTACTTCGTTGGTGCTTTTATCAATGCCATACACTTTTGTGATATACGGGTTGGAATCAACGATACTGCGAAACTTGTTTTTCGTCAAATAATGAATCTCTACACCCTCGAACATCTGATTCTTCAGATTGCGCACTACCGGCGTGGTGAGCACCATATCTCCAATAGAGCTAAATCGTATGATAAGTACTTTCGTCAAATGACTATTGGTATTGAAGTTGGGGCGAATTTACGAAAGTGAATGAGAAAGAAGTGAACATAAAAAAGAAGTAGATTTTTTAGAATCAATGCGAATTACGTCATTTGTAGGCGTAATGCTAAGGATCCTCAAAGTCCGGGGAAGCTAAAGGCAAAGTACACATGCGGTGCTCTCTTTTAATGAGAATAATAACAGCCTTTAGCTCACTATTAAAAATTTAACTTTGCGACCTTCGTAAAATACCTCATCGCCGGAGTTTACCAAGCCGTAGGCATGGCGGTTAAAAAAACATACTTCACTTTGAAAATATTCGACACCCATTCGCACATGTATTCAAAAGAATTTGACAATGATCGCGAAACATGTATGGCGCAAGCTCTCGAAGATGGCGTATATCTCACCGCTCTTCCCAATATCGATGTTGCTAGTATTGAGCCTGTTAAAAATCTCATGAAAGCCTATCCTAACCAAACTATTGGAATGATGGGCTTGCACCCTTGCTCAGTAAAAGACGATTACAAAGAGCAGCTGGCCCAAATCAAAACCGAGCTCGACTCTGGAAATTATCATGCTGTGGGCGAGATTGGGATCGATTTATATTGGGACAAGACGTATTTTGAACAGCAGGTTGATGCATTTAAGACTCAAATTGGTTGGGCAAAAGAAACCGGTTTACCAATCGTAATACATGCCAGAGATTCTTTTGAAGAGATATTTGATGTACTTGACAAGGAATACTTTGAAGGCCTTACCGGAATTTTTCATTGCTTTACAGGAAATGAAGCCGAGGTGGAAAAAGCACTGAGCTACGAAGGATTTTACCTTGGTCTGGGCGGAGTGCTTACCTTTAAGAATAGTGGACTCGACAAAGTTATTGCGCGAGTTGACAAAAATAGGTTGGTACTTGAAACCGATGCACCGTACCTAACTCCTCATCCCTTTCGCGGAAAGCGCAACCAAACTGCTTACACCAGACTGGTAGCCGAAAAACTCGCGGAGATATATGACCTTAGCCTTGAAGAAATAGCGGATATTACCAATGCAAACGCAAAAAAAGTATTTAAGTTAAATGGAAACTGATCGCAAAGTACTCGTAATCTATACCGGCGGAACGATTGGAATGATCAAAGATGCCAGCTCGGGTATTTTAGCACCTTTTGACTTTGGTCAACTGCAAATACAAATCCCCGAAATAAGTCAGTTATCTACCAAGGTTGATTCCATATCGTTTGAAAAACCAATTGATTCGAGCAATATGGGGTTGGAACACTGGAGCCAGCTCGCCGAAATAATTCGGGACAACTACGAGGACTATGATGGTTTTGTGATATTGCACGGCAGTGATACGATGGCCTACACGGCGTCTGCCTTAAGCTTTATCCTATATAACCTGGCAAAACCGGTTGTACTCACCGGATCGCAGCTACCCATAGGTGTTGTACGTACAGATGGTAAAGAAAATTTTATCACATCTATTGAAATCGCATCAGAATACCAAAATGGCAAACCGATGGTTCCTGAGGTTTGCATTTATTTTGAAAACCAGCTATACCGCGGTAACCGAACTTACAAGTTCAACGCTGAACATTTTGAAGCCTTTCGCTCTCCTAATTACCCGACCCTGGCAGAGGCCGGGGTACACATCAAGTACAATCGTGAGAGCATTCGTACGCCTGAAGAGAAACCTTTTGAAATAGATACCCGAATGAACAATCACGTCGTGGTTTTATCGTTATTTCCCGGAATTTCTGAATATATTATTGATGCGGCGATGAACATTCAGAGCAATAAATTGCTAATAGTAAGAACCTATGGCAGTGGAAATGCAATGACCCACCCTTGGTTTTTACGTTCTTTAGAAAATGCGATTGACGGTGGACTCATGGTGGCAAACGTGTCACAATGCCAGGGAGGAGGAGTACTTCAGGGTAGATATGAAACCAGTTCTCAATTAGAAAGAATGGGAGTGGTAAGTGGTGGCGACATGCAAATTGAAGCGGCCCTTACCAAAGCAATGCATCTATTGGGGAAAGGATTATCGGGTGGAGAATTTGCACAACAATTCACCAAAAACCTGCGTGGAGAGCTTACCGATTAAGAACTCAAGTGAACCGAATAATGATTTGATAACATTATTTTTTTTTGACTAATACATTTTTTTGTACTTTGGCGCCTTGTTGCCCTACGGGAATAGCGATTTCGGGGACTTGGAGATGTGGCCGAGTGGTTTAAGGCGCACGCCTGGAAAGCGTGTTTCCCCGTGAGGGGATCGGGGGTTCGAATCCCTTCATCTCCGCTTAGCAACTTTTAAATAATAGTTTAACTTTGAATCCAAATAAAAACAAATCCGATTTAAAACTCAGTAAAACCAACTTCTAAACCATGAAAAAAATACTGTCCGTACTAGCCCTTTGTTCCGTTCTTAGCCTGGGGATAACTTCGAATGGTTATGCATTTGATGCAGCCGAGACACCGTCTATTGAGCTTCTTGCTGATAATGCACCACAACCCGAAGGAGAAACTAGTGAAGATGAAAGTGCAGCTGTGGAAACATCTGAAACTTTTCACCAACAAATTAAAGACACATTTATCGATGGTGGTCCCTTCTTCATGTCATTCGTATTAATATGTTTGATTTTGGGTCTTGCCCTTTGTATTGAGCGTATTATTTACCTTAACATGGCGACTACCAATAAAGCTAAACTGCTTAAAAATGTAGAAGATGCACTTCAAACAGGAGGAATCGAAGCAGCAAAAGACGTTTGCAGAAATACACGCGGGCCTATCGCTTCTATTTTCTATCAAGGACTTGAGCGCTACGATGAAGGTATTGACATGGTTGAAAAATCAGTTGTATCTTACGGTGGTGTTCAAATGGGTCTTTTGGAAAAAGGACTTTCGTGGATCTCACTTTTTATCGCACTGGCTCCAATGCTTGGATTCATGGGTACGGTAATAGGTATGATTGACGCGTTTGACGCAATTGCTGCTGAGAACAATATATCTCCGGGTGTTGTAGCACAAGGTATTAAAGTCGCCTTGATTACTACAGTATCGGGTCTTGTTGTAGCCATCATTCTTCAAATCTTTTATAATTATATCGTTTCTAAAGTTGATGGAATTGTAAACGACATGGAAGATGCTTCAATCTCTCTAATAGATATGTTATTGCGTCACAGAACAGTTAAAAACTAATAGCCATTATGGAGAACAAAACACTAGACACAGTCCTTACCATTGGTGCCTTTATAATTGGCATTATAGGTTTGATCATGGGAATCATGATCATGATAGGAAATGAAAGTGTAATTGGTCCGGCTATTACTCTCTCAATGGTAGTAATGGGAGTAGCTGCAGTCGTTGCAGTACTTTTCGGCTTATTTCATTTTCTTACAAATATCAAACAAAACATCCCCATGCTTATTGGAGTTGTAGTGTTTGTGATACTTGCAGTAGTATGTTATTATATAGCTTCAGATAGTCTAATGCCTTCTTACGAAGCAGACATTACTCCCTCAGCCTCAAAAATGAGTGGAGCTGGACTCATGGTAATGTACGTGCTGGTGGTTGTAGCAACAGCCGCAGCCTTAATAGGAGAAGTATCTCGAATCTTTAAATAAAAAAGGAGACAAACCCATGGCAAGAAGAGGACTACAGGAAATCAATGCCGGCTCTATGGCCGATATTGCATTCTTGCTGCTGATTTTCTTTCTGGTAACCACTACAATGGACCAGGATATAGGTATCTTAAGGCAACTGCCCCCACCGATACCGCCGGATATGGAAAAGCCACCGGAAGTAAAGCAGCGTAATGTTTACGAAGTACTCGTAAACAGTAACGATCAATTACTAGTGGAAGGCAGACCAATGGACATCAGAGATTTAAAAGCAGGTGCAATTGAGTTTTATACAAACCCATCAGGTAGCCCTGACTTGCCTCAGCTTACGCGTGTTTCACGTGCTACAGTTCAGGATAATCTGAATAAACTTCGCCAAGCACTCTCCGAAAGCCCGGATAGTGAAGAGCTTAAAGACAAGATCGAAACATGGGAAGATAAGCTTATCGCTATCGATTTAATCGGAGATTACAGTGAGCTGCCGGGTTCTGCCCTTATTTCGCTTCAGAACGACCGGGGAACTTCTTACGAAATGTACATTAAAGTACAGAATGAGTTGAGTGCCGGTATTAATGAGTTGCGGAACAGTTTATCCCAAGAAAAGTTTGGGGTTGCTTACAGTGAACTCAATACATCTGATGATAATGATAAGCCAAAAATTAAGGCTATTCGTGCAGTGTATCCACAACGTATTTCTGAAGCTGAACCAAAAGACCTAGGTGGGTCCTAAATCAAATCACTATGAGCAAATTTGGTAGAAAAGGAAAGAAAAAGAACCCGGAGATTTCAACGGCATCACTGCCGGATATTATCTTTATGCTTCTCTTCTTCTTCATGGTAGTAACCGTAATGCGCGAGGATGATCCAAAAGTTAAGATCTCTAAGCCAAATGCTACTGAAACAGAGAAACTTGAAAAGAAATCGCTTGTTGACTACATCAATGTAGGACCACCAACAGATCCAAGATTTGGGACGGAACCTATGATGCAACTAGATGATTCTTTTGCAGAATTATCTGATATTAATCAGTGGATTGTTGACAACCGCGAAAGACGAGATGAAGCGGAAAAACAGGCTATTACTACTTCCCTCAAAGTTGATAAGGAAACCAGAATGGGAATCGTAACAGACATAAAACAAGAGCTGCGCGATGCAAATGCCTTGAAAATTAACTATTCGGTTAATAAAGGTTCTATTACGAGCAATTAATAATACTGAAATTTAAACGGATAAGCCGCCTGATTCTTTGAGTCAGGCGGTTTTTTTTGTGCCGATGGTTTTTCACTTTATCCATTTCGATACCAAAACTTACCGATTATAAAACAATCGGAAGAGTTTGTCTTATTGGCTCATTTCTTGAGCTATAAGATTTTTTAATGGCCAATTCTATTCTAAAAATAAATTTAGCGTGCCGTGGCCGTTTTGTAGAAATCGCAATATTAACACAAAATGAAAAAACCCTGAAAATGGGTAATAATTCAATTCGTCATGAGCAAATTTGGAACTAAACAAAAACAAAAGAATCAGGAGATTTCCACGGCATCATTGCCGGATATTATCTTTATCCTTCTCTTCTTCTTCATGGTAGTAACGGTGATGCGGGAGGCCGATCCCAAACTAAATATTTCTAAGCCTATTGCTACCGAGACTGAAAAGTTAGAAAAGAAATCACTCGTTGATAACATCTATGTGGGGCCTCCGATGAACAAAAAAGATGGCAAGGGAACCCTTATTCAGTTGGATGATTCTTTTGCCGACCTATCTGATATTGAACCATGGATTACTGATAACATTCAGAATCGAGTGGATGCAGAAAAGTTAGCCGTTACTACATCACTTAAAGTTGATAAGGAAACTACAATGGGAATCGTAACAGACATCAAACAGGAACTGCGCGATGCAAACGCCCTAAAAATTAACTATTCGGTTAATAAAGGTTCGGTTAAAGGCAATTAATACTGAAACTTAAACGTATTAGCCGCCTGATTCTTTGATTCAGGCGGTTTTTTTGTGCCGATGGTTTTTCCTTGAATACGGATAAAATCAACCAGGGAACCTTTTATAAATCCGGTTACAAAGATTAAAATATAGGTCTAGATTCTGCGTTTTAATAAATGTAAACCACTAAGAACCATGAGTTATGCACCACCAACGAACATTAGCACCAATCAATGCCGGATCAATGGCAGATATCGCCTTCTTGCTTCTCATATTCTTTCTCGTCACCACCACACTTGATCAGGAACTGGGTATTCAAACAATACTTCCTCCGGCTAATATCCATAACACGCCCACACCAAGAACTGATCGTAACGTACTGGAAATTCTAATTAACGGTGCAGATCAGGTTATGATAGAAGGAGAAATCGTGAAAATGAGCGATATCAAACCCATAATAAAAGCCTTTTACACAAACCCTAACAACACCCGTGACTATCCTGATTTGAAGAGAATCACACCTCAACTATGCATAGCCAAACTTAAAACCATTTCAAATGCTTCCACAAACTCAGAAAATAACTGGGACTCCTGGAACCTAAAACTCGAAGCCACAAAATTAATCGGACCCTATAATGAGCTTCCTTCAACGGCTTTAATATCCTTGCAGAATGATCGAAGCACTTCGTACGCCACCTATATTTTGGTGCAAAATGAGCTAAACGCCGGTCTAAATGACTTGCGCGATGATTGTTCTGTGCAAAATTTTGGTTTGCCTTACGGCGAATTGAACGAGCACCGACCCGAAGATCAACTTAAAATTAGAGCTATAAGAATGGCTTTCCCGAGGCGAATTTCTGAGGCGGAGCCCTTTGAGATTGAGTGAGATTAAATTTAAGAATTAAAATTTTCAGGCGGCATTGGTTCATCATCTTTAGGCTCTGCCGGCTCCAATGCAAGAATCGGCTTATCAGATTTATATTTATTCAATACAAATAAAGCTCCGGAAACCATCGTTAACGCGACAATAAGCCAAATCAAGTCTCCTCCGGAAGGAGAAAAGGTATCTAAATCTTCAGTTATTGTGCCTTTGCTCATTAGGAACAATAAAAACACGGCGAGCGCATTGTTGGTGAAATGCGCCAAAATCGGTGTCCAGAGCGAACGGCTCCAGAGATAGAGATAACCCAGTAATGCCCCCAACATCATTCTGGGGAGGAACCCATAAAACTGCATGTGCATGGCGCTGAAGAGTATGGCAGAAATCCAAACTCCTGCATGCTTCTTACCAGTCCACTTTATCAAAATAGGCATCAAGGCACCTCTAAAAAGCATTTCTTCTCCAATAGCCGGAAGAAGCGCTACTACAAGAATATTAAAAGCAAAAATCCAGGGGCTGTCTGTGCTGGTAATCGCTTTGGTGAGATCTTCTGCACCATCCTCCATACCGCCAAACAGATCTTCAATTCCCGACATAAAATCGGGAAACTGCATTTGAAGATTCAACCATGAAAGGGCATTTATTATTGGCAGTGATGCAATCATCACAACCACTGCGCCCACAGCAAAAAGAAATTTTAACTTATTAAATCCAAGATATTTCTTCCATTGAAAAGAAACAAGGGCTGCAAAAATGATGGAGGGAACAACAAACATTCCAAGGTGCTGAAACATAAGTAAAACCCTGTTAACCTGCACAATTTGCGGATTCGCGTAGTCTTGTATTGCTAATGGATCGGCGAAAAAACTGACCCCCCAAACTGCATTGATAATTCCATTTGCCATAAACAGAAACACCGCTATGCCTACAAAGCTGAGTAGTAATAGGATGATGATCTGAAGAAAAGGATCCGCATTAGAAAAAGGCTTTTGAGCCATGTGCTACGATTTTGTAAATTTGCAGTTCGAAAATAAAAATGGCAAAGATAGGTAATATTGATCTTGGCGACTTCCCCTTGTTGCTGGCTCCCATGGAGGATGTAAGCGACCCGCCTTTCCGTGCGCTGTGTAAGCAGCACGGGGCAGACCTGATGTACACAGAGTTCATCTCGTCAGAGGGTTTAATTCGCGATGCCGCTAAGAGCACTCAGAAGCTCGACATCTACGAATATGAGCGCCCCATAGGCATTCAGATTTTCGGCAGCGACCTTGAGCCAATGATTCAATCTGCAGAGATTGTAGAAGCGACTAATCCCGATATTCTAGACATAAACTTTGGGTGCCCGGTAAAAAAAGTGGCTTGTAAAGGTGCGGGAGCAGGGATATTGCAAGACATTCCAAAAATGGTGCGCCTTACAGAAGCAGTAGTAAAAGCAACGAAATTACCGGTAACTGTAAAAACCCGCTTGGGCTGGAACGATGATACAAAGTATATTGTAGACGTGGCCGAGCGACTCCAGGATGTTGGTATTCAAGCTATATCCATACATGGTCGCACCCGCGCTCAGATGTATAAAGGCGAAGCCGACTGGACATTAATACGCGAAGTAAAAGAGAATCCGCGAATTCACATTCCGGTATTTGGAAACGGCGATATCACCACTCCCCAAAAAGCTTTGGAATACAAAGAGAAATACGGAGTTGATGGTGTAATGATAGGAAGAGCCAGCATTGGTTATCCATGGATTTTCAGAGAAATCAAGCATTTCCTGGCCACTGGCGAAACTCTGCCTCCACCTCAGCTCTCTGAAAGAGTTGATGCCGCGATGCAACACCTCAAAATGGGTCTTGAATGGAAGGGACAGCGATTAGGAGTGGTTGAAATGAGAAGACACTATGCAAACTACTTTCGTGGAATGCACGGGTTTAAGGAGCATCGGATAAGACTCGTTACTGAGGAAAATCCTGAGATAATTATTCAGCTGCTTGAAGAGATTAGGGAGACCTATGCGGATCACGTTTTTAGTTGATTGGCTCAGCGATTCACTTAGATTTAGGGTTAGCTTTTAATAATGTCTTAGCACACGCAGTCGCTCGCATCTTGCGAGGGACGCTTTCTCTGGCGTCTCGCCAGGTTGACATGAATTAAGCTTATTTTACTTTACGATTTTCAAACAATACCAGAAGATTCATCCTATTGATTTATAAATCATTAAACCTGTTTTACCTATCCCTAGCGAGACGCCACGCAAAGTAGCGTGGTAAACTGAGCGATGGCGGAAACTGAACTGAAACATCTCATCAACCTAAAACTAAAAAATTACTCTTGTCCGTCCCTTTTTTACTCGTGAACGTTAAACATTCGTATACTTCCGGGTAAAAATCTGAACGGGAACAATAGACGAAATTAATCCGCAGATTAAGACCAGCGCAAAAATGGCTATTAAATCTGGGCTATTAATCTCTACCGGATAGTATTCAACAAGACCACCCTGAAGTCTGATAAGACCATAATTCTGCTGGAGGTAAACAAATAGAAATCCCAAACCAATTCCAAAGGCCGCACCGACCAGATTTATCAAAGCACCTTCGATAAAGAAAATTCGTTTTATTAGTCCGGACGAAGCTCCCATCCCCGAAAGGATACGGATATCGTTCCGCTTCTCGTTAATGAGCAGAGTGAGCGCCGCGATAATATTAAAGGTCGCGATCAGCATAATAAAGCCCATAATTAAAAACGTAGCCCATTTTTCGGTACGGTTGGTTTTGTACACCAGGCCATTTTTCTGTTGGCGAGTTTCTACCCTGAACTCCGCTCCGAGGATCTTCTTCAATTCGGCTTGTACGTCATCGGGATTTGCATTTGGCAAAAGCCGTAGCTCCAAAGACGAATATTCGTTTTTGTACTTCAATAGGTCGCTGGCAAAGTCAAATGGCACAATCACATAGTCTGAATCAAAATCAATATTGATAGAGAAGATACCGGCCACAGGAATTTGGCGCCTATTCAATGCTCTATCCATATTCTGCCTCAAATTCATTCCACGTATCACTGCAGAGAGCTGCATGGGATTGAACATCTGCTCAAACATGCGCAGATTTAAATCGTATTTCACCCCTACCCCTATTAGTGCTGCAGGTGCATTTTCAATAGATAATTGCGCTGTGCCGTCTATAATCATGGTGTCCATTCCCGCTTCCAGCAGAAATTTTGAATCCACCCCTTTTAACTTTACAATACGTTGCTTCCCGTCGTACTCAGCAAAAACACGCTCCTCGATGACAGGTGAGCAATGCTTAATTCCGGAAATCGCCTCAATGGTTGCGCAGTTAATACTGTCGGCATCAATAACCTTATCGGTAAGTGGCAGTATGGTAATGTCGGCATCAAAATAGCTGTAACGATCATCTATTAACGTATCGATACCATTAAAAGCAGAAAGAATTACCACCATTGCCATGGTAACCAGAGCCACAACGAGCATGCAAATCAAGCTCATTACGGTTATGATAGAAAGGGTATTCTTAGAAAGTAGATACCGCCGGGCAATGAAGTAACTAACGTTCAAATGGCTAGTCTTTTAATAGATTGTCAATTTCGGCAGCGTAATCAAGGCTGTCATCCAGATAAAAATAAAGCTCCGGAACGATGCGTAATTGCTTGCCTACTTTATTGCCCAGCAAACCGCGAATAAAGGAAGTTTTAGCTCGGATCATTTCAATAAACTCCTTTTTATCTGTACCGGTATTGGCGAAGTAACTCAGGTAAATACGCGCCGCTCCCAAATCAGGACTCATACGCACAACGGTAACCGTGATAAAGGCGCCGCCAAAATGAGCCTTTGCATTTTGTTGGAAGATTATGGCAAGTTCTTGTTGAATTAACTTAGCTACTTTTTCCTGTCGGATAGATGGCATGGATCGGTTTTTAGTATAGAAAATTATTGTAAGGATAGCGCTCCACGTGAATTTCCTTCACATGGGCGTAGATTTTTTCGCGAAGATCGTCAATATTGATCTTTTTTGTAGCCGATATAAAAACTACGTCCGAAGCCTTGATTTTCGACATCCAGGTACGCTTGAGTTGTTCGAGGGGATCAGTGTGAACGTCGGGATCCAGATCTTGCGGATCTATGGGTGCCGGTTTATACGCATCGATTTTATTAAACACAACAATGGTTGGCTTTTCTTTGGAATCAATCTCCGCCAGGGTTGAGTTTACCGTATTAAAATGATCTTCAAAATTGGGATGAGAAATGTCTACTACATGAATAAGAATGTCCGCTTCACGCACCTCATCGAGGGTACTCTTAAAAGACTCAACCAATTGAGGTGGCAATTTTCTAATAAAGCCTACAGTATCACTCAATAGAAAAGGAAGGTTTTCGAAAACTACCTTTCTCACGGTAGTGTCGAGGGTAGCAAAAAGGCGGTCTTCTGCAAATACTTCGCTCTTGCTGAGCAAGTTCATCACTGTAGATTTGCCCGCATTCGTATATCCCACAAGAGCAACCCGCACCATAGCTCCCCTGTTAGATCGCTGCGTATGCATTTGCTTATCAATTTGCTTTAGTCTTTCCTTCAGCTTACTGATTTTATTTCGAATCATACGACGGTCAGTCTCAATCTCTTTCTCACCTGCACCACCGCGTGTAGAGGTACCACCACGTTGCCTTTCCAGGTGTGTCCACATGCGGGTAAGGCGCGGAAGCAAGTATTGAGATCTGGCAAGCTCTACCTGAGTTTTAGCTTGTGCTGATTGCGCTCTGAGCAAAAATATATCCAGTATTAAAAGGCTTCGGTCATAGATTTTTCTATCAAAAAGCTTCTCCAAATTTCGCATTTGTGAAGGCGATAGATCATCGTCAAAAATGAGTACATCTATTTCATTTTCCTTTACATAATCACGTATTTCCTCAGCCTTTCCTTTTCCAATAAAAGTACGGCTATCAGGCTTATCCACCTTTTGAGTGAATGTTTTAAGCGTCTTAATCCCCGCCGTTTCGGCCAGGAAAGCAAGCTCGTCAAGGTAGTCGTCTACCTGTTCGGAAGTTTCTTCGCGTGTTATTAATCCGATAAGTACCGCTCTTTCCTGAACCTTGGCGGTAACAATATTATCTGCCATTTAAAATTTTATTTGATGTAAATATAAGGAGATGTAAGCAATGTGTGGCGTAGACCGCTTAGGGGTTTTGAAATAGAACCGAAGTGTCGACGTATTACTTACTACAAAGACTTTAATAAGATTGTTCAATCATCACACCAACTTATGATTGCTCTGACAACCGCAGTGAGTAAAACCTGCGGCTCAGAAATACGTGTAACCAATGACAACGATATTGAGGACCGGCTATCTCAACAAAACCGGGTATTTAACAATCCACATAGAGCTTAAGATGCTGACATTCCGGGAAACCACGCCCGTCCGATAATCTCTCTGAAAGGCCATGGAATGCTGGCAAGTGTGATGATTAAGGCAATCAAGAAAAACCAGAAGATTTTCTTGTGTTTCGCCTTTTCGGAGTTCGCCTTTTTAGAACTCACCCTCCCTATGGTTACGAGTGTTATAGCGATAAGCATTCCGAGCGTATGCTCAAGCGAATAAAAACGAACCAGTTTATCTGACATCTCGCCGAGTAGGCGATACCAGCCATTTCCAAAGTAAAGCACAAACCCTACAAGGAGTTGAGTATGAAACGCAATAAGCGTTAAAAGCGACCAAAGATTATCGGGTTTTGTAAAGGCTGTACCCTTTCTCATTCCGTTGAAGCTCCTTATTAATGCAAAGAGAATAGCAACTAAAGCAAACCAGCGTAAGAAATTATGTAAGTGTAAAAATCCTGTAAGCATAACTGAAAAATTTTGGGTAAAGGTAGGCAATACTATTAAAGGATAGACTTCAAGCACTCATTTGAACCTATCAAAATTAAAATCTTTTCTACTTTAAAATATACCTGATGCTCAATCCAACTCCTTCGCCCACAAACCACCTTTCGCCGGTAAAATGAAAGGAAGGTTTGTAATCCAATGACGCAGTAAGCGGTATTTGTGGGAAAACGTACTCAATGCCTCCTATGAGATCTGCTCCCAGATTGATATATGTTTGTTCGTTTGCCATATCTGGTGGATTAATGGTATTGTCTCTTCCATGTAATCCCAAATGCATGCCCCCACCGAAATACCAAAACATGTTTTCGTTATCAAAGGCCGGTTGAGAGCGCTCAATCAGCGCAGTAATTTCTACCCCACCCCATCTAAATCCAAGAATTCCCTCAGCAAAATACTGTGTATTGAGCTTATGCTTATAAGACAGCAGACCGCCATAAGAAGCACGCAAACCCGCAGCAGATTGATACCCCTGAGCGCTAACACCAGAGGAGAAAAAGAAAGCCATGACAAGAATCACGGCTTTCAATATGTTCATATGATTAAAGTGTACCGCGGGATTCCTGCTCTCTTTCAATGGCTTCAAAAAGTGCTTTAAAGTTACCTTTTCCGAAGCTTTTGGCTCCTTTTCGCTGAATAATCTCAAAAAACATCGTCGGACGATCTACAACGGGTTTCGTAAATATTTGCAACAAATATCCCTCGTCGTCGCGGTCAATCAGAATTCCAAGTTCTTTAAGTGGCGCAAGGTCTTCATCGATTTTACCTACACGGTCGAGCACAGTATCGTAGTACAAGTCTGGAACTCGCAAAAATTCCACTCCCCGACTTTTCAAATCGGTTACCGTTTCGATAATATTATTGGTTGCTAAAGCAACGTGCTGCACACCGGAATCGTGATAGAAGTCAATGTATTCTTCTATCTGCGATTTTTTCTTTCCTTTTGCAGGCTCGTTTATCGGAAACTTGATACGACCATTTCCGTTGCTCATCACCTTACTCATCAGGGCAGTATATTCAGTAGAAATGTCTTTATCATCAAATGAGATAAGCTGGGCAAAGCCCATTACACGGGCATAAAACTCAACCCATTTATTCATTTCACCCCAACCGACATTTCCTACCATATGATCAATGTAGCGAAGGCCGGTTGGCTCTGGATTGTAATCGCTTTCCCATTTTCTAAAGCCGGGTAAAAAAGGTCCGTTGTAATTTTTTCTTTCAATAAAAATATGAATCGTTTCCCCATAGGTATGAATTCCTGCGCGAACGATATGACCATTTTCATCTTCCACTTTTTGTGGTTTCATAAATGATTTAGCTCCTCGTTTGGTGGTTTCCTCCCATGATTTGGTCGCATCATCTACCCAAAGGGCAACAATCTTAACTCCGTCGCCATGCTTTACGATGTGATCGTTAATTGGGCTATCCGGCGTAAGCGGTGATGTGAGTACAATTCTAATTTTATCCTGCTGTAGCACATAGCTTACCTGATCCTTGTTTCCGGTTTCAAGGCCTGAATAGGCCACTGATTGGAATCCAAAGGCGGTTTTATAATAGTGAGCCGCTTGTTTTGCATTACCCACATAGAGTTCAACGTAATCGGTTCCATTTAAAGGTAAAAAATCTTCAGCTTCCGGGTTTACCTTTTGTAAATTCAAGGCTTCATCTGTAGTTGTTGACATAATGTGTTTTATCTTTTTATTTACGACTAATAACCAGAAGGATAGGAAAATCCCTCATTGTAATTTGACCAAAAAAATAGGGTCTTAAATCTCTCCAGCACGTAAATATTCGGTTATAAATTATTCTTCAAAGATAAGAAAAATCGTCGCGCAGCATCTTTACTTAAAATTGAACGTCTAAGTAAAAATAATTTGCAAAAAACAGAATTCATATTCTACTTTTGACTAGTACTAACTAAACTTAAAAAAAATGAAAACATCTTTACTTTTTGTGGCTATGCTTATTGGTGTGTCTGCCTTCACACAAGACCCATATGTCCTATCTACCTACACTTCTCCTTATGCAGAGCTTACGAATTCCACACAAGCCGATTTAAGCAGTGAAGATGAGGATTATTGGGATGATCCAGAGTTCCCTGTTCCGCTAGGTTTTGATTTTACTATAAATGGTGAAAGTTATTCTAATACCACCCAAGTTGGATATGGTGCTCTTTTTCTTTTTGGTGATATCAACACATTTGAAGGACAGGTATTTGGTGTTTATGACGATATAATAGATGCTGCTGGTATTGATGGAGAGGCTTCCTCTGAAATATCTTATAAAACTGAAGGATTAGCTGGAAATCAGATTGCTAAAATTCAGTATTCGAATTCTGCATTTTATGAAGAGGTAGAAGGCGAGTTCCCTTCAGCGGATAACCGAACAAATTTTCAGGTTTGGTTTTATGAAGATGGTGGAATTATGGAAGTTCATTTTGGCGCGTCAAACATTCCAGATCCTCAGCTTGTATACTTAGGTAATCCCGGACCTACAATTAGTTTGGCCCTCGATCTAGAAGAAGATGATGATGAAAATCAGGTGTTCACTTATGGAGCTGCTGCCTCAGGGAGCTTAGCTGATCCTGGACTATCAACCTTCACATCTTTCGATGAAGATATACTTCCAAGTTTGAATGCGGTTCCTGAAAGCGGTCGTGTATACCGGTTTACGCCTTCAAACCCACTTGGTATTTTTAATCCAAAAGCTCCGGAGTTTAGCATTTATCCCACGATTACCGAAAGTAATCTATGGGTAAAGGGCGAAACAAATGCCAATGCTAACTACCGCATAATGGACATTACCGGTAAAGAGGTTTTAGCCGGAAGAATGCAAAATCAAAATGTAATAAACGTTTCAAACTTGAATTCAGGCGTTTACCTTTTTTCAATTGATGGGATGAGCAGCGCTGCAAAATTTATCAAAAAGTAAGAGCCTTACTATTTTATAAGAAAGCCGCAGTAAAGAATTGTGCTGCGGCTTTTTTGCAAATTATCAAAATTTCGGCTTAGCTATATCTATTTGATTAACAGGGATTAATAAGATGTCCAATCGACTTTTTAAAAAGATGACACCGAATTTTTCTTTTTCAAAATTTCTTTAAAAAAACTCAATCCGTTTTAAAAATTGGCATTAATATTGCTTTTGCA
Organism: uncultured Cryomorphaceae bacterium; assembly: GCA_963748925.1. GTDB lineage: Bacteria > Bacteroidota > Bacteroidia > Flavobacteriales_D > Cryomorphaceae > Cryomorpha. The sequence continues at coordinate 541,619 of CAVVKG010000009.1, read as the reverse complement.
ATAAACTTATAACTAACCTTTAATAACATGAAAAAACCTCTATTTTTAGTTGCAATGCTTCTAGGATTATCAGCATTTGCACAAAATTCTTATACACTTAGCACTTATAATTCCACTTATACAGAGCTTACAAATCCCACTCCAGTTGAATTTATGTTTGATGATGGAGAACCATGGGATGATTCGTTTTTCACAGTGCCTTTCGGTTTCAATTTTCAAATTGGTGGCGAAACTTTTACTTCAACCTCTCAGCTTGGTTCGGGTGCCCTAATGGGTTTTGGAGATATTCTCGATCCCGGTTTAGAAGAGCTAACTTTTTTCGGTTTAAATGACGATTTAGTTGATGGGGCTACTATTGAAGGATTGGACTCTTCATTTATTTCTTATACAGTTACGGGCCTGCCAAATAATAAAATAGCAAAAATTCAGTATAAAAATGCAGCGTTTTATGCAGAGACAGCTAGCCCCGAACCAGCAGCAGAAAATCGGATAAATTTTCAAATATGGTTTTATGAAGATGATGGAATAATGGAAATTCATTACGGTGAGTCAAATATTCCCGATCCGCAAATGGTTTTTTATGGCAACGACGGTCCTGGTGCCGTACTAGTTTTAGGTTTAAACTTTGATGGAGAAACATTAGATTATGGCGCTGCGATATTTGGAGACCCCACAAGTCCTTCATTGGCTGAGTTTACAATAATTCCTGAAGATGAGGAACAGGCAGGGCTGAGTGGAATCCCAGCCTCAGGACGCGTTCATCGTCTTGCGCCTTCAAATCCACTTGGTATTTTTAATGTAAAAGCACCTGAGTTCAGCGTCTATCCTACAATTACCGAAAGTGAACTATGGGTGAAAGGTGAAACAAATGCCAATGCTAACTACCGCATAATGGACATTACAGGCAAACAGGTTTTAGCCGGAAGAATGCAAAATCAAAATGTAATAAACGTTTCAAACTTGAATGCCGGTGTTTATCTTTTCTCAATTGATGGGATGAGCAGTGCTGCGAAGTTTATTAAGAAATAATTATTTTAGGAATACACTAAAAAGCCGCTGTATAGATTTGTGCAGCGGCTTTTTAGCATATCAGTCAAATTTGCATTGCCCCTTTTAATTGCTTAATAAAAGTTGTTACCCTACCCAGTTGAAAATTTAAAAAGATGCCGTTCAATATTTCAAAAACTTCAATTTGTTTTCAATACTGGCACTAATTTCGCTTTTGCAATGAACTCATAACCAACCTCTAATAACATGAAAAAACCTCTATCTTTAGTTGCTTTGCTTCTAGGATTATCGTCATTTGCACAAAATTCTTACACTCTTTCTACTTACACCACTCCTTATACCCAATTGGCAAATCCAGCCCCAGTTGAATTTCTTTTTGAAGAAGGAAATTCATGGGTTGACCCATTTTTTACCGTGCCTTTCGATTTTGGCTTTGAGATGAATGAGCAAACCTATACCAGTACCTCTCAATTTGATGTCGGTGCCTTCTTCTTTTTTGAAAATATGTTTTCTGAAGAGACCCAGCTATTTGGGCTTGTTGACGATTTCGCTGATGGTGATACCATTCAAGGATTAGCTTCATCTGAGATATTATATGCCGTGGATGGAGCTGTTGGTAACCGAATAGCAAAGATAGAATATGTGAATGCCGGATTTTATGAAGAAATTTTTGGTCCTGAACCAGCAGCAGAAAACCGGATCAATTTTCAGCTCTGGTTTTATGAGGAAAATGGAATTCTTGAAGTTCACTTCGGTGACTCTGATATCCCAAATCCTGAATTGGTTTTTTTTGGAAATGCAGGCCCTACAGTCCTTGTTGCGCTTGGTGTTCAAGGATTGGGTGCAACCTATGAATTTGGGGCAACCATTATTGGAGACCCATTAAATCCTACATTAGATTCTGAGACCTCGCTTAACGAAGCTCCGCCAGGACTAGATGGAATACCTGAAAGCGGCCGTGTTTATCGTTTAACACCATTAACTACAGTAGGATTATTTGATGCCAAAGCACCTGAGTTTAACATTTATCCAACAATTACTGAAAGTGAACTATGGGTGAAAGGTGAAACAAATGCCAATGCTAACTACCGGATTATGGACATTACCGGTAAAGAAGTTTTAGCCGGAAGACTGCAAAATCAAAATGTAATAAACGTTTCAAACTTGAATGCCGGTGTTTATCTTTTCTCAATTGATGGGATGAGCAGCGCAGCGAAGTTTATTAAGAAATAATTATTTTAGGAACACATTAAAAAGCCGCTGCACAGATTTGTGCAGCGGCTTTTTTTTTGAATAATTTCATCTACTCTATCCAAGACTTCCAGTAATCTCCGTCGGATATAGCGATAGCCTGTTTGGTCATTTTTAACGGTTTAAAAGTATCTACCATTACAGCCAGCTCTTCGGTTTCTTTCTTGCCGATACTGCGCTCGGTGGCTCCGGGGTGCGGTCCGTGAGGGACACCTGCCGGGTGTATGGTAATATGACCGGCCTCAATATCGTTCCGGCTCATAAAGTCGCCATCCACGTAGTAAAGCACCTCGTCAGAATCAATATTGCTGTGATTATAAGGCGCCGGAATTGAATCGGGATGGTAATCGTAGAGTCTCGGGCAGAATGAGCAAATTACAAAGCCGGCAGCTTCAAAAGTTTGATGGATGGGTGGTGGGAGGTGCACCCTTCCGGTAATGGGTTCAAAGTCGTGAATAGAAAAAGCGTATGGATAGTTGTAACCATCCCAACCTACCACATCAAATGGATGTGTTGCATACGTAAATTGATAGAGTTTATCCTGCTTTTTGATTTTCATTAAGAAATCTCCCTTCTCATCAGTCGGCTCCATATATTTCGGTCGGCGAATATCACGCTCACAAAAAGGCGAATGTTCCATCAGTTGACCAAAATTATTCCGGTAACGCTTTGGCGTGTATATAGGACTAAATGACTGGACAATAAAAAGACGGTTCTCGGAAGTTTTAAACTCCATTTGATAAATCATTCCGCGCGGCACCACCAGGTAGTCTCCGTAAGAAAAAGTCAGATCGCCCATCAGCGTATGCATAACGCCTTCGCCCTTGTGAATGAAAATAACTTCGTCCGCATCCACATTTTTGTAGAAATAATCGGTCATCGACTTTCTGGGAGCAGCAAGCTCTATATAACAGTCGTTATTTACCAATACCGGCGTTCGGCTATCTAAATAATCGTCTTTTGGCTCAACCTCAAATCCGCGGAAGCGATATGCCTTCATATTATAATCTACAGCCACTTCGGGCTTTACATCAATCGTGTCGCCTACAGTTTTTACCTGTGTAGGTCTGTGCAAATGATACAAAAGTGACGACATGCCGCTAAACCCTTCTGTACCGAACAATTGCTCATAATGCAGAGAGCCGTCAGCCTTTTTGAAGGTGGTATGTCTTTTATGTGGGAATTTTCCAAGTGAATGATATATAGGCATAAGAATGTTTGATATTTTGAATAATTACAAATATACCAAATTACCAGAGTTCATTTGAGTGTAACTGTAGGAAAGCCGCCAACAATCCTTATTGAATCTTAACACATCAGGAATTGAAGATACGGTTTTTAAATCCTTAAATTTGCAAGCATTTTTAAATGAAAGAAACTATGTCTTCTACAAATATATTGGTAGTAGGTGCTGCCGGACAAATTGGTACTGAGCTTGTTATTGCGTTGCGCGAGCAATACGGAAATGATAGAGTTGTCGCCTCTGATCTGAGGGATAAACCAACAGATGCGCTCGCCAATGGACCATATGAATCAATAAATGTACTTGACAAGGATCGCTTATTTGAAGTAGTTAAGGCTTATAATATTACCGAAATCTATCAGTTGGCTGCACTTCTTTCGGCTACAGCCGAACAGAAACCTGCTCTAGGCTGGGATTTGAATATTAACGGCTTATCAAACGTGCTCGACTTAGCTCGCGATGGACATATTAAACGAATTTTTTGGCCTAGCTCTATAGCTGTTTTTGGACCAAATACACCAAAAAACAACACCCCTCAGCGCACCATTATGGAGCCTACTACCGTGTATGGCATTACCAAAGTGGCTGGCGAAAGCTGGTGCGAATATTACAATAAGCGATATGGAACCGATGTAAGGAGCGTGCGATACCCCGGGATCGTTGGCTACAAAAGCAATCCGGGTGGTGGAACTACCGACTATGCTGTTCACATATTTCATGAAGCCATTAAAAATGGAAAATACGAGTGTTTTCTCAGTGAAGAAGCTGCGTTGCCAATGATGTATATGCCTGATGCGATCAAGGCAACATTGGAAATTATGAATGCCCCTTTAGACCAAATCAAACTGCGCACAAGCTATAACATTTCAGGAGTTTCATTCACCCCTGATATACTCGCAGATGAAATTAAAAAGCACATTCCCGATTTCTCAATATCTTACAATCCCGATTACAGAGATGGTATTGCGAAAAGCTGGCCAAGCAGCATTGATGACTCGATGGCTCGCGAGCACTGGGGTTGGAAACCTGACTATTCTCTTGAGAGAATAGTTGAGGATATGCTTGAGAACCTTAGGGAGACTGCGGTTTAGTTTATAAACCCATCCTCTTTTTTGGATTGTGCTTTTTCAGCAAACTAAAGAAATCAACGTCATTTCCGAATTGAACCCGTTGAAATCAATTTTCGTCGATAAATAGGATGTAGATCCGTTAAAATGTGCAACCTTAATAGGTGAATAGAAGTATAAGTGGACATCTGACACTTACAACTTCATGGTACGTTTATTACTTACATTCTATATTTTCCTGATTGGTTCTGCATTAAGCATTGCAGCAACTCCGATAGCACCAGAGGATTCAACCCTTAAATCGCAGAATTTTACAGATTCGGAGGGGAGACGCCAAGGATACTGGGTTATTTTGGGAGCATTCAGTTCTGATGATGGTTTTTCACCAAATCAGAAAGTAGAGGAAGGCGAATATCTAGACAACAAGCGAACCGGAGTATGGAAGAAATACTACCCAACAGGATCTATACAGAGCGAGATTAATTACGTAGAAAATCATCCATATGGTTCCTATATTACGTACCATCCGAATAACCGGGTGGAAGAATCAGGCTATTGGAAAGCCAATAAAAACACCGGTGATTTCAAGCGATTTCATGAAAATGGGCAGTTGGCTCAGGACTTCCATTTTAATACGAAAGGAAAACGCGACGGACTGCAACAATACTTCTATCCCGATGGAACACTGCAACTTACTGTGGAAGTTGATGATGGCGTAGCCCATGGCATTTACCGCTCGTATTACTCAAATGGAGTTCTTCGCGAAGAAAAACGAATTACAAATGGTGAAACAGAGCCCGGAAGCGTAACTCGTTTTTCGCTTCCAAAAGACACTAAAAAAGATGTAATTGTTCCGGAACTGCCACAAGATGAGATGACCCCAAACCATTCGGACAAGCCCAACCTTGGTGTATTTAAATCTACAGGCTTCAACACCTTATACAATCGCAGCAAGCAAGTTACGCAAGTTGGCGATTTCTTTGAAGGCAGGTTATGGGACGGTAAATGGTATAAATATGACGAAAACGGAATTCTCCGTAAGCTGGAAATTTACAAAGAAGGCCGATTCATTGGCTACGGAATAATTGACGATTCAAACAATTGAGTAAATTTGGGCTGAATTGAATACCTTTTAACACTTTTCATGAGCACCACCCTTCAAATCACCAATACGCTAACGCGCAAGAAAGAAGAATTTAAACCCCTAAACCCACCCTTTGTGGGTCTTTACGTTTGCGGCCCTACCGTATACAGTGATGTACATTTGGGAAATGTACGGTCCTTTCTAAGTTTCGATATTGTTTTTAGATACCTCACATACCTCGGATACAAGGTTCGCTATGTAAGAAACATCACTGATGTGGGCCACTTGGTAGACGATGCCGATGCCGGCGAAGACAAAATCGCAAAGAAAGCGAGATTGGAGCAGCTTGAACCAATGGAAATTGTGCAGAAATATACCAACGGCTTCCACGATGTAATGCGCATCTTTAATATTTTGCCTCCATCGATAGAGCCTACAGCCACCGGCCACCTCATTGAACAAATGCAAATGGTGCAGCGCATTATTGATGCCGGGTATGGGTATGAGGTAGATGGATCAGTATATTTTGATGTTCGCAAGTTTAATGACGATCATGCTTATGGCGAACTTTCAGGTAGAAATATTGACGATTTGGTCTCCAATACGCGTTCACTCGATGGGCAGGATCAAAAGCGGGATCCGCTGGATTTTGCTATTTGGAAAAAAGCTGAAGAAGGTCATATTATGCATTGGCCGTCGCCCTGGGGCGAAGGTTTTCCGGGATGGCACCTTGAGTGCTCGGCCATGAGCACCAAATATCTGGGCAATGAATTTGACATTCACGGTGGTGGAATGGACTTGAAGTTCCCGCATCACGAATGTGAAATAGCGCAAAACATTGGCTCTAATGGAAAAAGTGGTCCCAAAGTATGGATGCATGGAAATATGCTTACCGTTCAGGGACGAAAGATGGCTAAATCAGAAGGAAATGGCTTTACTCCGGAAGAGCTGATTACCGGTAACCACAAACTTCTTGAGCAAGGGTATAGTCCAATGACTGTGCGCTTTTTTATGCTACAATCGCATTATGGCAGCACACTCGATTTTTCGAATGATGCCTTGCGTGGAGCCGAAAAAGGATTTAAACGATTGATGGACGGGTTAGAAACATTGCAATCTCTTCCTGCTTCGAGTGAATCGACTATTGATGTAGAAGGTTTGGAAAATGCTTGCATTAATTCAATGAATGATGACTTCAATACCCCTGTTTTGATTTCAAAGCTTTTTGAAGGAGTCAAAACGATTAATCTCATAAAAACGGGTACTGAGAAAGCAACTGAAAAAGATCTCGAAGCATTGAAGAAGCTCTTTAACAGTTTCATTTTTGACGTTCTCGGTTTCCGTAAGGAAGATGAGAGTAGTGATGGAGACAACGATTTAGCAGCCTCGCTTATTGAGCTCGCTATCAGCCTCCGCAAATCGGCAAAGCTAAACAAAGATTTTACCACTGCAGATCAAATTCGAAATGAACTAACAACTATGGGGGTCACATTGAAAGACAATCCCGATGGTACTTCGTTTGAAATTGGATAATATGTAGTTAGTGCCGGCTTATTCCCTGCGCGAATTTCACATATGTTTACCTTCGTGTAATACTTATGACCACCAATGCCATTTTTCGCGAACAAGATTAGCGGTATTGCCCAATAAAATTTACCCTTTGCGTATATTCGAAGTTTTAGAACAAACTTCATGAGTAACGAAAAGAAAACATTGTACCTACTTGATGCTTACGCATTGATTTACAGAGCTTATTACGCTTTTATCCGCAATCCCAGGGTTAATTCGGCAGGCTTAAACACGTCCGCTATGTTTGGTTTCACCAATGCTCTGGCAGATATTATAAACAATTCAAAACCGACACATATCGGTGTGGGCTTTGATATTTCAGGACCTACTTTTAGGAACGACGACTATCCCGAATACAAGGCCAACAGAGAGGAAACTCCTGACGATATCAAAATATCCATTCCGTATATACGTCAAATCGTAGAAGCTTTTAACATTCCAATCATTGAAAAGGAAGGTTTCGAAGCCGATGATGTAATAGGCACTATTGCTAAAAAAGCTGAAAAGGAAGGTTTTGAGGTCTTTATGGTTACACCGGATAAGGATTTCGGACAGCTTGTAACTGAGCATATTAAAATTGTGAAGCCGGCTCGGATGGGCAACTCCAGCGAAATATGGGGAGTAAAAGAAGTTTGCGAACGATTTGGAGTAAAGAGACCAGATCAGGTTATTGATATGCTCGGACTTTGGGGTGATTCGGTTGACAATATTCCGGGAATACCGGGAATAGGTGAAAAAACCGCCAAAAAACTCCTCGCCGAGTACGATACTGTTGAAGGACTTATTGCAAATGCAGACAAACTAAAAGGAAAGCAAAAAGAGAACGTTATCAATTTTGCCGAGCAAGGTTTATTGTCTAAAAAGCTCGCCACCATAATCTGCGATGCCCCGGTAGAGTTTAATGCCAAAGAGCTTGAGCTCGCTGAGCCCAATAAAGAGGTGCTTCGCGAACTCTTTTCAGTTCTGGAATTCAGAACCATCTCCGAAAGATTGTTGGGTGAAAAGATTAGCGCTAACAATACGGGAGATCAGATGGATTTATTCTCGTCAGCAGCCAGCGATACTGCGCCTGCCGAGGCGGCAAACATGAGCGACTTTAACGCAGATGATGTTAATTATCAAACAATTGAAACGAAGGATAAGCGATCAACTTTCATTAAGGAAATGATGAAGCAATCTGTCGTTTGTTTCGATACTGAAACGACTTCTGTTGATGCCAATTCTGCCGAACTGGTAGGAATGTCATTTTCCTGGAAAAGCGGTCAAGCCTATTATATCCCGCTACCCGAAAATGAAAAGGCGGTTAAGTTTATACTTAAGGACTTTAAGCCCTTTTTTGAGAGTACTTCGATTCTGAAAATCGGGCATAATCTCAAATACGACATTACTGTTTTGGCCTGGTACGATATGGATGTAAACGGTAAAATGTTTGACACCATGCTTGCTCACTACCTCATTCAGCCAGATATGAAACACAATATGGATGAGCTTTCGGAAACGTATTTAAACTACAGGCCAATAAGTATCGAAACGTTGATTGGGAAAAAGGGTAAGAATCAAAAAAGTATGCGCGATATTCCGGTAGAAGAAGTGTCGCCCTATGCTTGTGAGGATGCTGATATAACCTATAGACTTTATGAAAAATTCGCTCCGGAAATAGAAAAAGAACCCGGCTTGAAAAAGCTCTTTCATGAAATTGAAATGCCATTGATGCCGGTATTAGCAAGGATGGAAGCGACCGGTGTGAAAATTGATACCGCAGCTCTTTCCGAAATTTCGGAGAAGCTGGAAACAGAGGCTGCTGAGCTCGAAAAAGAGATTTACGAAATTGCGGGTAGCAAGTTTAATCTCGCCAGCCCCAAGCAGCTTGGTATTGTTCTTTTTGAAGATCTTAAAATTTCAGATAAGCCGAAAAAAACGAAGACAGGGCAATATTCTACCAATGAAGAAACCCTGATGAAGCATGCCGATGACCATCCGATAGTAGGTAAAATATTGGATTTCAGGCAAATTATGAAACTCAAAAGTACGTATGTAGATGCACTACCTGCGCTGCTGAATCCAAAAGACAACCGCATTCATACCACGTATATGCAAGCTGTTGCGGCTACAGGCCGCTTGAGTTCGCAAAATCCCAACCTACAAAACATTCCAATAAGAACGGCTCGCGGGCGCGAAGTGCGAAAAGCTTTTATCCCTTCCGGCGATAACAGAGTCATTCTTGCCGCTGACTATTCACAAATTGAATTGAGGTTAATAGCCGAGCTCAGTGAGGATGAAGCTATGCTATCCGCATTTAAAAGCGGAGAAGATATTCATGCTGCCACTGCGGCTAAAGTATTTGATGTAGACTCAAAAGATGTGACCAGAGAGATGAGAAGTAAAGCCAAGGTGGTGAACTTTGGAATTATCTACGGAATCTCAGCTTTTGGATTGGCTCAACGTATCTCCGTTTCCCGAAGTGAAGCGGCAGAATTAATTGAAAATTACTTCAATAAATATCCCGGCATAAAGGCCTATATGGACAAGAGCATAGCATTTGCCAGAGAGCATGGCTATGTGGAAACCATTTTAAAGCGCCGTCGCTATCTACCAGACATTAATAGCAGAAACGCGACCGTACGTGGATTTGCCGAAAGGAATGCCATAAACGCTCCCATCCAAGGCTCGGCAGCAGATATGATAAAAGTGGCAATGATTAGAATTGATGGGCTGTTCAGAGAAAGAAAATTTAAGTCAAAGATGATTCTGCAGGTGCACGATGAACTTGTATTTGATGCCGAAGAATCGGAGCTTGAAGAGATTAAGTCTATCATTGATAAAGAGATGAGCAATGCCATCACCGAATTAAATGTACCCATCAATGTTGATATGGATACCGGAGTCAATTGGCTCGAAGCTCATTGACGACGAAACCGTACTACAGATCCAGACTTTCTAAGCCTGATTTATTATCGATTAAGTTTGGGCAATTTTTTTTGTGCTTGTGAAACCTTTCAACTGCTATTGAAGTAAAAGCTGTTGAACAAAGTTTCCACTTGAGGCAATTGCGTTCGCAAACAATATGTGAACAAGCAATTAATATTGCTTTGAAACCCCTAGCACAAAGATTATGATACGGAAAAAAACCATTTTGGGTATTCTGCCAATAGCAGCTCTTGCATTGCTATACAGCTGTGACAGCGCACCCACCTCTGATACGGCTATAGTAGAGAGTAGTGTGTCTGCCGGATTTCTTGATGAAGCTGCCATCGAAAATGCGCAGAAAGTTCAGGAAATCTTTTATTCGGTTCCTTCTCCCATGGAGATGGCATCTATTCTTAAAAAATCAGGAGCCGAATACGACATGTCATTGCTTAACAATGTAAAAAACGTAAGCAGCTATACATCTGCCCGCAGCAGAGCACTTAATTTAGGTATTTACGGTTCCGATTTGAGTTATGCCAGTATTTTTAATCAAAATCAGGAAGCTATTATTTATTTGTCTTGCACAAAGAAATTGGCTGACAACCTTGGGGTGACCAAGGCCTTTGATGACAGCACAATAGAACGCATGGAAACGAATGTTGACAACAGAGATTCGCTGCTCAATATTATTTCTGAAACTTATTATATGCTTGATGCCTACTTAAAGGAAAATGATCGCGATCATATTTCTGCCATGGTAATAGCCGCTGGATGGGTTGAAGGTTTATACCTCGCTACTTCTATTGCTTCTGCTGATAAAGAGCCGAACGCATTATTACTCCAAAGAATCGCCGAGCAAAAACTATCCCTCGATAATTTAAGAGAACTGGTTAAGGTATATAACAAAGGAAATCAACTGGATGATATAGCCAACGACCTTGAAATGCTGCATAAAATCTTTGATAAAGTTGCTATTAAGAAAGAGAAATCCACAGTATCGAAGGCCGCCGATGGCACTACAGTTATCGGAGGAGCTACCAAGACTGACATGAGTAAAGCAACCTTAGATGAAATCACCAAAGTAGTTAATGAAATCCGTACACGCTACATAAGTTAAATTTCCCCTAAGATGAAAAAGATTCAAATAATATTAAGTCTAGCTGGTCTGTTGATTTTTAGTTCAGCGTATAGCCAGTGCAGAAGTTTTGTAAAAAACGAATGTGCGGAAGCCATGGGTGAATATATACCCAGCGAAAATTTTAACGGAGCGAAATTATCGCCCGGTGATATGGCAGAAGTGAAAATGACATTCTACGCAGATCAGAAATATCGGTTGTTAATTTGCAGCCATCCTATGATCGGTGAAGTCGATTTTCAGGTACTCGACAAAGAAGGCATAACGCTGTATGACAACACCGAGCATGGGCAAGTTGATCATTTCGACTTCTCGCTTGAAGGAACACAAGAATTGACTGTAAAGTTAAAAGTGAGCCCCGAAAACGAAAGTCTGCTTAATCCTCAGGGATGTGTTGCAATACTTGTTGGGAGATTGATTCAACCGTGATCTAACTCTACTAAACTTAATTTTTTAAATATCCGATAAGCCCTGAATCAGGGCTTATTTGCTTACTACGAATTTCTTGGCAAACTGACCATTTGGAGTAGTAAAACGAACAAAGTAGAGGCCATTTGGCATATCAGCTACATTTACTCTATAGGTTTGATTGGCACCCGAAATGCCACCAGAATATATTTGTTCTACCAATCGACCCGAAATATCGTAAACTCCAAGCTCGAGATTTGAAATTCCATTGAGGTTTGTGAACTCGATCATTACCGAATTAACCGCAGGATTGGGATAAATCTGAACCGATTCTTTAATTTCCGTCAAATCATAGGCAGAAAGAACGATAGCTGTATTCAGATTAATATCGTCGATATAAATATTATTTCCGTTATCACTTTCAAATTCGAATTTCACCCTAAATGATGACGTAAAAAATAAGGGAACAATATTCGAAATAATATTCTCGTTCCACTCACTTTCGTCAGATGGCACGAATGGTGAGCTCTGAAAACCAAGAGCAGTGTATAGTTCATCGCCGTCAAGGGTTTCTCGGAGATTCCAGTGGTCACCGCAATTTTTCGAAATATATATGCGCAACTTATCATTACTTGAATTAGATCTTCTTTTACAAGCGTATTTAAATGAAAGTGCCGCATTAGTCGAGTCAAAGTAACTCATATCAAATGACTGAGAGAGGAAGCTAGGATTTTCACCATCCTCACTTTCCAAACCATTTAGCAGAGCTGACTGATTACCAGAATAAGCAACCTCATTAGAAATTTCCCAATTTTGTGAACCCGCTGCATTTTCTGTGTACCAAATATCTGATTCATCAAATGTATTTATAGTCTCAAATCCTTCATAAAACGGAAGTACCACCAACGCTGTGTCTATAACCCGAATGAAATCACTTTCTATCTCCACTACTGTGTTATTACCATCACCAGCGGCAAGTGCAACTGAATACAAACCAGGAGCATTATAGGTAACAGAAGTAGCAGAATCTTGAGAAACTGTTGGTTGGCCTCCTTCAAAACTCCACTGGCGCTGAGTAATGCCGCCATATGAAAAATCTTCAAAATCTACCGTTTCACCTACACAAACTGTTCTTCTACTTGCATTAAATTCCGCTTTACAGACTGTAGGTTCCAGATTTACACCTGTGGCAATAAGATTGCTCTCCTGCCAAAGTTGATTACGCTGTGCTATACTGCTATTCAAGGCTGCAACCATCCTATCTCTCTGCCCATGTGTATACATTTTAGTGCAGTAGGAGTATTCCATAAAATTCTGAACATTATCAAGGCTTCCACAGCTTTCACCATTTGTGTTGCAAGATGTCCATCCAATCGTATTAGGCGTATCCGCTACTCCATCATCGGTATTGCAATTACTTTCCTCTTCCGGATCATTGGTGCTGCCCCACAAATGCGGCAAATCAAGCCAGTGACCAACTTCGTGGGTCAAGGTCTGCGATCTATTCGCATTAGAACTTCCTATACTACCCACATAATCAGATCGAACCACAATTCCATCAATCGTAGCACCAAAACTTCCATTTACCGAAGACGGATAGCGCGAATAACCCGCTGCACCACTTTCAATTGTTTCACACACCCAAATATTCAGATACATTGACCTATCCCAAATAGGCGATATTAGCTTCAAATTATCGCTTCCAGCAAAAGTGGCCTGATCGTAGGTTCTTATAATTCCATTGGTACAATTACCCTCCGGATCTCTCTTTGCTAGCGCAAACTTTATTCCTGTATTGGAAACGAGGTCTGTAAAGGCAGAATTTACTGCGGATATACCAGGCGTTTGAGCAGCAAAGTCTTGATTCATCACTCGAATGGCATCCTGTACCTGAGCGGGCGTAATATTCTCATCACCACCAGCATGAACAATGTGAAATACAACGGGAATAACATAAATCTCACCATCTTTCTGAAGGTTGTCCCTCATGAATTGCTTTCTAAATAAATCTTGCTCAACGGTGCTTTGTTCTATCAGCGGCTTAAGCTCAGGGTGTTCTTCCACCAGCTTATCTATCATCTCGTAAGTATGGCATTTCACTAAAAGCTCCTCTCCATCCTCGGCGAATACTTGAGCTTCAGTGATAGATATAGTGAATATAAAAACAAAAAAAAGGGTGAAAAACTTTTTCATCTTGGTGGATTTATTGCTGTTTTTGTTGAGAATAGGACAGGCTAAATGTTGATTGCCATTTAGTAATCCTGAACAACAACACGGCGTACAACTTGTTCGCCATTGAGTGATAGTCTAACAAAATAAACGCCTGATACCAAATCACTCAAATCTATATTTTGATTTTGTGCGCCCATAGCTTTGTTTCCCTGGTAAACTTCTTTGACAAGTCTTCCTGTCATGTCAAGCACGTCTATTGAGGTTTGACCTGCACTGGCCAAATCGTACTTTAAAGTAATATTATCCGTTGCCGGATTTGGGAAAAGTTGGATAGAGTTCAGGAAGTTGACATCCTCCAATCCAACCACTGCCGGGTCTATTAGATTAATGTTGTCTATATAGATGTTGTTTCCAGCTCTTGAGGTAAATTCAAATCTAAACCTAAAGCTTTCTGTAAAGAAAGTAGATCCAATATTTGTGATTTCGGCTTCGACCCACTCAGATTGCGATTCAGGAATAAATTCGTTCGAAGAGCTTCCAAATAAGTCTGAAAGATCATCTGAATCAAGAGATAATCGCTGGCTCCAGTTCTCCCCACAATTCTTTGAAATCGAAACAATAAATTCATCCTCTGTATTAAATGATCTCAGATTATAGGCATATCGAAACGTTAAAACGGCGTTTTCAGTTAAACTGGAAAGATCGTAAGTAGGGCTTTGCAATATTTCTTTATCTCCAAATTCATTTGAAATCCCTTTTACATATGCACTTTTTGTTCCTTCGTAGGCTGCAATAGTCGTAATCTCCCACTCAACTGCTGACCCAGATCCTTCGGCATTAATAACCATCCAATTAGCGTCATTCGTTTCGAAATCGGAGTAGGATTCAAAACCTTCAGAAAATGGCAATGCATTCTCCCCGGAAGATAAGATGGAAATATAGCTTTCTTTCGTAATTGTTGCGCTGCTAGTTGGATTACTTGCCGTAAGGGTAACGCTATAATCTCCCGGTGAGGCATAAGTAACTGTAGGGAACTCCTGCGTAGAAGTAGAAGGTGTACCCCCGGGAAATGACCACGACCATTCCGTAACTCCATTATAAGACATATCTATAAATTCAATTTCCTGATCAGGGCATAGAATGCGCTCCCCTTCGATCGTAAAATCGGCACTACAAACTACATCTTCATTAAGTACACCAGTCTCTGCAAGATTTGCTGAGGTATTTAACTGGTTGCGTTGACTAATACTTGAGTTCAGGGCTGCACGCATGCGGGCTTTCTGACCGTTAGTAAACATCTCTGAGCAATATGAGTACTCCATAAAATTCTGAACGTTATCTAACGATCCGCAAGAAACCCCGTCAAGATCGCAGGTGGTCCAACCAATCGTAGCAGGGGTATCAGCTACGCCATCATCACCGGTACAATTACCTGGAAGCCCAGGATTATTTCCGGCTCCCCATGTATGCGGAAGGTTTGCCCAATGGCCTACTTCATGAGTCAAAGAATGTGAATTGTTCAAATTAGATGTACCCATATCTCCTACATAGTTGTGTTGGATAACAATTCCATCTATTTGTGCACCAAAAGAACCATTTACATCGCCGGGTAGATATGCATAGCCCGCAGCGCCACTTTCAATGGAATTACAAACCCAGATATTTAAATAACTACTTCGGCCCCAGGTCTCGGAAATGGCTTTTAGATTTTCACCTCCTTCAGAAGTTTCACTATCTACTGTGCGGATGATTCCATTGGTACAATTCCCATCCGGGTCAAGGCGAGCCAACCTAAATTCAAAGTTCACATTTCCTATTATACTCTGAAATTCAGGTATAACTGCATTGATACCTGAATTTAAAGCCTTGAAATCCGCATTCATCACATCAATAGCTGACTCCACCTGAGCGTTAGAAATATTTTCGGGACCATTGGCGTGTATGATATGGAAAACCACAGGAATAATGATTAATTCATCATCCCGAAGTGGCGAATCGGAATACATTCTGGTAAAATCTTCTAATTCGGCAGTTGCCTCCTCTGCAATTACCCGCTGCTCGGGATGAGCTTCAAAAAGTTGTTCGGTATGATCTGAGATTCCACAATTATAGTGACCAGGATCGCCATGCTGCGAATTTGAATCTTGAGAAAATAAACTTGTAGACATCAGAAAGATGGCAAGAGCAGAAAGATATTTCATAAGGTGTATGTCAACAATTTGGTAAACGACAAAAATAATCAATCGGTGGGGTAAGTCAACTATATTAAATCACTCATCCACTTGGACACTCGTAATACAAATACGAACCCTTTTACCCTATTAACGTTCAATAAAGTTCGCTTGTAAGTTGGATTGCTGAAAAGACCCATTCTTCACCCTATCGTAGGGCTGACTCCAAATCGGCAATCAAATCATCTACATCTTCAACTCCCACACTCAGTCTGATCAAAGAATCTACCACTCCGGACTCTCTTCTAATATCAGCAGGAATAGATGCGTGCGTCATGGTAGCTGGATGGCCAATAAGAGATTCTACCCCACCCAATGACTCGGCCAGGGAGAATAGTTTGCATTTTGCCAGAATAGTATGTGCCGCCTCAGTAGTATCTTTTTTTAATGTAAATGAAACCATGCCGGCAAAACCATTCATTTGCTTTTTAGCAACATCGTGATTGTCATGACTTTTAAGTCCGGGATAGTAAACCTTATCTACTGCCGGGTGCCCGGTGAGCCATTCTGCAACTTTTTGCCCGTTTTCGTTATGTCGTTGCATGCGCAAATGCAGCGTTTTTATCCCGCGAAGAACTAAGAATGCATCTTGAGGTCCGCAAATGGCACCCGATGAGTTTTGGATTCTATATATCTCCGAAGCGATTTGCTCGTCACCTGTAATAAGCGCTCCCATTACCACATCGCTGTGTCCACCTAAGTATTTCGTAACCGAGTGCATTACTATGTCGGCTCCAAGTTCGAGTGGTCGCTGAATATAGGGTGTTGAGAAAGTATTATCGACAGCAAGCATGGCATTCGATCCCTTTACAACATTTGAAATTGCTTCTATATCTACAATTTTAAGCATCGGGTTGGTTGGGGTTTCCACCCAGACGAGTTTGGTATTCTCATTCATTAAGGCTTCAACTTTCGATGCATCATCCATCTCTGTAAAATGAAACTTGATGCCGTATTTAGCAAAGATCGTAGTGAATAAGCGGTACGAACCTCCGTATAAGTCACTCGTTGTTATCACCTCATCCCCCGGCGACAACATCTTTAAAACACAATCGATAGCTGCAAGACCACTCCCGAAGCACGCCCCGAACTTACCACTCTCAAGCAGAGCTAAATTTGCTTCCAGCGCAGACCTTGTTGGGTTATGTGATCGTGAATATTCAAAGCCTTTGTTAACGCCTACCTTCTCCTGCACGTATGTGCTCGTTTGGTAAATTGGGGTCATAATAGCTCCTGTTGCCGAATCTGGCTCGAGACCCGCGTGAATTGTTTTAGTGTTAAACTTCATAGGATTAGTATTTCCATTTTTCGACAACTACAAAGACCCTTTTTTTAGGATTGCTTAGCCTTCTTTGCCTTCTTTGAAGGTTTTGCCGTAGCTCTTAACCAACGAGGTAAAATCACCACACCTATAAAAAGGTATGGGTAATAAGAAATGAGTCGCCATAATAACGCAAGTGCTCCGACCAATCCCAAAGGAATGAACTCCTTAAAAAATCCGGAGAAGGCAAATTCTGCCACTCCTGAACTTCCAGGTGTTGGACTAATAAGCATGATGACCCACATTACCAACTGGCGAGCGTAAATGAGTACATGCTCCTTAAATCCGCTTATAATATCACTCTCAGGGCTTATAAAAGCCAGAATCAGGAAGTTGACCACGAGGTAACGCGCAGTCCACGAAACATATGTAGCAGCTAAAGCTTTAACCCAATACTTAACCGGTTTACCCTTTAGCTCAATACTCGTAGTAATAATATCGTCACCAATCTGAATAACATTGTACCGCCAGCGTCTTAAAATTGGCAATCGAAATATTTGCAGAAGAATATATTTTAATGTTCTGGGAATGAAGAAAACACCAATCATAATTGCGGTGGTAAGCATAAAAATGAACCCATACCCCAGCCAGAAGATTCCTTGAGTTCCAAAGGTGATTCCAATAAATGTTTTCTCCAGATTGACGGGAAAAAGATTAGATGTACCGATGGCAATAAGCACAACAGCGACCATAGTGATATAGAAAAGCTCATCGAGAAGAGCCGAAACGAGAACAATGGCTGTACTTTTACCCAGTTTTATCTTTTCCCTGTTAAGAATAAACATAGCAACACCAGATCCTCCGACTACGCTGGGAGTAAGAGCTGAGGCGAACTCCCAGAGCATAATTACTCTAAAGCTCTGTTTCCACGAAAGCTTGTCGTCTGTAAGTACTTTAATACGATACATATAGGCTATATCGCGAATTGCCATCCCCACAAGTGCCATCAACATCCACATTGTGCTGTACCAGGTCCAATTTATGTCACTAAGGGTATCTTGATAGGTCCGCAATCTGTAATTCCCCGTGCAATCTTCGACAGCTACAAATTCCTCCTCATCGCCGTTATTGACTACACCATCATTGTTGTAATCAACCCATGCGTACTCACCACATTGGTCTCCGGTGGTTTCTTCAAAACGTGTATCGGTAAGGTTTAAGTAGAGTAAAAAAACCGCAACAGCAAGCCCCAAAGCTACCGGAAGGATTATTTTCCGGGGACTCAGTTTGTTTACTATGTCTTTTTCGTCTGTTGCCAAAGTTTTCTATTACTAAGCGGGTATATTAGCAAATTAATAAATTACAAATTTAGAATTAAACAATGAAGAAGTTCTATTATCTATCAACATGTGATACCTGTAAACGAATAATGAAGAACCTCAAACTCGCCGACGATGTGATTTTGAGAGAAATCAAGTCTGAAGAAATGACTGAATCCGAAATTGATTCACTAGCTCAAAAAGCAGGGGGCTACGAGTCAATCTTTAGCAAAAGAGCTAGAAAATACCGCGAATTGGGTCTAAACAACCAATCATTGGCGGAAGCCGATTACCGCAAATACTTATGCACGGATTACACTTTTCTGAAAAGACCAGTGCTTGAAACTAGTTCACAAGCGATTGCAGGAAACTCAAAAGCTGCCGTTGAAGCCATGCGCAACCTGTTGTAATGCTCAGGAAACAAGCATCAGAATAGAATGACTTTACAAACCGCCGTTTTCAACATCTTTCAAAATGGTATGATTGATTTAGTTTTGGTTACTTTTGGCAACCGCAATATCAAAATATGCTAATTTCAATGACAGGTTTTGGCAAGGCTACTGGTAGCTTTGCCAACAAAAATATAACAGTAGAAATCAAATCGCTAAACAGCAAACAGTTTGATCTCTCTGTAAAAATACCATCAGTTTACCGTGAAAAAGAGCTCGACTTGCGTGGTATTCTTTCTGAAAAGCTGGGTCGTGGAAAGGTTGACCTGAACATTTATGTTGAAGATACTGATGGCCAGAAGCGGGTTACGATTAACCAGAGTTTAGCCCTGGCCTATCTGGAAGAAATTAAGCACCTTAGTGAGGTAACCGGGTTGCAGTCTGAAAACCTTATTTCTACACTTCTCAGCATGCCTGATGTTATGCAATCTGAGAAAAACGAGCTTGACGAAAATGAATGGAAAGCCGTTTTAGAGGTTATTGACGAGGCAACCGGTTCACTAAAGAAATTTCGGCAAAATGAAGGAGCTCGTCTGGCAGAAGACATTGCCGATAGAGTAAAAGAGATAGAAAATTTACGCGTAGGTGTAGAAAAACATCTACCCGAGCGTCTTGCCACTGTGCGCGAAAGGATTGAAAAAAATCTGGCTGACCTGATTGATCAGGATCAAACAGACAAAAACAGACTTGAGCAAGAAATAATTTATTACCTGGAAAAGCTCGACATCACTGAAGAACATACCCGATTAAAAGGTCACTGCACCTACTTTCTGGAAACCATGAAGGTGCCGGGTATGGTGGGTAAAAAGCTAGCCTTTATTTCACAGGAAATGGGAAGAGAGATAAACACTATGGGAGCAAAAGCAAACCACGTCTCGATTCAAAAGTTGGTAGTGGAGATGAAAGACGAGCTGGAAAAAATCAAAGAGCAACTCCTCAATATTGGCTAATGGAAAAATCAGGAGGCAAGTGCATTATCCTCTCCGCCCCATCCGGTGCAGGCAAGACGACCATCGTAAGATATTTACTCAGCAAGTTTGACAGCTTATCATTTTCTGTATCAGCCACTTCCCGAGAGCGGAGAAGCTATGAAGCGAATGGCCTTCACTATTATTTCTTAAGTGCTGAAGAATTCAGAAAAAAAATAAAAGAAGATGCGTTTCTCGAATGGGAAGAGGTTTACAAAGACCAGTACTACGGTACATTAAAGAGCGAAATGACGCGAATATGGGATTCGGGAAAGCATGTGATTTTTGATGTAGACGTTGTGGGGGGAAGTAACCTAAAAAAATATTTTGGAGATAAAGCCCTGGCTATTTTCGTGCAGCCGCCAAGTATCAAAGTACTTGAAGAAAGATTGAGAAATCGATCCACAGAAACTGAAGAAACGCTTAAAGCTCGTCTCGAAAAAGCAGATCATGAATTGACTTACAGCGATAAGTTTGATAAGGTATTGATTAATGACGACCTGGATACAGCTTGCGCAGAAGGCTGCGAAATGGTTAAAGCATTCTTAGAATCATGAAAAAGGTAGGACTTTACTTTGGCACGTTTAACCCTATTCATGTAGGCCATCTTATCATTGCCAACCACATGGCAGATCATACCGATATTGATGAAGTATGGCTCGTGGTAACCCCACAAAACCCCTTTAAACAAAAAAGCAGCCTGCTCCCCGACTATCAAAGACTTAATCTGAGTAGAATTGCGGTTGAAGACAATCCAAAAGTCCGGGTAAGCGATGTGGAATTTAAACTTACCAAGCCCTCATATACCATTAACACACTTGCGCACCTCCATGAGGCACATCCCGATGTGGACTTTTCGCTTATCATGGGTGAAGACAACCTCAGGTCGTTGCACAAATGGAAGAATGTTGATCAGATTTTAGAGCGGCACTCGATTTTTGTTTATCCAAGAGTGCTAACCATCCAGGAAAAAGAGGATTTAAAATCGCACCGCACCAATGCCCTACTCACCAATCATCCCCATATTAAGAAGATTGATGCTCCGGTCATGAAACTTTCTGCAAGTTTTATTCGCCAGTCTATTAAAGACGGCCACGACGTTCGCTACCTGCTTACGGAGCCAGTTTTTAATTACGTAACCGAAATGCATTTTTACAAGAAATAAAGTTTTGGCACAGGTTTTGTTTTTGACTTTCAAAACATATAAAACCTAACACCATGACTATTGAATCAATCTATTCCCAGCTAAAAGAAAATGCAAACAAGCAGATGAAAACTGGAGACGTAACCGGTTATTTACGATCACTTATTCAGCTTCAGCAAATGCGCAGAGAACTTAGCCAGGTACTCAGAAATAATGCTTAAGTCTTAAGGCCTTCAATCGATTTACACTTTGTATCTTCGCTTTTATGATCAGCGAAATACGAATAGATAAATTTATCTGGGCGGTGCGCTTTTACAAAACGCGATCCATCGGAGCAGAGGCGGTTAAAACCGGCCAGGTTCTTCTAAATGACTCGCCAGTAAAGGCTTCTCAGAATGTAAAGCCAGGCGACATCATAAAAGTAAAGCGCAATCCTATTTGGCGCACTTACAAAGTTAAGTCGTTGCTAAAAAATCGCGTCGGGGCAAAGCTCGTTGATGATTATATAGAAGATTGCACCCCGCAGGCTGAGTTAGAAAAGCTTGAAATGATGAAACTGATGCCCGGATTTGATCGTGAGAAGGGAGCGGGTCGTCCCACCAAAAAAGAACGGCGCGATTTAGATGAATGGGGCTCATGGTAGCGTTACGCAAAGCTCTAGTTGGTGTAGAGCAAATTCCCCTTATAATATCACTGGCTAGAGAAATATGGCTGCCCACATTTTACATCTACTTTTCTGACGATGAACTAAATAGCCTTTTTTCGGGAATGTACACCACCGAAAAACTTACGGAAATCCTAAACAATCCGGACTACAAATTCTACATCGTAGAAAATTCAGCACAAAATACCATTGGCTATTTTGCCACCGAGGTCAAAAAGGGCTATTTAAAGCTCGACAAAATTTATGTTGCACTTGATCAGCAAGGCCTGGGCATTGGAAAGTGGATGTATGAGCAAATCGCAAATGGAGCAAAGGAAATGGGGCTGTCTGAAATTCAGCTTAATGTAAACCGCCGCAATGCCCCGGCGATTGCTTTTTATGAAAGGCTGGGATTTACAATTTTGCGTTCTGAAGATATTCCCGGACCTAATGGTTTTATTTATGATGATTTTGTAATGGGGATTTGGGTTTAACCGTTTTTTTAAACGTTAAATTAAGAAAGAGCTGTTCGGGCAGTCCAATTATAATTCATCCTATTCTCACATGATTGGAATTCAAAAACCTTAAAATTCCTGCAAGAGTTAGCTCCCTGCCAATAGCTGGCAGAAACTTTTCTCCCGCATTCACCCTGATCAAAGCCTTTCGAAAAACGAAGGCTTTATTGTTCTCCCACTAGGGCTTACCGCCCTGCGGCGGCATAAACTTCTCGCCATAGGGCACAAAAAAAACCCTGTGAAAACAGGGTTTCTTGTTGTCCCACTAGGGCTTACCGCCCTGCGGCGGCATAAACTTCTCGCCATAGGGCACAAAAAAACCCCTGTGAAAACAGGGGTTTCTTGTTGTCCCACTAGGGCTTACCGCCCTGCGGCGGCATAAACTTCTCACCCTAGGGCACAAAAAAACCCCTGTAAAAACAGGGGTTTCTTGTTGTCCCACTAGGGCTCGAACCTAGACTCTTCTGTACCAAAAACAGACGTGTTGCCAGTTACACCATGGGACAATTTCCGCATTGCGGAGTGCAAAAGTAAATAATTCTTTTAATTCCTCAAAGAAACCCGAAAAAATCATAAAAACATCCAATCCTTTCTAACTCATACGAACGCAATATCGCGCCCCCCGCTTATTTTCTTATTTTCGCAGGCATAATAACCAAGTGGATGAATTTTAGAACTGCGAATATTGTAACTGGATGGGGTGTTTTTTTAATTGCCACCATCGTGTATCTTCTTACCATTGAGCCTACTACAAGCTTTTGGGATTGCGGTGAGTTTATTGTAACCGCCTATAAATTAGAAATAGGACACCCACCGGGAGCTCCCCTATTCATGCTTTTAGGAAGAATATTCTCGGCGTTTGTCCCTGTATCTGCAGTTCCTTACGCTATAAATGTGCTATCTGCCTTGAGCAGTAGCTTTACAATTCTATTTTTATTCTGGACCATTAACCACTTTGGCTACAAGATGGCTACAAAGAATGGTGAGGAACTAAATATGGGCAGCCTTATCGCTATAATGGCGAGTGGTACTGTTGGCGCCCTGGCCTATACTTTCTCAGATTCCTTCTGGTTCTCGGCTGTTGAAGGTGAGGTTTATGCGCTATCGTCACTATTTACAGCGGCCGTTTTCTGGGCTATCCTTAGCTGGGAAAGTCTTGTCAAATGGCAAGAACGAAATGAGATGGGTTATTTTAATAGCCTATTTAATGGGACTTTCCATCGGAGTTCACCTTCTTAACCTTCTGGCCATACCGGCAATTAGCTTCGTTGTATATTTTAAAAGATTTAAGCCTTCCCTCAAAGGGATTATTTACACAGCCTTGATTTCTATGCTTATTCTAGGCGTTATCCAGGGAGGTATTATCCCGGGTGTCGTATCTATGGCAGGAAATTTTGAGCTTCTTTTTGTCAATAGTTTCGGAATGCCGTTTAATACCGGAACCATCATATACGCCTTGATCGTAATCGGTCTTCTGGTTTTTGGATTGCTTTATACTCAAAGAAAAGGCCACGCGATTCTAAATACAGTTGTACTTGCAATAACTGTAATTATTCTCGGATACTCCACATTTGCAGTAATCGTTATTCGCTCATCAGAGAATACACCGCTGGATGAGAACAATCCGGAAAATGTATTCACGCTACTTTCCTATCTTAATCGTGAGCAATACGGTGACAGACCTTTGCTATTCGGCCATTATTTTAACTCACCTACGGATGCTCAGAACCCGAGATCTGACGGCGACCCAGTTTATACTAAAGCATATGTTGTTGAAAATACTACCGGAAGAACTGTTCAGTGGTTTTCTACAGAATTTGATGCAAATAAATTCCTTGAGGAACAAAATAATCCCGGTTACAACATTAAATCGGAGTACATTATTTCTGACGATAGAAAATCGGCTATTGTAAATTATGACCCGCAGTTTACTGGAGTTTTCCCCAGGATGTATAGTCCTCAGGAAAACCATATCAGAGCTTATAAATCCTGGTCGAATTTTAAAGGAACTCCTATTAGAACTATTGGAAGCGACGGGCAGGCCACCATTGTAAACAAGCCTACATTTGGTGAAAACATGACCTACTTCTTTAAGTATCAGGTTAATTACATGTACTGGCGCTATTTTATGTGGAATTTTGCAGGAAAGCAAAACGATGTACAGGGAAGTGGCGGTCTACTGGAAGGAAATTGGCTATCGGGACTCAACTTTATTGACAATGAGCGGCTCGCCACACAGGACAATTTGCCTTCGAGTATGAAGAATAATTTCGCCTACAACCGTTTCTTCCTATTGCCTCTTGCACTGGGTTTACTTGGATTACTGTATCAGTTATACCGACGACCGGATGACTGGTTTATAACCTTGCTCCTCTTCTTTTTTACAGGACTTGCCATTGTAATATATCTGAATCAAACACCTTTCCAACCGCGTGAACGCGATTACGCGTATGCAGGATCGTTCTATGCTTTTGCTATTTGGATAGGCCTCGGCGTATATGCTCTTTTTGATGCTGCATTTAATCTTAGTAAGAAGGAGCTCATAAAAGCAGCCACTTTTACGCTGGGAGCAGGCGTTGTCATTTATCTAATGGAATCCATACAATCCGGGGGCCATTTCTTTTCTTATTCAGTGCTTTACATGGGTGTTATCGCTATTGGGCTTCTTGCCCTTATGTATGCGCTGGGCAAAGGAATGAAGAACAAAAGTGTAGTAGCCATAGTAGCAGCTTTGATAACCTTGCCCGTACCTATATTGATGGGAGCCGTGGGATGGAACGACCATGATAGATCAGGAAGATATACGGCGCGGGATTTTGCTTCCAACTATCTGGAAAGCTGCGAACCAAACGCTATTTTATTTACAAATGGAGATAACGATACCTTCCCATTGTGGTATGCTCAGGAAGTGGAAGGAATAAGAACCGATGTTCGCGTTGTAAACTTAAGTCTCTTGAACACAGATTGGTACATTAACCAGATGAAGCGCAAAGTATACGACTCTGATCCTGTTCCATTTTCATTAAATGAAACTCAATACCGCCAAGGCACGCGTGATGTTGTTTTCTTAGACGAATCTAGAAACACCGGTAAGGTTTACGTAAATGTAGATCAGGCTATTGACTATATCGGAAATGATAAGAACCTGCGCACAGTTGGTGGTGGGGAGCAAATTTCAGTTATGCCTTCCAAAAACTTCTTCATCCCCGTTGATAAAGACTTTATAATATCTAACGGCACTGTCGCGGAAGCTGATTCAGCTAGCATTGTAGACAGAGTAGAGTGGAGAATAGACAGGTCTTATTTATTGAAAAATAACTTAATGCAATTAGACCTACTGGCAACTAATGACTGGAAGCGTCCAATCTACTTCGCAGTAACTACCGGTCCCGACAGTTATATAAATCTCGATAGCTACTTTGAGCTGGTGGGTCTGGCTTATCAGTTGGTTCCCAAAAAAGCGAAAGCCACAGCCAATCCTAATATGTATGGTTCGGTGAACACGGAGGCCATGTATAACAATGTTATGAATAAATTTAAATGGGGTGGTATGGATAGCGAAGGTGAGATTTATATGGATGAGAACAATTTGCGCATGACCAATAACATCAGGTTGCAATTCGCAAATCTCGCCGACCAGTTAATTGAAGAGGAAAAAATAGAAAAGGCCGGCGAAATTCTGGATAAATGTCTCGAAGTAATGCCAGATCGAAATGTACCTTTTGACAGGTTGATGCTTCCAATTATCCAGAACTATTACAAAATAGGAGAGGATGATAAGGCAAATGCCATTCTGGAGACCGTATTTGAGCGCTATGCTGAGAACTTTGAATACTACCTTTCAGCAGATGTTGAGAACGCCGTTAACATGCGTCAGGACATTCAAATGAGCTATGCTATTCTGCAACGACTCAATGTTTTCGTAACTCAAATGTATCCTCAGGAAGATCTGAAAGGTAAAATAAACGAGCGTTTTGATGCTCTGGATGCTGCCTTTGAGAGAAAAATACAAGAAATGGAATCATTTAGAACTCAGACAAGAGTAAAATTCTAAATAATGGTTTATCTGGTTAAAACTCCTGATGCGTTCAAGCCTTTTGCTGCGGATATGGTATGGAGTATTGACCAGGAGTCAAAGGTTATCTATCTCACTTTTGATGATGGTCCAACTGCCGATATAACGCTAAAGATTCTGGATATTCTGGATACCTACAGCGCGAAGGCTACCTTTTTTTGTATTGGTGGAAACGTGAAAGCAAACCCTAAAATATATTCGGATATTTTAAGACGCGGCCACCGCACAGGCAATCACACCTGGAACCATATGAGTGGTTGGGAGTACAGTGATTTCTCTTACTTCCGAAATATCCTGGAATGCTCTGAATTGGTGAATTCAAGCCTATTCAGACCGCCTTATGGCAGGATAAAGCGATCGCAGGTAAAGGGATTAAAAAAACAGTATACTATTGTAATGTGGGATGTTTTGAGTGGCGACTGGAGCGCTGAAATAAGCCCTGAAAAATGCCTTGAAAATGTGATCAAAAATACGCGGGGAGGGTCTATCGTTGTTTTTCACGACAGTGTAAAGGCAGAGAAAAATATGCTTTATGCATTACCCAAGGCCCTAGAAATTCTCAGTAAAAAAGGATTTGAATTTAAAGCCCTTCCACAGGAATACTAGCCTGCACTTTTGATTCCTTTTATCAATTAACTTTTAGGCATTGCCCCAGATTGACGCCAAACAGGCTTTCCATTCTTAAAAACCACAAATGTAGGAACACCTCTTACTCCAAAGGCTCTGGCTGCTGAAGGATTCTTATCAATATCAACCTTCAGAATCCGCACATCATCGCCGAGATCGCTGGCTAGATCTTTCAAAATTGGTATCATTGTTTGACAAGGACCGCACCACTCGGCAAAGAAATCTACGAGTACCGGTTTGTCGCTGTTTATTATCTCTTTAAAACTACTCATCTTTTAAGGCTTTATGATTTCACCATCCTCCGCAATCCAACTTGTAATACCACCTTGTAGATCATAAACCTCGCCAAAACCATTTTCTGCCAAATATGTGGCAGCTTTATTACTTCTACCCCCTTTCCTGCAATATACCAATACAGGTTTTGAAGGATCAAGAGTCTTTGTAGATGCTACAAAACTATCCCATTGCTGGACATCCATTTGAGTAGCACCTGAGATTTTACCTTCTGCCACCTCGGCATCTGTGCGCACATCAATAATCTGCGCATCTGGAAGTTCCATTTTTGACTGAAACTCATCCACTCCAATTTTCACCGGCTCAGAAACCTGAACTTGAACCACTTTCTGGTTTGATTCGGTTGCTGATTTATCTGTCTGCCCACAAGCCGCAAGTATTATCGCCATAAAGGCAAGAGCAATTCTAAATTGAAATTTCATAATTCTAAATTTTTACAAAGGTAAAAATCCTGAAAGTTTAAAAGAGTAACATTTGTTACAATAAAAAATCCCCGACAAAACGCCGGGGACCTTACAAAACCTTCATGTAATTTTTTTTATTCTAGAAATAACGTGGATTTTTGGTCTTCACGTCATTACTAAAGAAATCGTAAGTAAGCATTATCTCGTGGCTACCACTGTGATAGCTCCTAAGATCGCTGGTACCAAAATCATATGAATAACCCGCTTGCAAATGATCTGTAAATTGGAAAGAAACGATAGCCGCAACAGCATCCTGATATCGATATGCCGCACCTAACCAAAGCTTCTGCTTGATGAGGAAATTAGCAGAAATATCAAAGCTCACAGGAGCACCGCTCACGGCTCTAACAACTGCTGAAGGCTTAAACATAACCCCAGTACTATCCTGGCTCAGACTAAATACATAACCTGCTACCAAGTAGTAATGCCTGTTATAAAGATCTTCTCCATCGCTTCCGGGATTGTTACCGCTATTTAGTTCATTTTCAATAATTGTAGGACTTGATATACCCACATATCCGCGATTGCCATAATAATATGCACCAAAGCCAAAGTTTGGCAAGAAGTTATTCTCTACATTGCTATTAAAAGCCGGGTCATTGGCATCAATATTATCAAGATCGCGCAAATTGGCTTGTTGAATTCCAAAGCCGGCTCGCAACCCGAATGAAAGCTTTGCCTTCTCACTTGTTTGTAGCCTGTAGGCAAAATCACCCCATACTCCAGTATTATTAGAAGGTCCGATATGATCGTTCTGAACAGTCAAACCCAAACCAATTGCTTCGTTAGGCAAAGGACTGTGAACAGAGACTACTTGCGTAGAAGGAGCGCCATCTAAACCCACCCATTGCTCGCGCCATACAGCCGAAGCCGTTAGAGCCTCACGACTACCCGCATATGCAGGATTAATGACTAGCTGATTCCACATATACATCGTATAGAGTGGTTGCTGCTGCGCATAAGCTCCTGTGGCAGAAACTAAGCCGCAAAGAACCACTGACAACTTTAAAATTTTCGAATATTTCATGCTTTATTAATTAAAGGTTTTGTTATCGATTGAGGTAAATATATCCTTTTCGAATATCAGATCCGTCGCCGAGATCCAGTACGTACCAATATGTTCCCACCGGCAGTCCTTCACCGGAGTTTAATCCGCCACTCGCTTTTCCATCCCAGTTGTTGTTATAAGGCCGGGCGCTAAAAACTTCTTCTCCCCAGCGATTAAAAATTAACAGGGTATTGTTAGGGTACTGCTCAACATTTCGCACTATCCAGTTGTCTCCAATTCCGTCACCATTTGGTGAGAATCCTTGTGGAACAACAATTACGTTGTCCGTGCAATTGTTTTCTGATACCACCGTAATAAGCTCTGAATGAATATCTCCACACTCAGGACTAGATACTGTGTAGGTAAATGTGAAAGTACCTGCCGTTTCCGGGTCAAATATTCCGCTTATCTCATTTCCATCCGAATCAGTCCAAACACCACCTGATGTCGCTCCCGACATAAGTTCAATAAGATTAAAGGTAGGATCTGAGATACAGATTAACTCTGGGTTGTTCGGATTTCCAGAACTTGGCCCCTGCACCACTACAAAAGTTACCTCAGTTGCCACACTTCCACATGGCTGTCTGTCTATCGTATAAGTGTATACAAACGTTCCGGTGTTGCTAATTATCGTTTCATCGGGAATATCATTACCATCCTGGTCTGTCCAGCTTCCATCTAAATCAGCATCAATTAAGAAATCAAAAAGATTAAGACTTTCACCGGCACATACTGTGGCTTCGCCAACGGATATTCCTGAGTTAGGCTCTGCCACTACGTTGAGTTCTAATGCGGTATTATTAGGTCCGCACGCGTCATTAGTCACTTCGTAGAGGTATGAAAATATTCCTGGGTTCTCAAGTGTTACCGATGCTGAAATTGCTGCTCCACCTTGGTCAAACCATTGTCCGCCAGATTGCTCTCCCACTATATAGTCGAAAAGGTTTATTGTGCCTTCTGAAATACATACCGAAGGATCGGCTACTGCCTGTCCCGGGTTTGGCTCTGGAATTACGTTTAGGATAATCGTGTTGCTCACAGGGGCACAAGGTTCATTTGTAACTGTGTAAGTAAGTGCAAACCCTCCTGCAACACTCGGTTCGTATTGAGCATTCACTTCTGCTCCACCGTTATCTGTCCAGACTCCACCGGCATCTTCACCTTCAATAAAATCGGCGAGGTCTATGGGGTCAGTACCCACACAGGTTTCCAGGTTAGCACTTGCCACTCCGGGATTCGGAATAGGTACAATTGTTACTTCTGTGTCTGTGATTGTTGGACATCTTCCATCTACTGAAAAGGTAACTGTATAAGTTCCTGCATCGCTGCCAGACGGATCAATTACGCCGGTTTCCGGATCAATTGATAAACCGGTTGGGCTCGCCGTAAAGACACCCGGGCTCAACCCATCAATTTCTACTTCAACTGATGTTTCTGATGCACACAATCCCAATTCACCGTAAGTAATATCGTTTGGAAAGAAGCAAGTTAAAGTAGGTGTATTTTCTCCCTCCTCATTTGGTTCACCATTTCCATTCGGATCAGGATTCGTCTCCCGCATGAGAAAAGTCCTGTCCATTAAATGGCCCGTTTACGCCATCATTGGTCACTCCGTTCTTGCTTGTGACCGTAATCTGATTAAAATAACCATCTTGTTCGGCTGCATTCATATCTACTCTTATTATAAGTTTATTGCAGCTTCTGCCGCACTCCCGGTGATGATCCGTTCCCGGCAAGTAACTGCCTACAGATACCCCATCGAAGTCAGGATTAATACCACCCGTTAAAATTCCGAAAAGATAGTAGGTGATCCTATTAATTCGGCAGTAGCACCAACTGGTAAACCACCATTAATATTTTCCATAATCTGAATATTTTCACTAGGGCTCAATGCAAAATTTTCGATAAAGATTCGATAAGTCACATCAAATATTCTCGATCCGGGAGCTTGTCTCTTCTACATTCTGCACCTGTTTGGCGGCACCAAGGGTAGAAGGACAAAAGCGGAATAGAAAAATTATTTGACGGAAATCTAAATCCACAGGCAATATCTATTCCTTCAACGATATAATTTCCGGCGAACTCTGGAAACAAAGTATTATCGGTGGCTCCGGCAATTTCCTCACCATTAAAGAACCACTGATAGGTATCAAATCCAAAAACCTGAAGTACAGCATTTCCCGGAATACACGGGAGTGATCCCGATATGCCGGCACTCAAACCTACAACGGGCTCTAAGGGTAAATCCTGAGAAGTATCCGGCAGTACCCACATTATTATCTCGTGTAAGCAAGGCCACATTCATTACAGAATCGCTTTCAATAATTACATTATCTGAAGGAGGGTCAAAAGCGTAAGTCACCCAATCCGCATTTCCGGTAACGGTTTGCGAACCAGTAATCGGTGTA
Source organism: uncultured Cryomorphaceae bacterium (assembly GCA_963748925.1). Taxonomy (GTDB): domain Bacteria; phylum Bacteroidota; class Bacteroidia; order Flavobacteriales_D; family Cryomorphaceae; genus Cryomorpha. The sequence continues at coordinate 510,329 of CAVVKG010000009.1, read as the reverse complement.
GGATTTTCATTTACAAAAATAGAAGTTCCCGCTTTAGTAATAATATTGATTCGGCCCTGACCACTACCTCCTGCCAAACTGTTTACGAAAGGCAAATTCACTTCTTTTGCTCCAATACAATTAAGCGGTGGAATAAAGTTAAGACCAACGGTAGGCCCTATATTCGTGGCAGACCCAGAAAGGGTTTGAAAAACATAAACTTTTTCGCTGGCAAGAACATAAAGGTTATCATTTGCCGTGAAATCTGATGTAGGTACGATGTAAAATTCACCTTCATCAATTGTAGCAACCGGTAGTGCGCCATCATTGAGGTACACATCTGTATTGTCTTCCGTAGCAATAATGATAGGGTGCTCTGTACTTTCATCTCCAAGACCGCGTACAAGGATATACTCCTCTCCTGTAACTTCGGCAGGCACTAATTGGTCACTACCAATACATTGACCTGACTCATTTCCTGAAAGCCAGGATCCCGTGTTGCAAACTATGGGTTTGGTACTAGTAACCCGGGTACCATTGGCTAAATTGATGCTGGAGTTATCAAACTGTCCATGATCAATACCAACAACATATGACTCAAAGGCATCAAGCACAACAGTAATAGGCTCGCCAGGTGTTTGATCAATGAAGCTAATCGGGTCTTTTATCATATCAATGGTAACGATGGTATTATCCTCTGTTGCCATTACTGAAATAAAGTGAGACCGACGTTCATTATTCCAATATCTCCATCGCTCCAGTATTGTAAAGTCGTATAAAGATGACCCGAATAAAATCTTTTTCCCAGAGCCACGCGTCCCTTTGAAGTCAATGATGTTCCCTGAGAACCAGACTTGTGCCTCATATTAACGAAAAACGGTTGAAAGCTCTCAAAATAGAGACCTTGCGATCTTATTTTCATATTGAGGCTATCGGTTGGAATAACATTTAAGGGATAGGTATCTGTATTTGCATTTCCTGTGGGTCCAAACGTATACTCCTGTGGACTATTACGCGAAATTTCAATGATATCTATGACATCTCCGAAACCATTCCTAATTGTGACAGGAATGGTATCTTCAGCAGGTGTAGATAAACTAACAAAATGCTTCTGAATATTACTGGTACCCGTTCCAGGGCCAGGTTTCGCGTAAAACGGTGGTATCCAGTGTCTTGTATCGAGCTGTGCCGTCAACTGGGTGCATGTAAATAAAAACAGCCCAAAAATTATGAGGTATCTAGTTTTCATAAGGGGAATTATGGTTGTGGTTTTTCTTTATTCTCTTCGATTAATTGGTTTTTACCAAAACGCAGTTTAATGAGTATTTCATGAGTGCCATTCGTGTAGGTCTGTATATCTGACGTTGCATAATCATAAGAGTAGCCTAAAGCTAAATAATCAAGCACATTATAACCTGCAAATATGGCAATTGCATCGTTAGTCCGATACGATCCACCGAGCCAAATGTTACTTTTATAGATAACTCGTGCGCTTATATCAAACTGAGCCGGAACAGGATCTACATATTTTATTAATGCAGACGGCTCTATATCAATTGCTTCCGAGACATTAAAGAGATAACTTCCTGTAAGATAATAATGTATGGACATATTTCCATCTCCGTCTCCAGGAAAGAGATCTAGCTTATTATTTAAAATTTGCATTGCCGACACACCTACTTTAAACTTATCGGCATACCACAACACTCCAAATGAAGCGTCTGGTTTTAATTCAGACTGCATACTTCCATCTAAGGCGTTATCTCCGGTCTCGCGCAAAGTAATTTGAGATCCGTCAATAGTAAACTGAGTGAGCCCAAAAGATGCTCCCAGTGATAATTTAGTCGTTTCACTAACCTGCAAGTGGTAAGCATAAGCTCCCTGAAATCCAAAACGTTTCGTTGGCCCGGCCACATCTGTAATTAATGTACCCCCAAAACCCATTTTTCCTGATTTTGAAGGCGCGTGCAAACCGAGTTGGTACGTGCGTGGTGCATCATTAATTCCTGCCCACTGAGTGCGGTGTGTGGCGTAGGCATTAAAAAGATTATCGCTCCCGGCAAATGCAGGATTGAAACTAAGGCCCACCCATTGATACTGGGTAAACTGCTGAATTTGTTGCGCACTTAGACTCAAGCCTAAAAGGCAGAGCACAACTAATGATATATGTTTAAGGCGCAGCATTATCTGTATATTGTTATTGGTCCTGTAAACGGATCGGGGAATCTACTATCGTTGAGTTCTATGGTATAATAATAGGTTCCCACCGGCAATTTATCTCCTTCAAATGTTCCATCCCAGGCGTTTCCGCTATTGTAAGACTTCTGCTCAAACACAGCTTGTCCCCAGCGATTAAAAACGTGTACGACATTATTTGGAAACAGTTCCATATTATCAATTACCCAGGTATCATTGATACCATCATTATTCGGCGTAAAGCCGGATGTAACATTAAGATCAGGCAATACATTTACGAAGACAGTATCAGATCCTACACATCCGTTTTGGTCTGTGACAAAAACAACAAACTCTGTAGATTCAAACAAATATCCTGAAGGATTTGGGCTTGAAGTATCCAACGAAGAGGTTGGATTTGGAGACCATAAATAAGTAGCATCAACATTTGAAGTTGGGCTTCCGCCTAATGTGAATACTTCCTCTGCAAATACTTCTTTATCAGGACCGGCATCTGCCTCAGGGGTCGCCAGCACTTCAACAAGCACAGTATCCTGGACTGCACAAAGCCCGTTTGAGCCAACTAAAATGTAAGAATATGTTCCCGGAGATTCTGAAATAACCAACATCTGACTACTGCTTATCTCGTTGCCCTCTAAATCGCGCCATATAAATTCGTCTACATTGCTACCGGAACCTAATATTGTGAACGGTAAATCATCTGCACAAAGGTTTAAATCATCACCTGCATCACCAGATATTTCAAGCACAAAATTGATGGTAACATCCGCGGAAGCATCACACCCTTCACTATCAATCAACAGCAAAGAATAATCACCAGGCAACAAGTTGCCAATGTCTTCTTGATCTGAAGAAAATCCATTTGGCCCTGACCAATCGAAAGTATATGGTTCTGTTCCTCCAACTGCAGTTATGCTAATAGCTCCTACCGGTGAAGTGTTGCAATCAGCGTCAATCGTTTCATCAATCTCAATAGAGATTGGGTCTGGATCAATAATTTCAATTTCCTGAGAAATACTACAACCGGCCGAATCGGTAATAGAAAGGGTATAATTACCTTCTGCTAAGTTGAGAATATTAAGGTCTGTTGAACTGAAGCCGTCAGGCCCGTTCCAATTAATCTCATAAGGAGCCAGGCCGCCAATGATTATGGCATCTGCGGAACCATTATTCAATCCAGCGCACGAAATTTGTTGCACAGCGATATTCAATTCAATCGGTTCAACTTCAAAAATTTCAATTTCACCACTCAGCTCGCAGCTATTGGCGTCGGTAATGGTATAATTGTAAATTCCGGGTAAAAGATCGGTCAAGGCAAAGTCGATGGATGTAAATCCATCCGGGCCTGTCCACTCTGCAGAATACCCGGGAGTACCGCCGGATATAAGAAGTTCTATCATCCCCAAACTTCCTGTAGAGCTGCATCCCGCCGAAACAACCGTTTCCTGTGCGATAAGCTCTGCTGGTTCGAACACGTTAATTACTGAATCAAGCGAGCAGCCAGAGCTATCTGTAATAGTGAGTGCATAATCACCGCTTACAAGGTTGTTCAAATTCTGCAGATTTGAGCTAAAGCCATCGGGTCCATTCCAATCTACGACATATGGTTCAGTACCGCCAGAAATAATGATATCAATAGTTCCCTGTGCCTCACCGAAACAAGCATTGCCCGAGGAAGAAATATTCACTAATATCTCTGGATTAGACAGAATTTCAAAGTCAAGAACCTGAGCACAGGCATTGCCATCGGTAATCGTTACCTGATAAGTCCCCTGCGCCAAATTTGAAATATCTTCAGATTGAGAATTAAATCCATCAGGACCAGTCCATTCAAAGTCGAAAGGAGGATTATCGCCGGTAACTGTAAGTGTAATGCTACCTGAATTCTGACCAAAACAAGACTGAGAAACCTCTGAAACCACATCGATAAGGCTTGCGGGGTTTACAGTGAACATTCCTGAATATTCGCAGCCATCGAACCCAGTGACCAGGTAAGAATAAATTCCCGGCATCAAACCTGTAAGGTCTTCAGAATTAGAGGTGAAAGAATCCGGGCCTGTCCATTCTACTTCAAAAGGTTCAGCAACATCTAAAACGGTAAGGTCGATTGCTCCATCAATAGATTCAGGGCAAGACTCATTCGTAACAATTCCTGTAATATCTGCATCCGGATTTGTCAATACGATCGTAGTGTCTATCGAGCAACCATTATCATCTGATCCTGAAAAGATGTATGTTCCAACGCCAAGATCTGTAATACTTGCTGATGGAGCTAGTGGATTTCCATCAATATCGGTCCATGAAATAAAATAATCAGTAGCGACAACACCACCGGTAAGCACCACAGAAATGGAGCCATTATCAACAGCACAATCCGGGTTAACAATCGTAAACTCGGCACTTAGGGCCGTGTTTTCGGTAATATCATAAGTTTCTGTTATGAAGCAGTTATTTGCATCGGTAATTACTACCGTGTAAGTGCCTGCGGGAACATCTGCAATATCCTGAATATCGCTGGAGAAGCCAGAACCATCAGACCACATATAAGTGAGTGGGCTTGCGCCACCAACGACAGAAAGATCTATTGAGCCGGAGCTATCGCCACCACAAAGAACATTTTCAATTTCGGCGGTTGCAGTGATCGCCTCCGAGGCCGTCAAATCAATAGAACCGGTGATAGAACACAAATTCGCATCCGTAATTTCATAATTGTATGTACCAACTTCGAGGTTGGCAATATTCTCGTCAGTAGCCACAAATCCATCCGGGCCGGTCCAATCTACTACGACCGGTGGCAAGGCATTTTCAATCGTCAATAAAATCGCACCATCTCCACCATTACAAGACACTTGAGAAATGGTTTCATTGGCCACAATTTGTGCGGGATCTGAAACTATAAATGAGGCGGCAAAAACACACCCATTCGCATCTTCTACAATAATGGTGTACTCTCCTGCAGTAATTCCGGTAATATCTTCGTCAGAAGAAGTAAAAGAACCACCATCTGACCAGCTAAAAGTTAGAGGTGCGAGCCCACCATCAACTGTAATATCAATTTCACCATTGCTTCCACCCACGCAGAGAGGATCAGTGATAAGTCCATCAATGCTTCCTGAGTTGTCAGATATAGTTACTGTTTCTTCAATGATACAGCCAGCATCATCGCTCACCTCAACGGTGTAAACCCCTGAAGGAATATCGAGAATTTCATTTCCGGTAGCAATTTCGTTTCCGCTATTATCGAGCCATCTCACTGCTAAGGTGCCCACCCCGCCAGAAACGGTAGCCGAAGCAGAACCATCTGAAAGCAGACAATTTGAATTTGTTACGATAACATCTATCAAGATAGAATCGGGCATTAACAATTCAAGTGAATCCTGAAGGGTACATCCTTCCTGGCTTGTAACTGTTACGATATAAACACCGGCATCTAAGTTTGTTATATTCTGATTTAACGAAGCAAATCCATTGGGTCCGCTCCAGGCGAATGTAAATACTCCAGGAGAACCCGAGGTAGGGAGTGCTTCAGCATTAATGCTCCCAGAAAAGTCTCCGGCACAAACCGGATTTGTTCCATCAAGAACAATATCAAAATCGTTTCCAACACCTACGTTTATTGTAGTATCCTTGATACAGCCATTTACATCAGAAACAGAAGCCGTATAAGCTCCGGGAGCCAGATCGGTAATGTCAATGCTATTTGAGCTAAAGCTATCGGGTCCGGTCCAGCTTATCACAAATCCAGGCGTTCCTCCGGTTAAAGCTAGCTGAATGGATCCATCCGATTCACCTGGACAAGATTCAGGCGTGATGGTTGGATTAAAGCTAATCTCATCGGGTTCATCAACATCATAAACTATATTTAGCGCACAGCCGCTTGCATCTTCAACTACCACTTCATACTGGCCCACTTCCAGATTTTCAATCGAGGCATCGCTCGATACAAAACCGTTTGGTCCAGTCCATGCATAGGTGAATGGAGGTGTTCCATTAGTCGGATTTAATTCTATACTTCCGTCAGTATTCCCAATACAGGTAACACGATTTACAGCTGCAATAATATTAAAAGTAACACGCTCAAGTGAGATTGTTTCCTGCGCCACGCAACCATTATCATCCGAAACGGTAACAGTGTATTCGCCAGGTCCTAAATTTGACAGAGTAGTGGTTGTTCCCACCTCTATACCCGCTTCATTCTCCCAGCTGTATGAATAATCTATTGATATGGTTCCGCCTGCAGCATTGGCAATAAGCTCTCCGTCATCAACCAAACAACCGGGCTGAGTAACATCTACCGTGACATCCAGTAGTATTGGCTCCAGTATTTCTGCGCTTCCGCTAATTTCACAATTGTTACTATCCGTTATTGTAACAGCATAAATTCCGGCATTTAAGTCTGAAATGGAGGCTTGCGACGAATTAAATCCATCGGGTCCGGTCCATGAATAATTGTAAGGAGGAGTTCCGTCTGTAACATTTGCCGTAAGGCTACCATCAACATTACCAAAACAGGAAATATCGCTTGTATCAAATGTTAGACCGAGTGCTTCAGGAGAAGAAACAGTGAAAACATCACTCACTGAACACCCATTATCGTCACTTAGCGTATAGGAATAATCGCCTGGCTGTAGGTCAGAAATAGATTGATCTGTAGAAGTGAATCCGTCAGGACCAGTCCAGTTTTGAACATAAGGTTCAGCGCCTCCTAATATCTCCAAGTCTATTGATCCATTGGAATCGCCAAAACAAAGCACATCGGTTATATCTGCATCTAGTGAAATTACTACTGTTTCGTCGATGGTATAGGAATGAAAAACCGAACAAGTGTTTGCATCAGTCACTGTAAGATTGTAAGTGCCACCCGAAACATTAGAAATATTCTGTGAATTGGAAGTAAACCCGTTAGGGCCAGTCCATGAAAAGCTATATGGCGCAATGCCGTTAGATATAGAAATGGAGATGCCTCCATCGGAATCACCTGCACAAACAACATTAGTAATTGTAGCAGAGACCGCTATCTCAGCTGGCTGATTTACTGTGAAAATTCGGGAATTTGAACATAGAATAGCATCGGTAACCGTAAGTGTATACGCGCCCGCTGGTATTCCTGAAATATTTTTGGTCGTTGCCGTATAGCCATCTGGGCCGATCCATGAATAAGTGTAGGGAGGATTGCCCCCATTTGAAATAATACTTATTGCCCCGTTTGACCCACCAAAACAGCTTACCTGAGTTACAGAACCCGTAATATTAATTTTTGGTGGTTGGGTAATGGTTACCATAAGAAAACCAGCACAACCCGAAGCGTCTGTTATTTGCAGACTGTACGTTCCGCCTAACAATCCTGAGATGTTTTGATTGGTAGATAGAAATCCGCTTGGCCCTAACCACAAAAACGAATAAGGGGCAGTACCACCATTTGGAGTTGTTGTTATTGAGCCATCAGGCACTCCAAAACAGGAAGCATTAACCGTAGCAAAGGTGGCAGATAAGGCTCCCGGTGAGTTAATTGTATATGTACCAGATGCTGAACATAAATTGGCGTCGGTAACGGTAACTGAATAGGTTCCCGGGGGTCGGTTAGAAATATCTTGACTTGTGCTGCTAAACCCGGCTGGCCCCGTCCAGGCGTAGGTGTATGGCTCCGATCCGCCAGCAGGTGTAATATCTATCGCTCCATCGCTGGAGGTGGCGCAAGAACTGGCTGTTATTGCAGCGCTAATTTGAATCGACTGAGGATTATCAATTTCTTCTGTCTCAGTAATTTGACAATTGTTGAAATCAGTAATTGTTACGGAGTAGCTGCCTGGCAAAAGGCCCGATATGTCCGGGTCTGAGGAAGAAAAACCTGCAGGACCTGTCCACGCAATCGTGTAAGGGGCTGTTCCACCGGTAATGGTGGAACTGATAGACCCATTGCTACCGTTATTACAAGTAATATCGCTAACTAAAAGTTGTACATCCAGCGAGTCGGGCTGCCCTATTTCCAACGAATCGACAATAGAGCAAAGATTTGCATCAGTAATAGTTACCAGATAAGTTCCGGCTGTTATACCCGTAATACCTGGACCAACCTGGGTAAACATGTCAGGTCCTTCCCACGAATAGGTATATCCAGGACTGCCTCCTAAAGCTGTTGCTGTTGCCGACCCGGAATTTCCTCCTGCGCACAATACATCTTCTGAGGTGAAACTTACTGTAATTTCTGAAGGCTCATCTATTGTAACTTGTGTGGTGAATGTACAAAGTGCTGCATCAGTAATGGTCAAGTTCATAAAGTCCCGATTCCAGGTTAGCAATATTCTGCGCTGTATCGGTATATCCGTCAGGTCCAGACCATGCATAACTGTAAGGAACCATACCACCAGAAGGTGTTACAGAGATAGAGCCTTCGGCTTCTCCCCCACATTCATTATCTACTTTTGCAGAAGTAGCTGAAAGAACGGGATTCTCTGTAATTGTAAACACAGTATCAGCCAAACAACTATTGCCATCCTCCACCTGGAGTGTATAATCCCCGGGTTCGAGATTGCTAATATCTTCAACGGTAGCAGTGAATCCGTTAGGGCCTGTCCACGATTGTGTAAAAGCACCTACTCCACCTGAGATTGTTACATCTATGGCTCCATTGTCATTTCCAAAGCAATCGACATTGGTAATTGCTGCATTAAATTTTATGGTATCGGGCGGGTTGGGGAAAGTATATGTTGTATCATAAATACACCCCTGAATATCTTCAATAGTTAATGTGAAAGTTGGACAGAGCATACTGGCATTAAAGCCATTTTCGCCGCTTGACCAATTTAATTCATACCCACCGTTACCCCCGATAACAATCGGAGAACTAGTTCCATTACATACATCTGCACAAAGTGGAGGCGATGCGTTCATAGAAAAAACAGTTAGTGGGCCGGGCTCGTTAACGAATACGTCTATATTACACTGAACACCTTGACCAACATCAAATATTATTATAGTAAAAGTACCTGCGCCAACATTATTCCATTGCGGAGCTGACGGGCCACCGATCCAATTATAGGTATAAGGACCTACCCCATCAGTAATCGGCTCAACGGAAGCAACTCCATTATTAAACCCATTGCAAGTGGGAGGGACAGGATTAGGAGTTATTGTAAAGAACGGACATGATCCGCCTGCCTTAGCTAAATTACCAAGGTTCTTATATTTATTTTTGGACTGAAACTTTATCTGACTCTTGAGATTATCAGAGACGAGGAAATAGTTTTCTGAACCGGTACCTTCAAGTTTAACATTCACATTTTTGTTGGCAAAGGTTTTCTCTGACATCACAAATGATGACGCCACTTGAAAATCAACATTCGTTTTGGCGGTAAATTGTACTTCTCCTTCTCCGGTAGTACTTATCGCTTCCGCAAATGTGTTTTCTGTGAGTCGAATTTCAATATCATCTGCTGTTGAGATAAAAACAATATCTCCTTGAGAGGGAGATGTCATAGCAGGTATGCCATCAACTGTCCAGTTGATATTATCATTCCAATTTCCAGAGCCACCGGCCCAGGAATAAACAGATGACGACTGCGCTGAAACTTGCAGCGAAAATATTGCAAAACCAATTGCAAGAAATGCTAGAAATATGTTTTTCGACTTATCCAATTTATTTAGTCATAAGCGTTGCATGGTACAAATCCTACTTTTTGACTTCGGGGGCAGGCGGTAATTCCAAGAATAATTTCATGTGAATTAGAGGAGCCATATCGAACTTTTGAGTAGGTAAAATCATACGCATAGGCAAGAGTAAAATAGTCTAAGAAATTAAATTTCAGCATCCCTGACACGGCGTCTTGAGATCTAAAAGCGACACCCAAAGCCACTCGATTGTCATAGTCTGCCCAGAAGTTTACGTCAATTGACGGCACAGAGTTACCAGTAAATTTTAATTGTGCCGCAGGAATATAGCTCATGCGTTCGCCAGATTCAAAGATTCGGCCGGCCATAAGGTTAAAATTAGGCTGTAGCTGAGTGTCTGTTCCTATATCATTAAGTGTGGGATTAGTAAGGTGAGCCCCACTAAAACCAACGAACCAATACTTGCTGTAAAGCCAAACTCCCGCTTTAATATCCGGGAATACCAACTCAGATTGAGACTGCTGTACGAGTGGGTCTGCCTGATTTGATACGTTTAGCTGCGATGCATCGAGTCTGTACTGCAAGGCTCCAAATGCAATTCCGAATGAGATGCGCACTTTTCGCGTAAGCGGCACATGAATAGCATAATTAAGATGCATTCCCGTGCGACTTGATGGTCCGGTGTTATCTGCTTCTATATCAATCCCGGCTCCGTGAATAATACCACGATCATTGCTTATGGACTCGATGCGCTGATGTGCATTGACAAATATGGTTCTTGGATTATTTTCAAAGCCAACCCATTGCGTGCGGTAACCTGCTCGCGCATCTAAACATTTCTTCAGTCCGGCATTTGCTGGATTAACAGCAAATGCATTAAATAAAAAGTTTGAGAATTGCGCGTTTTGCTGGGCAAATCCTGCGAGTCCAAAACTTATAAAGAATAATATAGAAAAGTACTTTTTCATCTCAAAATCGTCAACGAACCGGTGTAAGGTTCTGAATTGAAATCAACCGGATTTAATTCAATAACATAATAATACGTAGCAGCCGGCAAATCGTCACCTCCCCAGTCATTCCCATAATTCGTAGCTTGAAAAACCTTGGTTCCCCAACGGGAATAAACGTTGATCTGGGCGTTTGGCCATTTTGTAATATCCTTAATCTCCCACGTATCGTTAAAACCATCATCGTTTGGAGTAAAAGTGTTGTAAGGAACAATTGCAGGTCTAATTGGAACGGTCAGAACCTCACTGTAAATACAGTCATTAATTGTAGTTTCCACAATGTATTCAAAGGTTTCTTCTACCCCTTCAGGATTAGCTGTTACCGTATTTCCAGAGGTTTCGTTTAGATTTTCGCCAATCCATGAGTAGCCCGTCAAGTCGCTGTTTGCCTCTAGAATTAGTGTTTCTCCGGCAAGCAAAATATTCCTGCTATCATCTCCTTCAGGGTACCAGTCTGCTTCCAGATCATACGTTACTGCAGGGCCGGAAACCGAAAGGCTTACCTCGCATTCGCTCGGATTAATAGCTGGCAGATCGCCTATTAACCCGCTCACCATGACATAATATGTAGTGGATGGATCCAGATTATCGAGGGGAACATCCTGAGCCTGAAACAAAGTATCGCAAATTACAGGCGTATTAAATGTTGTGAAATCGCAGGCATCAGTGGCAGAAAAAACTGCAATCAAAATACCTTGCCCTAGCGAAGTATCTGGATCACAAGAAATATTTGCAACGGAAAGTGAAGCTGTAGGATCATCAAAACTCAAGCCCGGAAATTGATCCAAGTCTAACGTTTCAAATTCGAAAAAAACTGCGTTCTGCGCCTGGTTGAAACAAAAGTCGCCGGGAACCGGCGTGTCCACACCATCTACTGTAGTGAGGTTTTCTGGTCCTGATTGACCGCATAATAGCTGCGGATCACTGCAATTCTGCGCCGCAAGAGATGTGACGAGAAAAACCAATACAGCAGACGCAATCACCTTAAAAGGCGAGTGATAGTTCATAGGGGGAGATACTTTAATAGATAAAGATACGGAATAGCGGCACTATAAGGTTTCAAAAATCGACTCTTTTCCACAATAATTTGTGAGTAAGCATAGCTTTTGAAATCAGCTACAGTACATTATAAAGAAAAACGGCTAGTAAAGAAGCAAGTATGGTCGATAAAAGATTTACTACATCATTTGTAATCATAGGATAGCCGCGAACCTCCTGACCAACTGATTTGACTGGATAATCGCTCCATTCTGACGACAAAGTCACTCGATATTTTACCTGATATAAAGCTCCTAAATAGCTGTCTATCACATTACCGAAAAGGCCGGAGCTAAAAATTATAAGGTAATCCTTTAAATTAAAATCTCCAGTAATCCCGAATGGGACAAAACAGAAAAGTGACAGGAAAATTATTCCCGCAATTGTTCCGGTAGCAGAGATGCCACCGCTAAAACCTGCATTTACACTTTTAAAACTAAGAATATTATAGGTTTTCTTTCCATAGCGAACTCCAATTTCTGATGATGTGGTATCGCTCATAGACGTTGCAAGCGCCGCTATTCCTGCCACTAAAAAAACAAAATCTGAAGTTATAAAATACAAAGCGATAAAAATGGTAGAAATTAAACCATTGCAAAATACCTGAAATGAAGAACGAGGTTCGTGACCCTGTGTGTTTTTCTTCTTAGGCAAAAACGAAATTAAGCTTCCAGACACGAAAAACACCAAAGCCGGAATTACCCATACAGGCTGCGGCGAAATCATTAGTAAACACCCCAAAAGCGCTGCAGCAACCGCTCCATCAGATGTAAGCCACTTCATTTTAAAGGTAAAAAATGAGACCCCTGCAATGCCAGTTACAATAAGAAACGAAAAGACATCGATATAGGCAGTATCGATTAATATCCAGTAAAGCACTCCAAAAGGCACCCATATATTATCGCGACCCTTTATTGAAATAGCCTCTACGACGGTTAGAAAAACACTCACAATAATCAATGCCCATATAGAATCAAAACAGGGATCAACTCGATCAACAAATAAGGGTATCAGCGTAAAACAAACCAATGTCGACAAGAAAAATACTATAGAACCCTCCCAGGATTTGGCCTCACTTCCAATGGGAAGCGGGTGCTTTCCAAAAAAATAACCAATTAGAGTTGCCATCCCATCTGCCAGAGCGAGGACAGCGAGCGGATAGAAAATTTTATTAGGCTCATCCGGAAAGGCCAAAAGAAGCACAAAAAAAACGGCTGCAAAATAAAACACACCCCAACTTCTCCGATTTTGATGCTCCAAACCAACGAAAAATCCTTTATAGACCATGAAGAAAAGGATAAGGACGCTCGCTCCGACAATATAAAGCAGTATTTCATTCTCTATCATAAAAACAGAGGCTGCAGAAATCGAAATAGCTGATATGTGCAACATCTTTTTTGCGAACACAAAATGAACTAGATTCATTTTTAACGTGTAAAATGACGCAACAACAAAGCAGGTAATCAAAAAGAGTAAAATTAAGGCGTAACCCACTTTTCCAGTTTTTAAAGCTTATTAAACAGTCGGGAGATGTTGCGCATACAAATCTAGAAGCACCCTTTGCTCCTTTTCCCAATTTAAATCTTTAGCTGCTTTAAGCGCATTTTCAACAAGTTTTAGATACCGTGCCCTATCGGCAACCAAATCACTAACCACTGAAACAATATCGCTTTCCATAAGATTTGTCGCAATTCCAATCTCATACCTTTCATTCAGTGCCTTATATTCGGGAAAGGATGGAACAAGGCAGGGCACACCGGCCATGGTATAATCAAAAAACTTGTTTGCCAAAGAATAATAATAACTGAGACCACTATTCTCGAGCAAATTATATCCCAGAAATGCTTTTGGAGTTAATCTTCTCAATTCTTGGGGTTTGAGATAACCCAGAAACTCAACCTTGTTATCTAACTTCAATTTTTTAACAAGAGCATGTAGCTCCCCGCTTAAATCGCCCTCTCCTGCAATTTTAACAGGGATCGGTAGTTTAGAAGCCGCGGTGATAAGGGCTTCCAGCCCTCTTCCCTTATTTAAGGCTCCCTGGTAGAGAATAAACAAAGAGCCATTCTCCTTTATGCTATGCTCTTCATATTTTGGAAGGTTTCTGACGACAGAAAAGGGAACTCCATAAAGGACTTTAAACTGACGGGCGAGGCCGGGAGAAACAGTATAGCGGAAATCTGTCTTTGGCACAATAAACCTTGCTACCCGCTCCCAAAAGTGTTTAACCCTTTTTCTATTTATCACTTCAGGCACTTCCTGAAAGTATTCGTGGGCGTCAAAGGCAAAAACTTTAGATTTAAGCTTTGTGGCTAACCAAACAGGTAAGGCTGTATCCAAATCTACTGCGCAAGCGGCATCAAATCGTGTAACGAGCAGGTAAAAAAACAATCTTACATTCAGCTCAACATAAAAGGCTTTACCCTTGTTAAACCAGCAATTCAACCTCTTGGTTCTAAATGCAAAATTAACATCGTCTATTCTGTTGAGCCTTCTACCCACAAGGGTTACGTCGTATCCATGTTCATGCAGTGTAGAACAAATACGCTGCATTCGTTGATCGAAAGTAAGATCGTTAGAAACAGTGAATACGATTTTGGGAGCCAAGAGTATAAAAGTGTATTTTGAGCCGCGGTGAAGATAGTGAACTCCGAACTCTAAAAAAATGAACTTAGCAGAGCCAACTCAATTCGTCTTTAAGGTAAAAGTGATTGGCAACAGAAACAAAATGAAAAGGCGATGAAAATCTCTGCGAGAAAGAAGGAGAAATTCTCTTTAGAACTGGAAGACCAACAGTGGTTTCCTAATTCTTTACGAGCCTATCAGACTGATTTACTGGGCGCTTTTGCAAGATTTTTAAGGCTTTATGACCCGGCCAAAGCCCTTTTAAAACGCAAGACAAGAACAGTACAAACCCTTGTAGATCTTGCATCCGGAAGTGGTGTGCCGGCGTTACTGGCAACCAATGTAATGGGAATCTCAATTAAACTTTGTGATAAGTTCCCTGAAGAAAAACAGGTGGAATTCATGTCGAAACACGAAAAGTCAAGTTACATTCCCAAAAGTGTCGACGTGCTTCACGATGATTTACCAATAGCCGATTTCTACACAATGTTTAATGGATTACACCATTTTTCACCAATCGAAATTGAGGTAATTCTCCAGAAGGCAAAATCACAGAACACGTCCATTTACTTTTTTGAACCGATAGCCCCGGGCTTGCTCGTTTACCTAAAAGTTGCTCTAGCCACGTTGATCTTGCCAGTCTTTTTAGTTCCATTCATTAAACCTTTTAGGTGGGACAGGCTGTTTTTTACTTATTTGTTCCCAATTGGATCACTGGCTACTTTTTGGGATGGAATGATTTCGGTTAGCAAATCGTATTCCCTAACTCATCTTGACCAAATGCAAAAAAACCTCGCCACCAAAGATGTTTCCGTTACTTATGGAATCTTGAATGGGAAATTTGCGGATCTCACTTATCTTGGTTTAAATTTATGAATCACCTCTATACATTTTGGAAGTTTACCCGGCCTCATACAATTATAGGAACAGTTGTGAGCGTAACAACACTTTTCGCAATAGCCACTTCACAATACTTTTTATGGCCACCCGCTTTCTGGCTGGCGCTCTTAAGTGCCGTGCTTTGCAATATTTTCATAACGGGTTACAACCAGCTGGTAGATGTCAACTTAGATAAAATCAACAAGCCATATCTCCCTCTTGCGTCCGGAGAAATGTCGGTATTAACAGGTAAGAAAATCGTGTGGTCCACGCTCATTGTCTCTCTTGCCGTAGCTTATTATCTGTCTTACTTTTTTTTCGCTCTTGTTGTTCTCATTTCCATTATCGGATTTCTATACTCATGGAAAAACGTATACCTCAAGAAAGATCACAAGTTGGCAGCAATGGCCATCACAGTGGTAAGAGGATTTCTAATAAATGCCGGTTTCTACCTATACTTCAGTGGTTATAGTGCAGATATAGGTGCCGTTTCCAATACCGTCTGGCTACTCATATTTTTTGTCGCTTTCTTCAGTATTGGTATTTCGTGGTTTAAAGACATTCCGGATGTAAGCGGCGATAAAACACGAAAAATTGCAAGCATGGCGATAAATCTCGGCGTAAAACGAGCTTTCACACTTGGGGTAAGTGTTGTGGCAGCCGGTTATACCATCACGGCTTTCGCTCCTGTTTTTATTAAATTAAATGATGCCAACGGCTCTGTTATTACCTTTGGGACTGCTATTGCCGGTTTTATTTTTCTGGGAATGTCCTCAAAAGTTAATGCTGAAAATCAGCAGTCTATAAAGCGATTTTACCTTACCTTTTGGGGTCTTTTTGTTTTGGAATACCTTGTATTCGCTTTTTCGGCAATTTCTTAAAAAGTAGCCTCGCCAGGAATCGAACCTGGATCTAAAGTTTAGGAAACTTCTATTCTATCCATTGAACTACGAGGCCAGTAATATTGGGTGTTGGCAAAAGGGTTATCTCACTGTCGATCCATTCGGCATTTCGCTTCCCGGACTTACAAAACTCAATTTTCCGTTTGCATCCTCCGCCATCAAAATCATTCCTTGTGACTCTACTCCTTTTATTTTTCGTGGCTCGAGGTTTAGCAATACCGATACTTGCATTCCCGGAAGTTCTTCCGCTTTGTAATGCTCTGCAATTCCAGATACCACGGTGCGCTTATCAAGCCCTGTATCAAGGAGGAGCTTCATCAGCTTATCTGTTTTAGGTACCAGCTCCGCTTCCAAAATAGTAGCCGTGCGGATGTCGATTTTTAAGAAGTCATCAAAGGCTATGGATGATTTTTGTGGCATGTGATTTATTTCTTTAACTAAATTCTTTTCGGCAGAAGCCTGAAGCTTTGCTTTTTGGCTTTCTACTTCCTCGTCTTCTATTCGTTTAAAAAGTAACTCAGGATTTTGGATGGTATGGCCTTTCGGCAAAATTGTCAATGTTCCCGACAATTCCCAATCCGGAGTTGGCAAATTGAGCATTTCACCCAAATGCTTCATCGTATTTGGCAAAAATGGAGCCGCAAGAACCGTTAGATTTGCTGATATCTGAAGGCAAAAATTGAGTATTGCTCCGGCTTTTTCCAGATCTGTCTTCGCCAATTTCCACGGTTCAGTTTCTGTGAGTACTTTGTTACCAAAACGCGCAAGACCCATCATGCTTTGCTGAGCATCTCTAAATCTATAAAGTTCAATGGTGCGCTCTATATCATCCTTGGCATTTTTCACTTCTCGCTCACAATCAGCATTAGCGAGAGAATTTAGCTCTTCAATATTGCCTTCGGGAACCTTGCCATCAAAAAACTTATGTGTAAGGACCAGCGCCCGGTTTATGAAATTTCCTAGCACGGCCACCAGTTCGTTGTTTACCCTCGACTGATAATCGGCCCAGGTAAATTCACTGTCGCGAAATTCAGGGCTTATGGCATTGAGCACATAGCGCAATTCGTCCTGTCTTCCCGGAAAATCTTCCATGTATTCGTGCAACCAAACGGCCCAGTTGCGGCTGGTGCTAATTTTTTTACCTTCCAGGTTTAGGAATTCATTAGCCGGAACGTTAGTAGGCAGAATATAATCGCCATGTGCTTTTAAAAGAACGGGAAATATAATGCAGTGAAATACTATATTGTCTTTACCAATAAAGTGAACCAACTCGGTATCAGAGCTCTGCCAATATTTTGTCCAATCTTTATTGTGCTCTTTGGCCCAAGCCTTGGTAGCAGAAATATAACCAATCGGTGCATCCAGCCATACATAGAGAACTTTTCCATCGGCGCCTTCTACCGGCACCTTTACTCCCCAATCCAAATCACGGGTCATTGCCCTTGGCTGCAGCCCACCATCTATCCAGGACTTGCACTGCCCTAAAACTTGTTTTTTCCAGGCGGAAGGGTCGTGTTGTTTTTTACCGTCGAGCATTCCGTTTTCGAGCCAGTCGCGCAACCACTCTTCATCGTTTTGAAGTGGCAGATACCAATGCGATGTTTCCCGCATTACCGGCAAGCTGCCACTAAGAGTAGATCGAGGATTAATCAAATCCTGTGAGCTAAGCGTACTTCCGCAATTCTCGCATTGATCGCCGTATGCATTCTCAAAACCACATTTTGGACAGGTCCCTGTAATGTATCTATCGGCTAAAAACTGCTGTGCTTCCTCGTCGTAATATTGCTCTGAAGTTTTTACTTCAAACACCCCTTTATCAAGAAGCGTTTGAAAATAGTCACTCGCTGTTTTGTGATGTAAGGGTTCTGACGTACGATAAAATATATCGAAATCAATACCAAAATCGGTAAAAGCCTTGCCTATCTGGCTATTAAACTCATCTACGATTTGCTGCGGTGAAACATTCTCTTTCTTCGCTTTTAACGTAATCGCAGCTCCATGCTCATCGCTTCCACAAACAAATACAACATCCCGATGACGAAGGCGAAGGTAGCGCACAAAAATATCGGCTGGCAGGTAAGCCCCTGCAATGTGACCAATGTGTAGAGGGCCGTTTGCATAAGGCAATGCGGCGGTTACAGTATATCTTTTTGGGTTATTCAAAAGGAATTCGCTTGTTTTGTGTTGCGCAAAGATAATTATCCTGAGTTTTAATATTTAGAAATTCAGACATTCATCAATTTCAACCTTTAGATGGCAGGCATCAGTCCAAAAATATTACAAAAAGGCGATTTAATCAAAATCGTTTCTACGGCAAGATTTGTTGAAAATGATTTTATAGATCATGCGGTCAAAACGCTAACTGACTATGGATTCAGAGTAGAAACGGGAGAAAATCTTTTCGCGCGTCAAAACCAATTTGCCGGAAGTGACGAAGAAAAACTTTCTGATATCAATAATGCCATTCGAAATCCCGATTGCCGGGCAATTCTTTGCGCCAGGGGCGGCTATGGCTCAGCCAGAATTTTGGATAAATTTGACCTTGCTTCCTTAAAGAAAGATCCAAAATGGATAGCCGGTTACAGTGATATTACAGCCATTTTGAATCACCTTTTCATGAATGCAGACATGGAAGGGCTGCACAGCACAATGCCCGTTAACTTCAAGAGCAATACGCCGGAAAGTCTGGAATCGTTAGTAAATGCACTTACGGGAAAAACGCTGAGCTATCGGGCTCCTCAACACCTGCTTAATAGGAGCGGTAACGCATCAGGCGAAATGATTGGTGGAAACCTCAGCATGCTCTTCAGCTTGCAGGGATCAAATACTCAACTTAATACAGATGGGAAAATCTTGTTTTTGGAAGATCTCGACGAATACCTCTACCACATTGATCGCATGATGGTGGCGCTAAAACGTGCTGGAATGCTTGAAAATCTTGCCGGGCTCATCATTGGCGGAATGACAGATATGAACGATAATGAGGTGCCTTTCGGCAAAAATGCCGAAGAAATAATCAGCGAGCATATTGCGGAATTCGACTTTCCGGTGTGTTATAACTTTCCCTCAGGTCATATCGATAATAACTGCACCTGGATTCATGGAAAAAAAATAAGGCTGACCGTTATCAACGATCAGCCTTCTGAAGTATTGTTTTAAAAGAATAACCCCTTACTCTCTTTCAAACTTGGTGTAGTTGGCAGGGATAGAAAAAAGATCGTTGCTTAGATCAGATTTTTTCACATCTACTACCTGAAGCTTAGTAAGCTCCACACCATCAGTCTTTTTCTCAATTCCTAACATCGGGAAAGTTCCTTCAAAGTTTGGAATATTCATAAAGTAAACCGCTAGTTTATCTTTACGATTCAGCGTTTCTAGCATTGGAACCATAAAGTCAAAATCGTCATCGGCAGCCCAGAAAGTAACCTCGCGACCATCGTCTTTACCAGTTACTTTTACTTCTGTACATTCATAACCATTGATAGTTTTCTTGTTGTTCGTTTTTTGAACATAAACCTCGGTATCTCTTGCTGGCCTTTTATTAGGAACATCAATAAACATATTGCGCTCCGGGCTAAGTGCCTTCACAGTGTTCTCCTTGGTATCAACAATCATAATACCTTGAATTTCTCCATTTTCGCTTAGTTCTTCTACGCGAATTTTATCACCTTTAACGTAATAAATGTAATTTGCGGTTACGGGACCAATCGTTTTGGTAAATTTGATGGTGCCCTGAAAAGGTCCTCCGGCGTAAGCCATTGAGCCCAATGTAACCCCCAGCATAATAGCTGCAATCTTTTTCATAAAATGTTTCATAACGAAAAGTTTAAAGGAATCATTTAGATCCATAATTAATAATTTTAACATGTCTTTAGAATCGACTAACTCAATCGGCAAATCAGGCGAATCACATGCTTGTACGCATTTAGAAAACCTAGGTTTCAAAATACGTGAAAAGAACTGGCGTCACGGACACGACGAAATTGACATAATTGCTGAAAATGAGACGTTTATAATTTTCGTTGAAGTTAAAACAAGAAAAAATAATTCATATGGAGCTCCTGAAACATTCGTTACGAGAAAGAAGCAATCCTTTATAATAAGGGCTGCGAATCAGTATATGATTCGAAAAAATTTGGAAAAGGAAGCTAGATTTGACATAGTAGCCGTAACCGGTGTTCATGAAAATCCTGAAGTAGTGCATATTCCTAATGCTTTTTATCCTATATTATAGCTTGGTGCTTTCAATTAACTCTTCAACAGCATTAGGACTTCAATAAAAATTAGGTTCTTTGCACCGTGAATGAGGTTATCAATTAGAAAGATACCCGGTGAAGACGCAAAATTTATAATATAATACCGCTTGCCCAAAGGCATGCCATTATTGAAATGACAGATAATAAGAGAGATAATAACCGAAAAGGTAAACCCGGAAATAGAAGACCGGGAAGTAAACCCGAGTCTGATCGAAGTGAGAACAGACGACCTGGAGACCGGCGCACGACCGGTGGTAAAACAAGAGGTGCTTACGGAGAGCGCAACGCAGAGGATAGAGATAGCAGAGATAGACGCCCTGATCCGCGGAAGCGAAACACCGAAAAAAGTAATGACGATACTCCCCGAACTACCGGGCGAGACAATGTAAGAAAATACCCCGCCACTAAGCCCTTTGGTTATAGAGGTAAGCGTGCAGTAGCCGACCCACCCAAAGACAGACGCATGAGGCTAAATAAGTACATTTCGAATGCTGGAATATGCTCGCGAAGGGAAGCTGATGAACTGATAAAAAGTGGATTGGTAGAAGTAAACGGAAAACCGATTACTGAAATGGGCTACAAGGTAGAGACTGAAGATATTGTAAAATACGCCGGCGAGAAAATCACACCTGAGAAACCCGTTTACTTTTTGCTCAACAAGCCAAAAGACTATACCGTTGAGATGAAGCCCACCACCGATGGAAAAAATGGGTTAACACTTATGCGCGGTATCGGCAACCACAGCGTATTGCCGGTAGGGAAAATGGATAGAACCACCATGGGTCTCATTATTTTTACAAATGATGGGGAGCTTACAATGAAGCTTTGCAATCCAAAACTCGCCGTTAAGAAGCTTTACCACGTGCATTTGGATAAGAATTTGAAGCAAGAACATCTTGAAGCATTGCGCGAAGGGGTGCAACTTGAAGATGGATTTCTAAAGGCTGAAGATATTTCTTACGTGGGCGATAAAAAAGATAAGAAGCAAATAGGGATTGAAATCATTAGTGGAAGGAACAAAGCTGTACGCCATATGCTTGAGCACCTTGGTTACTATGTCATTAAACTTGACCGGGTAATGTACGCCGGTCTTTCTAAAAAAGACTTACCACGTGGAAAATGGAGAGCTTTAACACAGCAGGAAGTGATAAATCTAAAGATCTTGAAATAATGATCTTCATGGTACGTTTTATGCTGTAACTATCCACTTTCAGCAAACCTTTGAAGAAATTCCTTAAATATGTAGCAATAATTGTTTCGGTCATAGCGCTGTCTATGGTCGCTGCATACTACTTAGCTAAAAAGTACGAGCCAGAAGTAAGGGATATTATAGTGTATGAGCTAAACCGACAATTGGCGGTTCCTGTGAAAGTTCAAGACATAAACCTTAGTTTGCTACAGCGATTTCCATACGCTTCACTTAGATTTAGCGATGTCGTGATTCCTCAAGTCAGAAAAGGAGTTGCACAGGAGGATACCTTGATATATATCAAAGACATGTATCTCCAGATTGGCTTAATCGATTTTCTTCGAAAAAATTACGAGGTGTCTGAAGCCGAAATTAATACAGGCTTTTTTGAAATGGAAATGTATGCCGATGGCAGCGACAATTACCATTTCTGGAAATCAAGCAAAGACTCAACCGGTAGCGCAAGTTTCTCAATTACAGATGTGCTTGTTAGAGATTTCAATTATCGGCTGAAAGATCGTAACAAATTAAATCTGGATGTTTTGGCAATAAAAACCAAGGCAAATGGAAACTTTGGAAGTGATAAATACCAGATATCCACAAGCACCGATATGTGGATTAGAAATGTAGCTTACGAAGGTGATACGATGTATAGCACCGAAAAATTCTACGGTGATTTAAAAATTGATGTTGACAAAGTTTCCAATTCATACAGTTTCTCCAGTGACGATTTGGAAATTGCCGATGAGGAGATAAGCCTTTTGGGAAGTTATGCACCAGACTCAAAGCAACCCTGGGATATTGAAGTTCAAGCCGAAAATGCGAATCTCGAAAAGCTCACCCATCTCTTACCACTCAACTTGAGAAACAGGTTTAGTAAATACAAAGCCAAGGGCGAAACTGACCTAAATCTAAAATTGAGTGCAGGCGAAAGATTTGATCTCGATGCGGCTTTTAGTAATCTTTCGGGAAATTTTCAGCACAATGTAGAACTCGGAACAGCTGAAATAAGCGGCGGGAAAGGTCGATTCGAAATGCGAAATGATATTTCATCCTTGTTTCTAGATGAGTTGGAAGCTTCTATAGGCCCAGGCGACATCACCGCGTGGGGTAAAATTATTGACTTTAATGCACCTTCTTTCGATTTGAATATTGAAGGATCAATCGACCTGGAGGAGCTTAAGAGTCTTTTAAACATCTCTTTATTAGAGAGGCTGGAAGGAGAAGTAAATCTCAATGGCCGCCTTCAGGGAAATCTACCCAGAGAATCAACCAACGAAACATTGGACTTGCTAAAAGGAATAGATTTTATTGGAAAAATCAATCTGATTGATGGAGTATTCCAAATGGCCGGACAAGATCAGATCTATGATGAAATTGAAGGGGATATTCAGCTGAAAGACAACGCCGTGATCATAAAATCGGGCAATGCCCGTGTTAACAAAAGTCCTTTTCAAATTTCAGGAGTTATAAAAAACGCGCTTCCATACATTTCCCGAAAAGGTCAAAAACTTGGTATACAAGCCGACTTCAAAGCTAAAGAACTCAATTTTAACGAAATACTTACTCAAGGAAGCTCAAAACGCGATACCACATACCACTTCGAATTGCCAAAAGATGTAGCTTTCGATTTGAGTTTGGAGGTGGGCAAAATTGCCTTTCGAAAATTTGAGGCTAATAACATTACTGGAAACGCCTATTACAAAGGTGGACTTCTTACATTAAATCCTTTTGCCTTTACAATGGCCTCAGGTGATGTCAATGCCAATGTCCATATTACCCAGAAGCCCAATAACCAGTTTGAAACGGAGGCACTTGCCACACTAGACCAAATTGATTTAGAAGAGTTTTTTAGTGCCTTCGAAAATTTCGGTCAGAGTGTTATTCAGGCGCATCAGCTTGAAGGAAAAGCCAATACCACGATACAATTCTCTGCCTTGTTTAAGAATGATTTGTCCATTATTTCGTCTAGCATCAAATCAAATATTGAGTTAATGGTGCTCAACGGAAAATTAAAAGATGTAGAATCTCTCCAGGCCATTTCTGACTATCTGCGTGGCAATGCCCTTTGGCGATCGCTTATTAAAGTAGATGATTTTGAAAAGAAATTACGTGTCGTGAAATTCGATACTTTAAGTAATACTATTTCCATTAAAAATCAAATTGTTACGATCCCCAATATGACCATTGGTTCTTCGGCACTTACGCTTAACCTTTCGGGGACGCATAGTTTTGATAACGCGATTGATTATTCCATTAATTTCAGATTAAACGATTTACTGCGCACAGGAAAACGAGAGACTAGCGAGTTTGGCTATATCGTAGATGACAACTCGGGGTTGCGGTTTTTCCTTAAAATGAAAGGAACGGTTGATAATCCTGAATTTAGTTTGGATGGCGACGCAGCCAGAGACAAGCGCAAAAAACAATTTGAACAGGAAAAAAATACATTCAAGAGTATTTTGAAAGAAGAGTTTGGACTTTTTAAATCTGACACCACCCTCTCTGGAGTGCCAAAGACCAAAGAAACTAATAACACAAAGTTTTCGGTTGACTGGGAAGATTTTAAAAATAAAAACGACACCTCGGGTGGCATTGATAAAGCTAGCAAAAAGAAGAAAAAGAAACTTTCGAAAGAGGATGAAGAATTTTATGATAGCCTTGAAAAAGACGATGATTTGTAAAAAGTCTGGGTAAGATTAAAAAGATTCATACTTTTAGGTGAAAATACCCACCTATCGAAGAAACTTCTATCTGAAGAATACAGGATTTCCAAAATGAATTTATACACAAAAAAGCAACGGTGGAAAGCCGTATTGCTCGTGTTTGCTACGGTAATAGTGGGTTTGTCATTATGGTACTCAAACCATATAGTAAACAAGATAAGGCAGGAAGAACGCCAGAAAGTGCAATTGTGGAGTGAAGCGGTTAAAGAGCGTCTTTCCCTTATCAATTACACCGAGAATCTTTTTAAAGATATGCGCAGTGAAGAGCGCAATAAGGCCAAGATATGGGCACAAGCTACGGGAAGAGTTTTGACCGCCAGCGATAACGAACTGCTTTTTCTACAAGACATTCTATCCAAAAACACGACGATTCCTGTTTTGGTTGTTGATGCCAAAAGACAACTTCCATTTTCACGAAATGTAGATGACAAATATCTGCGCACCCCAAAAAGCAGAGATAGTCTTATTACTGCTTTTGGAGAAATGTATGAGCCGATTAAGCTAAGTATTCAAGGCATTGAGCAAAAAGTATACTATAAGGATTCGCGCATTATTTCTGATTTGGAAACAACGATTGACAATCTGATTAATTCCTTTATTAGCGAAACTGTAATGAACTCAGGGTCGGTACCTGTAATGGTAACGGACAGTTCAAAGACTAAAGCCCTTAATTATAGCAATATCGACTCTACGATCGTTCAGGATTCTGTTTTATTTCAGAAGCAAATCAAAGAAATGGCGGCCAGCAATGAGCCGATTGAGATTCATTTTGGCGACGATCAAACCAATTATGTGTTCTACACCGATTCTGTAATAATCACCCAACTTCAATATTTCCCATACATTCAGTTGATAATCATCGGCCTGTTTCTGCTAATATCCTATTTAATATTCAGCACCTTCAGAAACGCTGAACAGAATCAGGTATGGATTGGGATGGCTAAGGAAACAGCCCACCAACTAGGCACACCGCTATCAAGCCTTATGGCCTGGGTGCAGCTGCTGGAAGCTCGGGGTACCGAAAAGTCGACCATTATTGAACTCAACAAAGATATAGAGCGACTGGAAATGATAACAGATCGTTTTTCGAAAATTGGATCAACTCCAGAATTGACAGAAACATCCGTAAAGGTCGTTATGGAGCAAGCTACTTCCTATTTGCGTCCACGAATTTCATCCAGGGTAGAAATAACCATTAATCAAAACCAGGATTCAAACATCCGAGCGATGATTAATACCCCACTATTTAGCTGGGTTATTGAAAATATTTTCAAGAATGCGGTGGATGCTATGGATGGCAAAGGAAAAATTACGGTTGATATTTACAACGAAATTCAAGACGTCTACATCGACATAACCGACACCGGAAAAGGAATTCCGAGTGCCAGTCACAAAACGATTTTTCATCCGGGCTACACCACCAAAAAACGTGGTTGGGGATTGGGATTATCACTTGCCAAGCGAATTATCGAAACCTACCATAGCGGTAAGATATTTATCAAAAGAAGTGAGCCCGGCAAAGGAACCACTTTTAGAATAGTACTCAAATCCAAACTTTAATGGCTGGGATATATGTTCATATTCCATTTTGCAAGCAAGCTTGTACCTATTGCGACTTTCACTTTTCCACTTCCCTTCGCACCAAAAGTGCAGTGCTTCTTGCTCTCGATAAAGAAATAAAGATGCGCCGCGATTATTTGAATCGCGAGCAGGTTCATACTTTATACTTTGGTGGAGGAACACCCAGCCTTCTGGAATCTCATGAACTCCATTCAGTTTGCAGCTCATTGAGAACTCATTTTGATTTTGCCGACGAGATTGAATTCACTTTTGAAGCCAACCCGGATGATTTGAGCAGTGAAAAACTTGAAATGCTCATTGAAAACGGAGTAAACCGGTTGAGTATTGGCGTTCAATCTTTTGATGACAAATATCTAGAATGGATGAACCGAGCACATCGCAGCACCGATTCTATAGCAAGCGTGAAACGTGCGCAGGAAGCAGGCATTTCAAATATTTCTATCGATCTTATTTACGGATTACCTAACTTGAATTTGGAAGTTTGGGAAGGGGAAATCAATAAAGCGATATCGCTCAAGGTAAAACATATTTCAGCTTACTGCCTCACCGTAGAACCCGATACAGCTCTTGGTTACCGCGTGAGAAAGGGCAAAGAACAACCTGTAGATGAGGAAGCTGCCTCTCAGCAATTTGAAGTATTGGTCAGAAAGCTCGCCGAAGCAGGATTTGAGCAATACGAGGTGAGCAACTTTGCACGAGAAGGATTTTATTCTAAACATAATACCTCTTACTGGCAGGGAATTCCGTACATCGGTTTGGGGCCTTCGGCTCACAGCTATAAGCGAGCAGAGCGCGCCTGGAATCTGGCAAATAATATAGGTTATATTAAGAAACTGGAAGCCGGCGAACTTCCCTTAACTACGGAGGCACTGAGTCTAAATGATCAATTCAATGAATGGGTAATGACCGGTTTACGCACGAAGTGGGGAGTGGAAATACCTGTTGGAAAAAGGCTTTTCTCTATAGATTTGAGAGATGGGAACGAAGTGCTCATCGAGAAACTCCTTAGTGAAGATAAAGCCAAATTAGAAGGAGAAAGTCTCCGCCTTACGAAAAAAGGATTGTTTTTAGCAGATGGAATTGCTTCAGAATTTTTTATTCTAAATGATGAAAATTGAAATCGAATTAGGAAATCAAACTTACAAGACTGATCTCTCCAAACCTATAGACATCTCAATACCGCTTCACCCGGATGGGCCACGAGCCTGGTATGTTGATAAAATGTCTATTGAACCGGTTATGACCGATCGCTTTACCGGCAGTGTTGCTAAAGGTGGTGCCGTTAATTTTCGCAATATAGCTTTCAACCCTCACGGTCACGGAACCCATACGGAGACGGTTGGTCATATTGACAACGAAATTGTTTCGATTAATAAAACATTAAAAACCTTCTTCTTTGAGGCCAGGCTCATCACCATTAAGCCGAAGCCGTTTGCGGGTACTGAAGAGCAGTATAAAAAGCACGGTGATCTGATAATTACCAAAATCGACATAGAAAAAGCGCTTGATGAAAAAACTGCAGATGCGCTCATCATAAGAACGGTTCCGAACACAACCGAAAAACTGTCTAAAAACTATTCCAATACCAATCCCACCTATTTTGAGCCTGAAGCCTTAGCCTTTATACGCGACAAGGGTGTGAAACACCTTCTGACTGATCTCCCTTCTGTTGATCGTGAAGAGGATGGAGGAAAGCTCCTCGCCCACCGGGCATTTTGGCATGGAAACCATCCGGACGATATAAAATGCACTATATCAGAGTTTATCTATGTTGATGACTCCGTTATTGATGGTTCTTACCTGCTAAACTTGCAAATCGCTCCTTTTGAGAACGATGCATCGCCGAGTAAGCCGGTTTTGTACAAACTCGAAAAATCATGAATATAGAGGAATATCGCGCCTACTGTATCGCGAAAAAAGGAGTGAGCGAATCCATGCCCTTCGGACCTACAGCCTTGGTGTTTAAAGTAATGGGAAAGATGTTTACCATCTGCAACCTAGACAATTTTACCGGCTTCTCTGCCAAATGCGATCCGGAGCGTGCAATCGAGCTCCGTGAAGAACATCCTCACGATATCGAAGGAGCCTGGCACATGAATAAAACTCACTGGAACAGTGTGAGATGCGATGGAAGTGTGCCCCGTGGATTGCTTCTTGAATTAATAGATCACTCATACGATTTGGTAGTAGAAAGTTTGACCAAAAAACATCGCTCAGAACTGAATGAATTGACTTAATTTTGCGGTCTTATGATAGACCAAAAATTCATTACAAAGCGCCTGCTCGAATACTTCTTTAGTGGCCTTTTACTCGTTGTTCCTATTACGGTTATAATCTACGTAGTATATAAACTTTTTATTTTTCTGGATCGGCTTATACCAATCGCAATTCCAGGTCTCGGCTTAATAACCTTGCTTTTAACTATTACAGTTTTGGGGTACCTGGGAGCTTCGTTTATTACACAGCCGATACGCCGCAGAGCCAATAAACTTCTTGATAAAGTTCCTTTGGTAAAAACAATTTATACGGCGATATCTGATTTACTCTCGGCTTTTGTTGGCCAGAAAAAGAGCTTTTCCCGCCCTGTATTAGTTAAACTGAGTCGCAGCAGTGAAGTTGAAAAATTAGGCTTTATTACAAACGATGATTTGAGTAGCCTCAACATTGAATCGCGTAAAATTGCAGTTTACTTGCCACATAGCTACAACTTTTCGGGAAACCTTTACATCGTACCTGCGGAGAATGTAACACCTATATCGGCTAATACAGCAGAAGTAATGAAATTCATTGTTTCAGGTGGTGTTACGGATGTTGGAGGAAAAACAAAGGATGAAGCAATCGAAATTCGGTAATCTATTTCTTCTTCATCTTGTCGTCTTTATATTTGGTTTTACCGGAATATTGGGAAGGCTTATTGAAACGCGATCTGACATTTTAGTGTGGTGGCGTATGATTATTGCAAGTCTTACCATAGCTATCTTTGTCTATGCTACTGGTAAAATCAAAAAAAACCTTTCGGTAAATGCTTTGACTTACAGCTTGGTAGGTTTTGTTATTGCCGCCCACTGGATTACTTTTTTTGAAGCTATCAAGCAATCAAATGTATCGGTAACGCTGGCTTGCCTTAGCGCATCTTCACTTTTTACGGCCATTCTCGAACCCATTTTTTTCAAGAGAAGAGTAGACAAGTTCGAGCTGTTCTTTGGTGTCTTGGTTGTTAGCGGCCTCCTACTCATATTCAGCTTCGAAACAGAGTATAAGCTGGGAATAATTTTGGCTCTTACAGCCGCTTTGCTGGCTTCACTTTTTACGACTATTAATGGGAAATTAATTCAAAAAGACAATCCATACCGAATCAGCCTTGTAGAAATGATGGCAGGCGCAGCAGGAATTACAGTATGGCTAGCTATAAAGGGAAAGCTCGATATGAGCTTATTTCAGCTTCCGCCGATGGATTGGTTTTGGATAATCATACTGGGAACAATTGCCACCGCATTCGCTTTTGTTGTAAGCGTTAAAGTAATGGAAGAGCTAAGCCCTTTTACCGTTTCTCTTACGATAAATCTCGAACCGGTATATGGTATTGTTCTTGCCTTTTTTATATTTGGAAGCAGTGAAAAGATGACATGGGGGTTTTATGTAGGAACCATTTTAATACTCACAGCCCTTTTCCTCAACGCTCTTCACAGAAAAGGAAAGTTAAAACGAAAAAAACAGCTGATTTCATAAGCCGGTAATTGCAACAACAATCATTCGGCGAAAGCGTTACCTTCGTAATTCTAAATACCGGTATTCTATGTCGATGGCAGTTCTTGACGAAAAAAAATATACAGCAAGCCTGAACTCATTTCAGCGGTTTGAAACGCGTGAAGTGAAAATTGGCCATATTGGCATTGGTGGCGACAACCCAATAAGGGTGCAGTCTATGACAACCACCGATACGATGGATACTCAAAAAACTGTAGACCAATCCATCCGTATGATCGAAGCCGGTTGCGAACTGGTTCGAATCACCGCTCCGAGCAAAAAAGAGGCTGAGAATTTACGTCCAATAAAAGAGGCAATCCGAGCTGCAGGATATGACACTCCGCTTGTTGCCGATATTCATTTCACCCCAAATGCAGCTGAGATTGCTGCAGGAATCGTTGAAAAGGTTCGCGTAAATCCCGGAAATTACGCCGATAAGAAGAAGTTTGAGAACATTGAGTACACCGACGAAACATACAATTCTGAACTGGAGCGTATTCGCGATCGGTTTACACCACTCGTAAAACTTTGTAAAGAAAATGCTACGGCTATGCGAATTGGAACCAACCACGGTTCTTTGAGCGATCGCATTATGAGCCGATATGGAGATACGCCGCAAGGAATGGTAGAGTCGGCTATGGAGTTTTTGCGCATTTGCAGAGACAACGACTACCACGATATTGTGCTTAGCATGAAGGCCAGCAACTGCAAAGTAATGGTGGAAGCGTACAGACTACTCATGGTTTACATGATGCGGGAAGATATGAATTACCCTATTCACCTGGGGGTCACAGAAGCCGGCGAAGGCGAAGACGGTCGCGTTAAGTCGGCTGTTGGAATTGGCACCTTACTGGAAGACGGGATTGGAGACACTGTTCGCGTTTCGCTTACAGAAGAACCCGAAGCAGAAATACCGGTGGCGCAAATGCTTGTAAAGCGCTACGAACAACGTGGCACGCATGCACCGATACCTGAAATTACTGTCAACCCCATTCATCCATTTGAATTTAACAGGAGAGAAACTGAAATCATTGTAAATATCGGCAAGGGAGAAGTGCCTCGAATTATTGGTGATCTTTCTGGTCGATCGGATATCAAACCGGCATCGCTATTTGCTTTTGGATACAATTATAGTGTGCCACTCGATAAGTGGAATATCACTGATCAGGCTGCCGATTTTATTTTCGTTGGCGAAAACGAGGTGGATTTTCAGATTCCGGGGACGCTTGGCATAATTGCCAATGCTGAGTATTGGAAGAAAAATCCGGAAAAACCACGCTATTATCCGCTTATAACTGCTTCCGAATTTAAACAGGGAGGCGAACTAAGCGATAAACTCAATTTTATTGATGCCGAAGACTCTGAAGTTTATCAGGAAGGTTTTATAGATAAATTGAAAGAAACCAAGCATTCTGTTTTGGTCCTTTCTACTAAAAACACGCATGCTGTAGCAGCCCTGCGACGCGTATTCATGGAACTGATGAACAGCGATTGTACCATTCCGGTGGTGATTTACCGAAAGTATGAAAACCTGAACAGGGACGAGCTTCAGCTTTACGCGTCTACTGATTTTGGAGCCCTGCTAATTGATGGATTGAGTGACGGAGTTTGGTTGAAGTCTGGTGATATGGAATTAAAAGCTCAGAACTCGTTGTGCTTTGGTATTTTGCAAGCTACCCGCACACGCATCAGCAAAACCGAGTATATTTCTTGTCCTTCATGCGGGCGAACTCTATTTGACCTTCAGGAAACTACGGCCAAAATTCGTTCTAGAACAGACCACCTCAAAGGTTTAAAAATAGGAATTATGGGCTGTATTGTAAACGGCCCGGGCGAAATGGCTGATGCCGACTACGGTTACGTGGGAACTGGTGCCGGAAAAATCACCTTATATAAAGAGAAGGAAGTTGTAAAGCGCAACGTTCCCTCGGCTCAAGCCGTTGATGAACTTATAGATTTGATAAAAGTACACGGCGACTGGATTGAACCCTTAAACGATAATTGATTTGAAAGTAGTAGTAGCAGGCGCAACCGGTCTAATAGGTGGGTTTTTATTAAATGAATTAGAAAACGACCCGTCTTTTCATTCTGTAAGAGCGCTTACAAGAAAAGAGAAGCAAGGCACCAGAAAAATTAACTGGATGCTAGTTGATTACAATTCACAGGCTCAATTAAAGCAGGTTACTAAAGATGCGGATATTGTATTTTGCTGTCTGGGTACTACAATGAAAACCGCTGGATCAAAAGAAGCTTTTCGTAAAGTAGATTATGATTACGTAGTCCATTTAGCCCTGGCTGCAAATGAAAATAAGGTTCGTCAATTTTCTGTTATTTCAGCAATGGGTGCCGATTCCGGATCTAAATTATTCTACAATCAGGTAAAAGGCGAAATGGAAGAAGCTGTCGGAGGATTGGGATTTAGTGAATTGATCATATTTCAACCTTCGCTATTGTTAGGTCCAAGAGAAGAAACCCGCATAGGCGAGAAAATAGGAACCGCTTTTAGCAAACTTACTAGCTCCACTTATGGTTGGACCTGTGCAAAAGTATCGTCCTATCCATGTTTCCAATATTGCTAAAGCCATGATTAGGGAAGCTAAGATTAAAGCTGATCGTTCTCGTGTTTTGAGATATGAGGAAATCTTAGAAATGTCAAAATAATGAAGTTTTTTGACCTCTTAGTATTAGGTAAATAAACTCTACTTTAAAAAGTAAAGTTAAACGCCTTGCAATCTATTTACCATAAAGGTTTTGTCCAGCATCGTAATATTTATCACCTTCGTTCCAGTAAGGACGCTCAGACATATCACCTACAAGCCTGCAAGCCAAAACATATGCTTTGGTAAACTTAAACAAGTAATCGAAATCAACAGTATCAGGATTGTCGGATTGTTGATGATAGTAGCGTGTAATCTCCTCACCAAAATCTGTAATACCCATGCCGTACATCAACGCGGGAACTCCTTTTTTAGCAAAACTCACCTGGTCTGATCTGTCATATAAGTTCTGCTCGGGAACGGGATCCACGGTGGCCTTTAATCCATAAGCTGTGCATGCCTTTCGAAGCTCATCTTCTGCTGTAGTGCGCTCAATACCAATAATAGTAGCAGCACTGGTATCATTGTACCCACCATTATCACTATTAAAACAATAAACCACATCTTTTAATGGAACTACCGGGTGATCGGCATACCACTCGCTGCCAAGTAAACCTTTCTCCTCTGCGGTAAAGAATATAAAAAGTGCGCTTCGCTTGAGCGGGTATTTTGCGATATTTTCAGCAGCTTTCAGCACAGTAACCGTACCTATTGCATTGTCTCTCGTACCATTAAAAATACTATCGCCCTCCATATTCGTGTCTCCTACACCAACATGGTCATAATGAGCAGAATAAATCACAAATTCATCTTTAAGCTTCGAATCAGTCCCCTCAACATAACCTACCACATTGGCAGAGGTGAACTTTCTCACCTCATTTCCAGAAACACTTAATTTCGCTTTACCTGTGTAATTCTCGAAAATGGGTCGCTTTAGGTTCTCAACATCATCTATCCAAATGTGGGCAATCTTTTCTTCTTCATCCTCATTTTTATCAATAGCAACCTTAGTTGAAGAAAGATAATAACGCAATATTTTCCATGTCGGTTGCGGAGAATTATACATCTCTACAAGTGCGACTGCTCCTTTTTTCTGCGCGAGAGCCACTTTATCAGCACCTGCTGTAAAACCAGCTCTGGCACCAGTTTCGCCTTTTATACCAAAACGCGAAACCACGATTTTACCTTCTACATCAAGGCCTTCATATTCTTCATCAGTTCCATAACCTACATAAACCATATCAGTTTCAGTATCGGTAGCGTTTCCGCCAATGTAAATTAAATCGTCCTTGAATGAATAGGTAGAGTCACCAACGGTTAAACTACCGTCATCAGGTGGTGATGAAAGGATAAATGGCACATTTTGAAAGTAAGTATCCATACCGGGAGCCATCTTTACGCCGGCGGCATGCATCGAAGTGGAGAGGTACTTAGCAGCAACTTCCTGGCCTTCTGATGGAGTATCACGTCCTCTTAGCTCATCTGAAGCTACAAATTGAATAGCGGCTTCGACTCCATTCTTTGTTACTGTTTCATCCACATATTTTTTGGCTTTTTGAGCAGTAGTAACTATCGCTGAAAGCATGAACAGGGCTAAAAAGCCCGATTTTAATATCTTCATTGAGTAATGATTAATCTTAGAATCGCTGAATGTAAAGAAACTCTTAATAAAAAGAGCAATCGTTAGTCTTTAAAAGTACTACAAACTGTATTCTGTACTTTAAATATTAAAAGGACTAGCAAAAACAACGCATTATATGATATCTGGTAATGGCATTCCCATTCTCATCTGAAACTTCGAGAGTAAAGGAATCAGCATGGTGTTGTTTTAAAGGAATTTCAAGCTTGTCGCCTGAACCATAAAGACGATTATCAACAAGGTTCTTACCAGAGTTTGAGAGTAGCTCAAAACACACCTTTCTATCTTGTGGTATTTTGCACTCAAGCTCTAGGCTGCCTAGCAATTCATTAATTGATGGAGAAACATCGAAATCTACATCCTCTTTTAAAACAGTACAATCTATTATACTAAACATCGTCATTTATATTGAAAACAAAAATAAAAGATAAAGTCAGAATAAGTAGGAAATCGAAAAACCTATACCAGAAAAATAGGTAATCTCAGGATTACAATAATCACAACATTAGAATCCTGCTGAAGATTCATTATTTCAGGTACCATCACCTGTTGAACTTGAATGCGCTTGGATATAAGTGCCTTCTGATTAGGCTATAATCTTCACTTCGCTATTTCAAACCGGATCTTCATCCGATGCAGTACTATTCAAATCTTCTAAAATTTGAATACTCTCCAGCTTGGGAGCAAGCGAGTCTTTTGTTGAATTAAAACGATCCAGATACTTTGGGGCAACCGGCTCACTGGGAGGCAAATCTTGACGATATGGATCAACTTGTTTTCCATTTTTCCAGAACCTGTAGCAAACGTGAGGTCCTGTAGCCAACCCAGTGCTTCCTACATAGCCTATAATATCGCCCTGGCGAACAAACTTACCATTGCTAACCCCCCTTTTACTCATGTGAAGATACTGCGTAGTGTAGGTACTGTTATGTCTTATTTTCACATAATTACCATTATACTTTCCGTAGGCAGAAGCTATAACTGTACCATCACCTGTGGCCATAATCGGTGTACCATTAGGGGCAGCATAGTCAGTTCCGAGATGCGCTTTCCACCGTTTTTGCACAGGATGGTATCGCTTCATGGTATATTTTGAAGAAATTCTTGAAAACTTTAAAGGTGCCTTTAAAAATGCCTTACGCAAACTTTCGCCAGATTCATCAAAGTAATTTGCCACGCTATCCTGCACAAACCTGTAGCTATAAAAGGCCTCACCGCGGTGCACAAACTCGGCTGCCAAAACGTTTCCAATACCTATTCGCTCTCCATCCACATAAATTTCTTCGAATATGGCTTTAAAATAATCGCCTCGTTGAATTCGATAAAAATCCACCGTCCATGCATAGATATCGCTCAACTTATTGGCCAAAGCCGGACTTAAATCGTTTTCAGAAATGGTTTGCGACAAGGAACTATTGATTACTCCTCCAACTTCTCTAATTCTAGTTTCTACAGGTTTTTTTCCAATGTAGGCCGCGATTGAGTCGTTGAGCTGATAAACCACATATGTATCAGGACTTGTCTCAACCACAAAGTAACAGGCAGTTTCCGAGCTATCTTTTGCACAGAACATGGCATATGGCTCACCAACCTTAAGTTTGCGAACATCGTGCACGTCTTTAGCAACATCTACCAGCGAAGCAATACTGCTGTAAGGCACACCATAGCCCAAAAGAATATCTGACAGAAACTGGTTTTTCTCGATAATACCATCATAAATTTTAAACGACTCCTCAGGAATACCGTAACGTTCGGGCACCTCTTGCACCTCTATCGTTTGGTTTGAGAATTCTGCATAGTCATCATCTTGGTCGCTGTCAGAAGTGCAACCCGAAATGAAAAGCATCAGTGAAAAGCAAATGAGAATGTAGTTTCTATTCTTTACGTTCATGAATGGCGAAGATAAAGATTGAAAATGTTAATCGGCGATTTTCGCTATCGGGTTCGCGAGATTATTGTATTCTACAAGCTCCATTTTGATCGACCCAACTAAGACTTTCGCTTTAGCAAGAACCGGAATCTTGTTCTTATCATCTGTTATCCAGACGGTCATGTCTTCTTCTTCTTTAAAAATCCTGCCCTCCTGTACCACGGGAACAAATTTTAAACAACGGTATGTTCCCGATCTTATCTCAACCTCTTCCCTACCAATAAATTTTATTTGCAACGGATATTCCTCATCATCCACAAAAGTAGGTATTGTATATATCTGGCCGTACTTTGCTCCATTAAAATCGAGTGTTCGAGCGTAATAGAATGAAGAAAGCATATCTTGTGAAAATGGAGGTATCTTATAGGTTATACCCTTGTTGGTCTTAACAGCAGACTTATGCTGATAAAACGCATATTCCTGTTGCTTTTCATATCCACCTTCGCGAATATCCCGAATGAACTGCCATGGGAAGATTCCTTCTTTATCGAGATACGTTTCATATCGGTCTCTAACTTTGAAAAACCAATTGAAAGCTCCCAGAGTTTTGCCAGTACCTACAATATGGTAAGCCTGGCGTCCCATATATTCTTTATTAGCTTTATTGACGCGTAATTCAGCTTCACCGGCATCTATAATACCATAGTGAAGCACAAATTTTAAATATTCTCCAGTGCCAAAAGCAGTATTTTTAATATTTGCCAATGCAATATTTGGCAACGTATCCAGACTGGCCTTTGGCGGCGTCTTTTGTCCCATTGCAATAAATGGCAAAAAAGCTACGAGCAATATGACTTTTATCTTTTTCATCTCAATAGGATACCCAAAATCTATTCCAAAAAATTATGTGTCAGTTAAGAAAGGAGTAAATCTCTATTAAGTATAGACGGTTTCATGCAGAAATAATTGCATTGAACACTCCTAAATCACAATATTCACGATGCGCTTTGGTACCACAATAACCTTCTTAGGCACCTTACCTTCCAGATACTTTGCGGCCTCATCGCTTCCCAAAACCAATTTTTCAATTTCCTCTTTCGATAACTCTGTCGATAAAGCAAGCTTAAACCTCATTTTCCCATTAAATGATACTGGGTATTCAAATTCTGAATCCTTTAAATACTTCTCTTCAAATTGAGGCCAGGCCGCTACCGTAACCGAACCGGTATTTCCCAGTTTTTCCCAGAGTTCCTCAGCAAAATGTGGCGCATATGGAGATACCAGCACCACCAACTTTTCCAAAATTTCTTTGTTGTTACATTTTTCTGAAGTAAGTTCA
This sequence comes from uncultured Cryomorphaceae bacterium, assembly GCA_963748925.1. Taxonomy (GTDB): domain Bacteria; phylum Bacteroidota; class Bacteroidia; order Flavobacteriales_D; family Cryomorphaceae; genus Cryomorpha. Next base: position 473,151 of record CAVVKG010000009.1, on the reverse strand, counting down.
TTTACAGCTATCATGCATGCACTAACTACCGTATTCCAGGATAACCTATCGAGATCCTCGGTTACCTTTCTGATTGTTTTGTGAAGCGTTTTTAAAGAGGCCTTTGATGCAGGCTCACTGCTCACTTCAAAATCTCCATTTTCATTAAAAAACAATCGCCAGAACTTGCGTAGAAAATTATGGACTCCGCTAATTCCTTGTGTATCCCAAGGTTTTGACTGCTCTACAGGGCCCAAAAACATCTCGTACATACGCAGTGTATCTGCGCCATATTCATCACAGAGCAAGTCTGGAGTAACCACGTTATACCAGCGCTTAGACATTTTTTCAATTTCATAACCACACTTGTATTTTTCGCTGGTATTTAAAATGAAAACAGCATCTTGATAATCCTTCCTCCATTTTCTAAATTCTGGAATATCCAATTCATCATTATGCACCAAATTCACATCCACATGAAGTGCTGTAAAACCGTATTCCCAAAGAACATTTGACAGATCCATCTGGTGCTCTTCATCGAGCTGCTCATGAAGAAGGGTTCTAAGCCTGTTCTCCACATCATTTTTAAACTGATTTACCTTTTGGTCCTTTTCCCAGTCGAGATATATTTCTTCAGTGACAAATATCTCCGGAAATTTCTTTGGTGAGGGTAAATCCTCGGTATCATTTAAACCTGGGATGAAATAAGAATTTAATTCAAGTCTGTAAACGATACTTGACCTTCCGAGAATCATTCCCTGGTTTACCATTTTTTGAAATGGCTCATTGAACGGTATTATATCCCTGTCGCAGAGAAACTTGGTCCAGAATCTAGAGTAGAGCAAGTGGCCCGTGGCGTGTTCAGCGCCACCCATATACAAATCTACAGCACCCCAGTAATCTACCTTTTCCGTAGCTACCAGAGCCGATTCATTCTTAGGATCCATATAACGCAAAAAGTACCAGGATGAGCCTGCCCAGCCCGGCATTGTATTGAATTCCATCGCATCGCCTTTAAAAATAGGCCAATCTTCTTTTTTGGCTCTGGCCAATGGTGGCTCTCCAGTCTCTGTTGGAAGGTATTTATCAACTTTTGGAAGCGTTAGTGGCAGGTCTTCAAAGTCAAGAAGCTTTGCGTGTCCTTTCTCATAATACACCGGGAAAGGTTCACCCCAATAACGCTGACGTGAAAAAATAGCATCCCGCAGGCGGTAGTTTGTTTTACCATAACCGATGCGTTTAGTTTCCAACTCCTTTATTACCTCTTCGGTCGCTTTTTCAACGCTCATTCCGCTCAGGAATCCAGAATTGCTAAGCTTACCCGTTTTTTCCGAATATGCTTCTTTATTGAGTTCTACGCCTTCAAATATATTGGGAATTGGCAGGTCAAAAGTTTTAGCAAAATCCATATCTCGCTGATCACCACATGGCACTGCCATAACTGCTCCGGTACCATAACCTGCAAGGACGTAATCTGCAATCCAAACGGGAATCAAATCTCCTGAAAAGGGATGACTCACATAAGAACCTGTAAAAACACCTGTCACCGTCTTTACATCGCTTTGACGATCGCGTTCGCTTCTGGCCATAGACTGCTTTACATACGCATTAACTTTTTCAGACTGCTCTGCCGTAGTTATCTTAGGCACAAGCTGATGCTCAGGGGCCAAAACCATAAATGAGACTCCGAAAATAGTATCAGGCCGAGTTGTGAATACTTCAATTTTCTCGTTGTGCCCATCAAGCTGAAAATTAACTGATGCTCCACGTGATTTGCCTATCCAGTTTCTCTGAATTTCCTTTATTGACTCTGACCAGTCGAGCTTATCAAGATCTTCAATCAAGCGATCCGCGTAAGCGGTGATGCGCAAACTCCACTGCTTCATCAGCCTTTGTTCTACAGGGTGGCCACCTCGCTCACTGACTCCATCTTTTATTTCATCATTCGCCAGAACAGTCCCCAGCTCCTCACACCAATTTACCCAGGTATCTGATAAAAAGGCCAAACGGTAATGCTGCAGGATTAAATCTCGTTGTTCTTCGGTCATCACATCCCAGTCGGTAGCAGTAAATTCACCAGCAAAGTGCTCACCAAAGGCGAATTTTGATAAATCAAGTGATTTATACCATTCTTTCTCTATAGCAGCTTCAACTGCGTAGGTGCCATTTCTGGTAAATGCGCTAACCAAAGTTTCAATAGGCTCGGCCTTATTAGTCTCAAGATTGTACCAACTATCAAAGAGCTGCATAAAAATCCATTGAGTCCATTTGTAATACTCTGGACTGCTCGTTCTAACTTCCCGCGACCAGTCGTAATTAAACCCAAGACGTTCTAGCTGTTCGCGGTACCGAGCAATATTTTGCTCAGTGGTAATTGCAGGATGCTGACCGGTTTGAATGGCGTACTGCTCTGCCGGCAAACCAAAAGAATCGTAACCCATAGGATGCAATACGTTGAATCCTAAATGCGTTTTATAACGTGCAATAACGTCAGAGGCAATATACCCCAGCGGGTGGCCAACATGAAGTCCGGCTCCTGACGGGTAGGGAAACATATCTAAAACATAAAACTTCTCTTTGTCTTTGTTTACGGCTACTTTATACGTGCCTTCTTCGGCCCATTTTTTCTGCCACTTGGCTTCAATTTCTCTGAAGTTGTAATTCATTCTGATGGTTTTGAAGGCGCAAAGTTACCTTTTTCAATGGTCATAGATAGTAATCAATACATCCAAAGCTATTGAAAACTTATTCCACCTGCGCTGAATTATTTCTACTTTAGCAGCCAATTATGGCAACTAGTCCCGATAAATACGCAAAAAAACGCGCGCGATCCAGCGCCATTTCTACTGTTATAGGTATTGCATTGGTATTATTTATGCTTGGAATACTAAGCGTTTTGGTCCTCAATGCCCACAAGCTGTCTAACTATGTAAAGGAGAACATTCAAGTACAGGTTTTTCTTGACGAGGATGTGAAAGAAGCTGATATTCTCAGACTGAAAAAAGAAATAGATGCAGAAATCTTCACCAATAGCACAATCTATGTAAGCAAAGAAGAGGCTGCAAAGGAACTTTCTGAGGATTTGGGCGAAGACTTTATCTCCTTTTTAGGATACAATCCCCTGCAGGCAGCAATAGACTTGAGATTGAATGCTGATTTTGCCCACCCGGATAGTATTCAGGCAATTGTAGAGGGAATTGAAAATCGCGAAGCCGTGGCCGAAGTGGTTTACAGCCCTAACCTAATCAGACAGATAAATCAGAATGTCAATAAAATCGGGCTGGTGCTTTTAGGGTTTAGCGCTTTGTTGTTGCTTATTGCTATTGCCCTTATCAATAACACTATTAGACTTACTATTTATTCCAAACGATTCATTATAAGAAGCATGCAACTGGTTGGCGCGACCAGAGGATTCATCCAGCGACCCTTTATTCTCTCTGGTATTCTGCAAGGACTTTACGCCAGTTTTTTAGCTATTCTCCTAATTTTGGGTGTTCTTTACGCTGTGCGGATGGAAATTCCAGAGTTTTTTGAATTCAATGACCTTTTAATGTTTGTTAAACTCTTTGGTCTTGTAGCACTTCTTGGTATTATTATATCAGGACTATCCACGTTATTTGCAGTACGCAGATATCTTCGGATGGATGCCCGAAAAATTTACTAATACTTATACTATGTCAACATTAGACGAAAAAAGCGCCGAAAAGCCACAGGACGAAACGTTTGCACTCAGCAAAGGAAATTATAAATTCATGCTTATAGGCATTGGTGTTGTCGTTTTAGGCTTTCTTCTTATGCTCGGCGGTGGTAGCGAAGACCCTACGGTATTTAATGAAGAAATATTTAGTCCACGTAGAATTACTGTTGCGCCCATCGTTTCACTTATCGGCTACGGTATTATTTTCTATGCTATCCTTCACAAGAAAAAATCAGCTGCCGCATAATTAAATGAGCATTTTAGAAGCTATTATCCTTGGCATTATCCAGGGACTTACTGAGTTCTTACCGGTAAGTAGCAGTGGACACCTCGAATTGGCGAAGGTACTTTTTGGACATGAATCTGTGGGAGAAGATAGCATGCTCTTCACCATTGTTTTGCACGCCGCAACTGCTCTCAGCACTGTGGTTGTTTTTAGAACTGACATTGCTGAACTTTTTGCCGGACTTTTCAAGTTCCAGTGGAATGCCGAAACCAAATTCGTCACTTTCATTTTGGTAAGTATGATTCCCGTCTTTATTGTGGGTGTTTTCTTAAAAGATGAAATTGAAGCGCTCTTTTCGGGAAATATTCTTCTGGTAGGCTGCTCTCTTATTTTTACTGCACTGCTACTTTACAGCACCACTCGCATTCCTGCAAAAGAAGGAAAGCTCACTTATAAGCGGGCTATCTTGATAGGAATCGCACAGGCGGTAGCGGTTTTACCTGGCGTTTCACGGTCGGGGTCTACAATTTCTGTTGCGCTCTTATCGGGATTGAGCCGCGAGCGTGCAGCAAGGTTTTCATTTCTGATGGTGCTACCTGTTATTTTTGGTGCTATGATACTGGAATACAAAGATTTTTTAGAAGCGCCAACGAGAACTATTGATAATTACAGCTTATTATTTGGCTTTATTGCAGCCTTTGTGGCCGGGCTATTTGCCTGCAGCTGGATGATAAAAATCGTAAAACGATCTAAGCTCGACTACTTCGCATATTATTGCCTTGCAGTGGGACTTATTGCAGTGATTTACGGAATTATATAAACACTTGAAGAAAGACTACTCCCAACTTACCGTCGAAGATTTTCAGGAAGGTCAGCTCTTATTGATTGATAAACCACTTACCTGGACATCGTTTGATGCGGTGAAAAAAATCAGATATTCCATCAGGAAAAAGTTTAATCTGAAAAAGATAAAAGTTGGTCATGCCGGAACTCTGGACCCACTGGCCACAGGCCTGCTAATAATATGCACCGGAAGATTTACGAAAAGAATTGCTGAGCTTACCCTTCAGGGAAAAACATATTCCGGCACTTTTACTCTTGGTTCCACCACCCCTTCATTTGATTTGGAAACGGAACGCGAGAATGAAAAACCAACCGACCATATAACTGCTGCTGACGTAGAAAAGGCAGCAAAAGAAATGACCGGAAAACAGGAACAGATTCCGCCTATATTCTCTGCAAAAAAGGTAGATGGTAAACGCGCCTATGAATCTGCCAGAAAGGGAAAGGAATTAGAACTCAAAGCTAATCCGGTCGAAATAATAAAATTTGAAGTGAACTGTGAACATTTACCCCTTGTTCACTTCACCATCGAATGCTCAAAAGGTACTTACATTCGCTCAATAGCTCGAGATTTGGGTGAAAAACTAGAGACCGGAGCTCATTTATCCGCTTTGCGAAGAGAGGCTATAGAAAATTTTAACGTTGAAAACGCCATAGAACCGGCGCTATTTCAGCAAATGCTGGAAGGATCTCAAGTATAAGATAATACTTGTCTATCTATTCTCAATTAGATTGATTACATTTGCACCCGCTTTTTGGACACTAAAAACACGCCTTGAATGAAGCTTTCAAAGTTCAAATTCAATTTACCATCAGAATTAATTGCTAAATATCCGGCTAATAACCGCGATGAGAGCCGCATGATGGTTCTACACCGCAAAACCGGTAAAATAGAGCATAAAACGTTTAAAGACATCATTGACTACTTTGATGATAAAGATACGTTTGTAATGAATAACACTAAAGTTTTTCCCGCTCGCCTTTATGGAAATAAGGAAAAGACTGGTGCTAAAATTGAAGTGTTTTTGCTTCGTGAATTGAACCGTGAAAGTCTCCTTTGGGATGTTCTGGTAGATCCGGCAAGAAAAATCAGAATTGGAAACAAATTATATTTTGGTGAAAACGATGATTTGGTTGCAGAAGTAATCGACAACACCACTTCTCGTGGACGAACGTTGAGATTCCTTTTTGATGGTCCTTACGAAGATTTTAAGAATACCATTACCAGATTGGGTGAAACACCAATCCCGAAATACATCGATCGCCCCGTAGAAGCACTTGACGATGATCGCTTTCAAACTATCTTTGCTAAAAACGAAGGTGCTGTAGCCGTGCCTACTGCTGGATTGCATTTTAGCCGTCAGCTAATGAAACGCCTCGAGCTTAAAGGAGTAAGCTTCGCTGAAGTAACATTGCATATCGGTTTGGGAACTTTCAGACCAGTAGAGGTCGAAGATCTTACTAAGCACAAGATGGATAGCGAGCAGATGGAAATTGTAGAAGCCGCTGCCAATACAGTAAATCGCACGAAAGCAGCCAAAGGAAAAGTTTGTATAATAGGTACAACTGCTATGCGCGCCGTTGAAACGTCAGTTTCTACAGATGGTGAGCTAAAGCCTTACGAAGGTTGGACAAATAAATTTATTTTTCCTCCTTACGACTTTGAAATTGCCGATGCCATGGTGTCGAACCTGCACATGCCGGAGAGCACTTTGCTTATGCAAGTTGCGGCATTTGGTGGTTACGATAATGTGATGAAAGCATACAAAGAAGCTATTAAAGAAAAGTACCGCTTTTTAGCTTATGGAGATGCAATGCTCATTATCTAAATGCCAAAAAGGGCTGTAATTATTGTAGCGGGTGGCACAGGTACCCGCATGAATTCAAAAATTGCCAAGCAGTTTTTGCCCCTTTCGGGGAAGCCGGTTCTCATTCACACATTTGAAGCTTTTGAGCGTTTCGATCCCGAAATGCAATTTATTCTCGTTCTTTTTCCCGCTCTTAAATCCCAATGGGAGGAGATTGTAAAAGAGTACAATTTCAATTTACCACATACAATTGTAGATGGTGGTGCAGAGCGTTTTCACTCCGTGCGCAATGGCCTTAGCGCCGTGTCGCCCGACGTGGAGATCATAGCGATTCACGATGCCGTTCGCCCCCTGGTATCGCAAGCTACCATAAAAGGATGTATGGATGCTGCCGCCAACTTCGGCGGAGCTATTCCCGTGCTGCCGGTTATCGACACTATCCGAAAAATGGAAGGTAAAACCAGTTCTACCATTCCACGCCACCAGCTTGTATCCGTGCAAACTCCTCAGTGCTTTAAAACAGAAATTATCAAAGAGGCCTATAATCTGGAATACGATATGGCCTTTACCGATGATGCTTCGGTGGCTGCTGCTTCCAATTTTCCGGTAGATCTTGTAAATGGCAACCGGACGAATTTGAAGATTACCACTAGTGAAGATTTGGCTATTGCCGAGGCGCTTTTGGCCTATGGTTCGAATGACTAAAATCTTAGCATTTTACTGAATTCATTTTTCAGTCCATACAGGTTCATCAATAAATATTGGCTTAATCAAAATTTGGTTAGCAATCCAAAACCTTCCGCAGCAAAATTCGTAAGCCATTCAAGACCTACGTGATCTGCATGTCCCTTAAAAGATTTCTCCTTCCGGCAATACTCATTCTGGCTGTCTCGACGGCGTTTCTCTTCAGTGGCAAAGAAGAGGTAAAAGGAGCTGGATTTATTCACGATCTCAAGCGTCCTCTGCTTGTGGTGGGAGCCGTTTCCGGAAATAATACAATTCAGTCAATTCAAAACATTGCCAAATTACCGGACTTAGACTTTTCGCCTGTCGGATCACTCCCCACATTTGGTTTTAGCGATGTACCGCAATACTTAAAGATACGTGTATTCAATTTTGAAAACATACCCAACTGAGAAAATCCTGGAGGTAAAAAATCCCATTCTCAACGTTTGTAACCTCTATGAAATTCATGGAACCTCGGCCGAGGTTCTTTTCAAATCTGGCGACAACAAAGATTTTGCAGATCGCCCGATAGCCCATCTCAATTATCAATTTCCGATATCACTGGCAGCTAATAGCTCGCGCGAGTTCCTGCTGGAAGTTTCTGCAAGCGGCGAGCAGTTGCAGGTACCGCTTGGATTATGGACAAACACAGAAATATCGGAACGCGATGAAAAAGATCGCCTTCTAAGGGGTATCTACTTCGGAATCATTCTTTTTGTATTGCTTTTTAACCTATTTATATACCTTATAATAAAAGAGAAATCAACGCTTTACTACGTATTCTATGTTTTCGGTCTTCTGATGCTCCAATTATCCCTCGGAGGGTTTGCCCATCGCTATTTCTGGCCAGAATCAACCTACCTGGCTAATATTGCAAATCCATTATTTGCATCAGCAAGCATATTTGCACTTATCCGCTTTACACAACTCTTCCTTAATCTCAAAACCCTATTCCCAAAACTAAACAAAGTGTTTTCAATTCTGGGACATCTCGTAGCGATAAATACGCTCCTCGCCTTAATTTATACTCCGTTCTTTTTCAAATTTTCTGTACTAGCTATCAATACCATAGCCCTATTACTAAATGCCTTGATCATTCCGACGGTAGTAATGGTCATGCGAAAAAACTTCAAGCCGGCCAGATATTTCCTTTTCGCATTTATTGTATTGGTTGCCAGCGTTTTTCTATTCGTACTCAATAATTTCGGAATTTACGAAAGTGAATTTTATCGATCTTATGGTCTCCAGATTGGTTCGGCAATTGAGGTTATTTTGCTCTCATTTGCAATTGTAGATAAGTTCAAAGTATTTAGGGAAGAGGCTTATACACGCCTGGTTACAATAACTGATATGAAGGCTAAGGCCAATGAGGTACTTGAGAAAAAAGTAACCGAAAGAACCCACGAAATTGCCACTCAGAAGCGCATAGTAGAAAAGCAGAAAGAAGAAATTGTAGACAGCATTAGATATGCCGAGCGGATTCAGAAATCTATTTTACCGACCAAATCAGAGATTGTAAACCTATTTAATGAAAATTTTGTGCTTTTTAAACCACGCGATATTGTAAGTGGTGACTTTTACTGGTTTGGAAAAACGCACGAAGACCATCCCTGGAAAGGCAAAACCAATTTACGCCACTTTGCCGCTGTAGATTGTACAGGTCATGGCGTGCCCGGGGCTCTGATGAGCATGCTAGGGCACAATAGCCTTGAGCAATGCCTTACGGCAAAAGGTGTAGACTCGCCGGCCGGAGCACTTAATTTTTTGAATAATGAAATTATTTCCGCGCTTCAGCACGATAGAAGTGGAGAGTTAAATGTGAGCGATGGAATGGACATCGCTTTTTGTACGTACGACTATTTAAGCCGTGAACTTTCATTTGCGGGAGCAAAAAACAACCTCTACATCCTGCGAAAAGGAGAATTTATTGAATTAAAGGGGGATAGAAAGTCTATTGGATTCGAAGAAATAGGCAAAGATAATGGGTTCAGTAACCATCAAATCACGTTAAGACCAGGCGACATTGTTTATACGTTTACAGATGGCTATCCCGATCAATTCGGTGGAGACCGAAATAAAAAACTCAAATCAAGAACCCTGCTTGAAAAGATAGCAGACTTCGCCCACCTGGAAATGGAAGAGCAAAAAACAGCCCTGCTCGATGCCTTTGAGCATTGGCGTGGCGACAATGAGCAAATAGACGACGTTTGCATGTTGGGTATAAAAATCGTCTAAATTCCATTCCCACCATCGCTTTCATTACCTTTGCAAAAGCATGGAGAAGAAAGTTGACATACGAAAACTCAGTGAGGCAGAACTCATTGAAGCGGTGGAGCAAATGGGCGAAAAGAAATTTCGTGGAAAACAGATTTACGAATGGCTTTGGTCTAAGCGCGCACGTAGCTTTGATGAAATGACCAATCTTTCACAAGATTTTCGCGAAAAGCTAAAGGAGAAATTTGAAATCTACTTTATCACCATTGCCGACAAGCAAATAAGCAGCGATGGCACGATAAAATATGCCTTCAAGCTCCGCGAGGGTCACGTAGTAGAAGGTGTTCTTATTCCCACAGGAAACAGAACCACTGCTTGCATTTCATCGCAAGTGGGTTGCAGCCTGGCCTGCAAGTTTTGCGCTACAGGTAAGCTTAAGCTGATGAAAAATCTCGAAGCCTATGAGATTTATGATCAGGTAGCCGAGATTTACAAAGATGCCGAGATTCTGCAGAACAAGCCGCTTCAGAACATCGTTTATATGGGTATGGGTGAACCCCTTCTCAACTACAAGAATATGCTCACTTCTACCGAGCGAATCTCTGATGATAAAGGCCTTGGAATGTCACCTAAGCGAATCACCGTTTCTACTGCAGGAATTGCAAAGATGATAACCAAACTGGCTGACGATAATGTGCGCTTTAATCTGGCGCTATCGCTGCACGCTGCAAACGATGAGAAGCGCAATAAAATAATGCCTATCAATGAGAGCAATACGCTCGAAGTGTTGGCAGAAGCCTTGAAATATTTTTATAGAAAAACCGCCACACGCGTAACTTACGAGTACATCATTTTTAAAGATTTTAATGATACGATTGATGATGCGCGCGAACTACTCGAATTTTGCAGAAATGTACCGTGCAAAGTGAATATCATTGAGTATAACCCAATTGATGACGGTGAGTTTGAGCAGGCCGACCCTGAAAAGGTTGATGCCTTTGCGTCTTTTCTAGAGGAGCATAACCAAATCGTTAATGTTCGCCGCAGCCGCGGAAAAGACATCGATGCGGCTTGTGGGCAATTGGCAAATAAGAATAAAGCAGTGCTTAAGGAAGGAGTTTAAACAGATTGTCCTATTTTGTTTTTGGTTGGGCCAACCATAAATCGGTATGAACTAAAACCCGAAACCGATTTTAACTCCTACCACTATTCCCAAAGCAGTTTCGGTTGTATGATCAATCTTATAAGCCAATTCATCATATAGATTTGTACTTTCTACAATATCCATATCCTTGAATCGCACTGCTAACCCGAGATAGAAATCTGCAAAAATATTGCTCGATACCGGCAAAGCCTGATACCCGAAAATTGCAGAAACTGTAGTAATCAGTCTTCTATCCGGAAAATAAACATCGGAAAGTGTGCCTGTGCTATCTATTACATAATAATCTGTTTTATAGTTCTTAAGGGAAGCCCCGACACCAATGTAAGCACCGTATAACTCTCCGCTATCCTGAAAGTACTTTCTTGCAGTTAAAGAAAGTGCATAGCCCGTTTTTATATCCACATTCTTACCCAAATCATCCAGGGAATAGTCAAACCAACCTACAGCATAATTTCTGCGGGTAAATCCGATACCAGCTTCAAGACTGTAGCCTTTTTTAAGAATTCGTTCGTAATAGATACTGAAATCGCCAAATACAACTTGAAGTGGATCGATTTTCACGGCATTTCTCACCGCCAGAAGGGAGTCGGCAGTATAAGCGTCTTCACTTTCACCGGGAAAATTTTGAGCTGAAGCGCCGATAGACGTAAAAAGTAAAAAGAACAAGATATATTTGTAAGACTTACGTTTTGGCACAACGGATATTTTTAGAGGAAATCTGGACGATAACTGAACACAATGAGATATCAATTTTACGCAAAATCTAGCTTATGGTTGCTACTATTGATTTCGATTAATGGCTTTTGCCAGGATAGCCCAACTATGATTTGGAGTGATCCGAACCAGGGATTAAAAGGATACGAAGTAAACGATCTCTTCGGATTTAATGATGACCATTTTTTCGTTTTTAGAGAAAACAGGAGAAAAAAATTCCGATACGCAATACAAAAAGTCTCTACTGATAGTCTTAAAGTTCTTGGTGAACGAATTTTTAACCTTCCAGAGGTAAAAGGTGAAACACCCAGATTAATCACTTCCATGTCTATAGGTAAAAAGCAATATCTACTCGCTTACACCTCCGAAAAGGATAAGGATGAGATGAATATTTTCGCTTATGAAATTCTCGATTCTCCAAATATAAGTGCCGTACCTACCTTACTGGCCAAAGCCAATAAATTTGCGCTTAATACCGAAAGAGATATTACCGCTTTTAAGGATGAGAAAAACGACCTTTTTACCATAATCATTCCGCTTGAAACTGAACCAACAAAAAATGAGAAGTTTCAGCTTCTTCTTTTCAACTCAGAGCTTAACACAGTTAACTCAAAACAGATTGAGGTGCCCTACCCTGCTGAAATACTGGAATATACCGAGGCGCTTGTAGACAGTACCGGTAGCATCTACGTTTTAGCCACCATCTTGAACACATCCCTTACTGCTATAAATAAGGATAGAAATATCGGCAGAAATTACTCCCTTTTTAAATACAGCTGGGAAACTGAAACGCTGGTAGAAAAATCGCTTTCCCTTGGTTCTAAATGGCTCTACGATGTAAGGTTGTTTCTCAATAAAAACAACAATGTTCAAGTCGCAGGATACTACAGCAATATGGTAGATTTGATTATGGCCGGCACCTTTTCGCTGGAAATTAACAAAGAAACGGGAGAAGTGCTAAATCAAGGGTTAAACCCCTTCGACAGGGAATTCAGGTCTCAGTTTAGACCAAAAGGGGGAATAATAACAGACGTGGAGTTAGGGATGTACGTACTTGACTACGTATTTCCGAAAAACAACGGCAATACTCTCTTTATTAGTGAGAAGAATTATACTGAAACCTCTACTGTTTTTAATCCCGGCACAGGGACTTACTCAATAATTACCATTTATAACTACGATGAAATTTTACTTTCAACAATAAGTGCGTCGAGTAAAATAGAATTTAACCTTATGATCCCAAAATATCAATCCTCGACAAATTCTTCTGATGACTACACTTCATATTTAGCCTTTAGCGAAGGCGATAAAACCTTTATCGTTTATAACGACAACGAGCGAAACTCGGGCTTGTCGCTGACAGAGGAAAAAGGTTATCGCCAACTTACGTCTCCTTCTAACACCGCAGCGATACTTGTTGTGGTGCATCAGAATGGCCAAATGAAGAAGCTTCCGCTTTATACAGCCGACAAAGAAAAACCGGTTTTGAACCCCAATTTCTTCTATCAAACGAGCGATGGAGTGGTTTTGCTAACCGAATCGGGATTCGACACAAGATTTCTAAAACTCAAACTCAAGTAATATTCCCATAAAGTGCGAATGAATTCGGATATTTACACCCTTAAATGATAGGTGTAAAGGAAATAAAGGCTTCAATAGCGAGCGAAATGGATGAGTTTGAAATCCGTTTTAAGAAGTCAATGAAAAGCAAGACGCCTCTTTTAGATAAGATAAGTCACTATATAATAAAACGTAAGGGTAAGCAAATGCGCCCTATGTTTGTTTTTCTGACGGCAAAAATCTGCGGTGAGGTCAATGACTCTACCTATACAGCGGCTTCACTAATTGAGCTCCTTCATACTGCCACTCTCGTGCATGACGATGTTGTTGACGATGCCAATTTGCGCAGAGGTTTCTTCTCGATTAACGCGCTATGGAAAAACAAAATCGCTGTTTTGGTCGGTGATTTTCTTCTCTCCCGTGGTTTATTGATGAGTATTGATGCGGGTGAGTTTGAGCTGCTTAAAATTGTGAGTAACGCCGTTCGTGAAATGAGCGAGGGTGAGCTTATGCAAATGGAGAAAGCAAGAAAACTCAACATTACAGAAGAGATATATTTTGAAATAATCCGTCAAAAAACGGCCTCGCTGATTGCGGCATGTTGTCAAAGTGGTGCTCACTCTGTAAATGCTGACGCGGATGCTGTAGAACGGATGCGACTTTTTGGCGAAAAAGTAGGAATAGCTTTTCAAATAAAAGACGACCTCTTTGATTACAATTCCAGTGGTAGTGATATTGGAAAACCAACAGGTATAGATATAAAGGAAAAGAAAATGACGCTTCCGCTAATTTATGCGCTGTCTAATGCATCTGCCTCTGATAGAAGGTGGATTATTAAAACGGTAAAACACGATAATACGAATAAAGAAAAGGTACAACGGGTAATTGATTTTGTATTTGAAAGTGGCGGCATTGCATACGCTCAAAAAATTATGCTCCAATACCGAAAAGAAGCTTTAGAAATTCTTTATAGTTTTGAAAAGGGAGAAGCCCGTACAGCTTTAGAAGGATTGGTTAATTACACCATTGAACGAAAAAAATAAAGTAAATCTTTCTGAGTATTGCATGGCTCGTGTTTTTGAAAGCTAAACATTCAGCATTCAAGCACTTTTAGGTTTAATGACTCTACTCCAAAAAACAAATAAATATTAAGGCATGAATAAATTGATTTTCTCACTTCTGGCACTAACTTTATTGGCTTGCAACACGCCGGCTTCAAACGATGAAGCTGAATCTGAAAAATCTCCTCAAGGCAATAGCCTGAGCACAGATCAACCGCAGGAAGTGGTAGAGAAGTATGAAAACGGAGTCGTAAAAATACGTGGAAAAGAAATGGACGGTAAGCGCGTTGGAAAATGGGAATCTTTTTATGAAACCGGATATAAATGGAGCGAGTCCAATTATAGAAACGGATTTCGCGATGGCCCGATTGTAGTGTATTACAGAAATGGAATAATGTGGTATGATGGTCGTTATCAAAGCGATGAACGCAGCGGTGTATGGCAATTTTACGATACTACCGGTGTTTTACTTAAGCGAATTGATATGGATGTTGTTGAGACCGTTCCAGATTCTTTATTTAACTAAATAAAATTGATAGCTCGCGATACCATAGATAAGATTTTTGATGCTGCCCGTATAGAAGAGGTGGTAGGAGAATTTGTGCAGCTAAAAAAAGCGGGTTCAAATTACAAAGGTCTCAGTCCGTGGGCGAATGAAAAGACACCCTCCTTTTTTGTGTCGCCTTCAAAAGGTATTTTTAAAGATTTCAGCTCGGGAAAAGGCGGCAATGCCGTATCCTTTCTTATGGAGCTGGAAAATATGACCTACCCCGAGGCCTTGCGCTATCTGGCCAACAAATACGGTGTAGAAATTGAGGAAACGGAATTAAATCCTGCTCAAAAACAAGAAGTAAGCCTGAGGGAAAGCCTTGCCCTCATCAATAATTTTGCCGCCGAATATTTTACCAAAGCCTTGTGGGAAAGTGAAGAAGGAAAAACCATAGGTTTGAGCTATTTCAGGGAGCGCGGTTTTACTGATCAAACGATCAAAAAATTTGGACTTGGCTATTCATTCGAGCAAAACGACGCTTTTCTAAAAGCAGCTCAAGATGCGGGTCACAACTCCGATTTACTGCTTACCCTTGGACTTGCAAAAGAAGGCGAATACGGTAAATACGACTTCTTTCGTGGTCGGGTTATGTTCCCCATTCGCAATGTAAGTGGCCGCCATATTGCTTTTGCGGGACGCACATTGCGGAGCGACAATAAGGTAAAATATCTCAATTCGCCGGAGAGCGAGCTATACGATAAAAGCAACAGCCTGTACGGTATTTTTGAAGCTAAGCGGAGCATGATCAAGGAAGATCTATGTTTTCTGGTGGAAGGATATACCGATGTTATTTCGCTTAATCAGGCAGGTGTTGAATACGCCGTTTCTTCTTCCGGAACTTCCCTCACTGCCGGTCAAGTTAAGCTTATTAAGCGTTATACGCATAACGTTTCCCTCCTTTATGATGGCGACCCCGCAGGAATCAAGGCTGCCCTTCGTGGAATAAACCTTTTACTCGAAGAGGGGATGAACGTAAAGGTGGTGCTCTTTCCGGAGGGGCACGACCCCGACTCGTTTGCCCGTTCTGTATCGAGCACTGAACTCGATCGCTATCTCAAAGAAGAACCGAAAGATTTTTCGGATTTCATGCTTGATGTGCTCCTTGCTCAGGGTGGCGACGATCCCATTAAAAAGGCAGAAGCAACGCGTGAACTCGTAAAAAGTCTTTCGCTCATTACAGATCACATTGCACGGAGCATCTATGTTGAGCGTTCAAGTAAAAGGCTGGGGATACCTGAACAAGCTCTTTACAATGAGCTCAATAAGCTTCTCAGAAAAAGACAGCTCAGCTCTTCCGGAGTAGATCATGAAGTGATAACCCGCGTTGAGCAGGAAAAAGCAAAACTCGAAAAGGAATTGCCCTCCTCAGACCCAACTCTTCACGAAAAAGAGATTACCCGGGTCATGTTAATGTATGGAAGCCAGGAATTTCCAGTAATTATTCCAAATGAAGAGGATGAAGAAATAGAGGAAGAAGTCCCCGTGGCCGAATATATTCTGCACCACTTAATTGTCGATGACCTTGTATTTGAATCACCTCTCTACAAAAGTATTATTGAATCTTTTAAAGATTTCTTCGAGAAAAACGAGACCTTTCCCGATACTTCCTTTTTTGTAAATGATCCCAATCCCGCTTTTAGCGAAGCTATTGCCGAAATGATTACCAAGCCCGATGAGCTTAGTGAAAACTGGGAAATTCAGCATAAAATATATACCATAACTGAACTTGAGAATTTAAAGCAAGTGGTAGAAGATCCGCTTATGCGTTTAAAACTGAGCCGGGTAAAGCATTTGATGGTGAAACTTGAAAAATCTATTAAATCTACAGAAAATGAGGAGGAGTTAAATGATCTTCTCAGAGAAAAAATTAAATTAGACCAAATGAAAACTAAAATCTGTGAGTTCTTTGGCACAACGATAATTTAATGAATAATTTCTTTAAATATTCTTTCTACAATTCTGATGTGTTCAATTTTACTATTGGAAACATTCTGATATTGCTCTTTATAATTTTTGTAACCAATCTATTATTAAAGGTTTACAAAATATTTGTGCATAAAAAAATTCGGGCGCTTGATGTGTTCGATTACGAAAAAGAACAAATATTTCTTAAGGTAGGGCGCAGTATTATTATTGCACTTTCTATTGTAATGGCTGTATGGAGTCTGGGACTTTCAGACCTCCTCAAGCTAATATTTGGCTTCGAATTCGTTAGCATGTACGACGTTTCCATTACGCCGGGCAAGATTCTTCTCGTTATCCTGGTTATTATCGTTACTCGTATTTTGTCTCGGTTGGTTCGAATTCTGCTCAAAAAGAATTTTTCGCGAAAAACATGGATAGACGAAGGTAAAGAGTACACGGTATACAAGCTCACCAAATACGCCCTTTACGGCTTTGGTTTGCTCATTGCCTTCACCAGTATCGGGGTAGATATGAAGCTAATACTTGCAGGTGCAGGTGCACTGCTGGTAGGTCTTGGGTTTGGACTACAATACCTGTTTTACGATCTCATTTCAGGCTTAATCATTCTTTTTGAAGGACCAGTAAAAGTGGGCGATGTTATTGAGGTGGAAGGCCTCGTGGCAAGAGTGCAGCAGATTGATATCCGCACCTCAAAGGTAATGACCCGCGATGGGAAGTATATCATTATCCCCAACTCAAAGCTTACCGGCGAGCGGGTAGTAAACTGGACGCATGGTGCTGCTCTCACTCGTTTCCATATTAAAGTGGGTGTTGCTTACGGCAGCGATACTGCCCTGGTTAAAGACTTACTTTACAATTGCGCCCTCCGCCATCCCGATGTAAGTAAAAACCGTGAGATCATTGTTCGGTTTGAAGATTTTGGCGAAAGCAGTCTTGATTTTATGGTGTTTTTCTGGGCCAAAAAAACCTGGGTAGTTGAGACTTTGCAGAGCGAGATCAGATTTGATATCGATCGTCAGTTTCGTAAAAACAGTATCAAAATTCCATTTCCGCAGCGCGATCTTCATTTTAAGTCGACAAATCCCGATTTTCGTTTTCCTTCAGGAGAGTCAAAAGATAAGGGTGAGCCGGAATAATTTCTTGGTTTACTATTTCTGAACTTAAATTTCGGGGTCTTAAAATTTTCTTGGCTGCTAAGATTACAAATCAACTATCTGCAAGCCTTTTGCTTCCAGTTGAATTGAAGACTTTCCACGCCACACCTGCTCTTCAATGCAATAAGCGAGTTTAAATGATTTTCCTGATGCCAAATCATTAAATAGACCGGCCATCCGAAAAGCTATAACCGGCAACTTGCGTTGAGGGTCATGCTCCTGATAGACATCAAATTTCAAATGATCCTTTCCTACAACTTTTGGGAAAGACGCTTTGCAGGAAGTTGTTGTAAAAACAGGAGGCATATTACACGGCCCAAAAGGTCGGCAGCGATTTAGCTGACCGAAAAACAACTTTAACCGGTCGTTGTACCAATCCGAAAAATCAACCTCCAGATCGATATTTAACTCCGGCTCGCGCTTATTGCCGGGAATATGTTCGGCAATAGCCGCCTCAAAAGCGTCTTTAAAACCATCTAGATCTTCAGCTCTTAGCGAAAGTCCGGCGGCAGCGGCGTGGCCTCCAAATTTCTCAAGGTGATCACTACAGGCTGCCAGTGCATCATAAAGTTGAATACCACTAATGCTGCGTGCACTCCCGGTGAGCATTCCATCCACTTCAGTAAGCACTATGGTAGGCCGATAGCATTGCTCAATAAGCCGCGACGCTACAATACCGATTATACCCTTATGCCAATCAGGACTATGAACTACCGTGGCTTTTCGGTTCAGTTCGGGATCTGCTTCGTGCATCTGAGCAATTGCCGATTCGGTTACCTCCTTGTCCATGGCGCGGCGTTTTAAGTTTAACGCTTCAATCTCTGAGGCAAATTCAAGCGCCGCTTCCATATTTTCCGCAGTTAGCAAGTCAACTGCCAGTCGGGCATGTTTCAGGCGGCCGGCTGCGTTGATCCGCGGACCGATTTTAAAAACTACATCACTCACGGTGAGCGATCCTTCATATCCGGCGGTTTTGAGCAAGGCTTTAATACCCACCGATCTATCCGTATTGATTTTCTCAATTCCGGCGCTCACTATCAGTCTGTTTATACCGGTGAGAGGCACAATATCGCAACAGGTGGCAATAGCGGCAAGGTCGAGGTATTCCTTCCATTTGTCGGGTTTGTTTAGCTTCCGCGAAAGGGATTTAAGTAGAATCAACGCCACGCCGCAGCCACAAAGTTCTTTTCCTTCAAACTGGCAATCGGATTGTTGTGGATTCAAAATGCCAAATACGGCAGGCATTGTCTTCCCCGGAAGATGATGATCGCAAATCACCACATCTATTCCGCCCATCGATGCTCTTCCCAGCTCGTGTATTGCATTTATTCCGCAATCTACTGTAATCAACAGGTCTACTTTTTCTGAAAGGGCAAAGTCAACTCCTTTTGAACTCACACCATAACCCTCAGCGTAGCGATCTGGAATATAATAAGATACATTGGCTCCTACTGATTTCAAATACAAAATCATCATACTTACCGACGATGATCCATCTACGTCGTAATCTCCATAAATCAGAATTTTCTGCTTGTCCCTGATTGCCGAAAAAAGTCGATCTGTAGCTTTTTCACAATCCTTTAATTCTCCGTAAGAATCAATCGTTTTAAGATCAGAAGTGAAGAAATCGCGCACCAAATCAAAGGTAAAAAGCCCTCTTTGAACCAGTAATTGAGCCACAACGGGATGAAGATTTTGAATATCTTTTTGAAGTTTTCCGACCTCGCCCGCACCGGCCGAAGGAGCCAAAACCCACTTTAATTCACTGGATATCAAACTACTCATCACTTCCTGATCTCAAATTTCAATGTCTGCACCTGCAAAATTGCAATTTTTATTTCATTCTAAAGTTAGCATTTAACAACCTGAACTTGCAATAAAAACAACTTTGTGTATTTTTGATCGTCTTAGTAGCGATCCTTATTTAACACCCTATAACAGTTTACCGAGACAGAGAACTGTTCAAATTACTTTAAAGATGAAATTATCCATAGTAAAAAATCTAGGAATTTTATTTCTCGCTTTACTCGCTTTTTCAGCTTGTAGAAATCCCGACAATGAAATTCAACCCACCTGTTTTGATGAAGTTAAAAACCAGGGAGAGCTGCGAACTGACTGTGGTGGCCCCAACTGTCCTGAATGTCAACCCGATTGTGAGGATTTTATTTCAAATCAGGATGAACAGAGTCCGGTTTTAAACCCGAACGTAGTAGGGATTGACTGTGGTGGAACCATTTGTGAGCCTTGCGCCACATGTGAAGATGGAATTCAAAATGCACACTGGGTTAGAGATATTAATCTTACCGAAGCCGACCTTGGTGCCCCGGATGTTGCTCAAACAGAAAATGGAGTGTTGTATAGGTTGTTGATGGAAACCGGTATTGACTGCGGGTTTCCATGTCCTAACGTTTGTATACCTACAGATGAGGACGGAATTCAAAACGGTGATGAAGAAGGTGTTGATTGTGGAGGTAGCGCTACTGATCCTTGTCCCCCGCCAAATTGTAATGATGGAATTCAAAACGGTACAGAAACTGGCATTGACTGTGGTGACAGCCCCGAACCATCGATTTGTGGTGAATGTCCGGATCCTAGCTGTAGTGATGGTATTCAAAACATTCATATCGAATTAAACGAAGATCTTCCTGCCGGTTACGTTGTAGTTACTGAAGTAGGAATTGACTGCGACAACAGCCCGATTACAATGTGTCCTGACTGTCCGCTACCGACTTGTTTTGATGGTGTTCAAAATGGATCTGAAACTGGTATAGATTGCGGTGGTAACTGTGTTACCTTATGTGACGTAGTTCCTAATTGCAACAACGGCATTATGGATGGTGATGAAACAGGTGTTGACTGTGACGACGATCCTTCAACCCCTTGTCCTACTTGTCCGGTTTGTGGTGACGGCATTAAAAATGGACCTGAGTTTGATGTTGACTGCGTAGACTACGAAATCCCTGCCTATCCTTGTCCTATTTGCCCTTCGTGTCACGATGGAATTCAAAATGAAGGTGAAGACGATCTTTTTGAACTTGATGTAGATTGTGGTGGACCAAATTGTGAACCTTGCGATCAGTTTGTTACGGCTACAGCTATTGGTGTAAACAATGGATCTTCTTTTAGAGATCAATATTCATATAATAAATTGTTAGCTGCCTCAGGAATGACTGATACGCTGAATCTGGGATCACAGTATCCGGGATTATTAATTGAGATAAAGCCAAACTTTGGTGGGAATGTAAGTCAATATTTAAGGGTAGAGGCAAATCAAGGGTTTGAGCTTGACGCAAATAATACATTTGTGAGAACGGTTATATTGTTCATTCCGATTCCGGAATCGGATGTGGATGGAGATTATGATGTGGATACACCTATTCCGTTACTAAATACTCCGCAGCCGCAACTCGCTAATTATAGCTGCCAACCATTTGAAATCAATGTTCCACTTATAGTTTACAAAGAGAAACTTTTACAAAGTAATCAGGCAGATAAATGTATGGTATCGTATTTACCGACCACTACAGCTCCAAACCTGACATATACATATAACTTTGGTGGCGTAACTTCACTTGGCTTCTTAACTAAAGGTAATATTCCAATGGGAGCATTGCGTTCCGGTCAGGATCCACTTACACAGGAGACTATTTATGGATCGTTTAATAACCTACTGTTTAATATTCAATATCCCTTCTATTAATAAGGTAATTCAATAAGCTCAAAAAGCCCTGACCACTTTCGTGATCAGGGCTTTTTTGTTGCTGTAGTGGAAGGATTCGAACCTTCAAGGAGGGGTTAGCCAGTTTGCCATTTCATAGCATTGATTTATCCCCGTTTCGGCATGTCCGGGCAGTTTTACTATTTCCCGGGATAAGCTATATTGTGAACCAATAAACAACTTTGGAAATTGTTAACCGTCTGAATAATGCACCTATTTAACAGAGTCTAGCAGTTCTCTGAAATACTACGCTTTAGCAACAACCCATATATGAACAAAGCAAGTTTTACCCAATCGCTCATCGCATTAATCCTGTTTCTCCTCTTAATTTCTTCATGTGAAAATTCGGATGATGAACTTATTCCTCCAAATTGCGAACCACCAGCTCCAACATGTTTCGATAACATCCAAAATGGATCTGAAACAGGTATTGATTGCGGTGGACCAGAGTGCCAAGTATGTCTGCCAGATTGCAACGACTTGATCTCCAACCAAGATGAGGTAAGTACTGTGTTGAATCCAAATGTAATTGGAATAGACTGTGGTGGGACTATTTGTGCTCCATGTGCCTCATGTGAAGACGGAATTCAAAATGCCCATTGGGTTAGAGATATAAATCTCACTGAAGTAGATCTGGAAAGTCCTGATGTCGGGCAAACAGATTCTGGTGTTCTTTATCGCCTGGTAATGGAACTTGGGATCGATTGCGGCTTCCCTTGCCAAACAGTATGCCAACCTACTGATTCGGATGGAGTTCAAAATGGCGATGAAGAAGGTGTGGATTGTGGCGGAAGCGCCACTGACCCTTGTCCGCCGGCAAATTGCAACGATGGTATTCAAAATGGAACTGAGACCGGAATTGATTGTGGAGACTATATTGAGCCCTCTATTTGTGGTGAATGCCCCGACCCAACTTGTAATGACGGTATTCAAAACGTTCACGTCGAAATCAATAATAGCTTTCCTGAAGGTTATATTGTAATTTTTGAAGTCGGAATAGACTGTGATAACAACCCGGAAACTTCCTGCCCCAGTTGTCCGCTCCCAACTTGCTTCGATGGAATTCAAAATGGAGCCGAAACGGGTATTGACTGCGGTGGGAATTGTGTAACTCTATGCGATGCCATAGCTAACTGCAATAATGCAATTATGGATGGAGATGAAACAGGCGTTGATTGCGATGATGATCCAACGACAGCTTGCCCCACTTGCCCTACCTGCGCTGATGGCATTAAGAACGGCCCGGAATCTGATGTTGATTGCTTAGAGTATCCAATTCCGGGGTTTGAAGATTGTCCTATTTGTTGATTTAGAGTTTTAAAGAGACTTTAATCTCTAAATTCAATCAATTAAAGAGTTGACAATTTTATTCTGTTTGATTTGATAGGTATGCACCCACCTTCGCTGTAAAAAACTTAAAAGCCCTGATCACTTTCATGATCAGGGCTTTTTATTGCTGTAGGGGAAGGATTCGAACCTTCAAGGAGGGGTTAGCCAGTTTGCCATTTCATAGCATTGATTTATCCCAGTTTCTCCACCCCCGAGACAGGGGGGCATGTCTGCCTGTTTCATCACCCCACAGTATATTGTCTTACGAGAAGACTAGTAAACTGATAATGATTGTGTATAAACTTTAACTCGACTGGCCGTTGCCAATTTATTGCTTTGATACGTCATATCTCGGCACTTAGTTGCGTAATGAACTGAGTCAAAGATAAAGCAGACATTCATAAATTCATAATAATTCAATTATTTCGCCTAATTAATGTAATATTGACAATATTTATAGTCATTAATAATCATATCTTCAAATTGAGCTAAAAATTATGGACTCAGATTATCAGATTGACAATGTGGATAAACAGATTATGCAGATTCTATTGCAAAATGCGCGAACGCCCTATACAGAAATAGCTCAAAAGCTCATTGTTTCTCCGGGAACAATCCATGTGCGGATGAAGAAGCTCGAGAAAATGGGCATTATTCTGGGTACAGAGCTCGTAATCGATCCCGCTAAGCTGGGGTTTGACCTTACTGCATTTATTGGAATCTATCTGGAGAAGAGCGTGAACTATAATCAGGTTATTCCCGAACTGGAAAAAATTGAGGAAATTGTTGAAGCTTTCTATACAACGGGTGGGTATAGCATTTTTGCAAAAATCGTTTGCTCCAATACAAACCACCTCAGGACGGTTCTAAATGAAAAGATACAAGCCGTTAATGGCATTCAGCGCACAGAGACAATGATATCGCTTGAACAAAGCATTAGAAGAAAGATGCCTCTATCAGCGTTAAAAGTATTCCCGTAAACGAAGATACAGTGTTAAAGGGAGTCGCTAGAGCTTTGGCTTGTTGCTTATGGCTTGTGGCTTGTGGCTTGTGGCTTGCCATAATAATTGCTCCAAAAAATCCCACAAAAAAAGCCTCACATCTCTGTAAGGCTTCTTTATAAACTTTTGAATATCTCTTAACCGTTCAATGCTTCCGCTCCGGCTACAATCTCCAATATTTCATTGGTAATCGATGCCTGACGGGCTTTGTTATACGTTAGTTTAAGATCTTTAAGCATATCAGTGGCATTATCAGTCGCTTTGTGCATGGCAGTCATTCGCGCACCATGCTCACCTGCATGCGAGTCTAAAATAGCTTTGTAAAACTGTGTCTTTAGCGATTTTGGAATCAGCTCTTCTACGATCTCCTCTTTGCCAGGCTCAAAAATATAATCTATCTGAGAGGTACTGGTTTCTGATACTTCCGGTGGAACGATTGGTAAAAACTGCTCAGTAGTCAGTATCTGAACCGCAGCATTCTTAAACGAATTGTAAACCAAATACACCTTGTCTAATTTGCCTGTAGCAAATTTTTCCATAACAATATCGGCTATTGTAGAAGCATCGGTAAAGTTAAGGTCTTCGTATATTTTGTATGGCTCAGAAGGGTAACCGGTTCCGCAAACGTAGTCGGTTTTCTTAAACGCATCAAACGATTTCTTTCCAATAGAAAGCACCTTCATGCGTGCACCTGGGTGCTCAGCAATAATTGACTTGGCCTGCTTTATAACATTGTTATTAAAAGCGCCACATAAGCCTCGGTTTGAAGTAATTGAAACAATAAGAATCGTTTTTACTTCTCGCTCTTCAGCATAGGGGTTTTCAGAAACGTCTAACGCGCTGCTGAGATTTTGCAATATTTCCTGCAATTTCTCTGCATACGGACGCATCTGGGTAATAGCGTCCTGAGCTCTCCTGAGTTTAGCAGCAGAAACCATTTTCATAGCAGCGGTAATCTGTCGTGTAGAGTTTACCGATGTTATTCTGGATCGTATTTCCTTTAGATTTGCCATATTTTTAGTCGGTTATGCAGCAAACGCTGCGAAAGCGATCAATTAATATTTCGATGTAAGTTCTACAGCAACTTTTTCAAGCGTTGCGGTAACTTCGTCAGTAAGTTTTCCAGCTTTAAGGGCGTCTAACACATCGCGGTGCTTTGTGTCCATATAAGACAAGAATTCTTCTTCAAATTCACGTACCTTATCAACGGGTACTTTGCTTATTAAGCCTTTCGTACCAAGGTAAATAATTGCAACTTGCTTCTCTACCGGTAGTGGCGAGTTTTGTGCCTGCTTCAATATCTCTACGTTTCTGGCACCTTTACCAAGTACAGCCATCGTTGCCGGGTCAAGGTCTGAACCAAATTTGGCGAAAGCCTCAAGCTCACGGTACTGTGCCTGGTCAAGTTTCAAAGTACCAGCAACTTTTTTCATTGACTTAATCTGAGCATTACCACCTACACGCGATACCGAGATACCTACGTTAATAGCCGGCCTTACACCACTAAGGAACAAGTTGGACTCAAGGAATATCTGACCATCTGTAATCGAAATTACGTTGGTAGGAATATAAGCCGATACGTCACCTGCCTGTGTTTCAATAATTGGAAGTGCTGTAAGTGATCCACCACCTTTAACGATTCCACGGATAGACTCGGGAAGGTCGTTCATTTGAGCGGCGATATCATCAGAGTTAATAACCTTTGCAGCGCGCTCAAGTAGGCGAGAGTGAAGGTAGAATACATCACCAGGATAAGCTTCACGTCCCGGAGGTCTTCTCAAAAGAAGAGATACCTCACGGTATGCTACGGCTTGTTTTGACAAGTCATC
The DNA here is from genome assembly GCA_963748925.1 of uncultured Cryomorphaceae bacterium. Lineage (GTDB taxonomy): Bacteria > Bacteroidota > Bacteroidia > Flavobacteriales_D > Cryomorphaceae > Cryomorpha. The sequence continues at coordinate 447,651 of CAVVKG010000009.1, read as the reverse complement.
ATAAACGATCAATGCAGGGCGACCTGTATCTCTGAAAAACTCACCGATTGCAGCTCCGGCAAATGGTGCAAGAAACTGCATTGGAGCAGGATCTGACGCATTCGAAGCAACAATACAAGTGTAAGGAAGGGCGCCGTTTTCGTCAAGTGTTTTAACGATTTGTGCTACTGTAGATCCTTTTTGGCCAATAGCAACATAAATACAGAAAACAGGCTCTCCGCGGTCATAAAATTCTTTTTGATTGATGATTGTATCAATCGCAACAGTAGTTTTACCTGTTTGACGGTCACCAATAATAAGCTCACGCTGGCCTCTACCTACAGGAATCATGGCATCGATTGCCTTAATACCCGTTTGCAACGGCTCATTTACCGGCTGACGAAAGATAACACCGGGAGCTTTACGCTCGATCGGCATTTCGTATAGCTTCCCTTCAATTGGTCCTTTACCATCTATTGGTTGACCAAGGGTATCAACTACACGACCTAGCATTCCTTCACCAACGTTGATGGAAGAAATAAGTCCGGTACGTTTTACCGTATCGCCTTCTTTAATTTTTGTGGAAGCACCCAATAGTACGGCTCCAACGTTATCGGCTTCAAGATTCAAAACCATCCCTTTAAGGCCTGATTCAAATTCTATCAATTCACCGGCTTGTACGCCTGACAATCCGTAAATACGTGCTATACCATCTCCAACCTGGAGAACGGTACCGACTTCTTCAAGTTCGGCTTCAGATTTAAGTCCTGCGAGTTGTTCTCTCAGTATTGCTGATACTTCTGCTGGTTTTATTTCAGACATGATGATCTGTTTAAAATTCTACTGTAAATTATTCTTAGAAAAAGCGCGTTTAAGCGCCGTAATTCGGCTGGCCACTGATGCGTCGTACTGTTTGTCGTCAACGCGGATAATGAACCCACCAATAATATCTTTATCAATTCTTTCTGTAAGTTCCACTTTATCACCTAAGCCTTTTACAACCTGGATGGCTTTATTGCGTTCCTGTTCAGTAAGAGGCACTGCGCTAATAATTTCAGCCGATAAAATCCCTTGGTACTTTCGGTAAACTGTTCCGAAGGCCGAAGCAATTTCCATCAGGAGCGATTCGCGATTCTTTCCGGCAATAATGGTTAGGAAGTTCAAAGAAACAGTTCCTATCTCACCACCAAAAATTTTCTTAACAACCGCAAGTTTCTTCTCTGGCTTGATGATTGGGCTTTTAAGCATAAGCTGCAAATCCTTACTGTTTTTGCAGGTTTCCGCGATAAGCGCCATATCGGCAGCAACAGCTTCAAGCTCTTTGCGCTCAAGGGCGAAGTCTAAAAGCGACTTGGCATACCGTTTTGCTACTTGAGATTCTTGGTGCATTTAGTTCAGTTTTGCGTCTTGCAAATATTTATCAATCAATTGCCTTTGCTTTTCATCGCTTTTCAATTCTTCGCGAATTACGCGTTCTGCAATCTCGATACTCAAAGTAGCCACCTGTTCTTTAATTTCTGCAATTGCTGCAGATTTTTCCTGACGGATAGCATCTTTTGTTGAAGACAAAATTTTGTTGTACTCAACTTCTGCGCGTTCTTTAGATTCGGCGATGATGGTGTCTTTCGTTTCGCGGGCATCTTTAAGCATAGCGTCGCGCTCTGCTCTTGCTTCGTTCAAAAGGGCTTCGTTACTCTTGGTAAGGTTTGCCATCTCTTCACGCGCTTTAGACGCAGATTTAAGAGCATCATCTATCGATTCTTCGCGCTCCTTAATAGAGGCTAGAATTGGTTTCCAGGCAAGTTTAGCCAAAAGAAAAAGCACAATTAAAAAGGCAATGGAGCTCCAAACTACTGTACCTATACTAACTGAAAGCATATTATTTGTTTTTTAATGGTCAATTTCAAAATCAGAAAGGGGCTGCGACCAACCGTCGCAGCTCACCAATCATACCTCTTAGATTACAACAAGAAGACAAACGATAACACCGAATAGTGCAACCCCCTCAACAAGGGCTGCTGCGATGATCATGTTCGCTCTAATGTCTCCGGTTGCTTCTGGCTGACGTGCCATTGATTCAAGGGCTGAAGCACCGATTTTACCGATACCAATACCTGCACCAACTGCAGCCAAACCTGCACCGATACCTGCGTATCCTGCATTTGCGGCAACTTGTAAAAGAATATTTAATAATTCCATTTTGCTTTTGTTTTTATATAGTTATTAATAAAGCCAAGATTAATGATGAGCTTCTTGTGTGGCGTCGCCAAAGTATAGCGCTGCCAGCAATGTAAATACATACGCCTGCAAGAACGCAACAAGCAACTCAAGAAAAAACATGAATACCATGAATAAAACACTCCCTACTCCAACTCCATAACCCGCAGCAGCACTTTGCTCTCCGAAAATAAGAACGAGCGACACAAAGGCCAGAATAATAATATGCCCTGCGGTAATATTTGCCGTAAGTCGTATCATTAAAACCAAAGGTTTGATGATAATTCCCAAAAACTCAATAGGAACTAAAATGAACTTAATAGGAAGAGGCACACCTGGAGGCCATAGAATATGACCCCAATAATGCCTATTTCCACTAAAAGTGGTGATTATAAATACAATTGCAGCTAGAACAAGCGTTACGCTGAGCGTACCAGTAACGTTGAAACCGCCGATAAATGGCACGAGACCAAGAATATTCGCTATCCAAATAAAGAAAAAGGTACTCAGCAAGAAGGGCATATACCTATCTGCTTTTTTAGCACCAATTGATGGGATTGCTACTTCATCACGAATAAACAAAATAAGCGGCTCCATAAAAGATTGAATTCCTCTTGGAGCGCCGTTATTACGTTTTTTATATCCCCGGGCTACTGAGACAAACACCAAAATAAGAACCAAACAGGTAATAAGAATTCCAGTAACTGTTTTGGTAATAGAAAAATCTAAAACAGAAGAATTCATCACATCGCCAGTCTCAGTATCCAATGAGATACCATCTTCAGCATTATAAATATGCTCGTGATACATTACCAATCCATCGTACTCGTAGTAATGCTCTGATTCACCATCAGCCGTGGTGAAATGTTTCTCGTTGTGATAGAGATGCGAGCTTGAGAAAACTTTAAAACCATTATCGGTATAAAGTATTACCGGAAGGTAGATAGCGACATCACCAAACAGGTGAATTTCGTGCGCATCAGAGATGTGATGAATAATCATTTCACCCGCGTTAAACTCTTCTTTCTCAACTTCGCTATGAGTTGAATCTGCATGCTCCGAATGATCTTGAGCAAAAAGCACGGGCTGGAATGCCAATAACATGAAAGTTACAATGGCGAAAAACGGGCGGCTTAGTTTATTAAAAGTCATTGACATTTTACGCTAGTTTTCACGCGTTCGGGAGCGCGAAAATTCGACTGCAAAAATAGATATTTAATAATGAGAATGAAATATATTGAATACCTTTTTTTTATTTAGCTAAAAAAGGTCACAATGTATTGGTTTTCAACGATCCGAATTTCGCACCAGGGGGAGTAAATTTTTTAATTCTACAGCTGTCAGCAGAGCATAGACAATAAAAAAGCCCACAGCTACGAACTTTAGGTTCTCACCATCGGTTAAACCAATTACAAGAAGGAGCATAGCCGAGAGCAATAATTTTGCTGTAAGGGCCGCCATAAAATAGTTCACAAAGACCAAAGGGCGCTTGTTCTTATTGGCATTGGTAAGTACCCTGTGAATTACAAAGGTGGCTAAAGATATAAATGCCGTCATAATCCAGAAACTAACTGGCACCTGCTGGTGCAGAACATATCTTGCCGTAAGGAAAGCACCTGCACAGCATAAAATGATAACTACAAAAAATTCGAGTCGAAATCTGGAATTGGGATCTTTCATTTAGAAGTATCGGAAATTACAAAGTAAATAGCCACAGCCACACCTATAAGAGACAAAACTATTGTCATCCAAGGGGTTGCGTTGCCCATTCTATCATCGAGGTATTGCCCACCAAAAACTCCCGCAGCAATTGCAACAGCCATTTTTACGGCCATTCCCGAGTATTTTAAAGCATCATTGGGATTCTTGCTACTACCTTTCTTTTGACTGGGCATGGCTCGCTTGGGATCTGCTTCTCTCTTGATCTTCTACACTTTGCTTCATGTCTTTTACAACACCTCCACCCATTACACATTTACCGCTGAACACGGCTCCCGGCTCTATGGCTAGTTTTTTGGTGGTAATATCACATTCCAATCGGGCTGTAGATTTAAGCGAAAGAATACCATTTACAGCAATAGTGCCGCGCAAAGAACCTTCGATATCTGCATTTTCACAAATTACTTCCCCTTCTATACTACCAGTTGAGCCTACCACAAGCCTCCCTTTTGCAGTAATCGTTCCTTTTACGGTCCCATCTATCCGAATATTGCTATCCGAGACGATAACTCCTTCTATTTTCGTACCTGAAACTATACGGTTTAATTGCTCTGGAGAGTGAGTTTCGCTTGTTTTCGCCATATCTCGCTGATTTGTGCTTTTAAACATTTTTATCTTGTTAAAATCTGTATTACAGATACTTTGACTGGAAAAATTGCTGATATACCTCAGCATTCTTATTCCTGAAAAGCACTGTGAAATTCTTGGTTGAAATTACAAATTTCTGGTAACTCTGAACTGCATTGATTTCTGCAAGCACTTCATCGTTAATCATGAATGTATTGTAATAGTCCATCGCCGCGGAGGCATTACTAAAGCTCCGGATAATAATTATCTGGTGATCGCGATCTATAAAGCTATTCGTGCTGCGTAGATTAGCGTTTCTAAAAAATGCCGTATTAAAATCAGAAATAGTTTCTTTAAGTGTAGTTGCATCGCCATCAGCCTTTGGAAAAATAAGGGCAAAGAAATGCTCAGACTCCGTTTCATAATTAAACATGGCTGTGGCCTCTTCTATTGCCTCATCACCAGCATCAGCATCCGAAGTTTGATCTGAGGTGTCATCACTATCTTCATTTTTCTGATTTCTTGCAAGTTCGGACTTAACCTTGTTGAGTTCGCCAAGAAGCTCCGATGCCTTTTCTGCCTCCGGCGTTCCTTTAAACTTGGCAATAATCTCACGCAGCAAGTTCTCATAAGAGCCGGCATCTTTGCGTTCTCCAACAGTCAGTGCTTTGACCAGATAATATTTGGAAAGAAAGTTATTGTCGGGCTCTTCCTGTATTACCGTATTGCATACAATAAGTACATCTGTATACTGTCTGCGGTTGTATTTCTTGTAAGTCTCTTCATAAATCGATTTTTCGGCCTCATACTTTTGACTCTTTGAAGTGATATACTCAGGATTTAAAATAAGCTTTGCAAACTCACTATCGGGATAGTCAGAAATAATAACATCCTTATAGTAGGCTGAATTGTCTTTAAAACCAGTTCCTATAAAATCACCGGCCTGCTCTTTTTCGAGGTATGTACGGTATAACTGATAATATGCCTGTGGTGCAACTGCGCTTGTATCGTAATCGTTTGTAATACGCACAAAGGATTCTATTGCATTGTTATCGTCCTTTAACCGCTCCTTATATATAGTACCTATATCGTAAAGTGCCTCGATAATTTTATTGTGCGCCGCAGCGATTTCGGCATCCGTTTGAGGTAGTTCTGCCAGGTATTCGTCCAGCGATTTCACCTTTGACTCTTCTTGTCCCAGTTCTGATAACAGGGAATCTGAATCTGCTCCGGGGGCTCCTCCTAAATCTTGAAAGCTGGTTTTCGTAAGTCGTCTCCAGTTATCCTCCAGTTTTCGGGCTCCCCAAACACGCTTAAACTCCTGAAAACCACTGCCTATTGTGGCCGAATTATAAAAATACCACGACTTTCCGCCTCCAGATCCTCCTTTGCTTCCTCCCATTGGGGCGGCATTTTGAATGCGCTCAAGAGCGGCTAGTTCTTCCTGTCTCTTGCGGTCTTCCTCAGCCTCTAAATCTGCTATCATCCGCATGAGTTTTTTATCGCGATCCTTGGAATCCATCATTGCCAGATCTATAATGCTGTCATTATATTCTACGATTTGAATGTTGGCAACCAAGTCATTCAGCGAAGCGCCTGTAGCAACTATCGTTTCATAGTTGGGATATTCCTCAGGTAAATAGGTGGCGGTACTGTCGTAATAATTCTTGGCCAAAACATATTCCCTGTCAGTAAAATAGATTTCAGCCAGCCGCAAATAACTTTTTCCTTTTTGTCGGGGATTATTGATACTCTTTTGAGCTGATGTTTGTCAAAAGCGCAATTCCCTCTTTAATATTCTGATTCGCAATTTCTATCTCTGCCAGAGCATAATAAATCTGGTCGTAATACTCTTCATTTTTCTCATCCTTGGCCATAGCCCAAAGCATATTCCTAATCTTTTCGGGATCAAGCTTCCGGTCATAAGCCAGAGCCTGGCTTATTTTAGCGTAGAACTCCATCTCGTAATCCGGCCTTTGTTTTATAACCAGTTCATACGTATCAATAGCCTGTCTCGACTTGTTTAGTTCTTGGTACACCTGTGCCAGAATAAAAGTAAGCCGCGCTTTCATTTCTTTATCTTCCGTAAGTCGCGCTGCGTCCTCCAGGTGCGGCTGTGCATCACGAAACCGTTCCTGTCTGAGAAAAAGATCGCTGTATACAGTTTCGTACCGAGCTAAAAAGTCTTTCGGGCGATCTTTTCCGGAATCCTTATCTACAACCGAAAGTACCGTCATTGCTTTGTTATACTGCTTTTGCTCGATGTAGGTGCGTGCCAACCATAGAGCAGCGTCAAAGCGCGTTTCCTGCCCTTTGTACTTTTTCGCACAATACGAAAACATTTCCTGAGCCGTAGAGTACTTTCCTTTATAATAATTTGCAATACCGATCAGCAAGAAATTTTCGTCTATCCACTTATTGTGTTCCTTTTTCTTGATTTCCATGCTGTGCCGGTCTATCACCGTGCTGCACTTGTCAATTATTTCATCCATTTGCGGATAAAGTGCCTTTTGCTCTTCTTCGCTGGGCAAAACATAAACCGGTAGAAGCTCTAAATAATCATCATCTTTGTTGAGCCAAAGTTGATTTTCCGTCATCTTCATCATCTCATTGGCATTAAAATACCAGTTATAATGTGAAGTAGTGTTGTGATAAAGCCTGTTGGTAAAACCCGATTTCTTTCGCGAACAACCCGTGAAGACCACGGCTGCAGCGATAAAAAGAAGAATAAAATATCTATATGATGAAATAAATTTCAATTTCTGGTACTTTGGTAAGCGTTTAACTCAAAGATTACAAAATTATTGCATTTTTTAAGAACTATACCCTTAAAGTATAAATTCCTCCCAATTTAAATTTCTGATATTTACCGCCCGATTAAGAGTAAATGGCAAAAGAGAACAAAACAGAACGAAAGAAACTAATTCGCAAGCTAAAGAATAAGTATAGGCTTGTGGTGATAAATGATGCCACTTTTGATGAGCGTTTTTCAGCTTTTCTAACCCCGTGGAATGTTATAGCCGGGTTTGTCTTGGCTTTTCTTATTATCACCACCATGGTTGTTTCTGCTATTGTATTCACACCACTCAAAGAGTATATTCCGGGGTATAGCGATACGAAAATGCGGCTTAATGCGCTGAATGCCGCATTAAAGGCTGACTCCCTTGAAGCAGCACAAGACAAATATCAGGCATACTTTGTAAACCTTCAAAGTATTTTAAACGGCACAATTGGCCAGGACACCATAAGTATAGCCGGTGATGACGAAAAGAAAGTTTATAGCGGTCTGGATTTTTCGGTGTCGAAAGAAGATTCGATTCTGCGCGCCGAAATAGAATCCAAAGAAAGGTATTCGCTAGAAGTTAATGCTGCCGCCTCCTCTGCCATTATTGGTTTGCCCGGTGTTTTGTTTTTTACGCCCTTGCGGGGAACGGTAACCTCATCGTTTAATGCTGCTAACGGTCATATTGGGGTAGATGTTACGGCTCCGGAAGGCGAGGCAGTCAAGGCCGTTTATGATGGCACAGTAATACTGGCTTCATTTACCAGCGATGGTGGTAATGTTATTCAAATTCAACACTCCAACAACCTGATTTCTATCTACAAGCACAATTCCGTTTTACTTAAGAATGTAGGCGATCAGGTAAGCGCAGGAGAAAGTATTGCCATTATTGGAAACTCAGGAGAATACACTGACGGACCTCATTTACATTTTGAATTATGGTACAATGGGTCTCCGCTTGATCCACAAGATTTTATCGCATTTTCGAGCTAGGCTATGGGCATTAAAAAATTCTTCAGTAAGATACTTGCAAAGCAAACCGAAAGAAAGGTTGACAAATGGAAAAATGATGCCATAAATTGTCAGGATGAAACACTGCTGAAAATTGTTGGTCAAGCCAAAGGCACGCAATTCGGAAAAGATCACCAATTCGCAGATATTAAATCCTATTCTGATTTCAAATCAAAGGTTCCCGTGCGGGATTATGAAGCCCTGAAACCCTATTTTGATCGCTTAGTCAACGGTGAACCCGATATTTTGTGGCCGGGATTGCCCAAATATTTTTCCAAAACATCAGGAACCACATCGGGCACGAAGTACATTCCCATTTCAAAAGAATCAATGGGTCACCACATTTTGGCCGCCCGAAATGCACTTTTGCTTTATATAAATCAAACCGGCAATGCCGATTTCGTAGATGGCAAGATGATTTTTTTACAGGGCAGCCCTGTGATGAGCGAGAAAAACGGAATTGCCACCGGTCGCCTTTCCGGAATCGTTGCACATCACGTACCATCCTATTTGCAGAAAAATCGTCTCCCTAGTTTTGAAACCAATAGCATTGATGATTGGGAAACCAAAGTGGATGCGATTATTGATGAAACTGTTTCTGAAGACATGACCCTCATTTCGGGAATCCCAAGCTGGGTGCAGTTTTATTTTGAACGAATATTAGCTCAAACAGGGAAAAAACATATCAAAGACGTTTTCCCAAATTTCAATCTCTTCGTATACGGCGGTGTTAACTTCGAGCCCTACCGCAGTCGCTTTGAGAAACTCATAGGTAAGAAAGTAGATAGCATAGAAACGTACCCTGCAAGCGAAGGATTTATCGCCTTTCAAGATGATCAAAAAGACCATTCACTTCTTTTAAATGTCGATGCAGGTATATTTTTTGAGTTTGTCCCCGCAGAGAATTATTTTGATGAAAATCCACCGCGCCTGAGCCTTAAAGAGGTAGAGGTTGATAAAAACTACGCGCTTATCATGTCTACCAATGCCGGTTTATGGGGGTATAGCATTGGCGATACGGTGAAATTTACTTCGCTAAAGCCGTACAAAATTTTAGTTACCGGAAGGATAAAGCACTTTACCTCAGCATTTGGTGAGCATGTAATAGCCGAAGAAGTCGAAGCGGCTTTGCGCGAAGCTGTAGACAAGCATAAAGCAGAAGTAATTGAGTTTACGGTGGCGCCTCAACTCAACCCGTCAGCTGGCCTGCCTTACCATGAGTGGTTTATCGCTTTCGCGAAACCACCCGAAGATGAATCGGCATTTGCAAACGACATTGACAAATCCATGCAAATGAAAAATGTTTACTATGCCGATTTGATCAATGGCAAAATTCTACAGCCTCTGCGTATAACAAGTTTGCGAAAAGATGCGTTTAATGCCTACATGAAATCCCAAGGAAAATTGGGTGGTCAAAATAAAGTTCCGCGATTGAGCAATGACCGTAAAATCGCCGATGCACTTACTAAATGGCAAGATCAATAGCTTTAAGTATTCTGTTTAGTCTTATCTCTTTACTCGTTTCAGCCCAGCTGGAAATGATAGATAAGGAGAAGGATTTCGGTGTTTTACGCCGTGCCGATCCAAACTGGACAGATTTTGAAATCCGAAACTCCAGCAGTTCCGATGCTTTGATATTCCGCGTAGAAGGACCGAAAAACACTGATATTAAACTTTCGTCAAAAACGGTAAAAGCCGGCACCTCTGAGTTTATCCGCGTTGCGGTAAGCCCAAAAGCAGAAGGTAAGTTCAAGATTGAACTTGCCGTGCACGCCAGCGCCTGGCAAAAGCCAAAAACCATTGAGGTGAGAGGTGAATCTACATTTGCCGCGAGCAGCCTCATACCCTGCCCCTCATTTGGAAGCACAGCAACTTCTAACGACAATGAATTTCATATTTCTGTTAGAGAGCTTTTGGGAAACACGCCTATCGATGAAGCTGAAATAGCTGTTTATCGCGATGGCAGAAAAGTAGGCAAGCTGGAAACAAACCAGCACGGCGAAGTTTCTACTCAGCTGCCTTATGGAAGGTACTTTTTCTCCATCAATCACGATGGATATCAGCTTGACACTGCCCTTTATGTAAATGCAATTAACTCGCACCTGCTTGCCATGCTCGATGGGGATCAAATACTTCGTGCTGATGAGGTAGAGGCAGATGAACTTGTTCGTGTTGAAAATCGCGAAATCCCAACTGTCTCAAAGCCTGCCCGGCCCGTTTCTCCACCCGTGATTGAACAATCTGTGCCCCAAATAGAAGATATTGTTCCTAGTCCCGAAGATGAAAATTCCATATTGCCACTTAGCAATTTCAAGGAAAATAATTTGGTCTTTCTGGTTGATGTATCCACCTCCATGAAAAAGAATGGAAAACTCGACTTGCTTAAAATTGCCATGGTTGAGCTGCTAGATGTGCTTCGGCCGTTTGATCGGTTTTCGCTGATTAGTTATTCAAGTCAAACCAATGTTATTATAGAAACTGAGAGCAATCTCAATCGGGAAGCTTGTATTTCAGCCATTCTTGCCCTCGAGGCTGGCGGAGGTACTGAAGGGGCTAAAGGCATCGACAAAGCAGGGCGTGTGGCACTTAGCCATTTTGTGGAAAACGGAAATAACCAAATTATACTGGCTACTGATGGAGCTTTTAATGAAGGTGTAGACAAAGCGTTGAATTATGCTTCACGTTACAACCGTAAAGAAGTAAACCTTTCGGTTTTGGGAATAAAATGCGGCCCCTTTACCACCAAGCAAATGACTGAACTGGTGGCCGAAGGGGGCGGTAGATTTGTAGCTGTGAACAGTCCCGCCGATGCGGGTGAGCAATTAATTAATGAGATAAAAAAGAGCTCGGCGAGGTGAAAAGGCAGAATCTATGATTCTGTAATACTTTTTTTACTCAAGTCAAAAGTCTTGAAAAAACTCAACTGCAATATGGGTGATTGAATAAAGGTATTAGGGCCTGCTTTATCACTTTGATGTATAAACCCAAACTGAAGATTTGTATCGGAATCAAAATTGTAACCGAGGCCGATATACCATCCAGTTTCGGGCAAAATCACTAAAAATTAATTTTTCTGTCTGATTCACCCAGATTTCATCAAAAATCGCAGCGAAAATCGAATTTTCCTCATCGCCCAATTGTAAAAGGTCAACACTCAAAGTAATTCGATATCTAAACCGATTTCGAAAATCCTTACCATCGATATATGGCTCATCTCCATCATCTACTATTTTATCTATCCACCGGTGCTCTTGCCGGAAACGGTGCTGAAAATTTACTTTACCCACGGTCTGCCTAAGCAATACTTGTTCCCAAATATTGTTTTCATTTCTATCCATGGGACTCTCGTAGGCCTTGTATGGCTGAGCATGTATAAAAGTATAACCGGCAGAAAATTCTACAGGGAAATTTAGCCGATATTCCAATGAGGGACGTATCAAAACCTGGCCGGGATCAGAAAGAAACTGACCCAATCTATAGTGGAGTTCATTGTTCGCACTCCACTTTGGGGTAATCTGAACACGGGTATTCGCCAAAAACCAAGTATTTGTTGCGCCTTCAATAATATCTTGTGATTTAACTAGTCGCGGCATTAAAAAGAAAACTAAAAAAAGTAGGCTTACGACTCTAATCATTCTATTAAACTGTTTTTCTGTAATTGCATTGTTTGGACTTTAATTTCCTGCTTCTGCACAATACACACAATTTCGGGCATTAATTGTTTAACTTCAGCATCCTGATAATTACAATTTTCGATTCGCTGAGAGATCAAAAATTAGCACATTTTAGTCATTCGATAAGCGTATAAAAGTGCGCTAAAATTACCTCATTCTCCTATCTTTGCAAACTTTATGAGCGACAAGCAAAAGAAACACGTAGCCATACTCGGCTCTACAGGATCAATTGGTACTCAAGCACTAGAGGTTATAGCTGCAAATCCGGATAGTTTCCAGGTGGAAGTACTTACGGCTCATTCTAATGCAGTGCTGCTGGCTGAGCAGGCTTTAAAGTTTAAAGCCAATACGGTAGTAATACATGACGAGTCTAAGTACAAGGGTCTAAAAGATCAACTATTTGACGAGGGAATCAAGGTATTTTGCGGAAGCGATGCTCTCGCTGAGGTTGTGGAGATGGAAACCATAGATATTGTACTTACCGCTCTCGTAGGTTTTGCGGGTCTTCGCCCAACGATGCGAGCTATTGAAGCTGGAAAACATATTGCTCTGGCCAATAAAGAAACACTTGTTGTGGCAGGCGAATTGGTTACGAAAGCTGCACGCCAAAAAGGGGTTAACCTCTACCCTGTTGACTCCGAGCATTCCGCCATTTTTCAGTGCCTTATCGGCGAATTTCACAACCCTATTGAAAAAATTTATCTTACCGCCAGTGGTGGGCCGTTTCGCGGATTTAAAAAAGATCAATTAAAAACGGTTACCAAAGCGCAAGCACTCAAACACCCCAACTGGGAAATGGGAGCAAAGATTACGATCGATTCTGCATCTATGATGAATAAGGGGCTGGAAGTAATTGAGGCAAAGTGGCTTTTTGGATTAAAACCCGAGCAAATAGATGTAATTGTGCATCCGCAATCTATTATTCACAGCATTGCGCAATTTGAAGATGGAAGCATGAAGGCTCAAATGGGGCTGCCCGACATGAAGCTACCCATCCAGTTTGCTCTTGGCTACCCGGACAGGCTAAAATCAGACTTTCCACGTTTTGACTTTATGAAGTATCCTTCGCTTACCTTTGAGCAGCCCGATTATGATACCTTTCGGAATTTACAATTTGCCTTTGACGCTATGAAAAAGGGTGGAAATAGTCCCTGTGTACTTAATGCTGCAAATGAGGTAGCCGTTCAGGCTTTTCTGGATGAGCGAATTGGATTTCTGGCCATGTCTGATTTAATTGAAGATTGCCTTAACAATGTTAAGTATATAAGCACTCCCACTTTAGAAGATTATTTTGAAACAGATCGGGAAACCCGCGATTACGCTTCATCAAAAATCTCAACCTTGTCTATCAATTAGGATTTAAAAAAATATCTATGGATTTTGCCATTAAGGTAACACAGTTTTTATTGAGTATTTCTCTTCTCGTGGTTCTTCACGAGCTGGGCCACTTTATTCCAGCCCGCCTTTTTAAGACGCGCGTTGAGAAGTTCTACCTCTTTTTCGACCCTTACTTTTCATTATTCAAGAAAAAAATAGGTGATACGGAATATGGTATCGGCTGGCTTCCTCTTGGTGGCTATGTCAAGATATCGGGAATGATAGATGAGTCGATGGATACCGAACAGATGAAAGAGCCACCAAAACCGTGGGAGTTCAGATCGAAACCGGCATGGCAACGACTTGTAATTATGTTAGGGGGAGTAACTGTGAACGTTATTCTCGCTTTTTTCATTTATGCAATGATGCTTTTCGCCTGGGGCAAGGAATATATTCCGAATGAGAATTTGACTTATGGGGTTTACGCCGATTCGTTGATGTTGGAAAACGGGTTTGAGCATGGCGATAGAATTTTGATGATTGGCGATCATACTCCAAAAGTTCTAAATGAGGTAAACCAAGAAATTTTATTTGGTGATGCCCGTGAGCTTAAGATTTCCAGAAATGGAACTGAGAAGACGATAACATTACCAGAAGAGATTGATCAGGAAATGCTTGCAACCGGGACACAATCATTGTTTTATGAGCAGTATCCTACTGTTATAGATTCTGTGTTTCCAGGAGGTAATGCCGAAAAAGCCGGTTTCCAGAAAAACGACCAGCTCTTAGAAATAAATAATGAGACTGTGCCTTCATTTATTGCATTACGCTTTCTACTGCCGCAAATAGTAGGTCAAACGGTAGAGGTTAAAATGAAACGAGGCTCTGAATTAATTTCTCTGCAAGCTGATGTTGATTCGAGCGGTTTCTTTGGATTTAGTGTAAAACCTGATTCGGAGTTTTTAGAAACCATACGGATTGAGTATACGTTTTTAGAGAGTTTCCCCGCAGGAGTAATCGAAGGTAAGAATATCCTAGTTAGCTATGTCCGCTCTCTAAAGCTTATTTTTAGTTCAGAAGGAGTAAAACAGGTTGGTGGTTTTGGAACAATTGCCGGTCTTTTTGGCAACTCTTGGAATTGGCAACGTTTTTGGAGTATGACAGCACTCTTGTCTATCATATTGGCCGTAATGAATATATTACCCATTCCTGCTCTTGATGGTGGACATGTAATGTTTTTACTTTATGAGATAATAACGGGCAGAGAGCCAAACCAGAAATTTATGGAATATGCTCAACTTGCGGGAATTGCAATTTTACTAACACTATTGTTGTATGCTAATGGAATGGACTTGTTCCGTTATTTAAGTAATTAAATCAAAATGAAACTATTACTGCGGTTTACACGTATCTAAATATGTATACCCGCCGACAACTATGAAAAATAAAATAATCGATATTGAAGGACTTAAACGCCTATCCGGCAACGACGAGGCCTTCATTTCTGAAATATTAAAGCTTTATACTGACAGAGCTGCTAAGGATATTGATGAGCTTGAAAATGCTCGAGCATTAGAAGACTGGAGCAGCGTGCGATTTGTTGTACACCGCATGCGCTCTGCAGCGGTTCCTCTCGGATTAAAAGATTTGGTGGTTCTTCTTAAAAAAGTAGAAATGAAACTTAAAGATGATACCCTTGATAATGTAGTAGAAGAAATAGGTCAAATTATTGACATAACTTCGCATGCAATTGATGATGCGCAGCATCAGCTTGACTTAACTTCAGCTTAATTATTTACATTTGAACTATGGCAATGCCTAAAAAACATAAAGACCGTATTTTACTCGTGGATGATGAGATAATTACGCTTAAGATTACGCGTAAATTACTTATGGAAAACGGATATGATGTGGATATAACTTCAAGTTCTTCAGAAGCAATGAACTTACTTGGCAACTTATCATATGATTTGGTAATTGTAGACATTACTATGCCTTCCATCAGTGGGTTTGACCTTATTCAGCTTATGCAGAGCTTTGATTACAACATTCCAGTTATTTTCCTTAGCAATAATGACAATGAATGGACCATAGAAGAATCCTACAATATAGGTGCCAAGCGATTTGTAAGCAAAGAGCGGGAGTTCAACTATCTACCTTCTATTGTAAAAGAGGTTCTTACTACAGTCACATAGAACTAAAGGTTTTATTTAAATCCTGAAGGCAATACTCCATTTCATACCTTCGTGCGGAATTTCAATCTGACTTAATTTGTATTACATTCTCGGTCAAGGATTAGCCGGTACTTGCCTCGCATACCGGTTTTTAGAAGAAAACATACCCTTTCGCATTTTTGACAATGCCTTTAAAACGTCGAGTTCAATCATTGCTGCCGGTTTATGGAACCCTATCGTTTTTAGGAGAATTACCAAAAGTTGGATGGCCGATGAACTCATACACGAATTAGATGCTTTCTACCCTAAAATAGAATCTGCATTAAACATCTCATTTTATCACCCCATGTCTATTTCAAGAACTCACTCCTCTCTTCACGAGCAAAATGAGTGGTTCGAGAAAATGGACTCCGCTGCTTTTAAGCCTTATCTTCAAAAAGGAGAAACTTCTGATCACAGCACCTTTGGGAGCGGAATTGTCAATAAAACGGGCAGTATAAACCTATCTGTATTTTTAAGTGCCTCACGCACTTACTTTACTAAATTGGGGAATCTGATTGAGTCTGATCTTTCCTTACCGGATAATGTTTCAGATTTAGAGAACTTTTCATTTAATGGAGAAACGCCTAAGCAAATAGTTGATTGTCGGGGGGCTGCTATTTTCGATTCTCCCTGGTGGAAATATTTACCCTTTAATCTTTCCAAAGGTGAAATACTGACTATAAAATGCGATGGACTTCACTTGAACAAAATTCTAAATTTCAATGGTATTTTTGTCTTACCTCTTGGGAATTCTACTTTTCGCGTCGGCGCCACATTTTCATGGGATCAATTAGATCGCAACCCAACTGAAAGCGCCAAAAAAGAGCTTACCGATAAGTTTGAAAAAAGAGTTTCGCTACCCTATCAAATTATTGATCAACAAGCAGGCATCCGCCCTTCTGTAGCAGACCGAAGGCCTTTACTCGGCGTTCATCCCGATACTGAAAAGCTGAGTATTTTTAATGGATTGGGTACCAAAGGAGTTATGCTCGCTCCATATTTCTCCAAATCACTTTTTAACTTTCTAGTCAAAAAGATCCCATTAAGTGAAGAAGTTGATCTATTGCGATTTAATAAGCGCTATTTAAAATCGAAGTGAAACCTTGAAGTTTTCGGTTCGTAGAAGTGTCGTAATATAAAAACATATAAATCGACCTTTTGCATGAGTGGATGAATAGGCTAGAGCCGTAAATAACACCTCCCAAACTTAAACTTAAAAATTTTGAATACCCTCCTTAGATTATGTCTAATGCCTCGTTGGCTATTTGCCGAAACCCTTGTGCTTCATGCACAACCGGTTTATCAAATTGATTTTCAGCACGATGCTCGGAAAAAAGTAACAGCATCAATTCTGAAGTTTTCCGAAGCTGACATACTTATCAATACTAGAGAAGAGTATCCCAGGAGAGTTGAGCTTAATCAAAGTGCACTCACTACCATTTCCACATATTTTTTGAGTTGTTCACTCCAGCGCTTGCGGTCAGAGGAGAAAATCTATTTACGAAACTGCAATTGATCGGAAATTAGATTTATAAAAATGATTGAAGAATCAAAGAACACAACGCAATGTTAGCATTTAATGCAAGGTTGCCAACGATAAAAGATTAATACTGCTAATTTGGTTGGTTAAACCAAATGAAGCGTTTTGAAAAGTACAATTTATAGGATATTTATTTTGTTCATGACGACAACAGTAGCAATAGACGGAATTGCCCAAGCACCTGGTAAGATTAATTACCAGGCAGTTGCGCGCAATACCTCAACTGGTGTTGAGGTTGCAAATCAACCTATATTTATTTCATTAAAGATCTTAGAAGATAACCCGGAGGGGGCCATTGTGTATCAGGAAAATCACAATGATATTCAAACAAATTCATTTGGCTTGTTTAACCTATTTATTGGTGGAGGAGAATCTGTAAGTGGTGAATTTCAAAATATTGATTGGTCTAGCGGGAATTATTGGCTGGAAATCGATATCGACGCCGGAGATGGCTTGCAAACCATGGGGTCTATCCAGTTTGTTTCTGTTCCCTACGCACTCCATTCCGAAACGGTAACAAACGCGGATGATGCAGATGCAGATCCGACAAATGAACTCGTTACAGAATTTGAATTTAATGAAGAAACTCAGGATCTTTCAGTGGTGCTGCCGGCCTACACTTTAACACAAAACTTAAGTTCACTAATTAATGATGCCGACGCTGACCCCACAAATGAGCTGGTTACCGGTTTCGAATTTAATGAAACCACTGGCGACTTATCCATTGAGCAGGCAAACACAACGTTCACCCAAAACTTAAATTCGTTAACCGACGATGCCGACGCAGACCCCAGTAACGAGTTGATTACTAATATTTTCTTTGACTCATCAACCTCCTCTTTCAATATTGTTCAGCAGAATGATACACTTAGCGAAGACTTGTCAATGCTACAGAACGATGCCGATTCTGACCCTAGTAACGAGGCTATTACCAATGTTCAGCTATTAGAAGAAAATCTGATAATTAATGAAGTAAGCAATTTTAGTGTAAGCTTAAGTCAGCTGAAAAATGATGATGACGCAGACCCTCAAAACGAATTAATTACAAATCTGGAATTATTCAACGACACGATTTTTAGGATCCTCGAAGGTGGAAACACCACTGAAATAGATTTTGGAAGTTTGAAACGTGATGCTGACTGGAAAATTTCTGAAGATGGAGAAACCCTGTCAAATTACGGTTCAAAGGTAGGTATAGGTACTGCTGATCCAAAGTCTACCCTACAAGTGAATGGTTCTATAGGCTATAAAACCACATTACTCAACAATACTTTCGGATCTGTAAATTACACGATTGATTCTACCGATCATATTATTGTGTGCAATATTGGGCTACCAGCTATAGCAGATGTAAACATAACTATGCCCTCTGCCGCTGCATTTCCAGGAAGACAAATCACCATTCGCAAAACAGGTGTGACACCAATTCTGGCAGATGTGAATATAGACTTAGGTTCCGATCTTCTCGATTTTCAAAATGTGGATTATGAGATGAATCAATTTCAAAGAGAAACAGTAACATTTATTTCGTTAGGATCAGCGGGATGGACAATAATCTATACAGAATAAAATGAAAATAATTTTATTTGTATTAGCGTTATTGACTGCAGATCTGGCTTTTAGCCAGATAGAACTCACTAGACAAGTAGTTGGAAGTTTGGGTCAAACCGAAACCGTTGTTGGCAGTGATATTGAGCTCTCCTATACCGCAGGAGAATCCATGGTTCAAACAATTTTCAATGATTCACTCACCTTAACCCAGGGCTTTCACCAGCCGGGGTTCAAAGGATTTCTGTCGTTTTCGGTTGAGGTTACAGATACCCGTTGTCCTACCTCAACAGATGGGTTGGCTGTGATAACAAATTTAGTGGGCTGCTCACCACCTTACACCATTAAATGGAGCAATGGATCAACCGACTTAGCCGCAGAAGATTTGGGCACCGGCCTGTTTCTCGGTCACTGTGTCTACCTCGCAGTGTGCAGTAACTCAAACTTTCGAAGTAAGTTCACAATTAGTTTCAGAGTGCAACTTGAAATTTTTTAATGCTTTCTCGCCAAACGATGATGGTTTAAACGACGGTTGGGAAATTGAAAATATCGAAAGTGGGGATTACAACGACAATAAGGTTGAAATATATAATAGATGGGGACAACTAATATGGGATGGATCACATTATGACAATAAAAATGTGGTTTGGAAAGGAAGGTCAAACAATGATAATGAACTTCCCGACGCTACCTATTTCTACATCGCCACGGTAAACGGAGACGTATACAAAGGATTTATAGAACTTACTCGATAATGAAAAAGTTATATTTAATAGGTCTTCTATCCTTCTTGTGTGCGAATCTGCTAGCACAACAGCAATCTATTTACAGTCAGTATATTTTTAATTTATACGCTGTAAATCCTGCCTATGCCGGTGAGCGTGATGCGCTTTCTGCAGCCTTGAGCTACCGTGCTCAATGGGTAGGGTTTGAAGGTGCACCAAAAACGCAAAATTTTTCAATTCACAGCCCTCTTCCAAACAATAAAATGGCTATAGGCTTAATCGTTCAAAACGATGAAATTGGTGCCAGAAGCACACCCTCATTTATGGGGACCTATTCCTATAAACTAAAGGTAAATCGAACTAGCCATGTTTCACTTGGGTTGCAGGGTGGCTTTTTGAATTACCAGTATCATTGGGATGATCTCGACTATCGTCAAAGTCTTGATCCCGTTGCATTTGGTACTGATGGTAATAAATGGGTTGCCAATTTTGATTTTGGAGCAATGTATATAACTCCTAAAGCATATGTGGGAATAAGTGTTTTGAGCCTTAACAGTGCTAAAACAATTCCCTCAGAGTCGAGCGATGCGCGTCTAAGCACTTCTATAAATTTTATAGCAGGTAAGATGTATAAGTTAAATCATGACTTATTTTTAAAACCGAGCACCATTGTAAGGGCTGTTACAGCTGGTCAAATGCAATTTGACCTCAATCTGAGTGCTATGTATAAAAATAAGTTTTGGCTCACTACTACCTATCGTTATGAATATGGCGCGGTGGTATCAGCTCATATGTATGTTAATGACAATTTTCATTTCGGATATGCCTATGATATACCTCTTAACGGTTTACTGACAGAGCAAAGCGGAACCCATGAACTATTTATAGGTTACGACTTTAATATTTATAATAAAAAGTCGGTTTCGGCGCGGAATTTTTAATGCGATACCTGTTTACATATTTAATCCTGTTATTAGGTCTTTCGGCATTTTCGCAAGAATCTGAGATCCCCTGCAGCCTCTTGAGCGAAGGAGAAGAGATAGATAATTGCGAAATGATAGAATGTCTGTATGAAAACCAAAATTACGTTGAGGCCTACAGCAAAATATTGGCTCTGGAAACCAATGAGTGTATCGGTGAAGAGCAGCAAATGATAATCGCACTAACACTCGCTTCAAACAACTATTATGCGCAAGCACTATCCATTTTAGAGACCCTTCAAAACAGTTCGAAATTTACAGAAGAAGCTCAGTTTCAAATAAACCGAATTTCAAAACTCAAAATTCTGGCGGAAAAGAAAACCGGAACTTATATTCAGAACCTCATAAATGTAAATACGACGTACAATGATCTGGTGGCTTTTGAGCTATTCGACACCTTATTTTGTCTTTACGATAAAACGGATACCATCAGTTATTTTCCTCGAATTGAAAAAATGGAAGGTCGCTTTCACTTTCCGAATGAAAGTACAGCACAGCTCTTTTTTGGCGAATCTTTCTTTGCATGGGAAAATTATGACAATCTGGGAGCGGGCCGCGCTTTTAAAGACTCACTAATTTTTCTCACTGCACTTCCTCATAAGGCTTATGGTGGAAACTCAGATTTTGAAATTATCTGCCTTGAAGCAAAAAGCAAAAAAGTGAATCGAAGCCTCAGTCTTGAAAGTAAAGGGAATAAAGTAATGCACCCTGCTTTAAAGGATTCCACTCTTTATTTCAGCAGTGATATTGATGGCGGATATGGCGGAATGGATCTTTACAAAGTCCGCTTTGATGGAAAGAAATATGGCGAATGGGAAAATCTGGGCTCAGCTATCAATAGCGCAAGCAATGAAGTTTTTCCAGCTATAGCGGGCGATACATTATTCTTCGCGTCTGACCGGATTGATCTTGGATTTGGAGGATTAGACCTTTACAAGACCTCAATCTCCTCTCCCTTTTCTATTAACCTTGGACCTCCCGTAAATACTGCTTTTGACGATTTCAGACCTACAAGAGTCAATGGTAAAATAAAGTATTTCGTATCAAACAGAGACGGAGGAAAAGGCGGTGATGACATTTATAAAGTCAGCTTTGCTGAAGCAAAAACCTTTTTTCAAAATCTCGCAGGTAAAATTGATGCCAAAGGAAGCGATCTATCTTCAGTTATTATTCAAATTACTAGTGCTGACGGAACCTTCTCAAAAACTACTTCCCTGGATAAAAATGGATCGTTTTCTCTTTCACACATCAAAGGTTTAGAAAATTACGAAATATCTATCGTTGATGGAGTGATACCGGAGGGCTCTACTCTTGCCTTATTCGGAGAAGAGGGAAATGTAATCAAAGAAGTACAAATGAATGAAAGTGGACAGTTTAAGTTTGAACTGCTTTCGCCACAGGACTACTTTCTTGAGCGCGTTGAAAATAAAGATCACAGTGTACTCAGTGTAGATATTCTTGGGATGATTGATTCAGAAGAATCATCGGATACCGGATTTAAAATTTACCTGGAGAACAGCAGCGGTGAACTTCTTGGTATGGCAGTGACAGACAGTGAAGGCAATTTTATTTTCAAATCAGTAAATCCTGATGAAAAGTACGTTATCCGAAGTGAGGTAACAGACCCGAATGCACTCATACACATAATGGATAACCAAGGTGAGGTAATCTCATCAATCCAACCTACAAAATCAAATGAGTTTGTATATGTACGACTCAAAGATGCCAACAGTGTAATTACACTTACCAATGAATCTAACCAAAAAGTTAAGATCTCTGATAATGAACTATTTAATTTACCTGTTCTCCATTTTGGATTAGACGATGCCGTGTTGACTACTGAGAGCAAAGAAAGTCTCAACTACCTGATTATTTTACTTGAAAAAAACCCATCTGTCTCTTTAGAGCTTTCCGGATTCACCGATTCAAGAGGGTCAGCTGATTACAATTTACGTCTGTCTCAAGAGCGGATAAACGCAGTAATAGACTATTTGATAAAATGGGATATACACGCCAATAGACTCATTGGAAAGGGCTTTGGAGAAACAAAATTATTGAATCGTTGTGCTGATGGTGTTGAATGTTCAGAAAAAGAACACGCCCTAAACAGACGAACAGAAATTAGAATTTACCAACCTTCCGAACCCTGATAAGGACTATAATTAAAAGAATTATGCACTCTCCTTTACACAATAAATTATTTTCAAGCCTTACGCAAGGCCTCCCAACGGGTCGCAGGTTTGGTATTCTATTCGCCTTGTTTATTGGTTTGCAGCTCACCGCAGGTGCCCAAATTAAGAAAGGGCAAAAACTAATGGAACAAGGTGCTTATTCCGAGGCAATTAAGCCCTTACGAAAAGACTTTCTCGGCAAAGATCAAGATATTAATGCCGGAATCCTGCTAGCAAAATGCTACTATCAATTACGAGATTATCAAGAAGCTGCAGATGTACTCTCTCAGATTTCCAGCAGCCAGTTAGAAAACTCGGATGATCGACGTTTTTTAGCTGATGTCTCAATTGTGAATGAAGATTACTCATCCGCTTACCTCGAACTTATTCAGCTTTTAAGTGAGGATCAATCGGATCCCAAAACATACTTATGGCTCGATAAGGTTTCTGATCTTATTGCCTGGGATTCTATTCCTAATCGTTCGAAAACCGAAAGTCTGAAAGGTGTCAACTCTATTTATAATGATTACGCACCCTATGTAGCCGGCAATGGTGAGCTCTGGTTTGTGAGCGACGTAGCAGGAATTCAAACTGTTTTCCCTGCAGTATATAGCAATCAAAACTTACACCTCTACTACAAAGCAAAACTTAAAACTCAAAGTCTCAACGCAATCTCAAGACCGTCAATGCTATTTAAAAAAAGGGATTATTTTTATCACGACGGTCCTATTGCTGAATGGAAAAATCAAGACAAATATATTTTAACCCTGCGGGATATTGATGCACCCAACGCCAATATTGGTCTATATTTTTCTACACTCTCTGGTGCAGAAGATGATATAATACCCTTTGTGTATAACCAGGAATACAATACTGGTCACGCTACATTCTGTAAAGAAGGTAACCGAATGATTTTTTCAACAGATCGCCCCGGGGGCTACGGCCAAATGGATTTGTGGTATTGCGATTGGGTCGATAATAAATGGTCTGAACCAGTAAATATGGGACCTATTATCAATACCCCGTTCAATGAAGTTTTCCCAACCTATAGCAATGGCCGTCTTTACTTTTCTTCAGACCGGCTAGACATTGGATATGGAGCACTGGATGTGTACTACTCAAATGAATCAAGAAACTATCAAGACTTAATTAACTTAAGAGCCCCTATTAATAGTCCTTATGACGACTTTTCACTCACGTTTTTGAATAACAATGATGGATATTATTCCTCAAACCGTAGAAGTGGTTATGGTGGTGACGATATTTACTCTTTCTACTACAAGCCTGAAAAAACAGATTTAATAGAGAGCAATTTTGAATTTGTTTCTGCTAGAATTCCAATAGGTACCTATGTTGAAATTTACAATAGCTCCGATTCACTAGTTAATAGATTGCAGGTTTCAGATCACAATGCAGTTCGCATACCGAATTTAGAACCAGGCGAAAATTACACTATGCAATTGGTTGATGTCGATATTCCAGAAGAAACCAAGCTAGTCAAAATAGCGCAATCTGGAAAAGTTGCAGAATCCTATAATCAGATAGGTGATAAGCGATTTCCATTTCAAGTTTATGCCATCGGTGAAGACGCTCAAGCTGATAATCTTGCTGCTAATAATACCTTTCGAGAAACGATAACTGGTAAAATCATTGCCGACGAGGGCGTTGAAGTAAATGGAATACCTATTGCACTAAAGAATAAAGAAGGCGTAGTTTTAGTAAAGTCTAAAACAAGAGAAAACGGAGATTTTACAATAGAGTCTGTAAAAACGGGAGAAGACTATGTGATTGAAACCGAAGGCATTGATGCTTACCACGAAATTGATATTTACGGAAAATCAGGAGCCCTTACTCAATCATTGGTTCCAAAAGGTACCAATAGATTTGCATATACACGAGCCGCAGCACCAGCCTTGTGGATGGAGACAACCACAGTAAATGTGCCGAACGTATTTGCAGTTGTTCCCAACAACGAACCCGCACCGGGCGACGATGTTGTTATGTTTGATGATCAGGATAACGAAATTTTAAAACCTGAAATCGATGAAGATGGCTTTATGAGACTAGATACCATGAAAACTGGTAAAGCTTATAGACTTAATATGCCAGAAAAGGACTTAGGCAGGGAAGATAGGTTGGTAATACTTGATGGTAATGGGGACACCTCACAAACTGTTCGTCCTTTCGATGCTAAAAATTATTTCTTTGAATACCTCATATATAGTGATTATGGTCAAGCCGAAGAAGACTCTGAAATGGTTACAAATACAGCTCTTTCATTACTTGAAGATGAAGAAGTTGTGTCTTACAAAGCACGGATTAAGGACTACGACCTACCCGGTAATACTCCATTTGTGTTAAGGTCCATTGATGGAATGCGAATCGATACACTATACAGCAATAGTAAAGGAGTAATCATTATGAACAATCTTAAAGAAGATTTAGATTACGAATTGGAATTAATAGGAACTCTGTTTAATGAAAACAAAGTAATTGAGATCTTTGATGATTACAATAGCCTTGTGTATGAAGGCGCCAGTGATGAACTAAAAATCTTCAGATTTAACCTTCTTGGAAGTGAAGATTACGACTTAGCGAAAAAAGACAACGATGACTCAAGCATATTAAAAATGGCCTTTTCAGGCAGGCTGAAGGCAAAAGATGCTTCAGAGTCTAAGATTTCTGTAGCAGATGCAGATGGACAGTCATTAAGCAGCGGATATACAGCATCAGGTGGTGAGTTCACTATAAAAAGCCTCACTCCCAAACAGCGATACGTTATTGCATCTAATTCAAAAGACCCGAACGCTTTACTGGTTGTAAAAATACCTGAATCAAAGGACTCACTACGTGTAAAAAGGAGCCCGGATGGTAAGTTTTATGTGAATATGAATGCCGAAACCAAAGAAGAGATCACCTTGATTGACTCCGATAAAAAGGAAGTACAAGTGCAGGAAGGAGCCAGGTTTACACTACCTGCAGTATACTACGAGTTTAACAGTTATTATTTAAAACTAAACAGCAGAAATTCTCTAGACAAACTAGTTAATCTGCTAAAAGACAATCCTGAGCTGCGTATAGAAATTCAATCTCATACGGATAGTCGCGGGCCGACGAACTACAATAATTTGCTTTCGCAAAAGCGCGCCGACGGTGTAGCAGACTATTTGAAAAAATCTGGAATTAAAGCCGATAGGCTGGTCAGCTCAGGTAAAGGTGAAAATGAGCTTTCAAACAGATGTAAGGATGGAGTGAGCTGCACAGAAGAAGAACATGCTAAAAACCGGAGGACAGAATTCGTGATTCTGGCAAAAAATGCCAAGTAAATTGATTAGTTTTAAGGCAAAATTTAGCAAATGAAGAAGCCTTTCAATTTACAAAAGTGGATAGATGAAAACCGGAATTTATTAAAGCCCCCTGTAGGGAATAAAAATTTATATCCAGAAGGAACTGACTTTATTGTAATGGTGGTTGGCGGACCCAATGCCCGCAAGGACTATCATTACAACGAAACGGAGGAGCTCTTCTATCAGCTGGAAGGAAATATTAACGTGCGAATTCAAGAAGATGGAAAGGCCGTTGATGTGCCAATACACGCCGGGGAAATGTTCTTATTACCGGGCAAAACACCTCATTCACCGATGCGAAGCGAAGGATCAATAGGTCTGGTCATTGAGCGTGTTCGCAAAGGTCATGGTTTTAAAGACGGATTGCTTTGGTTTTGTGATAACTGCAACAACAAACTCCATGAAACCTATTTTCCACTCACTAATATTGAAAAAGATTTTCAGCCGCGATTCAAAGAGTTTTACGAAAGTGAAGAGCTTCGTACGTGCAATAAATGTGGCACTGTAATGGAAGTTGATGAGCGCTTTGTTTAGCGCAAAAGCGTGACGTGCCCTTTGAGCTCAAACAAATCTCCCTGATGCTCTTTTGCAACGATTCTATATTGATAAACATCTGGAGGCGAGTAGTAACCATCTCCATTATTTGAGCCATTCCATCCTTGATCTATATCCTCTGATGTGAAAATCAAAGCTCCCCAACGATTGAAAATTTCCATTTTAAACTCAGAAATATCAACTCCTTTAGCTTTGAAGATATCATTTAATCCATCCCCATCAGGAGTAAATGAATTGGGTACGTAGATGTTGCCACGAACCCACACTTTAACAGAATCTGACTCGGGACAGCCATCATCACTTACTATGGTGGCGTAATATGTAGTATTATCGTCAGGATTGGCATAAGGATAGTTGCAATTGAGGCAACTCAGAGAAGGCGAAGGTTCCCAAACGATTGGATAAATACTAAACGATTCAAGCATTATTTCATCTCCGAAATTGATAATTCTATCATTTCCTAACCGAACGTCGGCTCGCGGGAAAAGCCGAATAAACTTGGATGTGGTGGCGAAGCAACCCAGCGAATCAAAGCCTGTGACTGTAAGAACGCCGCTCGATTCGAGGGTGGCCTGAGCGGGATTGATGCGATGGTTAATGAAATCATCGGCAGGTTGCCATATATAGGTATGTGCCCCCGAAGCTGTGACTGTGAATGTCTGATCATAACACACAAGAGAGTCGGCACTAATTGAAACGGCGATTTCCTGTACCAATACTTTCACTTCTAACTCATCAGTTCCACAAGAATTGGTGCCGGTAACGGTATATGTGGTGCTGAATAGTGGGAAAGCAATCGGGTTTGAGATATTGGCCATATTCAGTCCCTCTGCAGGAGACCAGCTGTACTCAGAAGCTCCGCTCACGCTTAGAGGAATTGCGTCGCCATTGCATGAAACATATTGCTGCTGTCCTTCCAGCTCAGGAGCTGGGGGTAGAATGCCAATACTCACCACTTCCGTAACAGCGCATCCCAAATTGCTGGTAATTACAACCGTGTAGGTAGTTGGCTCAAGAGGTGTAGCAACCGGATTTGCAACATCGGTAGCGCTCAACCCAGCAGCCGGCGACCATTGGTATTGCATTCCGCCTGTTGCAACGAGTTGAGTAGATTCTCCGGGACAAATGTCAACATCTTCTGAAACACTAATTTCAGTGCTACCAACAATTACATTAACTGTCTCAGTATCTGATCCGCAAACAGTAGATCCTGTTACAGTATACACTTGACTGTTATTTCCGCTAAAAATAGGGTTGGCAACATCTATGGCGCTCAAACCCACAGAAGGTTCCCATAGCCATTCTGTAGCTGTTCCCGTAGCTGAAAGTTCAATGGTCTCTCCAGGACAGATGGGCTCTGGGTCAGAAGTTTCTATCTCTGGTAATTCTGCTACCGTTACTGTTACAAATGCAGAATCAGGTGATAAGCAGCCACCACTATCTTCAGCATAAAGCTTAATGATATAATCGCCTGGCTCATCAAAACTATAACTGGTTTCTTCATCCGAGGTAGTAAATCCATCACCCATATTCCAAAGAAAGGTGTCTGCCCCAATGCTTTGATTAGTAAGTCCAAAAACGGACCCAGGACAAACAATATCCGGCGCATCTATTTGAGCCATTGCATTTACTGACGAAAGTTCAAACTTGACTACTGCCAAATTACACCCAGAACTACCATTAGTTTCAGACCAAACACCCGGTTGAGTTGGAAAATCATTATTCCCTTGACAACCTGCACACACAGCCTGGTAAACTGTTCCGTTCTTGTCAAAGCGACTCGTTCCACCATCTACATGCTCCGCACTTTGGTCTCCACCAAAAAAAGTCCCATACACAATATCTGACGCGTCGTCATCGAGAACCATCAGGTAAAAGTCCTCTCCGTCAGTATTAGATTGAAAGGCATTGGCAGTAGTTGGCAAAATATTCGTTGAGCCACCCCCATTATTTAGCGAGCCACCCCAGCCCGAAAGATAAATCTGACCACAATCGCTAACTAAAAACGCTGAAGGGGAAATATCGACCGCGCCCGAACCGGAACCTACCTCTGTGCTCCAAATGGATGTGCTGAGATCGGCAGAAAATTTTTGAATAAATTGGCCGCTATTGGGGTTGCTATAAACACCATTTGAAATAGGATAATTCCCTAATGACTGGCCAAAAACATATACAAATCCCTCGGTATCAATCTGTACAAAATAATTTTGATCAAAGTCGACTGTACCGTTGTATGTGCAGGCCAGAAGCTGGGATCCATCAGCAGAAATGTGCCCAATATAACCATCCACTCCACCAGCTTTTGTGCTCTGGTAGGCATCTGCTGAAACCGGCAAAACACTACTCGTTGTTCCTCCTGTGAAGTAAACACTATTGTCCTCGGCCAATTGCAATCCCACCGCCGATTCTGTAAAGTTACCTCCCGAAAAGGTGGACCAAATAAGGTCTTCAAGGTTTGCAGACATTTTAAAAATCACTCCCGAGAGGGCTCCGCCAATATTAGACTCATATCCATTTACAATAGGAAAGTTTCCCGAGGCAGTAACAGATGCTACGTATGGATTACCCGCATCATCGACAACAATTTCGCCACGAAACTGATCGCCGTAATTGTTTTCAAGAACAGACCCGGTTCCGAGACCATCATTTGATGTCCCTCCTATTAAGGTGCTCGCGAGAAGGCCGGAGCCATCAAAGCTTAGTTTTGATATAAAAATATCACTCCCATTTTCATAGGAATAACCCGCTCCATTACTCATACTACCACCACCGTGAGTTGTTTGGTAAGCATTTGCCGAAAGCGGAAAATTAACAGACGAGGTTGTACCAAAAATAAACAACTCATTATTCCCATTTACAACAATTGAATGTGGAGATTCATTGCCTTGACCACCCAGATAAGTGCTATAAAGCAGCTCCGTGCCGTCCGAGCTAAATTTACTGATTCCGCAATCCACCACTCCTTGTCCAAAATTAAATTGAAAGGCTCCGGCTTCTGTAGGGTAGCCTTGACCAAATACCACTGCCCCCGAATACAAATTACCCTCACTATCATAGCTGGCTGTAAATCCAAATGAACCTACAGAGCTTCCGATATAAGATGAAAATGAAATTTCGGGATCAATAATCAGCTCGCGTGAATTGTCGTATCCCTCTGGAAAATGATAGGATAAAACGTCCTTTTCAAGTACAAACTCACAAGATACTCGTTCGACGTTTCCTTCAGTATCCATTTGATAAGCAAATGGCTGAGCCTCCACAAAATCGCCCACACTGGTATTCGCAACAAGAGAACCTTCTTTTAGAAAAAGATTATCCTGCCCGATAAAATGTACTGCAATCTTACTGGGATCAGCATTTGCCGCAACAATAAAATCGTATTTTAAATTACTCTGGTTTGTGCCGAATTGAACCGCTATTCCCGGATAAATCTCGGGAATTTTGACGCGATCGAAAGATCGAACATTACTTGCCCACTTGGCGGGATCACTGCCTATAAAATAGTTTTCAGAGGTGCCTGCATCTTTACCCTTGATAGGCTCACGGCTTAAATCAGCATTCAGAAAACGCATTTTAATCGTGTGGCCTTTTCCGATATGGTCTGCTTTATTATTACCAACCCAAGAATGAAGCTTGCTAAAAAAAGCATCTTCGAGCATCATTAATGAGAAGCCTTCTTTATCAATATAGGCCATACCTCCTTGACTTCCAGCTCGAAACAACACGTTTTCATGCCATTGCCCCTTATTCTCGGCATAGCGCGGATTGTTAGCGCTTATGTGATTTACACACAAAAGCACCATGCATAAAGAAAAAAATACAAGACGCGCCACTCTCGACATTAGCTAAAATTACATAAATATGACGTTCAAACAGGGAAAAAGGTTGGTAAATTCTTTGTTAATTCCCGCATGCCCAGTTTTTAAACTCTTTAAAATGGTAATGCTATTCTTCAATTAGGAATTAAAAAATTACAAGTACCTTTGCGGCTTCATTCACCAGCGTGAATTCTTATGAGCGATTCTATTAAGCATGAGTGCGGAATAGCACTCCTTCGGCTCAAAAAACCATTGCCATATTACCGTGAAAAATACGGGACGTCTTTCTACGGCCTAAACAAATTGTATCTCCTCATGGAGAAACAACACAACCGCGGTCAAGATGGTGCTGGAGTAGCCAATATTAAATTAGATATGGAGCCCGGACATCGGTTTATCAGCCGACTTCGATCCAACAGTCAGAGACCGATTCAGGATGTATTTGACGAAATAAACTCCCGCTTCCGTGAAATGGAAGACTCGGAACCAGAGAAGCTGAAAGATGTAGAATGGCTCAAGCAAAACAAAGGTTTTACCGGAGAGCTCTTTTTAGGACATGTCCGCTACGGAACTTTCGGGAAAAACAGTATTGAAAGCTGTCATCCATTCCTGCGCCAAAACAATTGGAAAACAAGGAACCTTGTCGTTGCCGGAAATTTTAACCTTACCAACGTTGATGAGCTTTTTGATCTTCTTGTAAGCATCGGTCAGCACCCAAAAGAGAAATCGGATACGGTTACTGTTTTGGAAAAAATAGGCCATTTTCTCGATGTAGAAAACGATCATATCGTTGAAAAATTTAAGGCATTAGGATACAGCAAAAAGGACATTACAAAAAAGATTATTGAAAACTTAAACCTGCCGGATATTCTGACTCAAGCTGCTGAAGATTGGGACGGTGGATATGCAATGGCCGGGCTGTTGGGACATGGCGATGCTTTTGTACTGCGCGACCCGAATGGAATACGCCCAGCATTTTATTTCGAAGATGATGAGGTAGTCGTGGTTGCTTCTGAGCGCCCGGTAATTCAAACCGCCTTTAATCTTACAGCTGATAAAATCAAAGAGATTCCGCCTGGTAATGCTTTAATCGTAAAGCATGACTGCTCGGTTTCACTGCACGAAATCACACCTCCGGGCAAGCAACTTTCATGTTCATTTGAAAGGATTTACTTTTCTCGTGGAAGCGATATGGATATCTACCAGGAGCGCTTAGAGCTGGGGCGAACCATGGTGCCAAGTGTAATGAAAAGTATTGATGGCGATATGGTTAACAGTGTTTTTAGTTTTATCCCGAATACGGCTGAAGTTGCTTTTTACGGTATGATGAAGGGTCTGGAAGACCATTTAAATGATCACAAATACAACTTGATTACAAACCTGGGAGATAAATCAAGCCCTGAAAAAATTCGCGAAATTTTGTCCATGCGCCCGCGGATGGAGAAAATTGCCGTAAAAGACGCAAAGCTTCGCACCTTTATTACACAAGATGAAGCTCGTGATGATATGGTGGCTCATGTCTACGATGTGACTTATGGCGTTGTGCGTAGAGACATTGACAATCTGGTTGTTATAGACGATAGTATTGTTCGCGGCACCACGCTAAAGCAGAGCATTATCCGCATTTTGAATCGTCTTGAGCCACGAAAAATTGTCATTGTATCAAGTGCTCCCCAAATTCGATACCCTGACTGCTACGGTATTGATATGGCTCGCCTTGGCGATTTTGTCGCCTTTCAAGCTGCTATTGCGCTTAATCGCGAAAGGGGAAATCAAGCCCGGATTGATGCTGTATACCAAAAGTGTAAAAATCAGGAAAACCTGCACAAGTCTGAAATCAAGAATTACGTAAAAGAAATCTACGATCCTTTTACTGATGAGGAAGTTTCGGCGAAAATCTCTGAATTACTGACGCCCAATGACACACGATGTGATGTCGATATAATCTTTCAATCCATTGAAGGCTTACACAAAGCTTGTCCGAAACATTTGGGTGATTGGTATTTTTCAGGGAATTACCCAACTGCAGGAGGAAACAAAGTTGTAAATCGTGCTTTTATAAACTACTACGAAGGACGCAACGAGCGAGCTTACTAAGTTGTTTTAAGACCGGTTTTTAAAAGTATGGTTTGATCCGGATTCTAAAAAATTAAGACAAACTTTGTTATCGCGATAACTTGCATTGCTTGAAATTTGCTTTTTTTGGTTTACCAAAAGGCGCAACCTTATGGCAATCAGAAATTAGACCTATGCAAGCAAGTTCATTTGTAAAAACTTTCGTACTTCTTCTCGGAATTAGCTTACCAAATCTCCTTATAGGTCAGAACTCAGCATCCGTAAGTGATTCAATTCATTACCGACAGGAAATAACCAAATTGGAAAAAGAACTGACGGTTAAAGGAATAGGAAATTCCCGCCTGTACAACCTCGCAGTAAATTACTCATTACTCGGCGATGCGGAAACTTCAATTTCTTATCTACAAACTGCTGTAGATAGCGGTTTACTCATTTTAGATGCCATAGTAGATGAAGACCTGCAAAACGCCAGAGCATCTAAAAACTGGCCTGCAATTAAGAAAAAAATTATCGGAAACTGGTACACATATTATCCATTTGGTGATGCCGATTACGCTTTGCAATTGCTTAAAATGAAAACTGAGTACATATTACAGTACCGAATGATTTCTAAAGCTGAAGACACTTACGGAGAAGACTCCGATGAATACCAAAAAGAAATAGAAAAGACGCGGGTTATTGCAAAAGCGAAAGGAGTTGAATTAGATAGTTTAATCGAATTACACGGCTGGCCCCGTCAGAATTTAGTTGGGCAAGAGCAGCTTCGTGGTGCAGTAATGATTCTTACATATAGTGATACCGCCCTCCAGAAGAAGTACCTGCCCGAAATAATAAATGCGGTGGAATATGGCGAACTGGACGGCAGATATCTCGCAACTCTGACAGATAAAATATTGATTTCAGACGGAGAGAAACAGCTTTATGGAACTCAATATTTATATAACGACTCCACAGAAAACTATGAAATAGCTCCTATCGAGAACGAAATAGATCTTGATAAACGACGGTTAGAGTTAGGCTTGGACTCAATGGATGTTTATTTGAAGAGAATTAACACCAACCAGGACTAATAAAAATAATTTCTGAGTTTACTTCCGCTTATAAACCGGCACAGTACTGCAAGGCTCACCAAACATAAGCGACTTAACAACAGGGGTAAGCCGTGCTGCCAACGCTCCAAAAGCGGAAAAATCTATCGCCTTATCGCCGCAACCTTTTACCATAACGCGCTGATCTCGAAATTCTTCTAAATCGAGTTTTTCGATACGTTGACGCACAAAATGAGAAGCATAGTCGGCAGGTTTACCGAAGTAGATGTGTTGCGTATGCGGAGCAAGAGATGAAGCAATAAGCATAAATGCCCAATTAGGGATAATGGCATCTGCACTGCAAAAAACAGCTACATACTTATTTTCGTAAGCAGACCAATCAATATCAGAAATATACGCTCTGAAATCTTTTTCTTTCAGGGCTATTCCCTGCCATAACTGGCCCGCAATATCTATGGATTGAATCTCATCACTCGACGTAAATCGACTCATTTCTAAAACATTGAGCCCCGCCTTCGCTATTTTATTTACAATTGGTTGCTCGTCCATTACAAAAATCCAAGTTCAAGTTGTGCTTCTTCACTCATCATATCTTTATCCCATGGCGGATCAAAAGTAATTTCAACGATTGCTTTTTTTACTTGATCCAAACTTTCCACTTTCGCCTCTACCTCAGCCGGAAGCGATTCTGCAACAGGACAAGATGGCGACGTCAGAGTCATTGAAATTTTCACTTCGTTGTCGTCGCTTATGGCTATATCGTAAATAAGACCAAGCTCATAAACGTCAACAGGTATTTCTGGGTCATAGACCGTCTTAACAACGGAAATAACCATGTTTTCTAAGTCTCTTTTATCCATTTTGCTTCGATTTTGCCTGGAAGGCTAAGGCGTAAAGTTTTATTTGTTTTACCATTGACACCAGCCCGTTTGAGCGTGTAGGTGAAAGATGCTCTTTCAAACCTATTTTGTCGATAAAATTCAATTCGGCCGCGAGAATGTTTTCTGGCTTCTGGTGGTTTAACACCCGAATCATCAAAGCAATTATCCCTTTGGTAATGATGGCATCGCTGTCGGCTGTGAAGTCAATTTTACCATCTTTTTCAAGCTCGCCATGCAGCCAAACCTGAGATTGACACCCTTTTATCAGGTTTTCCTTTGTCTTGTGGGCATCGTCAATTAGCGGCAGGCTTTTTCCCAGATCAATTATATGCTCGTACTTATCCATCCAGTCCGGAAGGAATTCAAACTCATCAATAATCTCTTGTTCAATTTCTGCTATTTTCTCTGGCATCACTTCAACATTTTTACAGCGCGTTTTACGGCAGCTGAAAGCAAATCAATTTCTTCAAACGTATTGTAAACGGCAAATGAGGCTCGTACTGTGCCCGGAAGTCCGAACTTATCCATAAGGGGCTGAGTACAATGGTGTCCGGTACGAACAGCTATTCCCAACTTATCGATTATTGTACCGATATCTGTTGGGTGAGTCCCTTCTACCACAAACGAAACAACACTTGCTTTTTTAGGAGCGGTTCCTATAAACCTTATACCTTCTACTTCGCTAAGGCGTTCGTGCGCATAAGCAACTAGCTCTTGCTCAATGTGCATAAGCTTATCAAAACCAATCGATTCCATGAAATCTACCGCCGCGGCCAATCCTATTCCGGCTTCCATATTTGGCGTGCCAGCCTCAAATTTAAATGGCAATTCATTGTAGGTAGTTTCTTCAAAAGACACGATTTTAATCATTTCGCCACCCGACTGGTAAGGCGGCATACTATTGAGTATTGTTTCTTTTCCATATAAAATCCCACTGCCTGTGGGGCCATACATTTTATGACCCGAAAGCACATAAAAATCGCAATCGATAGCTTGTACATCCACCTTTTGATGCGGAACAGACTGTGCTCCGTCTATCATAACGAGCGCTCCTTTTTCATGAGCCAGTTTGGTAATCTCCTCTACCGGATTAATTGTTCCAAGTGTATTGCTCACATGTACAATGCTTACTAATTTAGTTTTATCAGAAAGCTTTTTGCGAAAATCGTCCATGCAAAGCGACCCATCCGCTAAAACTTCTGCCACCACCAGCTTTGCCCCCGAATCTCGGGCAGCAATTTGCCAAGGCACAATATTGGAGTGGTGCTCCATTTCTGAAATCAAAATCTCATCGCCAGGCTTTAGCAAACTTCTTGACAATCCATAGCTTACCAGATTAATCCCATCGGTAGTGCCCTTGGTAAAAAGAACTTCTTTAGTGCTTTTGGCATTTATAAATCCTCGAAGCTTCTCCCGTGCGCCTTCGTACTTTTCAGTAGCAAGTTGGCTCAAGAAGTGTACCCCTCTATGTACATTACTGTGATGGAAACTATAATAATTTGTAATGGCATCAAGAACCGCGTTAGGTTTTTGCGATGAAGCGGCATTATCCAGATAAACCAATTTATGGCCGTTCACTTCCCTTTTTAAAATCGGAAATTCTGCTCTTATTGCTTCATTTTCTAAAACCATTTTCGCTTCGAGACTGCTCATTTTAAGCTTTTGATAATTCGTGTGATATTACTTCTTCAATATACTCGCGCCATTCCTGATTTACCATATTGTTCAGCACATCGGCAGCAAAGGCGCCAACCATCATTTTTCTGGCACTTACAGCCGATAGGCCACGGGTGCGCAGATAATAAATAGCTTCTTCATCAATCTGACCTGTCGTGCTTCCGTGGCTGCACTTCACATCATCTGCGTAAATTTCCAATTCCGGCTTTGAATTGACCGTCGCATCGTCGCTCACCAAAATATTTCCATTGCTTTGAAAAGCATTGGTTTTTTGAGCGTGCGGACGAACGAAAACTTTTCCGTTAAAAACCGCCGATGACCTTCCGAGCATTACGCCCCGGTACAATTCATTCGAATCGCAATGAGGCTGTTCATGATCCATTACCGTATGGTTATCTACATGTTCTGCACCATTGGGAATATAAAAACCATTCAAGTTAGCTGTAGTATTGCTTCCTTTCAAACGCACATTCCCATTATTGCGGGTCCATTTTCCGCGCATGGTAAAATTGTTGTGTGTAAAATTCGCATCACCCGCCACTACAGCGTCAAGCTGTTGCAAGTGGTAGCTGTTGTCATTTCCTTTTTGAATTACATCAATACCCAGCTTGCTATTAGCTTCGAGCTGCACTTCGAGTGCGGTATTGCTAAAGGTGGGGTGGTTACTAGAGTGGATGTGGAGTTCCGTAATCTTTAGCTCTGCGCCTGTTTCAAGATAAATAGCACTTCGCGGTTGCGAAATAGTGGTGTCGCCGGTATAAACATTAATTATGTTAAGCGGCTTTTCAATTGCTTGGTTCTTGCTTACGCGAATAGAGTAACCATCTTGCGGAAGCAAAGTGTTCAGGGCTAAAAAAGGAGAAAGAGCATAATCTGTGTATGGCTCTAAATCGGAAATAAACCCCATTTTCGATTTCGAGAATTGGGTTATTTCTAAACCTTTCACTGTTTCCATTTCAGAATGTGCCTCATTGTAAACACCATTCACAAACACCATGCGTGGTGAAAGTTCATCTATGGAAACGGGCAATTCCGGCAAATCAAAATTTTCGGCAAATTGCCAGTTCTTATTCGCTATTTGTCCTGTACGCGTATATTTCCAGTATTCCTGTTTGGTCGTTGGAAACTCAAGGGTTTCCAAAGCCTTTCTCGCATCGCTTCTGCGCGCCTCGAAAAGCTTGGGAATTTTGGCTACATACCGCTCACCCAGAATTCCGGTAAGGGCATTAAGTTTAGTTGTCTCTTGCACTATTTCCATCATTAAGCAGGTACCTTGTCAATTTCTTGTTTAATCCAGTCGTATCCTTGCTCTTCCAGCTTAAGCGCAAGTTCTTTACCTCCGGTTTTTACTATGCGGCCGTTGTAAAGCACGTGTACGAAATCTGGAACTATATAATCGAGCAATCGCTGGTAGTGAGTTACCACCACGAACGAGCGATCGGCAGCGCGTAATTGATTTACACCATTTGCAACTATGCGCAGGGCGTCAATATCCAGTCCGCTATCTGTTTCGTCAAGTATTCCTAATTTTGGCTCGAGCATAGCCATCTGAAAAATTTCATTTCGCTTTTTCTCTCCCCCCGAAAATCCTTCGTTTACACTTCTATTTGTTAGCTTATTGTCAAGCTCAACCAACTTAGATTTTTCTTTTACCATCTGCAAAAATTCCTTTGCAGAAATGGGGTCTTCACCTTTAGCTTCACGGCGCTCATTGATAGCCGCTTTGAGAAAGTTGATATTGCTCACTCCGGGAATTTCTACCGGATATTGAAATGCTAGAAATACACCTTCATGCGATCTTTCGTCCGGTCCCATTTCCAGTAAGTCATTTCCCAGAAAGGTAACCGACCCTTCTGTTACTTCAAAGTCTTCATTTCCCGCAAGGACAGCCGCAAAAGTACTTTTGCCCGATCCATTTGGACCCATAATGGCGTGTACTTCACCGGGTTTTACTTCTAATGATAATCCTTTTAATATTTCCTTGCCATCTACGCTGGCATGTAAATTCTTTACGCTTAGCATTTTGCTTATCTTTTCTACTATTATTATCCTACACTACCTTCTAAAGAAATGGCGAGAAGCTTTTGCGCTTCAACCGCAAATTCCATGGGCAGCTTATTTAAAACATCTTTGCAATATCCATTAACGATTAAGCTAATGGCTTTTTCTTCACTAATTCCTCGCTGAAGGCAGTAAAAAATCTGGTCTTCACCAATTTTAGAAGTAGTGGCTTCGTGCTCAACTTTAGCCGTGCTGTTACCCACTTCTATGTAAGGAAAAGTGTGTGCCCCACAACGATCGCTCATTAGAAGCGAGTCGCATTGCGAAAAGTTACGCGCGTTTTTTGCAGATTTATTAATCTTCACGAGTCCGCGGTAAGAGTTTTGGCTCTGCCCGGCCGAGATACCTTTTGAGATAATCGTGCTTTTGGTGTTTTTACCAATGTGAATCATCTTGGTTCCTGTATCGGCCTGCTGGTAATTATTGGTTACCGCAACCGAGTAAAATTCGCCGACTGAATTGTCACCCTTCAGAATACACGATGGGTACTTCCAGGTAACAGCAGAGCCTGTTTCTACCTGTGTCCAGGAAATTTTTGAATTCGTTTCGCAAAGACCACGTTTAGTAACGAAGTTGAAAACGCCACCTTTACCATTTGCATCACCGGGATACCAATTTTGAACGGTTGAATATTTTATTTCGGCGTCGTCCAGAGCAATTAGCTCAACCACAGCGGCATGGAGCTGGTTTTCATCGCGACTTGGAGCGGTACAACCTTCCAGATAGCTAACGTAGCTACCTTGATCTGCAACAACCAGTGTGCGTTCAAACTGTCCGGTTTGGGCTTCGTTAATTCTAAAATAAGTCGATAACTCCATTGGGCAACGCACTCCTTTAGGGATGTATGCAAAAGACCCGTCGGTGAAAACCGCACTATTCAGCGCAGCGTAAAAGTTGTCGCCTTTAGGAACTACTGTACCGAGATATTCGCGAACCAACTCAGGGTGATTCTGCACAGCTTCGCTAAACGAGCAAAAGATAATGCCCAGTTCACCAAGTTTTTTCTTAAACGTAGTTGCCACAGAAACACTATCCATTACTATATCTACAGCTACACCAGTAAGGCGTTTCTGCTCATCTATGGAAATACCAAGCTTTTTATACATTTCCAGCAATTCCGGATCTACTTCATCCAGGCTGTCAAGCTTTTTCTTTGGCTGCGGCGCCGAGTAGTAGTAAATATCCTGAAAATTGGGTTTCGGATATTTTACATGTGCCCACTCCGGTTCAACCATATTTAGCCATACTTTATAAGACTCGAGTCGGTATTCAAGTAACCACTCCGGCTCGTTTTTCTTGGCAGAAATAAAGCGAATAATATCTTCACTAAGCCCAAGTGGTGCTTTGTCTGATTTAATATTTGTAGTAAAACCGTACTTATATTCTTTTCCGGTTACTTCCTTTAATAATATGTCTTCGTTAGATGCCATTCTTAACCTGTTATATTGAGAAACTCTCGCCACAACCGCATGTGCGATTGGCATTAGGGTTGATAAATGAAAATCCCTTTCCATTCAGTCCTCCAGAATAATCCAGCTCAGTTCCTATTAAGTAGAGATAACTTTTCTTGTCCACAACGATTTTAATTCCATTGTCTTCAAAAGCCTTATCATCTTCTTTCATTATTGTGTCAAAATTCAACTCATACATCAATCCGCTGCAACCTCCACCTTGAACACCTACGCGAATAAAAGCCTCGTCACCGGCATCCTTTTCATGTATTATGCGCTTCACTTCATCTCTTGCGCTGTCTTTTACTTTTATCATACCTCTCATTTAGTTAACCTAACATTCTCAAAGAGCTTTTGTTAAAGGGAAATCTCTTTTATTTAGATTAATTATAAATTGCAATTACAGTGCAAAAATACCATCTTTTAGCGATTGAAACAAACATCTCTCTTTTGTATTTAGAATGCCACATAGACAAGACCTATCAAACTCTTATCTTTGCAGTCGAAAAATTGAAACCATGAATAGAACAGAACTCGAAGATCTAGGTGAATTTGGATTGATCAAACACCTTTCTACGCACATCAAAAACACAAATCCTGATACCGTTTTAGGCATTGGCGATGATGCTGCTGTGCTTGATGGTGGCGATCACTATACATTAATTACCACAGATATGCTGATGGAAGGCGTTCATTTCGACCTATCATATGCCCCACTTAAGCACCTCGGTTATAAATGTGCTGTGTCCAATTTTTCCGATATCTACGCTATGAACGGGAAGCCTACGCATATGGTTGTCTCTATTGGCTTAAGCAATCGCTTTTCTCTTGAAGCAATAGAAGAATTATACGCCGGAATTTTAAGCGCCGCCGATAAATACGGGGTGGATATTGTAGGAGGCGATACAGTGAGCAGCAAGAGTGGTCTTGTAGTAAATATTGCCGCTTACGGCAAAGTGGATAAAGACAAGGTGGTTTATAGAAGCGGTGCTAAGGACAAAGACTTACTTGTGGTTTCCGGCGATTTGGGTGCCGCATATATGGGTCTGCAAATTCTAGAGCGCGAAAAAGCGGTTTTTGAATCTACACCCGGAGTTCAGCCAGACCTGGAAGGCCACGATTATATTCTGGAGCGCCAGCTCAAGCCAGAAGCAAGAAAAGATGTGGTTGAATTATTAGCTCAACTGGGAGTTACACCTTCGTCGATGATTGATATTTCTGATGGGTTAGCTTCAGAGGTTTTGCATTTATGCGACAAAAGCGACATCGGAGCTCATCTCTATGAAGAGAAAATTCCAATAGACCCTACTGTTATTTCTACTGCGGAGGAGTTTAACCTTGACCCAACGCTTTGCGCATTGAGCGGTGGCGAAGATTACGAACTGTTATTTACCATTGCCCAAAGTGACTATGAAAAGCTAAAAGGCAATCCCAATTTCACCTTTATTGGCCATATGGAAGCCGGCGGTTCACCTCAACTTATATCGCGGGACGGCAAAGCACACGAGCTAAAAGCTCAAGGCTGGGATGCTTTTATGAAGAAGCAAAGAGAAGAGGACTCATAAAATATTCTTTCTTGGAGCCCGCTCTGTGAGCAAAGAAGACATTGGTCTGCCCATAAGTTTAGCGTCAACCCAAGATTTAAAGTCGAAGTACTCGAAGGCGATTTTCTCCTGGGGATCGGTCTCTATTTTACTCAGCTCATCAGAAAATTTTTGAAATATTTTTGTGTGTTGCTCGTCAACACCAGCTTTGGTGATCTCACTTATAAAATCAATAAACTTCCGCTCGAATTTATGCTTTCGCTTCCGCTGATCTATTTGTCGTTTCAAACTTTTTAAATTGTGAGGTATCACATCGTGATTACCCAGATCGTACTGTATGATTATATGCATTATTTTACCAAAGCAATATTGATCTTCAGATTTATCAACGGGTATGGTATCCAATAACTTATTATTCCAAAATAAGGCTTTTTTAAAGTCGTTATTTATCAAAAATATGGACGAGACGGCGTGATAAAACGCTCCTTTCCTGACATCGCTCAGTTTTGCATCCCATTTATGCAGACCATTTTTCACCTCCGAAATAGCGGCGATTCCCCTTTCAACATTTCCGGTAATGGCACAAATTGCCAGTTCAAGGCTGTACGTATTCGTAAACAAGCGCAATTCAAGATCATTCGTAAGTTTTCGACTCAATTTTCCAGGTAAGTTCCTGCTTTTCTCCAGGTATCTGTCGACGTCATTAAACCTATTTAGCTTGGCACTGATGTATATAATATTGGTCAATGCAGAGATATAAATCGTGGGGTCATCTTTCACTATATCCATCCGTGATTCCATCAACTCAATATTCTCACTTAACACTTCATGACAAGCTTCATAATTTCCGGTGCTAAAGAAAAATGCACTCTGCGTATGCTGAGCGAGATATTTGGCTTCAAAACTATCCGCATTCTCCTTAGAAAACCTCTTTATATTCTCAATTTCAGCCTCTATCTCTTTTGCCGCCTTTGGTCGCCTTGTCTGACCTCTTTTAAAAAGCTCTGAAAACACTTCGCTTTTTCGCCGCCATAGCTCCGCTTCCACTCCCAGCTTTCGCAATGTATCCGATTCCCTATTGCAAAGCTTGTCGATAAGATTGCCCTTAGCACCTTCGTAGTTATTGATCTCTACAAGTCTTTTCTGGCGCTTAATAATTTGTAGCAAGGCAATCCACTTCTCATTTTTCTCAGCTATTTTCTCTGCTGATGCTAAAATTCGACGACACTGATCGTATAGGGTTTTATCGAATAATATCTCTGCATAATGTATATAATAACTCAGCTCAGTATCAATAGAACTTTCGGCATGAAATGCATCGAGACTTTTTAGAATTTGGTGATAGAGTCTGTTTTTTACCAGAGAGAAACTCCCCTTGCCAGAAGATTTATAAAGCTCCTGAATAATTTGTTCTTCATCATAAACGTGCTGCTTGTTGATAGCTTCAAATAAGGTTAAATATTGCGTTTTATCTTTTGAAGAATGTCGGGCAGCGAACTTTTTAAAATAGCGATTTTCTACTCCTGAAAGTGAATGAATAAGCTGGTGAAGATGGATAGAAGCTTTATTAGGCATAATCGGTTATACAGTTGAATAATGCGGCTATACAGCCGCCTTAAAAAATGACGATAAATACCTTCTGAAGGGTTTGCCCGAGCGAATGTCTCACACACATTTTCCGTGGGCAATAAATATAAGAAAATTGTTGAAATCAGGGCATAAAAAAACCCGCATTTGCGGGAATAAAATAGAGCTTTTTATCTAGTATTAATCTTCCTTATTAGCTGGAACATTAGTATTGATACCTTCGTCTTCATTATCACCATCATCATTAATATCTAATGATAGAGGAACACTAGTACCCGGCTCATCTTGACGAGACTGAAGATCATCACGACTATCTAAAGACATAATGGCCTGTGGACCAGCTGATTCAGAGGGTGCGTCAAGCTCTTCTTTCGCGCAGGAAGAAACCCCGATAACGAAGAATAGAAGAAATGCTATGTTTAAAACTCTTTTCAAAATTCGGTAATGAGCAATAAAAGTACAAAATCCTTTTCAATAATCCCAAACTTTAAAGTGTTAAAATTTTACATATCCAACTTTTTTGCTATGAGGAAGGGTTTTGTGAAGCCATTGGGAGTTTAATAGAAACCCGGGTCCCGAGTATTTCGTCCGTATCATTTTTCATCTCTTCGGGACCATCAACGCGGTAATTTAAACCCGTCATTTTTCGATAGAGCTGAATTCTATTCTGTGTAATTTCCATCCCCTTAGAAATATGACCATTATCCGAACCGGTTTTATTTCGCAAACTCGTGTCAACCCCAATCCCGTTGTCAGTTATCACTATCTCCACATCCTGATCCTGCGCCGAGATATCAACTACCAGCTGACCATGTTTTTCAGTGGGCAAAATGCCGTGCCAGATGCTGTTTTCCAGAAATGGCTGAAGCATCATAGCCGGAATCTCTACGTTTTCGATATTTATATCTAAAGCAATATTTATTTTATAATCAAACCTGCCTTGAAAGCGCATCTGCTCAAGCGATAAATACAACTCTATTCGCTCCAACTCATCCTTCAGCGATGTTTCGTTTTGCTGGCTGCTATCCAGGTTTTTACGA
This sequence comes from uncultured Cryomorphaceae bacterium, assembly GCA_963748925.1. Taxonomy (GTDB): domain Bacteria; phylum Bacteroidota; class Bacteroidia; order Flavobacteriales_D; family Cryomorphaceae; genus Cryomorpha. The sequence goes on along the minus strand of CAVVKG010000009.1, from coordinate 404,119 downwards.
ATCAGCTTGGCAAAGCTTGTGAGGTATTGATTGGCCGATTTCCTATCTTGCATATTGATATAATACTGAATGGAATTAAGGGCATTGAAAATAAAATGCCTGTTCATACTTGAGTTCAAGGTTTGAGACTCAAGAGTCATAAGCCGTGATTGAAATTGAAGTTTTAACGTAGCACTCTTTTCTTGCTCCTTCCTTACTCTAGCCCTGAAAATAGCGTATACAACGCCAAGAACTGCCAGACCTACCAGCACAAAAAACCAAGGAGTGAGGTAGAACGGCGGAGTAATGTGAAAACCAAAAGATATGGTACTTATCAATTCAGGTTCATCTATTGAGTACGACTCCAGCTCGAAAACATAATCGCCGTGAGGCAAATATGCATAGGTCACGCTGCGACTATCAGTCGGTCCTAACCATTTATCATCCGCGCCTGCGAGTCGGTAACGGTACCTTACTTTATCCGGGTTTGTAAAGTACGACCCTGAATAATAAAAAGTTAAATAATTCTCGTTGTAATTTAACACCGGCTCAACAGGCAGGCCGGTACCAAGCGATACGCTATCAGCGCGCTTATTCCAATTCACATCTTGTAAAAACAATTGTACACCCGAGATATGAAGTGCCGGCGCGACATTGGTATTAAACGAATCCCGATATGGATCGAATTTCACAGCGCCCGAAGTAGTGCCAAACCACACTGCACCTCCATTAAAATAGACTGCATTTTGGTTGGTTTCTCCACTTTTGAGCCCTTCATAATTTGTATAGTGCTTGCTTTTTATCGTTCCATCTTCATAAAACGAAGAGAGCTGCAAACGAAAAAGACCATTATTTGTCCCTATGAGTAAGGTAGAATCGCGAAGGTTTGTCAAAAAATTAATATTTCTGGAGGCAAAGCCCGATCCAAAATCAACCAATACAAGTTCATCAGTTTGAGTGTTTAGATTATAAAGCCCATTTGATGTGCCTATCCAGAGATTTTGGTAATCATCGCTTTGAAGGCAGTAAATAGGTTTTTCCTCTTTCGGGTCGATAGCAATATCTGTAAATTCACTCCCATCGTAATTATAAAGCTTGCCCTCAGCACCAAGCCAGATATCCTCGCCTAGTTTTTCGATGCTTCGAATACGCTTTCCAGCAAAACCGGTACTATCGTTAAATACGTGAATAATTTCGCCTTGGTTATTTAGTTTGGCAAAGCCTTCATCGGCACCCACCCAAAGTGTATTCCCATCTTGAAGAATAGCAGTAATCCGCTCTCCGGGGAGCCCGCTTTCCATGTTCACAACCTTTATATTTCCCCTGTTCTCACAAAAAAGACCTTGAGAAGTTCCTGCCCAAAGATTCCCTCTCTTATCAGATTCCATCACCCACACAGTCCTGCTAGGCAACCGATCATTGTATTTATAAGGCACAAAGCCTGTATCGGTAAAAACAGTCAAGCCGTTGTCATAACTTGCAAAAACGAGGCTGCCCGTATCTGTTTCACAAATATCCATGGCCAGGTCTGAATGCAACCCATCAGTGCGGTTATAACTTGTAAATGAGCGGCCGGCCTGAAGCAAAATACCTTTGCCATCCGTTCCTATCCACAAGTTACCTTCGCGGTCTTCGCCCAGGGTTTTAACATTGGAATATTGAAGTCCTTGTTCTTCTCTTAATACACTAAAGTGGCCCGCCTTAAATTTCGAAAGGCCTTCCTTGGCGCCAAACCACAACTCTCCGTTTGCCAGTTCAGCAACACATCTGATGTGATCTGACTGCAAACCCGATTCCGCTGTAAATTGCTCAATACGTCCATCTCCGGCCATAAAAACGCCCCAACCAAAGGTGCATATTACAACCCGTCCATCCTTAGTAAAAAGAATATCAGAAATGCTTGGAGAATCCAGATCGGGATATGGCACCTTTTTTACTTTACCATTCTCAATTAGCACAATACCCTCACGGGTTCCTATCCACAATACCCCATCGGGTGCCAGGGAAATAGTACGCAAATAATTGTTTGGCAATCCATTGCTTTCATCGAATACCTCAAACGAATTGCCATCGTATTTTAACAACCCTTCTCCCGCAAGCGCAACCCATAAATTGCCTTTGGCATCTTCGGCCATGTCAAAAATCTTACTTCGTGAATACCTTTCTGGTAGCGGAATCGTGAGAAAACCAGTCCCGATGCGTTTGCATAAACTACCGGTAGATCCTATCCAGAGAGCATTACGACCCTGAAGCAAGCAATTAATCTGATTAGCCGGCAGCCCGTCTTCAGTTGAAAAGTTGAGGAAATCGTACCCATCAAATCGGCTGAGGCCACCTACAGTGCCAAACCATAAATATCCCTGGCTGTCTTGCGTTATTGCTCTTACCTGCGACTGGGCGAGCCCATCTCTGGTATCGTACTGCACATAGGCCGATTGCTGGGAAACAGCTTGAAAGCCAATAAATAGAGAAAAGAAGAATAAAAATACTTTGTAAATCATATTTACATGCCTGCAATTCTGTCCAGAAATGCTTGCAATTTACGTCGCGCAATTGGAATTTGCTTACCATTACTCATCACAGCCGAATTCCCATCTACACGGCTGAAGCCTTTGATATGATGTTCCAGATTAATAATGTGCGACTTATGTGTACGGAAGAAAATTTCATTGCCTAATTTTTCTTCGTAAACTTTGATGTTTTTGCTGCTCAGAAGCTTCTTGCCATTCGCTAGAAAAATCATGGTATAGCTTTCTGATGCTTCGAGATGAATGATGTCGCGATAGGCAATAATTTCGTAGCCTTCACGCATGGGGATAGCAATTTTATCATTCGACGATCCTCCTTGAGCCTCACGAATTAGCGCCTTTATTTCCTGAAGGGAATTTTTAGACTTGCTGGTTTTCTGCTCCACCTTTTTTACGGCTTGTTGCAAATCGTCGATATTTATCGGTTTTTCGAGATAGTCAACCGCCTGAGCCTTAATGGCACTGAGGGCATATTCATTGTGGGCAGTTGTAAAAATTACAGATAATTTATGATCGCCGAGGCTATGCAAAAGATCAAATCCTGTTTCATTTGGCATTTTAATATCCAGAAAAAGAATATCAGGGCTTGAATCGTTCATCGCATTTCTGGCTTCAATGGCACTTGAGGCCATCGATGTGGAGGTAATAGCCGGACAATATTCTTCTATAATCAGTTTAAGGTTTTCGCGACAAAAAAGCTCGTCATCTACAATTAATGCTTTCATAGGTGGTGGATTTGAATACCTCAATTTATAACAAAGAAATTACCGACGCCTGTCTTTTGAGCGAAACGGTTAGATGGTTGATTTAAATACGGTTCTCGCTTATTTTGGGATTTGGTGGTTTTTGATTTAGTAGTTCACGCTTCCGCGAAATGGGAGAATAGAACTATATCCTGCTGAAGATCGAAGAACTAAATTACAGAACATAGCCTTCTAAAAGTCAAATCTATTATGCACCAAATCAGTAGCATTTGCAAATATAATACCTCACCAGGGCGACTTAACGAATCAGTCTTATTTAAAGTCAATGCAGGAAACAAATAATATACTCCTACAACCAACAAGGCAGAACCAACATCATAAATTATTATCGAAGCACAAGTTTTTGGAAGACAGTTCCAGACTCCGTATTAACCCGCATGATGAAAACACCTTTTTCTTTCAATTGCAATCGTACGGTCATAGATTGAACCGAAAATTGATTCACTACTCTGCCAGTCATATCCGTAATTTGAATTTGGTTTATCCGAGCGTCGCAATCAACAAACACTTCCCCACCAGATGGATTCGGATATATCTTCAACTCCGGCTGAAAGGCAATGTCTAAAACAGAATTAGGCGCATCCAGTTTAAACTGCCTGAAGAACCGCCAGATTTCCTCACTCGCGTTAAAATCCTGGCTGGTAACGCCAATATTAATCAATGCTCCGGGCCAGGTATGTCCTCCATTCTCAACTTTAAAGTGCTCCACTGTATTTCCATTGATTCCATCTTCGTACAAAAAACGCTCTGTGGTGGTACCATCATCGGGATCGCTATCGGCAATTGTTGATAATTGGGGTGTTTCATCGCATTCGTTTAGCGCCACCCAGAAATCAATCACTGCGGGAATGGAAGCGAAGGTGCCGTTTCCATTATAAGGAACCGTTGGATCTGCGGTTCCGTGAATCTGCATCACCGGACGAGCGAACTCCGGATCGCAAACTGCAAGCCTGGTTTCGGCCATTGAACCGGTTACCGATGCAACTGCTGCAATGCGGTTACTAAGTGAACAAGCCAGCTCAAAACTCATAAACCCACCGTTGCTCATGCCTGTGCTGTATACGCACTGCGGGTCGATATTGTACTCGGCACTGAGTGTATCAATCAACGTCTCTATAAATCCCACATCGTCGATTCCGGGGACTCCAAAGGCGTTCCAGAATTGACCCCCGCCTAAATCGTTCAGTCCTTCGGGATGAACGAGAATAAAATTAGCCGTGTCAGCAATGGGGCCAAAGTTGCCGTAAAACTCCTGCTCAAAGGCATTGGAACCGTAGCCATGTAGATTGAAGACCAGCGGAACAGGTTCGTCTCCGGAATAAATATCCGGGACATACAACATGTATTCGCGTTCAACTTCGTTGTGAATGATAGTGTGCACGGTAGACTGAGCCAATAAAACATTCGAAAGGCAAAGCGTGATGAAAAATAAAAATGACTTCATATTGAGTATTTGGCACAAGTTATAGAACTTTCAACAGAAAAAATACCATAATCGCATCTTCTCCCCGCAAGTTGAACTTATGGCTTCCTATTATAAACATGCCAAAGATTGATATTTCAAACACCTCTTTACAACAACTCGGAAATCTTATCAATCAAGTCTTTTTTCCGCTCGCGCGATACCGGAATCTTCTCTCCATTCTTTAATACCACCAACTGATCATCGCCGTGCAAAATCTCCGCAACTTCTTTGAGATTAACAATATAAGATTTGTGGACCCTAAAAAAACTCTCATCAAGAAGCACTTCATAAATCTTGAGGGTGCGCGTGTCCAGATACTGACTCTTATTATTAAAATGCAAAATCGAGCAATTTCCGCTACCCTCTAAATGCGTTATATCATTCGGGTCGATAATCTTAATGCCCTTACTATGATGAATGCTCAACCGCCTGGGCTTACCCTGCTTGTTGATTTCGGTTTCAATTCGCTGCAAATTCTCGCGATACTCCGAAGCACTTTCAATCGAAGTACTATCTATCATCATCCTGTCTGAAACCCTTTTTATGGTTTCTGTCAAATCAACATCGTCAATAGGTTTTAAAATATAATGCAGCGCCCTATTCTCAAATGCACGAATAGCATATTCCTTAAAAGCGGTAACAAAAACCACATAAAACTTTTCCTCTTTCAGCTTATCGAGCAATTCAAAACCCTCGGCGCCTGATGGCATCCGAATATCAAGAAAGATCAGATCAGGCTTGTGTTTTTCAAAAAGTTCAAGCGCATTCTTCACTCCATCGGCCATACCAACCACATCAACATCAGGGCAGTAATCTTCCAGCATAAACCGCAGATTCTCTCTTGCAGGCATTTCGTCATCTACTATGAGCGCTCTAATTTTCATAACTTGAGGACTTTCGTGTACATTTTAGTCATTCCGCTTCCGCTAATGAACCCATCGATACCTTTGGTTTACTATGTGAGGAATACCGTTGTGATTCTGCTTATGTTTAAATCGCTGTTAATTTAAAAAATAAGTCTATGAATTCACCACTACTTACTACAGAGTCATTATTTGAACATAAAGAAAGGCTCAGCTTCAACCCTGATTTAAAGGGTTCAGAATCAAGATGGATCTTTATTGACCGTTAATAATGCTGATCACCAAATAAGACAAAAATCAAGAAAGAGGATTTCCTACAATGAAATCCTCTTTATTTTTGTCGGTTTATTTTATTAGTTCGTACCGTTATTTTTGTGTATTCATCGGTAATTTGTTGCTTTCCGAAACCAAAAAGGCCTAGTGGGCGTATTCAGTTCGCAATTAAATACCCCAAGAATTATGATACAAACGGAAGAATTGGTTACTGTTGATGTAGCAAACGCAGGCAACCAAATTTATGTAAGCTACCGCCCAAAAACAGTTCGCACAGTTTTTGACATCTGCGATATGAATGGAAGAATTCTGAAAACAGGAAGCGTTTTACAACTCACCACCACTATTGAGGTTTCGGATCTACAAAACAACAATTATGTATTGCTCATATTAGATGGCGATCGTGTGTGCAGTCAAAGATTTTTGCTCAAGCGCTGATTTCCAACTGAATTACTCTGCCATTAAAGCTTCAATCTCATCTGCCTCAAGCGGAATATTACCCATCAAGTCATCGTAGCCATCCTCTGTAATCACCAGATCGTTTTCTAGCCTTATTCCTATATTTTCATCGCGAATGTAAATTCCGGGTTCTATAGTAAATACCATCCCAGCCTGAACAGGTTCTGTCCAAATACCTACATCGTGTACATCAAGACCTATAAAATGTGAGGTTCCGTGCATGAAAAACTTCTTATAAGCCGGATTCGCAGGATCTTGCTTTTCAATCTCATCTTGTGTAAGCAAACCTAATTTTATCAATTCGTCCTGCATCAACTCTCCTACTTTTTTGTGGTAGTCGTTTAAGAAAACACCCGGACGAAGAATCTTTTTACACTCCTTCATTACATGCAATACTGAATCGTATACAGCTCGTTGTCGTGGAGTGAATTTACCATTTACAGGAATGGTACGCGTCATATCGCTGGCATAATTGCCATACTCACAGCCAACATCCATCAGTATCAAGTCGCCATCCTTACATTCTTCATTGTTTTCAATGTAGTGAAGTACGCAAGCATTAAAACCAGATGCGATTATAGGTGAATAGGCAAATCCACGCGATCCGTTGCGTAGAAACTCATGCATAAATTCAGCCTCAATCTCATACTCCTTAACTCCTGGCTTTACAAACTTTAGCACTCTTCTAAGGCCTTTTTCAGTAATGCTGCACGCCTTGCGCATTTGCTCAATTTCTTCGGTGCTTTTTACAGAACGCAATCTGTGCATTATTGGAGTAACCCGCTCGTAATTATGCAGGGGATACTTCTCCATAAGCCATTTATTGAAACGCATGTCCCGCGTTTCTACTTCATTTCCCTGACGCGTGTGCTCATTACTGTTTAAAAATACTTGCTTAGCCTCCGACATTAACGTCTTTAAAACTGTTTCAAATTGGTTGAGCCAAAAAATGGTTTGCACTCCAGTAAGCTCAGTAGCTTGTTTTTTATCAAGTTTATCACCTTCCCAGATTGCTATTTCAGGACTCGTTTCTTTTAGAAATAAAATTTCGCGGTGAACTGGCGAGAACGATTCCGGAAAAACGACAAGAATAGAGTCTTCCTGATCGACTCCCGAGAGATATAGCATATCGCTATTCTGCCTGAAATTCATAGTGCCATCGCCATTGGTAGGCATTATATCATTCGAGTTAAAAATGGCCATCGCACCCTTGGGTAATTCCGATGCAAGTTTTTTTCGATTATTTATATATGTTTCTGAAGAAAGTGGGGTATAGCGCATGTGTCGTGTTTTATTGGGCAAAGATAAAGTTTCATCTTAGAAGGCAAAAGTGGACTTTTTTAGAACAAGGTTGCTTAGAATGTGTTTAAATAAATAGAAAAACTGGTAATTTGGCATTCCTCAGTTACCTTTGTGACAGTTTTAACATTCAGAATCCCGAAATTAATGAGCAAGTCTGCTTTAATTCAATCAAGCCTCGCCAAGAAATATTGGATGGCGGCTACAGGTCTTTTCCTTTGTTTATTTTTAATAGGACATCTCGCCGGAAACCTTCAACTCTTAATGACTGGTGAGGAAGCACTGCTTCAATTTAATGCCTACGCCAAATTCATGACCACCAATCCGGCCGTGAAAATCTTAAGCTACCTTACGTACGCCAGTATCTTATTTCATGCCATTGATGGGATTGTACTTACCGTGCAAAACAACAAGGCCAGACCAAAGAACTACGCATATTCAAAACCATCGGCGAATTCGCCGTGGAATTCGCGTAACATGGGAATACTGGGAACTATAATTCTGGTATTTATCGTTGTGCACATGAGTCAGTTTTGGTACACCATGCATTGGGGTCCGATTGGCATGGACAGCGCCGGAAATAAAGATCTTTACACAGTTGTTATTACAGCATTTAGCGACGGTAGTTTTGGATTGATTTACACCATTGGGTATGTATTGGCTATGCTAGCTGTAGCCTTTCACCTCACTCACGGGGTTCAGTCGGCTTTCCAATCGCTCGGCCTGAGAAGAGAAAAAATAAGAAAGCCAATTAAAACGCTATCTTATCTTTTTGCCATAGTTGTGCCGCTGCTTTTCGCAATAATTCCTGTGTACATCAACATTACTCATTAAAGAACTTAGAAAGATGACAAAGTTAGAATCAAAAGTTCCAAAAGGGCCCATTGATCAAAAATGGACAGATCATAAAAATCACATTAATCTGGTAAATCCGGCCAATAAACGAGCTATAGATGTAATCGTTGTTGGAACAGGCCTGGCAGGTGCTTCAGCAGCCGCCTCTTTAGCTGAGATGGGCTACAATGTAAAGTCTTTTTGCTTCCAGGATTCACCGCGACGTGCCCACAGTATTGCAGCGCAGGGTGGTATTAATGCAGCAAAAAATTATCAGAATGATGGTGACAGCAATTACCGTCTTTTTTACGACACCGTAAAAGGTGGAGATTACCGCTCTCGTGAATCAAATGTTTACCGCCTCGCGGAAGTTTCATCAAGTATAATTGACCAATGTGTGGCTCAAGGCGTTCCCTTCGCCCGTGAATATGGCGGGCTGCTAGACAATCGTTCTTTCGGTGGTGTGCAGGTATCACGAACCTTTTATGCCAAAGGTCAAACAGGTCAGCAGCTTTTGCTGGGTGCATATTCGGCTATGTCGCGCCAAATTTCCAAAGGAAAGATTGCCATGTATAATCGCCACGAGATGCTCGATTTGGTAATCGTAGATGGTAAAGCACGCGGTATCATTGCACGAAACCTGATAACAGGTAAAATTGAAAAGCACAGTGCCCACGCAGTAGTAATCTGCAGCGGAGGTTACGGAAATGTGTTTTACCTTTCCACAAATGCAATGGGCTCTAATGCCACAGCAGCATGGAAAACGCATAAAAAAGGTGCCTTCTTTTCTAACCCTTGCTTCACGCAAATTCACCCAACATGTATTCCCGTTTCGGGCGATCACCAGTCAAAACTTACGTTGATGTCTGAGTCGCTTAGAAATGACGGACGTATTTGGGTACCGAAAAAGAAAGAAGACGCGGAGGCCGTTAGAAACAAGAAATTAAAACCGACAGATATTAAAGCTGAAGATCGTGACTACTATCTGGAGCGCCGGTACCCTGCATTCGGAAATCTGGTGCCACGTGATGTTGCTTCGCGTGCAGCCAAAGAGCGCTGCGATGCCGGATTTGGAGTAAACAAAACCGGACAAGCCGTTTTCCTTGATTTCGAATCTGCCATAGAGCGATACGGAAAAACGGAAGCCCACGTTCAGGGACTTGAAAATCCGTCGAAACAAGAAATTGTGAAGTACGGTAAGAAGGTCGTAGAGTCCAAATACGGAAATCTCTTTGAGATGTACGAGAAGATTACAGACGACAATCCGTACGAAACACCCATGATGATTTATCCTGCCGTGCATTACACAATGGGTGGTGTTTGGGTAGACTACAATCTCATGACTACCATTCCCGGATGTTTTGCCTGTGGAGAAGCTAACTTTAGCGACCATGGAGCTAACAGACTTGGAGCCTCTGCTCTTATGCAGGGACTGGCCGATGGATATTTCGTTCTTCCTTATACAATTGGCGATTACCTCGCTGACGATATCAGAACCGGACCAATTTCTACAGACAGCCCTGAGTTTAATGCTGCAGAGAAAGAAGTTAATGACAGACTTCAGAAACTACTCAACATTAAAGGAACTAAATCTGTGGATCACTTTCACCGTAAGCTTGGACTAATTATGTGGGACAAATGCGGTATGAGTAGAAATGGTGAAGATTTAAAAGCTGCCATGACCGAAATCAAAGCCCTTCGCGAAGAATTCTGGAAAGAGGTCCGCGTACCGGGAGATATGAATGAGTATAATTCAGAACTGGAAAAAGCAGGCCGTGTAGCAGACTTTCTAGAGCTGGGTGAGCTTATGTGTAAAGATGCCCTCGACAGAGAAGAATCTTGCGGTGGTCACTTCAGGGAAGAGTATCAAACTCCCGAGGGTGAAGCCCTGCGCGATGATGAGAATTTTATGTTCGTAAGTGCTTACGAATATACCGGAGAACCCGGTGCTGCAGTGCTCCACAAAGAAAATCTGGAGTATGAAGCAATTGAAGTAAAAACAAGAAGTTATAAATAAACCAACGGCCAAAAAGAACTAATTATGAACTTGAAACTGAAAATATGGCGTCAGAAAAACGCCAAAGCCGAAGGAAAAATGGTTGATTACAACATTTCTGATGTGAGTGGCGATATGTCATTTTTGGAAATGCTTGATATACTTAACGACAGCCTTATTTCTAAGGGCGAAGAGCCTGTAGAGTTTGATCACGATTGTCGTGAAGGTATCTGCGGAAGCTGCAGCCTATATATTAATGGAGAGCCTCACGGGCCTAAAAAACTTACTACTGCCTGCCAGCTTCACATGCGCTCATTTAAAGATGGAGAGACGGTGTACATTGAGCCATGGAGAGCTAAAGCATTTCCGGTAATTAAAGATTTGGTGGTTGACAGAACGGCGTTTGACAGAATTATTCAAGCCGGTGGTTACGTTTCTGTAAATACCAGTGGAAATACCATTGATGCCAACGCAACGCCGATTGAAAAAGACAATGCCGACCGCGCATTTGATGCTGCAACCTGTATAGGATGCGGAGCTTGTGTGGCTGCGTGTAAAAATGCTTCGGCTATGCTTTTTGTATCAGCAAAAGTATCTCAGCTGTCTCTCTTGCCACAAGGTGAAGTAGAAGCTAATGAGCGTGCCTTAAACATGGTAGAGCAAATGGACAAGGAAGGCTTTGGAAATTGCACCGTTACCGGAGCTTGCGAAGCTGAATGCCCTAAAGGCATTTCTCTTGAGAATATTTCAAGAATGAACTTAGAATACATGAAGGCGAAATTGAATCCTGTGGATTAATTCGCTATCGATATTAAATATTTAAAAGCTCTGCCTCGGCAGGGCTTTTTTTGTGGTTTAAGGTTTGGAAGACGGGAAGGAGTTTTAAAGTTGGTTAACTACGCTCCGCTGGGTATTACTCCCTAGGGTCGTGAGACGTTACACTAAGTTCACCCCCGCCAAGTCGGGATCCGAGACCTGCGGCTAAACATAAACTTCAATAGCTAAATCGGCAATAAAAAATAACAACTAATTTCGCCTAAATTCGTTACTCTAACAATGAGCGAAGAAATCGACGACATACTCGATTACAAACCCAAAACTGAAAGGCACACCCGAGTGGTGAAATTTCTTTACGGCTTTTCTTTTTTCCTTTTTGGATACTGGTTTTTTGCGGATTTTGTCCGTTGGCCATTCACAGGCTGGGCTCTGCTCCTGGGCTTGATTCTCTTGCTTGCAATTACCCTAATCCGGTTTATTTACAAAGATGAGCGCGCACCATTTGAATACGCGTATTTTTTGGGAAAAGTGGTACTGATTGCTGCAGTATATGTCAACTTTATGAATCTGCCTTACCCATTCTATTTTATCTTCACATCATTCGGTTTCTTTCTGCTGGGGCTTATTTTACTTACCACTCAGCGCAGAAATGCATCAGATTAAATAGTGTTTGTCCATAGAGTCCAATATCGTCGTTGCACCATGCCAGTGGCTTGGTCTAAAGCCTTGTATTGAAAACAGTCATTGAAAAGGGTCAATGCTGACGCCTTGGTCAGCATCCTGACTAAAAACGTCAGGATTCCTTGATTTTCAAATCTGCGTGCGCCTTGATCCTGGACACTCTGAACTAAACACTTGAGAATACGGACAGACTCTAAATATTCGTGTATTGATGCAAAATAGCCTGCAAATCTTCAAGGGTATTGGCCTCTTCGGGTTTTTTATCTAGACGTTGGCGCAGTATTCGCGGAAAGCGCAGAGCAATACCCGATTTGTGACGCGTGCTTGGGGCAATACCTTCAAAGCCTATTTCAAAAACCAGCTCGGCTTTTACGCTTCTCACTGGTCCAAATCGCTCTATGGTGTTCTTCTTCACAAAGTGATCAACCTTATTTATCTCCTTGTCGGTAAGTCCACTGTATGCTTTCGCGAATGGCACCAAATCGGGCCCGTCCCAAACAGCAAAAGTATAATCGGTGTATAGATTTGCCCGTCTACCGTGACCGCGCATGGCGTAAATCATCACAGCATCAATACTCAGAGGGTCAACCTTCCACTTCCACCAGTCGCCGCGCTTACGACCTACTTTGTACGTGCTTGACTTCCGCTTCAGCATCAGCCCTTCGGCAAATCTTTCTCTGCTCACAGCGCGCATTTCTGCAGCCTCTTCCCAGGTTGAAATCTCCAGTGGCTCAGAAAGTAGAATGGTCTCTGAATTTGTTTCCTTCACCAATTTTCGGAGTAATTCTGATCGCTCCTCCATCGGGGTTTCACGTAAGTCCTTTCCCTCCCACTCCAGTAAATCGTAGGCTATAAGCCGCACAGGTGATTCTTTTAAAATAGCCTTGCCCACTTTCTTTCTTCCCAGGCGCTTTTGCAGAAAGTTAAACGGCAAAGGAGCTCCATCTTTATAGGCTAGTATCTCCCCATCGATTACACAATTTGCCGGTAAGGAAGCACCAAGCGTTACAAGTTCGGGAAACTGATCGGTAACGAGTTCCTCTCCCCTGCTCCACACAAATATTTCGTTGTTTCGCTTAATGAGCTGTCCTCTAATTCCATCCCACTTGTATTCTATTTGCCAGTCGCCGGCATTTCCCAACGACTCAGGCTCATCTTCCAGAGGGTAGGCGAGATAAAAGGGATACGGCCTTGACAAATCTTCATTGGCATCCGCAGCAACCAGCAAATCATAAAAATTGGTATCAGACGCCTTCCAGTTTCCCATCAATCGATGGGCTACCCTGCTTTCATCTTCTTCCAGATGCTTTGCCAGGGCGCGCACCATTAGCTTTTGAGAAACCCCAATCCGGAATCCTCCTGTAATCAACTTATTGAAAACAAACCTTTCATTGCTATCCATTTGCATCCAGGCAGTGGTAATATGCGCTTTCACTTCAGCCTCTTCAAGTGCACGAAGCGTTCCAAGCTCAACCATGCGCTCGGTCAGGGATTTGGAGTTGGTGGCAACTGCTTCCGGTAAAATAAGTGTGACCGTCTCTGCCAAATCTCCAACCACGTAATATGACTCTTCCAATAGCCAGAGCGGCAGTTCAGCCAATTCTGCCGACCACTCGCGAAGCAAGGAGGTTTTTACGGGACGACGCGGTCTCTTTCCCGTAAGGAGAGCCACACACCACAGCTTATCAGAATCGGGCGCCTGATTGAGATACTCTACCATCGCCGCCAGCTTTTCGTTGGTCTTGGTGGTTGTATCGAGTCTGGCTATTAAGGCTGCAAATTCTTTCATTCCGCTTCCTTTTCTTTTGATGCCGACTCCCCGATTTCCGAAAGTTCACCTTCGAATTCAGTTTCTACAATTTGAGCATTAAGTCCCTGCGACCTCAGCCATTTGCTGTAAACGGAAGAATAGCCATGAGTGACAAAAATATTCTCGGCACCCGTTTCGCGTACCGCCGTATTCAATTCCTCAAAATCGGCATGATCTGAAAGGATAAAGCCTTTATCAACATTTCGTCTTCGCCTCGCTCCGCGCAAAGCCATCCACCCCGAGGCGGTGGCTACTTTATGAGGTTTAAACTGTCTCATCCATGGGGAACCGAGCGCCGAAGGAGGAGCAATAATGATAGAACCCTTGTATCTGCTCTTGTCGACCTCACTGGAAACATATATGTTTTCCGGAAAAGAATAACCGGCTTCTTCCAATGCCAAATTGGTGTTGTGAATAGCTCCATGGACAAATATTTCTCCAATATCAGGATTCAGGTTAGCCAGGATGCGCTGCGCCTTTCCAAATGAGTATCCCAGCATTACCGAAGCCATTCCAAGTTGGCTATTGGCCTCCCACCAGGCATTGATAGAATCCATGATTTCTTCCTGCGGCTTCCATTTATAGATAGGCAGCCCAAAGGTTGACTCTGTTACAAAGTGCGTGCATTTTACCGGTTCGAAAGGTTCACTTAATCCATCCACTCCCAGCTTGTAATCGCCCGAAATAACCCAAATCTCCTCTTTGTAAGCAAGCCGTATTTGAGCAGAACCTGGAGCGTGGCCCGCGGGGTGAAAACTAATATCGACTCCATTCATGGTAATCACTTCTCCATACTCAACCCCTTCAATATCAATCTCTCCCAGGCGATGGCGCATAACCGGTATACTGTGATGATGAGCCAGGTATGATTTCATTCCCGGCCTCGCATGGTCGGCATGTGCATGAGTAATGACGGCTTTCTTCACAGGCTTCCACGGGTCGATATAAACCCCGGCCTGCCTGCAATAAATACCTTTTGAAGAGAAGGTGATTAACGCCATGAGTATCAAACAGGAAAAGATACAAATGGTTTTAGCAGGTGAGAGATTGCCCTCAATTGGATGCATTTTTATAGATTCACCAATCAAAATTTCTCAGACAATATGGAAAAGGATAAATACAATTCAGAAAAAGCTCCCGAGCCGGTAGGTCTCTATCCACATGCCCGCAGCGTAGGCAATTTGCTCTTTTTGAGTGGCGTAGGGCCTCGCGAGCGAAACACGAAGAAAATACCAGGTGTGGAGCTTGATGAAGACGGAAATATTGAATCTTACGACATAGCGAAGCAATGCCATTCGGTTTTTAAAAATGTGCGGCTTATACTGGAAGCCTCTGGTTCTTCATGGGATAATTTGGTGGATGTAACCGTGTTTTTGACAAATATGAAAGACGATTTTAAGACCTACAACGCCATCTATGCTGAGTATTTTAAGGATAACCAGCCTTGCAGAACTACGGTTGAGATAAACTGCCTCCCAACACCTATCGGCATTGAGCTTAAATGCATTGCTACACTAAATTAAAACCTCATGGAGCATTACAAGGCACTCGTAGTTCGCCAAAATTCTGAAGGCAATTTTACCCGGAATATTGAAACCGTTGACCGGAGTTTTCTACCCGAAAATGACATTCTGATCAAGGTAGCTTATGCGGGTTTGAATTATAAGGATGCCCTTTCGGCAAATGGAAACAAAGGAGTAACCAAGAAATATCCGCATACACCCGGAGTAGATGCTTCAGGAATTATTGCAGAAAGTACAGATCCCGACCTCCCGGTGGGAATGGAAGTAATAGTTACTTCTTACGATTTGGGAATGAATACCAAAGGTGGGTTTGCCGAATACATTTCGGTTCCTTCGGAGTGGGTAATCCCATTGCCGGAAGGCATAACCCTAAGAGAAGCCATGGTGATGGGCACAGCAGCTTACACCGCTGCCCTGGCCTTGCACAAGATGGAGCAGGGTGGCCAAAAACCCGAAATGGGCGAAATACTCGTAACCGGAGCAAGCGGAGGAGTTGGATCGATGGCCATTGCTATTTTACACAAAGCAGGCTATACTGTCGTGGCGTCAAGCGGAAAGCAAGAGCACTATAGTTGGTTAAAAAACATCGGTGCCAAACGATGTATTAATCGCGAAGAAGTAAACGACGAATCGGGTAAGCCGCTTATGTCGCCAGCCTGGGCCGGAGCAATTGACACAGTAGGTGGAAATACGCTGGCTACGATTTTAAAACGCTGCGGACGAAATGGGAATGTGGCTGCTTGTGGATTGGTGTCATCGGCAGAACTTCATACTACGGTATTCCCGTTTATACTCAACGGGGTGAACCTGCTCGGCGTAGATTCTGCTGAAACCCCGCGTGAATTAAGACTGGAAATATGGAAGAGACTGGCTTCTGACTTGAAACCACACGACCTGGAAGAAATGACAGTTGTGGTTCCTCTCGAGAAAATAGTGAACTACATGGAAGATATCCTGGAAGGAGAAACGGTAGGACGAGTTGTGGCGGATTTGAATGATTAAAAAAAGCCCCGCAAACGCGGGGCTTCCCAACCAGATTAACAAGTGTCGAAAATCAGATCTCCAAAGCCTCGTTACAGTAACTCAGGAGATTTTAACTCTCAGACACTTTCTAAAACTACCATGAATGATTTCGGGAAGTGTTCGGCTTCCCTTATCGTATTATATACAATGAAGTGCCTTATTTCCCTGCCTTAAAAACAAAAACCCCGATTACTCTTTGAGCAATCGGGGTCAGATTTTATTCAAACAAAAAACAACTAAACTATCACTAAAGGATTGATTAAGTATTTTTAATCTTATCCCACTTATTTTTAAATTTTCTATTCTGCTCTTTCACATAGAACTGATCCCATAGCGGAGTCAAACCGGCAGAAACTTTATTGGCTTTCAAGCTCATTCTGATTTTGTTCAATTCTTTTAGCATTGCTCTATTTTTTAGTGATGGATACTACTTTGGTCTTCTGATCAATTGAATAGTTTAAATCCAGCGGAATACAAACCAAATCAAGAATGTTGGTTATAGGCTGATTTATATCAAATTGACCCGAATATTTTAGTTTCAATTCTTCCGAAAACTCAATGGTATATTCGGTTTGGGATTCAAGCGTTTCGAATACTTCTTTTACTAAAACATTCTCAAAGGCAAACTCCCCTCTAATCCAGCCACCGATAGTGGCGGGGTTGACATCAGAAGTTTGATTCATGCTCAGGCCGGTGTCTACAGATTTGCCGGGTGTTAGTATCAAAGGCTGTTTGCCTTTCGGCAAATCTACTTTTACCTTACCTGTTTTGCAGGCTACCTTCAGGTTGCTCCCCGATAAGGAGACATTAAAGGAAGTTCCCAAAACAGAGATATCTCCCAGGATAGTTTCAACAGTAAACTTTTCTCCTTTCTCTACTTCGAAAAAAGCTTCGCCTGATCGAAGATCTATTTCCCTGTTTAAAAACCAAGTTGAGCTATTATAAGTAGCCACCGCATTTTGGTTTAACTTAACCACCGAACCATCGGGAAGTGAAAAAGAAGCCACGGTTGCTCCGCGATTTTCAATAACTTCTGCCCCGGTAAAGTAATAAGCGACTGCAGATCCCATCAATAAAACCAGGATGGCTGCGGCAATTTTAAGAAACGAAAATCTACCCTTCTCCTCCTTAACGATACCCGAACCGCTAATACGGTTCATAACATTAAGGCGCGCCTCTTCTTTTGATTTGGTGTATGAAACTCTGCCTGGCTGCAAACAATAGTCTATACTTTCTTCAAATGGATTCTCTTGACTCAACTTCTAAAAATTTTATGATTCGCACCTCACGGTACATCACTAATACACCTTTAGAATTGTTTACCCTACCCCGCAAAAAAAAATTACTGAACCGTTACTGTGACAGATTGACCGTTAAAAGCAGTAAAAACACCCCAGCCATCTTCTATATTGCTGGGAGCAGTCATCAAGTTGTCATTATTGCTACCACTATACATCAGCTGAAACTCAGGTCTGATAGCGGTTACATAAATTTGGTATGAACCAAAATACTGAAAGTCGTTACTCTTCAAATCTACTGTGGTAGAATGGTTAATTATCGAAAAAGGGCTTTGAGAAGAGGCACTGTAATTTGAAACAGGTGTAGCTGATGGGTATAAATTCCTGATAAAAAGGCAGTAACCAATAGCGTTGGGAACCGGATCCCAGCTCAATGTTGCCACCACGGTATTTGCACTTCCCGGTTCTATGTAAATCGCAGAATTGTTTATTTCGAGTCCGGTGAGCTGAGATGGAAAAACGGTTTGCGAGGAATGTAAATTCCCACCATAACCTACGATTAATTCTACGACACCTGTATCAGCGAGGAGTACACTCATATCTTGCTGGATATAATGACCCGGGATAGTATCGTGCTCCACTAGTTGAACTTCAAGGTCGCCCTGAATCAGAGCTACCTGTGCTTCTCTGGCAGCATGAGATGTAGAAGAGCCTCTGGAATCTACTGAAGATATTTTTATTTTGACCGGTTCATTAGCAAACACATATCCTTCAACCAGTATTTTCTTAGAAAGTTCGTTGGCATCCGTATCTTCGTTTTTTTGGCAGGCAACTAAGGCTAAGCAGAATAGAATAGTGATGTATTTTGTAAATCTTATTTCCATCAAAGCTTAAGTTTTAAAAAGAGTGAAGGGGTAAAACCCAAAGAAAGAATATCACGCTGACCAAGACTGTAAAAATTATCGTCCTCATTTGGAACTTGATAATAGTCTATAAACTTAATTCCCTGGTTATTATAGACATTATAAATTGAAGCGCCCATTTGCAAAATTCCTTTCTTTAAGGGTACAGTATAATTAACTGCCAAATCAACACGATGATACCAATCGAGTCGTTCAGAATTGAGGCCACCAATACTTACAAACTGCTGTTCTTCCCCATTTGGAAGCGTTACAACAAATGTACCCAGCACGGGAGTATATGGTTCTCCACTAGCTAATACAAAGGCGAGCGAAAAATCCCACCTCTTCCATTCGTAATTGTATACCAGATTAAGCTCATGAGCACTCGACCCCGAACTTGTAAAATAGTTACCTCCATTTATATCATCATACTTGCTTTTCGAGTCGAGGAAAGTATAGGACAACAATAGGTTTTGATTTCGAAAAGCCCGCTTCACCAATATATCAAGGCCAAGAACTTTCCTTTGGCCATCAGTATTAAACTGGCTTAAATCACCGGTGGCAAAGCCAAACTCGGGAAAGAGAAAATCAACTGTTCCCGTTTCGTACTTGTGATAACCTTCCAGATCAAATTGCCAATCGTCCATTTTATAAATAAAACCGAGTACGTAATGGTCTGATCTTAGCACGGGCACCGTGTTCTCTCCAGATAGAGTCCAGGTCTCTGGAATACTCAAGTAAAGGCTTCGTTCATTAAGTCGGCGGATAATCTGATGAAAAATTCCATAAGCGCCCTTGAATTGAAAAGAGGGGGCAATTGGGTAAGAAAATGAAAGCCGTGGCTCTAACAGAACGCTATTTGTTTCGGTATAGAGAGATGTACGCAGACCCCCGCTGAAATTCCATTTTCCCAGTTCTCTCTTTACTTCTGCATAAACAGCGTGGAGGCTGGCATCCATCGTAGAATCCTGAATAATTCTAGCCTGATTTTGTGCCTGAAGTTCTATCTCATATGCGCTGTTCCAGTACCCAAATTCAAGTTTTGTTTTCACATCTATATCCCAAGAATTGTCGAGGCGCAACGTATTGTCTTTTACCCGATTCTTCTGCTGGTAAAATATCTGACTAAAGAGGGTGTCGCTATTGCCAAAAAAATACGAATCTTTCGCATCCAGGTTGCTGGTGTAGCGGGATAAGCCGTAATTGGCATAGGTGAAAAATTGTTTGTTCCATTTGCGCGACCATTTGATTGAACCTCCTACCGTGCCCCAATCTGTATTGTCTTGAGCCTGTCGGGTAAGGTTTTGTTGACTTCCGTCAAAGCGAATCGCCACATCATCACTTGCCTGATAATAACTCAAAGAAATGGCATCCTTATCAGATGGAACAAAATTAACTTTCGCATTTAAATCGCTAAAGGAATAGTCCGGTTCCTGGTTTCCGCCAAAGACATCTACAGTATTGTTGTCGGTAGTGGGAATACTGGAATTAAAAATATTATTGAAGAGGTTCTTATAGGTTTGCGATTGAATCACGTCAGTAAATGATCGCCTGTAAGCAAATACCACCGACGCTTTGTTTTGTACGATTGGCAATTCGGCTCTAACGTTTGCGCTCAGGGTGGTGGCCTCCACAAGGAAGCTTGGGTTTACCTTGTTGCCATCTATTCCCGTTATGTTTACCACACCAGATGCTCTGCCACCGTATCGCGCGCTATACGCCCCCTTATCTACCTGAATGTTCTTGATGACATTGGTGTTGAAAGCGCTGAGAAAACCGTAAAAATGATCGACGTGATAAACTGTAATCCCATCGAATAAAACCAAATTATGATCTGATGCACCTCCTCTAATTTTTAGTCCCGATGAGGCGTCGAGTCCACCCCGAATTCCGGGAAGGCGCCTTAAAGCAGAAAAAACATCGTTTTCACCGAGATTTGGCAGATTAGAAATTTGTACAGGATTGAATGTAAATTGACTGGGATTAGCATCTATTTCGACCAATTCATGGCTATTGGCAACTACCTGAACAGATGGTAAGTTGCGCTGTTGACGAATCATTTCGCATATCAGAACCCGGCTAAAATCTACGTCTTTAAGCGGAATTTTCAGCGGAACATAACCCAGGTAATTTATTTGAACAAACAGGGTATCCGAAGGAATATTCATCAAAGTAAATTTACCGTCTGAATTGCTTGTCGAGCTTATTTTAGCCTGTTGTATCCAAACGCTCGCATAAGGGAGAGACTCCTGCGTACTCTTATCTAAAACGATTCCGCTCAAAATATAATTCTGCTTTTTACCTTTTAAACTTTCGCGTGGCGAGGGAAATAAGACGTAAGTATTTGAGATGTATTCAAAACTGATTTCGCTGCCCTTTAATGCCAGTTTCAAAAATGCTTCAACCGATTGTACCGATTCAGGCACCGGAGGAACTTTAAGTTTATTTAATGCATCGGGGTTGTAGGAAAAATTAATCTCATACTTCCGGTTTAAATATTTAAGTGCTTCGTTTAATCCCGAATTACTCAACTCCTGAAAATCAATAGAGTCACCTTCTGCTATTTGTGAAAAGCAAGGATTAATAAAGAGTACGCATAGAAAAAATGCAATAATTCTCATTAGAGATGAATAGACACATGACCATCAGCATTTTTATCAAATATTGCACCAAATGGTTTGCAAAATACTTGAAAACACTGGTTTTCATCGCTAATATCGAGAATTCCTGAATATATTAAGTTAGAAGGCAGGTCGTTTTTTATCTCAACCCCAAATACTTTCTCTAATTCACTAATCACAATTCCAACAGGAACCGACTCATAACTAAGAGACCTCGTTTTACGTGGTGTTATAAATCCATTTACGAAATAACTAGCTTTTGGAGTTATTACTCCTCTCTCAACACGTAAAAATTCATTGGTTTGAAGAACACTGCTACCAGAATCATTCGAAACCTGAACACTTCCCTCTGTGCAATGAACAAATAAGTCATTTTTATCTGCCCACAGGGTGAACTCTGTTCCGAGCACTTCAATATCGCCACCTTTGGTATTTACGATGAACTTTTCACCAGGTACAACATCAAAATACCCCTCACCCGAAAAGCTGAGCGATCTATCCCAATTCCAACTATACTTATTGAACTCTGCGGCAGATCCGGGAGAAAATGTAATCTCTGAACCATCCGGAAGAAAGAAAGCAGCTTGCTCAGATCCAGGATTTTCAAATCGCTCATTTCCCGAAAGGATAAAAGCAATCTCTGCAATAAAAAGAACAGCCAAAACAGCCGCCACCCGCAGCCATGCATACGATTTGCTCATTATTGAAGTTGACTGACTTGAGCTTTCGTCTCCTAAAGAAATTCGCGACAGAACACTTGCCTTTGCATCTTCAATAGAATTTTGGTCAAACGGAGGCCTCATACCCGCCAGACTTTCATCTATCCTTTGTTCTATATTATTAAAGTCGCTCATCAAAATTTACCACTTATATTTTCACGCAGAATGGCTAAGGCCCGAGACATTCTTTTTTCAACAGCCTTCATGCTCAACCCAAGCATCTCGGCAATTTCCCGGTATTTTAATCCATCCATTCTATTCATAAGAAAAACCTCTCTGGCACCATCTGGTAATTTTGCCAGGGTTCGTTGAAGTTTTTCATCAAACTCTTGCATTTCCAAGAGGTATTCCGGGGTCTTAATATCCTTTCTATCTACCTGTAATTTTAAAAATTTAAACTTCAACTGATCCCTTTTTAGCTGATTAATAGCCAGGTTATTTGCAATTGTAAACACGTAGGCTTTAATCGACGATTTATCAATCTTATCGCGGGTTTCCCACAGTTTTACAAACGCATCCTGCGCTACATCTTCAGCCAGTTCAGATTGAGAAGTTTTGTAATATAGAAAATTTCGAACGTTGGTATAATACAAATCAAAGGCACGCTCGAATTCCTGAACCGTGAGCTTTTCCTTATTATCGTCTGATTTATTAATATTCTCCAACTTTGTTTTGAAAAAGGCTAAAGGTAAAGAACTCAATAAAACGATGCCATAAAAAAACGCGTATTAATTTCAATATCTTTAACGCTACTATTATTCTGAAACAAAAACTCCCATCAATTGGTTGAATTGGATAACGGATAATATTGAATGCGATTCCATCAATTGAGGGATTCTCATTCTTTTAAGTTTGCCGGTAACGGCGAAAGGTTCATCATTTTTATAAATTAAAATCAGCGTATTATATTGTACGCTCCCTTTAAGTATGGAATACAGAAGATTAGGAAAATCAGGGCTTCAGGTAAGCGAATTGTCATTTGGATCATGGATTACATTTGGAAATCAAATCGAAAACAATACTTCAGAGAATTTGATGAAAATGGCCTATGATGCCGGAATCAACTTCTTTGACAATGCGGAAATTTATGCCAACGGTAAATCCGAGGAGGTTATGGGTGAGATTCTCAAAAAGATGGGCTGGGCTCGCGATACTTACATTCTTTCCAGCAAAGCATTCTTCGGTTCAGGAGGTGAATTGCCCACCCAAAAAGGACTTCACAGAAAGCATTTGGTAGAAGCCTGCAATGCCGCTTTAAAAAGATTGCAGGTTGATTATCTCGACCTTTACTACTGCCACAGACCCGACAAACAAACACCGATTGAAGAAACGGTTTGGACGATGCACAATCTAATTCAACAGGGCAAAATAATGTATTGGGGAACCAGCGAATGGAGTGCCCAGGAAATTATGGAAGCCCACTTGGTGGCTCAACGCTATAATTTGATAGGCCCCACTATGGAGCAGCCACAATACAATATGCTTGTACGCCAAAAGGTGGAAGCAGAATTTAGCCAGATATATAAAACTGTTGGGATGGGAACAACTATCTGGAGCCCGCTCGCTTCAGGGGTTCTTACGGGAAAATACAATG
This sequence comes from uncultured Cryomorphaceae bacterium, assembly GCA_963748925.1. GTDB lineage: Bacteria > Bacteroidota > Bacteroidia > Flavobacteriales_D > Cryomorphaceae > Cryomorpha. The sequence continues at coordinate 380,771 of CAVVKG010000009.1, read as the reverse complement.
ATGGAAAAGAAGGAGAATCTCGCTTGAAGCGTGCAGAACTCTCATGGCTTTCAGACAAACTACTTGTAAAAGAGACTCTTGAGAAAGTAAAAAAACTCACCGCTTTTGCAAAAGAGCTTGGTATGACCATGCCTCAGTTGGGTGTAAGCTGGTGTTTGAAAAACTCAAATGTAAGTACCGTAATTTTAGGTGCGAGCAAAACCAGTCAGCTGGAAGAAAACTTAAAAGCAGCCGATAAAAAAGACATCCTTACGGATGAGGCAATGGAAAAAATTGAAGAAATCCTGGATAACAAACCAAAACATCCGGCCTTCTAAGTGAAATCGTATCCCGAAATTGACCTTGCGCTAAACTGGTTTAAAGTGCGAAACTGGCAGGCGTTTCCATTTCAGATTGAAACTTGGAAAGACTGTCTTGATGGCAAATCGGGAGTGCTTAATGCTCCTACCGGTAGCGGCAAAACCTATGCACTATTTATTGGTGCAGCATTGAGCTGCCTAAGGGAATCGGCCATAGGTAAGACAAAAAAAACTTCCGGACTTAAAATAATCTGGATAACACCCATCCGAGCGCTCACACGCGACATCAAATCTGCATGTGAGGCTTTCTGTGTTGAAAATGACATTCCATGGAATATCGCTATTCGCACTGGAGACACCTCAAGTTCCCAGCGTCAAGCACAAAGACGTAAAGCTCCGCAAGTGCTCATTACCACACCAGAAAGCTTGCATCTGCTTATAGCTTCCAAAGGATATACAGACTATTTTTCATCGCTTCAATTTATCGTTGCTGATGAATGGCATGAGTTAATGGGCTCTAAACGAGCCGTTCTTTTGGAGCTTGCCATTAGCCGGCTGCGGAGTGTTTCCAGACTTCAGGTATGGGGTGTTTCGGCAACGATTGGTAATATGGATCAAGCGATGGACGTACTATTGGGCGAAAGCCGAAAAAAGGCTGTTTTCGTAAAAGCGAACATTAAAAAAGATATCCGGATAGTGCCGATTATTCCAGAATCTATTGAAACCTATGCGAAGGCAGGACATTTGGGAATTAAGCTCGCCGGCGACTTATTGCCGATTATTGAAAAGAGCAAGAGCACGCTGGTTTTCACCAATACACGGTCTCAGGCGGAAATCTGGTATCAGCATTTGCTATCGATAGAACCCGGCCTGGCAGGTTTAATAGCCATGCATCATGGATCAATAAGTCGCGAGTTACGCGATTGGGTTGAGATTGCGCTCCATGAAGGTCGCCTGAAATGTGTGGTGTGCACCAGTAGCCTCGATTTGGGGGTGGACTTCAGACCGGTGGAAACTATTGTTCAGATAGGAAGCCCTAAAGGGGTGGCTCGCTTTGTGCAAAGAGCCGGCCGCAGTGGCCATGCCCCGGGTAAGCCAAGTGAAATTTATTTTTTACCGACCAATGCTTTGCAGCTCATTGAATGTGCTGCTCTAAAACGCGCCATTAAACGTGGCGATATGGAAAACAGAACTCCCTACATCAGAAGTTTTGATGTATTGGTGCAGTACCTTATTACGTTAGCAGTTGGAAAGGGCTTTTATCCGCATAAAATATTCACGGAAGTGCAATCCACCTATTCCTTTTCGAGCATTTCTGAAGATGAGTGGGAATGGGCCTTGGCCTTCATTACCCGCGGTGGCGATTCGCTTGATGCCTACGACGAATTTAAAAAAGTTGAAATCGAGGCCGACGGACTATTTCGTGTAAACGACCGCAGAACCGCCATGCGCCACAGGCTCTCAATAGGTGCCATCGTAAGTGACTCCATGCTTAAGGTGAAATTTCAAAAAGGCGGGTATCTTGGAAGTATCGAGGAGTGGTTTATCTCAAAAATGTCACCGGGCGATACCTTCTGGTTTGCCGGCAGACCGCTGGAGTTAATTCGGGTGAAGGAAATGACGGTGGTGGTGAAGATTAGCAAAAAGCAGAAAGGCACAATTCCCAGTTGGCAGGGAGGAAGAATGCCTTTGAGCGCGATGCTCTCAGAAAATTTGCGCTTTAAAATTGATGAGCTCGCAAAAGGAAATTATAGCGATCCAGAGCTACTAGCTGTTAAACCTATTATTGAAAAGCAAGCGGCCTTATCGCTTGTGCCTACAGATAAAACTTTCCTGATTGAGAAAATCAAGACAAAAGAAGGGTATCACCTTTTTGTTTTTCCGTTTGAAGGTAGATTTGTGCACGAGGCCATAGCCTACCTTCTGGCTTTTCGCCTATCCCTTTTTAAGCCAATAAGCTTCAGTATTGCCCTGAATGATTACGGGTTTGAACTCCTTTCAGATCAGGATATTCCCATAGAAGCAGGGTTGGATTCTGATATCTTCTCAGCCGACCACCTCACTCAGGATATTCAATCGAGTTTAAATAAAAGCGAAATGGCTAGACGCAGGTTTCGCGATATTGCCAGTATTGCAGGTCTGGTTTTTAAAGGCTTTCCGGGAAAATATCAAAAAGAAAAGCACCTTCAATCCTCATCAGGACTCTTTTTTGATGTCTTCAAAGATTTTGAGTCGGAGAGTTTGTTGTATAAACAAGCTTTCAGTGAGGTAATGGAATTTCAAATCGAAGAATTACGGCTGAGGCAAGCACTTAATCGCATTAATAAGCTAGAAATAAAACTTGTGTATCCGGAGCAGCCCACACCTTTCGCATTCCCTATTCTTGTAGACCGGCTTCGCGGGCGCATGACCACAGAAAAATTGGAAGACAGGATCAAAAAGATGTCGCTAAATTTGGATTGAATATGAAAGTCGATTTAAAAGGAGAGCAATTCATTCTGTTAAAGGAGTACGCTGCGTTTTGGGAAAACCAAAAAGCTTTGCTTATCGCCGATTTGCATATTGGTAAGATTACCCATTTTCGTAAAAACGGGATTCAGGCCCCTGCAAATGCGGATAAAGATAATCTTTGGCGACTGGCCGATATTATCCTGACGCACAAACCAAAGCAAGTTATTTTTTTGGGGGATCTATTCCACAGCCACCTCAACGCCTCATGGGATGTTTTTGTAGATTTTCTCCGGGGTTTCCCAAAAGTGGAATTTGTATTGGTAAAAGGCAATCACGACATTCTCCCTGAAAGTCTTTTTATTGAGTCGGGTTTAAAAGTTGTTGACGAACTTGGAATGGGACCATTTTTGTTTACACACGATGCGGTAAAAACAGAGCTTTACAATATTCACGGCCACATTCATCCGGGCGTAAGCCTGAGAGGAACAGGCCGGCAAAGAATGACCCTTCCCTGCTTTTATTTCGGAACTGAGGTGGGAGTTTTTCCCTCTTTTGGAGCGTTTACCGGTTTGTATAAAATAAAGCCCGTAAAAGAAGACCGGATATTTGTCTCGACCGGAAATGAAATCGTAGAGGTGCGCTAATCAGGCTCGACGAAGTCTATGCATTCCGTCTTAAAATATTCATTATTTGGTAAGCATAGGTGCCGCCGAAAATATTGAGATGAGCAAGTAGCGGATAAAGATCGGCAATAGGCAACCTTTCTTGCCAGCCTTTTTCAAGTGGATATTCCGAATTATAGGCGTCATAAAACTTTGCGTCAAACCCGCCAAACAATCTACTCATGGCAATATCCATTTCCCTATGACCGTAATGGGCAGATGGATCGAATATTGTGGCTTCACCCGATGGATTTGTCGAGAAGTTTCCTGTCCACAAATCTCCATGAATTGCAGCTGGCGGCTCTTCCGGGAAATAGCGATCAGCCTTATTCATCACCTTTTCTAGAAGCTTCACCATTTGATCGCTGGCGAGCCCTTTATCTTTGGCCATCTTTAATTGTGGTCCAATTCTGTTCTCGGCAAAAAACTCTGCCCATGTTGGCTTGAAGCTGTTTTTCTGTGGCAAATTGCCCAAGTAATTATCGGTGTCAGCACCAAAATTTTCATTGGTGTTGCGGTGCATTCTAGCCAATCTTACCCCAAATTTTTCCCAGAAATCGGGCTTTTTAGAAGAATGCTCTATGTATTCCATCAATATCCACTGAATGTCATCGCTCTCTCCGGTATCAATGGGTTTAGGAATTTGAAATTCGCTGTTTTCCCCAAGAAATTTAAGCCCCTTGGCTTCAGCTTCAAACATACCCGGAAAGGGATCTGCCTCGTTTATTTTTGCAAAATAGGTGCCACATGAAGCCTCTACTCTTCTCGCGTCATTAATACTACCACCTCCTATTATCCCAATCATCCGTATATCGGCCATTGGATCAATATGCTCGCGGATAGCCTTGAGCCAGGCGGCGGTTAAATATTCGTTTTCAAGATTCATGGGTGTAAAGCTATTATCCTCAAACTAAATTTAGCACAATATTAATAGGAATTATGAACCCAATTGGTTTATTAATGATATTTAAGAAAGTTTGATTTAAACTTGATTTGATGTTGCAGGAAACAGATGGAAAAACTAATTTTGCAGCCCAAACATTTTGGGGCCCATAGCTCAGGTGGTTAGAGCAGCAGACTCATAATCTGAAGGTCGAAGGTTCAAGTCCTTCTGGGCCCACTTCTTAAAAAGGCTTTTCTGAAATTCAGGAAAGCCTTTTTTAATTAATATATGATCAGAGCGAATACTACTCTATCCTATCAAGTTCTTTTTTAAGATCCCACACCTTTATTTTTCCTTGTTCCAGCAACCTATCCTGACTTTCCTGGTCACTGGGGACACGTACTCTATAATCTTGACCTGCAGCCCTTTCAGCATCGGTTCGGTTCTTTTTTAGACTTGTTCCTTCCTGCAATACTTGTGAGAGTGTGGCATCTCCATGTGATGAATACGCAAAATTCTTTTCCTTTTCAATCATTCTTTTGAGTACTACGATCATCGGTTCCATATAGTGTATTATAAAGTTTGTTTAGACAAAATAATTAACCATGAAGTCCCCGGAAATGTTTATCTCCTCAATTATATCGGACTAACTTTTACATATATTGAACCGATCGTTGAAACTCAACAACCTCAAGGAAAACACTCAGAAATATCAGCTAGATAGATAGCAAATAATTGCTATTTGTCTGCTTTTTTGGCCGTTTTATCATCTCCTCTTTACTATTTATCGAATTTTTTATTAAGTTTGAAAGCATATTATGCTATAAAACCAATTAATTTAACCGTTAAAAGTGATTCTTAAACCAGATCTCTTTTAGCAAAGGCTCAACCCGGCCTAACCAAACCGCGTACCTCGAATGGCCCTTATTAACCCACTTAATCTTGTCCCCGAAGATTCAAATTCGCGGATCCAAAGCAGCTTCCTTGCTTTATTTCCTGGCTATTCTGGTAGTTTACGGCAGAACTCGAATATTCATTTTACTTCATACTTCCATTTTAACCAATCTTAATTCATTTAACCATGACTAAATTTTTACTATCCACATTTATTGCCATTTTGGTGAGCACTTTACTTATAGGCCAATCTACCCAATGGGCCGATATACCTGATCCAAAAAGAGATGATCAACAAATTGTACCGGCTGCCTACCGCACCATGTCGGTAGATTTTGAAAGCTTAAAGGCTCAGCTACTTGCTGCTCCGGGCGAAGGAACTTCAGTTCGGGAATCAAATTACATTCTTCAGCTCCCAACTCCTGATGGAGCAAGAGCCGGATTTAAAATTGTTGAAGAATCTGTAATGGAGCTAGAACTTCAGGAGAGCTACCCAAATATTCGAACCTTTGTAGGAATAGGAACAGGAGATTATGCGAACGCTCAAATAAGTCTTGATTTTACCCTAAAAGGATTTCACGCTCAAATTTTAAGGGATGGAAAGTCGTACTATATTGACCCCATCGCACCCGGTGAGCTCAACACGTATATTGTTTACACACGTGAATCGTTTTTCAAAGCCAATTCTAAAGTAATACCTTCATGCGGTACAGATGATATTGGGCTTCCACAACCTGGTAATGCAGGAGAAGTTCCTGTAAATGGACAAAATGCAAATAATAGTGGAGATGTTCCATTTCCACAGGCCTCAAATGGTACTGAACTTCGTACCTATCAATTAGCATTAGCTTGTACTGGTGAATATGCGCAGTTTCACGGTGGAACAGTGCCTTTAGTTTTATCGGCAATGACCACTACAATGAGTCGTGTAAACGGTATTTTCAGAAGCGAATTAAGCCTTAGAATGCTGCTTGTTGCAAATAATGATGACCTCATTTTCCTAAATGCTATTACCGATGGTTATACCAATAATAGCGGTAGTGCTATGCTGGGTGAAAACCAAGCTAAAGTCGATGCTATTATTGGCTCTGCAAATTACGATATTGGGCATGTATTTAGCACCGGTGGCGGTGGAATTGCAGGCTTAGGTGTAGTTTGTAATAACGGCTCTAAAGCTCGTGGAGTAACCGGGCAGGCAAGCCCTATTGGCGACCCGTTTGATGTGGATTATGTATCTCACGAAATGGGGCATCAATGGGATGCGACACACACGCAAAATAACTCATGTAACCGTACGTCATCATCTGCTTTCGAACCAGGATCAGCATCTACAATAATGGGTTACGCCGGAATATGCTCACCTAACTTACAAAGCAATAGTGATGATCATTTTCATAATCATAGCTATAACCAAATGCGCACCTATTCTGTAGACGGAAATGGAAATTCGTGTGCTACTATTACAGATGCAATTAACACTCCACCTGTAATTACCATGCCTTCAGGTGGTTTCTTTATTCCAAGGTCTACTCCTTTTGAACTTACAGCTAGCGCTACTGACCCAAACAACGACGCTATGACCTACTGCTGGGAGCAGTATGATCTCGGACCGGCTACTGCGGCCGGCGATAATAATTTAACTAACCCAAGTGGTAACGCCCCAATTTTTAGATCCTGGTCTCCAACCTCAAGTCCCACTCGGGTTTTTCCACGCATTTCTGATCTGGTAAATAATACTACAGTTATTGGCGAACTGCTTCCTACATATGCTCGTGATTTGACCTTTAGGCTTACAGTTCGCGATCTCTATACAAATGGGGCTGTAAACGATGCCCAAATCTCATTTGACGTTGCGGGAAATTCAGGACCCTTTGTAGTTACTTCCCCAAATTCATCAGTTAGTTGGACTAGCGGGAGCACCCAAACCGTAACTTGGGATGTGGCTAATACAACTGCGTCGCCTGTTAGTTGCAGTAATGTAAGCATCTATCTCTCTACAGATGGTGGTTTTACATACCCAACATTGCTAGTAGCCAGCACTGCAAATGATGGAAGCGCAAGTGTTACAATGCCCGAGATTGTTACTTCTACGGCCAGAATTAAAGTAAAAGGAAATGGAAACATCTTTTTTGATATTTCAAATCAAAACTTTTCTATCCAGGAAGGCGCAACACCACCTGGAAATGACGCTATTTGCAATGCAATTACTATAAACTGTGGAGATAATTTAGAGGGAACGACGGTTAACGCAATACCCAGCATTCTCGGAGAGCCCTCTTGTAGCGCTGGTACTGAAAATGATGTGTTTTACTCGTTTAATGCAACCGAAGGAAACACTTATACCATAACTGTAAATGGAGAAAATTACGATGGTGTACTTGCCATATACAGTGGTTTTTGCTTTGGGCCACTTACAGAGTTAGCCTGCGCTGACAATGGTTTTAGCCCAAATATTGCAGAAACAATTGAATATACTGCAGAAGAAGATGGTGTCATTTACATTCAGACTTATGATTGGTCAGCAACCGAAGGTGATTTTAATATTACCCTTGATTGTGTTTTTGCGAATGAAGACCCTTGTGATGCACAGCTTATTAGCTGTGGCGAAACGGTAAATGGATCTACTGTTGGAGCCGCTTCAAGTGTAGTAGGAGTGCCTAGTTGTGGATCTGGCACCGATAGCGACGTCTTTTATAAATTAGAAGCTATTGCCGGAGTTAATTACACCGTAACTGTAAATGGATCCAACTATGACGGAATAATAGCGGCGTATACGGGCTCTTGCTCAGGCTCTTTAACAGAATTGGATTGCTCAGATGTTGGAATTGGTACTGGCCTGATTGAAACAATTAATTTTTCCGTAGCTTTCAATCGTACTGTATATATCCAAACCTATGATTGGTCTTCTACGGGAGGTGAGTTTACGTTAATTGTATCGTGCGCAAATTTACCTTACGACGATCCATGTGAAGCCCGCAGCTTAGTTTGTGGAGAAAGCTTCTCTGGAAGTAGTGCCGGTGCTACCCAAAGCAGTATCGGAAGTCCCACTTGTACCAACGGTTCTCAAAATGATGTATTTTTTACCTTTACAGCAGAAGCTAATAGTACATATTCCATTACGGTAAATGGTGATCAATTTGATGGTGTTTTAGCAGCCTATGCAGGTAATTGTGATGGTGAACTTACCGAATTAGACTGTTCTGATAGCGGACTCTCTTCGGGGATTGCAGAAACCGTAGAAGTAACAGTGGGTACAGCAACGGAAATATTACTTCAAGTCTATGACTATTTTGGAAATGGTGTGAGCGATTTTACTATTACTCTGGAATGTCCCGTTCCTGACAATGATGATTGTGGTGATGCTGAGGTACTCTCGGTAAATCAACACAACGATTGTGAAGGAAACGAAACGATTGGCACTACAACTGGTGCCACCTCTTCTGGAGCAGACGCCTGCGAATCAAGCTCACCCGATGTTTATTACTCTTTCAATTCGGGCGATAATACAGCGGTAATTGTGAATTTAGAAGCTATTAGCGCAGATGATTTGGTGCTAAGTTTGTTCGAAGCTTCATGTGGTTCAACCGCAATTTTTTGTGCTATTTCAACAAGCCAGTCGCCACTTATAGAAGTAGAGCCTTTTACAACTTACTATGTAAGAGTGCACTCTTTCAGTGCTGATTTGGCGGGAACCTTCTCCCTTTGTGTAGAAAACGCATTTGATTGCCCTGCTCTGGGAGCAAATATTGGTGATGCTTGCAATGATGAAAATCCACTCACACTCAACGATGTCGTCCTGGCAAACTGTTCTTGTTCAGGAGCCCCTGTAAATGATGAATGCACAAATGCAACTAGTCTTTCTGTAAATGAACCGGAAGATTGTGCGGGTAATGAAACGCTCGGCACCACTTCAGGAGCATCGTCATCAGATGAAGCCAACTGTGAAACAACATCACCAGATGTATACTATTCTTTCAACTCCGGATCCTATGAAAATGTTATAATTAATCTCAATACAATTTCTGCTGGAGATCTGGTTATTTCAGTTTTCGAAGAAAATTGCGATGGTGCGGTGCTTGTTTCGTGCTCTATAGGGGTTAATCAAAACCTAAACGTAGTTGTAAATCCAGGTACGAACTACATCGTGCGAATACACTCTTTTATTAGTGTAGGTAATCAAGGCGACTTTAATATTTGTGTAGAAGGTGTTGCCGCAGATGTTGCCAGCTTGAATGGTTCAATTAATGGATGGAATAATAGCTGCGCAGCGCGCGATATGGAAGTGTCTTTAATAGACGTTCCAGCCGGTGTTGATTATATAGGAATCAATAGCACGCTCAATCCCGATGGATCTTTTGCGTTAGTTGGCCTAGATATAATTCCTGGTACTTACGATATCCTGGTTAAGGTAGATGGTGGCCTGGCCAAATTGCTCCAGAATGTTGTAATCTCATCTGGAACCAATAGTATCAGCGTACCGGCTATAGTATTAGGAGATCTGAACAACAATAATGTCATCAATGTAACGGATTATTCTTTGCTGGGGGCAGCGTTTGGATCTGTAACCGGAGACGCCAATTTTAGTTTTCGCGCTGACCTGAATTGCAACGGAGCAGTTAATGTAACAGATCTTTCAATTCTCGGCTTAGGATTTGGACAATCGGGTGATAGTTTCCCTCTGTAAATCTATTTTAAATTATCCATTTTAAAACCCCGCCATTTCCTGGCGGGGTTTTTTCTTACCTGTCTTCTACCAAGGGGAAACAATTGGGTTTATATTCTTCTGATGTCCATTAAACCTCATAATAGAGGAAAAATCCGGAGTCTTTTAAACAACAAAATTTAAAACACCTTTACAGAATTTCTGATAAATATTTATATTGTTCTGTATATCAACATATTAATAAATTCGGTTTTACTATTATCGATAAATAATTTCAATTGGTCGGTAAAAGCTTTATGTTTGGTTTCTGCTAAAGCAGTATTAAAGCCAATTTTTTAACCAATCTGGTTCCTGTTGATAACCAAATGGAATCAAGAAACAACCATTTCAAAATGATACCATTCTATACCAAAAATGGATCAGGAGTTTCTTCCTGTTTCAAATTCTCGTACCAGGTTACCGGGTTCCTTTTAATTACTTTCTTTTGTCTTTCGAGTATCACGAGCATCGCACAAGAAACAGAATCAGCACCAGGCATAATAACCGTATGTCCTTATGGCGATTTTGATGGACACCATCATACTCCACCAGCAAACTGGATACTGCAAAAATTAGAATCTCCCTCCCAGTCACTGATAGGTGATGATCCCTGTTCAACAATTGTCGTAACATATAATGATTTTCCTCCGGCGGCTGAGGCTGCTTTTCAAGCAGCGGTTGATATATGGGAAACGGTACTTAGTAGTCCTATTATTATACGTGTAGAAGCAAACTGGACAGTACTGGGAGAAAACACCCTAGGCTCAGCGGGACCAGCAAACTTATATCGAAATTTCGCGAACGCGCCCACTACCGACTTTTATGCAGCAGCTTTAGCAGATCAGATTTCAGGTGTAGATCAAAACCCCGGAGGCTTTGATATAACTGCCAATTTTAATTCGGATTTTGACTGGTATTTTGGCACAGACGGAAACACACCCTTTAATCAAGTTGACCTTGTGTCTATCGTTCTTCATGAGTTAGGCCATGGGCTGGGGTTTGTATCTTCCAAACAATATATTGGCGGTCTTGGCTTCTTAGAAATTGGAATATCAGGTTTTCCACTTAACTACGATAACTATTTAACTCTGGGAGCTTTTGGCTCTCCACTTTTAGATTTTTCAGGTATCCCTCTTGGGAATGCTATTACAAGCAATAATGTATATAATAACTCTCCTCTTGCCGTCGCAGCACTTGGAGGTGTAGCACCACGCATATACGCTCCTGTTGCCTATGCAGACGGATCAACTCTTTCTCATTGGGATGAATCCACTTATCCATCAGGAAATATTAATAGTTTAATGACTCCTTCACTTGGTTATGGAGAAGCAATTCACAACCCAGGAGATATTACCATCGGTCTTTTTGAAGACATGGGCTGGACAATTTGCTACGCAGCAGACTACTGCCCGGATCTGGAAGCTTCCATTGGTGATGCCTGCGACGACGGCGATCCATCATCAATAGGCGACACCGTAAATGCTGATTGTGAATGTGTAGGAATTTCATCTATAACAAATGACGCTATTTGCTCGGCAACCCCAATAAACTGTGGTGCTGTTATCGAGGGAAGTACTATTGGTGCAACAGACAGCGGCATAGGGTACGCCTGCACTTCTTACTCTTATCCTGATGTGTTTTACTCATTTACCGGCTACCCCGGAGCAGAGTACTCTATAACTGTAAATGGAGATAATTATGACGGTATGTTAAGCGCATACTCCGGCGCTTGCGATGGCGTCTTAACGAGCCTTGGTTGCGCAGACAGCGGTTTTTTTCCGGGTATTGCAGAAACAATAACCTTTAGTGTAAGCAGTACTCAAACAGTCTATATACAAACTTCAGGATACATTGTAGCTGCAGCATTTACCCTAGAGTTGAGCTGTTCAAATCCATACGACACTCCATGTAATGCCAGCACAATAACTGCTGATGGGTCTATATTGTTATCATCAAACGTGGGCGCTACTGCAGATGAAGGTGAAGTTATTCCTCCAGCTGGATCCGAAGGATGTAATTCTCAAGACGGCTGGTGCTCATTCGAATTGTCTCTAGCATCAAGCGTTTGGTTTACCTTTGTCGCCCCTCCGTCCGGAAGCGTATCTGTATCCACCTGTAACGATGGGACATCTATCGATACTCAGTTAGCGCTTTATGGGACTACAGATTGCAGTGATTACTCAACCTTTAGCCTAATTGGTGCTAATGATGACCTCAGTGATTGTGCTCAAACCTACGCATCTTCATTAACTGCTTGTGTTAATCCCGGGGAAACATATTATATTCAAGTCGATGGCTATGGCTCCGATAGAGGAGCAATTGCTATCAGCGTTACAGAAGTAGATAACACTGAATGTATTGCAGAGTGTTTGAATACAATTCCTTACATAACTGCTAGTCTAATCGAAACAAATATCCTGCAAACGCTGACCACTTGTGTATATGAAGAAGAGTATATTACGCTTAATAATGCCTTGAATGGAAATGAGTACGAATTTACATCAAATGGCACCGGCGGCGGTTATATGACTGTTCGCAGTGGAAGTTTTGACGGACCTGTGCTTGGCGCAGGGTTCAGTCCACTTTCCATTTTATCTGCTATAGACGGTAGTTTATTTATACATTTTACCGTTAATGAAAATTGCGAGACCGCCACTGGAATTTGTGTTATTTCTACAGCCCAATGTACTTCGTGTCCGCCCCCATTTGACTGTCCTTCTTTAGAAGCCAATATTGGTGATCCATGTGACGATGGAAATCCAGAAACAGGTAATGATGTAATTAATGCTGACTGCGAATGTTTAGGTGAAATTATTTTCGACTGTCCTTTACTAGAAGCAAATATTGGTGATGGATGCGACGACGGAAACCCGGCTACAGAAAATGATGTCGTCACGGCTGATTGTGATTGTGCAGGAACAGTTCCAGCTCCTGCCAATGATTTATGTGCTAATGCTCAGAATCTCGATGTGAATTTATCTGGTGACTGCGCTGGAAACGAAACAGTAGGCACTACTTCAGGTGCTACCAGTGCTGGATTTGCAAATGGCTGTGAGCCAGCTAACCCTGAAGTGTTTTATTCATTCAATTCTGGAGAACACTCTTCCATACAATTCAATTTCGAATCAATTACAGTTACAGATTTGGTCTTTACTCTGCTAGAAGGAGGCTGTGATGGTGCTATAACTGAATGTGGCTTTGCCACAAGTAATATATACGGAGTTTCTCCTTTTACCTACTACACTGTGCGGATATCAACAAACACAGGGGCGGGAAACACGGGAACTTTCAGCATTTGTCTCGAAGGCGTATTTGATTGTCCATTGCTTTCTGCCAACATCGGCGATGCATGTGACGATGGAAATCCAGAAACAGAGAATGATGTAGTAACGGCCGATTGTAATTGCGAAGGAACAATCGTTTACGATTGTCCTGATCTTTCAGCAAATATTGGTGATGCATGTGATGACGGAAATACTGGAACTGAAAATGACGTAATTTCTGCTGACTGTGAATGCGTAGGTACTATTGTCTATGACTGTCCGGCACTTGAAGCAAATATTGGCGATACGTGTGATGATGGTAATCCTCTTACAGTTAACGACGTGGTAAGAACAGACTGCTCATGTTTAGGATTTCCTGTCAACGACGCCTGCGCTGATGCGATTTCTTTGGTTGTAAATCTGCCCGAAGACTGCGCCGGAAACGAAACAGTGGGTACTACTACAGGTGCTACGGCTTCTAATCCGGATGCGTGTGAATCACCTTCACCGGATGTATATTACTCATTTAATTCGGGATCCTACACAGAGGTTATAATAAATTTAGCCTCTATCAGTGCGTCAGATCTTGTACTAAGTGTTTTTGAAGGATCATGTGGATCGACTGCATTCCTTTGTTTAATAAATCCGGCTACACCAACTCTTATAAACGTTATTCCATCTACCACTTATTATGTACGCGTACATTCATTGGAAGATTCGGATACGGGTTCATTTAATATTTGCTTAGAAGGTGTAGCCGCCGAATATGCTTCTTTAACCGGTTCTATTAGCGGATGGAACAACAATTGTTTGGAAAGAGATGTAGAAGTAAGTCTCTCTGAGCTTACACTCGGTAATTTCTATACGACAGTTGTAACGCTTAGTCCCGATGGAACATTTAACTTAACCGGACTCGAAATTATTCCAGGCACTTATGATATCCTGGTTACAGTAGATGGAGCTCTGGCCAGATTGACGGAGGATATTGAGATTAACAGCGGAGTTAACAGTTTTGTCTCGGATGCGGTTATTCTTGGAGACCTCAATGCCAGCAACTCAATAAATGTTTCTGACCTGTCATTGGTGGGTGTGGCTTTTGGATCGGTAAGTGGAGATACAAACTTCAATTTACTAGCAGACTTGAATTGTAATGGAGTGGTGAATGTGACTGACATTTCCCTCTTAGGAGCATCCTTCGGTTTACAAGGTGATGTGATTATTATTGTCGATTAATATTTTGTGAAATCCCCTCAAAATCCTCTACCGACAGACGGTAGGGGATTTTTTGTTTTTTGGATTTCCTCATTTTCCTGAAAATTCTTTTAGCAGCAATGGTACAAACACTCGTGATTTATTGACTATCTTATACATAAAGTCAAATAACGTCCTACCCCAAGTCATCCCTGTAGGTAAGAGAATAACACGCTGCCTGGAAATTATTGAACAGTTGATACACCAAATGATTAATTATTTGATAATTAGGCGATTATTATATCACTGAAAATCATCAATTAATCAAAAATAATTGTAGTTTTGAGAAATGCCACTTAAAACTGGCATCGTAACTCGTTTATAACCAATCAGGTTTCGACTATAAATCGAAATCAAAAACAACCAAATGTAATGATACCAACCTCTACTCTGTGGAAGACGGGAAGATATTCCTGTTCCACAATTTCTAGCTTATTTTCTTGCTTCTTATTAATCCTTCTATCCTCTTATTCAGTTAATACTCTTGCTCAAGGCGAAACTTGTGCTACTGCTGAAATAATTGAACAAGGAATTTTCACTTCTGATGGACCTGCAACAGGTGATGGGTATTTAGTAGGCTGCTTTCCTAGTCCTGCTACTCCTCAAGCCGATTGGTACCAATTTACTCCGGAAAATTCAGGCCTGGCAACCGTATCCTCTTGTTTTGGAGGTGTTGACACAAGATTGTCTATTTTTTCAGGTACATCTTGTGAAGACCTCACCTGCGTTGCTTCCAGCGACGATTCATGTCCTATTTCTGAAGGAGGCTCTAATTTTGCCAGTACTCAGGAGTTTGGGGTTTCTAGCGGTCAAACCTACTATATCCAATGGGATAACAGGTGGTCACCAGACGGCTTTGACTGGTCACTTGAAATTGAGAGTAATGACTTACGTTGCAATGCCGTTCCATTGTCTTGTGGATCGACTGTAGACGGTTCTACTGTTGATGCAACACTTGACAATGTCTCTTTTTGTGGGACTTCCAATACCGCTCCGGGAGTTTGGTATAAATTTACTTCTTCCACCGATACATATATAGAACTTTCTACTTGTAATGCAGCAAGTTATGATACGAAAATTTCTGTTTTTCGATCAGAGTCCTGCACTAGCGGACTTGTTTGTATAGGAGGAAATGATGATGGAGTTGATTGTTCAGTTTCATCATTAGTCTCTAACTTAGTCGCTCAGGCAGGTGAAGAATACTTTATTTTGATTCATGGATTTCAATCTCAGGTAGGAACGTTTACACTTACAACTACCTGCACTCCACTTCCAGAATGCACCTCTGCTCCAATTGTTAACTATTTCCCTGTGTTAACTTCAACTGGTGAACAAGCAGGCCCATGCATCCCTGAAGGTGAGTTTTTTAACACGTATGTAAGCATATCCGCCACCGATGATAATACCTCTTACTTGATATCACTTCCGGGAGTTGCCCCATACGTTCAGGAAGGTGGAGATGTTGCTGTTTGGGGTCCAACAGGGGCTGATACTCCGGTGGTTCTGCACTATCAAGGTGTTCAAAACCCCGGATGTAACGGAATACTTTCCTATACACTTAACACCTGCCCTACTAATGACGACTGTATTGATGCATTGCCAATCCCTGTAGATGGCGCTCCATTAAATGCCAACAATATTGAAGCTCTAGGAAGTCCCGATATAAGCATCGACTGTGGTTTTAATGGAGAGAATATTTCTTCAAATGACGTTTGGTTTTCATTTGTAGCTCCCCCTTCGGGCGAAGTAACTATTGAAACATTTGCAGGAACCTTAACCGATACACAGATACAAGTGTTTGATGCCTGCGGAGGCCAGGTGATTGCATGCGATGAAGATGGAGGTGACATATATATGTCAAAAGTAACTCTATTATGCGATGCCTATACCCCTGGTAACACCTACTTGGTGCAAGTTGATGGCTGGAATGATTTATCGGGAACTTTTAGTATTTCAGTAACTACCGAGCCTTGTCCTCCAGTATTCACAGATGTTACCCTTTGTGTTGATCTCTCTTGCTTCCAATCCGTTACATCTCCAAGTATTGCTGGCTTTTTTAATGGGTGGAATGCAGGTGCTAATCCGCTGACAGATACTGACGGTGATGGAATATATTGTGCAACCATACAATTAACTCCTGGTAATCAAGAGTTTAAATTCTTTTTTCAAGAAGAAGGTTTTGAAGAGTTCTCAGAAATATTAGCCTGTACAGTCGTCAATGGTGATTTTATTAATAGAGTAATAACGGTTGGGGATACTCCTCTATCTGAAACATTTGGATGGGAATCTTGTGATGAACCTTGTATTACTGCGCCATTGTCAAATATTACGTTTTGTGTTGACCTCTCTTGCCTGTCGTCCATAACGACGCCAGGTGTATTTGGAAATTTTCCCAATGATTTTTTTGATCCCAACACTAATCCACTATCAGATCCTGACGGAGACGGAATTTTTTGTGCCAACGTGCAGTTGCCTGCCGGTAATTATGAGTACTTATTTTTAGAGAGCGGAGAACCCGAATCTTTTTCTCCAGAGGATCCCTGTACCATTACTTGTTGTGGTGGTCAATTTACGAATCGGACATTAATAGTCGAAGATGGCGTTGATCAGCAACTAACTTTTGGTTGGGAAAGTTGTGATGAAACTTGTACTTTCTCATATGATTGTCCTGACCTTGAAGGAGATTTTGGTGATGCATGCGATGATGGTAACCCAAATACTTTTGATGATATGGTTCGCGACAATTGCACATGTGCGGGTACTCCTGTAAATGATGAATGCGTTGATGCAATAGATATTGTGTGTGGTGAATCGTATTTTGGCTCCACAACTTACGCCAATCCGACCTCTGGTCAACCATTCTGTAATATACTGCTTCCATCTGAAAGTAATGGTGGAGTTTGGTATCAGTATACTCCAGATCAAGATGGAACTGTCTTGTTTCAGCTTGTAAATTCAAGTTTTGGAGGCAGTACAATATACCTTTACTCCGGTGCATGTTCCGAATGGATTTGTGAATTGGCCGGTTACCAGGGGACCAACGTAAATGATGGTGTTGAAGCCGAATTATCAGCCGGTAATGCTTATTATTTATATGTTACAGGAGTAAATGATTTTAAAGGTGATTTCGAGCTAAGCGTTACTTGCTTAGATGCTCCTGCAAATGATCTATGTGAAAATGCCATTGACATTTCTTGTGGTGGCAACTATATTGGATCAACAATTGGATCTACTTCAGTAGACGACCAAGCATTTTGTGGTGGCACAGTAACCGGGGTAGATCCGCTAAGTGGAGGAGTTTGGTATCAATACACTCCAACAGAAGATAGAAACGTAGTTTTTGAATTAGCGAATTCTGATTTCAACAATCAACTATTTCTTTATTCTGGCATTTGCACAGATCTTGTTTGTATCGATGGAGATAATGACGGGCCAGGTGGTGATGAATCCTCTGATGCGCAAATCAGTGCTGACCTCAGCGCTTTCGTTACCTACTATATTTATGTAACTGGTGTATTTAGTGAAAGGGGTAATTTTGAACTTCTTGTTAACTG
Organism: uncultured Cryomorphaceae bacterium; assembly: GCA_963748925.1. GTDB lineage: Bacteria > Bacteroidota > Bacteroidia > Flavobacteriales_D > Cryomorphaceae > Cryomorpha. The sequence continues at coordinate 362,812 of CAVVKG010000009.1, read as the reverse complement.
CGCCTGTCCCGCCTTAAGTATCAACGTTGGGGATGCTTGTGATGATGGCAAGGAGTTTACCGAGAATGACGTTGTAGGAGAAAATTGCCAATGTGCAGGTACACCGGTTAACGACGAGTGCGATGGCAGTCCAACATTCTTATTTGTAAACGCTCCCGGAGATTGTATCGGCAATGAAACAATAGGAACTACCATTGGTGCAAACTCCTCACCCGGATCAGACTGTGAAAGCGATTCACCAGATGTATACTATACCTTCAACTCCGGAGAATATCAAAATGTGATAATCAATTTGAACACAATCTCAGCAACCGATTTAGTGATCTCTGTGCTTGAGGAGAGCTGCGGTGCTACAGCTATCCTTCAATGTTCTATTGGACTTAATCAAGCGTTAGACTTGGATGTAAATCCAGGATCAAACTACTTAGTTCGCATCCACACCTTCACAAATTTTGGTGCTGTTCAAGGCGATTTTGAAATTTGTATAGAAGGTGTAGCTCCCGATTTTGCCAGCCTAACTGGATCTATTGCCAATTGGAATAACAATTGCCTGGAACGAGGTGTAGAAGTAAGTCTCTCTGAGCTTACACTCGGCTATTTTTACACGGAAGTTGTAACTCTTAGTTCCGATGGAACATTTGACTTATCCGGGCTCCTTATAATCCCAGGAACTTATGATATTCTGGTAACGGTAGATGGAGCACTGGCTAGATTAACGGAGGGTGTTGAAATTAACAGCGGAACGAACAGCTTTGTCTCAGATGCGGTTATTCTTGGAGATATCAATTCCAGCAACACAATAAATGTTGCTGACCTATCATTGGTGGGTGTGGCTTTTGGGTCGGTAAGTGGAGATTCAAACTTTAATTTCTTAGCCGACTTAAATTGCAACGGAGTGGTGAATGTAACTGACATTTCACTTTTAGGAGCATCCTTTGGATTAGAAGGCGATGCCATTATTATTCTCAATTAATCCTTTTTTAAATCCTCTCGAAATCCTCTACCGACAGACGGTAGGGGATTTTTTGGTTTAATTGATCTTTTAATACTGTTTTCGACTTACCTGTATGCTAGAAAAATAGCCGGGGCCACTTTGCTCAAGGCAAATAAAAAAGCCCTTCTGAAAACAGAAGGACTTTGGTGGAGAATACCGGATTCGAACCGGTGGCCTCTTCACTGCCAGCGAAGCGCTCTAGCCAACTGAGCTAATCCCCCGAAAGTTTTGCGAAATTAGATGATTATTGGATGTTTGCAAAGCCTTAAGAGAAATAAAATGGAAAAAAAGAATCAACGCATTACTAATATCATCTTCGATCTGGGAGGAGTGCTTCTTAATATCGATTACCATAAAACCGTAGAAGCCTTTCGGAGTCTGGGAATGGTGAATCCCGAGAAGGCGTTTACCAAAGAAATACAAGCCGAGTTATTCCAAAAACTTGAGAAGGGTTTAATTTCTGAAAATGAGTTTATACAAGAGCTTAAAAAGCTGTTTCCCAATGCCTCTGAACAGGAAATTGTTGATGCATGGTGTGCCTTGCTATTAGATTTTCCGGTAAAACGATATGAATTTTTAAAAAAACTATCAGGAGAATATAGACTCTTCATCCTAAGCAATACAAATATTATTCATTTAATAGCATTTCAAAAAATTATCGAGTCTTCTGTCGGATGGGAAGAGTTTACTAGTCTGTTTGAAGGTATTGGCCTGAGCCATGAGCTAAACAGTCGCAAACCAGATGCTGTAATATTTGAGAAGATTTTAAAAATGTATGACCTTAATCCCACAAAAACCATCTTTATAGATGACACTCCGGAACATGTAGAAGCTGCAAGAAAGCTTGGAATCGAGGCAATCCACTTAAAAAACGGAAATGAAATTTGGGATATTCTAAGTGATTTCTAATCCTCGAATTGCTTATTTCTTTCGGAATGTCTCGCCAAAAGAGCTATCGTAATTCAAATAATACTCACCTCTCTCGAGGTTTGAAACATCCACTGACTTGCCATAGCCCGTTTTAATAAGTTCACCATAAAGATTAAAAATTTCGTAGTAGGTACTAGCCGAAAAATTAATTACAGCATCAACCTTTTGGGGTTGGAAGGTTACCTTAGAAACTTTTCCATCGTAAGTTACAGCATCTGAATAGCGGGGCTTATTTGAGTAATCTAACTGTTTAACGCGTACTTTATTCTCACCGCTATATGGGGTAAGCTCAAATTTGTAGGTGTTACTCCCGGCAGTTCCAACTCCCTGCACTTCACCTATATTCACCCATTTGTTCCATTTAAATTGTTCCACTAAATATGGCAAAGAGCCGCTCTCTTTTGTTGCAGTCCAGCTCAATACATTGTTGCGCACTTCTATTTCGGAAACTTCAAATGTACTGTGGGGTTTTATCGACTCCGGGTTGAGAACCAATGGAGTGCAGCCCTTTTTGTAATTAATAATTAGTTCAACAGGATCGCCAACCTCAATACCCAAAATATTAAAGTCAATCGCAAAGGCACTGCTATTAATTTCATCGCGTGTAAGCTCGCCATTTACATGGACTTGAGTTACACAAAAACCTACCCCATTCTTGCTAAAAGGATTTTTTATGTAAAGGTCTTTACCTTGATAGATTCCGCTTAAAGACAGCGACTGGCCACTTGCACCCGTAAAAATTAAAAGGCAAATCAAAAGGCATACATTGCTGATTTTGTTTTTCATAATGATTTCTTCGACACAGTAATTGGCATTCAAAAATACAAATTCTTGAATGCGATCCTATCTTATTTAGCTTCGTAAGGTGCCGGGTGAATGTTTCCAACTAATTTTGTCATTCTTTCAATCTGGTATTCAGTGACTTCAATAAGCGGATTGTTTTCAAAAACATAATGCGCATCTCCAACCATAAACGAGGCAAAGAAGTGCCAGTAAGAAGCTGATCCATCGGGCAACATTGTTTTATAATAGATCAAACTATCTGTATCTACCAGATAGGACACTTCAAATACTCCTCCTTCTATCTCTTCCTTTTTAGAAAGGCACGAAAGGGTGTCTTCTATAACGAAGATGCTCATATCGTCCGAATCTGTGATTTCCATTCTTCCAAAAACCTCATTCCAACTTGCAGAAATATTCTTTTCTTCTCCTTGCCCTACTTCCAGAGCAAGCGGTAATCCTCCCGAACTTAAATCAATAACATCAGTAGCTTTTCTTTCTATGTCCATGGGTGATGGGTCCAGACGGGAATCATCGCCATCAGAACAGGCTGCCAAAAAAATAAGAACCGGTAAAAAGTAGATTATATACTTCATAAATAATTTTTAGCCTCTTCTTTAACGAAGAATAGTGGTGTTCTGTTACGAATGAGCCATATGGATCCAAATAAGAAAGTTAAAACCCAAAATAGCCCGACCATGAAACGTAAGTGATCTATCTTCATAAAAAGCATTTTCTGCCTCTATTGTGAACGATCATAATCTACTCTTATATTTGCAACCAGTTCTGCAATTTGAAAATGTGTTTTTTGAAATAAAACACTCAAATGATCAGTAGATATAGCCTGAAACTACAAAAAGTGTAGCATTAAGGAGGGTTTATATTCAAATAATGCTGTGGACTGGTAATGAATAGAATAAATTGAATTAATAAGAATAAAACTGAATATGGATCTTTCGTTGGACGGTAAAACGGCTCTCGTGTCGGGGAGCACACAGGGTATTGGAAAAGCTACTGCTATTGAACTCGCAAAGATGGGTGCCAGGGTAATCTTGCTTGCGCGAGATGAGGATAAATTGAAAGACGTGGTTAGCGATTTGAATAAAATATCTCAAGCCGGACACGACTATATTGTTGCTGACTTTTCTAAACCGGAAGAGGTAAGAGACGCCGTTGAAAATGCACTTCAAAAATATAAGACTGTAAATATTTTAATTAATAATACCGGTGGACCACCTGCCGGCAAAGCAATTGATGCCGATGTAAATGCCTTTAAAACAGCATTTGACATGCATTTAATATGTAACCATATACTTACCGGGCTTGTAGTAGAGGGAATGAAGAGCTCAGGGTACGGCAGGATCGTAAATGTTATATCGACATCTGTAAAACAGCCACTCCCCAACCTGGGAGTTTCCAATACGATAAGAGGTGCGGTTGCCAACTGGAGTAAGACACTCTCAATGGAGCTGGGTCCTTTTGGGATAACCGTTAACAATGTACTGCCGGGAGCCACCGCCACCGGCCGGCTAGATTCAATAGCCGAAAGAAAAGCCTCTCAAACGGGAAAATCTGTTGCTGAAGTACTTACCGATATGGGAAAGGCATCGCCGTTGCAGCGCGTAGCCCAACCAAATGAAGTAGCCAATGGCATATGCTTTCTAGCAAGTCCGGCAGCTTCTTATATCAATGGTATAAACCTTCCCGTTGACGGAGGAAGGACAGGCAGCTTGTAGACTAATTAATCTACAAGAAGCTTAAATCCTTTTCCGTGAATGTTGATAATTTCGATTGATGCATCGGGCTTAAGGTGCTTACGCAGCTTAGCGATGTATACGTCCATGCTTCGACCGTTAAAGTAATTGTCATCACCCCAAATTGCGTTTAGCGCGTAGTTGCGTTCCAAAACTCCATTTTTATTGAGGGTAAGCAAGTAAAGCAATTCGTTTTCTTTTGTGGTAAGCTTGGTTTCATTGGTACCATGCTTCAAAATCTGACGGTCATAATCAAAAGCAAAATCTCCGATTTCAAAAACGTGTTTTGCATCGCTATCAATTTGTGCCTGATCTGTGCGTCTTAAGATGGCATTGACTCTTACCAATAGTTCCTCCATAGAAAATGGTTTGGTAATGTAATCATCAGCCCCCAGATTAAATCCTTTGAGGGTATCTTCCTTCATTGATTTTGCCGTAAGGAAAATAATCGGGATCTTTTTATTGATGGTTCTGATTTCCTTTGCAACGGTAAACCCGTCCTTAACGGGCATCATTACATCGAGTATTACAAAATCGAATTGCTGCTTCGAAAATGTTTTAAAGGCTTTGTCGCCATCCGTGCAAAGCACTGTTTCAAAATCCTTTGTTTCAAGGTATTCCTGTAATAGCGTACCCAAATTTGGGTCGTCTTCTGCGAGTAATATTCGTAATTTAGAGTTCATAATTAAATGGTAGTTGAATAGTAAATGTGCTTCCTTTTCCGTATTCACTTTGAACAGAAACTGTGCCGTGATGTTTTTCAACGATGGCTTTTACGTAGCTCAGTCCAAGGCCAAAACCTTTTATATTGTGTATGTTTCCGGTAGGTACCCGAAACAGTTTATCAAATATCCTTTTGTGATCTTCTTTTTTAATTCCAATTCCATTATCCGATACTTCCATGACGATAAACGAATCGTTGCTGGAAGTTTTAACTTCAATTCTAGGTTTGTCGCCACTGTATTTCACTGCATTATCAAGCAAGTTAAACACCACGTTGGTAAGATGAATTTTGTCACCGATTAAGTTATACTTTTTAGCTTTTAGAGATTTTTCAATATTTCCTCCTTTGCTCTTAGCTTGCAATTCAATATTTCGAATTGCCATTTCTATTACTTCATGAAGGTTTATTGAATCGTGCGAAAGTGCCATTTCGCTTCTGTCGAGCACCGCACTTCTTAACACACTTTCTACAAGCACCCCAAGCCTTTTATTCTCATCTTTAATCATCTGCACAAACTTGGTAACCTTAACAGGCGATGCAGACATTACTGGGTCTGCTAACGCTTCACAAGCCAATGATATTGTAGAAATAGGCGTTTTTAATTCATGAGTAATATTATTGATAAAATCGTTTTTTATTTCAGACACCTTCTTTTGTCTTAGAATGGTGCGAATAGTGTAGCCAAAAGCCAGTATGATGGTGATCATAAACAACCCGGAAGAAATAAGCAATGGCCACAGTGTTTTAAGCAGATAGGACTCCTGTTCTGGAAACCACAAATGAAGGTAAGTGGTCGGCGTTATATAGTCTGCCGGCAGCAATCGTGCTTTGTATCCTTCGGCAAGCAGCTGATCTAAGTATTGTTCGCTCCTTGCGGGAATAACTTGAGGCACATTGTGCACATCAAAAATACCGAACTCAAAATCTGCGCTTATCCCGCCCACCTCTTTTAGCGTAGAAGAGAGGAGAGAGTCAATTTCATTAACTCCGATAGAGTGTAAAAATCCTGATTCGGCATCAATAGTGGAAAGTGCGATTATTAAGCCTGCAATTTCTTTGCTCTGGAACTCACTAATTTTGTAGTCTTTTCGAATTTCAGATTGAATTGCTCTTTGTTCCTCCTCAAAAAAGTTGTCGATGCCCTCTGAGTCAAACCGGCCATTTTCATCTCTCTTAATTCCTTGTCGAAATTGATATCCATTGGAGTCAATCGCAGCAAACTGCATCGTATCCATTTCTGAAATTTGAGCAGCGGGCATAGCAGATATTGCCTTCAGGCTGTCAAATTCAAGCAATATTTGCCGTCCTAATTTGTGTTTTTTCAGCCTATCTATTTTCTCTTCGTATTCTAAAATACGGTTTAATTCGGCCAAAGTAATTTTTACATTTCTCCGAAACTGTGCATCCCTAAGTGCAATAGAATTCTTGATCCAATAGATTTGGATTGCAAAAAGACCCACCAGCGAAATGGTGATGAGAAAAATAAGGGCAGTAATAAAGGATTTCTTCAAGTTCTAACAAAGTTAAGCGCGCATTTGGGCTTGCCACCGACCCATTAACCTAATTTAACAAATGACTCCTGACATTAACGTTTGTGGGGAAAAGCCAAATTCTATCGGGTTCTAAAAAGGATCACAAATCATAGCGAATTCTTTGAGATACAATGATTTCAGAAACTTGATTTAAAGCTATGGCAAATTCCAGTGAAAAGTATCTTAACAACGGTTTATCCTAAATTCGCGACTTTTGAAACACTGGCATAAATTTAATCGCGTATGTTGCGGATAATCACGAAATTTACCACCACATGGAGCAAATACTAAACTACATAAATGGCGAATTCCTTCCTGCAAACTCAAAAGGTTGGCTAGATAATTACAACCCATCCACGGGCAGGGTTTACAGTCAGATTCCCGACAGTGATTCTGCAGATGTCGACGCTGCTTATGAAGCGGCACAAGCAGCCTTTGACGGTTGGTCTTCCCTTACTGGAACAGATCGTTTTCATTATTTAATGAAAATGGCGAATGCTATTTCCAAAGATTTAGATGCCTATGCTGCCGCTGAATCAAAAGACAACGGCAAACCCGTGTCGCTTGCCCGGGCAGTTGATATACCCCGTGCAGTTAGCAATTTTGAATTCTTTGCCGCCGCCGCTACTCAATTTGCGAGCGAAAGCCACTACACAGAGGGGTTGGGTATAAATTATACCCTCCGCCGCCCGCTCGGAGTGGTTGGGTGCATCTCTCCCTGGAATTTACCTCTTTACCTTTTCACCTGGAAGATCGCACCGGCACTTGCCGCGGGAAACACCGTGGTAGCAAAGCCTTCGGAAATAACTCCCATGACCGCCTATTTGCTTTCCAAAACAGCAGATGAAATAGGGCTGCCTCCCGGGGTGCTTAATATTGTACATGGATTGGGTTCAAAGGCTGGCGATGCCATGTGCCGGAAAGAAGGTATTAAAGCTATTTCATTTACCGGAGGAACAGAAACAGGAAAGAAAATAGTAGAAGTAGCGGGAACTCGCTTTAAGAAACTCTCGTTGGAATTGGGCGGTAAAAACCCGAATTTAATATTCGCTGACTGTGATTTTGATGATATGATTCGCACAACAGTACGCAGCTCTTTCTCCAATCAAGGCCAAATTTGCCTTTGCGGATCCCGAATTCTGATAGAGGAATCAATCTACCCAAAGTTTAAAAAAGCGTTTATTGAAAAAGTCTCCTCTATGAAAGTTGGCGACCCATCCGATCCCAACACAAAAATGGGTGCATTGGTAAGCGCCTCACACAAAGCTAAGGTAATGAGCTACATCAGCCTGGCAAAAGAAGAAGGCGGTACCGTATTGTGTGGTGGAAACAGTGTAACCCTAGAGGGCGAGCTCAGCGAAGGATACTACCTTGAACCTACAGTTATAGAAGGTCTTGCACAACAATGCAAAACCAATCAGGAAGAAATTTTCGGCCCGGTAGTAACCATAGAGCCTTTTAAAAATGATGATGACGCTTTGGCGAAAGCCAATGCCACTGTTTACGGCCTTGCATCTACCATCTGGACCAGCGATCTGAAACGCGCTCACAAACTTGCTTCTGAAATTCACGCAGGTATTGTATGGATTAATTGCTGGCTTGAAAGAGATTTGAGAACACCATTTGGAGGTGTGAAAAACTCAGGGGTAGGGCGTGAAGGTGGCTTTGAGGCCATGAAGTTTTTTACTGAGCCAAAAAATGTTTGCATAAAATATGAATAAGAAATTTGGTGTTCCTTTATCGAAATTGATATCCAAGGATCTGTTAGGTCTTATTGTTTTGTTTTTGGCCATGGCAATTCAAGCCCAGGCCCAGCTCGAACCTTTTTTGTTGCTGGAGAAGCCTGGTACTAAAAAACGGATTCGATATTATCTAGGCGATGAAATTGAGTTTAAACTAAAGGACGAGAAGGAATTTCATAAAAGCACCATTGTTCAGTTTTCTGACACCTCTTTTTACGTAGATCAGTTTGTAGAAATCCCGTTGAGGCAGGTAGATGCGCTTGCAGACCGGAGCAAAGTGGATGGTGTACATGGGATGGCAACCAACACTTTATTCGTTATACCCACGTTTTTCCTTTTTTCTGCTGCCAACAATCTTTTCAATACGGGCGACACCCCTATTATTAGTGAGGAAGTATATCCTTTATCAGCGGTGTTTTTAGGGTTGGCAGGCCTTGGGTACTTATATAAGGGTAAACGCTATCGTTTAAAAAATCGCTGGCGAATCATTATGGTTAGATTGTAGAACCAAAAAAGATTTCGATCTTTCGACTTCCTAATACCTAGGGTAATGTTCTAATAGTTCAGTATCTTTATCACCATGCTAAAGCAGAGTTTACAGCAAAAATTACTTCAAAAATTATCTCCTCAGCAAATTCAGTTAATGAAGTTGCTGCAAGTTCCTACGGTTGAACTTGAGCAACGAATTAAGGAAGAGATGGAAGCGAACCCTGCTTTGGATGAGGGCACAGAGAAGGATTCTGAAGACGATAGTACTCAGGATGAAGAATGGGAAGAAACTGAAAAATCGGAGGCTAAAGAAGAGTTTGACTTCTCTGATTATGTAGATGATGACGAAACTCCGTCGTATAAATTAAATATCAGAAATAAAGGTTCAGACACAGACGAAAAGTCAATTCCTTTTGCCTCGGGCACTTCATTCAGGGATAATTTAAAAGAACAGCTTTCGTGGCGAAAGATAAACGAGCAACAAGAATTGCTTGCCAAAACCATTATTGGTAACCTCGATGACGATGGTTATTTACGACGCGAAGTTGAGAATATTGCAGACGATCTGGCTTTTTCTCAGAATATCATGGCATCCACAGAAGAGCTTGAGGAGGCCCTTCACAATGTTCAGCAGCTTGATCCCGCCGGTGTGGGTGCACGAAATCTGCGGGAGTGCCTTATGTTGCAGCTAAGCAGAAAAGATAAGAGTTATCCTTCGGTGCGTATTGCTTACGAAATACTCGATAAATATTTCGAGTCTTTCACAAAGAAACATTACGACCGCATTACGAAACGAATGGATATTGAAGATGAAGACTTGAAGGTAGCCATTTCTGAAATTGTGAAGCTGAACCCGAAACCCGGTAACAGCATGAGCAGCAGCTCTAAGTCAGTACAACATATCGTACCTGACTTTGTAGTTACAACTGATGACGACGATCTTTTGCTTACAATAAATGGACGAAACGCTCCTGAGTTGAGGGTAAGCGACTCGTACAAACAAATGATTAAGGGATACGATCAGGCACCTTCTAAGGATAAAAAACAGAAGGAAGCCGTGATGTTCGTAAAACAGAAAATAGACTCGGCCCGGTGGTTTATTGATGCTATAAAGCAGCGCCAGCAAACTCTTTTGCTTACGATGAATGCCATTATGGAATTTCAAAAAGAATACTTCCTTACCGGCGATGAAACCAAGCTTAAGCCGATGATTCTAAAGGATATTGCAGAAATCGTTCACCTGGATATTTCTACTATTTCGCGCGTTGCCAATAGCAAATATGTGCAGACACCTTATGGTACTTTTCTACTAAAAACCTTTTTTAGTGAGTCCTTAACCACCGACAGCGGTGAAGAAGTTTCAACCCGCGAGGTAAAGAAAATTCTTCAGGATGCGGTATCCGGCGAAAGCAAGAAAAAACCTCTTACCGACGAAAAGCTGGCCAATTTGTTGAAAGAAAAAGGCTATCAAATAGCGCGTAGAACCGTTGCTAAATATCGCGAACAGCTCAATATTCCTGTTGCGCGACTAAGAAAGCAGCTCTAATATGATGCGCAGGTTTGCACTGTTTATCTCGGCAATTTTGCATCCTCTTTTCATGCCTTTGCTCTGTGTTTTTATTGCTTATCAATTTGACTGGTATATAAACGGAATAATTTCTGCCGATCAGATGCAGATTATTTATTTAATAGTGGCCTTTAGTACCATCGTATTTCCCGGAGTTAACATCTTGCTTCTTAAATGGTATGGAGTGGTTACTTCGTTTTCCATGCGGAATCGAACCGAGCGAAACGCCCCTTATATTTCGACTATATTTTTCTTTGTTCTGGGGTACTACATGTTGCGAAAAGGTGCCCTGCCTGATTCTCTTTTTTCGATTTTAATAGGCTGCATCGCCACTCTTGTTTTGATAACCCTTATCAATTTCAAGTGGAAAATCAGCTCACATTCAGCAGGTATATTTGGAATTCTTGGAGCCGTAATTGCCCTTTTTAGAATTCATAGTTTTGGGAATATTACCCTTTTGTCTGCCCTGTTACTGGCTGGTGGGCTGGTAATTACCTCACGGCTCATGTTGAATGCTCACACGCCAGCCGAATCTTATGGCGGAGCAATTCTTGGTTTCACGACCGTTTACTTCTGCGTATACCTTGGTTTCTTTATCTGATAGGCGTCAAGGCAATTCCCACCGATAAAGGAATGACATTGTCGCTACCTTCAATAAGCGGAACCAGCGAGTAAAAGGCTGTGGCTTGAATTTTTCCTACTCCTATTCGAGCCGAAACACCGTATCGCCAGACGGTAACATCATTAAAATCGTAGATTTTTCGCTTCCCGTCAGTGTCAATAATTTTTTGATGATCGCTGAGGAGATATCCCAACCGAAAACCGGCAGCAATCTTGAACGGGCTGCGGCCTTTGGTAATAAGTCTTAGTTCAAGGGGTAATTCCAAATAGGTAGTTACAAACTTGTTCTTCTCGTAGTCATAATCATCCGGATATGCTACCAATTCCTGATCGCCCAGCTCTCCATCGCCAAGGTCCTCCTGTACTAAAATGGCATTGCTGTGCACGTTATCGGCACTTACTCCAAAACCCCATGCAAAGCTTACAATTGCGTCTTGTCCGAAAGTGTAATCAGAAAAAAAGTAAGCTTTAAAGCCCGGCGAAAATCCGCGCAACTCCACATCCGCAGGCAAATCAAGCCACATGTCATTGGTGATTTCAAAGATGAGCTTGTCATCTACTCTATCATAGATTTTCACAATTACTACCTCTTCCTCTCCATTGTCATCTTGCGCCTGAAGCGATATGGAAAGTGAAAGAAAAGTGAAAAAAATTAAGTATTTCATTCTTAACTGTTTTGTTGCCATTTCCAGGCATGTTTAAGAGCATCTTTAATGGTAAATCTAGCTTTCCAATCCATCTCTTCGGCAGCTTTGTGGCTATCAGCGTAAATTGCTTCTACATCACCTGCCCTTCTCTTGCCATACTCCACATTGATATTAACCCCATTTACTTCCTGAAAGGTATCTATTACTTCCTTCACGCTAACTCCATGTCCGGTTCCAATATTAAAAACTGATAGTTGAGAAGCGGAGCTACTCATCATATAATTTAATGCTTTTACGTGGGCTTCCGCCAAATCAACTACGTGAATGTAGTCTCTTACGCAGGTTCCGTCTAATGTGTTATAATCATTTCCAAAAACTACAAGTTTATCACGAATTCCGGCCGCTACCTGAGTAATATAGGGCACGAGGTTGTTGGGTTTTCCTATTGCCAGTTCGCCTATTTTCCCGGAAGGGTGAGCCCCAATAGGATTGAAATACCGTAGGCTTACCTGATTCGACTCGGGGTGACTCGCCTGAACATCCTCTATCATGCGCTCACAAATTTGCTTGGTATAGCCGTAAGGACTAAAAGCCTTTGCCCATGGAGTTTTTTCTGTAACAGGTTGCTTTTCAGGAGATCCATATACCGTGCAAGAGGATGAAAACACCAGGTTGTTAATTGAATTTTCTTGCATAAGACGCAATACCGCAGCCAATGAACCCACATTATTTTCGTAATAATCTAATGGTTTTTCAACTGATTCGCCAACGGCTTTAAAGGCAGCTAAATGAATAACTCCTGAAATTTCTCCTTCCGTACTTATAACCTTTCTAAGCGAATCTAATGAGCGGCAGTCCAAATTGTAAGAGGGTATCGATCTACCCGTAACTGATTCAATAGCCGTGATTACCGACGGGTCAGAATTCGAAAAATTATCGACGATTACGGGCTCAAAGCCACCTTCAACAAGAGCCACCGCAATATGAGAACCTATATATCCCGCTCCACCGGTAAGTAGTATTTTTTTCATCTAGAATTGGTTTGCGGCGAAGATAGCTATTCCCGAGTTTGTAGAATATTTGTTTTCTAAGAATCATCCGGGATTTGACTTACAATTTTTGCTCATTACCAGGCAAAATGGTGGATTTCATTGTTATGAATTGAGTAAAATCGTTTTTATCCCTACTTTTAAAGCCTTAGACAACATACCAAAATGAAAAAAGAAATGAGCACATCAGATTTGCAAGCACTCAATGAAAGAGGGTTAACTCAAGACGATTTTGACAGATACCGCAAAATTTTAGAGGCAGGTTATCCGCTCATTTCCCTGGCAAACAGTTGCAATCGCGGAAAAGAGATAAAGGCCTTTGATAAAGAAGAGCGAAACAAACTACGGGATGTATACAAATCTGAGCCTAATTTAAAAGTCTTGAAATTTGTCCCGGCCAGTGGAGCAGCGAGCCGCATGTTTAAAGAGCTTTTTTCTGCTTTGGAGTCAAAAAAATACAGCGAAAGTGTAATTGACTTTTTCGATAATTTAAGTGAGTACGCATTTGCCGAAGAGCTACTGAAAAGAGCTAATATTGAAGCAAAAGAAAATTATAGCGACGCTGAAAAGCACCAGATTTTAGAGTTCCTGCTTTTGCCAAAAGGCATGGATTATGGTGCTTTACCGAAAGGTATAATCAAGTTTCACAAATACGGTGACGGGCATGTGCGCACTGCTTTTGAAGAGCATTTTCACGAAGGGGCAATGTATGCGAGAAGTGGAAATTCATGCCACCTTCACTTTACAGTACCTGCAGATCAGGTTGATTTGGTAAGAGAACATTTGGAAAGTTTGAGCAATTGCCTGCGCCATGAGTTTAATATCGAGTTTAAGATTGATACCAGCATTCAAAAAACGAGTACCGATACGCCGGCCATATTTGACGATAATGGCGATTGGGCAAGAACCGATCAAGGTGAATACCTTTTTAGACCTGCCGGACATGGTGCCTTGATCGAAAACTTAAATGACCTCGATGCGGATTTAATTTTTGTGAAAAACATTGACAATGTAGTTCCCGACAGATTGAAACCGATAACTGTAGAGTACAAAGAATTGCTTGCCGGGGTACTCCTGAAAGCGCAGAAAAAAGTTTTTGGATTTTTGAAAGATATGGATAACGGGCAGCTTGATCAAAACGCCTGTGCTGAATTTATCAACGAATGGTTTAATTACTCAATTCAAGAGCTTCAGCAAGATGAAGTGAAAGCGCTCCTCAACCGTCCAATACGGGTCTGCGGAATGGTGAAAAATGAAGGTGAGCCGGGTGGAGGGCCATTTATCGTAAATGATAGCAATAGCACAACATCGCTACAAATAGTTGAAAGTGCCCAGATTGATATGGACGATCCGGCTCAGGCAAAGATTGCCAAAATGGCAACTCACTTTAACCCTGTAGACCTGGTAGTGGGAATCAAAGATTACCAAGGCAAAAAGTTTAACCTTCTCGATTATAGAAATATGAACACGGGAATGGTAGTTAGCAAAAATTATATGGGGCGAAATATAAAAGCGCTTGAGTTACCCGGATTGTGGAATGGATCTATGCACAACTGGAATACAATTTTTGTGGAAGTTCCTATTGAGACTTTCAATCCTGTAAAGACTGTTTTTGATTTGCGAAGGGATGCGCATAGGGGGTGAATTCGGAATTTAATTTTAGCCGAACCACGAATATTTACACAATCAATTCCGGATCGTGTGGTTTTAGACGTTCCTTCCAGTAGCCCATTTTGTAATAAGCAAAACCTGTAGCTGCGGCAATTAAATTGGAAATAGGAAAAGACCAGTAAATTCCCGCAACACCCATACCTGCTTTATTTGATAGCATGTACGCAAGGGGAAAGCGAATAATCCAGAGGCTAAATACCGAGAGCATCATAGAAGCTTTTGTGAAACCTGCACCGTTAAATACTCCATTCATAACCTGTTGTACTCCGAGAAGACCGAAACTTGGTGCCATAATTTTGATGAAAAGCGCACCATCTTTAATTACCTGAGGATCATCCGGTACAAAAAATGCCGTAATAGGCTCGGCAAAAAAGAAGAAAATCATGCCGATGGCACTTAGTCCAAAAAAAGCAATACTAGAACTCATGTTCCCAATTCTTTCGGCTCGTCTTACTTGACGCGCGCCAATGTTCTGGCCTACCAGACTCGTGGTGGCTATCGAAAAACCAAGTGCCGGAATAACAACCAAGCTCAAAATACGGGCACCTACGCCGTAAGCAGCGACCATTTCACTACCAAAACCTGTTACCAGCATTACCATTACGGTCATGGCCCCTGCGCGGGTAGACTGATCTAAACCGGCAGGCAAGCCTAGTTCAAAAAGCTTTTTTGTCCATTTGAAATCAAACTTCATTTGCGAAAAACGAATGCGAATTCCTTTGTTGCCACGAAACAAAACGATCAATCCCGCTACAGCAGATATGGCCTGAGTAAAAATGCTTGCCACAGCAGCGCCAGCAACTCCAAATCCGGGGATAGATCCATAGCCGAAAATGAAAAGTGGATCGAGAATAAGATTTAGCAAAACAGTACCTAAAACGATATACATCGGAAAAATAACATTCCCAATACCGCGCATAAGTGACTGAAATACAAAGAACATAAATAAGAAAACAAAGCCCAGGGATGAAACCTGAAAGTAGGTTACCGAGTCGCTATAAATCTCAGGCCCTGCCCCTACCAAAGTCATCATGGGCCCGGCAGCTACATAGCCCAGTGCAGCCAGAATTATAGAGATAAAGAAGACCACAAAAACGGTTTGCGACGAACTGTAATCCACCATTTTCTGATTACCGGCACCTTTGTATTGCGACACGATTACCGTTCCGGCAAGCGTAAGTCCACCACCCAGAGCCAGAATAAGAAACAGAATGGGAAAGCTCAAACTTACTGCTGCAACCGCATTTGCCCCAAGGCGACCCAACCAAAATGTATCGATAAGCTGATACATTGTTTGTAAAATATTTGCCATGATAATCGGAAAAGCCAGGCTCATAAGCGAGCGCAGAATTTTTCCCTCAGTGAGCTTGTTGGGCTTTCTTCCTTGAACTTCAGTCGCTTTACCTAATTTTTTGCTCATAAAACCAAGTATTGGTAAAGCCACAAAGGTAGCGTTTGAATCTTGGGCTTCCTGACGCTTCATTACTTGATTAAACCCCAATTAGCATTTATAAACATTCCCAAAAAAAATACGACCTTGAAGCCCTAAAAATGGTTTATCTATTTTGGCTCGTTTTCTGATAGTCTCTTATCATCTATGAATATTTCAACCAGGCAGGCAGTTTTTATCTTTTTGGCCGGAATCATTTTGGTTCTGAGTGCTCGGTTTGCTGCAGATTTAGTTGACCAGCGTGTTGATAAAATCAGCGAAAGCAAAGCATTTGCCCGTGAACTTGACCGAAAAACCAAGCGAGCCCTTGATGTAATTGAGAATTTACAGATTGAAATACGACAAAAAGGAGCAAAGCGTACTCAGCTAAACAACGATCCTTTTTTTCAGGACCTCTATGAAAATGAGGGGATTGTAATTGCTATTTATAGAAATGACAATTTAGCCCTCTGGTCATATAACTCCATTTCACCCATTAGCCTGCTGCGTGCAGCCTCAAACGGTACAGAGATTTACAAATTTGACAATGGCTGGTACCGGCTGCTTTACCTTACCGATGGAGTAGATGAATACTGTGCTGCGATACTGCTTAAAAATGCTTTCCCTTACGAGAATAATTATCTCGATAATAGCTTCCAAAAAGACTTTAGGCAAAACTCTCTAATAGAGATTAGCAACCGATCAAAACCCGGCAGCGTGAAGCTAAAAGCAAATTATCAAAACTTTTTTCTCGTTTTTGACGATGAAGAAAACACAAGCTGGCTGCGCTCATTTATTTATATTTTGTTTAGTCTGGTTGGAGGTTTGGCTTTGCTCACCTCGCTTACAGTTTTCGCTTCGAACCTAAGAAACCGGGTATCCGTTTGGCCTCTTTTTATTGGCTATGTGGCCGTGGTTTGCGGATTGAGATACCTCAGCCTTATAGCCGGATGGCCTGCGTACATCTCAAGTCTCGACCTGTTTAGCCCTACTATTTATGCCTCTTCAGAAATCTTTCCTTCACTGCTTGACCTCTGCCTGAATATTATCTTGCTCGCTTTTTTGGCCGCTGTTGGTCGGTACGTCATCATTCCGGGAAGCAAAAATTTGAATGCAGGAAAAGCTATTGTCTTTTTTACGTTCCTGCTAGTCATGCTAATGCTTTATAGCGGCTGGATTAATACCATTGAAAAGGGCCTGGTAATCAATTCCAATATCCCTTATGATATCAATAACATTATAGGGCTCAATTTGTATAGTTTTCTCGGTATAATAGCATCTGCCGTGCTATTTGGCTCATTTTATTTGCTAGCCGATGGGGCAATAAAATTCTCGAATCGCTCTGGAATTAAAAAGGAAATATCTGTACTGATTATTTTGATTGTGTCAATCCTATCCATTTTCGTTCAGCACATTATGGGGATAAAGGATATGATATTTGTGCTTTGGCCAACGGCACTTCTACTGGTACTATCATACTACCGTTTTAATAGTAACCAGATTCGGACGAATATGGTTAAACTCATATTAACCGTTGTCTTTTTCGCCGGGTTGGCATCGCATAACTTTCTTAAATACACGCACTCACGCGAGCATTCCCAAAGGCAAATTCTGGCCGACAAACTTTCGGTAGATGATGACCCCGTAGCCGAGCTGCTCTACAATGACTTGACCAAGGAGCTCGTAAAAGACAAAGGTGTTAGAGAAGTATTTGAGGAAAACGAACTGCACACACGCGAAACCCTAGAAGATTATGTCTTATCGCGCTATTTCACAGGCTATTGGGGAAAGTACAACATTAAGATGTACGCCTTTTTGGGTGATAGCTCTATATGGGGAAAACTGCCGGCTGTGCGTCCTTTTACTTTTCGTGAAATGCAAAACCGGATTGAAAAATATGGGGAGCCATCACCCATGAATCCGCAACTGTTTTACATGTATAATTCGGACGATTATACCACTTATATGGCAGTGTTGCCCCTGCATTACAGTCTTTCTCCTGAGCCGGATGGATTCTTCGTTTTTGAAATGTCTTCAAAACTCTTTCCTCAGCAACTCGGTTTTCCTTCACTTCTTATTGACCAAAGTTCACGAGCCAACACAGAGTCTGTGCCTTATGCTACAGCTCGCTACGTTGGCGACCGGCTCATAAGCAGCAGAAGTGATTATCCATTTCAGTCCCATCCCGGGTCTTTTGGAAACGTAGAAGAAGGGAAGAAATACGTGGTAAAGCGCGGGTACGAACACCTGGTAACCAGAGTGGATAAAAGTACGATTGTCGTCCTTTCTAAACCGCTGCTCAGCCCGCTCGATAAGGCTACAAGCTTTAGTTACTTATGTGTAATTTTTGGTTTCACTCTTTCCATCGGATTAATTATTAGGGCTTTAATTCTAAACCGCCAACCCTTCAATTTTAACCTCAACCAAAAAATTCAGGCGCTTCTTGTAATCCTTACAATAACAAGTTTGTTTCTTTTCGCGTTTGCCACGAAATACTACATAGAGGAAAAATATCGGGAGAAAAACCAGCGGCAGATTAGCGAGAAAATGCAATCTATCCTCCTGGAGGTAAAGAGTAAAATGGGCGAAGAAGAAAGCCTAAACTACGACATGTCCGACTTGTTAAACCGGTTGCTATCCCAGTTTTCTTATATCTTCTTTACCGACATCAACATCTACTCGCCCGATGGTAATTTATTGGCTTCAAGCCAGATGCGCATGTTTAATGAAGGGCTACTTTCGCGTAAGATAAACCCAGAAGCCTATGCACATGTGCGCTACCTCGACGAGGTTGAATACATCCATGAAGAGAAAATAGGAAACTTGAACTATATTTCCGGTTACACTCCATTCTACAACGACCGCGGCGAGCTGCTGGCCTATATCAACCTGCCGTACTTTGCAAAGCAAACCGAACTGGAAAATGAAATTTCCAATTTTCTTGTTTCGGTAATCAATATTTTCGTGCTTCTCTTCCTTCTTTCTATCCTTATCGGCCTCTTTATTTCTCAATGGATTACAGCACCACTGCGCGCCATTCGCGAAAGCCTTGCCGGTATAGAACTCGGGAAAACCAACAGGATGATTGGCTATAAAGGCTCTGACGAGATAGGAAGGCTTGTGCAGGAATACAACAGCAAAGTAGCTGAACTCGAGCACAATGCTGAGAAGCTTGCACAAAGTGAGCGGGAAAGTGCCTGGCGGGAAATGGCGAAGCAAGTAGCCCACGAAATCAAGAATCCGCTTACACCCATGAAGCTTAATATTCAGCATTTAGAACGGTCTATTGAAAGAACCGGAACTGTTGACCTTGAACAAATAAAACGTCTTTCGGCAAACTTAATCGGGCAAATTGATGCCCTGAGCACCATCGCCAATGCTTTCTCAAACTTTGCGCGTATGCCACAGGCTACCGTGGAGGAAATTGACCTGGCTCAACTTCTCAATAATGCGGCAAATCTCTATGACAATTTTGATAATGTTCATTTTATCAATCAAATACCTGAGGGCAGTAAAACAACTGTATTAGCCGATAGAAAACAATTACTCCGTGTATTTAACAACCTGATTAAAAATGCAGTACAAGCTGTTGACAGCAATGAGAAGGGATTTGTTGAGATTAGCCTAAAGCGTCATGATTCAGGATATCTGGCCTCATTTATTGACAATGGCGTGGGAATCAAAAAGGAAGATTCCGTTAAGATTTTTGTTCCCAACTTCACTACGAAATCCAGGGGAATGGGCCTTGGTCTTGCGATGTCAAAGAATATTGTGGAGTACTCGAATGGAAAAATCTGGTTTGAATCTGATGAAGGATTAGGAAGTATCTTTTACGTTTGGCTTCCGGAAGGGGAATAGTCAATTTTCAATGTGTGAATGTGATGAATGTGTGAATCACTGACGCTTCGGTGGTGACGCTAGTGGTCACCATCTTCGATCAGGATCTGCGATGTGTGAATGTGTGAATGTGTGAATGTGTGAATGTGTGAATGTGAATGTGAATGTGTGAATGTGTGAATGTGTGAATGTGTGAATGTGTGAATGTGTGAATGTGTGAATGTGTGAATGTGAAATTGAAAATATTGGATCAGCTCTGCAAGAATAAACTCAATATATTTTCGTGTATTTCGTTATAGCAAATTGCTCATTGCCAACTAAGCCTAATCCGCTGAGGTCCTTCCATCTGTCGCCTGGTTCAATGGTTGGGTCTTAAAACATTAAGAATTAATACTAGCAAGGGCTTGACATTAAACCACATTTTAATAAACCCATGATGAGATTAGTTTTATACTTCGCACTAGTTATTATGACATCAAGCTGTTGTTACATGCCCTTGGTAGATGCAAAAGCAAAGCAAACAGACCTAATAATAAAAGATTCAAACTCAGTAAAATGCGCTGGGGTCTATAATATTGGCGCAACTATGTTTAGCAGCTGCCAATGGAGGCCACGAACTGTTCATGTATATATACCTCACAATGATGCGCTAGCAATTACCGATATATCAGCCACTTTTAAAAGTTTTGATGAAATAAGCCAAGATAATATTCAAATATATGAACGTTACGGAAAGGCTATTGCCTACGATAAATACCCCGATGATCAAAGATTAACAAAAATAACCATAACTAATAAAGCAATGACGAAGGAGTCTGGACTGATGATGTATTTAAGCTTTACAACCATTTCTCAAAATGGGAATTCCTGTAAAATGAAAATCTCAGTTCACTCAGATTAGAGATATGTCAAATACGAAGAGATTCTATTTACATATTCCAAGTTTAGCCCTGTTTTTCATCCTTCTTTTATCTTCATCCAGTTGCTGTTACTTGCCACTAGTTAGGTGTAGGCCTCAAGCAGAAATTCTTAGCATCGAAATCCTATCGGAACAACTCTGCGAGAATAAACTCTATTTATTTTCGTGAAAACCCTGTCGTGCAATTGAATTACACAACTCGAAGTTTACTTGGGGCAAGGTAAATTATATACATGATAATTCGTTAAGGGAAGGTTTCGTAAAGAGGCAAGAAGATTGGATTTATTCATCAATATGTAACTATATAGTCTTGGATCCTAAAATTCCGGAAGTTATTCGGATAGCACCTTTTTTAAATTATAGGTAAGTTTGGGGGATGGCGATTCGGGTGTTTTTTGAAGATTATTACGCAGCGGTGCAACTAAGCTTGCGATCTCATAACCGCAGGGAATAAAGGCGGCGGAGCGAATTTTAATTATAAAAAGATATGAGGTTCAATCAGTATGTTTTTCTAATTATCTATTTCATCTTTGGAGCTACCTCAGGAATCAAGGCTCAGAAGGTCGACCCCTCCTGCGCTCGGGTTGTATTAAGAAGTGATACTATTGTATTAAATAAAAACATAATTTTTGGTTGGAAAAAATTTGATATACCTATTCTTATTTATGCAGATAATGATTCTCTAGATAAATCACCTCGACTGGCTTCTTTTGGATTCCGCTTGTACAAAGGTGGAGAATACATTGATAGAGAGTTTGTTAAAGGCAAAAAAATCAATAATCAAGGTGAATCATTTTGGAAAGTAATTGGAGGAAGTAAAATACAAGTAATGAGTAAAGATTTGTACGTCTTATCCGTTTTTCGTAAAAAAAAATTTGATGCCTCTTTTGCTGAACATGAAACAATATATAGACTACAAACAGGTTTTTATGAATTTAAAATACGCTTCTTATGTGAAGGAAGTTTGATTGAAAGAAGCGGAGTTTTAATTGTAAAATGACATATCGTTTTACAGAGGTAATCATATAGGGATTATTCGGTTTCCACCTCGCTCCGCTGTATTTAGTTTCGCTGAGCTAGTTCCATCGGTCGCCGACTGCGATGATTGGGCTTTAAAGGATTAAGGATTAATCCTAGCAAGGGAAAGTTATTAAACCACATTTGAATCTCGAAATTAAAAACCCTGAAATTGCGGGCGTATCTCCATTTTAAATTTCATTCTTTAAATTCGTATTATGAGGTTTGAAATGAAATTGAAAGACGGGATCCCGCAGTATTGCAACTAAGTTTGCGATCTCATAACCGCAGGGAATAAAGGCGGCGGAGCGGGGAACATTAATTTTAACTGAACGATTATATATGAAACCACAAACGTATTTGAAATGTAAAAATATACCATGGTCGTATACTTTACCAAGACGCTATTAATTATTCAATGTATCCTGCTGTCAGGATGTTTTTTTGGCTGTAAGGAGGCTGAAAGGACGAGCTATGAAAGGCCCCTGAAAACTAAGTTGCCAAAGCATTATATCATTTCGAATACTGAAAAATTAAATGAACGAGTCGTTATAAGAGTGAACCCGGTTTATGATTCCGTCTATTCAGATCATATTTCACCATTTAATGTGGCGTTTATTAATTTGAGTACGGATACAGTTTCGATTCTTACGGGAAGTAGAACCCTTAAAATTGAAGCCATTCAGGATTCTTCGACGGATTCACGAATAAAGTTTCTTGAAAATCAGATGGATATGAAAATTCTTGTAAGTGATGTTCAGGATTTCATATACACGGATGTTGCGAAAGGTAGTAAGCCAATATCAGCATTCAATAAAACTGATTCCCGTGCAATTATACTCCCAAAGGATTCTTTATCAGAAACGGTGAACTTTAATTTTACCACAAGAGCTGGGAAGCATCGCCCATTTCGTTTAATATATGATACCGAAAATTATGAATTTCTTATTGACACCACAAAAATAAAAATTCCTGTGCCACTTATTGCGACAGGCAAGGTTTCTTCTGATCTTTTTTATATTGATGTACTCGAACCTGTTAAGTCAGATTAAATGTTCCATACAAAGATTCATTTAATCGCAATACTCACTTCAGATCTTAAATTCTTATGAAAAGAAACGCTGTGTAGTGGAGCACAAATGCTGCGGAACGGGTCATTATCATACAGCACGTTATATGCAATATAAGCGAATGACTAATTTTATTATTCCTCGACGATGGTAATACGAAAAATTTTAATCTTAAGCATTGTTTTGCTGTCGTCAGGCTGCTTTTCAATACGTTCGGGAGATGCTCTCGAAGAAGAATATTGTCCAGAAATGACTTTTGAAATCGATTCTCTTGAAAATCAATCAGAGACAATCTATTTTACACGGATTACCTATTCTAATCTCTCGGAAAAAGCTATTGATATTTATCTTAGGGCCCGCGTATCTGTTATAGACGGCAGTCAGAAGCAATACGGATCTCCGAGATTGCATGCCTATCTTCGCGATTTGAATGATCTGAATTCTACAGTAACTTTGGAACCTGGTCAATCGGTGGTAGATTCCCTTCCAATTCAAGACAAAATATTTCAAGAAATGAAAGGTAAAGAAATAATACTCGGTAGATCCGGAGATAGGGAGGTTCCGCGTCAGATGATGAATCAGGAGGTTTATAGACAAGAAAGAGTATGCCCAACCATTTCCTCAAATTCTGTGATTGTAAATTAACGTAAACAAGGGTCATCAAGAAACTTGAAGCCAATTTTTCTGACATTCACGCTTGCAAAATATTTTTGCAACCGATTCGGAATTGATTTGGCATCTTTTAAAACACAGTTTGATAATGATTTCGATTCACCAAAAAGTGTAGATTAGATCATACTGTTACCCATAATTTGGTTGGTGCCTGATCATGTGGAGCAGAGGAATTCCTGGTGGATATAGATATGATATCACGAATACTATAACCTCGAGAGAATTGTTCACTCACTAATTTAACAATAAAGATTCTTGTGATTTTGGAAAAATTTATCTTATTATTAGCCTTCACCTGTATGATTTTCAGTTTCGTGTTTATTATTCGCAAAAGGTATTTGCATCATGAACTGCTTAAGCTTATTTACCCTGAAGATATTGGGAAGGAATCTTTTGTTAAAGATATTAGTGGCTTCGGAAAATTTTTAGGAGTTGATTCTCTATGGGTTTTTAGTCCAATATATTGGTATGACAAATCAGTTGATTTAACCCAAGAAAATCAATTATTCTATCATAATAAATTAAAATTCAATAATGTTTTGTTCACGATCACATTTATTTTATTTATTTCTTCTTTCCTTATTGGATTTATAATCTGACCCTTGTAAAAAAACTTATGCAGCAAACCGTGGTATCTCTAAACATTAAGAATTAATACAGGCAAGGGCTGGCCGTTAAACCACATTTGGATTTGCAATCTAAAACCTTGAAAATGTCACGTATTCCATTTTAAAATTTAATCATTAAATTCGTGTTGTGAGGTTTGAAAGGAAATTGGAAGATGGGATTCCGCAGCATTTTAAATGCGGCGGAGCGGGGTACGGAATAGGTGTGGGTATTGATTAGACGCTATTCCTAATTACTTAGACGCTATTCCTAATTACATTGATTTTACTTATCATATGGAGCGACCACTTTGTCAAAAGACTTTTATCATGATAATCCAATGCGTCGAATTTTTAGTGGTTGGTAAAATGAAATGAATATGCTGAATCTCTCTAAGCGACTTCTTCTTTTTGCCGCTCTACTCAGCTTCAGGACTCTTTGTAACAGGAATCATCTTGGAGCGTAATGAGATGATTCCTTGGAAGAATTACGACTACTCATTTTTAGCAGATTATAGCGATTTAGATGTTGTAATAGAATCCTCATACCAGGATCACGGCTTCCTTCTTCTGAATGACAGTATAATGGTATGGGGTGGGCATGAACTCATTGCTTCTACTGATGCGTCTTTAACGGAATCACTTCGCAAAAGAATGATCAATCTATACGGTGAAACCAGTGAAGAGTTGGGAGATTATGTTCGAATTGGTTCCATTGCCTTGTCGTATTGTGAAGCCAGCTAATGAGTCCGTGTTTTATGTGGTTGATGGTATTGACAGCTTAACATTCGACCTTAACGAACCTAATGAGCGTCATTAATCCAAACACTCTCACGAAGCATACGACTGGTTGGCTTTAAAATCGCGTAGATAGGCCCCTACGAATTTGATCACGGTATTTAAGTCTTCTTCGGGGTTGATACTCGGTAGATCCGGAGATAGGGAGGTTCCGCGTCAGATGATGAATCAGGAGGTTTATAGACAAGAAAGAGTATGCCCAACCATTTCCTCAAATTCTGCGATTGTAAATTAACTTAAACAAGGGTCATCAAGAAACTTGAAGCCAATTTTTCTGACATTCACGCTGCAAAATATTTTTGCGACCGATTCGGAATTGATTTGGCATCTTTTAAAACACAGTTTGATAATGATTTCGATTCACCAAAAAGTGTAGATTAGATCATAGCTGTACCCATAATATGGTTGGTGCCTGATCCTGCGGAGCAGACTTATCCCATTTTAAAATTTAATCATTAAATTCGTGTTGTGAGGTTTGAAAGGCAATAGAAAGAAGGGATCCCGCAGCATTTTAAATGCGGCGGAGCGGGAACCGATTCGGAATTGATTGGGCATCTTTTGAAAAACAGTTTCCACGAGAGTAATTAATCGAAATGAAAAAAGAAATTCTTCTACTCACATCTGGATTAATACTAACCTTGTCAAGTTGTGATGAAAAAATCCTTGGTGAAACGTTTTATACATTAACTCTAAAGAATAATACCGAAGGTTCAATTTATTTTGTTGCTTACGATGAGTTTTCCGCATTGCAATACCCTGACACGGTTTTACCCTTAACAGCTCCATATCTGACTAAAATTGAAGCTAAACGTCAATTTAAAATACATGAACGAACGCCGTGGCAAGAACTGCTTAGTGAGCTATCTGCAGATACACTTTCAATTTTCTTTTTTGCCGATAATATTTACGAAGACTCTTCTTGGTCAGCTATATCAAATCAGTATTTAATTTTGAAACGGTATGACTTAAGTATTGATGATTTGGAAAGAGTAAATTTTAAATTGCCCTATCCACCGGACGAAACCATGGAAGGGATACAGATGTACCCACCGAAATAATCTCATAATATTTTCGAGTATTTCGTTGTCGCAAATTGCCCATTGCCAATTGCCCATTAAGCGAAGTGATCTCATAACCGAAGGGAATCATTGCCTATGATGCTTTCACTTTAAAAAGCCTGGCTACAGCGATTTTCGAATTCTTTTCCCCGGCCGCGCCCGTTTTCTTAAGACCTCCTTATTTGCTGGTTCTGAATTCCTAACTTTCCCTGTTTTTCTAATTTTTATTTTTCTGCTCCGCAGCATCTGAGCTGCTGCGGAAGGTTTATTCATTTATCTGGGCAGATTGGATTTATCAATTAAAAGCCATTACCGCTAAATTACATCCATTACAATGAAATCACTAAATTTGTTATAAACTGAAGTGATGGATATACAAGCAGACATATCGTGGATACAAAAAGAAATAGCCAAGATTAATGACCCCGACCTGATAAATGTGTTTAAAAGTTTATTGAAGTATCGTGAAAAAAACTCTTCCAATGAAGTTTTAGATGTTTTGCTAGAAGAGTCTTTTAAAGACCTTGAAGAAGGAAGGACAATCCCTCATAATGAAGTTAGGAAGAAGTATAAAAAATGGCTTTAGAGATAATATGGACTCAGACAGCTGAACGACAGTTAGAAAGAATAATCGAATACTTGCGAACTAATTGGACAGAAAAAGAGATTCGACATTTTTTTAAGAGCTTAGAAAAAGGGATCGAAACTATCAGCACTAGTCCAAATCAGCAAAAAGAATCACTCAGAAAAAAGGGTACTCACGAATACCATCTGTCCCGACAAACAACGATATTCTACGCTTTTGATGAGAATAAAGCCACCATCCTTCTTTTGTGGTCAAACCGTATGAATCCTGAAAACCTTTAATCCACGAACTGGAATAGAACTTTATACGAGCTCGCTTACCAATAGGGGAATTGCATACAATAAACTGCCTAGGCGGTAAGTTCATTTACCTTTCCCTACCGAGTCTGCTCTGCTCCACAGCATTTATGCTGCTGCGGAAGTAAGAAACCAAAATTTCAATCGAATTTAAGGTGAATTCCTCACCCGTTTCGAGGGTCGCGCAAGTTTCCTCATAATCTCATTATTTGCACGTTCTGCATTCATAATAACTCCCGTTTTCTTGATTTTTACCTTTCCATCACCTTCTATTTTTGCTCCCTCGTTCAAAATCAATTCTGATCCATTTTCAACATAAATTCTAGATTTTTTGCTGATTGTGAGCACTCCTCCTTTTTCTATAATCAACTTACTATTTGCCGTAAGGGTAACGCTACCTTCAACCAGCAGTTCAGCTCCCTGTTTTACAATAAGGTGCGTAGGGTCTGTAAAATATGTTTTGCCGTTTACAGTGTCGGGATTATCGAAACGCGTCATTGTTTCACCGATGTCCAGCTTTAAGTTTCCCTTTACAATCAAATCGGGGCCATCAGAAATATGATTGTTCAACACAATTTCAGGTGCGCACCAACGTCGGTTTTGGTCAATAATATTGTCATCAAATCGCACTTCTACCACCAAACTCATATCCGGTAAGGTTTCGAGAATTTCGATGTGCAGTCCATTGATGTAAATCTTTCGATTGTTCTCACTATTCGTTGGTGCGGGTTTTCTGGAATTGACCAGGGTAAGCATATTGGACGTAGAGGGATTTGTACCCACACCCAAACGGTTGTTACCTCCCTCCCGAAAACCCTGACGGGCATTTCCCATTAAGGCTATTCGCTCATATACGCCACCAATGCGGCGCGTGAGTGGTTTTCGTGCTGTTTCGGCAGTTAGCTTGACCTCTGCATTGGTATAATACTGCGGAAATTCCTGAGCGTGATTTCCCGTAAGGGCATTCTCAAAATCAGCTTCATAAAAATAAGGGATGTATGCAAGATCATTTACGCAAGGTTCGAGCTTTAAAAAATAATCTTCCCACTTAAAGTCATAATTACCATCAGCCAGTACCGGTCGCAAGTAGTCTGCATTTACTTTACTGTGAATATTCTTACCCTCACGTGTATCGGCATCGGCCTGTACATACATGTAAAGTCCCGGCTTAGAGGCTCCGATGCAATCGTAATGTTCGTATTGAATGACATCAAAATCAGAGCCATTGAAAGGTTTGGTAAGGTGATTTTCAACCCAGAGCCATTGCTGAAATTCTGAATCGGGAATAAAAGGCAGTTTGATTCTTAGTGCATCTCCATCCGTTGCAAAATCGCGTAAAACGTAAATTCCGCTTCCGTCTTCTCGTTTTATATCGCCATTAATTTCGCGACCCTCTTTTGTTCTGGCGCTTATCAAAAACTCATTGCCCGGTCGGTTCCAACCCAACCAGTATCTATCCCAGCCTGAGCAAGTTAAGAAACTGCTGTTAGCTCCACCCATCATACACCATCCGCCCTGCACAAACGGGAAATAGCTTTTAAATCGCGGCGAATTCCCTCCCCCACAATGAAAATTATTACCACCAATGAGCAGGTGGTTTACCTCGTGGCGCAAAACGTCAAATGGAAAGTTATAACCTCCGGCAAAAATCGAATAGGTGTTTGAGCGATACCCATTTATAAAACCCATACTGCCGCCCGAGGCCATGCCATTATCGCGCGGTAGTCCCTCAAAATTCCGGGTAAAAATCATTACATGATCCACTCCCTCAAATTCGCCGTCTCGTCTTTCCTTCGGCATTCCCGTTTGTTTTGGATCCTTCCACAGGTCAAAATCTGTCATCTCAAGTCCGCTGTTTGAGCGGAGGGTAGAGTCGTTCTTTAACTGATCTGAAAGCTCACGAAGTAATGAATAGGCACCCGGTTTTAGAAGGTCAGACTTTTTGATTCGGTATAAATCAGGAAGGTAATCTCCCAGAACCACGAAGTTACCCAGAGATACCTCCTTGTAATATTTTGACATGGCTGCAACAGGCTCTTCCAGTGCAAAAATATCAAATATGGTATCGGCGTATCCCGGCAACTCACCAACCTCCCATTCCATCCTTCCTTCTGGCAATACATTTAGTTCGGGAAGCGTGTCATACTCTATTTCTACAAAAACCATAAGAACCCTTAGCGTATCCTGGGTTGGTAGAAACCAGCCATTTGTGCTGTTTTCCTGTGCAAATACCGCAGTAGCTTGCAAAAACAGGACTGCGATAGAAATTCTTCTAATCATACTTTAAAGGTAGAAACTTACACTGAATCGGGTATTTAAACTTCAGTTTGTAAAATAGTTGGAAATCCATACTTTACGAACTTTCGTAGATTTGAAGATAATAGAACCAATCAAAAACACCATGAAAAGAATCTACCTTATAATTGCCCTTCTGATTCCTTATTTTTCGTTTGCACAAGTTCCTGATTATACCGAAACAGATTGCAATGGAAATAGCCGAAGCATTTATGATGTTGGTAATGCTGGAAAACCACTAATTATTGCCTCAAAGGGATTTGATTGCAGCATATGCATGGGACAGGCAGCGGCGGTTCGAAATTTCGCCAATGATAATACTGAAACGGTTGAAGTATGGGCTGCAATGACCTATATTTATTCTAGCACAGAAGCAGATTGCGGCGCAGTGGATGAGTGGGTGGATACTTACAACTGGGAGAATATTTTCGCATATCCCGATGTTGACGAAGTTTGGCTTGCTAACGGTACTCCAACCTATTATGTGATTCACCCCGTATCGCACGCCATTGCCTATGAAGGACCTAATTTTAATTTGGCGAAAAACACAGCGCTTAATTTTGTGACTGTTACCGGCGTAAACGAAGCTGAACTGAGCCTCGAAGAATTTTCCATTTTTTCTGATGGAAATATGCTTCAGGTCAGTTTTGGATCAGAGATTTCAGGAAATGCACAATTTGAAATCCTGAATATTGTGGGGCAGCAATCTGCGCATTTCAATGTGAATGTAAATCACGGAACGAATCGATTTACAAATATCTTCTCTCGCTCTTACGGAATTTATATTCTCAAAGTCACCTTGAATGGTAAAACTACAACTCGAAAATTTGTGGTGTCAAATAGGTGATTCAATCTCGGTCAAAAATGACAGCTCTCGCTTTCTATTAATGAGATAGCAAAACTGAAATCGGATTGCAAGAAAAAGGCTCTAAGTATTTCAATCATTAATCTTTAGGTCGTATGAACTCCTGCAAACGTATCGCTTAAATTGAAAATAATTATATTCGTCTCTAAATAAAATTGGAGAGAGATGAGAACAATTCCAACTTCTATCACCTTTTGGGGTGGGAAAATTAAAATAGTAACAGCCGGCCTTTTCCTCATCCTCTCTGCTAATGTTACTGGACAAAAACATGAAGGTTCTGCAAGTGAAATTCATCAAGTCCTCAAAGCACAAACCCCTGCCCGAGGGGTATATAAGTTTTATAGTGAATTTCTCGCCAACTCTCCATCTATAACTGATTCTTTTTATGTGAGTACCACTCCCCGTTCTGAACCTATCTGGAACGGCACATCTTCAGTAGAGGTGAGTTTTGTAAACAGAAACAAAAAGGTAAAGAATGTATGGGGCTTTTCTGATGGCAAACATGCATATATCTTTAATCAAGTTGAGTTTTTTCCTATTGAGGTAGAAGGTGATAAATTGATTTTTTACGGGTACGAACAAATGGATAATGCAGGTGTGGGTACAGCAGCCGTAATAGGTGGCACCATCGGATTAGAAATCACATTAACTGAAGCATCAAGAGAGGCGAAATCTGAAAAGCTTAAATACACAATTAACCTTCCAACCGGTACTGTATTGCATCCAAAAGGCTCAAGGAGGCAGGCCCCAATAAGACGAAATAAATTAATTGTTTATCGAAGGTCTAGGAAAGAGTCTGACCTACCTGCGAAGTTTAAGGTAGATGAAAGTCTGCTTTATTCTTTTGAGCAAAAATCATATGTTTTTCTAAGTTATCCTTTATCTGACACCACAGCTACAATCTGTTCCGGAAAGGAATTTAAAGACTGTATTTCCATCACTTTAAACCCGGAAGAAATAACTTATGTAGAATGTACCTTTTTAAAAGGTTCAGAAAAAGCTAACCTTATTTTGCAAGACCCAAGGCAAGGTGAGATTGATTTTTTTAAAGTTAAAAGTGCCCAGGATAAACGAGGAAAACAAGAGCCGGAAATTATTAAAGAATAGCCCAAAAATCAGAGTTGGCATAAAACACTCCCTTAGCGAAATAGCTAATTGCGAAAGACGGAACATTGTTTAAGCCTGGAAATTAACTATGCTGCTCCTTCCTCCATTTTTAAGAAAAATTCACTCTTTTATTGCGGCACAGCCGAAAAGCTTCCTATAACGTCAACAGTTCCTACTTTATTAAGCGTGTCGTCATACTCATCGGCTGTGAAGTCCATTGATCCACTTAGCTCGTCTTCGTTTGACGTTGTAATTGTTAAAGTGCCTCCTCCTGTCACGTAAGTGTGGTACTCAACAGCGTTGGCAAAGTCTTCATTTTCTATGAGTGTGAGTGTTGCATTAAAAAATGGTGATCCGGGGTTGGATGAATCGGATCCAATTTGATACGTTCCAGGTCCTGGCTGGGGCGCATTTTCATCCATGACAGTCATATCAAGTGACAAAGTAAATGTTTGCGGCGAAAAATCGAGCATACTGATGGTCCACAACTGTGTTATTCCAGCTAGATTTAAAAAGGCAAAATCGGCCATCCCTGTTCTTTCACCTTGCGCATCGCCACTGAGGGTGAGCGTTACCGTTCCAAATTCATTACCCCCCGATCCGGCAGGTCCCGAATCTTTATTATCATCATCATCAGAACAGGAAACCGTTGCAAGAGCAAATACAAGTGCGAATAAAAAGAATAAGTG
Source organism: uncultured Cryomorphaceae bacterium (assembly GCA_963748925.1). GTDB lineage: Bacteria > Bacteroidota > Bacteroidia > Flavobacteriales_D > Cryomorphaceae > Cryomorpha. The sequence continues at coordinate 331,069 of CAVVKG010000009.1, read as the reverse complement.
TTGTTTAGAGAATAACATAATAGAGTGCTTTAGTTTGGTTAACTTTAACTGGTGTTTTACAAGTCAAAGTTACTATGCAACAATCATTTAAAAAATGACTAATTCTAGTGATATGAGATGCTTTTAAGAAATAACCCTGCTTCTTTAAAAGCCGAGATTTGATGTAGAAATTCTAAAATTTCTTGAACTAGTTTTTCAAAAGAAACTGCATTCAACATTCAAACCAATTATTGAGTTCTGTCGCTAGAATATGAATATTGGTATGCGGTTACAGCACGATAATTACCAAGAAAATCATCCCTCTCGAATGAATTATCCTTGCGCATCTTTTTGATTTCAATCAAAGAAAAAAAGTTGCGTAGAACTCTTTAATCTCTCAATCTAGAAAGGATTTTGATCACGCTCCATAAGCGAATCGATGAGCAACTTGGTATAGTTCTTGGTATTTTAGTAAAAACAATCGATGAAATTTCTTGCCCTCTCTATCACAATAATTCTAAGCTTATCATCTTGCACAACCTATCAATATACAACCTTAAAAAGTGATTTGGAAAAAGCAGATGGCACCAACAATTTTTACTATCAAGATTCTCTGGTGCGCTTTGAATTCGACTTTTGGGGTCAAAACTTTCCGACCTCTATTATTGTAGAGAATACAGGTGACAATGATTTATTCTTGGATCTATCGCGAACTTTGTTTTTGAAAAATAATGTGATCGTATCTGATGCCGTTCCTAAGGTTCAAGGCGTCATATCCGGGTTCGTGCAGGATACCGGAAATATTCAAGCCTATACCGAAACCTCATCAAGTGAAAACACAGTTTACATTCCGACTGGAAAAAAAATTGAGTTGAACTATTCAATTTTCTCTTTTCCATTCAGTAAAGAGATTAGATCTAAATCTACTCATGTTACGGAAAGAGGATATGTTGAATACACTCCCTATATTTTTCCGCAGAATAGTGCTCCACAATATTCGATAAGATTTTACTTCCGAAATTTGGAAACAGACAAAGAAGGATATGCTATAGAATGTTCTTTTTGGCCAGATATGGTTATTACCAAAAGTATATCGCCCAAAAAATTTGAATTCCGAGGGCCGGATGCTTTCTTTACTAATAGTAAATAACGAAACGGGGAAGGTTTAGCAAAACTGATTTTCAAAATCCTTTTAGTCTCGCATTCAATAGAAAAAATTTGGTTTAGCCCTTCCAAATCGATGTCACAACCCCACCCTATAGTATTCCAAAACCTTCGAGCGAAGCGTATATGCATACCTCACATTTGACAAGTTAATTTCAGCGTTGTCAAGATTGTTTTTACTTACCAGATAGTCTACGCTATTTGAAACGCCGCTATTGAATCGAATCTCATTTATTCTAAAAGATTCACGATAGGCATCCACTTGCCCTTTTAGCAATTGGTAGCGCTCAAAGGCAGCTTGCATAGAATTATACGATTGCCCAATGGCTTCTTTTAAGTCTAGTTTCGTTTGTTCTAAAGTCGTTTCCGCTTCACTTAGTTTAATCTTCTGAAGCGTTACGTTGTTCTTCGCTCTGAATCCATTTAAAATAGGAATGGTAACTGCTATGCCAAAAGACGAATTCAAATTATTCTCAAACTGGTCGCCATACGGTATCTCCAGGCTCGCATAGTTGGTTTGATTTGAGAGCACCTGATAGTCCTGATTGTTGACCGACACGAAATCATTTGTGCCGACAACGCTTCTGCCTGTTTCATTAAAACGTCTGGCAGCACTGGAAAAGTTTGTGTTTAAACCCGCAAACAGGCTTACCTCCGGAGTGAATTGTGAGCGGGCAATAGATACTCCCTTATCGGCTGAAGCCAAACTTAGTTGGTTTGATTTTATAGTCGGAAACACATTCAATGACTGAGTATAAACTTCATCAGCTGTATAGGCATACTTCTCTAATTCCAGCTCATTACTCAGAGATGTAGCTGTGATTCTTTCGCTGGGATTTACCAAAGTATTTAAGCTGAGAATCGCTGATTTGAGTGTGTTTTTATTCTCTGCCAGATTTGCCAAATCGGCGGCAAGCTGCCCTTGAAGGTCATGATATTCAGCGGGATTTCCTGTTTCCGCATCGTAGAATGTTTGAAGTCTCGCCAGCTGATCTTCTGTGGTTTTAATTCGCGCATTGGCAAGAACCACCAAATCTTTTTCGCTCAATACCCGAAGGTAAGCGAGGGTAACTTCAAGGATCAATGTTTGCTTCGCCGCTTCGATTTCCATTTCAGCTGCTTTGAGATTGAGCTTAGATTGTTTCCAACCGTTAATCAGCCTGAAGCCATTGAAAACTGTTGCGTCCAGACCCAAACCGGCATTCGAAAATGTGAGACGCTCGTCGACATATGAATTGGTGAACGGATCTATATTCCGACCATTTGCCACACCCAAATTATACGAGCCATTAATATTCGGCAGCAAGGCATTCTTACTTTGATTAAAAAATACCTCATTGCTCATGGCGTCCAACCTAACCATTTTTAAATTGGGGTTGTTTTGAATAGCCGCATTAATGCATTCATCCAGAGTGTATGCCGTACTTTCTTCGCTTTGTGCAAACAGGTTTGTGCAGGCAAATAAGCCCAGAAATATCAAAAATCTGATTTTCATAATTGGAATGGATTAAAGTGAATCAGCTTAGGATTTTTGAGCCATTCCATCTAAAAGCTTAACTATTCGCGAGCCATACGCCGCATTCGATTCGGAATGCGTAGCCTGAATAATGGTTACTCCTTCGTTGTTCAGCTCCTTAAAAAGCTGCATAATTTCTTCACTTTGTGATGAGTTGAGATTGCCTGTAGGCTCATCGGCCAATAGCAATTTGGGCTTGGCAATTAGAGCACGCGCCACACCAACGAGCTGTTGTTGTCCACCACTCAACTGACTGGGAAAAAGATCTTTTTTGCCAACGATGTTGAAGCGATCGAGCATATCGGCTACCAATGCTTTACGCTCAGCAGATTTTACATTTTTGTAGAGCAGAGGCGTTTCGATGTTCTCATAAACCGTAAGCTCGTCAATGAGATGGTAGGCCTGAAAAACGAAACCGATATATTCCTTGTAAAGCTTGGCGCGACTTTTATCTTTCATGGTGTGTACCTGCTCACCAAGAAAACTGTATTCGCCTTCTTGAAAATCATCCAGCATACCAATCACATTCAGAAGCGTTGATTTTCCCGATCCCGACGGTCCCATTATCGAGATAAACTCTCCTTCCTCTACGTTCAGGCTTAAATCTTTTAGCAGGAAAATGCGCTTTCCGCCCTGGTTTACCCACTTGTAAATGTTGTTTAGTTCTAGAAGCATTCTTTAGTTTTATTTGGATTGTTAATTGATCCTTTCAATCACTCTTTTCTAAGAGCCTGGGTAGGATTCTGATATGAAATTTTAAGTGTTTGTAAGATTATTAGTATTGCAGTTAAACCACTTATCAAGGTCAGAGCGGTTAAAAATGCGCTAAAGCCGATATCAATGCGGTAGGCATATCCACTAAGCCAATCTTGCATGAAAAAGAAAACCACTGGAAAAGCAAAAATTACCGACATTACCAGAATTCCTAAAAATTCCTTTACAAATAAGAAGCTAATATTTGCCACAGAAGCGCCTAATACTTTTCGGATTCCAATTTCTTTGGCTCGTTGTACTATATTAAGTGCCACCATTCCAAAAATTCCCAAAAGTGCAATTATCAAAGCCAAAATTGCAGCGGTATTTGCTGCCTTTTTAAATTGGATTTCTTCAGAGTATAAATTTTGAAGAGTCTCGTCCATAAATTGAAAATCAAATGCAGATTCAGGCATTAAACTGCTCCACTTTTCTCGTATTTCAGCAATGCTTTCATTGATCGGGCCAGCCTTTAACTTAAATGATAAATAACGGTAATTGGGTCTGGCCTCTACACTAAAAAATAATTGGGGCTTAATGGCTTCTTGCATAGATTCAAAATGAAAATCGGCCGCTACACCAATAATAGTTACCGGCTCATCAGCACCAGAAATTCTTAGCTGTTGTCCTATTGCAGCTTCCGCATTTTGAAATCCATACGTTTCAAGAGATTTTTGATTGATTACAACATGATGGAAATTTGTATTCTGACTATTAAAAAAGGATCCTGCTAGCAAAGGAATCTGATATGTCTCTAAGTAAAACTCATCGCAAACAAAGCCTTGAGCGGCAACAGGTCTATCTGAGTTCTCTCCGGCCTTATAAACCGGAATTTTAAATCCATTATTTCCATTTGGTATTTCATACGAGAGACTTACATTTTTAATAGATGGAATCTCTTTAAAAACATTCCTGACGGTTTTCATCTTCGCGACTCCTTCAGGCGTCCAATCTCTTGGAAGTTGAGCCGCAAGAACATATTCTTTATCGTATCCTAACCCTTTGCTAAAGAAATAATTTACCTGCTCGGCAATTAAAAAAGCAGAAATTAAAACGACAAATGCCGTTGTAAACTGAAAACCAACGAGCACTTTACGCAGCACACCACCTCTATGATCTCGCTTCCATTTCCCTTTTAGCGCATCAATAGAATTAAATGATGAAAGAACAAATGCAGGATAGAGCCCAGCCAAAATCCCGATTATGGCTACTAGAACCACAGGAATAAGTAGAAACCACTTTGGAAGGTCTAGAAAACCAATTAATTCCTTTCCAATCAATTCACCAAACCAAGGTTGCAGAACAGGGTAAGTGGCTACAGCCAAAATCGTTGCAACTGCAGTAAGCATAATTGATTCAGACAAAAATTGGATTATCAATTGTTTCCTTACTCCACCCAGCACCTTGCGAATTCCTATCTCACGCATCCGGCTACCCGAATGACTTACCGCAATATTTACAAAATTGATCATTGCCATGAAAACAATAAAGAGACCGATAAAAGACATGGTGTACAACATCTTTTTTATGGCGCTTTCGTTTTTCTCAAGGTAGTAATCGGTTAACCTGATTGGAACGACTTCCAGGTTTGCCTGAAATTCATCCGACGCATTGTTCCTTATTATTGTTCTTAGTGGAAGTTCTAAATCTTTTGCCTGCACACCAGGCTGAAGAAGAACGTATGAAGGATAAATAGGCACTTCCCAATTCTGAAAATCTCCGCGATTAAACCAGGTAGCACTTTTTGATCCTATGAAAAAACCGGTATCATCACTTCCGTTTATATCTGTTACAGAATTTTCTGAAATTCGCTTCAGCACACCCGAAATCATAAATTGGCGACTCTCACCTGATAAATTCTGAATGCTTAATACCTCACCTACAACATCTGTTTTTCCAAAAAATTTAATAGCCCTTTCAGCCTTTAATACCACCGAGAACGGCTTTTCAAAAGCAGCCTCGGCATTGCCGTGCAACAGTTCGAAATTGAACATCGACAGTAAGTTTTCATCACCCAGTTGAATGCTTTCTCTAAATATTTTGTCCTCAGTAGAAATGATAGAAACAATCCCATCCCATCGGTAATAATCAGCGACAAGATGTGGATAATCATCTTTGAGCATTTCTGCGATTGGAGCCAGTGTGGTGAAATCGGGACTCATTTTCAATTCTTCCCATTGGCTAGTCAGGATATACTGGTTTTCAGCATTTTTCAGGCTTTTATTGACCCGAGATTCTTGCCAAACAAAAGCAGCAATTAAAAAAGCGAAGCTAATACCTGCATACAATCCAATAACATGAATAGCCGTATAAACCCGATTTTTTTTCAGATTTCTCCAAGCAATTTTAAAATTGTTTTTTATCATTTTTTTTCAGTTTCTGACCATTTTAATTACTCCGTTCTCAAACTCCTTACAGGGTTGGCAATAGCCGCTTTAATAGCCTGAAAGCTTATCGTTAAAAGCGCAATCATCACGGCCATTCCACCGGCAAATAAAAATACCCACCACTCTATATTCGTGCGAAATGCAAAATCGAGAAGCCAGTTGTGCATTAGCCACCAGGCAAGCGGACCCGCGATTAAAAAGGCTACAAATACGAGTTTCAAAAAATCTTTGGTGAGCAAGCGCACAACTCCTGACACGGTAGCTCCCAAAACCTTTCGCACGCCAATTTCTTTGGTTCGAGCCTCAGCCGTAAAAGCCGATAGACCAAACAAGCCCAGGCAGGCAATGAAAATGGCAAGAATGGAAAAAGCAGTTGCCGTATTTGCCATTTTTTCTTCGGAAGCGTATAAGGCAGCTACATGTTGATCTACAAACTCATAATCGAAAGCCACGTTTGGCAAATGAGCATTAAAAGTGGTTTGCAACTGATCGATTAAAGTCGATAAATTTTGCGACTTGTAGCGCACCACCACCGTTCGCACTCCTTCCGGCGCATAGCGACCGCTGTAATACATGTAGCCGCCAACATCTTCTTTTAAGGAATTGTAGTTGAAATTTTTCACCACACCAGTTACAACAGATTTATCACCTAGTTCAGTATTGATACTTTTCCCTACCGCTTCTTCGGGAGTTTCAAAACCCAAATAACTAAGAATCTTCTCGTTTATAAGCGTGTAATTTGTGGAGTCACCTTTGGCAATATCCTCTGGCAGGTCATTCCCGGCGAGCAAATCGAGTTGCATGGTTCTTACAATCCCACCAGAAGTGTTGCAGCTGCTTATTGGCATTCCTATATTATCCGTGTTCAACTTACGCACAGATCTACCACTCTCATTTGCACCGGGGATGGATTGCACAGCGGTTACACTTTCTACACTCGGCTGTCGTTTGAAGGCGGCTATCACATGGTCTATTTGGGTTTGTGTCTCTGCTGAATTCACAGAAATGGCAACAATACCCTCGGGATTATAACCCAAGTTTTTATTGCGGATATAATTCATCTGCTGAAGGATAACGGTAACCGCAATGATCAAAATGATAGAAGCGGCAAACTGGAAAACAACCAAACCTTTACGGATAAAATCTGCAACGGAATATGTTGTTTTTGACTTTTTGACCAATGTCAATGGCGAGATAGCCGACATAGAAATGGCCGGGTAGCTACCTGCAATAATCGTAACCAGAAGCCAAATTGCAATAAGACTACCCAGAATTGGAAGAGAAAGCAAATCGGCGTAAGCCAGCTCATTACCGGTAATATTTTCAAAAAGTGGAATGGCTGCAAAGGCCCCGGCATATCCAATTAGAATAGAGATAAACACAAGAATTCCGGTTTCGATATAAAAAAGCGAGAGCATCTGGGTTTTATTGGCACCCAAAACTTTGTTCATTCCAATGCTTTTTGAGCGCTTCTGCGAATTGGCTGTAGCCAGATTCATATAGTTCACGCAGGCTATCAGTAAGACCAGAATTGAAAGAAACAAAAGACTCTTTACTGTACTTACATTTCCCAGTTTTGATGTGTACCCTTCACCAATATCTGCAGAGTAAAGGTGAATCCTGGTCAGTGGCTGCAAGAAGAATTTATGGAAATACTGCCCTTCTTTGTCGACGTGTTTATCAATTAAAGCAGTAGCTTGATTTTGCACCTCGGCTACATCGGCATCAGGTTGCAACGCAATGTAGGTTTCATAGCTGGCATTGCTCCAATACACATTGGTTCCCATCCACGAATCCATAATGTTATACACCATATTGCAGTCAATAACACTGTTTTTTGGAAGGTCTGCATAGATCCCCGTTACTTCCAGACTGTCGTTATTATTTACTGTTATAATTTTTCCGATTGCATTTATATCCCCAAACAATCTTTCTTTTGACGATTGTGAAATCACAATTGAATTGGGTCTTGAAAAAGGGTTCTTCCCGGTACTCTCAACAAATGTAAAATCGAACATTTCAAACAGTGAAGAATCGGCGAGGTACAAGCCATTTTCCTTAAAGTTTTTGTTGCCCACTTTTAGGGAAGCCGTAGATCCAAAATCATCTTTGATGAGTCGGGACATTTTTTTAACCTGAGTTACTTCATTGATTATAGCCGGACCTACCGAATTGGGCAAAGTAGGCCATGTTTCATAATCATACGCTTCGGAAGTTTCCATATTGACCCGATATATATTCTCTGAATCCGAATACATCCTGTCAAAACTGAACTCATAATTTACAAATGCAAACAGCACAATACAAACGCAAATACCAATAGCGAGCCCTGCGATATTTAGGGTAGTAAAAAGCTTATTGGCAGCTATATTTCTCCAGGCAATTTTTATGTAGTTTTTGAGCATTGTAAATCTATTTTCATTAAAAGGGAAGTGAAAAATGTGCCACAAGTCTATTTCTTTGTTTGTCAGACTATTATAACGGCATAAGGAATAGAAACTGTTCGGTTTTAATACACTCTCTGTTCGGTGGTGGTACAGGTACTCTAGTAGCGAGACCTGCCAGGTATTTATTCTTACGACCTTTTTGGTAGTGCGTATGTTGCGAAGCGATCACACAATCAAAGGGCGTAAACCTGGCAGGTATTACTTAGCTACTCCGTTTTTAAACTATCAACCGGATTTTGCATTGCCGCCTGGATGGTTCTGATACTAATTGTTGCAAGCGCAATAACCAAAGCTATTCCGCCCGCCCCAAGAAAAACCCAGATGGAAAGATCAAAGCGATAAACATAGTTTTGAAGCCACTGGGCCGAAAGAAACCAGGCAATAGGTGTGGCGATTATAAATGCAAGACCCACTAATTTTAGAAAATCTTTTGCCAGTAAAAAAGTGATAGTAGATACCGATGCGCCTACAACTTTTCTAATTCCAATTTCCTTTCTTCTTTGGCCTACCACCAAAAGCGAAATCGCAAAAAGCCCGATGCAACTCAAAATTATGGCAATCAGGGATCCACCTGAAATCAGGGTGGTCATCTTTCGTTCTTTTGTTAAGGTGCGGTCTATATTTTCATCGAGAAAAGAACCATTAAATTCGGTATCCGGTTCAATTTTACCCCAGGCTTCCTTTACCCTTTCGTACGAACCCAAAAGATCGGTTGGAGCCACTTTTATATAGGCGTAGTGGAATGGAAATTGCCCACCCATAAAAAAGGTAATGGGCAAAATCGACGTGTGTAGGTCGTCAAAATTATAATCCTTTACCACGCCTATTACAGAGTATTTCACCGAATCATCCAGATAAAAATGAGCGCTTAGCGGATCTTCTTCGCCGAGCTCTTTGGCCATAGCCTCATTGATAACTACCGAAAGACTATCGCCGGGAAAACTGCGATCAAAACTGCGACCGGCAACGATTGGGATGTCCAGCGTTTTCGCGTAATCGAAATCAATACCAAGCATATTGGTAGACACTACCCTGTTTTTGTACTCAAATCCTAAAACAGAAGACCTGGAACTACCATCGCGACCCAGACCTATATTATCATCTGCAGCAGTAATATCAATCACCCGCGGATCACCTGCGAGTTCATTGCGCAAGAGGTTAATCACCTTGGCCGGATCTTGCCTGGTATTTAGCGGAAGCGTAATGACTTGCTCTTTATTGAAACCGAGGTCCTTATGGCGCAAAAATTCGACTTGCTTCCACAGAACGATTGTACCGCCAATAAGCAGAATGGTAATGCTAAACTGCAATACCATCAGCACGTTTCGCAATCTATTATTGCCTGTGTTTTGCATTTTGCCTTTAAGCGCTTGCAAAGTTTCCAACTTACTCATTAAAAATGATGGATAACCACCGGCAATCAGGGTGATTAAGGTAATAAAAAGTATAGCTGCAATTACAATTCCAGGGCTCGATATGGCACGAAAAGTAGCTTTCGTTTCGAAAAATGTTTGAAAAGAATCAAGAAATCCAAGAGCTAGAAGTCCGCCTAGTATAACTGAAATAAGGAACACAACCACACTCTCGCCCCACAGCTGAAAGAATAATTGTAGCTTGTTTGCGCCTAATGTTTTACGCATACCTATTTCGCGTAAGCGCTGTGCACTCTTCGCAATACTCATGTTGATAAAGTTGACACTCGCTATAAAAAGAATTAGAAAAACGACCCCTAAAAGGATATATTGAAGTACTCTACTCACGTAAACCAAACCATTCCTCACCGTTGAAAAATATTGATCTTTAAATGAAAGTAGCTTTACCTGTCGGTAATTTCCTTGGGCATTGGCCTGTGCCCCATCTCGCCTGGCGCTGGCAATTTCGTCTTCATAATGCATCGTAGAGAAATCTTTGGTTGATTTTTCAAACTGCTCTGCCGATACTCCCTCTGCCAACTGCATAAAAACAGTATGATTGTTTGCGCTCCAATCGTTGATATGATCAGCGTAGAAATCATCAGGGAGTGATTTAAAATCAAAAACAGCACCGAATTGAATACTGCTCGCCTCGGGAACATCTTCGAGGATTGAAGAAACTGTGAAAGGATAATCTTCACCTCCTTTTTGCACCATTACCGTTTTCCCTAATGCGGGTTCGCTCCCAAAAATTAAGGTAGCCGTTTTACGCGTTAGAGCCAGAGACGATGTATTTGGAATCGGATTATCCTTATTTCCTTCCAAAAGAGGAAACGAAAAGATTTTAAAAAAATCCGCGTCAGCCCAGTGGGCGCTTATGCTGAGGGTCTTATCCTCATATGTGATTAGCCTTGAGCCACCTACACTTCGAGTAATACTTTTAATACCGGGCACTTCCTCGTACAAAGCTGCTGCGTAAGGAATGGGTTTGGCTTCATCTGATTCTGTTCCTTTCGGGGTTTGAACATTGTCGTAAACCCGATAAATTGAATCGATATTTTCGTGAAATTTATCGGATGATAGTGCATAGATAGCAAACATGCTCACCAAAAAGGCGATACCGAAAGCAACCGTCAGTCCGATGATATTAAGCGCAGTAAACGTTCGGTCTTTCCAAAGATTCCGAATGGCTATTTTGATGTAGTTTTTAAGCATGATTGTTTTGTTTTAATATTTTTCTAATAAGCTTCCTTCGTTTAGCCGACACAAGAGTCTTGGTCAGAGAGTTCGATAACAAGGCGCACGCAGGATTGAAAACTAAGGAGCCCTGACGTTTCAGTCAGGATGCCGACCAACGCGTCGGTCATTGACAACTGTCAATGACTGTTTTCAATTCAAGTGCAACGCCGATAACGAACTTTCTGGACAGACTCATTATTCGGTTCTTAAACTCTTTATTGGGTTTGCCATGGCGGCTTTTATGGCTTGAAAACTTACTGTGAGCAAGGCAATTCCCACGGAAATTATTCCTGCAAGGAGAAACACCCACCATTGAATATCAATGCGATAGTTGAAACCATTGAGCCAGTTTTGCATAACATACCACGCGATTGGTACCGACACAAAAATGGCGACCAGGACAAGTTTTATGTAGTCTTTCGACAACAATCTTACAATTCCCGGAACACTTGATCCCAATACCTTTCTTACACCAATTTCTTTCCGGCGCTGTTCTGCCATGTATGCCGATAATCCAAAAAGGCCAAGGCAGGAAATGAGGATTGCCAGTAGTGCAAAAATCTGAGATAAACTGCCCATTAACTGTTCACTTTTGAAACGAGAATTAAAAGAATCATCTACGAATGAGTATTCAAAAGGAAATCCAGGATTTTGCGCTTTTAATACCTTTTCAATTTCAGTGAGCGTTTCAGTAATACCTGCTCCGGCTTTCGGTTTTATGTACAGGTAATCTGACCCTTCCGCATGATGAAAAAACACAACGGGATCACTTTTTCCGTACATATCGCCGTATAAATAGTCTTCTACAACTCCATTAATCGTATAGATATCTTCATCCCAACTTATAGTCTTTCCCAGCACCTCATCAGTTTTCATAAGTGCCGCAAATGATTCCGAAACCAATACTTTGGAGCTGTCAGCATTCTCTGAAGAACTAAATCCTTTTCCCTCCTTTATCTTCATCCCGGCGGCATCAAATAGGTCTGGAGTAACCGTTCTGTATGAAATCAGGATATCTTCTGAGCCTGACTTGCCCGCCCAGCCTATACCGGAAGTATTGTTCCCATCTGATAAAATATGCGAATTGAAAAGGCCGGTGCTGGCAATCAATCCGGTTGATCTGAGCTCCTGATCTATTGACCTGAAGTTCTCTATAATGGTTCCGTTAGCCGCAGGCACTTCAATAAGGTTGTCTTTGTTCATCCCCAAATCACGATTCTTCACATGCTGCACCTGCTGATAAACGATAACGGTGCTGATTATGAAAATGATAGAAACTGAAAATTGCATAACCACCAGGCTCTTTCGGGTTATGGATGCACCGCCAGCTTGCTTTCGCGAACCTTTTAGCACGTCAATAGGTTTGAAAGAAGAAAGATAAAAGGCGGGATACAAACCTGAGAAAACACCGCAAATCGTAATTATTAATATGAAAGGCAGAAAATGAATGGGCTCAGACAGATTGAGACTTAAATTCTTTTCGATCAGCCCGTTAAACTGCGGAATAAAAATGATTAATAGCAGCACACTTACTACACCGCTAAGCAAAGCCGTAAATACAGCCTCTGTAATAAACTGAAAAATCAACTGCTTTTTACCCGAGCCTAAGGTTTTTCGCATTCCCACTTCGTTGGCGCGCTTTTCACTTTGAGCGGTAGCCAAATTCATAAAGTTGATGCAGGCTATTACCAAAATAATCAGGGCAATCAAGCTAAACAGTCGCACGTATTCTATTCGTCCGCCGATTATTTTACCATCCTTAAACTCCCCTCTTAGATGCCAGTCATTTGCCGCAAATAAAATAGCTTCTGTATCCTTATCGCCCGTTTTTGCAGGCATCAATGCTCTTACTTTCTTGTCTACGATTTCAACCTCCGATCCCGGTTTTAATTTCACGAAAGTGTCGGTAAAATTTGACCCATAATCCTGAGTCCACTCCTTACCATCAGTGAAGTTTTCGAAAGGCACAAGCCACGACACAGGAAAGGTGGTGTTGTTTGGAAAATCTTTAACAACCCCAGTAACTGTAAAACTGGTTTTCTGATCAACAAGAACACCTTTCCCAATCGCCGCGCGGCTTTCGCCAAAAAGAATTGTAGCAACTTCTTCTGTAATTACGATGGACTTTTTGTTCTCAAAAGCCGATTCAGAGTCTCCCTCTATAAACTCAAGTCCGAAAATATCAAAGAGACCTTTATCCGCGTAGCTACCTTTGCTGTTGATAGACTTTTCGCCTACCGTAAATAAAATACTGCTGTTTCGTTTGCGAGCCGATCTAGCAATTTCAGGGATTTCTGATTTCAAATCTGCCGCCAATGGTCCGGGAGTAGCCTCAGATAAGGTTCGCCATTCACCGTCGTACTTCTGGTTGGTAGGAACACTAAAAACCAATTCCTTATCAGGAATGGACTGATCAAAATTCATCTCGTCTTCTACCCAGAGAAAAATAAAGCTCGCACAGGTGATCCCAATGGCAAGACCAAAAACGTTGATAAACGAATAGCTCTTGTTTTTCCAAAGATTCCGAAGGGCTATTTTAAAGTAATTTTTAAGCATCGTATTTTCTTAAGTCGGTCTAATAATCTATTCTGTTCTTATACTTTTTACCGGGTTTGACATGGCGGCTTTTATGGCTTGAAAACTTATAGTTAGCAGCGCAATTGCTAGAGCAGAAATTCCAGCGACAGCAAAAACCCAAAATTCAATATCAACGCGGTAAGCAAAATCTTCTAACCATTTATTCATCACAAACCAGGCTAGAGGTGATGCCACGAGAATAGATATGGCCACTAATTTCAAGAAATCAAGAGTCAGCAGGTTTACAATTCCTGTTACTGATGCGCCTAGTACTTTTCGAATTCCAATCTCTCGTCGGCGCTGCAGGGTGCTATATGATCCAAGTCCAAAAAGACCGAGACAGCTGATAAATATTGCCAGTAAGGAAAAGCTTAATATCAAATTACCAAAGCGCTCTTCAGCCTTGTACTGACGATTAAAAAATTCATCTAAAAAAAAATATTCAAAAGCAACGCCGGGAAAATACTGGTTCCAATAACTTTCAATTTGAGCTAAAGTTTCATTGATTGAATTCGCCGCAATTTTGATATTCATTAAACGATAATACCTTGTGTTCATAAGCAAAGAAAGAGGTTGAATTTCTTCCTGAAGAGATGAAATGTGAAAATCTTTCACCACGCCAATGACCTCTCCTTGCTGACCCCATTGATCAAAACGTTTGCCCACTGCTTCACCAGGATTCGAAAAACCTAATAACTTAGTAGCCTTCTCATTAATAATCATTGAGTGGCTGCTATCACTTAGAAATTGATCAGAAAAATTTCTTCCGGCAAGAAGCGAAATTTCAAATTGCGGGATAAAATGTTCATCCACGAGGTATCTTTCCAAAACTAGCGACAGATCTTCCCCCTGATTATTTTCAAGTTTACTAAGTGCAGTTTGAGGATCTCCTCCGCCTCCGGGAACCGTGGTGCTCGTGCTCAGTGATAGTATAGTTGGAATGGATGCCAACTTATCTTTCAACTTTTCAGTACCCTGTTTGCCATTGGTCTGAATTATTAGCAACTGATCCTTTTTAAAACCTAAATCCTGGCTTTGCATAAAGGTGGTTTGATTGTAAATCACCAGCGTTCCAATAATCAAAGCGATTGAAATAGAAAACTGGCTAACCACAAGCCCTTTTCTCAGCAATGTTCCCATTGATCCATGAGCAAACTTACCCTTAAGCACTGTCACGGGTTTGAATGAAGACAGAACCAGGGCTGGATATACCCCGGCTGCCAAAGCAATTACAACCGATATTAAAAAAAGACCTGGCAAATAAGATGGATTTGATAAAATACTCGCTGCCACTACTTTTCCGGCTAGCTCATTAAAATAAGGCAGAGTTACTGCTGTAAGAATTACGGATAAAATGAAAGCGAATTGACAAATCAGAATTGATTCGCCCAGAAATTGAAAAGCCAAATGACCTCTTTGCGCACCAATTACTTTGCGTATCCCCACTTCTTTAGCTCGCTCAACTGATCTGGCCGTAGTTAGATTAATGAAGTTAATGGCGGCAATAAGCAAAATAAAAAAAGCAACAACACTAAACACGTATACATTGGTAATGTGAGCAGATTGACCGCGATTAGAATACAAATAAACATCTGCTAAAGGCTCAAGTTTATAGACTAAATTGAGCTTCGATTCCTCCATCTCCTTGCCGTGTGCTTTATCGTTGTATGTCTCTATTTTCGCTACAAGAGTTTCAGTATTTGTGTGATCATTGAGCATAACAAATCCGTGATTCTCAAAATTGGCCCAGGATTCTTCTATCAAGGGATTGATCACTTCAGTAAAAGAGGAAATTGATAAAACGACATCTCCTCTCAAATATGTGTTTTCCGGCATATCGTGCATTACACCGGTTACTTTTGCCATATTTTCTCCATCGCCAATGCCGATTGCTTTACCTATGGGATCCTCATCACCAAAGTATTTTTTTGCAGCCGACTCACTCAATACTAAACTTAATGGTTTGTCGAGTACGGTTTTGGGATCACCTTTTAGGAGGGTGTAACTGAACATTTTGAAGAAACCCGAATCAACTGCTAGCGCATAACTTTCTTTGTATTCTCTATTTTCATATTGCAATTCCAGTTCAGTGCTCATCACGCGCACCGCCGACTGAATTTCGGGAAACTCAGAATCTAACTCGCTTAAAATATTCCAATCAACAAGAGGCACTTTAAACTGGTCTGACGGGGTTTTGATGTCCGTAACCACGCGGTAAATACTGTCTGTATTTTCGTGAAATCTATCAAAGCTTATTTCAAAAGCCACGTACAAAATAATTAAAAACCCTGCCGACATTCCAATAGCAAGACCACCAATATTAAGTGCCGAATACCCGCGGTTTCGCCACAGATTCCTTAGTGCTATTTTAAAATAATTTTTAAGCATCGTGTTTTCTTAAGTCGGTCTAATAATCTATTCTGTCCTTAAACTATTTACAGGGTTTTTTCTGGCTGTGGAAATCGTCTTAAAGCTCATAATGATCAATGCCAAAGACAAAATTCCAAGACCACTGCTCACAAAAACCCACCAGCTCAAACTCGTTTTATAGGCGTAATCCTGAAGCCAGCTGTTTAGACCGTACCATGCCAATGGCGCCGCTACTGCAAATGCAATGATTACGAGCACCACAAAGTCCTTACAGAGTAAAACATTGATTTGAGCTATTGAGGCACCGAGTATTTTCCTCACTCCTATCTCTTTCACGCGGCGTTCGGTGGTATAAATTACCAGCCCTAAAAGTCCAAGGCAGCTAATAAGCACCGAAAGCCCGGTTGCCCAATTGAGGAGCTTGGTCATGCTGGTTTCCTTTCGGTAGAATTTCTCAACCGTTTCATCCATAAACTGCAAATTGAAATTTGCCCCCGGATAAATCGACTTCCAGTGATCCTCCGCTTTAGCAATTACCATTGACCAACTGTCAGAACTCGATTCATTTAGCTCAATATGTACCGTATTAAATTGTGAATATCTCTCTCTGTTCCAGTCTCCAACAAAAGCCATGGGTTCTATTTTCGATTTTAGAGAACGCTGATTAAAATCTTCCATTACTCCAACAATAGGCACCTTTTCTTCGCTGTAATCAATCATTTTACCAATTGCATCCTCAGGCGTTTTAAAGCCTAAAATCTTAAGGAATGTCTCATTGATTATAAGTTCCCGAGTGGTGTCATTTCGCAATCGGCGACCAGCGAGAAGCTCAATATTATAGAGGTTCAGATAGCTGCTATCGCCAAAGAGCAATTGCAATTCGGTATGAATATTATTTTCTCCATTCAGGTAGTCCACTTCTGTGGAATGCCAGCCAAACGAAGCAGGCGGTGATCCTCCTAAGCTGGTTTTTTCAATCTCAGGAATCGCCTTCAGCTTTTGAATAAACAATTCGCGTTTTTCAAGTGAACCATCCTGCCAGGGCGTTCTCACATAAGTAATGGCGTTAGTTTTGAAGCCCATATCTTCCTTCATCAGAAAATGAATTTGCTTCCCAACCATAATGGTGGAAATGATAAAAACCTGGGCTATCACAAACTGAAAAACAATCAGACTTTTTCGCAAAGTGGAATGATTACTTCCTGAGAATATTTTAGATTTAAAAACCGAAACCGGCTTAAACGAAGAAAGCACCAATCCGGGATAAGCCCCCGAAAAGAACGTGACTAAGACGACAAGAATGAAAGCAGAACCAATAATCACCGGATCTCCAAAAAGGGCAAAATCCAATCCCTTCGGAATGAAATCAGCAAAGACCTGAAGTAAGCCGGCTGCCAGAACTACTGATATCGCTGCGGCCAAAAGAGTGAGTACAAAAGTCTCGCCGAGAAATTGAAAAACGAGTTGTTTTCGCGAGCTTCCCAAAGTCTTGCGAATCCCGATTTCTTTAGCTCGCTGCGTTGCCTGAGCGGTATTGAGATTAGTAAAATTGATACACCCCAGAGCGAGTAGAAAAAGTGCTATTAGAAGTAAACTTACCAGCACCGATTTATCAGCCTGATAAGGAGTGAAATCAAAAACTCCATAATTCTCACTGAAGTGAAGGTCGCTTAATGGTTGCAAATGAAAGTTTCTATACGCGCTGTACTTCTCGGCATACTCGCTCTCATTTTCTTTCGCCAAATTATCCAATTGATCCTGTACATTCTTCAGAGCTTTTTTATCATCCAACTTTATAAAAAGCTGGGTGCTCGAACTTGTATTGTGCCAGTTTTCCTCGTTAACCTGGTCTTTCATATTCGACTGACTGGCCGTGGCCAACGAAATAAATTCCTGAAAAGTACAATCCGTTCGCTCACAAAATCGGCAACAACACCGGTAACTTTCGCAATAACGGAATCATCGTAAGTCAGCGTTTCACCTAATATGTCACTGTAATCTGTATTTGGGAAATACTTCTGTGCACGGCTCTCAGTAAGTACTACTTCATTGGGATTTTGAAATGCGGTTTCCTCACTTCCCGCTAGAAAGTCGTAATTCAAAAATTGAAAAAAATCCGTGTCGGCGTAAATAACCTTGTCGGGGTTATTGAAAGTTTTTGTCGAAGAACTCGCCAACACTTTGGCCGGATCTGAAGTAAAAAAGGTGGTTGACAACTGCACTCCGGTAATGCCTTGTTTTACAGCATTGGTTAAAGGTACCGCCACACCAGAGTTGTACGCATTCACCTTCCGGCGATGTGTAATCGGTTGTGACCCGATAAATCAACTCGCCATCCTCGTGAAAATTATCGAAAGTAAAATCGTAATAAACCATCAGGCCAATCACAAATGAGGCGCTAAGCCCAATAGCAAGACTCACGATATTAATCGCCGTGAAAAGCTTGTTTTTCCAAAGATTCCGAAAGGCTATTTTAAAGTAGTTTGTAAGCATGATTATTCGGTCTTTAGTTAGGTTTCAAATCATTCTATTCGTCAGACTTTTTACCGGGTTTGCAATGGCCGCTTTGATTGCTTGAAAGCTGACTGTAATTAAAGCGATAGCAAGAGCGGCAAGCCCGGCGACAACAAATACCCATAATGGAATATCTATCCTATATGCAAAATCTTGCAACCACTTGTTCATAGCGAGCCAGGCAATAGGCGAAGCCACAATAACTGCAATGATTACCATCCGTAAAAAGTCGGTAGAAAGCAGTTTTACGATTTCGGCTACATTAGCTCCCAGCACCTTGCGAATACCTATTTCCTTGGTTCGCTGTTGTGCCGTAAATGCCACCAATCCAAAAAGTCCGAGGCATGCAATAAAAATGGATAGGGAAGTAAAAATTCCGTAAAGCTTCGCTAATTTCTGATCTGACCGATAGGCAGCATTGAGTTCATCTTCCAAAAAGGAATATTGAAAAGGGACATCCTGCTGGTAGCTCTTCCATTTGTTTTCTATGGCAAACAGAAGCTGTTCCGGATCAGAAGATTTATATTTCAGAGTGATAAAAGAAGTTCCGGTATCATAGCTTTTCGATGCCTTCGAAAAAAGAGCGAAAGGCTGGATGGATTGATGCAGAGACTGCAAATTGAAATCCTTTACCACACCTATTACAGTATAGTACTCCATGTTTCCGCCGGGATAGCGAATTTTTTGACCAATAGGGTCTATCCAACCTATTTGTTTGGCTGCAGCCTCATTCAGGACTATAGAAAGGGAATCGTTGAAACGAGAGTCAAAGCCCCGCCCTTCTGCAACTTCAAGGTCGAGTGTAGAGATAAAATGGTCATCAACCAGATAGGATTCCAAAACAATATCCTTCGCTACCGCCTGATTGGCCTCATTAGTTTGAGGTACATAAAAATCACCAAAAGCACCTTTTGTGAAAATACTTGTAGAGCTTGTGGCGGCTTTAACCTGGGGCATTGCGGCCAGCTCTTGCCTAAAGGAATCCTCACTTTTACGAAGGGTTTCGGTATTGCTAATTACTAGCATGTTTTCTTTATCGTAGCCAAGATCGCGCTGCTGGATATACCTCAACTGGATAAACACAATGAGCGTTGAGATGACCATTACAATGGCGATAACAAACTGAAATACCACTAGCCCATTACGCAGAAAACCATTTTTCGTAGCAGTTAAGCCTCCTTTTAATACAGCAACAGGTTTAAACGCAGAAAGGAAAAATGCCGGATAAATCCCAGCGAGAAAACCGGTGAGTACAATCAATCCCAAAAGGATTAACCAAATTCCACCATTAAAAATTTCCATAAATATGATTTCTTTTCCCGTAAGGGAATTGAAAAATGGAAGCAACAAGAAGACAAATAAGACGGCAAAAACCGCAGCAATGAATGTATATAAAAGCGCTTCCGCCAAAAAGAGTTTAATTAGCTGACTCCGAGGCGAACCCAATACCTTTCTTATTCCAATTTCTTTATTGCGTTTGCCGGCCTGGGCTGTTGCCAGATTGGTAAAATTCACACAGGCAAGCAGGATGATGAAGAAGGCAATAAGGCCGAAAATATAAAGGTTCTGGATATCGGCTTGATCCGAAATGGCAGAAACAATCTCTCCTGATCGTAAATGAATGTCGGTAAGCGGTTGTAAGTGAAGATCCCAATGGTTACCGTTTTTCAAGAACTCTTCGTATGGTTGACCGATTCGCTCAAAAGCTCCGGCTGCCTGAGTTCTAAGCATCTCCGGAAATTTTGACTCTAGTCGGGCGAGAGTTGTGGGATCTTTTGCAGCCTGATCGCTCAATTTTACATAAGTGGCCATATTAAGCCATACCCAACTCCAGTTAAAATAGGCGACGTCACCAAAATTTTCAACCGGCACAAGCATGTCAAATTTAACCGTTGCCGGAAGGGATGTGAGGTCGCCGAGAACAGCTGTTACTTTTAACGGTTTTTGCTCGCTTCCGTATAAAAGGGTTTTCCCAATAGGGTTCGTATCACCAAAATATTTCTTGGCTATTTGAGGAGTAACAACAACACTATTTGCCTCTTTCAAGCAGGTGGTGGGATCGCCTTTGACCAGCGGATATGAAAGTACTTCAAGAAAATTAGCATCTACTGCGTAAATATTCGTTTCGTTAAAAACTACCTCTCCATCCTTCGTTTTCGCTTCAAGCACATCTGCATTTGGCCGGTAAATACGGGTATAACTTTCAATTTCGGGAAAATTATCGACCAAAGCTGCCCCTGCAGGTGGTGGTGTGTAGCCAGCGTAGAAGGCGTTATCCCCCATTTTACCATCAATATTTACCCGGTAGATTTGATCAGAATCTTTAAAAAAGGTGTCGTAGCCCAGCTCATCCTGAATGTACAAGCCAATCAAGATTACACAGGTCAATCCAATGGCCAGCCCTATGACATTAATAAGGCTATTCACCCGATATTTCAGGATATTCCTCCACGCTATTTTAAAGTAGTTTTTGAGCATTTTTTAATGGGTAAATTCTGACAGCACATTCTCCGTCACCTTCTGTCCGTCAAGCATTCTGATAATGCGGTGGCTGTATTTTGCATCGTGCTCGCTGTGCGTAACCATGATGATAGTGGTACCTGCTGCATTCAGCTCGGTGAGCAAATCCATTACTTCGTTTCCGTTGCTGCTGTCCAGGTTACCGGTGGGCTCATCGGCAAGGATTAGTTTGGGATGGTTTACCACGGCCCGCGCTACAGCGACACGT
Organism: uncultured Cryomorphaceae bacterium; assembly: GCA_963748925.1. Taxonomy (GTDB): domain Bacteria; phylum Bacteroidota; class Bacteroidia; order Flavobacteriales_D; family Cryomorphaceae; genus Cryomorpha. Next base: position 309,983 of record CAVVKG010000009.1, on the reverse strand, counting down.
TGCTGCTGACCACCAGAGAGCTGCTGCGGGAAATGCTTTCGCCGGTGCATGATCCCCATTTTCTCCAGCACTTCTTCAACGCGTTGTTTTCGTTCTGCCGTTTTTATTCCCGTGTAAATCAGCGGAAGCTCTACATTCTCAAAAACGGTGAGCTCATCAATCAAGTTAAAGCTCTGAAACACAAACCCAATATTATGCTTCCGCAAATTGGCGCGTTTTCGCTCGTTGTAGCCGGCTACTTCGGTGCCGTTGAAAAGGAAGCTCCCTCCATCCGGATCGTCCAATAGACCCAGAATATTTAGCAGAGTAGATTTACCACAACCCGAAGGTCCCATAACAGCCACAAATTCACCTTCTTTCACCTCAAAAGATAATTTGTTCAATGCGATGGTCTTCACATCTTCGGTGGCGTAGTACTTTTCTAAGTCTTTGATTTTTATCATTATTCCTGTTTTATTGGTGTCTGTTTATAGAATTCGCTACCTGCGTTGCACTTGTTTTGTAAACAGTCATTGACAAAGGTCAATTCCTTATTTTCAAAAGTGCGTGCGCCTTGCTATCAAACTCTATAATTCAGCCACTTAAATTTTTATTAAAATACTCAATTAATTCTCTGACGGTTAAGATCTCTTGGCCTAAACCCTTTTGCGCACTTTGCCCTTAATCTTCGCGTCTTTGCGGTTAAAAAACATCATTCTTTTAATACCAATTCTTTGACATCACCATAATTATCATAACTGCTTGTTATCACCTTATCACCCGGGTTCAGTCCATTCAGCACTTCATAGTATTCTGTGTTTTGGCTTCCTAGTGAAATATCCGTTTTGTAAGCCGTATTCCCATCTTCGCTAATTTTAAAAATCCAGTTTCCACCGGTTTGCTGAAAGAATCCACCTTTAGGAATCAGCACAGCCTGCTTTTCATCGCTCAAAGCCAATCGGATTTGCAGCGTTTGCCCGCGTCGAATTCCTTGCGGTACCGAATCAGCAAATTGCATATCTACCTGAAAACGGCCACTAGAAACCTGCGTATAAACCTTTTTTATAATGAGCGAATACGATTGATCATTCATGGTAAAACTTCCCGTTTGACCGGTGTAAATTCTTGAAATATAATGCTCATCAATATCAGCCCGCACTTTAAATCCGCTTAAAACATCTATTTGCCCTAGGCGATCACCCTTATTTTTAGACTGGCCAATTTCCGCGTCAAGTGATGTAAGCTGACCTGCAATTGGAGATTTCACTACAAGGTCAGCCACTTTTCGACGCATCAAATCCAGCGCGCTTTGGGTGCGTGCATAGCTGCTTTTCACCTGCTCGTTCTCTTGTTGTACAGCAATCGAATCCTGTTTCAAAATCTCTCCGGCGAGCTTCATTCGCTCTTTTTGATAGTTGTAATCATTCTCGGCTTTAATGAAATCTTGTCGCCCTATTGCACCTTTTTCGTGGAGTTCCTTATTGAGCTCGTACACCCGCTTAGACTCAATCAGGCTACTCTCCACATCGGTATATTGGTTAAGCTTATTTATCGTGTTTTGACGGGCGGCGTTTTGCGAAATTTGCATTTGGGTAAGCAGGTTATAAACCTGCGTTTCCTGATTTACCAGGCTCAACTCCAAATCGGTATTTGATAATCTTAAAATGGGATCTCCTATCTCCAGGACCTCACCGTCTTCTACATACTTTTCTTCTACACGTCCACCTTCAAGTGCATCGAGATAGATGGTTGTAATGGGAAGCACAATTCCATTCACAGGAATGTTTTCCTGAAAAATGCCATCGCTCACTGTGCTGATGCTAATCCGCTCTTTCTCTACATTCAACTTCGACACACCGCTGGCAGAAGCAATCACAAAAACAATAAAGCACAAGAGCAAAAGTAAACCTGCATAGAGCAGTATTTTCCTGGTACTAAATCGTTTCTTTTCAATTGGGATGTCCATTACATTTCTATTTTCACTTAATCCTATGTGATAATAGTGCCAGAAACATTTGCAACTGTTTATCAGCACATTACGCTTTTAAGGAAATTTAAAAGTGTTCGGTTTTAATACACTTCCTGTTCGGTGGTGATACAGAACGATTTGTGTGGATTTTGGCGGAGGTGAAATTTGTAGATTTGTAGGGTGGACAGTTGGGTGAATTCGGATAGAAGAAATGGAATGTTTTGCAGTGCCAGAGGCACGAAAGTTATTTTAACCCTGGGTTTTAACCCCGGGTTAAAAACAAACAACCCAACAAAAGTGCCGGGGGCACGACAGTTTTTACAAATTGAAATAAAAACCCCATTTTTACATTAAACCAACACATCATGGCCAACACCTACTCCCAACAGTTCGTACATGGCGTATTTGCCGTAAAACATAGAAAATCAGTATTAAAAGCTTCTATAAGACCAACAGCTTTTGCCATACTAGGGCAACAAATAAAGGACGCTGGGTGCAAAAGCTTAATCGTAAATGGAATTGAAGATCACGTTCATTGTTTATTCAACATTCCACCGAAATACTCCACATCTGAAATCATGCAAAAAGTCAAAGCGAAGTCTTCCAAAGATTTTAATGATCTGAATTTGTTTGAATCGAAATTTAACTGGCAAACTGGTTTTGGCGCGTTTACTTTATCATTCAAAGAATTAGATAGGGTGTATAAATATATTGAAAATCAAGAAGCTCATCATAAAAAGGAATCATTCCGTGATGAATACCTGCAAATCTTAAAGGAAAATAATTTGGAATATGATCCAAAATACCTTTTTGAATCTTTGCATTAACCCAATCATTTTTCACACATTGAAGTGGTTCGTAAAAACGGTCGTGCCGCTGGCACTTGCAAAATACGATTCAAAATTAGCCACGGGTTAAAACCCGTGGCTAAAATAACCGACGTGCCTCTGGCACTATTAAGTTAAACTACTATGCATGACAAATCTTTAAAAGCAAATACCCATATTTCGAATCCTTACGATTACCACTAGGAATAGCAATTCTATACAGCCTTAGTCTGAGGAAGATTGATGATTTCAACAGTCCAAACAGTTAATTGCCACACTTTCATATATTGCAACCAATACTGCGCATATGCAACTCAAAAACGCCAAAATATTAATCATCGACGACGATGAAGATGTTTTAACCGCATTGCGGTTATTGCTAAAGTCGAAAGTAAAAGAAGTTGTCATAAGCAAAAACCCCAATCGGATTCAAAACCTGATGGAGGCTACTGCTTTCGATTTGGTGATTCTCGATATGAATTTTAACAGCCTCGTAAATACCGGCAACGAAGGTATTTTTTGGCTCAACAAAATCAAGGAGATTAACCCCGAAATCGATGTGATTTTAATTACTGCTTACGGCGATATCGACCTGGCCATTCGCTCACTGAAAGAAGGTGCCTCTGACTTTATCATTAAACCCTGGCAAAACGAAAAAATCTTAAATGCAGTGCAGGCGCTTGTTGAGAAAAAGAAAAAACAACCCGAGGTTAATTTAACTTCTGACACGCCGATTATCGGCGAAAGCCCTGCAATGGAAAACGTGTTTGTAAAGCTCAAAAAAGTAGCTCCTACAGATGCCAACATTTTAATTCTGGGTGAAAATGGAACAGGAAAAGATCTTATTGCCCGGGCCATTCACGATAATTCGCTACGCAAAAACAAACCATTTATAAAAGTAGATGTCGGCGCGCTCACCGAAACGCTTTTCGAAAGCGAACTTTTCGGATACAAGAAAGGGGCTTTTACCGACGCGCGAACTGATCGAAAAGGAAGATTCGAATCGGCGCATGGCGGTACCCTTTTTCTAGATGAAATTGGCAATATCCCTCTTCGCCAGCAGGCGCGCCTGCTCACGGTTTTGCAAAACCGACAGGTCACTCCCCTTGGCTCGAATGAGGCGATCCCGATAGATATCCGCTTGATCTGCGCCACCAACTTGTCTATTTCCGATCTGGCAGATGAAAACACATTTCGAAAGGATTTAATCTATCGGATTAATACCATCGATTTTACAATTCCGGCTTTGCGCGACAGGGAAGGCGACATCAATCTTCTCGGAAATTATTTCGTTGATTTTTACAGTCAGAAATACGGTAAGGAAGGCCTGTCAATGTCACCTGAATTTTTGAAGAAACTAAAAAGTCATCCGTTTCCGGGAAATGTCCGCGAACTGCAATACGTTCTGGAACGGGCCGTGATTATGGCTGAAAAATCTTCTTTGGAGGCTGATGATTTGACTTTTTCGGCAATTGAAAAACCGATGAAAGCCGATGTCCAAAAGGAAACAAATCTCGATGCCATTGAACGAAAAACCATTTACGCAGTAATCGAAAAGAACAACGGGAATATCACGAAATCTGCCAAAGAATTAGGCATTACACGTGCCGCACTTTACCGCCGACTCAATAAATATGAACTCTAAAAGCTACCGGTTTTCTATTTTTCTTCGGGTTTTGGCAGTGCTCATTTCCCTGTTGGTTCTGGCTTTTGGCGTAAGCCTTGATAATACTTATGCGATTGTGGGTGGTTCGATTTTTTCGTTGATTTCCGTTTACAATTTGTACCGCTTCCAGGTGAAACGCTATACTGAGATCGATGACTTTTTTGAGTCGGTGAAATACCGCGATTTTTCAAGGTGGTTTTCAGAAGAGCATGGCGCCGCCGACATCCGCAAATTGCATAGCGGTTTTAATCTCGTGAACAAAACGATAAAAACAATTGACCAGGAAAGGCAGGCTCAACTTCTATACCTTCAAAAGATTTTGGAGATGGTAGATGTTGGAATTTTCGCCTACAATGTGGAAACCGGCAAGGTGCTTTGGGCAAATGATTCCGTACTTAAAATGCTGAATTTTCCGGCTTTTAAAAACGTGAGCTTCGTGGAGAAAAGAAGTCCGAAAATATACGACGAGCTTTTTGAAACTTACCATTCCAACACGACTTCCGCAACACTGGAAATGAATCGGGAAAAGCTAAAAGTGCTGATTACTGATACCGTTTTTGAGATGGAAGCCAACTCCTTTAAACTTATCGTAATTCAAAACATTGAAGATACGCTAAACCGAAATGAGAGCGAGGCCTGGAAAAAACTGCTAAGCGTAATGACCCACGAGATTATGAATAGCATTGCGCCGATTTCATCACTTGCTGAAACCCTTCAACTAAATATTCAGAACAGTATGGATAATCCAACCTCTGAAAAGTTAGAGCTGGAAGATGTAAATGCCGGTTTGAGTAGCATCAAAAAGCGAAGTGAAGGCTTGATGAAATTTGCCAAAACTTACAGAACACTGAACAAGGTAACGCACGTAAATAAAGAGCGCATCGAAGCATCCAGTCTCTTTAGCAGCATTCATGCTTTGCTAAAACCATCGTTAGAAGAAAAGTCTGTAGAACTCAATTTCGAATTAACCGATCAGAAGCTAACATTCGAAATTGATTCGTACCTCATAGAACAGGTGCTCATCAACGTTATTCTAAATGCCATAGATGCCACTGAAGATGTAGCCCATCCAAAAGTCACAGTTTCTGCCGGGCTAAATCACAAGGGCATTGAGCAAATAAGTATCATAGACAACGGAAAAGGTATTCCCGCAGAAATAGCCGACAGCATTTTTATACCCTTCTTCAGCACCAAGAAAACCGGAAGCGGAATTGGCCTCAGCCTTTGCAAACAAATCATGACCCTTCACGAAGGAAAAATTCAGCTGAATAGCGAAGAAGGAGTTGGAACGGAAGTGGTTTTGACCTTTCGGAATTAGGGTATCTCTGGCCATAAAGCCCAATATCTGCATTACGCTCGATTGGAAAACAGTCATTTACAATTGTCAATGACCGACGCGTTGGTCGGCATCCTGACTGAAACGTCAGGGCTCCTTGATTTTCAAATCTTCACAAGCCTTGATCTTGAACTTTTTGACCTAGACCTACAATACTTTGGATGTCGAAAACTAAATAGTTTAAAGATTTCAAATCTGTTACGAAGCCCATTTCTCTTTAAATATTCTCTTCTCCCGACCTCTAGGAGCAGATGGACGGATAAGGGTGTGCAGACACGGCAGTCGCTCAATTTACCACGCACCTTGGGGTGGCATTTTGCCGTGCCCGTAAAAACCTAAGGTTGGGGCGAGGAACGTTTTGTTTGGCGTCTCGCCGGATTTCTGTGAATATCCTTTATTTAAATCGCTCGACTATACTCCGGAAATCAAGCCTGGCGAGACGCCAGATAAAGCCACGCTCGCAAGATGCGAGCTAGAGCGATTGCAAGAAATGGAAATATAATTAACGGGCTTTTATTTCCATTTATCAAAACGTTTCAAAACATCCTCAATAGTAATATATACTCCTATTTCGGCCTGAGCTTAACCTTACCTGCATTGTACCAAAATGTAGTCCCCATAGAAAGTTTATAACTGTTTCTGCTCCCACAAAAAAGCCCCGCACCAATTATGGCGCGAGGCTGTCCCTACTTTGGATGCTTACTTTTACTGTTTCATAATTCTTTGAGTCGCGCTGAAATTATCAGTCTGCAGACTTAAAATATATACTCCTTTTGAAAGGTTTGAAATATTGAGTGCCGCGGGTTGGCCGTCGACGAAAGTGGCTGATTTTTGTTCATAGACTGTCTTTCCGTTCATGTCAAATATCCGAACCACGGCGCCATTCAAATTATCAATTCCGGCAGGTACAATATTCAAGTACCCGCTTGACGGGTTAGGGTACACCTGGATGCCTCCCTTATCGAGTACATCAACACCCAGCGGATTGAGCATTTCGATAAAAATTTCATCTTCTTCCATACAACCCATTTCTGAATAGACCTGAACCCATATTGATACCGACTCTGTAACATCAACTGTAATTTCACTGGTAGTCTCGCCGGTGCTCCACACATAAGTTGCGTTGGCATCATTGCCTCCTACAAGTGTTATTGTGGCTGCTCCATCTACTTGAAAATTCTCTCCTAGGTCAATGAGTGGGTTAGCATATACAACAATCTCAACAGAAACACTCGCTTCATTTCCGGAGGCATCGGTAGCCAGATAAGTAAGTTCATAATTTCCTTGAGTAATGAAATATCCAGAGACCGGACCATCGATTTGTTCAAGCTGGGCAGAGCAATTATCAGATACCATTATAGATACCTCTTCAAGAATTCCTTCACACATTTCTATCGGCTCAGGCTGAATTATTTGTGGTGCCATTTTATCCAAAACGGTCACATTAAAACTTGCACTGCTAGTATTTCCCGCAAAATCACTCACGGTAATATCCACAACAGAACTACCCAAGTCTTCACAACTAAATTGCGTTTTACTCAAAACACGGGTTGCAATTCCGCAATTATCTTTTTCTTTTATATCAAGCATTTCCGGGGTTAACATTGCAAAACCATCGTGATTAAGTTCTATTTCCACATCTCTTACTTCAACCTCCGGATCAGAAGTATCAACAAAATTTACCTGTAGTGTTTGAAAAATACTGTTTCCATAATTATCAAAAATCAGAACCTGAGTAGTTGTGCCTTCCTGCAAACTTTCACAGGAGAACACCTGAGTTTGTATTGATATTTGCGCTACCTCACAATTATCGCTCACATAGGGCGCCAGCATGTTTGGCGAGAGGTAGGCGACGCCTTCATCGTTCAATTCGAGGTCTATACTTTCCAGTGATAAACTTGGCTTAATGGTATCAACCACGAAAACACTTGCATTTGCAGTAGCCGTATTTCCTGAGGCATCTGCTACAGTGAGAATTACGTCTACCGGCGCATTTGCATGAATGCAATCTACCAATGAAACTGAAACCGATTTTGAGACCAATTCACAATTATCATACGATCCATCATCGACCATTTCGCCAGAAATTGAAGCCTCACCAGAATCATCAAGATAAACCACAATATTCTTTGCTATGGCTTCAGGGTTCACAAGGTCATTAATTCCAACCGTACCGCTAGCTGTAGCCTGGCAATTGTTTGCATCGGTTGCAGTCACTTCATAATCTCCGGAAGTCAATTCACCGTAGCTAGCACCTCCCGGTCCGTTTGTCCATTGAAATGAATAGGGCTCTGCTCCATTTGTTGCTGTTGCCACTAAACCGCCATCATTCATATTCGTGCAGCTGGCATCAATTGGATGTAAAAGCTATTTCAGGATTTCCGGCCGTAGTAATGTCAGCGCTTAGATACATCAATAAAGATGCTATTTGTATCTTCAAGTACAAAGTAAGTTTGATAGGTTGTAGCTGAAGTGAGATTAGAAATATTGAATTCATATTCCACATCAGCATCCATAGCCTGAGAAATGGCACTCAAGGGAGTAACTCCGTCGTAAGGCGCTCCAGATTTAATTTGAGCAGCAGTTGGTGAAACTGAGCCATCCGGAACGGTCATTAAATACCCCGTTCCTTCTATAGTAGATTGTGCGTTATAAACAGCGCTGTTACAAGCAACATTTGCAAGTGTTCCTGCTGCTTCCGAAATTTCATTTATGATGGAGTCCAAATCAGAAAGACTAGCCGCTCCATAATACCAGATAAATTCATCACTCTCTGCGGGAGCTAAATCATTCAATCGTAAAAACATGCCATAACTTCCATCGCTTATTACAGATATTGGAGCAGAAGAAGGATTTTGGTAGAGCACGTTGTCCCACGAGCAGCAATTGTTAACTACTGTATTGGCTCGGTTAGAAGCCGAAAAGAACAGCACCCCTTCTTCGGCTGTCCTGATTCGGATAGCCTTGGCCTGATCAAATTCATTCGATATTAAAGCAAAATTCCCTCCTGCTATATTTCCTCTTTCTTTTATCGGTTCATCAATACCGCCCACATAATCATCACGTGTGCCTATCCAATAACGCAAGTTTTGGACATCTGCCGATCCAAGATTGGTGATTTTAGTTTTAATCGTTATAAAAAAGGAATTTTCAATGGTATAGGTGTTTTCAATTTCGAGTATTCTTCCTTCGGCCGAAAGAGTACCGGTAGAAATAATCTGTCCATTACCTGAGCCAGATGAACCAACATTATATTCAAAACCGGAAGTGTTTACTATTTGATTGGTCAATGGATGGTCTGATAATCGTGTACCTTGTGTATTCCATTCACTTTCACCATTACCACCAAAAGCAATGGTTTCATTGAGTGAAATATTTGAAAAAGTAAGTCGCCTCCAGCTGTTGTGTTGATTGCTGTAGTAAAACGGTTGTTGAAGATTTCCGGTGGCATTCACCGAGTTTTCATTGCCATTTCCAAAACGTAGCTTTCCATTTTCAATTACAGTTTGGGCACTGCCCTCAATAAAGGCCATTCCAATTAATATAAACAGTATAAAGCGAAGTGAAGTGGATGGTAAGTTGTGTTGTAAATTTCTATCCATGATTCTCAGTTATTGGGGTTGTTTTATGACTGTTTTATTTTGATAAATTTTGCATCTCCCAACTTTCGGCAGACTTGCTCAACTTAATCACGCTTGACTGATGCACTTTACCTTCTCCATTCATATCGTGAATGCTCACTACGGCCTCACAGTTCGTTCCTTTTTTATTAAAACCATCAATGGTTATGTAAAAAGGAATAGCTCTATCTTTCAGTTCATATTTGGTTAGAACCTTTACTTGTTTTCCAAAAACTTCAAAATCTGCCATGCCATTCCTGAACTGATCTAAATCCATTATGAAAAGGGTTTCAACGCTGCAGTTCTGCAGGAATAGTGAATGATCTGAATTTTCAAGAAGTTCCTTGATTATCTCAGTATCATTTCGGTTTACTTTGCTATCTATTGTATGTGAGAATGAAGCTTCCGCTAATTCAGAATGTAAGGCAGTGGTTGTTTCGTTTGAAACCTGAGCTAAAGCAGGAACGGTCAGAATAATTAGAAAAAATTCTATGCTCGTCAGAATGAAAGTGGAAAGAATTTTGTTTTTCATTTTCTTTAGGGTTGTTCAACTATTCATACTAGAGAATGAAAACAAGAGTTCAGGATATTAGCTTAGCACGACTTCATAATCGATAAGTTTTATAAATTCACCTATAGAGATTAAAAACGATGCTAAGATTAGAAGTTCCCGCCTGATAGTAAATCGCAAAAAGAAAAAGACAAACTAATGCGTGCGTTTTTAAATACTAAAACTCCTCTATAAGAGCCTGCAGAAGCTTATTATTCTAAAGAATACAATCTTATAAAACACACTATTTCACTCTGTTTTACATTCTTTTGCATAAGTTGGGAAACTACAATCTTTCCTTAGGCTAAATTTGATTTTAAATAAATTTATATGCCGAAGGCTAAACTCTACTTGCTCTGTTCTCATTATTACTCTACTAAATGTTTTAAATGCGACTGGACAATCGGCCTACACCTTAAAAGGTAATGTGCTAGATTCTAAAGAGAAAGGCATTGACTTAGCCATGGTATCCCTTTTACGCACAAGCGATACTACTTTTGTGAAGTCTGCATTCTCTGATCAGGATGGTTCTTTTTTACTTTCCCAAATACCTCAAGGTGCTTATTTCATTCAAGTAAATCTTTTGGGCTATGAACAGTACCGAGATAGTGTTGTAGCCACTGGAGCAGAATCATTAATCCGGCTTAATCCAATCACTTTAAAGACTTCACTAACTGAACTCAACGAAGTAAACATTGTAGCCGAAACACCATACATAGAGCGTAAAATAGACAGAACGGTGATTAATGTAGATGCTCTAATTACAAATGCAGGCAGCGATATTATGGAAGTAATGGAACGCGCACCGGGAATTACCGTTGACAATCAAGGTACTATCCTCTTAAAAGGAAGGTCGGGAGTTGCAATATTCATTAATGATAAACCCTCATACCTCTCTGGAGTAGAGCTGGAAAGCTACTTGAGATCGCTACCAGCCGGTACCGTAAAACAAATAGAAATTATGACTAACCCTCCTGCAAAATACGATGCGGCAGGTAGTGCCGGAGTAATAAATATTATTCTTAAAAAGAATATTCTTCAGGGATGGAATGGGAACGTATCTCTAAACTACCGTCAAGGAAAATATGGACGAAGTAATAATAGCCTTAACCTGAGCTATGCTTTTAAAAAGTTCAACTTTTTTGCAAATTCGAATGCCGGCTTCTGGAATTCTTATCAGGATTTAAATATCAACCGATTCTATAGAGACGAGGCTGGCACACCTCTGTCCTCTTTCTCGCAGAGCTCCATTGGCCTTAGAAACGGTAATTATCTTGGTTCTATTGTTGGCATGGACTATTATATAAATGATCGATCCACAATTGGCGTTAATTATAAAATTAGCGGAAATCCATCCTCCCATGATTTAAAAAGTACTGCTGAGATTCGTGATCCAAATCAAATCTTAACACAGACCGTTATTGCCGATAATCTAACTGAATCTAGTTTTAGAAATAATCTTTTTAGTGCTTATTTCAGAAATAAGAATGACTCTACCGGAAACACCTTTTCTGTAGATGCCGACTATGTTTCGTACGTATCAGGCTCTGAGCAATTATTTAAAAACTATCTATATAATAACAGTGGTGTGCTCAACTATAAGGATCAAATCAATGGCGATATTCCTTCTCAAATTGATATTTATGCCGCAAAAGCAGACTATACCAAGCAATTTAGCAAGCTCACCAAATTTGAAGCCGGACTTAAAACAGCATTTACACAAACAGACAATGAGGCTAAATATTCCAATACTATAGAAGGAACCACTACGCCAGATCTCACCTTAAGCAATCAATTTCTTTACGACGAATGGATCAATGCGGGCTACCTTAACTTGTCGCACTCTCTTGGTAAAATAGATCTACAAGCCGGCCTTAGAGTGGAGTCTACAAAACTAAACGGTGAACAACTGGGAAACAGTGAAAACCCACCTACTGCATTTTCAAGAAACTACACCAATCTTTTTCCTACTTTCTATGCATCCTGGAAAATGGACTCTACCAGCAATAACGTCCTGAACCTCTCATATGGCCGACGAATTTCCAGACCGTATTTTCAAGATTTAAACCCTTTTATCAGTCCGCTTGACAAGTTTACCTTCTACTCAGGAAATCCCAATCTCTTACCCACTTTTTCACATAACCTAGGCCTCGTTTATTCCTTTAAGTCACTTTTTTCTGTTTCTCTTAATTATTCTAAGACTGTAGATGGTATAAACGAAACACTCGAGATAAGAGACGGAATATATTATAGCCGTCCGGGAAACATAGCCAGTAGCCAAACCCTAAGCCTCTCTTTTGAGGGAAGCATTCCATTTACCGAATGGTATAGATTAAACACCTATCTTGAATTAGCAAACTTGAAGTTTGAAAGCGACCTGTATACTGAACAGCTTAATTCCCAAGGCACCTATTATTACCTTTCAGCAACAAACAGCTTTAACTTTGGCAAAGGATGGGGAGCAGACCTCCAGGGAAGTTACAGAAGTGATATGGTTTACGCACAACTCGAACTCAAGAGTTACTGCCAGATTGATCTTGGGTTTCAAAAGAAAATACTGGATAATGCCGGAACTCTGAAGCTCTCCTTTACCGACATCTTATTCACCAGGCGGGGCGATGGAATCATTAATAATTTAAAACTTACCGATGCCGACTGGAACAGCACCTACGACTCACGCGCCGTTTCGCTCACCTTCTCTTATCGGTTTGGGAATACCAGCCTAAAAAAGCCCAGGTATAATTCTGATGGATCGAGCGAAGAACAGAATAGGGTGAAGGGTTGATGCGCGAAAGCACGCATAGAAAGTCACCATTCTATTGCACCCGTACCCCTTGATAATCTGTTAATTCCGTTTCCGGACACAATAACTTTAACAAAAATTAAGTTATATCCCTGAAACCCATAATTTTTCCTGCAATGAAAAACATTCTAATCTCAGGGGCATTCCTCCTGTCCGGAATCGCGGCTTTGGCTTCGACCGAAATCCAAAAAACCACGGTGCATTTTGCATCAGACTCTTACACGCTTGAAGCAGATGCTCTGGAAATTCTAAGCACTTTCTTAAGCGAAATAATGCTTACCGGCGATTATGAATTCCAAATTGATGGCCACACCGATCACGAAGGAAACAACAGCTACAACAATTCATTATCGCAAAAACGGTCAGAAGCTGTAAAAGCATTTTTTGAAAAGAACGGAATTGAAACCACCACTCTTTTCACAGATGCGCACGGCAAAAAAGAGCTTTTGTACAAGAAGCGCGATGCTGAATCTATGCGGCAAAACAGGCGAGTTGACATCGTATTTAAGCGGTTCTATTTTGAAAATGCCGAGGAGCTGATGGCGGAGTTGGCGCTTTCTACCCAAAACAGTTTTCAGATTGAATCGTGGAAATCTACCACGGTAACATGTAGCCGTGGCAGCCGAATTTTTATTCCCGAAGACGGCTTTGTAGATAGACATGGAAATACATATAAAGGAATCGTAAAGCTCGAAATTATTGAAGCGCTAGACTACCATGACTTCCTGGCTCATGGTCTAAACACACTGAGCAATGGAGAAATCATTCAAACCGGTGGCATGCTAAATATCCAGGCATTTGCCGAAAGCGGAACTCCTTTAGACCTGAATGATAGTGCCTTTGTGAGCATCGCCATACCGGGTGCAGGTGGACGACTCGAAGGTGGAATGTCATTGTTTTTATCAAATAACGGTGCGAATTGGAACCCGACTTTTGTGCCCGCGCTTAACAGTGGCAATCTAGACATTCCAAAGAAACCAGAGCTCAACATGCCCGCTATTACGTTTCCAGTACACGTATTTGACGAAAGTAGAAAACCCATTTATCCGAGCATGCCACAGTATCCTTCTCTACCGGTGCTTCCCCGACAAGAAAGCTATAGTTATACCGGAAAGTGGTATCAATTCTTTTCGCGAAAGCGGATTGAGAAAAGCAATAAGCTACGCTATGAAATTGCGATCTTAAACTACCAGACAAAGATGGCGCAGTATAATGAGCGCGTAGAAAAATTCGACTCGCTAAGTGCTAAGTTTCCTGAATGGGTAGCAGAACACGAAGCAAAAACAGCTCGCTGGGAGGCGCAACAGGAGCGGGAATTTGAAAAATACAAAAACGGAGACTGGAAGGAGGCTCTTCACGCTTACAAGTACCTGACCGAAAAAAGCCGGAAAAAATATGCTGCTCAACGCGCTGTATGGGACAGCATTAGAATTGCGCGCATACAGGAATATGAAACCATGCTCGATAATCTCGGTTTCCCGGATAATGTTGACCCCAGCTTTTACATTTTTGAACAAAGTAAACTCGGCTGGATAAATTGTGACAAGTTTAACAATACGCTCTTTACAGGACGGTCTGAAATCATTGCCCAACTACCTGCCGAAAAAGGAAAGGAAAAGGTGATTTTAATTCTGCCGAATTCGAAAAGCATGATCAATATGAACTATGATGGTAAACGAACTTACATCTCTATTCCTGTTCCGAAAAAGGAGGATGCGCTCGTGCTTGCCTATAAAATTGAAGAAGGCGGAATTCAAATCGCACGCGCCCTCACAAAAAGGGAGCGCACAGTTAATCTGAAGTATGAGCCTATAAAACTGTCGGTTTTTAGGGAGTATTTGAGGGAATTGGAGATATGACTAAAGACATAAACCAAAACTTCTAATCAAACCTTCAGAACGAGGAAAGCCTATAATTGAAAGGAGGTAGTGTATTCTACCACCTTTCACTTTTCTAAACAAATCCTGGCGTCAACTCCTTAAATAAGTACACCCCGAAAAACAAATAAAAATGGACCTCGAACTAAAAAATAAAAAAGTACTCATTTCCGGATCTACTGCCGGAATAGGCAGAGCAATTGCTGAAATGCTGGCAACCGAAGGAGCGCATGTAATTATCAACGGCCGCGGTAAGGATGATGTCTCAAAAGCGGCAAAAGAAATAAGCGAAAGAACAGGTAATAAAAACGTAACCGGAGTTGCCGCCGATTTTGCCGAAAGGAAGGAAGTAGATGCCCTCCTCAAGGAAGTTCCCGAAATAGATATACTCATCAACAATGTCGGTATCTTTAATGAAGTTGATTTTGCTGATATTACGGATGAAGAATGGATGGAAACCTGGGAAATAAATGTAATGAGCGGTGTGCGTTTATCGCGCCACTACTTTCCAAAAATGCTTGAGAAAAACTGGGGTAGAATCATTTTTATTTCCAGCGAATCTGGCATTAATATCCCAACGGAAATGGTGCATTACGGTGTGAGCAAAACAGCATTGCTTTCGCTTTCACGTGGACTTGCCAGATTGAGCAAAGGATCTGATGTGACGGTTAACTCTGTTCTTCCGGGACCGACCTGGAGTCGAGCAAATAGAAAAGGACTTGAAAAACAAGCTGAAGAAGAAGGTAAAAGTCTGGAAGAAGTTGAAAATGAATTTATCAATAACCGCAGACCAACTTCGCTAATTCAGCGATTCGCAACAACCGAAGAAGTAGCAAATATGGTTGCCTACGTTGCCAGCCCGCGCTCTGCGGCTACCAATGGAGCAGCACTAAGAGTCGACGGCGGCGTGGTGAATGTGATTATCTAATTTCCTATATCTGCATCAGTAATTAACCAGAACTTTATCAAATTCATTTTGTCGCCTGGAAAATTGCGTTCCACAGGTTTATAGTTGCCCTTTGAAATAAAAGGGTAAATTCGAAAGCAATTCCTATGAACAAAACTATAAGGCGATGGACATTCCAAAGCAATTTGTACTACTATTAAAGATTTTAGCTCTCTTTGCTTTAATTCTAAGCGCAAAACAGGTCCGTGCCCAATCAAATTACTGGGACGTAATAATGCTAAAATCTGCCGAGGTTGTAAGGGGAACAATCACCGATAGCATTCCCGCTGAAAGCGTGACAATACTTGCTGGCGATTCACTGAGCCGCACAATTCCTCATGAAGAAATTGCCCTTATTACCAAAGAGGTGAAACGATATGCTTTTACCAAAAAAGAGGTGATAGCAAAAAAGAGTTACAGCACGGAAAGATCTGCCTACTATCAAGGTATTTTATCTGCTGGTTTTGGATTCCCTTTATCCGAATCAAGTGTTTTCAATGTTAACTTCATTAACGGTTTTGGTTTTTCTGATGTACTCTCCTTGGGGGTCGGTATTGGTCTTAGGTTGCCTTTAGCAAGAGAGGAAGTCATAATGCCTTTGTTCTTCGATATGCGCATACGCCCAATGAATACAAGAGTTTCTCCGGTGTTTGTTCTCGGTTTGGGTGGTAGTTTTCAGCCAAATTTAGAATGGGAGAACACCGGTCCCATACTCATGCTAAAAGGAGGAGTTTCTATAAAAAATTCTGGTAAGTCTTCAGTTATGGTAACCATTGGTTATGAAAATTTCGACATTTTGAATGCCCCCGAAAACCGCATAAGTAATATCTACAGAGGATTTGGCTCTTCAGAAAACCGCGTAACGATCCGAACTCTTACCTTAAATTTTGCGGTGGCATTTTAAGGACTCTTGGGTGTACCCGGGTGGTCATAATTTCCGTTTATTTCTCCTCGTAGTATAGAACCCACTCCACTTTTACCCACAAAAAAAGCCGTGAACTTTAGCGTTCACGGCTTTTACTTTATTTATTTTCATACTCCCCGAAAAACATCGGGAGCATTCGTTTTTTACTACTTAGACTTTGCTACAATCACGGACTTCGTATTCACAAATTCCTTCATACCAAATCCACCGTGCTCACGTCCATAACCGGAGTTTTTGACTCCACCAAATGGCATTGCAGGATCGGCCAGGCCGAAGGTGTTTATGAAAATCATTCCCGTATCAAAATGTTTCTGGGCTAACTCAATAGCTCCTTCCTCATCTTTAGAGAAAATTCCGCCTCCTAAACCAAATCTACTGTCATTGGCTATGCGCATGGCATCATCTGTATCTTTCGCTTTTATAAGCGAAGCTACAGGTCCAAAAAGCTCATCGTCATAGGCAGGTTGTCCGGGCTTTACAGATTCCAAAACAGTAGCCGGATAGTAATATCCTTTTCCTTCAGGAATCTCTCCACCGCAAAGAATCTTGGCTCCATTATTTACACTTTTCTTAACCTGCTTATGCAGCGTTTCACGAAGATCTTCTCGTGCCATAGGTCCTAATTTCGATTCACTATCATTTGGATCTCCCATTTTGAGATCTTTCATCGCTGCCACAAATCCTTCCTTAAACTTATCGTAAATTTTATCTACTACGATAAATCGTTTTGCAGCAATACAAGTCTCGCCGTTATTGTAAATTCTTCCCATCACACACATTTTTATTGCGTGTTCCAGATCGGCATCTTCAAGAACTATATAGGCATCGTTACTACCCAGTTCCATCACCGTTTTCTTAAGCTCACTTGCAGACTTCTCTGCAATTTTTCGTCCTGCATCCGAGCTTCCCGTTAGGGTAACTCCACGCACCAGGTCGCTCTCAATCACCGCATCCGACTGATCGTGTTCTATAATCAATACGGTAAACAAATTATCAGGCAAACCGGCATCCTTAAATATTTTCTCAAGCATTTTTGCCGTTCCCGTTACGTTAGAAGCGTGCTTTAGCAACACTCCGTTACCGGCCATCAAATTGGCAATAGCGTATCGTATAACCTGATATGACGGGTAGTTCCACGGCTGTATTCCGTATATAACTCCTATCGGCTCATAAGAAATAAATCCTTTTCCTTTATTAAGGGTAGATCGCTCCTCGCCTTTCAGCTCTTCCGGTCCATGCTCGGCTGTGTAAGAGCATATCGCAGCACATAGATCAACTTCCTGTCCGCTTTGCTTCAGGAGTTTCCCCATTTCATCGGTCATAAGCTGACCTAGTTTATCCTTATTTGCTTTAAGTTCTTTACCTATTGCACCTATTGTTTCTGCTCGCTTTTCAAGCGGCAAATGGCGCCAGTTTAAAAACGCTTTGTGGCATTTTTCCACTGCGTTTGTCACCTCCGCATCCGACATGTATTCGTAATGCTTCATGTCTTCACCGGTGGTTGGATTTATAGTAGTTACTGCTTTTAGTTCTGTTGCTGTGCTCATCTTCTTAATTTAGAAATGATAACATTGGCCGTAAGCCAGAAAATGACTTGTGCCAATTAAGGAATATACCTTGACTTAGTAGGGTCAAAAACAAGGCCACAAAACACTGATTTTCTCCAATGTAGGTGTGCTCTGCCTTATCGGCGAATGCGTATGAAATCCATCCGCGGAAGCGTGGAACTATTCTAAAAAATTGGGGAAAGAATTCTACTAACTAACGGAATTGCCGACTATCAATAATAATAAAATGCCATCCACAGCGCATTTGCAGGAAAATCACTGTGAGACAAAACCGTTAACTTCCTGGGAGTAGATACTTCATCAGGAGAGGTCTTTTCGTAAACGCTTTCAATTTTATACTCAATGAAATTTAATCCGGCATCCAGGTTAATATTTATGTCAAAATGTGTTTTTAAATCACCAGATTCGTAGTTCATTGTCTGATCACAACCACCCTGATAAGCGAACTCCTTGCTCACATATACAGCTTCAAAATACGATCCGGGCACGGCAGTTTCATACTCAGGATCTTTAACCCACTTGTAAAGTGTTGTATCAGATACGAGAGTGATAAACCCGGAGAGCTCATCCTTTTTAAATAGAAAAAGAGGTCCCAGTTCCAAAGCCTCAATTTCATTTTCATCAGCGAATAGCTCCTGAAAATTATCGCAGAAACTCAGTAACTCACCTATTGTTACCCAATAATCTTCCTTAACAGAATCGGGAATTTTTCCGAAATCTATTTCTCGGTTCACTAGGGCCTCACTGGTATTATCAACGCTTCCCACGATTATTTTTTCATCAAATCCAAATGGCGTCATGGCAATAGATAGTTGCTCTGAGGGGGCCGGGCTTAAAACCACAGTAGTTTGTGCTGTGGCAATGCTCACGGCAAATAGAAGTGCCGACATAAGAAATAGTTGTTTCATTGAATTTTGATTGGTTTTACCAAATCTACGAAACAAACAGAGATGAATGATGTAGCAAATTGTAGTCATCCTTTCCGAAAAGATAAATGACAGAAATTTTAAATGGTCACCACGTTATTAAATATAAATTCGCTTGAAAAGTCGCTCTAAATGAATCGGAAAATCAGTAGTTTAGATAAAAATTTGGTCACTCTGTTCACTTTTAAGGCACAAACTCGATAATCAACAAAAACAACTACGCCCATGAAATCCTTCGCCCTATTCTCCATCGCCTTGATCACTCTTACAATTGGTTGTGACAACGCTCCTGCACAAAATAATGGTTATGGAAATCATGCCGTTAACCAGGCCATTCCTGTAAACGGGACAAACAGTTCTTCTCCACAAAATCAGTCGTACCAGGCTAACAACGCTTCACAGCAAGCCGCCGTTGCCACCGAAAAAATAACTATGCACGCAGTGATAAACCCAAAAACCGGACAGCCATCGATGCATATTCCCTTTCCTGAATCCTGGAAAATGAACACTTCTTCAAATCAAAACGAACCCACTATTACCGGTCCCAATGGTTTGAAAATAATGGTTTACCCTACTCAAAGCTACACCTATTCAAACATGCCGGCCATGCAGCAATCTTATCAGGCCAATGGGCAGCCCATGGTTCCACCTCCAGGTATCGAAAACCTCATAGCGCAACAATTGGTGCCTCAAAGTCGCCAGCAGGGATTGACCCTAATTAATCAATATCCTTTGCCGCAAGTTGCAGCCTCAGCAGCAAAATACGTGGCATCGCTCTACGGCGGAAATGGTCAGGGAAACCACTTTAGTGCTGCAGGTACTGAATGGAAAGATTCTGAAGGGAACAAAGTATTTATAATTTTGAATTACAGCGAAATGGGATCGCAGGATTTTGTGACGTGGATCTATACAGTGAATGTGCTGAAGTGCGACCCACGGTATTTTGATCAGGCAAAGAGCGACTATATTTATGGGGTTTCGAATATTGCATATAACCAGGCTGATATCAATAACTACAACAACCAACTCGCAAGTAAGCTTAAAGCTGATGATGACCAATTTCAGCGTGAGCAGACAATAATTACCGAAGGATCGAGACAGCGACTCGAAAACAACCGTGCAACGTCTGAATACATTAGCGAATCAAACAAGGCTACCTACGAATCAAGAATGCAGGACAATGATCAACTCCAGCACGAAATGGGCAACTGGGCTACCGATCAATACACTGTAGTAAGCCCCTTTGATGGAAAAGAATACCAGGTAGAAAGCGGCGCAACTACTTATTGGATAAACGACAGAGGGGAGTATATCCAATCCAGCGATCCTACTTATGACCCAAATAAGTTTGAAACGCATCCGGGAGTTTGGAAGGAGGCTCCGAGAAAATAGGTGTATGGCTTTCTGAGATCACTTTGCAACCTGGGTAGGAAGTGGAGAATTCACTTCCTCCTACTTTTGGTAGATTCCAATTAAAATCATGGTCCTTGATTTAAAGCATGTTTTAAGCTCCCCGTCATCGCTTGTAAAAAATATAATCAGTCATTATCGGATCAATACCGCTTTGTCTTAAATCCGAAATTATTTGTCCTTTATGATGACTAAAATGGTTTGAAATATGAAACAAGATTTGTTGTACCGTATTGCTAAATTCCATCCCTTTTGAATTTGAATAAAAAATCCTTTCGGTGAGTTCGTGATGGTTTAGAATTCTGCTTGTTTCATTGTAATTTTCGTTGTCAATTCTCTTGCATTCTTCAAGCGAATGAACGGCGTGAACACCTAGCTTTTCAGTATTGGCAATTCTGGCATTCCAAATCTGATGCGCGTTTATAGTATGCGATAAAAGCGGAACAGTCCTTTCTGATAATGAGTCCTTATTCTCTATCAATTGTTCAATCAACTTTTGATTAAAGTGATTGTGGTATTCAAATATATCCTTAAAAAACGTTTTCATTTTTAGGTGGTTCTTCGGTGATTCAATGAATTGTTCAAAGGTAAGTCAAACCACTTTCTTTCTGGTTCGCTCAAATTTAATTCACTCTATTCGCTTATGTTATCCTTGAGTGCTGTTTGTCAGAATTTAGATTATACCCTAACCGCTCAATGGTCTTCAGCTGAAAGCCTCTGGAAAGACAAATCGCGACGAACTTATAGGGTCCAAAAAGACATTCATTTTATCACACATCCTGCTTTTATATGAAATTGCTGGGCAAGTCATTATTCATTTATTAATTTCTGGAATTCCTCAAGATATTTTGAGAAATGAATTCCATCAACTAACCCATGATGAACATCAATTGAAACTGGCAGCATTTTCTTTGCTCCAATGGTGGTGGTTTTCCCAAAAGTTATTTTTGGAACCGTATCGTCAGAATTAAAATTCCTTGCATGTGTCAAGCCCGTAAATTTATTCCACGGTAAAGTTGAGTAATGAACTACGTCAAGTCTTTTGGCGTCGTCATTAACTCTCAAACCCTTTGTGTTTTTGACATTTGCTACTTCTTCTTTCAGTTCTTTATTGAAAGTCTTAAAGTCAGGCGAAAATTTTGTGAATGAAAATCCAAATGTCCCATCTTCTCTGCCTATGGTTGCCCCAGCATGAACCTTATCAAACAGAGCAACTTTGTTATTAATAACTCGAAACTTCAGTTCTTCAATTCTGTTTACGGCAATTATTGATTTATGTAGGTAATATGAAAAAAATGACACGTTGTTTTCTTTCGATTTTTCATAAGCTTTTGTGCAATCTATTTCTGTTACTATTCCAAAAAATGGATTATCATACTTTGAGAAAAAATCAAAGTATTCTTTTCTTATCCACGTTTCAACATCTATAATTTTCATCCTTTTTTAATTTAGCTCAGCGTTGGATATTTGGTGGCTAGCTTTACGAGGCGATTCATTATTTACAACGCTAATACTTTGTGATTGCTTAAGCCATGAACTTGTCATAAGGCTATATATTCCGATAGAATTATTTAGAACGAAATCAATAGGTTGGGCAAGAAGGTCACATGGTTATTCAAAGCCAAAGTCAAAACGTATCTATAAAGTCTATCACCTCTGAAGCAAAAGCCATAGGCTCTTCATAATTCGGTGAGTGTGCGGAATATTCAAAAATCCGTATCCTCTTATTTTCTGCCGATGTGCCTAGTAAGTTATAAGTATCATTTGCCTGTTGAACTGGAAATACACCGTCGTGCCTACCCCAGCAAATAAGAGTAGGAATTGTTATTTCATCAACCCTATTCTGCAAGTTTAAACCGGCATCGAGAAATGAAAATTGGTATGGCACAAAGAAATAAGCCGTTGAAATTGGAGAAAAAAACAGAAGATCTGTAAACGGAACTTGAAGTGAATCACTTTCAGGATTAAAATCATAGCCATTTGCGGCTCCCACAAATGAGTAGTGAGCGTTGTCGTTTATCCCGACTACTGGGTGATCCTGATACCAGTCAAGTGCAAACTTCCAAAAATCTGCTTCATCTTGCGCAGCAACTTTGTTCTGAGCTACCCCCATCATATTTTCTCTGGCGAGAGCATTTGCCTGTGTCCAGGCATGGCCTCCGTCTATTTCTATCCAGGCTTTTATTTTGGATTGGTGCTCAAGCAAGTAATTTGTTCCAAGCGCTCCACCCCAGGAATGCCCCATGAGATACAAATCCGGATTATCGTATTTTTTATTAATTAGTGAAACTACCTTATCCAGGTCCTTAGTGAATTGATCCAAGGTGGCATCCTCCATAGAAGGATTCCCTTGACTCATGCCACACATGCGCTGATCCCAATAAACTATAGCAAAATGTTTCTCAATTTCTTTGTGAGAGGGAAAAATGGTGTAGTACTGTGACGATCCGCCTTCTGGCCCTCCATGAAGGAATATGATGAATTTTTTGGATTCAACATTTCCCTTTACCCAAATAGGCATTCTTGCATCCACACTCTCCAGATAGAAAAAATCTCCATCTTTCTGGAATTCATCCTTGCTACATGCGCTCAGGATGAGTAAAACGACAAGGGTCAAAAATATAGTAAACCTGTTCATCTTTAAAGTTTTAGAATGATGCCGGTATTTAAGGCAATATGGGTGAGAAAGTATCCGTTGAAGGGAGCCTTCCAAAAAAGCTCGGGACGCAGATAGACAGAAAGCCGGGAATCACCTTTTTTTGAAAAATCATACCCGGCACCAAAAGACACGGACGGCATAAAGAAGGGCTGACCGGAATCTGGAGTTTTCACAACCGCTCCATTTGGCAAGACCTCATATAGCTCGCCTCCATGCGTAAACTGATGCAAGTAGCCAACACCAAGAAATTGATCGACAAAAAGTCCGTTTTTGAAGAAAGCGCGCTGTCCCCACTGACCGCGAACGAAGAAAGATTTGTTGTTTCGAACGTGAACATATCCCCCGCCATTAAGCGAAAGTACCATCTGATACGTTTCCGATTGATGTGGGTAAAATTCGATGCCCAGATTCAATCCGGCATGGGTCAAAGTTTCTCCAAAATAGCCTGTATAGACTCCAACTTTACTTTGAGGTGAATCTTGCGCAGAGCATTGCAATAACCCTACAAAAAACAATAGGCAGAGAAGTGTATTTTTCATTTTCAATTAAATTATTCGGGTGCAAAATTGAACCTATTTACCCGAAGCCTTCAACTGCAAGGCCGCGGCAAATAGCTGAAACGGTCAAAAAAAAAGCTGAAGCGGACAGATTATTTTTCGTTCATCCACTTTACGAAATCCGTTGAGCGCATTTTAGAAACAAACACTTCACTATCGAGCGCTGGTTCTAATATGATCTTAAGTTTCCGGGTATTCGTTTGTTCGTAAAACTTCACTGAATTCCGGCTGGCGATAACCTGCCTGTTGAGTTGGAAAAAGTTTTTCGAAGGCAGCTCAGAGATCAATTCAGTGAGAGAAGAACTATGAAGAAACTGTTTCCCGTCTCGGGTAATCAGGAAAGTTGACTTCTCCCGAACGCTAAAATGTGCAATCTCTTCGATAGGAATATTTAAGGCTTTGTTACCGGAATGAACTACAAAATTCTCTTTCGAATTAATAGCTCTTCTTAACTCAATTTGTTCAACCTGTGAGGCGAGTTGCATGTTGTATTTCCGAAAATAAAGCAGCGTGTAAAGCAGGTTGATCACTACACAAAAAATAGTTACGAGCGGAAGCTCCAGATAAAGAATAGAACTGGCCGCCAGTGGAATATCTAAAAGATAAACCAGATAAACGCTTTCAACAGAAAGTAAAACAACAATTGGAAGTACGATTCCGAAAACCAATTGAAAACGTATTCGTTTTCTGATCCGATCACCCCAGGTGAACTTTTTCTCCATTTGCCGAAAGAGCACCCGATAATACAAGCCGATCCCAAAGGTGCAGAACACAGCGAGCAGGAGATCGCTGTAATAACTCGGCATCCGAAACAATGCGTGTATCGGGTTCTCGTTACCGATGTGTACGACGAGAATTGCCATTACCGGGTACACAGAAAGAAAAATCCATTTGTCGTTGACTTTTACCTGCTGCAAACTGAAGCTTTTCAGCAAAGTTAATGGAAAAGAAATCAGTTGGTTTCCTGATAGTATTTGTCTTTCTCGCAAGCTCATAATCAGAATTCAAAAATCCAGTTGTCACGAAGGTAAGCCTCTTCAAAACCAAACCTTTTCATATTTCGATAGCTCGCTGCAGGTCTTTCAGGAGTGTTTTCGCCGGTTTCACTAATGATGTGTTTGCAACCTGCCCGATATGCATCTTGTATTCTGGTTCTGAGGAGCAATCCCTGAGCTCCCAGCCCCCTATATTCTCTAAGAGTTCCTGCAAAAGCCATCGATGCCTGCTCCCTTGAAACGTACAACGCCGCAGCCGCAACAGGTTTTCCTTTGTAAGTTGCAAAATAATGCCTGTAACCCAGTGTACCGACCGTTTGTGCAAGCCAGTCTTTGAGAATTTCATCTTCCCAATCAAAGCTGTTATAAATAATTTCTGCATATAGTTCTGCATCAGATTTACTGACAGTGACTACTCCTAGTTCGGCTGTAACTGATGGGATAGGAGCGGCTGCGGTTCTTTGCAGCTTTGCCCAGCGGTTTCTCAATTTGAAGCCTCGGGATAAGAGAAGCATTTCTGTATCAGACTTTTTTAAAAATGGACTGAGCTGAACAAAGAACCTCTTAACTCCTGCCAGTTTGTAGAAATTGATAATTGCATCAATGGTCTTCATATCAATCCTCCCGTTAAGGCCGAGACCGATAACGCGATTTAGAGCCAATACATCCACTTCGGGAACAGCCCCGACAAATGCTCCGCCGATAACACTGGCGAAGCATTTAACTGGTGACTGTGGAGTATAATATTTGCTCCAGTATCGTATTTCACTCATCTCCAGAAGGTAAGAATCCTCTTTGTCAATTAGTGGAATGGCTGTTCTCATGATGCAGGATTGTTTCTTTTATCAACTTCATAGAAAAACTCATCGCTTATGGTACCGCCCAGCCCAAGACTCTCATCTTTTCGAAGCTTACTGATGTCGCGAAACATCAGCATTTCACCAACCCTACTTGATGCCCCATCATAAAACCCCGTTTCGTATTCAAAAGTTTTAGGGTTTTTAAAGGTGCCAAATAGAATGTCGAAAAGAGGTAAATCAGAATAGTTATAAGCATGAATTCCCTTTGCGTGGTGAACGGTATGACTCTCCGGACGCTGAATAATGTATCCCAACCATTGTGGTGTTTTTATGTTTGCGTGTTGAAAAAGCCCCAGGAAGTTTGTGGTAAGAAGCACAACGGTAATCGCTCCCGGAGACAACCCTACAATCAGTGCGAAGCACAAGCTTCCAAGCAGGGTCCAGCCGATCATATCCATAGGACTGAAATAGAAAGCGCTTGGAATATCTACTCGCTCACTGCTGTGATGCATCTGGTGAAATATTTTCCAAAGAAAATCTGACTTATGCATGGAACGGTGCCAAATATAAATGGCAAGCTCATATAAAAGAACGCCTATTAATGCACCTCCCCACGTTCCGGTGAAAGAGAGATCAATAAGTTGATATTGTGCCAAAAATTCATCCCACAACAATGGTAGATATGAGGAGAGAAAAAAGAAGAAGAAAAAAAACAGAATTCCTCTAAGCTTCCAGAAACGGATAACTGGTAGTATTCTTCCGGGAGCAAAAGATTCCCAGGCAAAAAGGCCAAAAAACAAGGCCAATACAGCCAGAGAGATTGGATCGAGTAAAATTTCTAACGGAGTAGGCATATTTAAATTTTTTAAAAGTGTTTATTGATTTGGTTGATTTAAGAAGTTCCTTACGGATTCACTTATTTGGTCTTTGTCGCATGCAAATGAATAATGGCCGCAATCTGATGAGAGTTCTAATAGTTGAGCACCGATGAGCTTAGCAAAGTCTTTAGAAGTGTTGGGTAGTAATAAGTTATCTTCAGTGGCACAAATTATCAAAGCTTCTCCATGAAAATTTTCAGCAACAGAAACCAGACTTGTGGTTTTGGTCATATTAAATGCACTGATAGCTCGCATTTGGCTCAACAAGTCGTAAGGCGAATACATGTTTGCCTGATATTCGACTGCATTAATAAACTCCGGAAAATCTTCAATGAAAGTGTTGTGTGCCCTGAATTCAGGAGTGAAACCGAGCGCATATTCTAACATCAGGCTTACTGCGCAAACCTCTTCCTTACTGCTGCTTTCGGCCAATGTGAGCAGCCTTTCAAAAGTTTCAAATATTAACTTCTCATAAGAACTCAATTTCGGAGAACCTACAATTGGAATTGCCAGATCGAAAAAATCAGGATAAGAAGCTATCCACTGAAAGGTTTGCATTCCTCCCATAGAAATTCCGGTAACCGCAACTAAGTGGTTAATTTTAAAGTGCTCGGTGAGCAGCTTGTGCTGAGCTTTAACAAGATCATCAATCGAAAATTCTGGAAAGTCTATTCCCGGTTGCAGAAGGCTGGTGGAAGGGGAAGAAGAAATTCCATTGCCAAAAGCATCGACCAGTATGATAAAATACTTTGTAGAATCTAGCATTTGATGCTCGCCGATATAAGATGTAAGGTCATCACTGGTGCCTCCATACCAAGAAGGAAACAGAATGGCATTTGAACGATCGGAATTAAGATGACCGAATGTTTGGTAAGCAATCGTACAACTTTGAATTTCCTGTCCGTTTTCAAGCGGATAATTGCCTATTTCAAAAGTCTTGATCTGACCAAAAGCAGTTGAGGCCAGGGTACTTAAAAGAAGTAGTAATGCCAATGTCGGATTACGGTAACGGGTTAAATAATAATGGAGGCTCTCGTAGAACCTTTTGATAAATTGTTTGCTTGTAAATGTCATGTTTGTTTGTTTTAAATTCGGGGGCAAACGTATGGAGGCTCAGCGGGATGCAAAATTTTTCAAGGGCAACATAAAGAGAACCCCATTAAAAAAATAGGTATACAAGAGGTGAACAAACTAACACTCTGTGCTGATTGCCTGTTGATTACGGTTTATAAGAAGTCTGTAAATAATTAAGAACCGAACTTTCTAAGGTGGTCGAAAAGGTTCTCGTCAGAATCAATATCCATTTTTTTGCGAAGGCGGTATCTGGCAGTTTTAACACTTTCGGGGCTAATACCCAAAATGGAAGCACACTCCTTTGTGTTCAGATTGATTCGCAGCAAAGTTGACAGTTTAAGCTCAGCAGGACTTAGGTCTGGATAAGTCGTTTTAAGTTCATCACTGAAGCTGCCATGAACTTTTTCAAATTGCATTTTAAAATTCTCCCAGTCTTTATCAAGCTGGCTGGATCCCTTTAGCTTTCTTTTCACCCGATCAAGCTCAGGCAAACTTTTTATCCTTTGCAGGTCAGCCTGAACTTCTGAGATAAACTCATTTTTCTGAAGAAAATTAATCGCATAAGATGTAAGTTCTCGATCACGCAACTCCAGTTCTCTTTCAAGCTCCTTTTGCTTCAGTCTGATATTTTCGACTTCAGTTTTGTGATTTTGTTCGCGTATTTGTCGAAGCTGAACTTCCTTTTCCCTTTTCTCTTTCAGCTGCTTGCCTTTCAGGTTTTGGTTGCGATAGTAGAGCGCAATTACAACAATGCTCAGCAAAAACAAAGCAGCCAGTGAAATGAGAAATATTGTTCGGGACCTTGCCTTTTCCTGCAGGTCTCTAATCCTGAATTTACTTTCTTCCAATTCCTGCAACTGTTGCCTCGTTTCGTACTCTTCTCTAAGATTGGCCATCGCCATTATCTTTTGCTGATCCAGAATAGAATCCTTCAAAAGTTGGTAAGACCTGTAATATTCAAGTGCACTCGATGCGTCAGCTTGTTCATTAAAAAGGGTGGCCATTCCCAGAAAGCCTTCCATCTGCCATTTCTTCGATCCAATAGATTTCGCCTTATCTATTCCTTTAGTGAGATAGCCTTCAGCTTCCTCAATCCTGTTCATGTCAAGAAAAGTGAGGCCGATATCCACAAAACATTTGGCTAGCCCTTCGTTGTCATCGATCTCAAAGCTCAAATCCCTGCCCCGATATAAGTAATCTAATGAAGTGTTGAAATCCTTTTCTTTTCTGTATACAATCCCCAGCCGGTTGTAAGCTTCGGCCAGGCCATAGCGGTAGTCGTGTTCATGATGAATATCAATGGCCGTATTCAGATGTTCTTTAGCCAGCGCCAAACTGTCTTCAAGAATGAGAACGGTTGCAAGCTTGGTCAGAGCTGTTGCGCGACTTACTTTCCGATTGTTTTTCTCATACAGTACATAGGCCTTTCTGAAATAAGTTTTAGCCTCTTCATTACTTCGCTGGTCTGAATATATAAGACCGATGTTAAGCAACATGCTTCCAATTCCATGCTCGTCCTTAAGCTCTTCATATAGCTCGAGACTCTGTAGCATATTGCTCAGAGCTAACTGGTAATCGCCCAAAGCCCAATAGGC
Source organism: uncultured Cryomorphaceae bacterium (assembly GCA_963748925.1). GTDB lineage: Bacteria > Bacteroidota > Bacteroidia > Flavobacteriales_D > Cryomorphaceae > Cryomorpha. The sequence continues at coordinate 281,023 of CAVVKG010000009.1, read as the reverse complement.
TACACCAATAACTTTGTAGGCATAGGCAGTTTGGGGTTTGTCGCTTAAATCATGAGCCAGTGTTAAAGCCTTGCGGCCAACTATTACCGATCTTGAAGGATCGACAGTCCAGAGTTCAAACCCCAGTTCATTAAGAAGTCTCAAACTGTCTTGCCGAGTGAGATTAGGCTTTTCAAGAAGTTTTTCTACACTATCTACCTTGCTGCCTGTAGAGAAACCGGCAATAGGAAAAATAAAAAATAACATCAAAAATATGGCACTCGGCTTGGTCATGGTAATTTTTGTAAAAGCAAATGTACAAGTCTCATTAAAAGTGGGTTAAGGTTTTGCTTTTTTTAGCAGATGTTTGAGAAAAAGGTGATTTTATAAATTTGATTAAACCATCACTGAAACTATTGAACCGCTTACACGAGCCAAAGGAACTCAAGAAACGTTTGTGGGCTTATCTGCTAAAATAATGAGTTACTGGGGAAAATGTAATAAAGCTCAGAAATTGGCCATCGCCACCCATGGTATTTGAAAAGTTGAATGTGGTTGTTAAGTAGAACGTAAGCCCTCACTGGCAAAAGATAGATTGCTTAAAGATGAGTAAAATATTCAGGAAGCGTTGGCTTCCATTTTAGTTCAAAAATTCCAACCTACGTCCATCTCTCATCCCTATTTATTTCAACCCTCAATTCAATCTTTAAATTTCTTATCCACCTAAAATGACAAAATTATTGTTCAGAGTTTGCCAGCTTATGCTGACACTGAGCACTTTTTGTCAGGATTATACCCTAAACGCTGAATGGTCCTCATCTGAAAGCCTCAAGATCTCTCGTATCAGGAATGGCCTGTTCAATTGTAGCTGATTAAAGCGTTATTCGAACAGAATCACTGCAAAGTTTACTATTGTATGATTTTTGAAACAACGTGAATAGCGAAGCAAAATTTAAAAGTGAACTTCATAGAATTAAAAAGCATTAAAAAGACCCATTTTAGGGGTTTTAGCATAAACTATTTTTTTTCGAAAGACTAAGTTTTCGCTTATAAATATGCCATATTTTGGGTACATCTTCTTAACAAATAAACGAATCAAAATAGGCTCTTAGTCTTCATGGCATCACAAGGTTATATTTACACTTCCATAATAAACATAAACAGCCACTGCAAGGCTTCGATAACCCCATCATCAAAGTTTAAATCTATGATCCGTTCCACACTAATCTTCCTTCTTATTTTGAGCAGCTTTACCATGGTATTCGCTCAAAGCCCAATTTCGGTAATGACTTACAATATCAAGCTCGACTATCCAAAAGATGGTGAAAATAGCTGGACCAACAGAAAGCCGTTTTTTATTGATCAAATAAAATTCTACGAGCCGGATATTTTAGGCGTTCAGGAAGCCATGCCCAATCAAATGAATGACATGGATTCCCTTTTGGAAGAGTACGCTTATGTTGGGGTGGGTAGAGACGACGGCAAAGATGAAGGAGAATACTCGGCTATATTTTACAAGATGAACGAATTAAGAATACTGGAATCCTCCACATTCTGGCTTTCCCAAACACCTGATAAGGTTTCAATGGGTTGGGATGCCGCCTGCAACAGGGTTTGCACCTATGCCTTGTTTGAAAACCAAAAAACGAAACAAAGATTTTGGGTTTTCAACACCCATTTCGACCACGTAGGTGTTGAAGCCAGAAAAAATAGCACAACATTGATTATCCAAAAAATCAAAGACATTAATACCAATAATTACTCTGTGATGCTAACTGGCGATTTCAATATGGAACCTTACGATGAAAGCATACAGGTCATTCTTCAAAGTTTAAAAGATGCAAAAGTTGCCGCTAAAAACACCTTTGGCCCCGAAGGCACTTTCAACGGTTTTCAATTTGATCAACCCGTTACAAGAAGGATTGATTATATATTTACCAGCGAAGATGTGGTTGTAAACAAATATGCCGTTTTAAGCGACAATGAGAATCTACGTTATCCGTCAGATCATTTGCCGGTTTATGTGGAGATTGCTTTTGAGAAGTAATTGTGCTTATGGGGTTTTCGTTTAAATGAGCCTGGCAAAGCCCCATTGGAAAACTGCGGACCGTTGTTCAATTACATTGGCGAAAAAGACGTGGAAAAAAGTATTGAAGGCCTTGATTTTCCCGTAACGGTATCGATGGCACTTGAAAATTGAATGTGGTTGTTACATCGAAGGTAAGACCTCACTGGCGAAAGTGTGATATTGCTTAAGGACAAGTAAAATATTCAGGAAGCGTTGTTCTCCATTTTAGTTCAAAAATTCCAAGCTACTTCCATCTCTCACTCATCCCTATTTATTTCAATCCCTTAATAGCAATCGATAAATTTCCTACCTTGTAAAACCATTCGTTATAACCCGATTAAAATGAAAAAACGATTCTTAAGCCTTTGCCTGCTTATGCTGACGTTGAGCGCTTTTTGTCAGGATATAGATTATACGCTAAACGCTCAATGGTCTTCAGTTGATAGCGTTTGGGAAGACACCTCGCGAAGAACTTATTTTTATGAAGGCGGAAACCTGACTACCGTTTTGGGAGAATATCTTTTTGCCGACTCATCAAACTGGAGCCCCATCCGGCGAGAAATGAATGCGTACAATACGGACCTAACGATAAGCGAAAGCCTCTACGAATTGTGGAATAGCGATTCAAATAACTGGGAAACCGATTCAAGAGTTTCATACAATTATAATGAAGAGGGATTGCTCCTAAGAAATGTAAACGAAAACTGGACTGATGAGGCCTGGCTTCCTGAGGTGAAAGACGAAAACACCTACAACTCAAATAACATTTTGACCGAAAAGTTTATCTCTTTCTGGGATACGCTATCCGATGACTGGCTTCTCACATATAAGCATCAATATACCTACGATGCAGATGGAAAGCTTTTAAATAGACTGATGGAAATCTATGAGAATACTCAATGGGTTTACTTCAGTGAACTAAACTATTCTTACACTGACTTTGGGAAAATTTCAGAAACCACCGAACCTCTGGACCCGGATGGCGATGGTATACTTTCGGGCAGCCGAACGCTCTACACATACGATACAGGAGAAAACCTGATACAGACATTGCGCGAATCAATTTACCAACCAACCCAAGACTGGAGGCCGGTGTTGAAACACAATTACATCATTAACAATGACGGAAGTGTGCTGAGTACAACACGCCAGATGAATATCGGAATTGACAGCACGCAATGGTTTAATTTTGGGAGGTTGACGTATTTCTATCTAAATCCAACTTACATTCAAGAAGGACCCGAAGCACTTTCATTTGCCCTGTTTCCAAATCCCACATCGGAAACAGTTCACTTTCAATTGGGAGAATTTGTAAAACCGGTATCTTACACAGTAATGAATATGGACGGAAAAACGATTCTGACAGGTTCAATTAATTCAATAAATACAATATTAAATACAGCTGCTCTTTCCCCGGGAGTTTATTTGGTAGAACTGTACAGTGGAGATAAAATCGGAATTTCAAAACTGGTGAAGCAGTAAGATTCAGCCTTCCCTGAATTCGTATCACATTTTAAAACCGGTGAGTGGTTTTCAGGCATGCTCAGCTTGCGGCTTGAAGCCAAACAACTACCAGATCCGGTCCCACCCGTGACCTACCGGAACCATCGATCCATATTGAACTCCGCGCACTATTCCATGTTGCCGGCTGTAAATGCTGGTACTTCCATTGCCGTCATAAGTCATTGGTTCGTTGTTAACAAACACACTCAATGAGTCGTAATTATGACCAAGTAGGTTGAAGTTGGTGGTGTAAAGCAGGGCATCTTGTTCTCCTTGGTTCGTAGTAGTTTGCCAACCCGTAATCTCCACTGCCTGCCCCGTGTAATCGCTGAACTTGAACTGCGTGTTAGCCAGCAGATGTGTTCCATAATAAGGACCTTCAGAATCAATAAAGAGTGAGTCGCCAACAATTCTCCAGTTATTGGTGTACACTGAGTCTTTTTGCCAGTAATAAATATCCGGATCGGTCATCATACTAGACCCTGCAGTAATTCTTTGCGAGATAACCACCCCCTCAGCAGATGTTTCAAGAACTTCCAGCTCCAAGGTATCGCCGGTGTAGGCGTAATCACTCTCAGCAGGCGAAGAATAAGCCATTGAGTAGTATATCTTATCGCCCACTTGCATATTTTCAAGAAAGGTCGCAGAATTTTCCTCTGCAGGAATGCCACAATCATCATCGTCGTTTTTAGAGCAGCTTACGCTGATGGCAAAAAGGAGAAGTAAAGTGAAAAAGATTTTCATGGTGATACGTTTTTATTAAGATAGTGCATGAAAGTAGGGAATGGTTACAGCGAGATTCATTTTCGCGCCGCTCATAGTGCACGCTACAATTTATAAAATCTCATCATACACTTGTCACAAACCACATCTCCATATCGCCCTTCCCTTTTACGAAAATCTTGCCCCTGCTTTCAAATTTGAACTCAGGGTTATCCTCAATCATTTTATAGGTCACATGGCTGATGTTTACCTTGCCCAACTCACCATTGCTTTCCATACGGCTAGCGGTGTTAACAGTATCTCCCCAGAGGTCATATTGAAATTTCTTTACACCTACAATTCCTGCCACAACAGGCCCGGTATGGATTCCTACCCGCATTTGAAAAGCGGGAAGGTTCTTTTCATCAAGTTTTTTCTTTCGGCGGCTTATGAATTCTTGCATTTCCAGAGCTGCCCTTACCGTATTTGTTACCGCTTTATCTGATGGTGCAGGTAGCCCTCCCGCAGCCATATAGGCGTCGCCAATGGTTTTGATTTTTTCAATGTCGTACTTAATCATAATGCCATCGAATGATTCAAAGCAGCTATTGATCTCTGATACCAATTCCTGAGCATTCATTTTGGAAGAAATTTCCGTAAACCCGATGAAGTCTGTAAAGAGAATGCTCACCAATTCAAAGTCTCTGGCATCGGCTTTGCCTTTTTCTTTGAGTTCTTCTGCTATTTCTGCCGGGAGGATGTTGAGCAGCAAACCCTCAGATCGATCTCTCTCCCGAGAGATGATGTCTCTGGATTTTTTGATGTAGCGGTTCCTACTGTACAAGCCACCGGCGAGGATGAATAAAATCAGTCCCGAACCCAAGGCAACATTCCGCATGGTGTCTTTCTTATGCAGCTCTTTTTGATAGGCTAATTCAACAATGAGCGCTTCTTTAGCCTTGGCAATGCTGTCTTGAAAAAGCTGTTTCTCGTAGGAGTATGCATATTGCTGACGGATTAACGTCATCTTGTTCTCCACGTTTCTCGTGCTGTCGCTAAGCTCCACGAAAAGCGCGTAGTTATCTACACTCTTAGCGAAATCACCACGCTCTCTATATGCTTTTGAAAGGTAATTTGCGGCATTTAAATAAGGGGAAATTGCACCGGAATCCTTGCCCAGTTTCTTCGCTTTTTCGAATTGAGCAATCGCCAATGAGGGTTGCCCGAGAGCCATGTAAGCTCTGCCAATTTGTACCAGGGCTCTCGCGCTGTTCTGATCATTTCCCATTTCAAGTAGCAAATCCAACCCCTGATTGTAATTGGTCAGTGCCTGCTCGTACTCTTCGAGCTGGAAATAATACAAGCCGTAAAGACAGAGCAATACGGCTTTGCCATCATTGTTTACGAAGGTTTTATGGATTTCTGCGCAGCGGTCAAGATAAGGCAATGCTGCTTCGTAGTCTCCTTTATCTATAAGTGTTTGAGCCATATTCAGCAAACAATCGCTTTGCCCTGTTTTATTATCCAGCTCTTCAAAGATGGCCAATGATTCATTAAAAAATTTCATGGCTTCCGCGGTGTCATCGAGATCTCTGTGTAAGAGGCCAATGTTGTTCATTTTACTGGCAATTCCACTTTGATTTCCGCTCTTCTCATTTGCCTTAAGGCCACCCATATAATAATCTATGGCCTTCGGGTAGTTTCCCTGATCGGCATACATGTTGCCCATATTCCCATAAATAGAAGCTACAGACTGATGTTCACCCAATTCATCGTGGATCGGAATGGCTTTTTCATAATAATATAGTGCACTGTCGTATTCAGTTTTAAAATAGAATGATGCCGCTATCCGGCCTAAACCGTTAGCAATATGTACTTTAGAATTTGTGGCAGTAGCCAGCTCCAGCATACTTACGGAAAGGATGTGGGCACTATCGGGATCGTTGAACAAGTATCGTTGAAAGATGAGTTTATTAATGCTTGTTAACCTGTCTTCCGAATCTGCGGTTGTGTCATTCCATAGTGTCCACAGCGAGTCGAGATTGGTTTGAGCCTTCAGATAAATACCCGAAAAAAGGAAAAGAATCACGAGGAAAAGGTTTTTCGGATTTACCGGATGCTGAGCACTTTGCAGAAATCGCATTGCTTTGTGGTTTTGGTTAGACCAAATTTACAAATTAAATTGGTGTTCGATTCCCAAAAACCCGGTGGTTGAGGCACTCGAAACCACAATCGATATCCGAAAATCCAATCACCATAAATGCACCCCGCTTTCGAGAGCCTCAAGCTCCAGAAATGGATCGTCTTGATTCTCAAAAACCCGGTGGTTGAGGCACTCGAAACCACCATCGATTTCCGAAAAACCTCATCACCACAAACGCACTCCCCCGCTTTCGAGAGCCTCAAGCTCCAGAAATGGATAGTCTCGATTCCCAAAACCCGGTGGTTGAGGCTCTCGAAACCACCATCGATATCCGAAAACCAATCACCAGAAACGCACACCGCTTTCGAGAGCCTCAAGCTCCAGAAATGGATAGTCTTAATTCCCAAGAACCCGGTGGTTGAGGCACTCGAAACCACCATCGATATCCGAAAATCCAATCACCAGAAATGCAACCCGCTTTCGAGAGCCTCAAGCTCCAGAAATGGATCGTCTTGATTCCCAAAAACCCGGTGGTTGAGGCACTCGAAACCACAATCTATATCCGAAAATCCAATCACCAGAAACGCAACCCGCTTTCGAGAGCCTCAAGCTCCAGAAATGGATAGTCTCGATTCCAAAGAACCCGGTGGTTGAGGTTCTCGAAACCACCATCGATATCCGCAAAACCTATCACAAGAAACGCACACCGCTTTCGAGAGCCTCAAGCTCCAGAAATGGATAGTCTTGATTCTCAAAAACCCGGTGGTTGAGGCACTCGAAACCACAATCTATATCCGAAAATCCAATCACCAGAAACGCACACCGCTTTCGAGAGCCTCAAGCTCCAAATGAAAAACCCTGAATCGAGTTCAGGGTTACTTTATGTGGCTACTTCAAAACCTTGGCCTTCTCCTTAATCCGGACATTTAAGATCTCATGATTCAGTGAATAATCAATCGGACAATCTATTAAATGTACTCCTTCATTCTCATCCAAACACTTTACAAGGGTATCGGTAAAATCCTGGCAGCTCGTTATTCTATAACCTTTTGCTCCATAACTCTCGGCATATTTCACAAAATCTGGGTTCTGATAATCGAGACCGAAATCATCAAATCCCATAGCTTCCTGCTTCCACTTAATCATTCCGTAAGCATTGTCGTTTAAGACAATAATTACAATATTGAGATTGAGACGGGTCGCCGTTTCCAACTCCTGAGAATTCATCATAAATCCGCCATCTCCACACACAATCACCACCTTCTTTTCGGGGTTTACCAGCTTGGTGGCCATTCCTGCGGGAAGTCCGGCACCCATTGTGGCAAGGGCGTTGTCGAGAAGTAGGGTATTGGGTTGGTAAGCTCTGTAGTTTCGTGCAAACCAAATTTTGTAAATCCCGTTGTCGAGCGCGACGATCCCATCATCGGGTAGGGCTTTTCTCACCTCATTTACCAACCTCTGCGGTAGCAACGGAAACCGCATGTCCTCAAAATATTTGCCGATATGGCTTTCCACTTCATTCTTAACCTTGTGGTAGAAGCTGAAATCCCAATTTGGCTGGATTTCTATTCGATTGGCAATATCTGTAATCGAGCTGGCAATATCTCCCACCACATCCAAATCGGGAAAATAAACCTGATCAATTTCGGCCGAAAAGAAATTTATGTGGATGACTTTTTTGCCGCCATGCTCCATAAAAAAGGGAGGTTTCTCGACCACATCGTGACCCACATTTATAATCAGATCGGCCTTTTCTATGGCGTAGTGTACATAATCATCGCTGCTCAGTGCGGCTGTTCCAAGAAATAGTTCGTGGTTTTCGTTTACAACACCTTTGCCCATCTGCGTGTTGAAAAACGGAATCTTTGTTTTATCAATCAACGCGGTAAGGGCTTCTCCCGTGCGCTGTCTGTTTGCACCGGCACCTATCAGGATAAGTGGCATTTTGGCTTTCGAAATCATCTCAACCGCATCCATTATCGCCTTCTCACTTGCGCTCGGCCTTCTATTATGCGATACTTCAAAAATCGGTTCATTGGTATCTTCGCAGGCTACATCTTCGGGTAGTTCAAGGTGCACTGCACCAGGTCTTTCTTCCTGTGCCAGCCTGAAAGCATCTCTTACGAGCGCGGGAATCATATTGCCACTGATAATCTGTTTGGTAAACTTTGTAAGCGATTGAAACATATCCACCGCATCGATAATCTGAAACTGGCCTTGTTTGCTCTTTTTTATCGGCTTCTGCCCCGTAATCATTAGCATCGGAAAGGCACCAAGTTGCGCAAATGCCGCGGGGGTCATAAGGTTGATAGCTCCCGGGCCGAGCGTGCTTAGGCATACTCCAGGCTTCCCTGTCAGGCGGCCATAAGTAGCAGCCATAAACCCTGCACCCTGTTCGTGTCGAGTGAGGATTAGTTTAATGCTTGAGTCTTTCAATGAATTCAAGAAGTCCAGGTTCTCTTCTCCAGGTAAACCGAAAATATACTTTACTCCTTCGTTTTCGAGTGCTTCTACAAATAAATCAGATGCCTTTTTCATGTATTCCGTGGTTCATTGATATAGTAGAAGAGATTAAGAGGCGTAATTGTTTTGATAAAGGGAGTTTTGGAAAACTCACCAAGTGAATTTAATTGGAAGGTTAAGTCTCTGCAACCATTTCAGTGAGTCAGCTCCACATTCAAGACAACCACAACCGATTCTCCATCTATCATTCCCGGTTTCCATTTAGGCATTGATCGCAAATAAATCAAGATCAAACCACCATCATATTTTAAGCCGAAGCCTTCAACTCTGATTTTTCAAAAGGGAAAAATACCTCCGCTTCAGTTCCACCGGTTTCAACTACCCGAAATTTCAAATATCCACCATGCAGCTCAGCAAAGTCCCTAACAAGTCGTAACCCTATACCCGTTCCTTTCTCTCCAGCTGTTCCGCGCTTGGAAACGATTTTATCGCTGCTGTTAATCTTTGAGATCAACTCCTGAGAAATTGTTTCACCCTCATTCCGTACAATAAAATAAGTGCCCTCCGAATCTTTAGAGGTTCGCAAAGCAATCTTGCCACCCCTGGGCGAATATTTAATGGCATTTGAAAGCAGATTAAAAGCAATACTCTTAAACTGATTCTTATCCGCTCGTATGGTTGGTGAATGGTCCCAGTAGGATGAAAACTCCAGATTCTTATTCTCTATCTGGCGCTTGCTGTTTTTCAGAAAATCATTTACTATGGAAGATACTTTAACGTCTTCTAATTCTGGTTTTCCGTCACTGGCATTGGCCTGCGACCACACGAGGATATTTTGAAGTGAAATTAAGCCCGCCTTTGTCTCCTGATCGAGGTGTGCGGTGATTATACCCAATTCTTCAGGTTCTATATCTCCTGTATTCATTAGGTTTACGAGAGACGAAATGCTTGTAAGCGGAGCTTTCAGATCATGACCAAGAACCGAGAAAATCTGGTTCTTTAGTTCATTGAGGTCTTTGAGCTCTTCTTTTTGTACCTGTACGGTTTGATACTGAATTTCTAGTTCCTTTCGTAGTGCAGCTTCTTTTGTTAATGATTTACTTCGCCTTTTATATCCTATAAATATGATTAGGGTTATAAAAAGCACGAATGCCAGAACCACCCACAACCCAACAGTAATAAGACCTTGTCTTTTAAGGTCGGCCGTTTGTGATGCCTGAGTGGCTTTTAAGAGCTTATTTTCAGAGTGTGCCAAATCTGTTTCATACCGGGTTCTCAGCTCGGCAAATTCATTTTCCTTTTCCTTCATCCTAATGGAGTCAGAATAAGCATTGTATGTCTCAAAGTGACTTAGAGAAGTTTTAAAATTCCCGCTTTCCCGCTCCAATTCGTATAAGCTTTTATAGCTCTCAGCAATCATAGCTTGTGATTCCAGGTCTCTGGCTATTGTTAAGGCCTTCTCAAAATAGCGTTTTGAAACAGTATTCGCTCCGAGATTTAAGTATGTTTTACCAAGGCCGCTGTTACCGTAGAATAATCCCGGATAGATTTGATGCTCTTTGCTAATTCGAATCGTTTCCAAAAAAGCTTTTTTAGCCGCCTCATTATTCCCGCTGTGAAGATTTATGTCTCCCATTGCATTGAAAACTATCGCCAGGCCACCAACATCTCCAATTTCTGAACGCACCTTTTTGGCGAGGTTAATATAATACAGTGCCGAATCTATTTCCTGCTGAGCGTCGAAAGTAAGTGCCAGATTGAGATAATTAGCCGAAAGCGCTCCCTTAAACCCTTCTTCCTTGTTTATGACCATAGCTTGCCTGTAGTGCTTTTCGGCCAAAGGGTAGTCTTTAAATTGCTGGCGGTAAAGCTCACCGATATTGTTAAGAGATAGTGCCAGTTCCAGATATTGCTCTTCACGTTCATAAAACTCTTTAGCCGAAATGGCGTACTGAAGTGATTTTTCGGTTTTGCGCAGATGACTGTAGGCGATAGAAATATTAGAGGTTAGCGCGTAATATCGCAGGCTATCGGTACTATTTAAATAACCTAGTGCTTCTTTGCCGTAAATAACGGATGAACCATAGAGGCCCTGTTCAGCTTTCAGATGACCCATAACCGCATTTGCAGTCACTAACTGCGTTGTGTCGCCAGTTCTCCGGGCATTCTCCAGACATTCCATTAAAATTGGCTCTGCAATTTCGATTTCCCTCTTCTGTAAATGAAGAATACCCTCATTATACCTCAACCTGAAATAATCAGTCTGATTGGGCTCCGAGCCCAAAAACTTCCGGGCTTTTTCGAGCCAAACCTCCGCTTCTCTATATTCCCCGGCGTCCAGATGTTTCGACATAGAATCTATCGCCGCTCTTACTTCGGGCGAGCGATCTGGTTCTTGAGTGTAGCCATCATTTATAAAAATGAAAGCTAAAAACAACATTAGTATCAAGCGCATATATTCAGAATGTTAGATAGAAAGTAAACTTAGCAAAAGTGTGAGGTACCGTTCATACTTTATGCTTTTAGTTTAAACAATGTACTGTGTGTATTATCAATGATGCCGGAGCTTACGATGCGATGAAATTTACACCAACCTTTTTTTCAGCTCATTGGGCCTTAAATTCCTTCTAATCTGCTGTTCGAATCAGGAGCCGCCAAGATTCTGAAAAGCTGATGCTTTGAAGGTTAATTCCAATGTGTGGAATTAATACTTCATTCTAAGCCCATCCATATGATTGATTAAACTTTCGAGCTTTTTATACTCTGGAAATGAAATAGATTCGGGATAAGAATCTTCTTGATAAACAATATTTTTCAAAATATTATCCTTCTTCCAGATCAAACCAAAGAGAATGCCATCAGCAATGACTTTCGTCTCATATTCGGGAATTACATCCTCTGCTCTTCGCCAGCTTAAAATATCTTCATGGTGAAAGAATTGGTAAATCGATGGATCTATTTCCGAAACAGCATTGTGAAGCTGTAGTAAATTATCCTCTTTAACATTTTCCAGACTCTTAGGGTCCATGTAATCCTGATTACGAATTAACTCACCAGAATAGCAAACCTTCCATGGCCTGTAATCCATTAAGATGGTACAAAAAAAACTGTCACCAAAATAGCTGTGACGGTAAATGCGAATTAAGCTCTCTAATTTCATCGTCGTACTTTTTTCATAGCAAAAGGAAACAAAAAATAATGCACTCGCACCTGATTTGAAATGTTCAAAATATAGGTGATTCACTGCTTCTTGGAACCTAATAGTCGCAAGACGATGTAAATAAAGAAAGTTGCTCTTATGGGTTGCAATGAGCGTGGCCAAGTGCCGGGATTATGCGGGTAAATGTAAAAACGGTAGTTGAGATGTATAAGCTATGCGATGGTGGGGTAGCCCTTAAAACACAAAGCAACTTTCGCTACGTTGTCCTTAAGTTTCATTCAATCAGCATCCGCCACCTAATTGTTCCAGCTCCCTTCTCAAATTCGCCTTGGCACTTTCTTCTCTCCATTTAAAAAATCTGTCTGTCTTAAATATCCGTTCCGAATTCAGAAATGATTCAACCACTTTTTTCCGACCTCTTTTGTATAAAAAATCAGGATAAATAGCGTATTCCTTTCTGATATTCTGTGCATAAACACAATATTTTTCCCAGGTATCACCGAGAATGGCCAGATCAAAATCAATTAGATAGGCCGTATCAGGATCCTCGCTTAATTCGTGGTGCTTTGTAGCTCTGGATCTGACTTTTACAGCGATCTATTCGCTTTGATTCCAGACCCAGCAAGGCTAGCTTCTCCGCAGCAAGCTTTGCACTTTTATCTTCATTGTCCTTACGCTTTACATTGTAAACAATATCGTGGTAGAAAATTGAAAACAACAAGACATCCCAATCTTCCAACTCCTCCCCATGCTCCTTGGCCAATCGCAGCATATAGGTCAGATGATCGAGATTATGGTAATACCGCTTCTTTTGGCTGTAACCCATTTCTATTTCCGTCCACAATCTATCCCTCATTTCTTTATTGGAAATGTACTTAGAAACCAGCTGATAAAAATTAGATTTTAGATCTTCCATGAAGTCAAAGTTCCCTCAGTTTATTGCGTATTGCTAGTTGCATATTGCCTGTTACTTGCTTCTCTGCGCAAGAAAGATTCTGACGCTGAAGATCAGCATTCACGATTCGCTTCGTTGATAACTGCCTCTTGTAACTCACCCAAACAAATCCAGCAAATCGTCCTTAGTCAATTTCTTCAGCACACCCTCATCAGTGGTAACAATATCGCCGGCAATAGCCTTTTTCTTTTTCTGCAGTTCCATAATTTTCTCCTCAACGGTGTTTTTGCAAATCATGCGATAAGCTATTACCTTCTTGTCTTGACCAATGCGGTAGCAACGATCGATAGCCTGATTTTCAACTGCCGGATTCCACCAGGGATCAACGAGGTAAACATAGTCGGCAGCCATAAGATTCAAGCCTGTTCCGCCCGCTTTGAGACTGATCAAAAAGACTCTGCAGGACTCATCTTCCTGAAAATGCTCCACACTCGCCTGCCGCTGTTTGGTAGTTGATTGTCCATCAAGGTATTCGTACGAAATTCCTTCCTGTTGAATCCGCCCTTCGATAACCCGTAGCATTTTTACAAATTGTGAGAATATCAATATCTTGTGATTTGCTGTTTTCTCTTTGATGTGCTTTATCAGCAAATCTGTTTTCACCGATTTACCGGTGTATTTCTCATCACCAGGTAATATTTCAGGCGTATCGCAAATTTGGCGCAGCTTGGTAAGCCCTTCGAGCACTGCAAATCGCGCCTTGCTCACTCCCTCCTCATCAATCTTTTCAATCAACCTTTGTCGATACTCATTCCGAAAAGCATCATAAACCTTTTGCTGCGACTTATCCATTTCACAATAAAGCACCTCTTCGGTTTTGTCGGGAAGCTCTGTGGCTACCTGCTTTTTTGTGCGTCTGAGTACAAATGGCTTGATTAATCGCTGCAACTCAGCTGCTCTGATTTCATCGCGGTCGGTATCTATCGCTTTCGCAAAATCGTTTTTAAAATTCTTTGCTCCACCAAGAAATCCCGGATTTAAAAAAGACATTTGGGCGAAAAGATCAAAGGTGTTGTTCTCTATGGGAGTGCCCGTCATGGCTATTCGATTATTCGCTTTAAGCAAACGCACAGCCTTGTATCGCTTGCTCGCCGGATTTTTAATAGCTTGAGATTCGTCAAGAATTACATAATTAAATTTATACTCTTTCAGTACTTCAATATCACTTAGGGCGTGGCCATAGCTGGTAAAAACAATGTCGTACTTCTTAAAATCATCAGTTGATTTTATTCGTTGACTGCCATAATAGAAATGCACTTTTAGCGAAGGTGCAAACTTCTTGATCTCATTTTCCCAGTTAAAGAGAAGCGAGGTAGGTACGATAATCAGATTGGGTTCTTTCTTTTTTGAAATGATATACTTGAGAAAAGTAATCACCTGCAGCGTTTTCCCTAGCCCCATATCATCTGCCAAAATTCCACCCCATTGAAATTCGTCAAGAAAGCAGAGCCATTGAAACCCATCTTCCTGGTAGTGTCTCAAGGTTCCTTTTATGCCTTTCGGCAAATGGTGTTTTTGAATCTTATCAAAGTTCAAAAGTTTCGATCGCTTATCCTGAATTTCCAGGTTTACCTCATCGTCAAGCTCGTCAAAGAGCTCATCTACCAAGGTAAACTTCTTATTAGAAACCAATAATTTATCTCCTTTCAATTCTCCACTCTCAAACAATCGCTCCAGCTTCTTAAGCCATTCAGTTGGTATAAGTCCTTTAGTGCCGTCGCTTAACTCAATATACTCGCTACCCGGAATGAAACGTTTTTTAAGCTGATCTATCCCAATCTCAATATCACCAAAAATAATTTTTGCCTCTACCTCAAACCAATCAATCCCTGATTTTACGGCGTAAACCACTTTTCCCGGATATGGGTTTATCCTAAGTCCCTTCAAATCACGCAGACCAAAAACCTTGATATTAAATGCATCAAACTTTCTAAAAAGTTCTGTGAAAATATTGTCTCGCAGTAAGTCACGGTAGCTGATATGCAGGTAATCTGTCCGCGAAAACTGATCTTGAAAGGGAGGATATATTTCGCAAAGTTCCTTTCTGAAATCTTCCGCAGATGTAGCATCCTGAGCGGTTTGCACAATACCCGTTTCGCTTGCCTCCCATGCGCTTTCCTGCGTGAGGGCATCCATAAGGTAATCGTTTTCGTAACGAATAAATGGCCGCAAAAGCACAAAATTGCCTACTTCAGAAAGGTAAATTTCTTTGGCAAGAGCCGGAAGAGTTTGACTGCTCACGGGATATTTTTTAAAATCAATAAATTCTACATCGCTCGTTTTCAGGGCATAGCTGAGGTATTTCTCAAAAAGATCTGGCAATTTGCTCAAGGCAACCATCTTACCATCCAGCTTCCTGGCGCTTCTGATATGGTTAATATCCGTATCTGAAATGAGAAGATAAACGAACGCTCCGGATTTCAGGAAATTTCTGTGCAAGTCTTCGCAATTATCTTCATTGAGAAACACTTCTTCGCCACCCTGATTAAACGCTACCCGAATTTCTACAAACCCTTCCTTCTCGGTAAGGATATATTTTAATCGGGGTGGAGCCGATTGAAATCTCACCGGGATAAGGTCTCCCTTGCGAAAACCCTGCCGCGAAGAAGACGAATTTAAATAAATATTGGGGTGCTCTTCAAGTACCCTTTTATACTCAAGT
This sequence comes from uncultured Cryomorphaceae bacterium, assembly GCA_963748925.1. Classification (GTDB taxonomy): domain Bacteria; phylum Bacteroidota; class Bacteroidia; order Flavobacteriales_D; family Cryomorphaceae; genus Cryomorpha. The sequence continues at coordinate 265,388 of CAVVKG010000009.1, read as the reverse complement.
AAATACTTGATTTTCTCATCTGCTGCTTCAGTTCCGAAGCTCACGCTCAGCGCATTGCACAAAGCTAAAAGCGAGACATCTCTATTAAGCTTTACTACATGATCGTGATAGCCAATCTTATCATAATCCTTAAAACCAATAGACATAGGCACTCCCCTTTTATTGGGTCGCGCCACGAGCGGAATCAAGCTAAAGTCGCTATCAAAACGATCAAATTCAAAATAAAACCCCATTTCATAATCCTGCTGATCACTCTCGGAAACTACCCGCAATTCGTGATTTGGGTTTGCCGTAAATGCGCTACCGGGATTCTCTAAACTCCACAATTCCGGAGATATCAAATTGGACAGCGATTGCTTTGGAACCAGGGTTTTTACATTATCCAAAAATCCAATCTCAAAATAGTCTGACCAATTAGAGCTTTTATCAAAACCGTAATTTGCAACCATTTCCGCACCCTTTTTCTTAATAAAGTCTTCGTCTAAATCTTTAAAAAGTGCTCTCATATTCTTTCCTGCTACTTCGTATAGAAATGCGGCAATATGATCGCAAAAGCGCTTGGGATTATGATCACACACACAGGATATTTTCAGATCAATATTATCAGAAACAGCGGTAAGAGTAAAAATTTCTGCCTGAGTGTAAAAATAAGTTTTCCTTATGGCGAGTGTGATTTCATAGCGACCTTTACCCGTTTGGTGGATCGTGTAATCACGCAAATCAGGAATACTCCTTTTGTAAATAGATCGGTATAAAGAATCTCTCTTAAAAGATTCAAAATTCTTTATCAACCAGCCGCCATTTGTCTCTTCTATCGAGGCGTGTTCAAATTCAGCTATTTCTGGCCAGGTATACTCCTGATTATTATCAAAACACAGGCTTACCTTATCCCAATTTTCCTTGATCCAAAATGCCGCGGCTGCAATATGTTTACAAGCTCCCTCTCCGGTATACGGACAGTTGCACCCCATCTGGTAGACTAATTTTATAGAATGAATATCCAGATTCAATAGAACTTGATAAACCGCTGTTCCCTTTACCGTGAAAAAAATATTCTTTTGAAGTGGCTTTATAGAAACACCCTCTACCTTATCTGAAAGGTAATATGTGCGACCACGTTCAAGCACCTCGGGAGATACACTTCTATTAAAAAAGCCTTCTATCCGACCATCTATCAAAACCATGCTGCGAATTTAAAAGCTTCGGGCATACGCTTTACCAAATGTTGTTATTAATTGATTGATTGCATAACCAAATCGCAAGAATTATATTGCGAGCTCAAACAGATGCTATGCTGTCAATCCTCTTATTCGGCTATTTTCCGGGGTTAATCACAATAGTGGTAGTAATCGTTATGGCACTTATTCGCTATTACAATCAGGCAAGTGATAAATCTGATCATGACGTACAGATTGAGGAACGTAGAAAAGCTGAACTCAAACGCCTCCTTGAGTCGCGGCGGGAACGGGTAGATTTAGAAGAATTTGACGAAACCGAATTCTGGAAAATTATTGACAACGTTGTTGAAAGAGCAAAAGATGGTTACCAATTCAAGCTGGGACTTTTTAGAGATACCCTTTCACAAAAAGAACCTGATGAACTGATTCGGTTAGACAATCTCTACCATCGACTATTGCTTGAAAACTTAAACTACGACCTTACCGCCGCATCTACCCTTTTTTTCAAAAACAGCGATATGCAGTTTACTATATTGCTGATGAATATTTTCATGTTTAGAGGAGAGGTGTTCTTTAAGAATGCCTGCCATAACCCTGCATTACTTATCGGCAAAGAATTCAATAATATTGAAATACGCACAATCGAAGATTTAATCAGCGATGTGTACACAGCCAAAACTCACAACCTGATTCCCACTAGGCCACCCCTTGCTGAACCTTTTAAAATGCCGGGTGCAGAGTGGCAGGAGAAAGACCTGCCAACCCGCTATCAGGCCTTGTGGGATGCGCTTGCATAAAGAGAAATGACTAATTAATACCTACCTTTAAAATATAAATCGGCAAACTCTATTGAGATACCCTCAGAAATTGCCTTGTCAAAAGCATTGAAATGGTATTTGCACAGATAACTCTGTGAAATCAAAAAATAGTCACAAATAGTTAAAAAAATAGCTCTTTTCGTTCAAGCTCATATTTTTTCTAAAATAACTTATTGTAATATTACTTTTCTGCGTAAAAATAGTGAATTTCAGGTGAAGGTGAAAAAGGCAAATAAATTCCGCTCAAGTCTCATAAACAGACACTTAAAATGAAAAAACAAACTATAAACTCAGCAGAATATCTTGAGTTGATACTAAAGGCCTTAAACCATACCGAAGTGGGCATAACTTTAGCCGATTATGGGAAACCTGATTTGCCATTGATCTATGTTAATCAGGCCTTCTCAGTAATGACTGGTTACACCAAAGAGGAAGTTGAAGGAAAAAACTGTCGGTTTCTTCAGGGCGAAATACCCAATAATGAAGCTCGGGATGTAATGAGAAAGGCAATTAAAAACGGCAAGACATGTCAGGTTCTTCTTCAGAATTTTCGAAAAAATGGGGAGTGGTTCTGGAATGAACTTCATTTGAATCCCATTTTTGATGAATCAGGAAACCTCACACATTACGTGGGAATTCAGCACGATGTAACCGACAGAGAAAAAAATAGAGAAAGCCTGGGTATTAGAAAAGAACTTCTGGCAGAAACCAATAAAAAGCTGCGCAGATTAAGCGATGATAAAAACCGTATGATGACAACGGTGGCACACGATCTTCGTTCGCCAATTTCCAATATTAGCGGTTTGTTAGAGCTAATAGGAAGTGCCGACAACAAAGAGGATATAAGGAACTATGTGAATAATGCTAAAATGACCATTGAACGAATGAATATCCTTGTAAATGACTACTTGAATTATGAGGCCATTCAAAATGGTAGTTTCAACCTGGAAAAAACCGAGGTAACGCTCAAAAAATTCGCGATTTCTCTATCAGATTATCTGGAATCAGAGGCACGGGCAAAGTCAGTATCATTCCGAATTAATACAGATTTCAAGAGCCCTACAGCCTTTTTTGATTCAAATCGCATGGAGCAGGTGGTGATAAATATTTTTAGCAATGCGTTGAAATTCTCACATGCAGGAAGTACCATACATCTGGATTTTTTCTCTGACGAAGGAGAGTTGACCATCAAAGTGATAGATGAAGGTCAAGGTATTAAAAAAAATGAGCTGGCTAATATTTTTAGCGCTTTTGAAAAAAGCTCAACCCGCCCTACGCAAGGCGAAACAGGATTTGGTCTTGGCTTATCAATCGTTAAAAAGATCGTTGACATTCACGATGGTCAGGTGAATGTGGAAAGCGACTGGGGCCATGGTACTACTTTTACCATTACTATACCCGCAAATAAGAAAAAACGATCGTAAGCTTTATAATATTGAGTTGATACGGACTGAAACCGATCATTTGCCGATCAGCCAGTTAATTCAAGCCTGGAAAATAATTACTATAACCCAAGATGTTTGTGTGGAGCGAAATTCTTGCTTCCAGCCGACCTCAGCTTTAATAACTCTATCCACAGGAAGCAATCCCAAATTTAAACCAAATCATAGGACTGTTATCTTTATGTTTTTGTGGGATGCGCTTGCATAAAGAGAAATGACTAATTAATAGCTTCCTTCTTCTTGTAATATCTGTCAAGGAAAGGCTGTATAACAAAAATCAGAAAGAATACAAATCGTGCAATGTTGGGAAGCACAAAAGCCAAAGCTCCTGCAAGAATCCATATAATCAATGGGTTAAGTGCTCTTGCTCTATTCCACCTTAATTGATTTAAGGTAAGTTCTTTTTTTCTGTAACCGCTACGCATTATTTGCGAAACCATAAGGAAATTAAATAACCCTATGAAGCTAAGATTGATACAGTAAAAGACAAATGGCCCCACATAATTTATTCCTTGCACATAAAAGGCTGTTGAAAAAGGAAGCAACACAATAAAAAGCAATAGTAAAATGTTGGTCCAAAGAAGTTTGTGGCTTATATGCGTAACATATTGCATAATGCGTAAGTGAGAAACCCAGTATAAAGCAGTTACTAAAAAGCTTACCGCCAAACCAATAAAACTGGCCAAAAGGCTACTTAATACTCGCATTGTTCCGTATTCATTTACGGCCTGAGCTGATGGAATGGTGATTTCCAAAACCAACAACGTCATCGCTATCGAAAATACGGCATCGTTAAAGTTTTTTACCCTCCCCTTTTCGTAAAATAGTTTGTTCATAGCTCTTGCTCAATCAATAAATCCCTGGTTCGACTTTAGATATTCATTTGGACCACAATTTACACATTTACCAACATGCCGCAAGAGTTAAATGACTGCCCTACAGCAAAAAAGAACTGCCGGAGTCTCAGTAAAGCCTGATTTACGGTTGATCTTCCGATTTTTTATCTATAAAAATTCCAGTTCTCGTCATGCCTTCCGGCCTATTCGTCGAAAACCCTCTGTTTTACATATTAAAAAAAGAATTTTCTTGAACCCTTTAGAATTTAAGTAGCGTAAAAACAACTTAATAGAAGTACAAACCTCCCTTAAATTATTGCCACATGAGAATTAGAATTACCACGATTATTCTATTTTTAGTTTCTTTCGTTTCGGTACATGCCCAGCTTGACACACAGCATTATATCCCGCCTTTTTACGGTCGCGAAGACCGGGCCGAAGATGCCGGAGAAGATATTTATCTTATACTCAGCACACCCCAAACAACCCCTTTTCAGGTAACCATTACCGATGGGTCGGGAGCAGAGCTTTCCTTTTCACCGGTTACGATTAGCAGAAATTCATCTGCATCTATTGCCTTGAGCTCAGAAGCCACAGCCACGAAAGGGCCGGGCACAAAATTTCTAGTTACGGATGCTCAGCTTGCTACTGTGCTAAGCGATGAAGGACTAATCCTTACAGCAAACAAAGCCTTCTTCACGGGAATCCGAATTGACGAAAGTGCCCAGGCAGGTTTTTTAACTTCTAAAGGTCAGGCCGGCTTCGGAAAAGAGTTTCGCTCAGGACACATCTACAATACTTCCGCCGAACTAGGAAGAAAGGCACATGTAATTAGTTTCATGGCTACAAAAGACAGTACTTCTGTCACTGTCAGTGATTTTGGAGGAGTAGATTTTCAAAACGTCTCTGAAGGTAGCGGTGAAATATCCGTAATGCTAAATGCAGGTCAATCCTACGTGCTTTCAGCTTTCGCAAATATTGCAGCAGCAAACTTAAACGATGTAAATGGAACGCGCATCTCATCTGATAAAGACATTGTAGTCAACTCCGGATCCTGGCTTGCCGGAAGTCCGGGAGGAGCTAACGCCGGTCGTGATATAGGTCTCGATCAAATTGCTTCTATCGAGGAAACCGGATTCGAATATATTTTGATCAAAGGTCAAGGTGTTGCCAATGAAAACGTAATAGTTGTAGCCCACACAGACGGTACAAACATTTTTATAAATGGCAACACTTCTCCGGCAAACCCTTCGCCATTGAACGCCGGAGAATACTTCCGCTTAGACGCGAGTTATTATACAACAAATCAAAACATGTACCTTACTGCTAATCAACCTGTATATGTTTACCAGGGATTAAATGGAAGTGCAGATCCCGGAGCAGAAAAACAGCTTGGAATGAATTATATGCCTCCCATTCTTTGCCTGGGAGGTACCAATGTAGACTTACCAAATATTACCCAATTGGGTAACGCGGTTATTCAAATCATTGCTGAAACAGGAGCAACGGTAACCGTAACGAACAATTCTGGAGTTACTACGGATGTTACATCCAGCGCGCAACCCGTTTCCGGAAATGTCAACTATGTAACGTACAAACTCTCTGGTTACACAGGAGATGTATCTGTAGAAAGTCCGCGACCTATTCGTGTTTCGCTAACTATCGAGAGCGGAGCTGTAGGTGGTGCCGGATTCTTTTCCGGCTTTACAACTGCGCCAGTTATTGAATCGCCAAACGGTTACGATGCCAGCACTTGTATTCCGGATAACCTACCGGTAATTTTAACGGCCACCGGCTTTGATAATTACCAATGGAGGCGAGATGGAATTGTCATTCCCGGCGCAAGCTCCAATGAATTAGACGTATCCTCTCCGGGAAAATACACCGTTTCAGGAACGCTCTTCGGATGTAACTTTTCAGAACAATCTTTCAATGTTGACATTACACTTTGCCCCGCCGATATCGGTATTGCCAAAGATGTGGTGGCAACTTCAAATGTGAGTGGGTCGCTTTTTGATGTAGATTTTCAACTTGTTTTAACCAACTATAGTCCCACAAACCCCGCTCCCTTTCTTCAGATTATGGACGACCTCATCAGCGGACTTCCCGCCGGTGCAACAGCTACCATGCAGGTAGCTCCAAGTATTATTAGCGGAAGCTTTAGCCAGGGAGGAATAAACCCGGGTTACAATGGAGATACCGATAAAGTCATGCTACAAACTTCTTTAACCGGAGATGATACACACCTTTCTGCAAACGCTTCTGTAACGATTGCCTACACTGTTCGCATAGATGTGAGCGCAGCTACAAGTCCTTCTTATTCGAGTCAGGCAGTTGCTACCAATGCTGAATCAGGGCCGAATGACGGCGTTTCAATAGCCTTTTCCAATCAGGATTTCTCTGATTTCGGTAGCAATCCTGATCCTGATGGTGATGGAGACCCAACGGAACCGGGAGAAAACGATCAAACAATTATTTGCATTGGAAACACACAAGTTAGCTACCCTGCTGAAACCTATTATTCTTCAGGTACCGATCCCGTTGCAGTAATAAACGGCCTTAGCGGTGGTGAATTTTCTGCTCCAAATGGTCTTGAGATTGATCCGGTAACAGGACAGATTGATCTGTCTGTTTCCATTGTAAATACCTACACTGTCACTTATTCTTTCGGTGGTTCATGTCCGGTTACCACCGATGTGAACATAGAACTTAACGCTCCCGAAGAGCCTACGGTAAACCCTCAGATAACCAACAATCCTCTACCGTCAATTTCAGGTTCGGCCAATCTTTCTCCCGGTGATATTTTCACTGTTGAGGTTAATTCAGTGACTTACACCCTCGGCGATGGAAACTTGTCGATTTCTGGTACTACCTGGGTTTTGGCTATCCCTTCCGGGGATGAAATTGGAAATGGTATTTACGAAGTTATTGCCAGTATCGACAATGGAGTTACCGTTGTTCAAGATTTAAGTACGGATGAGCTTTTAATCGATATCTCAAGTCCGGCTACAGCAATATTAAATGCTCCTGCAATTGTCAATACCCTATCCCTTTACACGGTCACAATCCAATTCACTGAAGATATAAACGGTTTTGACATTACAGATATTACTGTATCAAATGGTACCAAATCAAATTTTATTGCTCTTGACGCACAAACATTTACTGTAAATATTACACCTAATGGAAACGGCGACATTATCGTTAATGTGCCCGCTGGTGCTGGACAAGATGACGCTGGTAATGGAAACACTGCCGCTCCACAAGCGATAACAGAATACGATGCAATCGCTCCAACAGCTGACATTACAGGCGAACCAACGATCGTCAATTCGACTGATCCATACGACATTACAATTGAGTTTTCGGAAAGCGTAACCGGTTTTGTCATCAGCGATATTGTTGTTGCAAACGGATCAGCCACCGATTTTACCGACAACGGCGACGGAACATTCACCGTAGAAATGACTCCTGATGGAAATGGCGATATAACTGTCGACGTTGCCGCAGGTGTTGCACAAGATGCTGCCGAAAACGACAACACTGCCGCAACCCAAGCGATAACTACATTCGATGCAACTGCCCCAACAACCGACATTACAGGCGAGCCATCGATCGTCAATTCGACTGATCCGTATGACATTACAATCGAATTCTCAGAAACCGTAACAGGTTTTATCATTAGCGACATCGTTGTTGCAAACGGTTCAGCCACCGATTTTACCGATAACGGCGACGGTACTTTTACCGTAGAAATCACTCCTGATGGAAATGGCGATATAACCGTTGACATAGCCGCAGGTGTGGCGCAAGATGCTGCCGAAAACGACAACACTGCCGCGACTCAAGCGGTAACTTTATTCGATGCAACTGCCCCAACAACTGATATTACAGGCGAACCAACGATCGTCAATTCCACTGATCCGTATGACATTACAATCGAGTTTTCGGAAAGTGTAACCAGTTTTATCATAAGTGACATCGTTGTTGCAAACGGTTCGGCCACCGATTTTACCGACAATGGCGACGGAACATTCACCGTAGAAATAACTCCTGATGGAAACGGCGATATAACCATTGATATTGCAGCAGGTGTTGCACAAGACGCCGCCGGAAACGACAATACTGCGGCTGCACAAGCCGTAACAATTTGGGATACCGGAAATCCTTCCGTTGATATTACAGGCGAACCTTCAATTGTAAACTCAGCAGATCCATACGAGATTACAATTGAGTTTTCCGAAAATGTAACCGGTTTTGACATTAGCGACATCGTTGTTGCAAACGGTTCGGCCACCGATTTTACCGATAACGGCGACGGAACATTTACTGTAGAAATTACTCCTGATGGAAATGGAGACATAACTGTCGACATCGCCGCAGGAGTTGCACAAGATGCTGCCGGAAACGACAACACTGCCGCGACTCAAGCGGTAACTATATTCGATGCAACTGCCCCAACTGCCGACATTACAGGCGAACCAACGATCGTTAATTCAACTGATCCGTATGACATTACAATCGAGTTTTCAGAAAGCGTAACCGGTTTTGTCATTAGCGACATCGTTGTTGCAAATGGTTCAGCCACCGGTTTTACCGACAACGGCGATGGAACATTCACCGTAGAAATCACTCCTGATGGAAATGGAGACATAACCGTTGATATCGCAGCAGGTGTGGCACAAGACGCTGCCGGAAATGACAACACAGCAGCTACTCAAGCGGTAACTATATTCGATGCAACTGCCCCAACAACCGACATTACAGGCGAACCTTCAATCGTCAACTCAGCAGATCCATATGAGATCACAATCGAATTCTCAGAAATCGTAACTGGTTTTGACATTAGCGACATCGTTGTTGCAAACGGTTCAGCCACCGATTTTACCGACAACGGCGATGGAACATTCACCGTAGAAATCACTCCTGATGGAAATGGCGACATAACCGTTGACATAGCTGCAGGTGTGGCACAAGACGCTGCCGGAAACGACAACACAGCAGCTACTCAAGCGATAACTTTATTCGATGCAACCGCTCCAACTGCAGATATTACAGGTGAGCCAACAATCGTCAACTCAGCAGATCCATATGAGATCACAATCGAATTCTCAGAAATCGTAACAGGTTTTGACATTAGCGATATCGTTGTTGCAAACGGTTCAGCTACCGGTTTTACCGATAATGGCGATGGAACATTCACCGTAGAAATCACTCCTGATGGAAATGGCGACATAACCGTTGACATAGCCGCAGGTGTTGCACAAGACGCCGCCGGAAATGACAACACCGCCTCAGCGCAAGCTCTAACAATTTGGGATACAGGAAATCCTTCAGTGGACATCTCTGGCGAACCTTCAATCGTCAACTCAGCTGATCCATACGACATTACAATCGAGTTCTCAGAAATCGTAACTGGTTTTGATATTAGCGATATTGTTGTAGCTAACGGAACAGCCACCGATTTTATCGACAATGGCGACGGAACATTCACCGTAGAAATCACTCCTGATGGAAATGGTAATATAACCGTTGATATCGCAGCAGGTGTAGCGCAAGACGCTGCCGGAAACGACAATACCGCCTCAGCGCAAGCTCTAACAATTTGGGATACAGGAAATCCTTCAGTGGACATCTCTGGCGAACCTTCAATCGTCAATTCAACTGATCCGTATGACATTACAATCGAATTCTCAGAAATCGTAACTGGTTTTGACATTAGCGATATCGTTGTTGCAAATGGATCAGCCACAAGCTTTACCGACAACGGAGATGGGACGTTCACCGTAGAAATCACGCCTGATGGAAATGGAGACATAACTGTTGACATAGCCGCAGGTGTGGCACAAGACGCCGCCGGAAACGACAATACTGCTGCTTCACAAGCAGTAACAATCTGGGATACAGGAAATCCTTCAGTGGACATCACTGGTGAACCTTCAATCGTCAATTCAATTGATCCGTATGACATTACAATTGAGTTTTCGGAAAGCGTAACAGGTTTTGACATTAGCGACATCGTTGTTGCAAACGGTTCAGCCACAAGCTTTACCGATAATGGCGATGGAACATTCACCGTAGAAATCACGCCTGATGGAAATGGAGACATAACTGTTGACATAGCCGCAGGTGTTGCACAAGACGCTGCCGGAAACGATAATACTGCTGCGATTCAAGCGATAACTATTTGGGATACAGAATCGCCTGCAACAACAATTGCAAACACTCCTGAATTCGTGAATTCTATCGACCCGCTAATCTTTCAGGTTGAATTTACCGAAAGTGTAAACGGATTTGAGTTGGATGACATCCTTGTGGTGAATGGATCTGTATCAGACCTTATTAACAATGGCGACAACACATATGCTGTAACACTTACTCCTGATGGAAATGGAAATATCACCATTGACATAAATTCGGGTATTGCGCAAGACGCCGCCGGAAACGGTAATACCGCAGCAGAACAAGCTCTCATTTTGTTCTCAACAGAGCAGCCAACAGTACAAATACTGAACGCCCCTGATCTGGTAAACTCCACCGATCCGTATACCGTAGTTATCGCATTTAGTGAAGTAGTAACTGGGTTTGAATTAGAAGATATTTCATTGACCAATGGAGCTGCTACAGATCTATTCGACAATGGTGACGGCACATTTAGTGCAAACATTGCACCTGATGGCAACGGGGATATTACAATCGGAATTGCCGAAGGAATTGCTCTAAGCAGCATGGAAAACGGAAATTTACCAGCCGATCCGGTTACAACCTTATTTGATATTGAAGCACCTGAAGTGCCAACCGTAAACAACCTGGTAAGTCAGGATGGACTACCTGTAGTAACAGGAACCTGGTCAATAAACGATGCGGTTAGCCTAACCATTGCTGCCAATAATATTGTTTACGAATTAGAAAACAACATTGAGCTAAGTAGTGATGAACTCGGAAACTGGACCTTGGATCTTTCCGGATTAACTGACCCGCTTCAGCCCGGAACATACGACATCATTGCCAGCAATACAGACCTTGCCGGAAATACCAGTACCGACCAAACATCCAACGAACTGGAAGTTCTTTTTCCAATTGAATTAGTTGCACCAACTGTGAATCCATTACTAAGCGAAGACGGTCTGCCCGTTATCGACGGAACGTGGGATCAGGAAAACGCCACAACTTTAACGGCAATTGTTAATGAAATAACTTACGAACTAGGTGTTGATCCTGAATTTGGTACCGACTTTTCAGGAAACTGGACACTGGACCTCAGCGGATTGGAATCTCCTCTTCCAAACGGAGTATATGAAGTTGAAGTCACCAATTCTATTGAAAACGGGGCAAGTGCTACCGACTTAACTGCAAATGAATTGACGGTATCCGTTGATACAGATGGCGATGGTGTACCAGACGACATAGAAATCGGAGTCGATCCTGACAACCCAATTGATACAGATGGTGACGGAGACCCTGATTATGATGACGAAGACGATGATGGAGACGGAATAAATACAAGCGACGAGGATATAAATGGAGATGGCGATCCGACCAATGATGACTCAGATGGAGACGGAATTCCGGATTACCTCGATACAGATGATGACAACGACGGAATTGCAACCATTGACGAAACAGCTTTTGGCGATTGCGATAACGACGGTATTGTAAACTACCTCGATCCAAATCCTTGTGACCTCATTCCCGGAAAGGGCTTGACTCCTAACGGTGATAGCAAAAATCCGGTGTGGACGATTGAAGGAATTGAGGGCTACCCAAAAAACAATGTTCAGGTATTCAACAGATGGGGAAATCAGATTTTTGAAGTAAATGGCTACAATAACCGCGACAAATCGTGGGCCGGACAGGCTGGTGGTAAACTGCTCTTGAGCGGTACCGAAGCACCCGAAGGCACCTACTTCTACCTGATAGACTTAAAAGATGGAGCCGATCCTCTAACCGGATTCATTGTACTCAAAAGATAATAAAGAACCTTAAACACGATAAACGATGAATTTTAAAGTCCTATTCACAGTGCTCACTTTTGCGGTCGCCGGCCAATGTATGGCGCAGCAACAGGCACAATTCACGCAGTATCTTTACAACATGCTTCCGCTAAATCCTGCTTATGCCGGAAGCCAGGAAAGCATGAGCATCACGGCACTTGCCCGCGAGCAATGGACAGGAATTGATGGAGCACCAAGCACACAGACCCTGAGCATCCATTCACCTCTTCCAAATAAAAATGTGGGGGTGGGGCTTACGCTGATTCACGATAAAATTGGTGTAACAAATCAAACGAGTGTTTTTGGAGCGTATTCCTACCACCTGAAGATTAATGAAAAAGCCAAACTATCTATGGGACTTCAGGCAGGAGCCACATTCTATAATTCAGACTTTGCAAGTATTGATTCTGAAGATCCGCTCTTTGCAGGAAATATTAAAGAGACCAGACCCAATTTCGGATTTGGGCTATACTATTATTCAGACAGGTATTTTGTCGGACTTTCAGCCCCTCAGCTGCTTGAAAAACCACTAAATGAAAAGGATAACAAGAATCAATTTTCTCAAAACAGGCACTACTCTGCAGTGGGTGGATATGTATTTGATATCAATCCATCCATAAAACTAAAGCCTACAGTCCTCGCGAAATATGTAGCAGGCGCTCCAGTAGAATTTGACCTGAGCGCAAACGCTTACTTCAAGGATGTTATAGGTCTTGGGCTATCGTGGAGATCATTTGATTCATTCGACGCCCTGCTTCAACTCCAGCTCACCGACCAGCTTCAACTGGGTTACTCGTATGACTTTTTTACAACTACCGATTTGAGTAAAGTTAATTCGGGATCACATGAAATCATGGTCAACTACCGATTTAGTTTCTCTAATACAGACATTATTAGTCCGCGTTATTTTTAGAAAACATGAAAAACACAATACTCTTCACACTCCTCTGCTTTGCCGTTGGAAATAGCTACGGTCAAACAGAGTCTCTGAGTTCCCGGATTGGAAATCAGGAAAAGATAGGCGATAAATTGAGCAGTAATCTGGCTTACGCCGATGCGCTATCAGCATACAATGAAGCCTGGGAAAGAAATGAAACGCCGGAGCTTTCGCTGAAAATTGCCCAGACGTATACAATGCTGAACGACCAGCAGAATGCAGCTAAATGGTACGAAATGAGCCTTAAAAACTCCGGTGAAAACGCAACCGAAAACGCTCTTTACTACGCTGATGCACTTAGCAGTACTGAAAACTACGAAGATGCAGAAAGCTGGTATTCAAAATCTGCAGCCGCATTTGCCGGCGATAGCCGCCCGGCAAGGAAAATAAGCTCACTGAAAAATCAGGATGAACTTTACGAAAATGTGTCTTACGTTAAAATTATGGAAGCAGAGTTTAACTCACCGGCATCCGATTTTAGTCCGACGTTTATGAATGAGAAACTCGTTTTTGTTTCTGCACGTTCAAATGCGCGCCTTATAAAACGAAAATTCGCATGGGACAATACCAACTTTTTGGATTTGTACTACGCAAACTCTTCCGAAGTTAGTGAGTTCGATCGAAGTATCAATTCGCCTTTGCACGAGGGCCCTGCCGTTTTTTATGAAGACGGAAAGAAAATGATCTTCACCAGAAACAATTCCAAAAAAGGAAGGCTAAAAAGAGACTCAACGGGCACCACAAACCTCAAACTTTTTTATGCACAGTTAGATGAAAGCACAAACTGGTGGAGTGCTCCGGAGCCTCTCCCGTTTAACGACGATGCCTATTCGGTAGGTCACCCTGCTATAAACAGTACTGGTTCTGTTCTGTATTTCGCCAGCAATATGCCGGGTGGCTTTGGCAAAACCGATTTGTACAAGAGTGAGTTTATAAATGGAGAGTGGCGGGAACCGGTTAACCTAGGAAAGGAAATAAATACCGAAGGCGACGAGATGTTTCCATTTCTTTTCCAGGAAGACCAGCTGTACTTTGCAGGAAACGGCTATGGCGGACTTGGTGGTTTAGACCTCTACAAGGCGAATTTGAAAAACAATGAAGTTAGCAATCTGGGATCTCCGATAAATTCATCTTCCGATGATTTTGGTTTACTCTTAAATCCTGACGGAAGAAGTGGATACTTCTCAAGCAACCGGAAGGGAAAAGGAAGTGATGATATTTTTGAGTTCTCATCCTCGAAGGATGTAGTAAGTGAACTTCTGATAAGAGGAATCATTCTGGACAAAATGGAATTTGAACCCATACAAGGAATTCGGTTATCGCTACTAGACAAGGATGGAAACGAAATTGCTTCTACCACAAGTTCAGATGGTGGCCAATACAGTTTTAGCCTCGAGCCCAATAAAACATACAGTGTAAAAACGCAGGGGCAGGAAGGCTATTTAGATCAAAATGAAATCTTCAACACCTTGGAATCAGCCGAAAAACTAGAGATTGAGAAGAACTTTATGCTTGTAAAGAATGAAGGGTTTTTCTTGACCGGAAAGGTGAAAAATGCCAAAACATCTGAAGTTTTGACCGGTGTCAAAATCACAATCGTTGATAATTCAAATGGAAAAGAAGTGTTGACAGGTATTACCGGGAATGATGGCGACATCACCTACTCGATTACCGATTACAAACTAAATGATAAAATAAGCTACCTGATCAATCTTAAAAAAGAGGGATACCTAGGAAAAACTATGGTTATCAATTCGAGCCTTGACAAGCCCGGAGCGATTGATTTAAACGCTTTCCTTGATGTATCACTTAATAAGCTTGAAGTTGGGTGCGACATAGGTAAATTGATTGATGTGCAGCCTATTTATTTCGATTCAGGCAAGTGGAATATCAACGAAAGTGCAGGAACCGAGTTGCAAAAAATCGTTGCGGTAATGAAAGAACACGAAACGTTAAGAATCGAACTGGGTTCACATACGGATGCCGTGGGAAGCGCAACTTCCAATAAAGATTTGTCTCAAGAACGAGCAAAAGCATCTGCAGAGTACATCATATCTCAGGGCATTGACGAAAACAGAATTGTTGCCATAGGATTTGGCGAAAGCCAGCTTATAAATGAATGTGGCGATGGCGTAAAATGCCCGGCGGAAAAACACCAGGAAAACAGAAGAACCGAATTTAAAGTTACGGGGATTTAAGATTCTTAAAATTTAATTGACGCTTAAAACCGCCCTGAGTCAGGGCGGTTTTTTGTATTTACAGAATTCATATTTCCACTAAGCGATGCACCAAAAAAGAATAGGTTACCCACTCTCTAAACCGCAAACATCGGAAGTATCCTCTCCCATTTATCACTAAGTTCTCCGAAGTAAATTTAAGGTAAATACCGTATTGCAGTCAATACCTCATGCTCCTAGCTTTGGCCTAAACATTTCAACACACGCTAAAACAATACTAACATGAGACATTTCTACTTAATTTTCATCACTATTTTAACTCTTTTCGTTGCCAAAAATACAGAAGGCCAAGACCTGGAATGGGCAAAACAAGCCAGCGGATTATACTCTTGCGAAATGCGTGATGCGGCTGAAGCGCCTAATGGAGATCTATTGGTAACAGGTATGTTTGCGGGTGAGTTTGATTTAGAACCAGGCGACGGCGTGGTTGAGCTCACCGCGGAGAATAATCAAGACCAGTTTGTAATGCGCATATCCCCTACCGGCGAAGTACTTTGGTTGATGCAGCTTGACGGCGGAAGCTACCTTGATTATATGAATATAGCTGTGGACGGCAATGGGGATTTCTACGTGGCAGGTAAATTAAGTGACACATTCGATTTTGATTTTTCTGATGGTGAAGTCAACTTAACCGCTACAAGCAATTCCGGTGGTTTTATTGCCAAGTATAGCGCTGAACGCGAGCTGATCTGGGTCAATCAAATCGGTTCTGAATCGGGATTTTTTACCATAAAAAAGCTTTTGGTTGATCCGGATTTCGGAGTTTATATTGGAGGGTATCTAAATACTGAAATGCAAGTAAATGGTGTTCCTGTTCTAAGTTTTCCCACCTCAACGCAGCGCGGATTTCTCTTGAAATTTGATGCAGAAGGAGGCTATGCATGGTCAGGTGCATTATCCGAAAGCAGCAGCTTAAACGATTTAGCTTTGAGCAGCGAGGGCGAAATACTCGCAGTTGGCTCCTTTTTCTCAACTTGTGATGTTGATCTGGATCCCGACAACACCTTTATTTTAAATGGCAATGCCAGCCGTGACGCCTATATGAGTGTATACAATTCGGATGGTGCCTTGGTTGACGCTTTTAGCTTTGGAGCCAGTGGGTATGATGAAGCGCATCATGTGGCGGTGGATCCAAGCGGAAACATCATTATCGCCGGGGGATACACAATACAAATAAACTGCGACCCTACAGGTATTAACCAAGGCGACCACCTGACCACTGCTGGTGCTGCCGATGGAAGTTTTTTAGTAAAATTCACTCCCGAGCGAAACTACGTATGGCAGCGCCAAATTGGCGTTTCATCAGACACCGAATTCTTTGACCTGGAAGTTGATGCCAATGGTGGTATATGGACAATTGGAAAATTTGAAGGCAGTGCCAATTTCGATCCAAATGCGCTCTTCTCAAATGATAATTTAATTGCACAGGGATACAGCGATGGCTTCATAAGCTGGATTGATACTGATGGAGATTACGTATTTGGAGGACAACTTACTGGTTCTGGCCAAAACGAAAGTGCAGAGTCACTCACTGTATCTGCAGACGGATCAATTTATATTGCAGGCTATTACAATACTGAGTTGTATCTTGACTTTGACAACGATCAACCCACCTTCACTTCGCAGGAAGGCGTCGCTGGATTTATTGCAAAATATACAGGAGGACCGGTTTCAGTGAATAAAAGCCCTTTAAAAATCAACCTCAAGGCATATCCCAATCCTACTACCGAACTTTTCACCATAGAATCATCACGCAATTTATCTGGTGCACGCATACAAGTTTTAAACCAGCTTGGACAAGTGGTGAGGCATTCTTTCCGTGTAGAAGATCAGCGTGTATACGTAGAAATAGATGGAACCGATGGACTCTATTTCGTGAACCTCAGCTGGAGTGACGGCACAGGGGCAAGTATGAAAGTGGTTAAGAAAAATTAAACAAGCATCTGGGCGACTGTTTTATCGCGCTGTTTTAATATGAATTCGAAAAAAAAAAGGGGCTTTTGAAGCCCCTTTTAATTATTTAATATTTGGTATCAGTAAATTACTTACGAAACCATTTCTTTCTCTAAAACCTTTTCTAAGGCATCTTCCAGAGCTAAATCTCCACTACTCAACTCAATGGTTTGTCCTACGGAATGTGGCATTTCCATCACTTTCATGATTACAGATGCAACATCCTCTCTGGAGATTTTTTTATTCATCTCCTCCGGATTAAATGAGGCCATGATTTTTCCTGAACCTTCATCATCTGTAAGCATAACCGGACGCAAAATCGTGTAATCGAGATTGCTGTGTCTAAGCATTTCGTCAGCATAATGCTTGGCAATATAATATGGCTTCATGCCTTCGGCTTTATCCCAGAAGTCACGGTCATCACTGTGCGATGCACTTACCATGATATACCTTGAGATATCCGCACCTTCGGATGCTTCCATTGATCTTACGGCTCCATCAAGGTCGATTGCGAGTGTTTTCTCCGGTCCGGTGCTTCCACCAGAACCTGCAGCAAAAACTACACAGTCAAATCCTTTAAACTGCTCCTTCAACTTATCGACAGAATCCTCCAGATTTCCTACTAGCGTAGGAACATCCATTTTTTCAAATGTTTGCTTCTGGCTCTCCTTACGGATAAAGGCAGTAGGCTTATAATTATCAGCTTCCGCTAATTTCTTACTTAATAATTGTCCAATACTTCCGTGTGCCCCTATAATGAGCACTTTTTCTATTTTATTCATCATAATATTTTCTATTTATTTCCCTTTTGGGATTATTTTTATAAATCGCTTATCAGTGCTGAACTCTACTTAGCTCAACTCATCGGGTAGCTCTCCGTCTACTTTTTTCCATTGTGTTGTCACTATCTCTCTTGCAAGAACACCTACCACTGCACCAACAACCGCTGTAGCTGAAGTATAAATTAAAACGTTCAGCAATTTGTGGTTTTCATTTTCCGGATTCTTTGGAGGTGCATCACCCGTCGATCTTTCATACTGTTTATCGACCAGAACTTTAGCAAGCTTTGCAGCACCAAGTGCAGCTATTGCTGTAATTATTTTGAATTTATTTTTAGAGAGGAGATTGCTCATTTTTTTAAGTTTAGGTTTATCACTCTAGATAGCTATCTCCTTATTAAGTGCAAATTTCATGCGAGATCTGAAAATCGGCTATATACCCAGCTAATGCGCTTCGCAGTCTGTTGAGGTCTTTCGCACGTGATGAAGCTTTTCCCCACATTTGGCCCACAAAATCTTTAAGAAAGCTATAAAATACCAATCTGACTTTCCGAATATTGCTATTTAAGGTGGTAATATTTAGAGCAAACCTGAAAGAAAGAGATAGAAGCGGTTTTGACGTCTATCAAAAACTCAGTTTAAAACATAACGCGGACTTTTTCTCTCCAAAAGAACCTATACCAGATCTTTTATGAATTTAAATGAAAATTATAGTGTTTTTAATTCAAATACTTCGCTCTAGCCTTCTAAAACGTAGTCTATGGTACTGCTGATTTCTAAAAATTAGACGGAATAGCCTTTTACGCAGGTTTAGGGCATTGAAAAACTCGACGCAATAACGAACAGTTGACAATCTTCCCTCGTAGGTATTTATAAAAGTTAAATTATGGTTGATCCTTCGCATCCTTCCAATGAAAGTACCCGCCTGAAAGAACTCTTATCTTTAGAAATTCTGGATACCCTTCCCGAAAAAGAATACGATGAGATTACAGAACTAGCTTCACATATTTGTGATGTTCCCATATCGCTTATTTCTCTAATAGACCTGGACAGGCAGTGGTTTAAATCGGCATATGGTCTAAATGTAAAAGAAACTCCAAGAGATGTTGCCTTTTGTGCTCACGCAATTAACTCTCCCAAACAAATTTTTGAAGTACGTAATTCACTCCTGGACTACCGATTTCACGACAATCCACTGGTAGTAAAAGAGCCTCACGTTGCTTTTTACGCTGGTATTCCTCTGGTAACCTCCGAAGGTCATGCGTTAGGCACCCTATGCGTAATCGATAACAAACCCAATAAGCTGAGTGAATTTCAGAAAAAAGCTCTGAAAACGCTTTCATATCAGGTGAGTAAAAGCTTTGAGCTCAGAAAGAACAAACTGGAAGTGGAAATTCGAAAGGAGAAGCTTAAGGAGGCAAAATTTACTTTAACTGAAATTGGCCACCTCATATCTTATGATTTGAAGTCGCCATTAAATAACATTATCGGACTATCAGAAGCACTATGCGACCCTGATTCTATTTCGCCAGAATTATCAAAAAAATTAAGTAGACTCATTTCTTTGTCAGCCATTAAACTAAAAAGTTTATTAGACGATGTGCTGACGTATGCCGCTTCAGAAGACTCAACGAGCGAGATAAACATTAGTTCTTTTCATGAAAATGCTAAGAGATGGTAGAGCGAAAGACATCGATAACAGTAAATGCCGGATATGACTTCTGAGGTTTTGGTAGTCTAAACTATTACACACATTCATAAACTTCACATTACATTCAATGTCACCTTCAGACATATATTTGGATTTACTAGAAACGGCCATAAAATAATGAAACCGTTCGGTCATCTTTTCGATTCCAAAACCCAAATTTCCTCTAAATACCCAAAAATCACCCCAAGACCACTACATTTGTCTCAAACTCGAGCAAATGAATTTCGAAAATCTGATAATTTCCTCCGACGGCGCCATTCGCACCATTACCATAAATCGTCCAGAAAAGCTAAATGCACTTAACCGGGCAGTTATAAAAGAACTTTCAGAAGCCCTTTCTCAAGCCGAAAAAGACAAAGAAATAAGAGCAGTAATTCTTACAGGAGCTGGTGAAAAAGCATTCGTTGCCGGTGCGGACATCAGTGAATTCGCTCATTTCAGCAACGAGGAAGGTCAGAAGCTAAGCGCTGAAGGTCACAAAATACTTTTTAATGCTGTTGAAAAAATGGGCACACCGGTTATTGCTGCCGTTAACGGTTTTGCCCTTGGTGGCGGGCTCGAACTAGCCATGAGCTGCCATATTCGTGTAGCCTCTGATAACGCCCGCGTAGGTTTGCCCGAAGTATCACTCGGAGTAATTCCCGGATATGGAGGCACGCAAAGGCTCGCGCAATTTATTGGTAAAGGCC
Source organism: uncultured Cryomorphaceae bacterium (assembly GCA_963748925.1). Taxonomy (GTDB): domain Bacteria; phylum Bacteroidota; class Bacteroidia; order Flavobacteriales_D; family Cryomorphaceae; genus Cryomorpha. The sequence goes on along the minus strand of CAVVKG010000009.1, from coordinate 244,814 downwards.
GCGCTCTCGAAATGATCACAACAGCTCAAATGATTAATGCAGATGAGGCACACCGAATGGGCCTGATGAATCATGTAGTTACCCAAACCGAGTTGATGGCAAAATGTATTGAAATTGCAACGAAAATAAGCCGCAATTCTCCTGTAGCAATTAAGGCGGCAATTAGATCTGTAAATGCCCAGTATACCGAAAATGTAGATGGATACTCGGTCGAAATTGATGCCTTTGGAAGCTGCTTTGGATCAGACGATTTTAAAGAAGGAACTACGGCATTTCTCGAAAAGCGAAAACCAAATTTTAGTGGAAACTAAAGTGATCATTTGCCAATGAGTGCATTGCGAAAGCTTGCCGGGCAAACTGCAATTTACGGCGTAAGTAGCATTATTGGAAGGTTGGTGACATTCCTGCTAACACCCTTGTACACGAATGTTTTCACCCAAAGTGAGTACGGCGTGGTCACCGAACTCTATGCCCTCGTAGCATTCCTTATCGTGTTCCTGACCTATGGAATGGAAACAGCTTTTTTCCGGTTTGGCTCCAAGGCTAAAACGGAAGAAGAAAGAAACCGTATTTTTAGTACGGCTCTTATCGCCATCATTACCACCGCAACCTTATTTATTGCCATTATTACGCTTAATCTGGGAGGTATCGCCTCTTTTCTGGGGTATACCGATCACCCTGAATACATAGCCTATTTTACATGGATCGTGGCCCTGGATGCCATGGTTACTATTCCACTGGCGAGGCTAAGGCTGCGCAATAAACCCATCATTTTTGCAGGTGTAAACCTCTTTAGTATCGCCGTAAATATTGGCCTCAACCTATTCCTGATTTTATACTGCCCTTTCGCATTTACTAATCCCGAAGCATTCGCCCATGAATTCATCGTTTCCTTTTATAATCCTGAATTTGGTATAGGTTATATTTTCGTTGCCAACCTCGTAAGCAGTTCTGTGAAGTTTCTGCTATTAACACCCTGGATGGGAGGAATTTTCCACGGATTCCATATGCAGGTTATACGCAAGCTGCTTCCCTACGCTTTGCCGCTCCTTCTCCTCGGACTTGCTGGAATTATCAATGAAACTTTCGACAGGCTTTTCTTTATCAGGTTATCAGGTCTTCCCGATGACATCGCCAGAGAACAGTTGGGGATTTATGGCGCCTGCTATAAGGTTGCTATGCTACTTAGCATTGGAATACAGGCATATAGATTTGCCGCAGAGCCATTCATATTTTCGCTAGCCGAGCAGAAAGACCGTGATAAAACACAGAGTGATATTATGAAGTATTATTTCATTGTAGCCTCATTTATTACGCTTACCCTCCTTTGTTTTCTTGATATTGCGGTGCGCCTTATCGGCGAAAATTTTAGATCGGGAATGGACGTAATTCCTATTTTGCTTCTCGCTTATCTATGCTTCGGTGCTGTCTTTAATCTCTCATTTTGGTATAAGTTAAATGACAAAACAGCATATGGAATGTTGATAGCTTTAGTAGGAGCCGCAGTAACCGTTGCAATGAACTATTTGCTTGTGCCGAAAATTGGTTTTTATGGATCGGCATGGGCCACTCTGGGCGCCTACATCGCAATGCTCGCCCTTTCCTACTACCTCGGAAATAAGAAATACCCAGTACAATACAATTTGAAAGAAATAGGATTTTACGTATTCTTCGCTGCCGGACTTTATATGGTGCATTACTTCTTTAATTTTGATGGTTTTATGAAGTATATTTCCGCCTCAGCGGCAGTAATAATTTATGCAGTGACCGTTTACAAAAAGGAAAAAAACTTAATTAAAAGAACTTTAAATGGCTAACGTAGAAATAATTAACAAATCTAAACATCCGCTTCCCGCCTATGCCACCCAGCTTAGCGCAGGTGTAGATTTACACGCCGATCTCAGCGAAGAAATAAACCTCAAACCCCTTGAGCGCAAGCTTGTACCAACTGGTTTATACATTGCTCTTCCCGCAGGTACCGAGGCACAGATACGACCCAGAAGCGGGCTGGCTTACAAGGAAGGTCTTACGGTTTTGAATGCCCCCGGTACCATCGATGCCGATTATCGCGGAGAAGTCAAGGTATTATTGGTAAATTTGTCGGATAAAGCGGCTGTTATTCACGACGGTGAAAGAATTGCCCAAATGGTTATTGCCAAATACGAATCGGTAAGTTTTACCGAAGTGGAGAGTCTTTCTGACACTGCACGTGGTGAAGGAGGATTTGGTAGCACCGGAAAAACGTCAAAATAAAACATGAATATTATTATTCCAATGGCAGGCATGGGTAAGCGCCTGCGCCCACATACGCTCACCATTCCCAAGCCGCTTATACCTGTGGCAGGAAAACCCATTGTTCAGCACCTCGTAGAAGATATTGCTGCCCTCGTGCCCGACAAACTTGACCAAATTGTGTTTGTAACAGGCCGATTTGGCAAAGAGGTTGAAGATCACCTTCTGGAGGTGGCCAAATCGCTTGGAGCAAAAGGAAAAATAGCCTATCAGGATGAAGCGCTCGGAACTGCTCACGCCATATGGTGTGCAAAAGAGGCTCTTCAGGGCAAAACTATTGTGGCTTTCGCCGATACTCTTTTTCGCGCCGATTTTAAGCTAGACGATACCAAAGACGGCGTTCTTTGGGTAAAACAAATTGATGATCCTTCGGCTTTCGGCGTAGTAAAACTAGATAGTGATGGCGTAATCACCGATTTTGTAGAGAAGCCGGAGACCTTTGTGAGTGATCTCGCAATGATTGGAATTTACTATTTCAAGAAAGGAGAAGATTTAGCCAACGAAATCAAATACCTGATTGATAACGATATTAAAAAAGGTGGAGAATTCCAGCTTCCGGATGCCTTACGTCGCCTTACTGAAAAAGGCCAAAAGTTTGGTCCCGGCAAAGTAGATGAATGGATGGATTGCGGAAACCCGCTGGCAACGATAGAAACCAACGAACGCATTCTTCACTGGAAGTATCCAAAATCGGAAGTATCGAAATCGGCATCCCTTAAAAACAGTATTGTAATAGATCCATGCTTTATAGGTGATAATGTAGAAATCACCGATTCGGTTGTGGGTCCTTATGTCTCTATTGGAGCTAACACTTCAGTAGATGCTTCACGCATCAAGCGTTCCATTGTGCAACAAAATTCGAAAGTGGTTAACTTCGTGCTCGAGAATTCCATGGTTGGAAATTTCGCAAAAATAGAAAATAAGCCTCAAGTGCTAAGTGTAGGCGATTACAACATCATTGGATGAGAAATTTCTGGAGCCGATATATCGCCATTGCCCTCATCGGAGGATTTGCAGTTTTAGCTTCCTGTAAGACCGAGAAAGCCGCAACTGCTTCTACGCAAAAACAGGGGGCAGAAAAAGAACTTACATCCAGAGAATTGCGGGAGTTCACTACCCTGTTTATGGATGCCAATAAGGCTAAAATCCTCGGCAATTTTAGTGAAGCCATCAAGCTATTTCAGGAATCGCTTCAAATAGATCCCGAAAGTGCTGCCTCTCGCTACGAAATAGCTCGCATTTATGCCGAAGATGGCAATTTTCCAGCTGCGCTCGGCTATGCAAGAGAGGCTTACGAAATTGAGAGCGACAATATCTGGTATGCCCAATTTCTCGGCCAACTCTATTCAGAAACAGGTAAGATAGAAGAGAGCATTGAGGTTTTCAAGAGTATTATTCGCGACCATCCCAACGAGTATGGCTATTACTTTAACCTGGGGAGCTTACTTTCAGCACAGGGAAAATACGAAGAAGCACTCGAGCTTTATAAAGGTCTCGAAAAACGTATAGGAACTTCGGAAGAGCTTTCGCTGCAGCTTCAAATGATATACATTGATAAAGGCGACTTTACCTCAGCCCTGACTGAAATAGACAAACTTATTGAAAATAATCCCGAAGAACTGCGCCTGTATGGAATGAAGGCCGAAATATTCCAGCAACTGGGAAGAGAAGAGGAAGCCAGAGAGCTTTACGAACAAATGCTTGAAATGCAACCCGATAACGGTCTTGTTTTATTATCACTTCACGACATTGAAAAAACAAACGGCAATGATGCCCTAGCAAATGAGTATTTACAACGTGCATTCCGATCATCGGAGCTCTCGATAGATGTAAAGGTTAATATCCTGCTGACATATTTATCAGCACCGGATTTTAATAAGAACCGCAATTTTATTTTGAGCCTTATGCGTGAAATGGAAACCGCCCATCCAAATGAGGCAAAATCTTTCGCTGTGCAAGGAGACATTTACTACAATTTAAATCAGCTTGATTCGGCTCGTGTAAAATTCAGACGAGCTGTGACCCTTGACCCAAACAGGCCACCAATCTGGCAGCAAATTCTTACGATTGACTCCCAGTTAAACGATTTTGAATCATTGAAAAGTGAAAGTGAATCGGCTTTAGAGCTGTTTCCACAGCAGCCTGTTTTTTATCTTTTTAATGGAATTGCTTCGCTACAGCTTAAAGATTCTGATACAGCAATAGAAGTACTAACAACGGGTAAAAATTTAGTAGTTGACAACAATAAGCTGCTGGGACAGTTTTACTCATCGCTCGGGGATGGTTATCACGAACAAAACGAGCATGAAAGTTCAGATCAGGCCTATGACATGGCACTTAAATACGACCCTTCAAACGCAGTTGTCCTAAACAACTACGCTTACTACCTCTCTTTGCGGAAAACAAATTTGGAAAAAGCTGAGAACATGGCTCGTAAGGCTAATGACCTGAATCCCGATGTGGCCAGTTTTCAGGATACCTATGCATGGGTGCTCTATACACGCGAAAATTATCAAAATGCTCTTTTTTGGGTTGAAGAATCGCTAAAAAATGGCGGCAGCACAGACCCAACTGTTCTAGAGCACTATGGCGATATCCTATTAAAAGTTAACCGCACCAAAGATGCAGTAAAAGCATGGGAACAGGCACGAGAGGCTGGTGGCGAGACGAAGGATCTCGATCCCAAAATCGAACAATTTCAAGCGGCAGAATAGATGATTGGTACTACGCGCTTAATTCTAATTGCTCTGATAAGCACGCTCCTCATAACGGGTTGTAAAACCCGTCGTGCAGTGGAAAAAAGTCCTTTGTTTCCGCTTAGCGAAAACGCACTTTTAGAATTGGTGGACTACAATTCCTTTCAGTATGAAAGCATGAGCAGCAAGCTCTCTGTTTACTCCTCTACCCCAGATCAGAAGGGCTCTTTTAAAGTAAATATGCGGATGGAAAAAGACAGCGTGATATGGATGAGCATTACGCCGGCGCTGGGAATTGAAGCTGTAAGGGTATTAATTGAACCCGATTCGCTTATGTACATCAACAAAATAAAGAACCAATACTTTACCGGAGGGTACAGTTCTATAGATACCCTGCTGCAGTACGCTACTAAATTTGAGTTTTTAGAAAACCTGTTGGTCGGAAACCCGGTTGAAATAGAGCCCGACGAAAAATATACAACGATTGTTGACGATCTGTTCTATGTCCTTCAAACGAAAGTGAAGCGCAAACTCAAAAAAGCGGTTGATATTGCGATAAAACCGAATAAGAAAGATTCTATTTATGGCGATATCGTGAAGCAGAAAAAATTTGAAAAAGCAACCGAAAAACTGAGTGATGAAGATTTGATTGTGAAAAGATATTACATACGGGCAAGTGATTTTCGAATTTCTCGTGTTAATATTGACGACTTGCAATACGGGAGATCGGTAGAGATCTCGTACAGCAACTTTGAAACACATAATGGTACTCCTTTACCACTTAATATTGATATCAGGGTTACTACCAATACGGACACTTCAATTATTGAAATAGAGCATTCAAGAATAAAAGTAAATGAGTCGCAAAGCTATCCTTTCAAAATACCAGGAAGTTATGAGCCAATACGTTAGGAGCACCTTTTTGCTATTAACTCTCATTTTCTTATCACTTTCCGCAATTGCTCAGGATAAAGATAAAGAGGAGCTTCAGAAAGAACGTGACCGCATTTCACAAGAAATATCGCTTACAAATAAGCTTCTTCAGGAAACCAGAAACAACCGCGATAAAGTAGAAGGTGAATTATCTTTGCTAAACAAGAAAATCAACTTGCGCGAAGACCTTATTCGTAGCCTTCGGGGAGAAATATCGCTTTACAATCGCCGCATTGCTGCTAACCGCGAAAAAATTGAGGGACTGGAAAGTGATCTCACTACATTGAAAGAAAACTATGCCGAAATGGTACGCTTTGCACAAAGAACGAAGCGCGACGAGGACAGGCTAATGTATATTTTTGCTTCAGCAGATTTTTTTCAGGCAGTAAGACGCATACGCTATTTGCAGCAATACACACGCTACCGGCAGAATCAGGCAGAAGAAATTGTAGCAACCCAGGACGAGCTCAACACATTAAACGCAGGGCTTCTGGATGTGATAGCGGAAAAGGATCAGCTTATTTCTACAGAAGAATCGACTAAAAAAGATCTCACCAGCGATCTTGCTGAGCAGAAAAGCACCGTTTCAAACCTTCAGCAAGAAGAGAAATCATTGATTAAAAAGCTGAAAAAGCAGGAAAAACAGCGCGAGGAGCTCAACAAGGAAATTCAGCGGATCATCGAAGCTGAAATTCGGGCTTCCAAAAAAGACAATGCCGGTGTTTTTGCACTTACCCCCGAAGCAGCAGCCCTGTCTGCTAGTTTTGAGAAAAATAAAGGAAAACTTCCATGGCCTGTGGAGCGTGGCGTAGTTACTTCACGTTTCGGAAATAACCCACATCCTGTTCTAGCCGGAATCACTGTCCCGAATAACGGTATTAACATAGCCACCAATACCAATGCCTCTGTGCGGGCAGTTTTCGAAGGAACGGTATCTGCAGTATTCAGCATTCCAGGGGCCGGTCAGAATATAATTATCAACCACGGTGGATATCGCAGCGTTTACTCCAACCTCAAAGATGTCTATGTTTCAAAAGGTCAAAAAGTGGAAAACAAGCAGTCTATAGGAACTGTTTTAAGTGATGAAAGTTCAGGAAAAACAGAGGCTCACCTTGAAATATGGAAAGTAGATCAGTCGGGCACAACCAAACAAGATCCGGCCTTGTGGATTTATAAGCAATAGGAACCCTGCGGATTGGATTAAAGCCCACATCTGTTTAAAGCTAATTGCAAAACATCCGATACTTCGCCGTTTATGCCAATTACGCTGGTTTCTACACCAGGCAAAAACCCACATTTTTGATTTATATTCAATAACCTTGCACACCATCCTTTTTTTGTACTTTTGTAAAAAATTAAAGCTATGATGCTTTCAATAATATTAGGAATGATTGGATGGCCCCAGGTTGTCCTTATTGCGGTAGTTGTTCTATTGCTTTTTGGTGGTAAGAAAATTCCGGAAATGATGCGCGGACTTGGGAAGGGTATGAAAGAATTTAAGGATGCTACTAATGAAGATTCCAGCAAGAGTAACACTTCGAAAGAAGAAAAGTGATTTTTTCCCGTGAAGTTTTATCGCTCCTTAGAGACCATACAAAAAGATTTATCTTCCGAAATTATTGATTTGCCAACCTTGGTAAATCAATATTTGCAGCGAATAGAAGAAACCCAGGATCTAAACATCTTTTTAGAGGTTTTTAGTGATGAAGCAATTGCCGAGGCAAAGTCTATTCAAGCTAAAATTAACGCAGGAACCTCCGGGAGACTTGCTGGTATGGTGGTGGCCATTAAAGACAATATTTGCTATAAAGGCCACAAGATTAGTGCTGCTTCAAAAATTCTTGAAGGTTTTGAATCCCTTTACAGTTCCACCGCTGTAGAGCGCCTTCTAGCCGAGGACGCTTTGATAATTGGACGCGTAAATTGCGATGAGTTCGCTATGGGTGGGTCGAACGAAAATTCGGCTTTTAACCCGGTCAAAAACCCGTTGAATAAAGAGTATGTTCCCGGTGGTTCATCGGGAGGATCTGCTGCTGCAGTGGCGGCAAATTGCTGCCTGGTTGCGCTTGGTAGCGATACTGGAGGATCTATCCGTCAGCCAGCCTCGTTTTGTGGAGTCGTTGGCTTAAAGCCAACTTACGGACGCATTAGCCGACATGGCCTTATTGCCTTTGCATCGTCATTTGATCAAATCGGTCCCCTTTCACATAGTGTTTCAGATTCAGCGCTCGTGCTGGAAGTAATGGCCGGAAAGGACAAGATGGACATGACGAGCAGCTCACTGAAAACAGAGGCATATAACAATTTTTCGGGTGGGGAAAAGCCTCTCAGAATTGGCTATATTCAGGAATGCCTTGACAGTAAGTCGCTCGACAAAGAAGTCAAAGACGCGCATCTCGGTCTGATTGAAGATTTAAAATCAAAAGGCCATACAGTTGAACGCGTGCAGCTGGAAGAACTGGATTACCTCGTACCTACTTATTACGTTCTTACTACGGCCGAAGCCTCTTCAAATTTATCACGGTATGATGGGATTCACTACGGCTATAGAAGCCCGGAAGCTACCGATATAGAGTCGACCTATATAAAAAGTCGTACTGAAGGCTTTGGAAAAGAAGTAAAGCGAAGAATTATGCTGGGCTCATTTGTACTCAGCGCCGGATACTATGACGCTTATTACGCTAAGGCTCAAAAGGTGCGTCGCTTAATCAAGGAAAAAACCGAATCCCTTTTTCAGAATTACGACCTACTTCTCTCCCCTACTACACCGGCAACCGCCTTCAAATTCGGTGAAAATTTGGACGATCCAATTAAGATGTATCTTGAGGATATCTTTACTGTTCACGCGAATCTGGCAGGAATGCCAGCCATCTCCTTGCCGCTTTTCAAGCACACTTCTTCTAACCTCCCATTTGGAGCCCAGTTTATGAGCGCCGCATTTAATGAAAAGTTGCTTTTGGAGTTCTCACACAACTTAATGAACATCGAGGCGTTAAAAGGATAAGGAAATCTCTTCGTTTTTCTTTGTATTTTTAGGCTCATTTGTCAAACTTTCCTGATCGGAATACGTATAGGCAAGCAACCCTTAAACAATTTAGAAATGCCCATCGCCCTACGCATAAAAAATCTTTCGGTAGTTCTTGGTTTACTTGCCTTTTCGGCAAATACCGCGAATAGTATGACTTTTACCGATTCTACTCTAACTGCCGTCGGCGATACAGCCGTGGCTGAGATTTTACCCGACGATCCGGTTTTAGTTGCAATGGATAGTTTGTGGGCAGATGAGCGCCTTCACTGGCAGAATTTTAGTGGCGATACGGTATGTCAAAACGTATATAATTATCCCTGTGGTTTTATTCCAGAGTACAGCGATTCGCTAATTATGGCTCGATTAGAGAACCTTAATAAGGCTACTCCGCTCAACCTGGATTTCAACCGTTATGTAAAAGGTTTTATTTCGCTTTATGTCGATCGCAAACGCGATCTTACTTCGCGTATAATGGGTCTCTCCGAGCTCTATTACCCTATGTTTGAAGAGAAGCTAGATCAATTTGATATTCCGCTGGAGCTTAAGCACCTGGCCGTTGTTGAATCTGCACTCAATGCTACAGCCCGTTCTCGGGTGGGAGCATCAGGTCTTTGGCAGTTTATGTACAACACAGGCCGGATGTATGGGCTTGAAGTTGACTCTTATGTAGATGATCGCAGCGACCCTTACAAAAGTACCATTGCTGCTTGCCGCTATATGCGCTATCTGTATGGAATATACGGGGACTGGAACATGGTTCTTGCCGCCTATAATTCCGGACCCGGAAATGTAAATAAAGCGATTAGACGATCAGGCGGGAAGCGTGATTATTGGGAGATCAGAGATTACCTGCCGCGTGAAACACGAAGCTATGTACCGGCGTTTATTGCGGTTAATTACGTGATGAACTATGCCGCCGAGCATAACATTTATGCTGCTGCACCTGAATTTCTATATGCTGAGGTTGACACGATCAACGTATGCAATAAAACAACTTTCGATCAAATCTCTCACTTTACCGGAGTCTCGACTGCGCAGCTGGAGTTATTGAACCCCAGCCTAAAGCGTAACCTGATTCCCGAAAGTGCACGATGCCGATCTCTCTACCTTCCTACAACTGCTATTGGAATGTTCCTAGCCAATGAAGATAGCCTATATGAGTACAATATGGAAATTCCGCAAGCTGTAGATGGAATTGTAGAACGGGATGTAGTATCAACCTATACCGTGCGCAGCGGCGATGTGCTGGGTCTTATCGCCCAACGCAATGGTGTTGGAATTACAGAACTCCGAGCCTGGAATAACATTCGTGGAAACAAAATTTACCCGGGTCAAAAGCTGGAAATTAGAAAAACCATAAAAACAAAGGTTGATGAAGACGAAAAAGCTCCGGTTACAGCTCAAAAGTCTGCATCGGCTACCGAGAAAAAATCTCAGCCAACTGCAAGTGGCACGAAATCTGATGGAAAGAATTTGGTTGATCAGAAGTATCATACCGTTCAATCTGGAGATACACTTTGGGATATTGCCAAAATGTACCCCGGGATTTCGGTAAACGACATCAAGGCAGCCAACTCAAATATTAATTATAACCGCCTAAAATTAGGTCAAAAAATTAAAATTCCGGCTTCATAATGATTTCAAAAATTCGTCTGCTACATGCGCACTCTATAGGGGTCGTAAGTATTCTGCTCCTCGCTCTTATTGTGTTTACAAATTGCTCAGATCAGAATGGCACACGAAAGTTACCCCGCCACTCAGGTGAACCCGGCGAAGTACTGATTGTAATGCCTGAAAAGCAGTGGGAAGGCGCCATTGGTGACAGCCTAAGAGCTGAGCTGCAGCAATATTATCCGCAACTTCCGCAAGGTGAGCCTTCTTTTTCGCTCTTGCAATTCACATCCGCTCAAATGAGCAAAATGTTGAACGTTCACCGAAATATTATAGAAATTACGATTGGACTCGATGCAGAAGGCAGAAACAAAGTGGCTTATGAAAGGGATAAATGGAGTGATGATCAATTGGTGTTTAAGGTTTATGCCACAGACGAAGAGGAATTCTACAAACTCCTGAAAACAGACTTCCCGAAGATTGAAGCTCTCATAAACAGCAAGGAAATAAACCGTATACAATCCAATTATAAAAAGTTTGGTAATGATGACCTGGAAAACATAGTTGAGAAAAACTATGGTATATCATTGTATTTGCCAGATGATTTTAAGGTGGCAAAAGACACCGGTAACTTTATGTGGCTGCGTCGCGAACGCGTTAAATACATGGGAAACACCCCTCACGATATCACTCAGGGACTCTTCATTTTCACCTATCCTTACTCATCAGACTCGGCACTTACTGAAGCCAATGCGCTCGCCGTGCGCGATTCAATTCTCAAAATGTACGTTCCAGGCCCTAAACCAGGAACCTATATGACAACTGAGTATCGCTACCCTCCATCAACAGAAGTAATAGACTTAAACGGTAAGTACTCCCTCCTTACTAGAGGATTGTGGAAAACAGAAAACTATTTTATGGGAGGCCCTTTTATGAGCCTCACTACCACATCCCGGGATGATAGAAGCATTATTTCAGTTTCGGGATTTGTCTTCGCTCCAAAGTTTGACAAACGTGAATATATCAGAGAAATAGAGTCTATTCTCAGATCTATAGAGGTAACTGACTCAGCTCAGAAATAAGCCAAAAAATTAAATTGTGAATAATTCCTTCAACTTTATGTGGGAATTGATGTTGATATGTCGCACCTTTAACTGCCATTAAAGAGCTATGAATTATACTGAGCTACAATCGTTTTTTCACCATCACTGCAAGATTAAATTGCGGTCTGGAAAAGAGGTTTTTGGTGTATTGTGGAAAGACCTTCCCGAGACAGATAAGGCTATTTACTTCGCGAGCTATATCGAGCATAAGAAATTAATGTCAGAGCAAATTTCAGGTCTTAACAGCTATGAAAAGCTTCTAAAACTTGAAATTGAGGATATTCTTGGTATAGAGCCTATCGTTACCGAATCTTAAGCATTATTTTCACCTTTACTTCGTGTTTTCTAAAAGGCATTTAGGATTCTGCCTAGGAGGTCTTTTACTGAAAATTATATATGTTTATAGTCATCACATGCAATTTCACACTCTGAAAGTGCTAATTTGAATGCTATGAAAACCGTTATTTTATTCCTGTTTCTAGTTGGTTCCACTCCTTTTTTAAATGCGCAATGCATTGCGGATGCGGGTGGAGATATCCATAGATGTTCACCTGAGACTACTGTTCAATTGGGAGGAGGCCCTAGTGCTTCTGGCGGTATGCCTCCATATACTTACGAATGGAGTATAGAGCCAATTGCATTTGATTCGAATGTAATTCCTTTCTTATATGCTTCAACCGTATTAAGTGATACTACCACCGCCAACCCTATATTACTCTATAATGGAGTGAGTGATTCTTTAGCATTCTTTTTGACAATTACTGACTCTTTGGGCTGTCAAAGTACAGATACCATAATCCTTACCACAACACACTTTGGAATTCATCTGACGTGGTACGATTACTATATCAATCAAGGTGATTCTGTTTACCTCAACCAAACACCTAATATCGGGGCTGGCTATGGTACAACATATTACGATTGGAATCCATCTTATGGATTAAGTGATACCACTCTTTATAGCGGTTTTTGGGCAAGTCCAGACAGTACAACCGCATATACTGCAACTGTTACCGACTCTAAAGGGTGCACTGCAACTGCTGGCGGGCCTACATATATTGTAAATGTAACTCCAGTTGGGCTAGATGAATACAATAAAGTTTCCGTGAACTTGTATCCAAATCCAACACGGGATGTGGCTTTTATACAAAAAGATAGTTATACACCTATTTCTAAAATGGAAATATATTCACCTTTGGGTGTAAAGCTTGCTACAGAGTTAAAACCAAGAGATAGAATTGATTTAGCGCCTTATCCAAAAGGCACTTATGTTTTAAAACTCTATTTTGAGGAAGGGATATCAATTAAAAAGCTGGTAAAGAATTAAAGCTCTCCGTTTCGATTTTACCTATAATATGGCCATAAGGGACAGATCGCGTAAGAAAACTTACCCTACTCCTTCTTCCCTTCGATCCGCAGCAAAAAAGCATACTCGAGTGCCACTTCCTTAAATCGTTCAAATCGCCCGGAAGAACCTCCGTGACCGGCATCCATATTGGTAACCAAAAACACTTCGTTGGTATCTGTTTTTAACTCACGTAGCTTAGCTACCCATTTTGCCGGTTCCCAATACTGCACCTGAGAATCATGCAAGCCAGTTGTAACGAGCATTGAAGGATAGTCCTGTGCCTCAACATTATCATAGGGAGAATAGCTCAATATATAGTTGAAATATTCTTCATCATTGGGGTTACCCCATTCGTCATACTCTCCTGTGGTAAGTGGAATCGTTTCGTCAAGCATTGTATTGATTACATCAACGAAAGGAACCTGAGCAACAATTCCATTCCACATTTTTGGCTCCATATTTACAACAGCACCCATAAGCAGTCCGCCGGCACTTCCGCCCATTGCATACAAATGCTTTGCTGATGTGTAGTTCTTGTCAATAAGATACTTACCACAATCTATAAAGTCGTAAAATGTGTTCTTCTTGTTTAAGAGCTTACCGTCTTCATACCAGTTACGTCCCATTTCCTGGCCACCACGAATATGAGCAATTGCAAAAGCAAATCCCCTGTCTAGCAAGCTCAAACGCTGAGAGCTGAAATAGGCATCAATTGAATTTCCATAAGAGCCATAGCCGTATAGCAAAAGAGGTTGTGCGCCATCTTTGGCAAAGCCCTTTCGGTAAACGATAGAAATCGGTATTGATGTACCATCACGCGATTCTGCAAAGAGGCGTTCAGAAGCGTAATTTGCAGGATCAAAATCTCCAATTACTTCCTGCTGCTTCATTAGCTTTGATTCACGAGTTTCCATATTGTAGTCAAATATGGAGTTTGGCGTTGTTAACGAGGTATATCCATATCGAAGAACTTTAGAATCAGTCTCTTCATTTGTGGAAATGTAAGCCATGTAAGTTGGATCTTTGAATGAGATATAATGATCACCTTCTGGATTATTCCATGGCATTACCCTCAATTTGGTCAATCCACCGCTACGCTCCTCAAGAACCAAGAATTCATTAAAAAACTCGAGTCCATCAATAAAAACATCGTCACGGTGGGGAATAACTTCTTTCCAGTTGCTCTTTCCGGGATTGGCAATACCGACCTTAGAAACCTTAAAGTTTTTGGCACCATCTCCATTATTGTGAATGTAAAAATTGTCGCCCAACTGGTACACGCGGTATTCAAGTCCGCGTTCTCGCGGATGCACAATTTTTGCCTTTTCATTGGGCTTATTTGCATCGATAAAACTGTACTCTGTGGTAAGCGTGCTCGATGATGCTATTAAAATGTAATCTCCTGATTTAGATGAGTAAGCATAAGAGTAAAAAGTGTCGTCGTTTTCTTCAAATACCAATTCATCATCGGTTTGCGCAGTACCCAGCTTATGCCTGAAAACTTGATAAGACCTTAATGTGTTTGGATCTTGCCGAGTGTAAAACACCGTTTTACTATCTTTTGCCCAGGCAACGTTTCCGGTTGTGCCTTCCAGCCGATCTTCCAGATTCTCTCCCGATACCAAATTCTTAAAACGAACAGTATAAATACGTCTGCTTAGGGTATCTTCGCCAAAGGCTAAAATCTCATTATTAGGGCTTACATCTGTGCTTCCTACTTGGTAATAGGCATATTCCGTTGCGAGCTTGTTCACGTCGAGCATTACCTCTTCTTCTTCCGAACCAAGCGGCTTGCGGCAATAAAACGGATGTTCGTTTCCCTCTTCGTAACGCGTATAGTACATATAACTATTTCTTTGGTACGGAACAGAAACGTCAGTTTGGGCAATCCGTCCTTTAATTTCTTCAAATAGGCTGTCGCGGAATGCGCTAACATCGATTAGCTTCTTTTCAGCATAAGCATTTTCAGAATTCAGGTAGGCTATGACCTCAGGATTCTCTCGTTCACGAAGCCAATAATAATTGTCTTTACGCTCGATGCCATGTTCATTAAAGGAAACTGGATTTTTCTTTGCCGTGGGGTAATCTGATTGCATTGTTTCTGGTGTATTGTTCATTTCGCATGAGGTAATAAGCAGGCATAATAAAAAGTATCGCCCAAATGATTCTAATTTGAAGTAAAGTTTCATCAGTTTTTGGTTAGAGGTGCGTGGTTAGTGAGATTTTAAAGGCCTAAAGTACTACGTTTAAGTAGAAATTAAGAAAATATTTCAATTAGAACAGGAAGGGATTTGATCTCACCGATTCCTTCAAGGTGAATTTGGTAAAACTCCACCAATGCATGAAGCAATTTTCGTCGGTCGGCATTTGTTAGGTCAGTAATTTCCTGATCAAACCCACCTTCAGACATTTCGTAAAACTTCGATGCAAGGACTGGGTTAAGCATGTGGAGAGAACTATTTCTATCGTCCGTAAATGTACCATTCAACAAATCGAGCCAGTTGGTTTTCTCGCTCCATTCCCCGGAAGGAAAAAAACCAAAAAAGCGCGTAAGCTTCACCAGAAGAATCAGGTGAAAATTGGGTGAAAAATCATCATTGGAAAAGTAGTTAAGAGAACTTTCTAAAAACCCGTAAAGCTCTTCATCTGGTGATTCTTCACGTAATGATTTGTAGAATACCTCAGCCAGAAACATGGAGATGGCCGCTTTAAGCGGATGGCCGGAAAATCCTGTTCCCGGTCGTATCGAAATAGTGGACAGAGTTTGCACCTGATTTTTTTCGCGGTAGTTGCAAGTAATATCCACCTGAGAAAGTGGTTGAAGGGTTGCCGACTTACCTCCTTTTTTTCCTATTCCGCGCACCATAAATGGCGTTTGGCCAAACTTACGGGTATAGATTGTGGCTATTACGCTCGAGCTTGAGTAGGATACTTTCTTTAGTACGATGCCTTCGGTAGTTGCGAGCATTATTTAATAACAAGAATCTTACTTACGCAAGTGGAGTTGCCCTCTGAATCACTGGAAAGAGCAAAATAAACACCGGTTGCTACTCGCATTCCATCAGTATTTTTTCCGTCCCAAATTGCTTTACCACCATTTGAAACTGTCTTGAAAATAAGGTTTCCGCGGGTATCTGTAATTCGAATTTCGCTGTCGCGCAAAAGTCCCGAAATGGCAATTGGACCGGTATAGTTTTCACGTACGGGGTTTGGATAAACGGTTGTGCACTCATTTGTCGTAAGACCGGCGGTGGCATCAGAGATATAGGATACAATTCCCTCTTGAGTAGCGATAAAAACCTCTCCCGAGTTAGGATCAATAACGATGTCGTTAACCATATTGCTCACTAGCGGACTATTTTCGGAAGTAAAACGGCGTATTTCTTCAGTACCATCTTCAGACATCAAAAACACCCCGGCACCAAAAGTTCCAATCCATTTTCTATTGGCTCCATCAATTGCTATGGCGGTAACGGCCTGGCCTTCTAACAAATATTGAAATACACCATCCTGCTCAACAAGAATTCTTCTGGCATCAGAAAAATTATCAGTCAGGGCATCAAAAGGAGAATAAAAAACGGCTATTCCTTCTGTTGTTCCCATCCATATTTCACCATCCAGGTCCTCGGTAAGGCAGATCACCTCATCAGATGGTAGCCCACCGTTTCCGATTTGTGCAGTCATAAGTCTTACCTTATCATCAGACTCATCGGCTACCGAGCTACCATGACTAAAAACAACTACCCCACCCTTGTTGATAATAGCCCATTTTTGATCTTGCTGATCGATAATAATATCCAGCAATGCCTTGTTGGTAGAGAGCCCATCGGGGCCAAGTAGATCAAAGCTCTTCCAACTTCCTGAAGGTGTGAGGACAGAAAGGGGATCGCTGGCGTATGCGTTGGTAAACCAAGTGTTTCCAGCCCGATCTTTAGCGATACCGGCTACACCCACCCACGATAAGTCGTCAGGACGAACAAATTCCGTACGCTCACCAAGAGAGGTATTTGTGTCACTATAGAACTCCGTTATTTCGCCATTTTCTATAATCATAAAACCACTGAAAAAGGAACCCACATAAATTCTATTTTCATTATCGGGATCCACATAAATCTTAACTGCATCACGAAAGAATTGATCCAGAAGCTCGGGGTTGGTTTTGGTCGTATAGTTAGTCCAGGAACCATCAATAAGTCCATAAATCCCCCCTATTATAAATGTGTTATTCCATGTTCCCGGACGGTTTGTAGCTCCACTGGCGACCCAAAGCTGACCGAACTTAAAATCAATATCGAATGCGAGATTGGTAGCCGGCCCATCGGGATGAATAAACTCAAAAGTATTATTGATGTTTCTTTTTACAAGACCTCTCTCTGAATCAGCGATCCATATTACTCCATTTTCACCAGCAGTGATGGAAACCGCCTGCATAAACTCACCATTATAGTTGGTAAATGACACCTCTGGATTCAGGTTATCAGAACTTTTGAGCTCCGAGTAATAACCCGTTGTGAGAACAAGGCCTCCAGGCGATGCTTTGACCTTTGAAATATCAGCTGAACCATTAATCCCTTGCCAGGAATAATTTTGGTGGCGTACATAAAGGGCAGGAAAACTTGCTCCAGGTAAGTTAATATATAGCAGCCCGTTTTGGGAGGTACAATTTCTCACCTCACCAAAAGGATCCGGAGTCGATATATCCAGATTCCAATTTGAAAAAATAGTTAAGTCCGTCGCTAACGACCCATAGTAGAGTCCATCGTTTGTTGCAGCAAAGAGCGTGTCATTTAACACCGTAGTCTCATTTACCGAAAGGTTACCGGATGGAATTATGGTATAGGTATCTCGCACCTCTACCCTCTCCAGGTCAAATTCAAGAACACCAACTCCGGTAGAAATAAATGCAGTATTACCACTGTAGGATATCTGCCTAATAGCTTTATCGCCAACAACTGAACTGTTTTTTATTTCAGCAAAATTGCGGATGCTTGACCCATTAATAATATCCATATTCCCATTGGCATAACCAATAAACACAGTATTTGTAGGTGCATATGTGCTTACAAGAACGATATCAACATCAGAAAGTCCATTTACCTTATTGAGTCTTTCAAGGCTATTATCTTCTGTGTTGTAAATGAAAATAGCATTTCTGGTCGCCGTGTAAACTTTTTCGTGCAAGATATCTACATCGATCGTTTTGGAATAATTAAGGTAGTCTTTCCAGACACCTATGGCGCTTTGTGGTCTGGCGATCAAACACATGCAACAAGCCGTGAGCAGTAATAAAAATGGTTTAATATAATTCATCTTCGATTGATTCCTTCAACTTAACGCAAAATAAAGGCTTTTGATATAGAACTAGCGTAAATATGTGAAAAGACATTTAATAATTCTTGGAAAGCTTTACCTTTGTGCCAGAAATGGCTCGGTAGTTCAACTGGATAGAATATCAGATTTCGGCTCTGATGGTTGGGGGTTCGAACCCCTCCCGGGTCACAAGCAAAACCCCTAATGCCTCGAGGCATTAGGGGTTTTTTAATCCGATAAGTGCTTCAAGCTTGCTTGTAAAGCACTTATTGGATTAAAAAACCAGGTGTGCATTTCAGCACACCGACTGGTTTTGCTTGTGTGGATCTTTAAACGATTAAGGGTTCACGAATTAACCCCGACCTGGTAATACCCTGCCGATTAATTCATCTCATGAACTTCTGGAAAACCACTTTTTGATCTAAAAAACCAGGTGTGCATTTTAGCACACCGACTGGTTTTGCTTGTGTGGATCTTTAAACGATTAAAGCTTCATGAAGTAACCCCGACCTGGTAATACCCTGCCGATTAATTCATCTCAGGAACTTCTGGAAAACCACTTTTTAATCTAAAAAACCAGGTGTGCATTTTAGCACACCGCCTAGTTTTGCTTGTGTGGACCTTTAAACGACTGAGGGTTCACGAAGTAACAATGGATTAATAGGCTTACTTCATCAACAAAATTGACATAACTACCAATTATTGTTCTTAAATCTAACCGTCTACAACTTGTTAATTTTTGTAAATTCTTACATTTTTACTTATCATCGCAGCGCAAAATGAAAAACTAATTTCTTTTTAACTTCAAAGACTATGCAGAGTAAAATCACTAAATCACTGTTGCTTACAGCGTTACCACTATTCTTGTTTCTTTTTTCAAGTAAGGACTCACTGGGACAAAAATTTATTATTGGTTATGGACTAAGCATTTATACTGATATGGCAATCTTTTCTCCACAATCTGCTGATGAACTCAATCAATCGTCCGATCTGGGAATTAGTATTATATCACTCTCGGCTGAGATGAAATATAATTTACGTGAATTTAATACTGATTTGGCACTTAGTGTAGCTTCAAGTCCAAGTATCGGGATGATGACATGGAGCAATCAAACTGTAAGTGGCTTTGGTAATTTACGTATTCCACTTTATGTTCAACTCGACTACGGAAATCTGTCAACTTACGAGTCGATGAAAAACTTTGGAATCGGAATTGGAATTGGTTACCAGTTCGATAGATATAATCTCTTTGGAGATGCGGATGGAATATCTATAGGAACTGTTGCTACCAGGTTAGGTTTGCGCTATTTTAACCGCAACAATAAATCACGTGAAGTCGCTTTAAAGGTAGGACTGCCAAAAACCATTACCACCACTTATACCACAGATGTAGTCGAGAACGGCGATGTTATTGAGAGAGAATTTGAGTATGATACAAAAATCACTTCTTTTCAGCTGAGCTGGATTCTTTACTTCAATTATTAACAGAACTCGGGTAAAATGTATAGGGGTTTAATTATTCTCGTTGCCAGCTTGATTCAAATCCAAGTTTACGGTCAAACATACGATGTTGAAGCAGTGAAAACTGAGTGTACCGATGTGTACCCAGATAAGTCATCTGTAATCTACAACTCACTCGATCAATATTCTTTTCATAAGTCTTCAAGCAATGAATCGCCTATAACGGGAAAGCTCGAATCTACTAAGCTAATAGCGCGGTTAAGAACAAATGAGAGGCTTGTTTACTATGAAACAACAAACTCATATTCTCAAATTAGAAACTTCTCTGCAGATCAGTATATTGAGTCTACAAGTCGATTTAAAAACGTTTCGAGTGAAGCTTTTTCCAAGCAATATGAGTCGGATGGAATATTTCACAACGACTTTTTTGTAAATCCTTTAAGAGTTTATACCTCTGAAACGGGAATTTATAAACTTGAATACACCAAGTTGTTCAGCGATTATAAATTCCTTGCTGCGATCAATTTCTCTGGTGGAACCTCCACTCTAAATGACAAGATAGAAATACTGGTACCTGACTGGCTTGAACTCGAACTGTTAGAGCAAAATTTTGATTCGTTTGAAATTACCAAATCCGAAAAGCGAGAAGATGATGGTGTGAGATATACCTATAATTGGAACAATATTCCAAAGTTCGAAGATGATCACTACAGCCCTTCTTCGCGCCATTATCTACCACACATTATCCTCGTTTATAAACAAATAACAGACGGCTCAAACTCAACCCCTCTGATGCCAGACACGGATGCTCTTTATGCCTGGTATAGCTCATTAACGAAAGAAATCGGGGATAAAGCCGAAAAAATTGAGCCTTTAGTAGCCCAGTTTAAGGACATCCCTAAAGGTGATGAGCAGCTGGATGCTGTGCATTCCTGGATTAGAGATAACATTCGGTATATCGCATTTGAATCAGGAATTGCCGGGTTTAAACCCGAATCATGTCAAAACGTGTATGATAATAGGTACGGAGACTGCAAGGGAATGGCAAACCTTTGTAAGAACACCTTAATTGCCCTTGGATATGATGCAAGGCTGGCATGGATAGGTACGCGCAATGAAGTGCCCTACGGATATGAAATACCTTCCCTTGTGGTGGATAATCATATGATTACCGCCGTAAAGCTAGACGATCGATTTGTATTTATAGACCCCACAGAAACCTATGGGCGAACAGAAGAATATGCCTTTAGAATACAAGGCAGACCGGTTATGATCGAGGATAAAGATACTTATATATTAACGAATGTTCCCAAATCTGACCTGGAATCTGATCGAATTCTAAGGACATACGATGTAAGTTTTAATGACAGCATCTTTGCAAATAATTTTTCGGTAACTGAGACAATTAGCGGTGAGCCGAAGAAGAGTATCCTTTCTGGTTTTAATTACACTTTTGCCAAAGACAGAACCGAAGCTCTAGAGAGTTATTTAAGGCCAAATAATACCGGTTCATTTACTTTAAGTAAGAGTGAAGGGCTAGATAAGGCACACGATCATATCACCTTTGCGTATGATTTTACCTCCACCGAAGGCGTTATTGATTTAGGGAACGAATACTATCTCGACATAGACCCTACCTACGATTTAGAAGGGGTTGAAGTAAAGCAAGATCGGAAAGCACCCTGGTTTTTTAATCAAAAATATCTTCGGGAAACACATATTTCGTTTAAAATACCTGAAGGCTACGTAGTGAGCTATCAACCTGAGTCTTTCAGAGTTGATAACGACGACTTTTTGCTATCCGTTGCTATAGAGAAAAAAGGCAACTCTATAGAAATCTTTAAGGAAATAAAAATATACGATGGAATAATCAACCCTGAGTTTAAAAACTCATGGGAAGATGGACTTGGATTACTCAAAGAATACTATGAAGACCGCTTGGTTATTTCAAAAGAATAAAAAGAAAAACTATTAAGATGATGATCAAATATCTATTCGGGACTTTATTAGTTCTGACAAGCCTTCATTTGCAGGCTCAAAATAGCCGCATGATGGCTCGTTATGTTCAAGAAATTCGAGAAACAACGGATCCTTTTTTGAAGGATGTATCCATGGAGGTGCCTGATGAGTATAAAGACGCTTCCGCCGTTGCGCTTGCCGTAATTTCTTTGGATGCATTTGAAGGAAATTCAAAAAAACGATTGCGTAACTCTTTTTACCGCCTATTTCTTAAAATAAACGATAAAGCCGCTCGAGATAAATTCAGCACATTTAGTTTCGAAAATAACTCATTCCGATATTTTGGCTACCGAGATGAAAAAATTTATATGTTGCGGATTATCAAAGCTTCTGGCGAAGAAATTGATATTGATGTGGAAAGCCTTGAGAAGAACGCCGATGGAGAAGTGGCTATTCCCAATCTAGAAATTGGAGATATTCTGGATTATGGTTTGAAGGTCGTTGAAACCATTTATTCCTCAGATTGTTACGACCCTCAGCTTAAAACACTTAACGATGATTTTCCTATAGTACATGGATTCCAAAGGTATACGGTAGAACGAGGTTTCTTCGTGAATTTTATGAGCCAAAATGGGGCGCCTTCATTAACGCGAAATGAAGAATTATCTGACCGGAAAACGCTTGTCTACGATTTGGAATATTCTAATTTAAAACCCATTTCTGGTGAAGTGTGGGCTCCTCAGGCAAGAACTGAAGAAACCTTAAAAATTCAAATTTGCTATTACTCTATGAGGCATGCAGATAAAGCTCCTTTGATTCTAGGCAGTCCTTATGAAGTAAAAACTTCGAGTACCGATGAAGAAAAGATGAGAGCTTTAAAGGCAGAGCATAACTTTAGCTATACCGGAGGTTATGATTCAAATAAATTTTTTGATAAATGGTATAAAAAGAACTTCCCTAATGGCTCAGAGTTATCCAATGAAGAATATATGAACTATGCATTCTATCATTATAGGTACTTCACCTTAGTTTTTGACCCACAGCTGAATTCCTATAGAGAAAACTATTCAACAAGCTATTTAAAACCTAAATTCTTTATGTTGGTTATGAAGGACGCTGCAATGAATAAAGGAATTCCTTTTGAAATTGTATTTAGCACAAATAAGGATATTTCTTCCCTTGATGATGTTCTTCTAATTTCCGAGTTTTCTTATATTGGGAGGTACGCAACTGAATCAGGAGAATGGAAGTACATTGAAAACCCTTATTCGTTTCAAACCTCAGACTATATTAGTCCGAAGCTTCAGGGTCAAGACGCTTTTGCAATGGATTACAAAGGCAATTTTACTCGAATAGTAATTCCGGAGTCAGAGCCAGATGACAACCTATACAGACTTAACTTCACGATCGACCCAAATCTTGAAGATAAAAATGCGAGCGTGGATGTTACATCCACAACCACAGGTATTTTCAAGTATGACTTTTCGCGCTCGGCTCTCCAACAAGTTGAATTTCATGAAGATGCTCAAACGGCTACCCTTCCTGACGGAAAGGAGGATGTAATACTAGAAAAAGGCCGAACTCAGCGAGGAATTCTGAGTTCTCAAGAGAAGGTTGAAAAAGATCCGGAAGAGAAGCTTCAGATGATGAAAAAGCTGCGTTCTGAAGATTTTGACATTGACGAGTATACTTCTTTTGAAGTACTTGATTCAGGAGTTAAATCAGCTCAGGATAGCCTTATATATCGCGAAAATTATTCCATTAAGGATGTAATCGAAAAAGCAGGTCCGAGTTATATAATTAATTTGAGTAAGATCGCCCTTGATCAAATCTCATTTACCGATGAAGAAAAGGCCGAAAGGCGAAACGATATCTACATTAACTACCCAAAGACTTACGAGTACTTTTATCGTATCAATATCCCGGAAGGATATAAGGCTTTTGGTCTTGAGTCTTTTAAAGAGTCTGTTGAGTCAAAGTATGGAAGTGTTGAAATGAATGCAGAAGAAAAAGATAATCAAGTAGTGGTATACCTTAAAAAGGTTTATAAGGAATCTTTCGTTCCCAATGAAGAGTGGCCTACTATGATGGAATTTTTAGAGCCTGCTATGAAAATTAATGATGCACGGATAGTGCTGAAAAAAGGTTAAAAAAGGCTGCGCCGTAGAACCGAGCGGTTCAACTCCGCTCGCTATTTCATTTGAGAAAATTCTGGGCATAAAAAAACCCTAAAGTATCTTTCAACTTTAGGGATTTCTTTGAGGTCTCGAGCGGATTTGAACCGCTGTACACGGTTTTGCAGACCGTTGCCTAACCGCTCGGCCACGAGACCTTGTAATTCGTTAGGAAGGCAAAAATATAAATTAAACTCAGTTTCACCATATCAAATGGCACTTAATAAAAAGAAACTTACGATTCTATCAAAACCGCAACCTCTTCTACGTCCCCATTAATTGGTGGTGTGAGCTTGCGTACTTTTACACCTGCCTTCTCGATTCTACGATCGCTTTTCAGTATTCGTTTCAAAATTCTATCACCAACCTGCTCAATTAACTTAGACCGAATAGCCATCTCTTCCTCTACTATCTTGTTTAGCAGAACATAATCTATAGTGTCTGTGAGTTTATCGCTGGTAAAAGAATCCGTTAAGTCTGCCTGTACCCATAAGTCTATAATGTAGTTCCCTCCTATTCGCTCCTCTTCCGCAAGGCAGCCGTGGTAGGCGTATACCTTGATTCCTGTTACTTCAATTTTGTGCATTAGGCCAGTTTTGCAATTCCTTCATCCATTCTTTCCAGACTCTCTTTTTTACCCAATAAGGCCATAATTTCAAATAAACTTGGTCCCATTCCTTGTCCGGTTAAAAGCAGGCGAAGGTTTGGCAACACCGCTCCCATTCCCACTTGTTCTCTTTCCAGAAATGATTTAAAAACTGCTTCCAGTTCCTCAGCAGTAAAATCATTAACCTTTTCAAAATCAGACCTTATAGCTTTCATTCGGTCGGATGTGTCAGCTTTCCATTTCTTGCTCACAGTTTTCTCGTCATACTCCTTTGGTCTCTCGAAAAGATACTCTCCTCCAGTCACTATTTCGGGAATAAATGAGGCACGTTCCTTCATTAATCTGGCCACGCCGGCAAGGTATTCGTCACTATAGTCATATCCTTTTTCTTTTACCAATGGTTTTATGGCTTCCGCCAATTCAGCGTCGGTCTTCGATCTGAGATATTGCTGGTTAAACCATTTAGTTTTGTCAGGATCAAACTTTGCACCCGCCTTACCCACTCGCTCCAAAGAAAATGATTGAACAAGCTCATCCATTGAGAAAATTTCTTGTGTAGTACCTGGGTTCCATCCCAGAAAGGCAAGCATATTCACAAAAGCACCTTTAAAGTAACCTTGTTCGCGGTAGCCACTTGAAACCTCACCAGATGATGGATCTTTCCACTCAAGTGGAAATACTGGAAAGCCAAGCTTATCACCATCACGCTTACTTAGTTTTCCGTTTCCATCTGGCTTAAGCAGGAGCGGAAGGTGCGCAAATTTAGGGGCGTCCCATCCAAAAGCTTCGTATAGCAACACATGAAGCGGAGCGGACGGCAACCATTCCTCACCGCGAATTACATGTGTAATTTTCATCTTGTGGTCATCCACTATATTGGCCAGGTGGTAGGTTGGCATTCCGTCGCTTTTAAACAACACCTTATCATCGAGTGTATCGGTATTTACCAATACCCAGCCGCGAATAATGTCGTGCACACGAACCTCTTCTTTTCGGGGCATTTTAAACCGGATAACGTAGGGAGTGTTGTCGTCAATAAGTTTCTGCACATCATCTCCACTCATTGTGAGTGAGTTGCGCATCGTTTCGCGCGTTATGGCATTATATTGAGGCGATGCCACTTTTGCAAGCTTCAACCTTTCACGCATTTCTGTAAGCTCTTCTGCCGTGTCGAAAGCATAGTAAGCTTTACCTCCTTCCACAAGTTTATCGGCATATTCACGGTATGATTCTTTGCGTTCGCTTTGGCGATAAGGTCCATATTCGCCTCCAAAGCCGGGTCCTTCATCCGGTGTCATTCCGCACCATTTTAGAGCTTCTATTACATAATCTTCGGCTCCGGGAACATATCTGTTCTGATCTGTATCTTCAATGCGCAACAAAAAGTCGCCGCCATGCTTCTTAGCAAATAGATAATTGTAAAGAGCGGTTCGCACACCGCCAATATGTAGTGGTCCTGTAGGGCTGGGAGCAAACCGCACCCGCACTTTGGCATCTGTCATAATCGTTCAAAATTTGGGTGCAAAGATAGGTCTTTTGATGAGATGCGTATCTTCGCCAAAGCATGGAAAAAAGTCTTGAATACGAACTAATTGATTTTGGCCACAGCCGTAAGCTCGAGCGCTTTGGAAAAATAGCCTTAAACAGACCGGAAGTGCTGGCTCAGCAACCAACCAGGCTTGATGAAAGCGAATGGATTGACCTGGCACAAGGAATCTATATCGATGCTTCAAAAGGAGTGGGAAGCTGGGTTAATCCGGATAATATGCCTGAGTCCTGGAAATGCGATTACAATTCTGGAAAATGCCAATTTACCTTAGAACTTAAGCCCGGAAAGTATAAGCACGTGGGTGTATTTCCCGAACAAGAGCAACATTGGAGATACCTTGAGAAAAACATCAAACCCGGAAATAAAGTCCTCAATTTATTTGGGTATACAGGTGCTTCGAGCTTGGTCGCAGCAAAGATGGGTGGCGATGTTTTTCATGTAGATTCTTCCAAATCAGTGATAAACTGGGCAGCTAAAAATGCAGAGCTATCATCCGTGTCTTCGCATTCACTGGGTTTGCGATGATGCCCTTAAATTTGCCGAAAGGGAACTCAAACGCGGTCAGAAATACGACCTCATAATAATGGATCCACCGGTTTTTGGACAGGGGAAAAAAGGAGTGAGATGGAAGCTGGAAGATTTGCTACCCACTCTGGTGAAAACCACGGCCCAGCTACTTAAGAAAGGTGGTAAGCTTATTCTCAACACCTATTCTCCAGTAATATCGCTGGAAGAAATGGAGCTGGAAATGCAAAAAAACGGTTTGCAATGTACCAAAAAGGGATGGCTGAACGTTAATACACATGATGGAAGAAAGTTGAGCCTGAGTAAATATACCCTCTCAGTTCGTAGCAGTTGAGCTTAACAATACTTAACTTAGCACATCTGTATACACCAAAAACTTGATCGTACCTTAAAGCCATGAATCAGACCTATAACAAGCTTATAGAAAAGCTTGACGCCTTCACAAGAAAATTCTACCTGAATCAAATCATTCGGGGAGCAATTTACTTTGTAACCATAGGTCTTGCAGCATTTTTACTCTCGGCTGTGCTTGAGTATTTCGGACGATTTTCTTCACCTGTTCGGGCAACTTTATTCTTCGGGTTGATTTTCATTTTTGGAGCCCTCTTTATCCGCTACATCCTTTTACCGGCTTTTAAGCTTGCGCGAATGGGGAAATTAATATCACATGATGAAGCTTCTCGCATTATTGGAAACCACTTTCCCGGAATAAGCGATAAACTGCTCAACACCTTGCAGTTGAAACGCCAGGCCGACTTGACCACTGCAGATCCTTCACTCCTGCTAGCCAGTATTGATCAGCGGATTGAAGAATTGCAGCCTGTGCCATTTGTTGCTGCTGTAGATTTTGGTGAAAACCGAAAATACTTGAAATACGTTGTTCCTCCAGTCCTTTTGGCCATTATTCTTCTCGTAGTATCGCCATCAGTTCTAAAAGATGGTAGTCAGCGTATTGTCTCTTACGATGTGGAGTACATACCCGAAGCACCGTTTGATTTTATAGTAACAAACGATTCGCTCAAAGTTTCCTTAAATGAAGACTTTAATCTGAAAGTAGAAACAGATGGCGAGTATGCTCCAAATGTGATGAGTGTTGATCTTGGTGGTAAGCTTTTCCGCTTAAAGCGAAACAATGACGGTACCTTTTCTTACACTTTTAAAAATGTGCGAAATCAAGTTCCGTTCAAATTACTCGCCGATGGTTTCTACAGTGAAAATTATATTCTTGACGTCCTCCCAACTCCGTCGGTGTTGAATTTTAGCGTTGACTTGTCATATCCTGATTATCTGAAAAAAGAAAACGAAACCCTCAGCAATACAGGCAATATCCGCGTACCGGAAGGAACAAGAATAGGTTGGAAATTCTCAACAAAAAATGCTGAACGACTTTATATGTCCTTTGCAGATTCAACATTTAAACTAGAGGCTACCAGTTCAGAAAAGTTTAATTATCAAAGAAAAGCATCTATAAATCAGACATATAGCGTAGCCGCTATAAACAGTATTGTAGGAGGAAAAGATACGATTCAATACCGAATTGATGTATTGAAAGACGCCTATCCACGTATACAGGTTCAGGAAACGAAAGATTCTACTGATGTAGAACGTATTTATTTTTCAGGTGGTGTAAGCGATGATTACGGCATTACACTATTAAACTTTTACTACACCATCAAAAGCAGTGACGGCGCCGAGGTGTCTGAAGTTGACAGATTAACTCTTACAGGTCAGGCGGCACAAGAGTTCTTCCATTTTAAAGATTTTAGCAGTCTGGAACTAAATCCGGGCGATCAGGTAGATTACTATTTTGAAGTTTGGGACAACGATGGCGTGAATGGAGCAAAATCTTCGCGTAGCATGCGAAAAAGCTTTAAGGCCCCTACTTTAGATGATCTTGATATGGAACGGAAAGAATCTTCGGAAAGCGTAAAAGAGAAAATAGAACAAAGTATTAAGGACGCTGCCGAATTGCAAAAAGAACTCAGCGAGATAAACAAAGACATGCTCCAAAAAAAGGACATGAACTGGCAGGATAAAAAGCGAATTGAAGATTTGCTGAAAAAGCAGAAGAAGCTCGAGAAAAATGTGAATCAACTTAAGGAGGAACGCAAAAACTCGCAGAAGAATCAGGAAAAGTACATGCAGCAAAGTGAAAGCATTATGCAAAAGCAACAGCAGCTTGAAAAAATGTTTAACGAGTTGATGAGCGAAGAGATGAAAGAGATGTATAAGAAATTGGAAGAGCTTATGCAAAAACTCGATCAGGAGCAAATTAGGGAAGAGCTCGAAAACATGGAAATGACCAATGAGGAGCTGGAGAAAGAGCTGGATAGAACGCTTGAAATATTTAAGCAGCTGGAGTTTGAACAAGAGTTTGAAAAGACCATGGAAAAACTCGAAGAACTTGCTAAAAAGCAAGAAGAGCTGAGCAAGGAGAGTAAAGAAGGCGATAAATCGAAAGAAGAGCTTAAGGAAGAGCAGGATAAGCTCAATGAAGAATTTGAGAAGCTTCAGGAAGATTTAAAAGACCTAGAAAAGCAGAACGAAGACTTAGAGCGCCCGAATGAAATGCCCGATACTAAGAGTCAGGAAGAGCAGATTAAGGAGGATATGAAGGAGTCTTCCGAATCTCTGGAGAAGAACAAAAAGAGTAAAGCCTCTGAATCGCAAGAAGATGCCGCAGAGCAAATGCAAGAAATGGCTGATCAAATGCAATCTGCAATGAGCGGATCGCAATCGGAGAACGCAGAAGAAGACATGGAAGACCTGCGGGCTTTGTTAGAAAATATTATTCAATTGTCTTTTGATCAGGAAGGTATTATGGAAAACTTACGCGTTATTGAGCGCGACGATCCTAAATATGTTCAACTTGGCCAAAAGCAGAAAAAACTGGAAGACGATAGTCAGATGGTTGAAGATTCACTATTCGCTTTAAGCAAGCGCGTGGTGCAGATAGAAGCGATCGTAAATCGCGAAATCGGACTGGTAAATCAAAATATTGCGAAGGCCATTGAAGATATAGGAGAGCGAAAAACTGCCGACGCCGCTTCACGCCAGCAGTACGTGATGACTTCCTATAACAATCTGGCACTCTTGCTCGATGAGGCTCTTCAGCAGATGCAAATGCAAATGTCTAGTAAGAATCCCGGAAAAGGTAATTGCACTAAACCGGGTGGGATGGGCAGCAAGCCTTCAGAAGGCAAGATGAGTAAAATGCAGGAAGCCATGGGCAAGAAGCTCGAAGAGCTGCAAAAAGCGCTTGAAAAGGGTCAAAAACCGGGCGGTAAGAAACCTGGAATGGGTGGGCAAGGCATGAGTAAAGAAATAGCTCAAATGGCCGCTGAGCAATCTGCAATACGTCGTGAAATAGAGAAGATGGCTCAAAAGCTCAACGAACAAGGCAAGGGAGAGGGAAAAGGGCTCCAGGATATAGCCGAAGAGATGGAAAAGACCGAAAAGGATTTGGTGAATCAGGAAATAACCCGCGAAACTTTTAAAAGACAGCAAGATATTCTTACTCGTTTATTGGAATCTGAAAAAGCTGAGCGGGAAAGGGAGTACGATAATCAGCGGGAAAGTAATTCGCCAAAACCTTATGAACCCAGTAACCCGGAGCAATATTTAGAGTATAATAAGCGAAAAGCACGCGAGATAGAATTGCTTCGAACGGTACCTCCAGATTTAAAGCCGTATTACAAAGAGCGTGTAAATGAATATTTTCTTAATTTTGAGGACTAAGTAAAGATGACACCGATCGAATCTAAAGAAATGGAAACCATAGATTTTTCATCAAAAGGAGAAAACATCACTATTGTCGAACGACTAATTGACGATCTCTGCGAAAAGCATAATATACCCGAGGAGCACTACGGGAATATCTTAATCGCCCTTACTGAGGCTGCTAATAATGCAATTTATCATGGGAATAGAAATGACCCTGATAAAAACGTAACACTGCATTATGAAGCGAGCCCGTCTAAATTCTATTTTAAAATAGAAGACGAAGGACCAGGGTTTGATTATGAAAATGTTCCCGACCCAACTTCTCCGGAAAATTTGGAAAAGCCAAATGGGCGAGGCGTATTTTTAATGCGACACCTTTCAGATGAAATGAATTTTTCAGAAGAGGGGAGAGTAGTTGAAATTATTTTCTCTGATCTTACAAAACCCATTGAGGTATCAGCCTGAAATGGCCAATAACTCCATCACTTTTCAATCAGACGGTTTTGATTTTGCGCTCGACAAAGCGCAATCTGTGAATAGCTGGTTACTATCAGCAATAGTCGAAGAAGGATTTGAGCCCGGTGATTTGTCCTACGTATTTATGGGCGACGCCGCTCTCCTAAGGATTAATCAGGAGTACCTGAACCACGATACATATACTGATATAATTACTTTCGATTACTCAGAAGATAAAACTGTTTCGGGCGAGATTTATATCAGTATTGAACGCGTGAGAGACAACGCGCTCAAATACTCAGAGAATAGTTTAAAAGAACTTCACCGCGTAATGATACACGGTATTTTGCACCTTTGCGGTTATACTGACAAGGATGCAGACTCCAAGGCGGAAATGACTGGTAAAGAAGATTATTACCTATCTTTGCGCACCTTTTAATTTTCGCGAAATCCATATTCAACATGCTTCAAGAATACGACGTAATCGTAGTAGGTGGCGGCCACGCTGGCAATGAAGCGGCAGCCGCGGCAGCTAATCTCGGATCTTCTGTTCTCATGGTCACCATGAACATGAACACGATAGGACAAATGTCCTGTAACCCAGCTATGGGTGGAATTGCTAAAGGTCAGATTATCAGAGAAATAGATGCGTTAGGAGGTTATTCAGGAATCGTGAGTGACCGTAGCACCATTCAGTTTAGAATGCTCAATAAATCGAAAGGCCCTGCGATGTGGAGTCCACGAACTCAAAACGACCGCATGCAATTTGCAGAAGAGTGGCGCTATATGCTTGAGCAAACTCCCAATTTAGATTTCTTCCAAGATATGGTTAAGAACCTTCTTGTGGATGAAAAAGGCAGAGTGGGAGGGGTTGTAACCAGTATAGGTATCAAGATAAAAAGTAAGACTGTTATAGTAACTAGTGGAACTTTTCTAAATGGCCTTATCCATATTGGTGACAAAAATTTCGGTGGTGGCCGAGCGGGTGAAAAAGCATCTTTTGGTATTACAGAGCAATTAGTTGACTTAGGATTTGAGCAAGGCAGAATGAAGACAGGAACGCCTCCGAGACTCGATGGAAGAACAGTAGATTACTCAATCATTGAAGAACAACCGGGAGATGAAGAACCTGGTAAGTTTTCTTTCAGTGATACATCTTATGTAACAAACCAGGTTCCCTGTCATATTACCTACACCAATCCCACCGTTCACGATATTCTACGCGAAGGATTTGAGAAATCGCCTATGTTTAATGGCCGGATAAAATCGATCGGGCCTCGATATTGTCCCTCTATAGAGGATAAGATAAATCGATTCTCGGAGCGTACCAGACACCAGATTTTTGTAGAACCCGAAGGAAGAAGAACTGTTGAAATCTATTTAAATGGCTTCAGCTCGAGCCTCCCTGAAGAAATCCAATTGAAAGCAATTCGTCATATTCCGGGATTAGAGAATGTAAAAATGTTCAGGCCTGGATACGCAATAGAATACGACTATTTTCCACCCACTCAACTTACCCATTCGTTAGAAACAAAATTAGTGGACGGTCTATTTTTTGCTGGGCAAATTAACGGAACAACCGGATATGAAGAAGCAGCTTGTCAGGGAATGATGGCAGGCATAAATGCAAACAGAAAAGTAAAAGAAAAGGATCCCTTTACGCTCCAAAGAAGCGAGGCATATATAGGAGTTTTGATAGATGATTTGATAACGAAAGGTACAGAAGAACCGTATCGTATGTTTACTTCACGTGCTGAGTATCGTATATTGTTGAGACAAGATAATGCGGATTTACGGCTCACTCCGAAAGGTCATGCTTTGGGATTAGCTAGTGATGATCGTCTAAAAAGAGTGGAACAGAAACGCGAAATTATTCAGTCTCTAAACCGCTCATTTGAAAAAGTAGGGGTTACACCGGAAGAGATGAACCCTATACTTGAAGCTCACGAATCGAATGTAATTACGCAGCAGGTCAAAGCCAAATCAATACTCTCGCGACCTAATATTAGTATCAATGAAATAATAAACGCCAGTGCAGAACTCGGCGAATTTTCTAGTCAAATTAAGAAAGAAAATGGAGATGAGCTGGCAAAAGAGGCTATTGAGGCCTGTGAAATCAAAATGAAATACGAGGGTTATATTGACAAAGAACAAGATATGGCTGACCGTATTTCAAGACTTGAAAATATAAAATTACATGGTGATTTTGACTATGCAAAAGTAAAATCCCTAAGCGCTGAAGCGAAGGAGAAACTCACTAAAATAAAGCCTCAAACTATCGGACAGGCATCTCGAATAAGTGGGGTGTCGCCTTCTGACGTTTCCGTACTCATGATTTTTGTGGGTCGCTAAATTGTTCCACGTGGAACACTAAACCATACAACACTTAATAAACTTTTCGAAATGGCTTACATAAAAATAAGCGCATGTCCTATTTGTGGTTCATCCAAGTTTAAGAAAAAATTAGATGTAAACGATTACAGCATCTCCAATGAAGCTTTCGGTCTTGTTGCGTGCGCCACTTGTTCATTTGTTATTACCAGTCCGCGGCCATCAGATGATAGGCTATTCGACTATTATAAATCCGACGACTACATTTCTCACAGCGGTACCAAAAAAGGGTTAGTAAACAAATTATATCATCAATTTCAAAAACTAAATTTACAGCTTAAATTCAAGGCTCTTTCAAAACATGTTCCACGTGGAACATGGATGGATTATGGAGCTGGAAACGGTGCTTTTTTAAACTTTCTAAAGTCAAGACATATCTCATCCGAAGGATTCGAACCCGATGATCAAGCAAGAGCCATAGCCGCTAAAAAAGGAACTAAAATTCAAGATTCCAAGATCTACACTTCAGACTCCAAAGAATATTCTGCCATTACCATGTGGCACGTGTTGGAACACATACCTAACTTGAATGAAATCATTTCTACCCATTATACCAATTTAATGAACGATGGAATATTAGCCATTGCAGTTCCTAATTATTTATCTTACGATTCATGCTTCTATAAAAACTACTGGGCCGGTTTTGATGTGCCTCGTCATCTATGGCATTTTTCAGAAAAAGATATTAAGGCGTTACTCATCAAACATGGATTTGACCACGTTCAAACCAAACCCATGCCATTTGATTCTTATTATGTTTCAATGCTGAGTGAAAAATATCAAAAAGGATTTTTACTAAGAGGAGGTTTCATAGGAATGATTTCAAATATCTATGCACGGATTTCCGGCTACCCCTTTTCGAGCCAAATCTACATTTTTCGTAAAAAACCGATTTAAAGGGGTCAAAAATCACCGATACCTCTTCTATGGTAGTCGTACATTAGAAATCAAAGAAAAGTAATAAATCAGCGTTATAATGTATCTCCCTGTTTTATAGATAATTAACATCTACTTTAGTTGTTTTCATTTCCACAAATTACCCTACCTTTGCAAAAAATTAGAATTAATGGAAACAATGACTTCAGAATCAATTACAGACATAAAACCTACTTTAAAAGCCTTAGGGATTAAAGAGTCAAATGACGGTTGCTCTACAGGTAGAAAAAATTTTGGTGCCGGTGAGAAAATTACTAGTTACTCGCCTGTTGACGGATCGATAATTGCAACCGTTTCTTCAGCCACCGAAGAAGATTATAACAAAGTGATTGAAACTGCGAAATCCGCATTTTCAGAATGGAGAATGAAACCAGCTCCACTTCGTGGAGAAATTGTACGCCAATATGGACAAATTCTTCGTTCTAAAAAACACGAGCTTGGAACTCTTGTGAGTTACGAAATGGGTAAAAGCCTTCAAGAAGGTCTTGGTGAAGTTCAGGAAATGATTGATATCTGTGACTTTGCTGTAGGTCTTTCACGCCAACTACACGGTTTCACTATGCACAGCGAACGTTTTAAACATCGTATGTATGAACAATACCATCCACTAGGTGTCGTAGGGATTATCTCCGCATTTAATTTTCCAGTAGCAGTTTGGTGTTGGAACACTGCCTTGGCTTGGATAGCCGGAGATGTTTGTATCTGGAAGCCTTCCGAAAAAACTCCACTTTGTTCTATCGCTTGTCAAAATTTATTTACCGAAGTTCTTGAGGCCAATGATTTGCCAGAGGGAATTAGCTGTATAGTAAACGGTGACTATAAAATAGGAGAGTACCTAACGCAAGACAAAAATGTACCTCTTATTTCAGCTACAGGATCTATCCGCATGGGTAAAATAGTAGCACAAACTGTTGCTGGCCGACTAGGTAAATCTCTTCTAGAATTAGGTGGTAATAACGCTATGATTATTACCGAAAATGCTGACTTTAAAATAGCTGTTCCAGGCATCGTTTTTGGAGCTGTTGGTACTGCCGGACAAAGATGTACCTCAACAAGACGTGTTATCATACACGAATCACGCTACGAGGAGCTTAAAAATATACTTACCAATGCTTATAAGCAATTACGAATTGGTAATCCTCTTGACGAAAATAACCATGTAGGACCTCTGATCGATAAAGATGCGGTGAGTGCTTATAAGGCCGCGCTAGATAAAGTAAAATCCGAAGGTGGCAACGTAATTGTAGAAGGTGGTGTGCTTGAAGGTGACGGTTATGAATCTGGTTGTTACGTTAAACCAGCTATTGCAGAAGTAAAAAATAGTTTTGAGATAGTGCAACACGAAACCTTTGCACCTATCCTTTACCTAATGAAATACAACACAATAGAAGAGGCTATTAATCTTCAAAATGGAGTGGTGCAAGGGCTTTCATCGGCAATAATGACTACAAACATGCGTGAAGCTGAAAGATTCCTCTCTCACGAAGGTTCTGATTGTGGTATTGCTAACGTGAACATAGGTACTTCCGGAGCTGAAATTGGTGGTGCTTTTGGTGGTGAAAAAGAGACAGGTGGAGGACGAGAATCAGGTAGTGATGCTTGGAAAGTTTACATGCGTCGCCAAACAAATACCATTAACTATAGCGAAGAATTGCCGTTGGCACAAGGTATTAAATTTGATTTTTAATGTATCTTTCGCACTGAATATTGAAGGGTCGGTTTTCACCGACCCTTTTTTTTACATCCCATTTTAATAATAATATGCGCTTATTCATCATTTCCATTGTCGCCATGCTTTTATCGTGCTCAAGTCCCAAAGAGGATAAAAACATGGAATCTCAGTCTGCTATACCCATCCAAAACGGGGATTGGCGTTTTTCATTACAACTGGATAAATACGAACTACCATTTAATGTCAAATTCCAAAATATTGGCACCGACACAGCCACAGCCGTAATATGCAATGGAGAAGAAGAGTTGAGTTCTACTCATTTTAGCATTGACGACAATAAAGTACGTATTGTGCTACCTGTATTTGATTCAGAACTAATTGGCAATATTGACAGTGAAAACCTCATCAGCGGTTATTGGCATAATAAATCAAGAAAGGATTATAAAATCCCTTTTGTAGCAGAATATGGCAAGACTTTTCGCTTTAGTCCCACTCAGCCCTCTCAAGAACTACCTTCCAGGTATCGCGTAATTTTCGAACCAAATTCTACCGATAAATGGGATGCTATTCTTCTTCTAAACCAAGAGAGCGATAAAACCACAGGTACCTTTTTAACAGAAACCGGCGACTACCGCTATCTTGAAGGCAATATTATAAATGACAAACTCTACCTCAGTACCTTTGACGGTAGTCACGCATTCTTATTTCAAGCTGATATTAAAGGGGACAGTCTGGTTAATGGTGAATTCATCTCTGGCACCCATTATAGCGCTGAATGGAAAGGTAAAGCAGATACACTATTTCAACTTCGTCGCCCAGAAGAATTAACTTATTTGAAGGATGGCTACAAACATTTCGATTTTCGTCTTCCAAATCAAGACGGTGATACCGTAACGTGGGATGATATGGATTTAAATAATAAAGTAGTTATCGTTGATATTATGGGTAGCTGGTGTCCCAATTGCATGGATGCAAATATTGCTCTGAAAGAATTAACTGCCGATTACAATTCTGAAGAATTGGTAGTGATCCCAATTGCCTTTGAAACGACCGAAAACCTTGAAACAGCGAAAACTAAAGTGTTCAAAATGCAAAACGATCTGGGGTTAGAAAATAGATTTCTCTTCGGTGGCTTTGTTAATAAGGAAAAGGCTGCAGAGACATTTCCTATGCTCAATCACGTTATGTCCTACCCCACACTAATCTTTATTGGTAAAGACCGTGAAATTAAAGAAATATATACCGGATTTTACGGTCCCGGAACAGGAAAATACCACGAAGATTTTATGGTAAACACAAAAAATATGCTCGATAATTTAGTGAATGACTAAAGTCTGTAAGCTAAAAAAAGTCATATTATACAATTCCTATTTTCTCCACACGACGCAAGTGGCGGCCACCTTCGAATTCTGTATTTAAAAAAGTATCTACTATTTCTTTGGCTGTATCTTCGGATATAAACCTCGCAGGAATTGCTAAAATGTTGGCATCGTTATGTGCTCTTGCTAATTCAGAAATCTCTCGCAACCAACATATTGCGCATCTTATCCCCTTATGTTTATTCGCGGTCATAGCTACCCCATTAGCGCTTCCACAAATCAAAATACCCATTTCTACTTCACCTTTCACAACAGAATTAGCAACAGCATGACCAAAATCTGGATAATCAGTGCTTTCTTCACTAAATGTTCCCTTATCTGTAATATCATATTCTTTGCCTTGTAAGTATAAACCTATGGCCTCCTTTAGCTTAAAACCTGCGTGATCACTACCTATTGCAACTTTCATATTGTAATTTTTTACAAATATACACATTACATTATGCTCAACATTTATTAACATTCAAAATAAACATCAAATTCATACAGCTGATTATCAGTATAATAAAAACTTAGTTGTCAGACTAAAGTATTTCCTTTTTGTTAACTAAGCGTTAACAACATGCCATAACTTTATTTGGATATATGCCTACCTCCTCCTGTATGGAAATTAAAATTGGATAAGGCAAGTTCATAAGTAAGATTGTTGTGAGTATAAAAATGGTGTTCTTTCAACACAATAATTAATGCTTATTGAAACACTTTTTAAAGACCCCTTCAAAAAGCTCTAATTGTTGATATCGTATATCTAAACAGTTAGTCAGTATATTAGCCAATAAAATATGTTCAATAAGTGTTATTAACTTTGTACAAGTCACAAAAACATGAAATGAGACAACTTAATTTTAACATAGTTGACAGCGCTATTACATTTACATTTCCTTTTAAAAAGAAATATAATATAATAAGAAGAGGAATAATTCTTCTGTTTTTTATTTCTCTGGGTAATGCCGTTCTTGCACAAGCTGAGCACAAGATATACTACTACGACAATGGAAATGTTTCAAGTGAGGGAGAAATGGAGGCTGGCAAGCCGAACGGATATTGGAAAACCTATTACCCAAACGGCCAACTCAAGTCGGAAGGAAATAGAAAAAATTTTCAGCTTGACAGCATCTGGATATTTTACAACGAATTGGGTGAGCGAACAAGCAGCATTAGCTATCTCGAAGGAAAGAAGAGTGGGGAGGTAAAAACTTTTAAAAATGATGTTCTTTACGAATTATCTCATTTTAAAAACGATGTAAAAGTTGATGAGAGCATCATTTATTACCCAACAGGTGAGAAAAAACGTATTATTCCCTTTGATGACGGAAAAGAAAATGGAAAAGGGTTTGATTATGATTTAGATGGAAGAATAATTACTCTTCTTGAGTATGAAGATGGTTATTTGAGAAGATCTGAAAAGATCAATCGCTATGACAATACAGGAAAAAAGCGGGGTCCATGGGTAGATTTTCATCCAAATGGAGTTATAGCGATGGAAGGATATTACATGAACGATTTGAAAAATGGGATATTTAAAACGTTTGATAAAAAAGGAGACCTGATTACACTTGAAAAGTATCGCGACGGACAGATTGTAATTGATAGTGAAGAGTCTATTATTCTGGATATTAGAAGCACATACTATTCAGACGGTACAGTGAAATCGAGCGGTGGATATGTGGATGGTAAAAAAGAAGGTACACACAGAATTTATGATGAAGAAGGGAATATAGTATCCGGAGAGGTCTATAGTATGGGTGTTAAAACAGCTGAGGGTATTGTAGATCAGTCAGGGGACTACCAGGGAGAATGGGAACTTTATTATGACAATGGAGAGATTCGGGCTAAAGGTGATTACCAAAATAGCCTTCGTACAGGAGATTGGGTATTCTATCATTTAAACGGAAAAATAGAGTCTGAAGGAAAATATGCTGAAGGATTGCCTCAGGGGCAATGGAAATGGTTTTATGAAAATGGCACATCAAGAAGAAAAGATTACTATCGCCGTGGTAAAGAAGATGGAGAATCTATTGAAATGGATCCGGAAGGAAATATTATTTCGCAAGGACAATACTTAGGGGGATACAAGGATGGGGAATGGTTTTACCATGTGGGCGATCACACAGAAAAAGGAGCGTATATAGATGGAGAGAAAGATGGTAATTGGATATACCAATATGAAAATGGTAAATTAAGCTTTGAAGGTGAGTATATTAGAGGGTTAGCTACAGGCAAACACAAATGGTATTACCCAAATGGACAGGTAAAGAAACAAGGTAAGTATACGAGTGGTGTCCGTGTGGGTACATGGGAGAAATTTGATGAAGATGGGCTGAAAGTACTTGAAGTGAAGTACAAGCAAGGTAGAGAATTTAAAATAAACGGAAGAAAAGTTGTTTCTTCGGAGGATACAGAAGAAGAGAAAATTCCATAGATAAGTAACTCTAAGTTATTAATTTTAGAGCTTTCATTAGTTAACTATTCGAAAGTGAGTAAAGAATCGGATTTATTAAAGGATATTGATATTAATGTTATTGGCTACGCCGATGGTATTAAAATGCCATTATGGATCTATTCACTTGATTCTAAAGAGATTCTTTATCGAAATAAGGCATCTAAGGTTATGTCTAAATTTGCTGATGGGCTGGATGCTTATGCAAATTCTTTTGAAAATTTAGTTAAAGAAGAAATAGAAAAGTCACTGGGAAACAAGTGTTTTATAGTTTCTGAAGTGTATTTAAACACGGCTTTTATTGCCAGAAAATTTCAAATAATAGTAAATAGGCTTTCTTCCAATCATGTTCTTATTACATTTCTTGAATTTGAACCTGATACAGAAAATGAAAACTTGCAGACCAGTCTGATATTTTGCAATAGAAAGGGTGATATTTTAAAGAAAAGTGAGAAAGCATTTGATCATAGATTAGGTAATATATCAAATGTAAAGGATATTCTTAATGAGGAAGAAGGCCAAAAGTTAATTGCTCTCATAGAGAAAGCATGTACTGGAGAAAAATCAGAATTTCTGGTAAATATAAAGTCTGTACTAACGGATGTTGGAGGGTTGCTAAACGTTGAGTGTTTGGGTGGCTCTGATAATTCTGATGTGGTAACTGTAATTATCTCTCAGGTTTTTTCTCAAAGTGAATTATTGGCAGAAAAATCGCGGGCAGAGCTAGCAGAAGAGATTAATGAAATTTTAAAACTTGAGATTGCTGAACACAAGAAGACCCAGCGAAAATTAGAAAATACCGAATATCTAGCGAGTACCATAATTAATAGTTCACTCAATATTCTTATAACCTTCAATAGTAAACAGCGAATTACTGAGTTTAATAAAAAAGCTCAGGAAATAACAGGTTACACAAGAGAGGAAATATTAAATCGGGAAATAGATGTAGTACTTGAAAACACAAGCGAAGTAGAGAATGTAATTAGTACTGTTAATTACAAAGGCTATTTTGAAGGTGAGCTGCTTTGCATTAAAAAAGACGGTTCAAAATTTGGGGTATTTGCAAGTGTATCGCTTTTAAAAAATAATGTAGGAAAAGTTCAGGGTTATGTATGCAGTCTTCGAGATGTATCTGAATTAAAAGCCTGGCGTGAAAAGGTAGCAGCTACTGAGGAACGGTTTACGGATTTATTTGAAAATGCTACTGATCTTATTCAAGGTGTGGACCATCAAGGAAAGTTTATTTATACCAATAAATCCTGGAATAAGCTTTTGGGATACACTTCCGAAGATAGAGATAAGCTGAAGTTATTTGATATTATTGCCTCATCAGAAAAAAAGGATTTTAAAGCACATTTCGCTAAAATATTGGCAGGAGAAGTAACTGAAACCAGAATTTGGACTTTAAAGAAGAAAAATGGGGAAGAACTTATTGTTGAATCAATAGACAATTTAAAACTCAAAGACAATAAGCCGCATACAGTAAGGAGCGTGATGCGTGATATTACATCCGCACGAAATGCTGAGAATCTGGCAAGAGAACAAACAGCTAAAATTGAGGCTATTATTGAAAGTGGAAATATTATGTTTTGGACGGTTAACCGGGATATAAAACTTACTTCTTTTAATAATGAATATGCAAAAACTATCTTCAAACTTTATGGAAAAACCCCAGTCCTTGATCAAGGTAAGGGTGAACCAAAAGATAAATTTGCAAACAACGAACACCATTCTTTTTGGAATAAAAAATACAAAGAAGTATTCACAACAGGTAAGAGTTTGTTTTTTCAAACTAAAACAAAGGACTTGGAGGGGAAGATATATTTTAGAGAAATTTATTTGCGCCCTATAAAGACGAAAGGAAAGAAAGGTGGAATTACCGAAGTTGCGGGAGCGGGAATTGATATAACTGATAAGAAGCTCACAGAAAGGAAAATAAGTGAGCAGACATCAAAGATTCAAACAATTTTTGATTCTACCAATCACATGATTTGGTCATTTGACACTGAAGGTAAGTTTACTTCATTCAATCAAATATTTAAAGTAAAACTTAAAGAGCGATACGATATAAAGGTTGCCTTGGGGGATAATGCATTTGATATTGGAAGTAAGATTAAAATAAAATTAAAAGGTGGATGGAGTGAAATATTGAAAAAGCTCGAGAATGGCGATAAAGTTCAGTTAGAACTTGTAACCAAAGATCAATATCAAAAAACAACACATTGATGATGTATCGATTTCTCCCATTTATAATGACGATGGTGAAATAGTAGAAATAGCCGGCCTGGCTCAAACCGTTACTTTCAAAAAAACAGCAGAAAAGAAATTGAAAGACCAGGCGGCAAAAATTAATGCAATCTTTAATAGCACAGCCATGCTTATCTGGACTGTAGACAAAAATATGCGGGTGGTAGCCTATAATAAAGTTTTTGCCGATAAGCATTTTAAACTCCTTGGCGAAGAGGTTAGTATCGGAGCTAATTTTTTAAAGAGCGTCGAATCAAAAATTGCTAAAGAACCTTTTGGGATGCTTG
Organism: uncultured Cryomorphaceae bacterium; assembly: GCA_963748925.1. Lineage (GTDB taxonomy): Bacteria > Bacteroidota > Bacteroidia > Flavobacteriales_D > Cryomorphaceae > Cryomorpha. Next base: position 202,687 of record CAVVKG010000009.1, on the reverse strand, counting down.
GTAAGTATTTTCAAGCAGCTTTTGCTGGTGAAAATCAACAGTTTGAAGGGGTACTTTATAGCGTTGACGGAGAAAAGAAATGGATGGAGAGTTTTTTAAACCCCATTTACTCGGAAAATAATGAGATTAAAGAGATTTCGTGTTTATCGCATGAGATAACAGATAAAAAGTTGATTGAAGAGCAAATGAGGGAAAATATCCACGAAAAGGAAGTTTTACTTCAGGAAGTACACCACAGGGTAAAAAATAACCTTCAGGTTATCAGCAGCATTCTAAACCTTCAATCATCTTATGTGAAAGATGAAAATTCACTCAATATTCTCCGTGAGAGTCAAAATAGAATAAAGTCGATGAGTTTTATTCATGAATCTCTATACCAAACCAAGGATTTTGCTCATATAGAATTTAGCGATTACATTTTAAGCTTAAGTAAAAATCTGGTTCACTCATATAGTATAGCTTCGAGCAGAATAAAACTTATTACTGATTTTGAAAGAACATTTTTGTCCTTAGATCAGGCAATTCCCTGTGGATTGATAGCGAATGAACTTATCTCTAATGCCTTGAAATATGCCTTTTTGGATGATGAAAATGGTGAGATTCGATTATCTATTCAAGAGAAGAATGGAATGATTGAAATTAATATTGCTGATAATGGAATAGGACTTCCTGAAGGTTTTGATTTTGAAAATTCTGATTCATTGGGTTTACAACTGGTTTATACACTCGTAGACCAGTTGGATGCTACAATCAAAGTAGATTCTTCTAAAGGGACAAAATATTTCATTACCTTTGAAAAACAATAATCAATACCTGTTAAAATGGCTAAAACGAACGTATTAGTAGTTGAAGATGAAAGTATCGTATCCAAAGATATTCAGCACAGCTTAAAAAAGTTGGGATATAATGTAGTAGGCGCGTCTTCTACTGGAGAAAAAGCTATTGATTTAGCTCTTGAGCTAAAGCCGGATATTGTGCTAATGGACATAATGCTTAAAGGTGAGATGACAGGTATTGAGGCTGCAGAAAAAATTCGTTCATCCATTAATATTCCGGTAATCTATCTTACTGCTTATGCAGATGAAAGTACCCTGGATAAGGCAAAAGTTACTGAACCTTACGGATATATAATTAAACCTTTTAAGGAAATTGATATTCACACATCTATAGAAATGGCGCTTTACAAGCATCAGAAAGTATCTGAGGTTCGTAAAGAGCGCGATCTGCTTTATTCGCTCGTGGAGAATAAAGAAACAAAGGATTTTATTTTCGTAAAGTCTAACTCAAGACTTGTAAAGCTAAAGAATAGTGATATTTATTTTGTTGAAGCCCTTAAGGATTATGTAGTTATCAATGCCTTGAATAGTAGATATACAATTCACTCTACGATGAAGGATATTGAGAGGAAACTTCCGTCTGATGAATTCGTGCGCGTGCATCGTTCATTTATCGTTCGCCTCGACAAAATTGCCGCAATAGAGCAACCCAACCTTATTCTAGAAAACGATAAGAAAGTAATTCCTATTGGTGGTTCTTACAAAGATGAATTGAGTAATAGGATTAATCTGGTTTAGATAATTCTGAAATCAAGCTGTTTTAGAACCAGGTCGGCTCCGTTAACCTTCACACGCACCTTATCTCCAAATTCAAATACTTCTTTGTATTTGGCTCCTACGATTTGATTTTTCTTTTCATCATATCTGTAATCATCATCCTGCATACTGTTTAAAGGAATCATTCCTTCAATTTTAGTATCCTCAAGTTCTACGTACATTCCCCAACGAGTAAGGCCACTAACATTACCACTAAAGTGTTCGCCAATTTTATTGAGCATAAACTCTACTTGCTTGTATTTTATTGAAGCACGTTCGGCATCTGAAGCTTTCTTTTCCATACCCGATGAATGCTTACAAAGGCGCTCAAGTTCTTCTTCGTTAGCGTATTTCTGCTGGTGATTATATGCATCTATCAGCCTATGAACTAAAACATCAGGATACCGGCGAATGGGGGAGGTAAAATGGGTGTAATAATCAAATGCGAGCCCGTAATGGCCTATATTTTCTGTAGTGTAGATGGCTTTTGACATTGTGCGTATGGCCATTTGCTTTACAATATCTTCTTCCGGTTGATTTTTGACCTGATGCATTAATTCATTCAGTGCTTCTGACGCTTGTTCGGGTTTTATACTTTTTAGTTTATACCCTATTCTGGCTAGAAAATCCTTTAAGGTTTTTAATTTTTCTGGATCGGGTAAATCGTGAACGCGGTATACAAAAGGTTTTGCTTCTGCACCTTTTTTAATTTTTCCTACATGTTCTGCTACTCGTTTATTAGCCAAAAGCATAAACTCTTCAATTAAAAAGTTAGCCTCTTTCATGGTTTTGTGATAAACGCCTAAAGGTTTTCCATTTTCATCGAGTTTAAACTTTACTTCTACACCGCTAAATTCGAGCGCTCCATGTTTCATGCGATCAGTTCGCATTCGTTTAGCCCATTTATCGAGAAGTAATATTTCTTCTTTATACGGACCGTCTTTACCCTCTATTATTTCCTGAGCATCGTTGTACGTAAAACGCTTATTACTTCTTATTACTGTTTTTCCAAACCATTCTTTTTTAACTTTTCCATTATTATCAACCTGGAAAACAGCGGACATGCAAAGTTTGTCTTCATCCGGACGAAGAGAACATACAAAGTTGGAGAGTACTTCTGGGAGCATGGGCACAACCCGGTCTACAAGATAAACTGAGGTAGCTCGATTTACAGCTTCTTTATCTAAAATACTGTTTGGCTTTACGTAATGTGACACATCAGCGATATGAATACCTATTTCGTGTGTGTCATCATCTAATTTTCTTAGGCTTATTGCATCGTCGAAGTCTTTGGCATCATCTGGATCGATGGTAAACGTTGGGAAAGGTCGGAAATCCTTTCTTCTTGCAATTTCTGCCTCCGATATTTCTGTCTCAACTTTTTCTGCTGCTGAAACCACCTTATCAGGAAATTCAAATGGCAATCCAAACTCCACAAGAATAGCATGCATTTCTACATCGTTATCTCCGGGACGGGCCGAGTACAGTTACTACTTCAGCAAATGGAGCTTTATCTAAATCGGTCCAGTCCCCAACTTTTATAATTACTTTTTCGCCGTTTTTCGCTCCTTTGAGCTTGTTTTTATCTACAAAAAAATCGGTGTGAATTTTTTGGTTGGAGGAAATTACAAAAGCATGATTTTCGCTTATTTCTATGATTCCGACAATTTGATCGGTATTTCTCTTAATTACGCGGTTTATTTTTCCTTCTAGCTTTCCTCTTCTTCCACCCGTAAGGATCACTTCTACCAAATCGCCATGTAAAGCAAATCCAGTTTTGCTTTCCGCGATGTATATATCTTCCTTAAGGTCATCTGTAGAAACATAAGCTGCTCCTGACTTGGTAAAGTCTATTATACCTTCAAGCGTGGATGATTGGCTTTCGTGCAATGAAAATTTTCCGTTCGAATGGCTACTGAGCATATCAAGACCTACCAACTCATTAAGATATTGATATATCCTTTTACGTGTCTCAGAATCAGAAACATTCAATCTGGCAGAAACTTGTTTATAATTGAAGGTTTCTGACGGATTGTTTCTAAACACCTGCATCAGATCACCTCTCAAATTAGGTGCACTTTTACCTTTCGATTTACCGCGAGGTCCTTTTGTGTTTTTTCTTTTCTTCCCCATAATTAAAAGCTCAAGATATGCAAAATGTTAGCTTATTAATGGAGCAATTTGAGTTCTTTCCAACAACTAATTGGTTGTTCTATTTCATACAATTAGGTGAAGTATCAATTTGGAAGTATATATTTGAAAAAAAGTATCAATTATGTTGACGAAATCCATAGAGAAAGCGCTTAACGCGCAGATAGAGGTAGAAAATTCTTCATCCCAATTTTATTTAGCCATGGCTTCATGGGCTGAGACTGAGGGACTCAATGGTGTTGCAAATTTTTTGTACCGCCACAGTGATGAGGAGCGTATGCATATGTTAAAGCTGGTAAGGTATGTAAATGAGCGCGGCGGAAGAGCTGAAATTACAGCTCTGGAAAAGCCACCTAAAAAGTTTGAATCAGTGCAGTTTGTATTTAAGTCTCTTTTTGAACACGAAGTTAAGGTGAGCAATCAAATTAATGAGGTAGTAGATTTGTGCTTAAAAGAGAAAGATTATACTACGCATAATTTTATGCAATGGTATGTTTCTGAACAAATCGAAGAAGAAGCCCTTGCGCGAAATGTACTTGATAAGTTAAACCTAATCGGAAACGATAAAGGAGGCTTATACCTGTTTGACAGGGATTTAGATACTTTTACCGGAAAGGAATAATGTCAGAAAGAATTTTGGGTCAACTTTTAGAAACCTAGAAGGGTTTTGAACGTAAGATTAAGGATTCTTATTCAAATCAATTAGTTGAAAAGAATTGTAAATTAGCCTGAATGCTCATATATCTCAGCGTATTTTTAGCAAAACGCCTAAGGGTGTAATATGAAGAAATTTTTACTGCTCATACTCCTGTTTGGAAGTTTTTATTGTCGTGGCCAGCAAGTTCCTCAAATGGACGAGAAGGACACTGCGGCAATGGTGAAAGCCAGCTACTTATACAATTTTGCGAAATTGATAGACTGGCCGGATGATGAAACAGTGGCAAACGATTATAAAACAGGAAATTTTATCATTTCGGTAATGGGAAGTAGTAACCTACATAAAGAGCTGGTAAAAAAATACAATTCGAAACAAATAGGAAGCCAGCAGATTGAAATCAGAAAGCTTTCCAGAACACTCAATATTAGTAAGTGTCATTTGCTATATGTAGGAGAAGAAGCAATTGATATGCTTCCGGAAATAGCGGCAGCATTGAGCGATAAACCCACTATGATTATTACAGATAGCGATGGAGCCTTAGAAAAAGGATCAGCTTTAAATTTTGAATTTGTAAATGGACAGTGGCGGTATATTTTGAAGCTTGAAAACGCGACAAATAAGAACCTATTTATAGGTTCAACGCTCAAAAGTTTGGCCCTTAAGGTAGAATGATATAATGAAGAAACTTTTATACATACTGATTTTTTGTTTTATCACTATTCCTTTAGTGGTTAAGGCTCAGGTAAAAGACAACATTGAGAAGGCTTATTCCCTTTACAATGACGGGCAGCTAGTCGAGGCTGCCTCAGTAATAGATGATGTAGTCATTTCTCCTGAAGGTGATGAAAATAAAGTTGCCTGGCATATACGCGGATTCATTTATAAGGATATATATATCAAGTTTCAACAAGGCGATCACTTCAGCCCAGCGAGAGACGAGGCTGTTGAATCTCATAAAAATTGCATTTTAAAAGATAAGGAAGGTACTCTTGTTGAGCAAAGCAAAAATGCCATCAAATACCTGTCTGTATCCTATTATAACGACGCTATAGAGATAATGGACGCAAGGGATTCTGAGTTTGTAGAAACAGCTAATGACCTTTATGATAAGTATAAAGAGCTGTCATTGTATTTGTCTCCTAGTTCCGAATTTAAGGAACAAGATATTGAGTATTATTTGGCAATGTCTACATCCCACAGAAAAATTTATGAGCGCGACAGGGTTAAGAACGATAAGCACTGGCAAATGTCAAACGATTATCTGAAAAAAGTTTTGGAGTTAGATCCTGAGAACTGGCCGGCTCTTTATTCTACCAGTGTGTCATATTACAATAAGGGAGCATATAATTTAGAGCGATTACCGGAAGCACAGGGAATTACTGATATATACAGAATAGAAGCAGAAAGCATGCGCAGTATCGAAATTGCTTTACCATATATGATGAAGGCTTATGAAATAAACCCCGAAAAAATCGAAGCAGTAAAAGGGTTAAAAACGATTCTCTTCAACCTCGACATGCAACAAGAAAGTGAAGAAATGCATCAGGAACAACTGAAGCTAGAAAAAAGAGATTAGTATTATAAGTGGATGAGGGGCAATGAGATACAGGTTTACAATAAGTCGTAAAATAGGTTTCGGATTTGCCGTTCTGCTTGTCGCCACACTTATTATTTTCTTTTTAACTTATGACACCCTAAGAGAAGGTCGGGCTATTAACGACAAGATTAATACGGTATATAACCCTTCTGTTTCTTCACTCGAAGTCTTAAAGAGTACCGTTTTACGATCCAGAACACTTATAAATATGTGGGCCTTCGTGCAATCGCGCGAAGATACCAAGGAGAAAATGTCTCTTGTTCATGTTGTTCAAAAAGAGATTCCTGCCATAAAAAGAAGTATTGATTCGTTAAGTGTCCATTGGTCTGAAGGTGAAAGACGGAAAAAAGAAAAGATATACAATGAGCTTGACAAACTGCTAGTAATGTATGAAGAAGTGCAATCAAATTTGCACGACATGAAGAGCTATGATGATCCATATGTAAGGTTTCAAATGACGGAGTACGCAGAAGAAGATGGATTAATTTTTCGAACAGGCGCACATAGTATTAGAGACAATAAATGAGCTAATTCGTGAGCAGAGAACAAACGTTACCTCAATTAGTGCCACCATGATTCAGTCTTTTAACAGGCTGGAGGGCTATCTGAGAAACATGGGTATAGCGCTCTTGGTATTGGGTATTATCATAGCTATTTTAACTGCCCGAAGTATTACAAAACCGGCCAAAAGTTTACGTTTGATACTTCTTGAGCTTGGTAAAGGGAAATTCCCAGACCAGACAGTTGTTGACACTGGTGACGAAATAGGCGAAATGAGCCAGGCTCTTGATCAGCTCGTGAATGGATTAATGAGAACATCAGAGTTTGCAAATCAGGTAGGAAAGGGAAATTTCTTAACAGAATTTGAGCCTCTTTCTGATGAAGATGTTTTGGGTAATGCATTAATTTTAATGCGCGATGGGCTGCGTCGAAATGAGCAGGAACTTGAACGCGAAGTGCAGGATAGAACCCGTGAAGTAGTAAAGCAGAAAAATAAAATTGAAAAGCAAAATGAGCAGCGAAAAGAACTGTTGGACAATATTACTGCCAGTATTCGATATGCTAAGCGCCTGCAGGAGAATATTCTACCTACCCATCAACAAGTAGGGCAGATGCTACCAGAGAGCTTCATCTTTTATTTACCGAAAGATATTGTATCCGGCGATTTCTATTTTGTTAAAGAGTTCAATAATAAGATTGTTTTCTCGGCAGTCGATTGTACCGGCCACGGCGTCCCTGGAGCTTTTATGAGCCTCGTAGGGCACAACTCACTTAATAGAGCAATAGCTACAAATCCGGGTTTAAATCCTGCAGAAATACTTGGCGACTTAAGTAAATATGCAACTGAGGCTATGAATACAAAAGCCCATGACTCAGCAAATAGAGACGGGATGGATATGGCGCTATGTGTTTACGACAAAGCAGCCGGTACGCTCGATTATGCGGGAGCATATAGCCCTCTTTATATTGTAAGGAATAATAAATTAATGATATTTAGTCCGAATAAAATTGCTATTGCTTCTCCGGATGCTTCAGATAAAAAATATACTTCTCAAAGAATTGAACTGGAACCTAATGATATGATTTACATATTCTCAGATGGTTATGCAGATCAATTTGGTGGAATAAAAGGGAAGAAATTTTTCTATTCTCCCTTCCGAAAAATGCTGGTAAAAATTTCTGAGATGCCCGTAGCCGATCAATTCCAATACATTACCGATCGCATGGATTCCTGGCGTATGGAGTCTAAGGATGGTAAAGAACACGAGCAGGTTGATGATATGCTTATCATGGGTGTGAGGCATAGAGTATAGCGAAATCAGCTCAACTAACCTTTTAGGAGCTGAATTACAGAACATAAAAAAGGCCATTATTCCTCTATAAACAAGATAAAATAATGACCGTATTTTATACAAAACAAGAAATCAGAAGTCTATCCTGCTCCTGAATAAGCGCCAAAAATACTAATGTTCGTGATTTCTTTCGGGTTAAGAACCAAGACAGGAATATGAGATTTGTTGGTAATGATATTTTGAACATAATTTCCACCAATCAGGTTAGAAAGGCTGTTTTCGGCCAGGTTCATGATAGAAATAAGATCCGCATCAATTTCAGTGGCAAAGTCTATGATAGCCTCGTCAAAATCATCACTTTTCTTATCGCTTATTCGCGATGTGTAAGGAATATCAGCTTCGGTAAAGAATGATTCAGCATATTTTAGATTTCGCTCTGCTGCATTTCTCAAAAACTCATCTTTTTCTCCCGGGATAATAATGTGAACTCTCGATTCAAAATACTTGGCCATATCAGCCACCAGAGAGAGTTTTTGCTTGGTTTCTTTGTGAAGGTCAAGAGGTACAACGATATCGTCGTAACCATTATCGCGGATAGGTCGTTCTTGAACAATGATAAAGGGAGTCGATCCACTAGTCACGATTCGTATAGCTCGTCCACCGGTAATAAACTGCAATCCACGTAATCCATGCGTTCCCATTATTACAAGGGTAGCTTCCAATTCGTCCGCAAAATCTGCAATATCTTCAAAAATATTTCCAACTCTTACAGTGGTTTCAATTTGGAAATTGTAATCTGCAAGAGCCATTTCTTGAGCAATTCTTAATTTTTCTCTTGCTTCAGTCAACATATCCGATTTAGGAACAAGATGAAGTAAGTTTACATGAGCATTGGTAATTTTGGCCACTTTTATTGCGTGGCTCAAACCCATTTGTCCAACTTTACTAAAGTCTGAGGGTACCAGAATTATTTTTTTATCCATAATACTTATATTAATGGTATACGATGAGTTATTGCTCCAAATATAGGGCAAATACTTATCTCAATTAAATGTTGGGGTGGTAAATGTGTCGATTTTTGAAATATTTACTACAGGGCAATTTCAGGAGCGGGTACAAAACTTACAAAACATCCAAAAGGTCAAAATAAATAGGGAAGAAAAATGACCTAAAGCAAAGAATTTGGAATAATATTTAAAACACGATTTTTTGCTCTTCCTCTTAGGCTTCCCGCTAGGGCTGGATAAATTTCACACTCGTGAAAAACAGGACATAAAAAAAGCCTCAGTATAAAACCAAGGCTTTCTCTTTTTTAATGCTCCTCCTCTTGGGCTCGAACCAAGGACCCTCTGATTAACAGTCAGATGCTCTAACCAACTGAGCTAAGGAGGAATGTATATGTTTCTTAAAAAGCTCTTTCAAGCTTCGAAATTTCAAGATTAATAAAACCAACCCCGAAAATTCGGGTGCAATATTACAAGAAAAGTTAGGATTAAGCAATACCTTTGTAAAAAATTAATTGAAAATATGAGTTTAATTGTAGTAGGCACTGTTGCCTTTGATAAAGTGAGCACCCCTTTTGGTTCAAGTGATAAAATTGTGGGAGGGGCAGCGACGTACATAAGTTTAGCCGCTTCGTATTTCACCAAAGAGAATAATCTGGTATCGGTAATAGGCGACGATTTTCCTTCTGAATTTTTGGACACCATGAAGTCCAGGAATATAAGCCTCGAAGGATTACAGGTAATTGAAGGCGAGAAATCATTCTTTTGGGAAGGAAAGTATCACTACGACATGAATTCGAGAGATACGCTTGACACACAGCTAAATGTGTTGGCCGACTTTGATCCTGTTCTGCCAGCGTCTTACAAGGACTGTGAATTTCTTATGCTTGGAAACCTGGCTCCTCAGGTACAATTGGCGGTTATTAATCAATTAGAAACTCGTCCTAAACTCGTTGTACTGGACACCATGAATTTTTGGATGGATAGTGCCATGGAAGATCTGAAGGAAGTGCTCAAAAAAGTGGATGTGCTGGCCATCAATGACGAAGAAGCACGTCAATTAAGTGGCGAATATAGCTTGGTGCGTGGTGCGAGAAAAATACTTGAAATGGGTCCTAAATACCTGGTGATTAAAAAAGGCGAAAATGGCGCGCTATTGATGGATAAAGAAAATATGTTTTACGCACCGGCACTTCCCCTTGAAGATGTAATGGATCCAACAGGCGCAGGCGATACCTTTGCTGGTGGTTTTATAGGATATCTTGCAAATTCGCGCGATCTGTCTTTTGAAAACATGAAGCGAGCGGTAATTATTGGATCGGCAATGGCTAGCTTTACGGTAGAAAAATTTGGAACCGAACGCCTTTTGACGATCACTGAAGAAGATATCGATAATAGAATTCAGCTCTTTGTAGACTTGGTTGATTTCGATATTCTTTTGGTAGATTAATCTGCTTCCGCAAAAAAGAAAACAGAGGGTTTATTTATAAAAGGCCCTCTGCCTTGCTTTGTTCATAGCCCACATCAACTTGAAGAATTTTCTTCTTTGAAGCTTGAACCGCAAGCTTATCACATATTTCATTGTACTTATTTCCCGCGTGACCTTTTACCCATTCAAAGCTCACCTTGTGAAGTTTAGATACTATTAAATAACGCCGCCATAAGTCGGCGTTTTTTTTTCCTTTAAATCCTTTTTTTACCCAATTAAATACCCATCCTTTCTCTACAGAATCAACCACATACTTGCTATCGCTAAAGACGGTTACAGCATCACACGGTTTCTTTAATGATTCCAACGCCACAATTACACTAAGTAGTTCCATCCTGTTATTTGTGGTCAATCTAAAGCCTTCAGAAAGTTCCTTATAGTGACCCTGAGCTGATATGAGCACCGCACCAAATCCTCCGGGACCAGGGTTTCCGCTAGCTGCACCATCAGTGTATATTGCTATTTTCATTAATTAAGCCTTTCTTTTATAAAACGCTCAATGATTTTGGGATACCACTCGTGCTCCAGGCTCAAAACCTTTCCTTGAATGGTTTCCACATCATCATTTTGGTCGATTTGCACTTTGGCCTGAAAAAGAATCTCGCCATCGTCGTATTTCTCATTTACCAGATGTATGGATATTCCCGATTCTTTTTTTTCGGCCGCCTTCACTGCTTTATGCACGTTCATACCATACATTCCCTTGCCACCAAAATCCGGAAGCAGGGCTGGGTGTATATTTAATATTCTGTTTGAAAATGATTTTATAAGCAAATCGGGAATGAGAAGAAGAAAGCCGGCAAGGATTATTAAATCAACTTGTGCATTTTCCAAAAGCCCTAGAATTTCTTCTGGATTATTGCGCCAGGTCGCATTCTTCACATATTGGAAATCGATATTGTGAGCGTCAGCATGAGCCTTTTACACCAGGGTTTTCGTTGTTTGACAACACGAGAACTACTTCTGCAAGATCGCTCTTTTTGAAAAATTCAATTATTTTAAGGGCATTAGAACCCGAACCTGAAGCGAAAATAGCTACATTGTACATTTGAATAGTAAAAGTGAAGCCCAAAATTATAGTATGCAGTCTGATTCACCTAATTCTTTAAAAGATACTCGTCAAGGCGATTTCATACCATACCGACCGGAAAAGAAAAGTGCGGACGAAATGATGGAAGCGGCATCTAAGTTTTTTGCTGAGATGAAATCCAGAAGAAGTGTGCGTCAGTTTAGTACAGAGGAGGTACCTTTCGAAGTCATTGAGCAAGCAATCTTAACAGCCGGAACAGCTCCTTCGGGTGCCAATAAGCAACCCTGGACTTTCTGTGTTGTATCTAATAAAGAACTAAAAGCACAAATAAGAGAGTTGGCAGAAAAGGAGGAATATGAGAGTTATAATCACCGAATGAACGCGAAGTGGCTTGAAGACCTAAAGCCTCTAAATACAAATCACCTAAAACCTCACCTGGAGGAGGCTCCTTATTTAATTGCGATTTTTAAAAAACCTTATGAAATAGTGAATGGTGAAAAGAATCAAAATTATTATGTAAATGAATCAGTGGGAATCGCCACAGGTTTCTTACTTTGTGCACTGCATAAAAGTGGTTTGTCTACTTTAACGCATACACCGAGCCCAATGGGCTTTTTAACTAAGTTATTAGACCGTCCGGATAACGAAAGACCTTACTTATTGATACCCGTGGGCTATCCTCATCCAGACCATAAAGTACCTAATATTTTCAAACACCCTGTTAATAAGGTACTTGTTGAATATAAATAGTATTTTGAAAATAGTGGTATTATTCATTTATTTGCAAACTGAAATTTAAACACAAACCTGCACAGTTATGTCAGACATTAAGTCAAAAGTTACGAAGATTATCGTTGATAAATTAGGAGTTGACGAATCAGAAGTAAATTTAGAAGCGAGTTTTACCAACGATCTAGGAGCTGATTCTCTAGACACTGTAGAGCTTATCATGGAATTTGAAAAGGAATTTAATATTGCTATTCCTGATGATCAGGCTGAGAAAATCGGCACCGTTGGTCAAGCAGTAGAGTATATTGAAAACAACAAAAAGTAAGAAACCTTACTTATGGAGCTAAAGCGTGCAGTCATAACAGGACTTGGAGCGCTTACACCTATTGGTAATACAGCCGGAGAATTCTGGGATGGATTAATAGCAGGTGTAAGCGGCGCTGCTCCTATTACCCATTTTGATGCGTCGAAATTTAAGACTCGCTTTGCTTGCGAGGTCAAGAATTTTGACATTATGCAACACTTGGATAGGAAAGAGGCGCGAAAGATGGATCCGTATGCTCAGTTTGCCATGGTTGTGGCAGAGGAAGCAGTTCGGGATTCTGGTCTTGACCCCGAAAAATTAGATGTCGATAGAATCGGTGTTATTTGGGGTTCAGGAATCGGAGGTCTTCAAACTTTTCAAGATGAGGTTATTGAATTCTCAAAAGGGGATGGAACACCTCGGTTTAATCCGTTTTTCATCCCTAAAATGATTGCGGATATAGCATCGGGGCTGATTTCTATTAAATATAATTTTAGAGGACCTAATTATACCACCGTGGCAGCTTGTGCTTCAAGTACAAATGCAATCATTGATGCGTATAATTTAATTCGACTTGGAAAAGCGGATGCTTTTGTGTGTGGTGGTTCTGAAGCAACGATTTATGAAGCAGGTATCGGAGGTTTTAATGCCCTTCATGCCCTATCTCAAAGAAATGATTCTCCAGCTACTGCATCGAGACCATTTGACAGAGGTAGAGATGGCTTTGTAATGGGCGAAGGAGCCGGTGCATTGATCGTTGAAGAACTTGAACATGCTAAGAAGCGTGGTGCTAAAATCTATGCCGAAATAGGCGGTGGCGGCTTGTCTGCCGATGCCCATCACATTACCGCCCCTCATCCCGAAGGGCTCGGGGCGCTGAGTGTAATGAAAAAAGCACTTTTAGATGCAGAAATGAATCCCGATAAAATTGATTATGTAAATGTGCATGGCACATCTACACCGCTTGGTGATATTGCTGAAACCAAAGCGATTAAGCAGTTTTTCGGGCAGCATGCCTACGATCTCAACATCTCTTCTACAAAGAGTATGACAGGTCACTTGCTTGGAGCTGCCGGAGCCGTTGAGGCTATTGCATGTATCTTTGCTGTTCAAAATAATATTGTGCCTCCCACAATTAATTTTGAAGAAGAAGATCCGGATATTGACAACAAGCTCAACTTTACGTTGAATGAAGCACAAGAACGTAAGGTAGACATTGCTTTGAGCAATACTTTTGGTTTTGGTGGTCACAACACCTCAGCCATCTTCAAAAAATTTATTGACTAATCTCAAAGCTTGAATATAAGACGGTTATTTAAGCCTTTCCGAAATTCGCGCGAAAGCGAAGTAGCAAGCTTATTGACCAAATCTTTGGGTATTTCTTACAAAAGAATAGATCATTACTTAACGGCACTTAGGCATAAATCTGCCGCGCGGAATATTTACAATCAACCCGAAACCAGCAATGAAAGACTTGAGTTTCTGGGCGATGCTATCCTTGATTCTGTAGTTGCTGAGTATTTATTTTCCAAGTATCCCGAATGCGAGGAGGGAGACCTTACTCAAATGAAGAGCCGCATTGTGAGCCGCACCAATCTCAACCTGATGGCGGTAGAAATGGGAATAGATGTGCTTATAGAAACAGATACACAGGCCACCCATGCACGCGGTTCCATCGCCGGAAATGCGCTCGAAGCACTTTTTGGAGCCGTTTTTCTTGATTTAGGCTATCCTAAAACCAGAAAAACGATATTAATGCTTTTGACTAAGTTTGTAGATCTCGACAAAATTGAAGATCAGGAAGCAGATTTTAAAAGTCGCTTGTTTGAAGAGGCACATAGAACAAAATCTGATCTAAAGTTTAATACCCGCGCAAAAGAGAGCGCAAACGGTACTAAATCGTTTGTGGCTGAGGTGTATATGCGAGGGGAGAAAATTGGTGTAGGATCTGGGTCATCCAAGAAAAAGGCCGAACAACGAGCCTCAGAGGAAGGATTTAAAAAAGTAAATTCCCATCGCGACTAGATTTTTTATAGCTTCGTGTTATAATGACAATAAGTATGGCTAAATTCATTTTGAGTTTTGAGGAAGATTATCCATACTTGGTATTTGGTATCACCTCCACTACAAAGGACTACCGAATGTGCTGGAGTTTGAATAAAGCCCTGAATATCTCATTAAAGAGGGAAAACGCTCTGGATATTTACAGCAAGGATAAAGGAATAATTGGGCATAGCTGCTTTGTATATGAAGATGAAGTTTACAGCGCCAAGTATAGGCTGGTAGAAAATAAACATGCTCACAGCCGCTTTTTACCTGAAGTGGTACAAGCTGATTATTTACTCATTGTTGATGAAACGGAAAAAGTAGATAAAACAGAAATATTGCGTAAAATTAAATCAATAAGGCAGGTATTGCTGGCTTTCAACATCGACATTGATACCCTAAAAAACAAACAAAATTTAATGCTAACGGCATGACAAATAAGAAAACTAAGATAGTAGCAACCCTGGGCCCGGCCTCAGATAGTGTAGAAAAAATAATGGAGATGATTACGGCAGGACTCGATGTGTGTCGTATAAACTTCTCTCATGGCGAGTACAAAGTGCACGATCAAACAATTAAAAACATTCGGGAAGCAGATAAGAGGCTGGGTACACATACGTCCATTCTTGCCGATTTGCAAGGACCAAAATTGCGGGTGGGTAAAATAAAAGGCGATAATTTGATGCTTGAGGAAGGCTCCATGGTAGTTTTTAGTACAAAGGAAGTTCCTGAAACGTCTAAGAAGCTCTATATTACTTATCCTGATTTTGCCAAAGACGTTAAAGCAGGTGAGCGTATTTTGCTCGATGATGGTAAACTTGGTCTTACTGTTGCTAAAACCGACGGTGAATATGAGGTTACAGCAAAAGTGGTTCATGGCGGAATATTGAAGAGTAATAAAGGAGTGAACTTACCAAATACCCGAATTTCACTTCCTTGCCTTACTGAGAAGGACCTCAAAGATCTTGATTTTGTTCTCGATAGGGATGTGGATTGGATCGGCCTATCTTTCGTGCGCTCTGCACGCGATATTATTGAGCTAAAGCACATTATCAAGACTAAGGAGAAACACGCAAGGGTAGTAGCAAAAATTGAAAAGCCCGAAGCTATCGATGATATCGATGATATCGTAAAAGAAACGGACGCCTTAATGGTTGCCCGTGGTGATTTGGGTGTAGAAATTCCCCTGCAAAATGTACCGCTTATCCAAAAAATGCTGGTAACCAAAGCTTTGAAAAATGCTAAACCCGTAATTGTAGCCACGCAAATGATGGAGAGTATGATAGAAAACTATACTCCAACACGCGCTGAAGTAAACGATGTGGCCAACGCTGTGCTGGATGGTGCCGATGCAGTTATGCTTAGCGCTGAGACATCCGTTGGGAAATTCCCGGTACGGGTTATAGAGGTGATGAATAAAATTGTTACTCAAATAGAAACATCAGATAAAATATATCACCACGAAGAGCCGCCGGCAGAGAGTAAGGAAGAAAGGTATATTACGGATTCTATATGCTTCAATGCCACCCGCTTGTCAAAAAGAGTTGGGGCTAAAGCTATAATGACAATGACGGTATCGGGGTATACAGCTTTTAAAATCTCTAGTCAAAGGCCTGAGGCGAGCATTTTCGTTTTCACCGGAAACAGAAAGTTACTTACCCAGTTAAGTCTTGTTTGGGGTGTACGAACTTTCTTTTATGACAAAATGGTAAGTACAGATCACACCATTGCCGATATCCGTTACATCCTTCGCAAACAGGGATATGTTGAAGAAGGAGATATGGTGATTCACTTAGCCAGCATGCCTATAAACGAAGGTGGTAAAACAAATATGCTAAAACTGAGTAAGGTATAATTGTAATTAGCCAGTTGTGAAATTTCTCGCAACTGGCTAATTGAATATTTGACTCAAATCTACCAGGCTCCCTGGAACTGCTTCAAAAAGCGAATATCGTTTTCAAAGAGCATGCGAATATCGCCTATTTGAAATCGGTTCATAGCAATGCGTTCTATTCCCATTCCAAATGCGAAACCGGAATATATCTCAGGATCAATCCCGCTTGCTTTCAATACGTTGGGGTCAACCATTCCGCATCCCATGATTTCAAGCCAACCGGTACCTTTGGTAATACGATGGTCTACCTCATTTTCAAGGCCCCAATAAACATCTACTTCGGCACTGGGCTCGGTAAAGGGGAAGTAAGAGGGTCTAAGTCTGATTTTTGTTTTGCCAAAAAAGGCCTTCGCGAAATACTCAATGGTTTGTTTCATATCAGCAAAGCTTACTCCCTTATCGATGTAAAGTCCTTCAATTTGATGAAACATACAATGTGAACGTGAAGAAATATCTTCATTTCTATAAACCCTGCCCGGCGCAATGATTCTAATAGGGGGTTTCTGCGATTCCATAATGCGCACTTGTACTGATGAAGTATGGGTGCGAAGGGCGATATCAGGGTCTTTTTCAATAAAAAAAGTGTCTTGCATATCCCTTGCCGGATGCTCCTCCGGAAAATTCAAAGCCGAAAAGTTGTGCCAGTCATCTTCAATTTCAGGACCTTCAGCAATTGAAAATCCAATTCTCTGAAAAATAGTTTCAATTTCATTACGTACCAGCGTAACCGGATGGCGGCTTCCCGCATTTTCCAAACCACTGGGACGTGTTAAGTCAACATCATTTCCGTCAACAGGCTCATTTTCAAGGGAGACTTTTAATTGGTCAATTTTGTCTTGAACTGCAGTTTTGAGTTTATTCAGGGTTTGCCCAAAGTCCTTGCGATCTTCGGGAGCCACATCTTTTATTCGCGACGACAAATCCTTTATAACACCCTTTTTTCCAAGATATTTAACACGAAAAGCTTCGAGGTCGGCTGGTGAATTAGCCTGGAAGCTTTCTATTTCCTGAATTATTTCTTCGTGCGTAGTGGCCATTTTTTCTTTTCAATTTTTATGGTCATAATAATATCTTCCACTGGTCTGCTTCTTCGATCTACAGCTTGCTTTGCAATGGAATCAATAATGTCAAGACCTTCAATAACTTCTCCAAAGACAGTATAGTCCCCATCTAAATGAGGAGTTCCTCCTAGAGTTGTGTAAGTTGCTATTTGTTCTGGTGTGTATATTTCAGATTCAGAAGAAATTTTTCTTTTTTTCTGATCAATCATGCGATTTAATTCGGCCTCAGGTACTGGTTTTCCCTGCACCACATAGAATTGACAACCCGAAGATTCTTTTTTAGGATTTACCTGATCTCCTTGTCGCGCTGCCGAGAGTGCGCCCTTTTTATGGATAAATTGAGAGTCAATTTCTGCGGGTATTGTATACCCCGGTCCACCTCGGCCCAATGCTGCACCAGGCGAGGCCGCTTTTGAGTCCGGATCACCACCTTGAATCATGAATCCTTGTATAACCCTATGAAACAACAGGCTATCATAAAAAGACTCGTTTACCAATTTTAAGAAATTAGCTTTATGCAAAGGGGTTTCGGGATATAACCTGACTGTCATATCTCCATAAATGGTAGAGATTACAACCATTTCTTCCTTCTTAACGTCATAGTTAAAAGCAGAACTTATAGATGCGGCAGTGACTATGCAAATTAGGATTGCAAGTACTTGCAACCGATTATTGTGTTTTCTGTGAAATATTTTCATAAATTTGATATCTCGCGACAGCGCGAATTTAAGAAACCCATTACAATGAAAAGTCGCTTTAGAGCATTATTTACAATTGCACTTGCAGTTATTCTTGTTGCAGCTTGCAATAAAGAAGAAGATACCCTTGCAGAAGTCAAGGTTGTAACCACCAATGGATCTACTGTTGCAGGAGCAGAGGTTAGATTATTTGGGCAGGGAACTACCAATACTACGGAGGTAGGAGAAATTCGTATCGATGAGATTGAATTTACAGCGAGTAATGGTCTCGCAACATATGATTTTACCGATTTATATGTGCCCGGTCAAAGTGGTTTCGCTATTCTGAATGTGGAAATCACAAAAGAATATCCGGATAGCACTGTATTTATGGAGGGTATCATGAAAATAGAAGAGGAAAAAACTAATCGGAAGACGTTTGTTCTGATAGGTCAATAATACCCTCTCTTTCAAAATAATCTACAATCGCTCTTTTCATAAAGAGCTTTTGATCCCTATCATTTAAAAAAGGAAGTTTTTTAATGGCCTCATAATGGGGCCATTTTTCATTGTCGTAATGCGAAAACTCGTAATACCCATACGGGCTCAAAATGGTACATATACCAATATGAATCAAGTCTAGCTTTTCATCTTTTTTAAATCTTCGTGTACCTTGTCCCAGTTCTTGCACGCCAATTACGAAGAGAATTCCTTCCAATTCTAAGTCACCACCAAAGATTTTCTCCAGTTGGCCAATAACTTCTTTCCAGCGTTTTTCAAATTCAAAATCCATTCGGCAAAGATACAATTGATGTCTATGGTATTGAAAAATTAATTCCGTATTTTAGCCTTGTTATGCTGAATAATATTGACATTAACCAAATCCTCTTTATCGATATTGAGACGGTTCCCGGAGTATATAAATTTTCTGATCTCAGCGAAAGCCTCCAGGAATTATGGTCGCTAAAAACGAGATTTACCCAGGAGCGGGATGGGTTGACGGCAGAAGAAGCATACGCTAAAGCAGGTATTTTTGCAGAATTCGGAAAAATAATATGCATCTCTACTGCTGTCGAATATAAGTCAGAAGGAGTGAGCAAGCTCAGGGTAAAATCGTTTTATGGGGACGATGAAAAGGAGCTACTCGGGGAATTTGGCGCCATGCTAACCAAATACTTCAATGGAGCGGACAAATATCTATGCGGACACAATGTAAAAGAGTTTGATGCTCCCTACATGGCGAGGAGAATGGTGCTTAATGGGCTTGAGCTTCCCAAAATGCTCGATACTCCTGGAAAAAAGCCTTGGGAAGTGACCCATTTGGATACTATGGAGCTCTGGAAATTCGGTGATTACAAGCATTTTTCATCTTTAAATTTACTGGCAAATATCTTTGGTATTCCCACTCCCAAAGACGACATTTCGGGCGCTGATGTAGCCAAAGTGTATTGGGAGGATAAAGACCTTGAACGCATTAAAATATATTGCGAAAAAGACACCATAACAGTGGCTCATTTGATGCATAAATTTAAAAATTTACCGCTCGTCTTAGATGAAAATATTGAAATTATATAGCCTGCTCATCCTGCTAGTTTCTATTGGCGTTTCTTGCCAGTCTGATAAACCTACTGAACAAAAAGAAAAGAAAGATTCTATCGACTCAGTATTTCAATTGGCAGATGACGCTTTATTTCGCGGAAGCAATATCGGTGATAATCCCGACCAGGTGCGAAAGAATGAGAAGAGCATCGTGGTCATCGACACTGATTCATTATTGCACTACCAAAGTACCTATACTTTCGAATCCGGAGCATCTGATGTTGAGATGTATTATACATTTGATGAGTTTGGTCTTTTTGAAATACAAGTCGATTTTTATCCCAATAATTCGGAAGCTCCGGCTAAATTAATTTCTAAGATAAAGGATATTTTAACCACACGTTTTGGCAATCCCAAAGAGCTTGGTACTGCAAAACGCTGGACTACATATAGCGCCTCTAACAATCTTGTGGAGATTACTTTGAGCGATGAATCTGCTGATGCAGAAGTGCCTTTTGTTAGTTTAAACTTTTTGGAGCCTTTGCCGGATGAAATCTGATTTACCTCTTCTAAAAGTAGAAAACCTGACCGTTAAATTTGGACAAGAAGACAAGTCGGTAACTGCTGTTGAAAATCTGAATTTTGAACTGGAAAAAGGCGAAACCCTGGGAATTGTCGGTGAATCCGGATCGGGAAAGAGTGTTACCTCGTTGGCCATAATGGGATTATTAGCCAAGTCGGCCTGTATTGATTCGGGGTCAATTGTTTTTAATACCGATGGTTTACCGATAGATCTTGTAAAGGCAAGCGATGAGGAATTTCAAAAAATTAGGGGAAAGAAAATTTCCATGATTTTTCAGGAGCCTATGACCTCTCTCAACCCAGTTCACACCTGCGGAAATCAAGTGGCAGAATCCATTCGTTTGCACGAGAGGTGCAGTAAAAAAACGGCTAAGAGCAGAGTGCTTGAGTTATTTATTCAGGTAAACCTACCAAGGCCTGATGAGTTATATGATTCTTTTCCTCATCAACTCTCTGGTGGCCAGAAGCAGCGTATTATGATTGCCATGGCACTGAGCTGCAATCCCGATTTGATTATTGCTGATGAGCCTACTACGGCTCTGGATGTAACCGTTCAGAAAAAGATTTTACACTTGCTTAAAGAGCTGTGTTCAAAAAATAATACGGGACTTATTTTTATTACTCATGATTTGGGGGTCGTTGCTGAAGTGGCCAATAAGGTCTGCGTAATGTATCGGGGCAAATTGCTAGAAAAGGGCCTTGTAAGTACTATTTTTTCTAACCCGGAACATGCGTACACAAGGGCCTTGCTTGCTTGCCGGCCAAGGCTTGATAGCAACCCGGAGCGTCTGCCTGTTGTAGCCGATTTTTTAGGTGAAAAAGGGACTACTGAAAACCGCACCAGACCAAAGCAGCCCGAACATGCAGAAGAGAATCTACTTGAAGTAAAAGATCTGAACGTGTGGTTTGCGTCTCATAAAGATTGGAAGGGTACGCCAACCGCATATGTACAGGCAGTTAACAATGTCTCCTTTAATGTGAAAAAGGGAGAAACGCTTGGCCTTGTTGGTGAATCTGGCTGTGGAAAAACGACCCTGGGTAGAACAATCTTAAAACTACTACCTGCTCACAGCGGCCAAATACTTTACAAAGATGTTGACATCCTTCCACTTAGTCAAAAAGAGTTTAAGCCATTTCGCAAAAAAGCGCAATTGATATTTCAGGATCCTTACGCTTCGCTAAATCCGCGATATACGGTGGGAGAGGCTCTGCTAGAGCCGATGAAAGTCCATAAACTCATGAGCAATGACCGCGAAAGGCGCGAGCGAATAAGGGTAATGACAGATCTTGTGGGGCTTCCTGAAGCTGCTTTAAAAAAGTATCCGCACGAGTTTTCGGGAGGTCAGCGTCAGCGGATATGCATTGCCCGAGCACTTGTTATTGAACCCGAGTTTATTGTTTGTGATGAGTCAGTATCAGCCCTTGACGTTTCTGTGCAAGCCCAAGTTCTAAATTTGCTCAATGACTTGAAAGCAGAATTTGGTCTAACCTATATTTTTATATCTCATGACTTGTCTGTGGTAAAATACATGTCAGACAGGTTGGTAGTCATGAGAAAAGGCAAGATTGAAGAACAAGGTTTTGCCAATGAGATTTATGCCAATCCGCAATCGAATTACACCAGAGAGCTCATAGATGCTATTCCGGTGGTGTAAAAATCTCAATTCGGAATTGATATTAGTTGAAGAAACTGAAAATACATTCCAAGCAGGACTCTGAGTAATTTAATCCTCTTACTTTTGTAAAATTTGAAATGGATATTTGCGAATTAAATAATAACCCCAATTGGCGTGAACTGAGACACCCTTGGGAGCGCGCTCGTGTAAAAGTGGTTGCAGATATGCTGAAAGCAAATTTTGGCAGAGAAGCAAACAAATTGAATATTCTTGATATTGGATCGGGGGATGCGTATATGGTATTTGAGCTTTCACGAATTTTTCCAGATCTCAAAATTCACTGTATCGATATAGAATATACTCCTGAAATTAAGACAGAACTGATAAAGCAAATTGGTGATGCCGATATTTCCCTTTATGATTCTCAGGAAGAGTATAAGCGTATGAACCCCGATTTTAGTCCGGATGTTATTTTGCTGCTCGATGTAATCGAGCACATTGAAGACGATAGGGGATTTTTGAAAAGTCTAATTGCTGAAAATGTAATTGACGCCAAAACAAATGTTCTTATTACCGTTCCTGCCCACCAAAGTTTGTTTAGCGCCCATGATGTGTTTCTGAAGCATTTTAGGCGATATACAGTTTCATCTCTATTAGAAACTCTGGATTCTTGCAATTTAAGCCCTCTAAAAAGTGGATATTTTTTCTTTTCCCTGGTTTCTGCCCGTTACATTCAGAAGAAATTGAATATTGGCAATGATGAAAAAGAACAGAAGGGAATTAGCAGTTATAAACCAGTGTTTTTAATTGATAGGCTTATATATGGAGTCTTGCTCTTTGATTATCATTTTTTCAAAGCATTTCGCAAACTGGGTATTAGCGTTTCAGGACTTTCATGCTACACATTATGCCGATTAAAAAAGGAATCGTAATACCGTGCTATAATGAAGCTGAACGGATAGATTTAGAGAGTTTTGAGACTTTCATTTCTAATCACGATGGATATCATATTCGTTTTGTAAATGATGGTAGCAAAGACAAAACAGAAGAATTTTTAAAGGCCTTCTGCCAAAAGAGACCGCAACATTTTTCTCTGGTTAATCTGGAAGTAAATAGTGGCAAAGGAGAAGCAGTTCGAGCAGGTCTTCTATCTCTGAAAAATCAAAAAGAGTTTGAATCAATTGGGTTTCTTGACGCTGACTTGGCGACACCGCTGGAAGAATATGATAACCTGAATAAAATTTTATTGTCAGGGTCGTACAAGGCAGTTTTTGGGTCGAGAATGAAGAAAATGGGATCACAGATTGATAGATCGTTCAAGCGCCACATTGTCGGTCGTTTTTTTGCAACATTAATCAGCAAAACAATAAAAATGCACTTTTACGATACGCAGTGTGGTGCAAAAGTGTTTAAACCGGAGATTCTGGATGGAATTCTTGAAACACCTTTCTTAACAAAATGGCTCTTTGATGTTGAGGTTTTGATAAGATTGAAGCAAAGAATCGGAATAAATGCAATAGAATCCGTTGTTTTGGAAAGGCCTTTAGATACTTGGATAGAAATGGGAGACTCGAAAATAACCAAAGGCGACATTATCCGCATTCCTTTAGACCTATTGAAAATAAAAGTACATTATAGATAGATAAATATGGGTTCTAATTTTGGGACTGAGGCTTTTATTTTATCTCCCGTTGGTAGATTTATTCAGAGGTATCTTGGTTTTATTTTATTTGGTCTAGCACTCATAATTGGTGTCTTTACTTTCGATAGTTATGGACTGGGGTGGGACGATATTAAGCAAAGGGAGACGGGATTGGTAAACTATAATTACATGTTTAACCAAGATGAAACCCTTCTAACATATAGCGATAAAGACTATGGTCCCGCTTTTGAAATTCTGCTTATCGCAGGAGAAAAGAAATTGGACCTGAGAGATACTTATGATATATATCTCTTTCGGCATCTCACCACCCATGTTTTGTTTTTAATAGGAGCCCTGTTTTGTTTTTTTCTCGTTGAACTGATATACAAGAATAAAGCCCTCGCGGCTTTAGCTTTTTTGATGATTATACTTCACCCCAGACTATATGCCCATTCCTTTATTAACACGAAAGACATTCCTTTTCTAGCGATGTTTTTCGTTTCATTCTATTTTTTAGCTCTTGCATTTCTGCGAAAGCGTTTCCTGTATTTTGTTTTACTCGGCATATCAGTGGGTCTTACTGTGAACCTACGTATTATGGGTATAATGCTTTTATTCATCGTACCTGCTTTTTTAATTCTAGACCTAATTATAGAAAGGCAATGGAAACGGAACGGGATGGGTATCGTTACTTTTCTGGTTGTAGCTTTTATTACTCTGTATGCAACTTGGCCGTTTTTATGGCCTGAACCGATAGAAAATTTGATCGAGGTATTTGATAACATGAGGAAATTCAGATGGAATGGAAATGTATTGCTGAATGGTGAAATGTTTAAAGCCGATGCTTTACCTTGGTATTATCTTCCGGAGTGGTTTGCTATTACTACTCCTATATTATTTCTTGTTTTGGGAATGGTCGGCGGGTCATTGGTTTTATTCGGACTTATTAGGAAACCAACCCATTACATCAAAAACACACCATTGAGGAATAATTTGGCTTATTTAGCGTGTTTTGTGGCCCCTTTTATTGCTGTAATGTATTTAGAATCGGTTCTTTACGATGGCTGGAGACAGGCCTTTTTTGTATATGCGGGTTTCGTACTTCTTATAATTTTTACTCTTCATAAGCTTGAGGCATTAAGCTGGCTAAGACGGATTACTTATTTTACGATTCTCTATCTTATTGGGGTGAGTGTGTATTACTATCCTTATCAAAATGTTTATTTCAATTCATTTCTAGAGTTTAAGCAATCTGAATATATCCGAAGGCATTTTGAAATGGATTATTGGGGGATCGCAAACGTTGAGGCTTTGCGGTACATTTTAAAAAGTGATACATCAGAAGTTATAAATGTTGGTTCCTTAAATTTAACTTCCGAATTAAATGTGGCGCTGCTAAAACCAGAAGAGCGTGCAAGGTTGAATATGACATTTTACGACAGCGACAGATCAAAAGACGACTATTATATTACCAATTACAGATGGCACCCTGAAAATCAAATTCGATATTGGGGAAAGGATGTTTATAAAATCCGAAGAGGTAGAAACACAATTTGTACTGTTTATAAAATAGAAAAGTAAGCTGTTAATGCAGTAGGAGATTCGGAATTACTATAGAGCATTTTTAGAGAATCCCATTAAAGCTAAAAGGTTGATTTTTCGGAATGTGTCAAATTTTTTGCTGTGCCTGAGCGGGAACAATAGAAAAAACCAATATCTATTTCTTTGAAAAGAGATTGTACTTTAAAATACAGTAAATAGCTCTAAAACCATCTTTCCAGCCAATCTTTTTTCCTTCTTCGTAGGTGCGACCATAATATGAAATTCCTACCTCATAAAATCTGATTTTCGGAATTCGAGAAAGCTTAGCGGTTACTTCCGGTTCAAATCCAAATCTGTTCTCCCTAAGAATCAAGCTCTTCAAGATATCTGCCCGTACTAGTTTATAGCAAGTCTCCATATCCGTAAGGTTGAGGTTTGTCAACATATTAGAAATGGTGGTGAGCATTTTATTTCCGATGCTGTGCCAAAAGAATAATATTCGATGTGGGTTTCCACCCATAAAACGCGAACCGTAGACAACATCTGCAAAGCCCTCCATAACGGGCTTTAGAAGGATATTATACTCTCGGGGATCATACTCCAAATCGGCGTCCTGAATGATAATATATTCTCCGCTGGACTCTTTTATTGCCCGGTGCAGAGCTGCACCTTTGCCCATGTTTTTAGGCTGGTTATAAAACTGAATATTGAGTTCAGGGTTTAGGCTCACATAATTTTGTACTGCTTCTTCCGTATTATCCGTTGAAGCATCGTTTACTATGATAATCTCTTTTTGAATTCCATAGTTTAGCGAAACAGCTTTTATTTTATCGAGAATTAGGTGAATTGTTTTCCCCTCGTTGTAAGCGGGTATGGCGATAGACAGCTGTTTCATTGGGTATTCCGACTTTTAAAACCAAACAGCGAAGATATTATTTTTATTTATCTAATTCATTGAGAATTTTCGTGTTCGCAAAGATTTTCTATGAATTTAAGAACGGAATAAGTTTAGTTTTGTCAATTATGAATAGGATTAAGATATTTAGCTTCTTAGAAAAAAATGAAGTCTGGCTATTTGGTTCGTTAGTTTTGTTAAACTTGATTCCCTTATTTGCCGGGTCGTTTTTCCCGACACTTGACGGGCCAGCCCACTTGTATAATTCTAAGCTTATTCTGGAATTGATCCAAGGGGCACCGGATGTAGTAAATCAGTTCTATCAACTTAATGAATTAGTCCCGAACCTATCCGGACACGCTATCATTGCAGTACTATTGAAAGTGTTGCCTCCCCATGTGGCTGAAAAGACGTTTTTGATAGTGTATGCGGTGAGCCTGCCACTTTCCTTTCGATATCTTCTTAAATCTACGCTTTCGGCAAATGTTGTGTTTAGTTACTTTATTCTACCTTTTGTTTATAGTTATCTCTTCCTACTTGGTTTTTATAATTTCAGTATTTCGCTGATTTTTCTTTTTTTATGTCTAGGATTTTGGCTGAGATCAAGTAGAGATAAATTCAGTTTTGGCTCTTTTATGATTTTGTCATTACTGAGTTTTCTCACGTTTTCGTCGCATTTGGTCATTTATGGGCTCCTAGTTGCTTTTTTCTTTTTACAAATAGCTATAACATGGTTGAGACATCTTGCTAATCATCCTGTAAAAAAGCGTATTTTAACTGGCGAGATGTTGAATTTGGTTGCGATTGTTTTTATAACCAACCTGGTTCCTTTGTTTTTCACTGCGGTCTACTTTTTCAAAAGACCTCAGACGGGGAATAACTACAGTTTTATCTCCTGGAAAGAAAGAATAACTTACTTCACCGACTTTAGACCGCTTATTGCTTTTAACTACGAATTGGAGCGCGGCTATACTAAGCTGTTATTCTTTGTATTCGCGATATTGATTCTCGCGGTGATAGCTCTGAAAGTTAAAGAGAATTTCAAACCGAACAGAACGAACCTGACTTCACAAGGGATTCTATTGAAATTTACAAGCCATTCTTCAGCACTTGCAGCGACCGCCTGCATTGTTTGCATTTTAGCCTTTTTTATACTTCCCGATTCTGACGGATACGGAGGTTATATCTCGGTACGAATGGCTATGTTGTTTCTGATTTTTTTAATTTATTGGTTTGCAACGGTAATTTCAAAAAAATGGATTCCGACAATATGTATTCCGGTTATTGTCTATGTAGTAGTAAATTTGAATATGTATTATTCTGAAGTAATAAAGAGTCTGGATCCGGTTGCTCAGGAAATTGTTGATATCTCAGAGCAGCTTGAACCTCGAAGTGTTATAATGCCTATTAATGCCTCAAGCAATTGGCTGTATGGTCACTATTCCAATTATTTAGGAATAAAGGAACCAATGGTAATATTAGAGAATTATGAAGCTAATTCAGGATACTTCCCAGTTACCTGGAATGAGAAACGAAAGGAAGTAAACATTCCGCATGGAAAACTTAATAAGTGTGATATGATTTACCCTTTATCCGATGACTCGAACGCTATGAGTATCGATTATATATTTATTCTGGGTTCGTTTTCAAATTTAAATCCAGATTGTCAAAAATCACTTTCACAGTATGGTGATAGATATGTGAAGGTTTATGAATCTAGCACAGGAGTGCTTTTTAGGATTAATGGTTTGAAACCTTAAAGGATCACTTAAAAGATGGGTAACTGATAATACCGTCCTCAAAAAAATCTATTAATTAAGATGCATTTTATTTCCAAGAAGACTAATTTAATATTAAAGCGAGTATCCCCAAGATCACCGGGATAGTATGTCAAGGAAAACCCGGTGAGAGAAAGTGGAAAAATAATCAGACCAACTGACAACCCAATTATAAAGGGTATATATTGAAAATTTGAGAATTGACGATGATTGCTGTACAACAGGGTATTCTCTGAGAAAGATTTAAAACCCGTCAACTTAAAATATAGGAATATACTTTTATTATGTGATACAATATTAAGCAAATCTTTCCCACAACAGAGTCAAAAAGTAAAAACATACAGATTTTGGCAAATAGAGAAATCCTGAAGTAATTAGAGTTATTTTGTCCTATTTTAAACTGCAAGAAATAAGGGGGTTGAATTGATAGAATGATTCCAGTCTAATCATTTTCAAAAATAACGGCTAAGAAAGTTTATTTTCTATGGTCTTTTCCATTTTCTGGAGAGAGTTATTTCAAACTGAGCAATTTAATGACAGTTATTCTTATATATTTTTTCGGATATTGCCGGCCGTAAGAAGCAAAAGGATGAAATATTTTAAATTGGTCACCCCTGTTTTTCTCTTGGGGTGTTTTATTCCATTTTTAATACTATGTTTTTATTGTTTTCCATCGGTAGATGATTACAGCTTTGCCAATATCACCGACGATCACGGATATCTTGGTGCACAAATACATTGGTATACGACTTGGACTGGACGATATTTTTCCACCGCAATATTAAGTATTTCGCCTATTCTCCTTAAGTACTTCTTACTATATCAGCTTGTGAGCTTCTTGGTTTTTATAGGATCCCTACATAGCCTCTATTTTCTCGTTGAAAGTCTCAGTCCCTTTATTAAAAGGAGATATGTATTTACTCTTAGTCTAGCATGTTTATTGGCGTACATATCGTTTATTCCAGATATCACTGAAGCCTATTATTGGTTTCCCGGAAGCGCCACTTATCAGCTGGCCTGTATTTTTGTAGCCTACCTTTGTGGGTTAGGTGTGCGATTGAACAGAGACAACCTGTCGAAAAATGGAGGCAGGAATCTTATACTCATGTGTCTTGTATCTTTTGCAGTTGTTGGGTGCAATGAGGTAGCAATGACTATTACTATATTATCGCTCTCAGTTTATTACGCCTCTTCCGTTCTAAGTGGGAAAGGTTTTTTCAATAAAAGGATTTTAATAGTGTTGTCTGCTGCAGTTGGCAGCGGACTAATAGTATTTGCTCCAGGAAATAATTTAAGGGCTGAAAGCGATCTTGGTGAAAGAGGTTCTGATCAAATCTGGGAAGCATTTACTCTCTCCCTTTCAGATGCTCTTCATTTTATTGGTGAGTTCATATGGCTGCCGTTGATTCCTTTGATTGTAGTGGGGATGCTTAGCTTTTCAAATCAGTCAAAAGATAAATTTAAACTGGTAACTATCGCAGGAACAATTGTTTTGATATTTATTTTGGTTTTGGCAGCAACGTTCCCGACGTATTATATTTATAAAATTCCACCGCCGCTTCGAACTCAAAATTTTGCTCTTTGGGTATTGGTATTAGGAAGTATTTATCTGGGACGGCTCTTGGCTCCATTGCTATCGCAAGCGGGTAAAAATTTGCAAGAAAAAAGGATAAATATTGGTGCAATAGGCTTTTTAATAGTGACTTTTATTTTTTCGGGATCAAACGGAGTTCAAAATGCTTATGCGGATTTAATTTCGGGAAGCGCACTTGAATATAAAAAACAATATAAATCCCGGAGCCAAATGCTGGCTGAATGTTCCGTTCCAACTTGCACGGTTCCCGCGTATACTATATATCCATTTTCTACTTTTCATTCCGATCTGGAAACCAATGCCGACGGATGGTGGAACTATCTATATGGAAAATACAATGGGGGCAAAAAAGTATCAATAGATTATTCAAACAGTACCCCTTTTTATTCAGGAGAATTGCAGTTTGAACCGACGGAAACAGTGATGGAAAACTATAATCTTAATAATCTGAGTGATTCTGTGAGTTATGATGGTGGCTTTTCGTATCACATGGCGCCTGATGTGGTTTATGGCGGAGGGATCAATTTTACAACGGACACTATTGATACCCGGCCGGGGAACCAACTCGCATATTTGGAAGTAAGTGGTTTAGCGAAATTTGCGGATAGCCTTCATGATTTACATCTTGTAGCGGTAATTGTCAGGCCGGGTGATGATAAGCCGCTAAGTTGGTCGTCTGTAACCTGGGAAAACCCGGAAGAAAATAGAAACGGATGGTTACTGGCAAAAAAAAGGATCACGCTTTATACGCTTAACATCCATCCCGATGACAAATTCAAAATATTCTTATGGAACCCTAATGGCAGGGATGCAAATGTGGCCAATTTGTCCTATAATTTATATTAAATCTAATAGCAATTGTGCATTTTAATTTGGCGACCAGAATTCTCAAACTTCCGAATCTAAAAGGAGATACTACAAGACATCACTTTTGATTAATCAGCTGGTATAATGAAAATTAGTCGTTTTCCGTTTTCTCATACACTTCCAGCTTTAACTGTTTAAGCGTTCCAGCTTCCTTACCTCTATTCCATACATAAGCGTTGAGCTTATCCCTGGTGCTGCGCATATTAGGCGTAAGGTACACTGAGGTGGCGGTATATAAGTTTCTCGTTTGATTTGTGTCCACTACAACTTTAGGTGCGTCTCTGCCCTGATAACCATAAGATCCATTGTGATCAAAAGTTGTTACTAGAACGGCACTATTTGGGGGAGGGCCTTCAAAAACTGTAGAAAAAAGAATAAAGCAATAATCACCATCACACAAATCCTGGTAAGGTACGCTAAAGCCTTGGGAGAATTCTTTTCCTTCTAGATTTTGCATCTGCTCCTCAATTTCGAGGTGCTTTGTTTTGGTAAGAATATAACCTTCAGGAAGCCTGTAATTAGGTTGGGTATATACGTCGTAATGGCTAAAAGCGAGTAAATCTAAGTTTTCGGGATTTTGATATAAATCAAAGAAACTGGCAAAATAATAATCAGCAGTTACAGTTTCACTGGTCAAGACGCCGTTCTTATACTGCTTTGCCTGCCAAATGCTTAATAAAGTGAAAGACACAATTAAAAAAGCTAATGGAATATATAATTTCCGTCTTTTAATAAAGGCGTAATCTATTAAGCCGGCCAAGGGTATGCTTAAAAGTACATAGGCCTGACCCATGGCCCTTTGTGAGAATCCTCCTCCATACCACCAGTTGGTCCAGGAAGAAGCTAAATAAACAAATAATACAGTATATGCCAACACTACAATCATACTGCCATCCTTCTTCAAAGCACGAACTATGAGATAAATTATTACGAATAGCATGAGCGGGGTGTATATAAACCATCCCGATTTAAAGCTAAACAGGAATGGAATGGTATGGGGACTCAAGAAGTCCAGGCCCTCTGCAGGATTTCCATAACTATTAATAAACCAGCTACCTCCGGCATATTTCCAATAACCAAACTGTATAAAGGCAAATAAAATAATAACAACTGCAAATCGAATGACGTGCCCTTTGCGACCAAAAAAGCTTTTAATTTCCTCTTTTACAGAAAGCCCTGTAATAGTGAGAGGCCATAAAATAGCTGGGATAATGGTAACAAAATCGGTAGGGCGATTAAGGCAAATCAGCCCAAAAACGGCAGCTACTGCGAGAATTAGTCCATTTGTCTTTTCTTTATAGTAGCGATCTACTAGCCAAATAAACAAAGCTATCAGAAAAAACAAGGATCCCTGAGCGGAAAGTGCTGATCCCGCCATAAGGCTGTATGCATTCGTTCCAAAAAGCAAAATTACAAGAGTAATTCCCACAACCTTATCACTAAAGTGAAGGCGAAGGATTCTGGCTACGAAGTAGAATCCAAGAAAGTGATAAACCAATCCACCTATGCGCACAGCAATGTCGTAAGGTTTAGAAAAACCATCTGCCGGAAAATCACTGAAAAGAGCAGTAATATGAGCAATTATAAAGAAAGGAAGATAAAGTAGTGCCTGTCCTATTGGATATCGCACAATGATCCGCCCATTTGGAAGATTGGTAAACTGATAAACAGAGCTGCTCGGATTGTATTTTTCGAATATCTGATTTACAGAATCCAAGCTTTCTAAAATTAGAGTGTTGTCTATAAAAAGAAGTTTTAAGTAGTAATAATAACCGAAAGCATCCCACGATATCGCCCCTCCATCGCCTGCTACCGCATAAGTGGCGAGTGAAAGTGACACGGCAACGATTAAAAGTGCGAAGATGGAAAAACGATTGAGCGAGTATAGCATGGGCAAGATAGAGAGATTGGTTTTACAGTAACTGAAGAATACTACAGCTGAACTATATTAAGTTTTCCGACTTAAGCTACTTCCACATTCTTCACATCATCTGGAATCGTCAACTTTCCTTCCGTCTTTTCTTTCACTTCTTCAATCGTAACTCCAGGAGCCAGCTCTCTAAGAATAAACCCTCCATTCGGATCAATATCAAGAACAGCCAGGTCGGTAACGATGCGCTTCACGCAACGCACACCTGTGAGGGGTAGACTACAATCTTTAAGCAATTTGCTCTCGCCGGCGCGATTGGTGTGCTGCATGGCAACGATTATATTTTCGGCAGAAGCCACAAGATCCATGGCGCCACCCATTCCTTTAACCATTTTACCGGGAATTTTCCAATTGGCGATGTCGCCGTTTTCAGATACTTCCATAGCTCCTAGAACAGTGAGCTGCACATGCTGTCCGCGAATCATTGCAAAACTCATTGCCGAATCGAAATAAGATGCACCAGGCTTAGCCGTGATGGTTTGTTTTCCTGCATTAATCAAGTCGGCATCTTCTTCTCCGTCAAGCGGAAAACGACCCATTCCCAGAATCCCGTTTTCAGATTGAAACTCGACGGAAATTCCATCGGGAACATGATTTGCTACTAGCGTAGGAATTCCAATTCCTAAATTCACATAATAGCCGTCCTTTAACTCTTTAGCTATTCGCTTTGCAATTTGATCTTTCGTTAATCCCATGGTATGCTAAATATTTTAGGTTGTAAATGTAATGATTACTCTACATTTAATTTTTCCTCTTGGGAAGTGAGACTTACCGATTCATATCCTTGACGAAACGAGATAAAGCTCAATTTTCTCTGCGTCAATTTCTTGCAAACTACCATGAAAATTCTGCAGCGAGCGAAAATCTCTGTATTCATTGCGATAGAATCTCAAGCGGCTTATCAATTTTAATACCCTTTACTGCCGATATAATTAAATCTCGCAACCCCGGCTGACTCTGCGACAAGAATTGGTAAGTTTCGACGACCATAATGGTGACCCGAACTTATTCTCCTGAAGAATAATCTACGTGAGCCAATTAAATAGAAACAGAATAATAAAAATAACTACGAGTGCAGCGGGATGACTTCTTCAGCAAATCTTTGATCAGTTTATTGGCTTACTACAAACGAAGTGGAAAAAAAGGCATTATTAGATTCAACGGTCAATTTATAGATACCGGATGGCATAAGTCCAAAGTCGAGAATTCGTTCTGTTGAGGGCTCATTTCCGCTTTCGATAAGCCTTCCGGTCATGTCGTAAACGCGGTAATCCCAACCTTGTTCTCCCGTTTTGATACTGAGGGAGCCACTTGTAGGATTGGGAAAAACGACTGCATCGATGGTGCGGTAGTTTCTCAAACCAACGCTACAGTTGGGTGCGTTTGCGTCACCACTTCTGGTTAGCTCTCCATCGATTGCGTACCAGTCTTCCCAGGCTCCTCCTTCACCATCAGTCCAGGTATTCAGGTTAAAATAATTCTCACCACTCAAAGTAGCAGGAACCTGATAAACCTTCACTGCTTCATTGTTTCGGTCCCACGTTAAGGGTTGGTTTTCAGAAATAATTTCGGGCCCGTTCGGCTCAACACAATTTCCCTGAAGGAAATACACGTAATCATCATCAAACTCGGGATACTCGCCAAAGGCTCGTGCCAACCCATCCTCATCGATCGCTATGGCGCAGTATTCATTGCTCGCCATGCCGAAAGGGCGAATACCCTGATCGAAACTCAGCCTGGCCATAAAAGCCAGGATCCTCCCATAGCGAATGCGATCGGGATCGTTCAGATGCGTTTCAGTAATTACATTTTGCATAAACGGGGCATCAATAAAATCGTCCCAACCAAATTGCATTTGGGGTGCAAATGGATTGTTGAGTGCATTCTCAGAATTGATGGTCCCCGCAGAAGCGGGAAAATAGGCCTGACCCAAAACTGCCATTCCTGCCGAAATACCTCCAACAGGCCCTTGTTTAACGTTAAGAAGGTTATTTATGGCATCCTGAATGGGTGTGTCCTGCCAGAAAGTGATATAATCATTTTGGTCTCCCCCAGCCATCCAGATGGCTTCAGCATTGGTCACACGCTCCACAACGTAGGGATTGTTAGCAGCTTCAGCTGTATTGAAAACGATGGTCTCCACAGAGTTTACTTCCACGCCCAGTTCGGAATACATATAATCATTGTATCCATCTTCGCCCGAAGCGCGGAGTACCACTACATCGCCGCCATTAGCGCGTTCCAGGAACCATACCATGGCTTCATCACTCTCACCGGCTCCACCCATTAAGCAAATGCCGAATTGTGGCTGGACATCGATATCAACTGCGTTTCCAGTCAAATAGCTTGTGTAGCTTTGTGCGAAAAGCGTATTGGCGCTAAACATCAAAATGGCCATAAGCCCGCTCATGTTTAATTTTCTCATATTTCCTTGGGTTTAGTTAGTTCATTTTTATTGTTCAATTTAAGCTTCAAGGCTTCGGGAGAGCCAGGTTAAACGTATCACCTTGAAGGTACGCGTCAATCCTCATATTTCGAAGACCTTTCTTTTGAAACTTAAATAATTATGAGCCAATCAGTTGATACACGGGGAGGGGTTTTAAACCGGTGATTTCAGCTTTCTTTTTCTTAGTTCCATTTAATAATGATTACGGTAAATACTTACTGTGGCTCTACCCTGAAAAGTTTCACGCTTTTTACTTCAACTTTTTGTTCGATCTTCTCCACATTCCACAGGTAGATCACCAGCCTTTCACTGTTTAAAGGAACTGCTATTGGTCTTCTGAATTTTAGCGTTTCACCACCCCAAGAGTTTCTTACCCATTTTAATGGGATAAAATCGTAGTATAAATTACTATTTGTAGAATTAGTGCTTGTTATTATAAGGTCCGTATTAAGCGGAGCTGCGTCTGAGCTTAAACTTAACTCGAGCTCTACCATATTGGCTTGTTTTATAATTGAGTCGGCAGAAATTTCAAGAATGTTGTGATATTCTGCCTTATCGGCAAATAGTAAAGGCATTTCGGGCTCGTAAAGAAAGTCTAGCTCAATGGGAGCTTTTCTCTTTAAGATTTTCATATTACTCTCATCGTGAAACACTTCGGTATAGTCATCGCCATACTCGCTGCAGGTGGGAGCATAGCACAATACATAATCTGAAATATGGAGTGTATCTCGCTTATTGTGAGCAAAGGGAGTTATTAGATTTGCTGACCGAACATTGTTATACCCCCAACTCATTTCTAAAAGCCTGTATCCGCTAATAATAAGAGGCTCATCCATCTTTTCCTGTTCGGATTTTACAAATTCATATATTTTATTGGAAACGGCAAGGTCGTGCCATTGAAGCGTGTGGTTGAGGTTTAGCTGAGCCAAAAGGCTGATGGGGAATGACCAGAGTAAAAGCCCTACCCACTTAAAGGATGGCAATCCGCGTTGAGCCAAATCAATGCAATAACCAAATGAGATTATAAACAGGGGTAAAAAGTAAAGTGCAATTCGATCTTCGGGAAAATTAACGCCCATGATAAGATTGAGGAGAATTGCTCCTATAGCATTTCCCAGAAGGAGAACCGCAGCGACAGTGCCCGGGTTTGCTTTGTTAAAGTGCCGCCGCGCGAATGAAATAATCAGTACACCAGAAACTATAAATCCGATCGTTGCAACAATCCACGCAAGTGGAATAGAATTGGTATCAAAGCCAAACCGAAGCAAGCTTTTAACCGTTACCGGCACAAGTCCGTCGCCAAGTCCATAGTAAAGAAGGCGCATCTCTTTCATATCGAGAGCGTATTTGGTAGCGGCCAAAAAGGGGATAAAACCAAATACTATGAATACAATCCAATTTGATTTTCTACTAAACTTTTCTGTTTTAAACAAAAGTATCAAGGCAATTGATCCCATGATAAGCAGATAGCTGTTCATGAGCGACATATTTGCCGAAAGGGCGAGACAAATAAACAACCAGGTAAATAGCTGATGTCTTGCACGGTGTGTTTTGAGGAAGGAGTTAAGCCAGTAAATGGCACCCATCATCAAGGCGAAACTCATGCCATAACCGCGGGTCTGGGCAAAAAATTCAATTAGAAAAGGAGCGGTAATGAGAGCGATGGATGTGCTGAGCTGTAAAAAACCATGCTTTATTGAAGCTGTAAGCTTGTAAGCGAAATAAGCATAAACCAAGAAAGAGAGTAAATTTGGGAGCCTTAGCCAAATAAGGTCGCTGCCAAAAAGCTTATACAACGGGTAAACCAGTAGCGAGTTGAGGAAATGATTATTCGCATCCCACAACGTATAATAAGGTACAAACTTTCCGGACTGGATGTAGTGAAAAAAGGTGGCGGCCTCATCGTGCGATATTGGAACTGTAAAGCACCTGATTAGCAGATAAACAAACACGCAAATTGCGGTAATTCCAAATAGCGTACGATTTAATCGAAGGTGCAAATCCAGATGGTTTATCGATGATTAGCTTTTTGGTCGCACGGTGCGCTGCTCAATTCGTTTCTCGTAATTTTTACCTTCAAAAATGCGCTGTACGAATATTCCCGGAGTGTGAATTTCGTTTGGATCCAGCTCACCTGCAGGAACTAATTCTTCCACTTCCGCGATGGTAGTTTTGCCTGCCATAGCCATCAGCGGATTAAAATTGCGAGCCGTAGCATTAAAAATAAGGTTTCCTTCAGTGTCGCCCTTCCAGGCTTTTACAATAGCAAAATCAGCATCAAATTTTTGTTCCAGCACATACATCTTCCCGTCAAACTCGCGGGTCTCTTTTCCCTCAGCCACCTCTGTACCATAGCCGGCAGGAGTGTAAAAAGCCGGAATTCCTGCGCCTGTTGCCCGGCAGCGTTCTGCCAGAGTACCTTGTGGTATTAACTCTACTTCGAGTTCTCCGCTTAGCATTTGGCGCTCAAACTCCTTGTTTTCACCCACGTACGATGAAACCATTTTCTTGATTTGATTTTTCTGCAACAGCAGTCCCAGTCCAAAATCATCTACTCCGGCATTATTTGAAATGCAAGTAAGTCCGTTAATTTGAGTTTTGGTAAGAGCAGAAATACAGTTTTCCGGGATACCACACAACCCAAACCCTCCGAGCATTAAGGTCATTCCAGATTCGATTCCCTTTATTGCCTCTTCGGCATTAGCCACAACTTTATTCATCCTTTCTAAATTTTACCAGGATAGTGCATCCTGAGCATCAAACATATTTTTATTTCTTGCGTAATCTTCGCAATCCAGTTCAACCGATATTCCATTCGGCTTTTCAAAGTCGCCCTGACTGATATCAAGGGTCTTATCATTATAGGCTTCTTTCATATAATAACCCCATATAGGGAGAGCCATATTTGTACCCATACCTAGCTGCAGCGTGCGGAAATGCACACTTCGGTCTTCGGCACCAACCCATACACCGGTTACCAAATCGGGAGTGAGGCCAATGAACCACCCATCAGATTGATTCTGAGTTGTTCCTGTTTTACCCGCGATTTTGATAGATCTGTCAAAGCCATCGTATTCACGCGAAGGCAAATCCATTTTCAAACGCATAGCCGTACCGGTGGTTTTGCCCTGATGCTTATTATACACCCCGTCAACCGTTCCCTCCATAAGGCTCAGCATGGTATAGGCAGTTCGCTCGTCCATAGCTTCATTTGTTTCGGGTTGCATGCTAAATATGGTATGACCATTTTTATCTTCAATACGCAAAACGTAAATAGGATCGATATGTACGCCCATATTTGCAAAAGTGGCATTGGCTGATGTAATTTCAAGCAAGGATAAATCGGCAACGCCAAAACATTGGGAAACAACGGGCGCCATAGGACTCTCAATTCCTAAATCCTTAGCTAGCTGAATGATTGCTTCCGGGCCAAATTGCTTCATTACCCAGGCAGTAACAGTATTTATGGAGTTTGCCAATCCCCACTTTAGCGATACCATGTATCCATAATCCCTTCCGGGATCGTGTGGCGTATAATCTTCCTGCAAGTTAAAAGTACCCGCGTGGAAAGTAGTAGGTACTTTGGGAATTTCGTAGCAGGGTGAGTATCCTTCCCTGATGGCTGTGGCGTATACGAATGGTTTAAAGGTAGAACCAACCTGACGCTTACCTTGTTTTACGTGGTCATATTGAAAATACTTGTAATTATTTCCTCCGACCCATGCTTTTACAAATCCCGTAGTTGGATCAATGCTTACCAATCCGGCCTGTAACATTCCCTTGTAATATAAAATGCTATCCATTGGGGTAAGTAGTGTATCTACTTCTCCTCTCCAGGTAAACACTGTCATCGGAACTTTTTCTGACCTGAAAAAAGTTTCGATGCTGTCTTTTGGAACCGACTTCCACTCTTCCAGACAGTCATCGTTTTTACAGGCATATCCAGTTTTTCCATCGATTTTGTGCGGTTCAATATTTACCCTTCTATGGCAATTGGGACATTCGTTTCCGCTCATTACACGGTAGCGGGATGTGCGGCGCATGGCTGAGGTTTCAATTCTTTCGACTTCATCATCAGACAGATCGTTTGAAAAGGGTGGATGCTGATTTCTGGCTACATCCTTGGTAAATTGCTCCTGAAGTTCGCCTCCTAAATGTTTCTTAACGGCATCCTCAGCGTAAGTCTGAAGGCGTGAATCAATAGTTACATAAACTTTTAGTCCATCGCGATACATGTTGTAAGGGTCGCCATTGTTCTTAGCGTAGATGTAATTTCCTTCGTCATCTTTTTCTTCAAATAGTTTACCTAGTTCGCCACGTAAAACCTCTCTAAAATAAGGTGCCAGACCTTCCTGATGGTCTACTGTCTGAAAGTCTAACCCAAGAGGCAGAGTTTTTAAAGAATCATAGGTCGCTCTTTCCAAATAACCGTTGCGAACCATTTGACTTAAAACAACATTCCTGCGGTTTAAAGTCATTTCAGGTCTCTTCAATGGATCAAATAAAGAAGGGTTTTTGGCCATTCCCACAAGCATCGCCGCCTCCTGTATTTTTAGAGTGTCGGGGTCGCTGTTAAAATATATCGAAGCAGCCGAGTTAATTCCAACCGCCTGGTGTATCCAGTCAAACTTATTGAGGTATAGCGTAATAATTTCTTGTTTGGTGTACTGCCGCTCGAGTCTTACCGAAATAATCCATTCCTGAAATTTTTGAAATACACGTTCAAAACCGTTCCCGGGTTTCTCGGTAAAAAGCATCTTGGCAAGCTGCTGGGTAAGTGTACTTGCACCCCCTTTAGAACCCAGGTAAACAGCCGCTCTTGCAGTTCCGCGCAAGTCTATTCCCGAGTGGTCGTAAAAACGCTCATCTTCGGTGGCAATAAGTCCATCAATGATGTATGGAGATAGCTGGTTGTAATTTACATTCGTTCTGTTTTCAAGATAAAAACTACCCAATACTTTCCCATCTGCAGAAATCACCTGAGTGGCCAGGTTTGTCTTTGGATTGGCAAGGGCCACAGTGTCTGGCAGGTCGCTTTTTGATGCAAAATAAAGCATTGCGCCAAGCAGAATTACCGGCAAAAGGCCCAATATCCAAATAAGAACAATCAGTTTCCTCGATATTTTTCTCTCTTTTTTTGGAGTTTCTTCCATGCTGTTTTTTTCGTTTTTACTTAACGCTGAAAAGTATATAAACTTGTTCTAATTACTGATTTACCGGGCGTTTTTCAATTTTTAACCCTACATTCTTAATTCCCGGTAATGTATCTAGGCGCATTGCTTGCTCAATTTCAAACACATATTCACCACTTATCGGAAATCGCTTGTTGTACTGGTATAAAATAGTATTGCTCAGGTGTTGGCTGCTGCTTAAAAAGCCACTCCCGCTTCCTATCCATTTGCCGGTAGGGTCGGCCAAGACAATACCAACCGTATCGCGCGATACTTTCTCGTTTGGGAAAATGGTTTTCACAAAAACGTACAAATTACGGTAAGGGTATACTTCTGTATTCCTTACGTTGATATAAAAATTGTGTTGGCTAACGGTGTCTTCAATACTTACCTTTAGAATTGCCTTCTCGGAAGCCAGCCATTCCGCGTTGGGAATTTCTACGTTTTGATCAAATACATAGTTCTCATCTGCACAAGATGAAAAAATAAGGCCAACCACCCCCAATAGAAAGAAGAGTTGGAGCAATGATTTTCAAATTATTGATTTTCATTTCCTTTATCAGAATTTCCAGGCCTTGGCGTTCTTTTTTTCGGTCTGCTCTTACGAGGGCCGCTTGGTTTTGGCCCTTGTTTTCCTTCAGGCGACTTTTCCTTTGGGTTATTTGTTTTTTTAGGCGTACGCTTCGGTTTATTTTGCTTTGACTTTTCCCGATTTGGATTATTGTCAGATGCGCTCTTTGGGCCGCGATTTTGATTTGAATTAGAGCCTCCTTTAGTGCGGCGCTTGTTGCGGTTTTTAGATTTTTTCTTGCCTTCGTCAAATCGAGTGAGACTGTCTTGCCCTACCACGTTTGAGTATGCCTCTTCCTTAGGTTCTTCTACATCAACAAAGGATTTTAAATCAAAAGGGAACTCATCTTTTTGGTTCATTTCCAAAATTTCAGCCACCCGGTCTTTGTTTAGAGGTACCGGAATGGTTACGCCATTTTCGTCGTATATATACCACATCACACCTTTAAAAATATCTGTTTTCAGATGGGTTGCGATTCCTTTTTTTGTTTTTAGCTTATTGTAGTTTTTTGGAAATTTGCTTAGCGCATCCAGATAAGAATCAAGCTCATAGTTGAGGCAGCATTTCAGCTTTCCACACTGGCCCGCAAGTTTTTGCGTGTTTAGCGCAAGTTGCTGGTACCGTGCAGCACTGGTTGATACCGACCTGAAATCAGTTAGCCAGGTGCTGCAACACAATTCTCTTCCACAGCTCCCTATCCCACCGAGGCGGCCTGCTTCCTGGCGTGCTCCAATTTGCTTCATCTCAATGCGAACTTTGAAATTCTCGGCAAGCTTTTTAATAAGCTCTCTAAAGTCTACCCTTCCATCAGCGGTATAGTAAAAGGTCGCTTTGGTATTATCTGCTTGGTATTCAATATCGCTGATTTTCATTTCAAGCCCAAGCGCTATGGCAATCGTGCGACTTTTAAACTTAGTTTCTTCTTCGCGGCCACGAGCTTCACGCCACTTCTCCAAATCATCGGAAGTAGCTTTTCTGTGAACTTTGCGCAAGTCGCGTGCATTTTTCATTGCCCGCTTGGTTTCCATTTGCAGCCTTGCCAGCTCACCCGATGCAGAAATAATTCCCAAATCGTATCCCGGACTTCCTTCTACCACAACGGCATCACCGGGGTTGAGATCAGTCTTAGTGGCATTTCTATAAAATTCTTTTCTACCGTTTTTAAAACGGATTTCTACATATTCAAATGGTGTAGCGTTACCTGGCAATTCCATATTGCCCAGCCAGTCAAAAACTGCCAGCTTACTGCATCCTCCCGACGAGCAGGTACCATTACTTTTGCACCCTGCCGGGGTTCCGCCTTTTCCATTTGTACAACTTTCACATCCCATGCGCTCCAATTATTTTGTTCAAAATTAAGAATTGTGTTGAGGTGTGCGTGCTTTAAACAATTTTACCATGTCATTTCCCATTTTTAAAAACAGCAAATGTGCATTTACATTCCTTTTTACCATATAATGGCCATCGCTAAATATGTCGTGAAACCCTTCCAGATTGTTCTTTACCATAAAGGGGGCGAATTTTTTTGCAAATTCGGCAGCGTCATCGTCAAATCGGGCGTCGTCTTTTCCAACATACTCATACAAAACGCTTTGGTGCAGGAACTGGAGTCCGTACTCCAAAAAGTTTTGCTGCTCATCTCGTGTAAGCTTCGATATCGCGTCGCAGGCCTTTAGAATTTCGTAAAAATTCGAGGTAGCCGCAGCGCGCATCCAATGCGAAAAAAGGTTTAAGTAGCTACCTGTTTTCTTGTTTGACGAAACTATTTTTTTTGCTTTAGCAAAATCGCCATCAGCAATCCTTGCAATATTCATAGCCGCATGCGGGTCTGAATGAAACC
Organism: uncultured Cryomorphaceae bacterium; assembly: GCA_963748925.1. Taxonomy (GTDB): domain Bacteria; phylum Bacteroidota; class Bacteroidia; order Flavobacteriales_D; family Cryomorphaceae; genus Cryomorpha. The sequence continues at coordinate 160,649 of CAVVKG010000009.1, read as the reverse complement.
TCTCTACAAGCGCATTGGCCATAACCTGATCGCTAAGGCGGTCGCATTTTACGAGCTGTGTCCGCGAATTGATCGTTGTTAAAAGATTTTCGGGAGTATCGGTGATAAGCAAGATAAGCGTTTTGGCTTCCGGCTCTTCCAGGGTTTTGAGTAACTTGTTTTGAGCTCCGTCATTGAGCTTGTCGGCATGCCAGATAATCAAAACTTTGTGACCGCCGGCAAATGATTTCAGCGTTAGACTTTTTACAATCTCGTTGCTTTCATCTGCAGTGATTATAGATTTTTTATTCTCACTGGCTATTTGCAATTCCCAATCTCTTAAATCTAAATAAGGTTCTTTTGCGATGGTGGAAATGAATTCGCGCATTTGCGGCTTGCACGTTTTTATGCTCGTCGTTTTTACAAATGGGAATGAAAAATGAAGGTCGGGATGGCTCATGGCATCCATTTTTTTACATGCATTGCACTCTCCACAGCGATCGGTATCGCCGGGATTTTCGCAAAAAATGTATCCTGCAAATGCTATCGCTAATGGAAGCTTTCCATTGCCTACGCCACCTGATAACATCAAAGCATGACCTACATGGCCACCCTTAACCGTTTTTATCAAGTGCTTTTTTACAGCTGTTTGACCTATTATTTCTTTAAAGTACACACAATTTATTATTACCCAAAGGTAGGAATTTTGCTGTTCTATCATTTTCAAATCACAATGTGAATAGAAGCTTATTCGCTTTGATAAAATTAGGGCATCACATTAAGTTGATTGCGAAATTTGTAAACGGCATCACAGACTTTTAAATGGAGATTTTTGAGCACTTCTCAAAAGAGAAAAGGCAAAGACAATCAGACTCCAAAATGTTTCTATTTTTGCTGTTTAGCAATACAATCAACATGAAAAGCATAGAAGAATACGATTTCAAAGGTCAAAGAGCTCTTATAAGAGTTGACTTTAATGTACCGCTTAACGACAAATTGGAGGTTACAGACGCAACGCGAATACAGGCCGCTATTCCCACTATTCTCACTGTGCTCGAGGGCGGAGGTTCAGTGGTGCTGATGTCACACCTCGGTCGCCCGAAGGATGGACCTGAGGATAAATTTTCTTTAAAACACATTATCCCGACTCTTGAAAAAGAATTGGGTGTTGTAGCGCATTTTGCCGGTGATTGCATTAGTGATGAGGCCAAGGAAATGACCACTAAACTATCTCCAGGCGAAGTGGTGCTTCTCGAAAATCTACGCTTTCACAAAGAAGAAACTGCCGGTGACGAGTTTTTTGCCGGCCAGCTCGCTGAGCATGGCGATTGTTTTATAAATGATGCTTTTGGAACAGCTCATCGTGCCCATGCATCGACTACAGTCGTAGCCAACTTTTTCCCAAAGGATAAAATGTTTGGAAAACTGCTGAGTAGAGAGCTCGAAAGCCTCGACAAAGTACTTAATAGCAAGGAAAAACCGGTATTGGCCATTATTGGAGGAGCCAAAGTGAGTAGCAAGATTACCGTTTTGGAAAACATACTTCCCAAGGTTGATCACATTATTATAGGAGGCGGAATGAGCTATACATTTGAAAAAGCCAAAGGTGGAAAAGTAGGCAACTCGCTCGTAGAAGACGATTACTTAGACACAGCCAAACAGCTGATCAAAAAAGCCGCAGAGCAGAACGTTGAAATTCATCTGCCTTCCGACTCCGTAATAGCAGATGATTTCCGAAACGATGCCAGTACGGATTTATGCTCTTCTGAAGAAATTCCCGATGGATGGATGGGGCTTGATATTGGTCCACATGCGATAAAGCGATTTTCTGATATTATTTCAGATAGTAAGGTTATACTTTGGAACGGTCCTATGGGTGTTTTTGAAATGGATAACTTCGCAAAGGGTACAATCGCAATTGCACAGGCATTGGTGAAAGCCACAGAAAGCGGAGCCTTCACTCTTGTAGGAGGGGGCGATTCGGTGGCAGCAATTAATAAATTTGATCTGGCCGATAAGGTGAGCTACGTTTCTACCGGCGGTGGAGCAATGCTTGAATACCTGGAAGGGAAAACACTTCCCGGCGTGGCCACGATTCGAGAAGATTGATTTTTGATTTGATTTTAGAACAATAAAAAAACCCGCACTTTTGCGGGTTTTTTTATTCAGCTTTTTTCTGGTAACACTGACCTTTCCGAAGATTTCTTTTAAAAAGATATCAGCGACAAATCAATGATGTTAATCAAGCCATCGCAATTCAAATCGAAGGCTTGGTCATAGCACGAATCTCCATCTACACAGCTAAAAGCTCCGCTGAAAAGACTTAAATCAACTACAGTTACTTCTCCGTCTCCATTAAAATCACCTGTGCCACCGCCGCAATCTGAGCATACAAGATAATCTGCGAGGCTATTTTGAATAGCCGCATCGGCACGCTCAGCCTGCCCTGCGGTAATGCGGTTTTTACATGTTTGGTTTAAGTAGTCCATAACGTTGTAGCTTATATCGCCACAGGCACCCGAGCAGCCCGATCCCTGAGTTTGGGGTGCAGTATCTGCAACACGATCTCCCTGAACCAAGGAATTATCTTCTTGCATACAGCTATTCCCTTGAAAAGTGTGGAATATGGCAAAGTTGTGGAGCAACTCGTGGGTCCAGGTATAACCCATGTCGGTATACGACTTCAAGTTGAAAGTTTGATCATACTCATCTTCTAATTGTTCGGCACCGAAAGCATTATAGAGATTGTAATTGGCAAAAACAACGCTGGAGGTTGGAAAATAGGCAAATGCTTGCACGCCACCACCGCTATTTCCATCGATACTGCTTACCACGTAGGAGTTGAGGTATTTCTTACCATCTGCATCCGCACCCCAGCTAAGTTCTTCGGAAAGTGTTCCCGCAGAAATAGCATTCACATTGTTGTTTTTAAGCCCATGTTGGCTCCAGGCGCTTCCAAAAATCTCACTTCCATCGTGGTAAATTATGCCGGTTGTAGGGTTTCCCTCAGGATCGGTATGAGCAAGTTCTAGCTGATAACCCAGTGGGGAACCTTCATTTGTCATAAGTGAATCATTCCTAAAAAATTGATTCGTAATCCGTAATTGACTTTTCACTTGTTCAGGGGTAATGTTTCCATTGAATGCTTCATTATTAGCAGCTCCGTCATAAACCACATGCACCACCACCCTAATGGTTTTACAAGTGGAGTTCATTGAGCGTGAGGGTTGCATTATATCAGCTTCCAGCTGATAATATTCCTGAATATTGGCAATTCTGGTGCTACATCCGCTTTGAGCGAAAACAATACTTGATACTAAAATAGAGAGGGCGAATAAAACGATTTTCATTTTTAGTTAGGGGAGTTTTGAATTTATTAAATAGCACAACCCTCAAACGACTAACAGTAACGTGATACCGCGTAGTTTAAAGGGCAATCTGTACGAAAATTTTTCTGTAATTGAAAAGCAGGGTAACCCTGCCAAATGACAATGATGCAAATGTGGTAAAATATTTAATACCAGCAAGATCGTTATTACTATACCTGGAGCCGCTGAAATGCTCGTTTTCTTCGACAAATCTGAAATGTTAATTTTTAAATGTCGTATTGGGGAAGATGTTACCCGTTTTTTTGAAATTGAAGGTTTGGTTTGGTTATTGGGGAGGGAAATAAGGTCAATTTTGAACGGTGCAAATATATTTTACGGATAAAATATGAGACGTTTTGATAATAGAACGGTACTATTTCAAAGTTTATTAATTCAACTGTTGTAATGGGAAAACTGTACAATTTCAAGTTTATTGCTTTTCAGATAATGCTTTTTCTATATGTCTGCGCTCTCTGGATAGTAGAAGGAAGCAATAATTTCAGAATCTGGAATTTGAATTTATTATTCTGACCACCATTCAATTTGGTGTGCAAAAACATTAATTCGTAGAGCTATTTAGCTTACACGCAAAACTCTTATTGATTATCATCCATGCACCCTGCAACCCTTAGGAAAAGTATGGATATCGTAAAAATAGCTTTTTCTTGTTTCATTATCTTTAATTCAAAACTCTGCCATTGAGTTTGAAAGGTTGGTTCAAATATTGGTATTCCATGGTTACTGAACGTCTATCTACAGAGTCGATCGTGAGTATTCCTCTAGGCAGGAAGTTTCCATCTGAACCAGAAAGAAAGTTTTCCAAATTTCGTCCACCAAAAGGAATGTCTATTGTATCTCCTTGGTTATGAAAGTTAATGGCAAGAGTCATCGGGTTATTTTCCTCAATTGGCGGTATTCCAATAGGCGAGCCATCTTCGTACACCCAAGTTAATTCTAGGTCAAAGGAGTCTGTTTCATTCTCAAACACCATCCTAAAATTTCCATAAGAGAGAAATTCATTCCAGAACTCAATAATGTAGTAAGTAGCGCTAGTACTATCCCGACCGGTCAGATTTCCATAGCAAGAACTATCGACCGGAAAAGTAATCACGTGACTGACAGTTATGAATTGTGGTCGTTCAATGGGGTGAGACCGAGTAAAAACTGGTTCAGTAATTATTTCAGAACCAAGATACCAAGTATGCTGATATTCTGGCCCTATGTGAGGAGAGCTAAATTCAACATCATTGTAAAACACAGAATCATAAGGTGTCCAAAAAAAACCTTCTCCTGGCCTAATGTATTGCTCACGCATTCGAATTTTAGCTGTAGGTTCATCAACCCCATAGCACGCGTCATAATTCGGGCATTCAGGATTAGTAGGATCACAACACTCATTTTCGTCATCAGAGCTGCACGAATAGAAACCGATTATCAAAAGCGCAACGAGAAAAAGCTTAGAGAAATATAAGCGGTAAAAAGACAAGACTTTCGAGTACAAGAAACTGGATTTCATAGCTAAAATCGTCAAAGTGAATTGTAAAGATAGAAAAACTTACGTTTGATGATTTTAATTGCTTTAGCTAAAAACAGCTCTAAAATTCCTCTACATTCTCTTTCAAATCTTCAAATCGCTGCTCTATTTCGTCCATCCAGGAGCGGTCTTTTAAAATGGGGAAGAGCTTTGGCGCTATTTGAGAAACAGGTTCGTAGAGATACGAATCCTTCTTCCACTCTGGCGAAATGAACTTTTCTAATACGGGAAATCCATTGATAATAAAAAACAAGCTGCTTACGATAAGTGCAAATTTTAATCCGCCAAATAGCAAACCAAACAACTTGTTTACAAGACCGAGAGCCACCATCTTAATTACCTTTTCCAAAACACGACCAAAGATGAAAACGGCAACAACTATGATGATAAAAATTATGGTGAAGGCCAGCACAAGGCTCAAACGTGGATCGGTGTTGAACTCAGCTTCAAGATACTGACCGGCCATATCGCCAAATGCGGCAGCGCCATAAACACCAAGTATAAGCGCCATAAGCGTGCACAGCTCTATGATGAGTCCGCGGCGAAAACCGCGAAACATGCCCCAGGCAATCGGTATTGCAATAAATATATCGAGATACATTAGCTCAAGAGTACTCCTTTTTTGCCAATTAGAGGCACTTCGGTGAAGTTAGAAGGCTGAATACTCTCAGCTACAAAAACGTATTTTTTGTCAAAAATTTCCTTCCCGATATAAAAACTCACCCAATATTGGTTGCTAATGGCAAAAAGCTCGGGCATAATGGGTTCAATTTTCGCAAATCCCATCGCCGGGATCACTTCTACATGGTGGCGCAATTGCGAGGTTTCTACCTTATTGTCGTTAACCTCGCCGTACCCTTTTGACGATACAAGCACATTTTCAAGAGGCGTATCTTTCTTGTTTATCAGGTAGATATACCACTCGTCGTCTCCGGTTTCTTCGTTTGGAGTGGGAATTGCGGCGAGCGCAATATCTTCAACTTTCCTATTTGGAATATCCTTTATCACAGCTTCAATTTTTTGTAAAATTAGAAAATTAGCTCCCAGCCAAACAAGTTAGAAAGGTGTATTTGCAGCTTTTTACTTACTTCTTTCATATCCAGAGCTCTGCCGAGCTCTTTTTGCATAGAGGTTACCGCCTTATCATCTATTCCGCAGGGAATGATGTTTTTAAAATAATCGAGGTTCGTATTTACATTAAATGCAAATCCGTGCATGGTAACCCACCGGCTGCACTTTATTCCCAGGGCGCATATTTTTCGCGCTTTCGCGGAATTGTCTGCATCCAGCCACACTCCTGTGTAGCCATCCATGCGTTCTGATTCTATTCCGTAATCGGCGAGGGTGAGAATAACACCTTCTTCCAGAACGCGCAAATACTTGTGGATATCGGTAAAAAACTGATCGAGATCAATCAGAGGATATCCTACAATTTGACCCGGACCATGAAAAGTAATATCACCACCGCGGTTGATATGGTGAAAATCAATTTTCTCTGCTTCTAGTTCTGCTTCTGAAAGCAGGAGATTTTTAAAATCTCCGCTTTTGCCGAGTGTGTAAACGGCAGGGTGCTCGCAAAACAGAAGGTGATTTAATGGAAATGAATTCGGTTTTGGATTGCTTCGAAGGTCAATCTTTTGTGCTATCGTTTCGCTGAAAAGCTTTTCTTGCAAATCCCAGGCGTCTTTGTAGCGTATTGTGCCAAGGTCTTTGAATATTACTTGTTTTTTGCTGCTGTACACTTACTTCGCCAGTTCTCCTTTTAGATAGTCAATCACCTCAATCTCAAGTGGGTCAACATTAAGTTCTTTGGCGAGATAAAAAGAAATCCAGTCGCCCAGGTGAATAAGGTAGTATGCGCGCGCTATCCGCGAATTACCTTTCGGTCTTAGGTCAACAATCTTATCGGTATGCTTGCCCATAATTTCTTTGCTTAGCTTCATTCGGGTAACCGATCCCGGATGATCTTCGGGAGTGTGAAGCATCAATACAGAAAAGCGGTCGTCGCCACCAGCCCAGCCTACCAGCTCATTGTGGTTCATTTCTGGTACAACATGGTGCCAGCAAAGCATTTTGGCATTTTCATTAATTTGTTGGCGCAATCTTACAGCAAGGCCTTCGCTTCGCGTTTCGGAATAAATTACAGGAATTGTATGGGCAATTTTATTGGCTATAGCCGCTGCCTCAGTTCGGATAAGGCCCGATTCTTCTTCAAGAACTTTTGCCGCTTCACGTAAATCATCTATAAAATAACCGTCGATCAGACCATAAGCCTGCAACATAAAAAACTGTTGTACAGAGTTGTATCCAAAACTAGTTCGAGGTGGCTGCCCGCCCGGAATTTCAATCAAATTATAACCTCGCTCCCAACATAGATCCTTCAATTTTCCACCAGAGGTAATGGCTGCAATTTGAGCTCCATGCTGAATGGCTTCACTCAGGGCACTGAGCGTTTCTTCCGTATTTCCGCTATAGCTTGTGGCAACAAAAAGGGTGCGCTCATTAACCCAGGAAGGTATCCTGTAATCATTTACCAAAGTGATAGGCACCGGGCACTTATCCCAAACCAGTTGCGATACAATTTTTCCACCAATTCCCGAGCCTCCAAGCCCCACAATTACCACGTGATCAACTTCTTTGGATTTGAATTTTGAAGCGGCTTTTTGCCCGATTTCAATTGCTTCAATCATGTTTTCAGGAAACTTCTCGATGTAAGTCTCCATTTCTGATAATGCTTTATTTGCTGACATAGCTATATTACTGAGTGAAAGAACATGCGAAGATATTAAACTTAGGATAACTAATCATTTATCTTAAAAAGAAAGGTTGTGGCGTCTTGTAATCTTTTAAAATAACTCTTCGCGCGCCCCAGACCTTAAGAGAGTCTCTCGCACACTTTTTTCGTGAGATAAAGTTTATGTTTTAATTATGCCATTTCTTTCCGACTGTAGCATTGACAAAATTGACCCAATCACGGAACAACAATTTGTGCGGCAGGAGCTCCCCTATTGGGGCTGGGGGCGAGGGAAGGATTGACCAAAAGCCTTGTATCTTGTAATGTCACACCTCGCGCGCCCCGACGCGTAAGGGAGTCTACCGCACACTTTTTTCATGAGATAAAGTTTATGTTTTAATACGCCATTTCTTTCCCATTGTAGCATTGCTAAAATAGACCTAATCACGGAACAATGATTTGTGCGTTGGGAGCTCCCCTTCAGGCGCCGGGAGCGAGATAACGAACTGTTTTTCAGAAATATGCATTTCAAAATCAACACCATTGGTGCGACACGCAGCTTAGGTTTACAGGCTTCTTCAAAATCATATCTTTGCAAAAATTTTTTATAATGAGCAGTGCACCAATAAGCGAGCAGGAAGCAATAAGACGACAGTCGCTCGAAGCGATTAAAAAAATGGGAATTGACCCTTATCCGCCTGAGGAGGTGGAAGTAAGTCACACCACTTCCGACATCAAAAAACGATTTACCGAAGGTGAAGTAGAGTGGAAAGAGGTGAAGGTTGCTGGTCGACTTATGTCGAAGCGCGTAATGGGTAAGGCCTCATTTGCCGAAGTTCAGGATCAAACCGGTAAGATTCAGCTCTATTTTAACCGAGATGAAATTTGTCCGGGTGAAGATAAGTCGCTTTACAATGACTTGTTTAAGAAGCTCATAGACAGAGGAGATTTTATTGCAGTAGAAGGGTTTGTGTTTAAAACACAGGTTGGCGAAACGTCTATTCACGTGAAGTCATTTAAGCTTTTAAGCAAGTCGCTTAAGCCATTGCCGTTTCCCAAAACGGATGATGAAGGAAATGTGCACGATGCCTTTACCGATCCCGAACAGCGATACCGTCAGCGTTATGTTGATTTAGCGATTAACACCAGCGTTCGAGATACTTTCGTGAAAAGATCGAAAGTGATAAATACCATGCGAAATTACTTCAATGATCGTGGATATTTGGAAGTAGAAACACCCATTTTGCAGCCTATTCCTGGTGGTGCAGCGGCTCGTCCGTTTGAAACGCACCACAATGCGCTCAATATGCCGCTATACCTTCGCATAGCCAATGAGCTCTACCTCAAAAGATTGATAGTTGGTGGTTTTGAAGGAGTATATGAGTTTGCCAAAAGCTTCAGAAACGAAGGGATGGACAGAACGCATAACCCTGAGTTTACCATGATGGAAATCTACGTGGCTTACAAAGACTACGTATGGATGATGGAATTTACCGAAGGTTTGCTCGAGAAAATCGCCACTGAGATTAATGACAAGCCTGAAGCTGTTATTGGTGGAAATCATATTTCCTTCAAGGCCCCTTTCCGCCGACTTACTATGATAGATGCAATCCAGGAATACACGGGTGTTGATATCAGCGGAATGAAAGAAGTCGAACTTCGAAATGTATGCAAGGACCTCAACGTGCCGATTGATGAAAGCATGGGAAAAGGCAAGCTTATTGACGAGATTTTTGGAGAGAAATGCGAGGCAAACCTTATTCAGCCTACGTTTATCACCGATTACCCGATAGAGATGTCGCCGCTTTGCAAAAAGCACCGCGACAATCCTGAACTTACCGAGCGCTTTGAGTTGATTATCAACGGAAAAGAAATTGCGAATGCCTACACTGAGCTTAACGACCCGATAGATCAGCGCGAGCGATTTGAAGATCAGCTAAAGCTTTCCGCTAAAGGAGATGATGAAGCCATGTTTATCGACAATGATTTCTTGCGTTCACTGGAGTATGGAATGCCGCCTACCTCTGGTCTGGGAATTGGAATAGATCGACTGGTGATGCTTTTAACAAATAACGTTTCCATTCAGGAAGTGCTTCTGTTTCCACAAATGCGCCCTGAGAAAAAAGCGAAAGTTGATACGCCACAAGATTTTGAAAAGGCGGGAATCCCTGCAGAATGGGCAGAGCACGTTATCGAAGCCGGATTTACCAGTGTTAAAGATTTAAAAGCAGAGAAAGCTACCGTAATCCACCAGAAGTTGAATGGTTTCAGAAAGAAAAATAAGCTTGATATTCCAGCGCTTCAGCTTGATGAGGTGAGTGCGTGGGTGGAGTAGTTTTTGGTTCTTGGTTTTTCGCGAAGGTCGGCTGTGCTAGGCGCCGGATAAATAGTCCTTCGCCCCAACCTTCTGTTTTTACGGGCACAGCAAGATGCCACGCTAAGAAGCGTGGTAAACTGAGAAAATGAGTTTATCCCGAAATAGTCGGGATAAGCGTGGCTTAGGCTGTCCTTTCGCCAGGTTCTAAAGGACTCACTTATTTTTTGGTACTCATCTAATTGGTTACGATAAAACTTATTCAAAAGGAACCCGGCAGGATGCCGGACGAAGCGTCCCTCGCAAGATGCCACGCTAAGAAGCGTGTTAAACTGAGCGACTGCGCATGGAATAGTAAACACGGACGCCACGCAATAAGCGCGATAAACTGAGCGACTGCGCAAGCGAGAGCGATTTTACAATCGACGACTAAAGAAAGTCTGAATGTAAAGACGGATTTATCCTCACGATCGATACTATTTACACTTTCAACTTTTCAGTCAGCAGATAATCTGTCAATTTATAATTATCATATAGCGAGAAACAAGCGATAAAAATACCGAAGGTGGCAAATAGCAAGAGCCATTTCTCTGTGTACATGCTGTGGTAAAACACAGCTAAGTCGCTTATGGTAAGAATATTAAATAGGAGTAAATTTTTATTTCTGACAATACGTAGTTCTTCAAGGGGGAGCCTGGTAAGATCGTCCACGTTCATATAAAAAGTTCTGTTTCTAAATAGCGGATTCTTTTACGCAATAGCAGTCCACAAAGTTACCGTGATCGCTTCATCTTTGTACTAAGCAGTACCTGAGTCGATTGCAAAACTTACCCTATTTCGAACCAGATAAATTACATATTACAACTCAACCCGCACCGAGTCAATCCTGGTTCCTGTAGTAATATCAGTTTGTCCGGCGATTCCATCGGTTAGCGCGCCAAAAATGGTATAGCGACCATTGAGGTGAGGAGTAGGTTGATGTGTGAAGAAAAACTGGCAGCTCTCGGTATCTTTTCCGGCAGAGGCAAGCCCCGCAACGCCAGATCCATATTTGAGTGGAGAAAACTCAGACCTGATAGAATAATCGGTACTTCCATACCCATCACCTCGAGGGCCACCTCCCTGACTTACAAAAACGGGCACAATTCGGTGAAAATAAGTACCATCGTAAAACCCGCTCTTTGCGAGATTTACAAAGTTTGAAACACTTCCCGGCGCATCTTCAACGAGTAATTTTAATTCCAGCTTCCGGTCTCCGATGTACAAATAAGCTGCCGCATCTGTTGGTATACTTTGTACCAGTTCCCAATCAATTTTATGCGAATACGACTGTTCTTGCTGCACATATTCTTCACCGCTCATTTTGGCAATGGCTCTATTCATCTCATTTCGGGTTTCAGCCTCGCCTTCCTTGGTAAATTTTCCTACTGCACTGCTAAGCACATTTGGCGAAAGCTTTGTGGTATCCATAAATACCGGATTCAAAAGAGCACTCGCATATAGGTATGACTGCGCAACCAGACCCGCTTCGAAAGCCGATTTGGCCTGATTGTAGAACTCCGGCTTCCACGAAGGGTATTTCTCGGCTCCGGTAATTATTGCTTCAGCAGCAGCTGTGCCGAGCGGAGAATCAAGCAGACTATAATTTTTTAAACTATCCAAAGCTGATTCCACGCGTCCCAGTGATTTTATAAAAACCGCCTTCTCAACATCATTTTTAAAACGTGTCCGCACCCACAGTTCTTTCCCTTTTTCCTTTAGGGAATCAGAATGGAGAAATGCTGTAATTATCGCCGCTTTAACTTCTGGCACGGGCGAGGTAATTGCCAACTGCTCCACGCTGAGCAAATCTGCGTTTGACATATTAATTCCCAGTCGGTTGGCGGCATTCATGGCTACCCAGACGCTACCATCTTCGAGCGATTGTGCGATGAGATCTTGAAACTCTGGTGTGCTGGCATCCGCTATAGCCAAAATAGCAGAAGCTCGCGCTCGCGGATCGCTATCATTTGCTGCAATCTTGATGAGCAGGCTATCCACTCCGTTAAGGTGGCGCATGGCCATAATAGCCGCTGTTCTTATTTCAGGGTTTTCAGCACTGAGCGCAAAATCTGTGATGGGGTCCTTGTATTCCGAAAGGTCGAGATCGCGTTGCCGGCTCAATGTATGTAGCACAGCCATTCTGGTATCTTCTTCTTTCGATGATAGGTGTGCCACAATAACTCTTAAATGTTCTTCTTTGAGTAAATCTCGGAGGGAAGCGTGGTAAATTCCCCATAGTTTTCCTGATTCTTCAATCGCAGATGAAGGCTCATGAAAAATAAGGTATTCCATGGCGTTGCCATTAGCCGATTTACCTATAGCTTCAAGAATTTCAGCTTTTATTTCTGGTATAGTTGCCTTTTTGATTGCTTTTTCCAGGGCTGGTAGCGAGGTCGTATCACGGTATTGCCCTACGGCAAATGCGGCAAACATGCGCACATACGGCACAGGATCGCGCATTAGGTCATACAAATTTTCGAGCGCCAAAGTGTCTTGCACAGATCCCATCGAGCGGGCATAAGCCATGCGGTAAGCTGCAGTTTCGCTTTCGGCAAATGGGGCGAGCAGATCAAAATTCCGCTGATCGGCGGCATCATAAATTTTACGAAGTTCGGGGTCAGAGAAGGCATTATTCGCGGATTCTTCTTTCTTTTGTCCTTCGGAACAGCCAAAACCCAATAATGTCAAACAAAATAGAATTAGAAACTTGGAAGTGTTCATGTCCGTGTGCTATAATTTGAGCCCGAATCTAATAACATTTCTATCTTTAGCAGGATTAAATTTCGCCCGATGGCAGGAGATAAACGTATTGGAGTAATTGGTGGGGGCTCATGGGCCACTGCTTTAGCTAAGATTCTTTCTGAAAAAAATGAGGGAATTAGCTGGTGGATGCGCAATGAAGAAGCGGTAAAACACGTTAAAAAATATTACCATAATCCCAATTATTTGCGGGCCGTAGAGTTTGATGTGGATAAAATAATGTTGAGCTCCAATGTGCAGGAGGTAATAGATAACTCAGATGTGCTTATCGTTGCCGTTCCCTCTGCATTTGTGCACGCTTCCTTAAAAGATGTACCTAAAGAGTCCTTCGAAGGAAAAATTATCTTTTCGGCTATCAAAGGAATTATTCCTGAAATACAGTCCATACCAGCGCGATATTTTTACAAGACTTTCGGGGTTCCCTATGACAATATTGGGATAATTTGTGGCCCCTGTCATGCCGAAGAGGTTGCTATGGAAAGGCTTTCATACCTCACCTGTGCGAGCATGAATGAGGATAATGCGAAGCTAATGGCCGAAATGCTTTCTACCCGTTATGTAAAAACCTCTACTAGCGACGACCTTTTTGGAGCAGAGATAGCAGCCATCTTAAAAAACATTTACGCCATTGCTGCAGGCGTCTGCGGCGGACTTGGCTATGGAGATAATTTCCAGGCTATTCTTATGTCGGGAGCAATTATAGAAATGGAGCGCTTCCTCGATAAGCTAAACCCCTTCCACCGCGATGTGAAAGAACCGGCTTATCTCGGCGATTTGCTCGTTACTTCCTATTCTAAATTTTCCAGAAACCGCACTTTCGGATACATGCTTGGTAAGGGATATTCTGCGAAAGCAGCCCAGTTGGAAATGGACATGGTTGCAGAAGGTTATTATGCAACCAAGAGTGTTTATGAAATGAACCATAAGTTTGATGTGGATATGCCAATCGCCGATGCGGTATACAATATTATATACGAGCGCATTTCACCCGTTATTGAAATTCGCATTTTAGCGGATACCTTGGGGAATAATTAAGGTTCGGATTTTTGGAATTCTACGACGGCTGTGAAATTCACGAATTAAGTTGCTTTGCCTTTAAATGTGAACAATTGAGGTTTTCGAGGACGTTTAAAATTTCATTTTATTAATGACTGCTTTAAGCCCAAGCGTCATGTGGATAACGGAATTTATAGACAAACCTATTCTTTATCAAGGTTAAACCAAGTTTTAACCGCTTTTGCCTTTGAGGGTCCTATCGTCTCTACTATTTCAGCAAGCGACGCTTTCTTAACCCTGGTCACCGATTGGAATTTTTTAAGCAACTCTTCGGCTGTAGCTGCACCAATTCCAGGTATATCGGTAAGCTCGGTCTTGAAGGTGTTTTTGCTCCGCTTGTTTCGGTGGTGGGTTATTCCAAATCGATGTGCTTCGTTTCGTGCGTTTTGAAGAATTTTTAATGTTTCTGACTTCTTGTCGATATAGAGAGGCAATGAATCGCCAGGATAGAATATCTCTTCAAGGCGCTTGGCGATACCTATTATCGCAACCTTTCCGCGTATACCCAACTGGTCTAAACTTTCTACAGCAGAGCTAAGCTGTCCCTTACCTCCATCTACAACAATAAGCTGAGGAAGGTCTTCTCCTTCCTCTATCATTCGTCGATAGCGCCGGTATACCACTTCTTTCATACTCGCAAAGTCATCTGCACCAACTACTGTCTTGATATTAAAATTGCGGTATTCCTTCTTACTCGGCTTACCATCGCGAAAAACAACACAGGCTGCTACCGGGTTGGTTCCCTGAAGGTTGGAGTTGTCGAAACATTCAATATGGTGCGGCTTTTCTGATAAGCGAAGGTCTTTTTTCATTTGCTCCATAATCCGTTCGGTATGTCTTTCGGGATCTGCAAAACGCGTTTGCTTTTGCTTATCGAGCATAAAATATTTGGCATTTCGTAAAGAGAGTTCGAGCAGCTTTTTCTTGTCGCCTCGCTGCGGTATGGTAAAGGTGTGATTCTCCAGTTCCATTTCGATCGGCTCAGGAATCAAGACTTCTTTCGCAAGGGCGTCAAATTGAACGCGAACTTCTGCAATTCCCATCTGAAGCAATTCAGCATCTGATTCTTCCAGCTTCTTTTTATATGCCATCGTATGGCTTTGAACAACTGCGCCGTCAATTACTTTCAGATAATTTACATAGCCATTGTGTAAGTCTGAAATAACAGAGAATACATCTACATTATTCATCGATGGATTTACAATGGTACTCTTACTCTTATACCGCTGCAGAATGTCGATTTTTTCTTTTAAGTCCTGAGCGTCCTCATATTGCATCTTTTCTGCATGCGTATTCATCCTATTTTCCAAGATGGATATTACCGATGAGATATTTCCTTTTATAATCTGTTTGATATCCTCTATTTGCGAAAGGTAATCTTCATGGCTCTGAAACCCTTCACAAGGGCCAAGACAGTTTCCGATATGATACTCAAGGCATACCTTAAACTTACCTTTTTCTATATTCTTCTCACTTAAATCATATTTGCACGTTCTGATTTTGTAAAGCTGCCTTACAAGATTAAGCAGCGTTTTCATCATCGTTACTGAAGCGTAAGGACCAAAATATTCAGACCCGTCTTTGATTTTAGTTCGTGTGGCAAATACACGTGGAAAGCGTTCATTTTTAATACAAATCCAGGGGTAAGTTTTATCATCCTTCAGCATTACATTGTAGCGCGGAAGATGCTTCTTAATCAAGTTATTTTCTAGAAGGAGGGCGTCAAGTTCAGATTCCACCACAATAAATGTAAAATTCCTGATTCGCTTTACCATTACCCTGGTGCGCCCCGAATGGCCACCATTTTTTAGAAAATATGATCGAACACGGTTCTTTAAGTTTTTTGCCTTACCGATATAAATAATCTTACCCGCCTCATCTCTAAACTGATAAACCCCGGGCTTATCAGGTAGTAGTTTAATTTTCTCTGACAGATTCATGCCACAAAATTACAAATGGTTTTATTGGAATGAGAATAATTAATGTTCTGTTTAACACCCTATGTTTATTACTTAAACAATACTATGTTTGTCGTGTTCAATCAAGGTTATAATGAATTGCAATGAATAATTATTCTATAAAGGACTTAGAGCGTATATCTGGCATTAAGGCTCATACCATTCGGATATGGGAGAAGCGCTATAATTTAATTCAGCCCAAACGAACCGCTACTAATATAAGGTATTATGATAATTCAGATCTGACCCAAATATTAAACATTGCCATCTTACGAGAGAATGGGCATAAAATCTCCAAAATCGTGGAGATGAAAATGGATGAGATTCATCAAAGAGTTGCGGAAATCACTGCTAAAGAAGCGCCGCATCCCGATCAAAAAAATCAAATTGAAGGCCTTACGATTGCTATGATCGAATTTGACGATCATCGGTTTGAAAAAATTCTCAATAATGCCATTTTGCGTATTGGTTTTGAAGAAACTATCCTTAAAATAATCTATCCTTTCTTTGTAAAAATCGGTCAGCTGTGGCAGATGGGATCTATAAACCCTGCACAGGAACACTTCGTTTCAAACCTTTTTAGACAAAAGCTAATAGTTGCAATAGATGGATACAGCGGAATTGTTAAGGAAAAAGCAAAACAGTATTTATTGTTCCTTCCTGAAGGGGAATTACACGAGTTGGGGTTATTGTTCTACAATTTCCTGATTGTAAAGTCGGGACACAAGGCACTCTACCTAGGACAGAACGTTCCACTGCCCAGTATTGTTGAGACCATTTCTCAAATACCTATAGACTATGTGGTTACTACCATACATAGCACTAATTCGCAGGAATTTTTTGTTTCACAATTAGAGAAAATCCTTACACAAATTCCTGAAATCCCTGTTTTTCTGACAAACCGCATAGATTTTGATATATGTGTTAATGACAAAGAACGATTACACATCAATCTAAGCCCAAAAGCATTTAACGAAATGCTTCAGACTTAAACTCGAATTCAAAGTCTTCTTATTATTAAGCTTTAGTGGTTTGAATAATTATGAATGAAAAATTGAATTAAGAGTCTCTTAGAAAGAGTGTTACAGTTCTTAAAGAAATTTTAACACATATTTAATCAACATTTGTTTAACTTATTAGTACATTTGTTAAACAAAAGCAAAACCATCTTAATCATGAGCTCATATAATTTCAATGAAGAATTAATCGCATTTGAAAGACCTCTCAAATCCTTTGCTTACGGTTTTACGAACAATGAAGAAGAAGCTAACGACTTACTTCAGGAAACTTTTTTAAAGGCTCTAACCTACAGAAGTAAGTTTAAAGCTAAAACCAACCTCAAAGGGTGGCTGTATACAATAATGAGAAACACTTTCATTAACAATTACAGAAAGGCCATGCGGGCCAATACTATAATAGATCGAACAGATGAGCAATACTTTATCAACTCAGCATCTACCGGTAAGGGGTTTGCTGATCCGGATAGCGTTTTCTCACATGCTCAGATTACCAAAGTAGTTGACAGGCTTGAATCGGAATACAGAGTTCCTTTTGAGATGTACAACAATGGATTTAAATATAAAGAAATTGCAGCTAAATTAGACTTACCAATTGGTACTATAAAGAGTCGCATTTTTCTTGCTAGAAAAAAATTAATGACCTCTCTCTCTGACTACAGAGATTAAGAAGTTATGCAGTAAAAAATTACATGAAGAATAAACGAGTTGTAGTCATAGGGTCCGGCTTTGCCGGACTTTCTGTTGCCTCAAACCTTGCTAAAGAAGGGTATGAAGTAGCCGTATATGAAAAGAATGATACACTCGGCGGACGGGCACGCAGCTTTTCTTCAGATGGGTTTACCTTCGATATGGGCCCCAGTTGGTATTGGATGCCCGATGTTTTTGAATCTTATTTTGCTCACTTTGGCAAGAAAGTATCCGATTATTACAACTTAATCCGATTAGATCCTTCGTATTCCGTTTTTTTCGACGAGAATCACGAAATGAAAATACCCGCTTCATTTGAAAAGCTCTGTGAGCTTTTTGAAAAATATGAAACCGGAAGTGCTCCTAAACTCAAGCAGTTTTTAACCGAAGCCCAATACAAGTACGAGGTGGGCATGCGCGACATGGTTTATAAACCCGGTAAAAGCATTACAGAGTTTGTCGATTGGAGGGTTATATCCGGGGCCATGCGATTGCAGCTTCTAACTCCACTTTCACAACATGTAAGGCGCTATTTTTCTGACCCTTATTTACTACAACTAATAGAATTTCCAGTACTTTTCTTAGGAGCTAAACCTTCTAAGACTCCGGCAATGTATAGCATGATGAACTATGCTGATATTAAACTCGGTACCTGGTATCCCGAAGGTGGGATGATTAAAATAATAGATGGAATGGTGTCCCTGGCGAAAGAGCTGGGAGTTAAGTTTTACAGCAATAGTCCTGTTAGTTCAATAAAAATTGAAAATGGCAAAGCCAAAGGGGTCGTTGTTAGTGGAGAATTGAAGGAGGCTGATATCGTAATCTCCTCTGCAGACTATCATCATACAGACTCAAAACTGCTAGAGCACAAGTATCGTAACTATACCGATCAATATTGGGAAAAACGAACTATGGCACCTTCGAGCTTGCTCTATTATGTGGGTCTTAATAAAAAGCTGAAAGGGCTGCAGCATCACAATTTGTTTTTTGACGCTGATTTTGACAAACATGCATCTGAGATTTACGATACCCCAAAGTGGCCTGAGCGACCTCTTTTTTACGTTTCCGTAACGTCAAAAACGGATCCGAACGTTGCACCTGAAAACTGTGAAAACCTATTTATTTTGATTCCTACGGCTCCAGGACTTATTGAAAATCAGGACATTCAAAATGAGTATTTTGAGATGGTAATGAGCAGAATGGAGAAAGTGCTTGGCGAGAATGTAAAAGACCATATTATATACAAAAGAGATTTTGGTTGCAGCGATTTTATGGCTGATTATAACTCCTTTAAAGGAAATGCTTATGGATTAGCGAACACTCTGCGTCAAACTGCTGTTTTAAAACCAAAGCTTCATAACAAAAAGGTTAATAATTTGTATTATACAGGTCAACTTACAGTCCCTGGTCCCGGAGTGCCACCATCGCTCATTTCGGGGAGAATCGTGGCGAGTGAAGTTCAAAAAATGCATTCCTTATGATGAAATTATACGATAATGTAGCCGTGCGATGTAGCCGAATGACTACTAAAGCTTATAGCACTTCCTTCTCATTGGGTATACGTTTTTTGGCGCCGGATCTTCGCGACCCTATTTATTCAATTTATGGATTCGTACGATTTGCGGATGAGATTGTAGACACCTTTCATGGTTATGACAAGGAAGGCCTTCTGGAAAAATTTAAGGAAGACGCGCATCATGCCATCCGCAAAGGTATTAGTCTCAACCCTATTCTTCAAAGTTTCCAAAAAGTGGTGAACCAATACGGAATTGATCATGACTGTATTGACACATTTCTGGAAAGCATGCGGATGGACCTTGTCCAGAATAAATATACTCTTGCTGAATATGAAACATATATTCTGGGATCGGCGGAGGTTGTAGGCCTTATGTGCCTTAGAGTTTTTCTCAGGGGCGATGCTGACGAATATGAAAAATTGAAGCCTTATGCCATGAAGCTGGGCTCTGCTTTTCAGAAAATTAATTTCTTGCGCGACTTAAATGCAGACTATATGCATTTGGGTAGAACATATTTTCCGGGAGTTAATCTCGATGAATTTAATGAAGATATAAAGAAGGAAATAGAAGCTGATATTGAGAAAGATTTTGAATTGGGCTATCAGGGAATAAAGCTTCTCCCAAAAGATGCACGATTTGGCGTTTTTGTAGCATATGTATACTACTATCAGCTTTTTGCAAAAATAAAACGTCAGCCCACCCACGCTATTTTGAGCAGAAGAGTTCGCATTAGTAACCGCAGGAAATTTGCACTACTATTTAGCAGCTATGTACGGCACAGTTTCAACCTACTTTAGATATATGAGCAAAGACGAATATGTAATTCTTGTGGATGAGAACGATAGGCAAATCGGAACTTGTGAGAAGTTGGAAGCCCATCTAAAAGGCTTGCTTCATAGAGCTTTTTCTATATTTCTGTTTAATAAGGATGGGGAACTTCTATTACAGCAGAGGGCTATTGAGAAATATCACACAGGAGGCCTGTGGACAAATACCTGCTGCTCGCACCCGAGGCCAGGCGAAAAACAAGAAGACGCACTTCAGCGTAAACTTTTTCAGGAAATGGGTGTTAATAGCCCACTTACCAAAATATTTCAATTCACCTATTCGGCAGAGTTGGATAACGGACTTATAGAGAATGAACTTGACCATGTATATGTGGGAGAGTTTGATGCTGATCCTACTCCAAATCCGAAGGAAGTAATGGCTTGGAAATACATATCCTTAAGCCAGATAAAAGTAGAAATAGAAGAAAACAGTGATCAGTTTACTCCATGGTTTAAAATGCTGATTCCAAAGTTAGAAGAGCATTATGCTGCCTTAAAGTCAAGTTGAGAATAACCGGGTTCAGGTTCGGTCAATATAAAATAAGAATACATGAAGGTTTCCGTATCGAGAAGGGCGCATTTTAATGCCGCCCACAGGCTCAACAACCCAAAATGGAGCGCTGAAAAAAACAGCGAAGTATTTGGAAAGTGCAATTTGCCTAATTATCATGGTCACAATTATGTTCTGATTGTAACTGTGCGCGGAGAGGTTGAAAAAGAAACCGGCTATGTGATGGATATGAAAGTTCTTAGTGATCTTATTTCTGAAGAAGTAGAGGAGAGATTTGATCACAGAAACCTGAACCTCGATACCAAAGAATTTGAAAATTTAAATCCTACTGCTGAAAATATAGCCGTAGTAATCTGGAATTTGTTGAGATCAAAAATTTCCTCTAATCTGGAACTAAAGATAAAGCTGTTTGAAACAGAACGAAATTTTGTTGAATATGAAGGATGAACTTAGACTGATAGATGTTGCTGATGATGATCACGCAATGTATAGCGCAGAAACGCCAATAAAAGCTGATGCTTTCGCATTGTCGGATGCTGAAAAAATAACGCGCATAACCCACTACTTTGGTGAAATAATGGATACACTCGGTCTTGATTTGACCGATGACTCACTAAAGGGAACACCCGGGCGTGTCGCAAAAATGTATGTTGAAGAGATCTTTAGCGGATTGAATCCGGAAAACATGCCGGTTGCTACATTATTTGAGAATAAGTTTAACTACCGCGAAATGCTCGTGCAGAAAAATATTACGCTCAAATCTATGTGCGAACACCACTTTGTACCTATTGAAGGAGTCGTTCATATAGCCTATATTTCAAAGGGTTATGTGATTGGTCTTTCAAAAATGAACCGCATTGTTAAGCATTTCGCAAAGCGTCCGCAGGTTCAGGAGAGATTAACCATTCAAATTGCAGAAGAGCTAAAGCGGGTTTTAAAAACCAACGATGTAGCGGTGAGGGTTGATGCCAGTCATAAATGTGTGTCGATGCGTGGAATTGAAGATGAGGCAAGCAGCACCGTTACCAGTTCCTATCACGGTAAATTTGAAAAGGAAAATACAAGAAACGAATTCTTAAAACAACTATAATTATGTTTGGATTATTTGGTAAAAAAGACCCTCGGGCGAAACTAGAGAAGGAATATAAAAAATTGTTGGAAGAGTCGCATAGGCTATCTACCATCGATAGAGCCAAGTCTGATAAGGTTAGAGCCGAAGCAGAAGAAATAATCAAACAAATTGAAGCACTCGAAAAATAGATAAGCATGAACTATTTAGTAATTGGAGGGGCAACAGGAATTGGCAAGAGATTAACAGAAATACTTCTTGAAAAAGGAAATAAAGTTTACGTAGCCTCGCGGAACGCGACAAAGGCGCTATCTGAAAAGGAAAATTTGAAAGTTTACGATCTTGATGCAACAGATGCAGAGAGTGACTGGTCTTTTTTACCTGATGAGCTGGCGGGAGTGGCATACTGTGCCGGGAGTATAAACCTCAAACCCTTTAAACGATTAAAAGCAGAAGACTTTAGAAATGATTTTGATATAAACCTTACCGGCGCCGTGAATACTATTCAGGCTTCAATGGGCGCTGTCAAAAAGGCTAAAGGATCTTTTTTGCTTTTTAGCTCAGTGGCTGCTCAGCGCGGCCTCACTTTTCACGCCTCGGTTTCTGCAGCCAAAGGCGCGGTTGAAGGTCTTACGCGAGCGCTGAGCGCTGAGCTCGCACCAGATATCCGTGTTAACGCCTTGGCTTTATCACTTACAGATACTCCGCTTGCAGAAAACCTGCTCAGCACCGATAAGAAGCGCGAAGCCTCCAATGATAGACATCCGCTTAAGCGTTATGGAAAGCCAAATGACGCTGCTTCAATAGGTGCTTTTTTACTCTCTTCCGACGCTGATTGGATTACCGGACAGGTGATTGGTGTAGATGGAGGAATGGGAACCATTCAAAATATTTAAGAAAACTTTTATAGCGGCATGAAGAAAGAAAAAGTAAATATATTCTGGTTTCGGCGCGATTTAAGGTTGTTTGATAATGCTGGTTTAAGCGCAGCGCTTAAGAGCGATTTTCCTGTTGTGCCTATTTTCATTTTCGATGCTGATATTCTCGATAAACTCGAGGAAAAAAAAGATGCCCGTGTTCAATTTATCCATCAAGAATTGGATAAAATGAAGAGCGAACTTAAAAAGAACGATTCTGATTTTGATATTCGCTATGGTAAGCCAATGGAAATATGGAAAGATCTCTTACAGGATTATGACGTTCAGTCGGTTTTTACCAACAGAGATTATGAACCTTATGCGCGTAAACGCGACAAAGGGGTGAGGGAAATGCTTGAGGAAAAAAACATTTCGTTTCACGATTTTAAGGATCAGGTAATTTTTGACCGCGACGAAGTGCTCAAAGATGATGGCGATCCGTATGTAGTTTATACGCCTTACAGTAAAAAATGGCTTGAAACTCTGCAGCAGTCAGATTTAGAGTCATTTGATACCGATAAACAGCACAAGCATTTTCACAAATTCAAGAGCAGTAAAATTCCATCTCTTGACGAAATGGATTTCAAAAACTTTGACTTTACTTACCCTTCACGGGAAGTTGATTTAGAGAAAGTAAAAAAGTATGATAAGCAGCGTGATTTTCCGGCAATAGACGGAACATCTCACCTGAGTATGCATTTGCGGTTTGGAACCGTTAGTATTCGTGAACTCTCCCGAATTGCCCAAAAACACAACAAAACTTGGTTGAATGAACTGATTTGGCGTAATTTTTACCAGGTAATAATCTGGCATTTTCCAAATAGGATCGATAATGCGTTTAAAGAAAAGTACGACAATATACCCTGGCGCGATGCCGAAGCCGACTTTGAGAAATGGTGTGAAGGAAAAACGGGATATCCAATAGTAGATGCCGGAATGCGTCAGCTCAATAAAACAGGTTTTATGCATAATAGACTGCGCATGGTTACTGCCAGTTTTCTTACCAAGCATCTTTTAATAGACTGGAGATGGGGAGAAGCATATTTTGCCGAAAAACTTCTAGACTTTGAGCTGGCTTCAAACAATGGCGGATGGCAATGGGCTGCCGGCAGTGGAGTAGATGCGGCTCCGTATTTCAGAATTTTTAATCCGCACCTTCAAACTAAGAAATTCGATCCTGACAACGAGTTTATAAAAGAATGGGTTCCTGAATTTAATACGGATGACTATCCCGAGCCAATGGTAGAGCATAAGAAAGCTCGTGAACGCGCACTGGATACATATAAGAAAGCTATCAACTAGATTCTATTTTTACGCTTTCTGCTCATTGAAACAGCTCATTAAAACAGCTGATTAGCACTCACATCTAAATTCTTGGTGTCTTTTATTAATGCTTTCTAAAGTTGTGGAAATCCAATTTTTCTCAGTTTTGTGAATCGTAAAAACTTTGCTGATAAGCAGTAATAAACACCGTTTATATTAGATAATGGGTGTTGAATAGACCAAAATAAGGCTTTTTTGGAATCATAAAATGTTTAATTAAAAATCGAAAAGGTTAAACAAAACAAAGGGATATTCGTTACCTTGATGAAAATTAATCTTAACCCTAAAACATTTAATGATGAAAAAAATTTTACTCACAGTTTGCACAAGCCTACTTTTAAGTTTTGGCGCCAATGCACAAACTATTGCTTCGATAGTAGCAAATAGTCCCGATCACAATACTTTAGAAGCTGCCCTTGATGCGGCATCACTTACGGCTGTTCTTGATGGAACAGATGAATATACACTTTTCGCTCCTACGGATGCGGCATTTGCTAATTTGCCGGCAGGTCTGGTGGAAGCCCTGCTTACAGATCCTACAGGTGTTTTATCTGAGGTTTTACTCTATCACGTTGTAGAAGGAACGGCACTTTCTACTGATCTTTCTGATGGACTCGCAGTGGAGACATTTATTGAACAAAACGTAACGGTAACGATTGATGGTAATATGGTAATGATCAATAATGCATTGGTTACCACTGCAGATATTGTTGCTGACAACGGTGTTGTACATGTTATTGATGCTGTTCTGGTTCCTACCGCAACTACAGTTTACGATGTGGTTGTAAATAGTCCCGACCATAACACTCTTGAAATGGCCATTAATGCCGCTGAGCTTGACGAAACCTTATCCGGAGCAGGAACATATACACTTTTCGCTCCTACTGATGCGGCTTTTGCAGCAGTTGATCCTGCAACTTTAAATGCTTTGCTTGCTGATCCACAAGGGAATCTTACAAATGTTTTGCTTTATCACGTATTAGGAAGTATTGCACTTTCCACAAATTTAACTGATGGAGCTGTACCAACATTATTTGGTGAGTCAGTAGACGTAACTCTTGGCGGTGGTGTATTTATAAATGGTGCAATGGTTACAGTTGCGGATATTGTAACGATCAATGGTATCGTGCACGTTATTGATGCAGTGTTGATTCCTACCACTCTTAGCGTAGACGACATTGCTGCCTTAAATTCATTAAATGTTTTTCCAAACCCTGCTATTGACAAGTTCACCATAGCTCTTGATATGGCTGAAAGTGAGAGAGTGGTTATAGATATAATGGATATTACAGGAAAAAAAGTAATTACACAAAGCCTTGGAGTTTTGAGTCCGGGTAATAGCATTCAAACTCTTGATGTTAGCAATTTAGAAGCTGGAGTGTACCTGGTAAATATAATGATTGGTTCTGAGCAGGTCGCGACCAAGTTACAAGTAACTCAATAAAGAAAGAATTTTTTATCGGTGGTTAGAGAAAACGTCGCACTCAAATGGGTGTGGCGTTTTTTTTTAAAGGAATCACAGCAACTAACAATATGATGCGAAGAGCACTAGTATGGTATAGATCAGACCTTCGGGTGTCAGACCACGAGCCGCTTTTTATGGCTTCGAAAGCTTATGATGAGATTATTCCCGTATTTGTAATCGATGAGGAAAAGTTTAAGTCAGAAAATTATGATTCTCAAAAAATGGGAAACTTCCGGTTAAAATTTCTTCTTGAGGCGCTGCAAGACTTAAAACACAACCTTAAGAAGTTAGGGGGCGATTTGATTGTGATTCAGGGAAATGCGGTAAATGAAGTAGTAAAGTTAGCCGAAAAATATTCTGTTGATGCAATATTTGCCCATCAGGAAGCTGCCTTTGAGGAAGTTCAGGAAGAAAACACATTGCAAGAAGCACTTCCATCCTTTACGAGCATAAAATATTTCTGGGGACATACACTCCTTCATATCGATGATTTACCATTTGGTATTAGTGCGCTACCCGAAGTTTTTACACCCTTTAGAAAGGAGTGTGAGAAACACGCAAATGTCCGCCAACAAATCCCATCACCCGAGTCTGTTAAAGTTCCAGACAACCTTTCGGGGCATATTCCTTCAGCAGAGGAATTGGGATTCGCAGAACCACCGCCTTCCGATCTGGCAACCTACAATTTAGTGGGAGGCGAGGAATCAGGGTTGATTCAAGTAAATGAATATGTCTGGGAATCGAAAGGGATTAGAGTGTATAAGAAAACCCGGAATGGCTTGCTCGGTAAAAGTTTTTCATCAAAGTTTTCACCTTATCTGGCAATGGGATGTATTTCGCCTCGAACGATTTATTACGAGGTTAAAAAGTTTGAACGAGAAGTTGAGTCTAATCAATCCACCTACTGGATGATTTTTGAATTGTACTGGCGTGATTTTTTTCGTTTCCTGGCCTTGAAATATCCAAGGGCTTTTTTCAAACTTAGCGGTACTCGGGAATCAGCTCCCATTATAACAGAAAACGAAGAATTTCTGCAAGCCTGGAAAAATGCTAAGACCGGCATTCCCTTTGTTGACGCCAATATGAAAGAACTTAACGAAACAGGTTTTATGAGCAATAGGGGAAGACAGAATGCGGCTAGCTTTTTGGTTCACGATTTAAAACAGGATTGGCGAAAGGGAGCTGCTTATTTTGAACAGCAGCTGATAGATTATGACCCGACCAGCAATTGGGGAAACTGGGCTTACGTTGCTGGCGTTGGGACTGACCCTAGAGAAAATCGTTATTTCAATATCATGTCGCAGGCAGGCAGATATGACGAGAAAGGAAGGTTTGTAAAGCACTGGCTCCCTGAACTTGAAAATGTTTCGCCAGCATTTATTCATAAACCCTGGAAAATGGATAAAAACGAACTCGCTTTTTATAATCTGCAGGATACTATTTATGAAAGGCCGTTATTTGTTCCTGAAAAGTGGAATTTATAAATAGCCCAATCAGATTTATAGTTTGCCGACTAGCTTGAAATAGTCTCTCAAAGTTTTTCGAAGATTTCCTGTAGCAGATTCCGAAATCCAGAGTGAATCATTTTGAGAAATCAGCGCTATTCGGTTCCTCCTCTGAGTAGCCTGGTACACCTCTTTTGCAAAATTATATTGTGATTCATTTATAGGTTCGGGCAAAAACAGGGTGTCTATCGCTCCTTCCGGAGATAGCGAAACAACATGATCTATCCTTTTGGTAGGGAGCATGTTCGTATCAATCCGTATAAAAGCAAGATTGTGCCTCCAGTTATTGTAAATCACAAAAACCAGAGATGCATCCACCTTTTCATCCAGTGAAGCATAGAGCCTATACGCCTCAAAAACACCTTCACCCTCAGGACTCATTTCATAATAGAAAGCACGAACGTTTTTAAAATACAACTCAGCAGATTCTGTTGTTTCAAAACTAATAATGTCCAGTTTTGATGGATATACTTCAGGTTGAGTTAAATAACCAATGATTAGCATGACTATAAACCAGCCAATAAACCAAAAGATTAACTTGTTTTTCCGCATTACGTAATAATCTGTAATCATAAACAAACCTCAACGAAGCTTGTTTATTAGTAAGGATTATCAAATGATGACTGCTTTTACCAACAAACATGAAGATTTAATCGAACTCGCAGAGAACAAAAAAGTTCTGCTGGTATTTCTGCGACATTTTGGTTGTACCTTTTGCAGAGAAACCTTGACGAGGCTGGCAAAAACCAAGAATGAAATTGAGTCTGGAGGAACAGAAATTGTTGTAGTTCACATGATGTCTCATAGCTATGCAGATCGCATGCTCGCGATTTACGAGTTAGATGGTATAAGTCATATTTCCGATCCGGAAAAAAAGCTCTATCACCATTTTGGATTGCGCAGAGCATCCGGTAATCAGTTTTTCAACCCGAAAAATTGGTGGCGCGCATTTACTCATGGAGTTATAAGAGGACACTTTATTGGCAAGCCTGCCGGCGATCCATTTCAAATGCCAGGCGTATTTCTTTTTTATAAGAAGGAAATATTAAATAAATTTACCTATAAATACGTTTCAGATATGCCCGATTTTCTGAAATTAACACACATGGCATAATGAATTGGATATACATCCTTTTAACTATCAGCACCTTCTTCTTCATGGAATTTATGGCTTGGTTCACCCATAAATATGTAATGCACGGAATTGGTTGGTATTTTCATAGAGATCATCACCAACACGAACCTGGTTTTTTTGAAAAAAACGATGTGTTTTTTCTAATTTTTGCCGCGCCCTCCATGTTACTCATCATGTTTGGTGTTCTCGCCGGCAACGATTGGCGACTTTTTATGGGCGTAGGCATCGCGCTCTACGGATTGTGTTATTTTTTAGTGCACGATGTGTTTATTCATCGCCGACTGTCATGGTTTAAACGTTCGGATAATGTATATTTGAGAGCCATTAGAAAAGCCCATAAGGTGCACCACAAACACTTGGGCAAAGAAGAAGGTGAATGCTTTGGCATGTTGCTAGTTCCGATCCAATATTTCCGTGCAGCCAAGAAAGCCAAAGCAATTGCGTAATTACTAATTGTTTTAAAAAGGCTGAGTGGAGAAATATACCTATTTGCTTCTCGATATTTTAACCATTGCATTACCATTTTTATGGAGCTTTGAGAAGAAGGTTTACTTCGTGAGGTATTGGAGAGGTTTATTCCTTGGTATTGCTGTCATGTCGTTGCTTTTTATCCCATGGGATGCTTGGTTTACATCGATGGAAGTTTGGGGATTCAACGACCGTTATATTACGGGCATCAATATTGCCAACCTCCCCATTGAGGAGTGGCTTTTTTTTATCGCAGTGCCGTATGCCTGCACATTTATGTATGAAGTGCTCAATAATTATCTGCCCACCCCACCACTTAAAGAAATTCAAAATAAAATTACAGCGGCGCTAATATTCATAAGTTTTATTCTGTCAATTGTATACGTCGACAGAATTTACACCTTTACTACGTTTTCTCTCCTGAGCCTCTTTCTTATCTGGCATTTGCTCATTAACCGCAGCGATTTTTTAGGGCAGTTTTACCTGCTTTTCATAATCGTTCAAATTCCTTTCTTCATTGTTAATGGTGCACTTACAGGGATGTTTACAGAAGAGCCTATTGTATGGTATAACAATACCGAGAATATGGGTATTAGATTGATAACAATACCGGTTGATGACGTTGGTTACAACATGTTAATGCTGCTCATTGTTATAACCGTACTTGAGATGTTTAAGGTACGAAGTTTAACGGGTGCCCTCAAGGTAACATAGCTTTACAGATTATGAAAAAAACGAAAGAAGTAGAAAAGGAATTATCAGAACGTGAGCTTGATAGAGTAGTAGAGATGGCATGGGAAGACAGAACATCCTTCAATGCCATTTTCAGCCAATTTGGAATTGCAGAGAAGACAGTAATTGAGCTTATGCGTCGCAATATTTCGTCAGGCTCTTTTCGTAGATGGAGAAAAAGAGTGCAAAATAGACCGACAAAGCACAACGCGCTATCAAATACCGATAACCGATTTAAATGTACCAGACAACGCAATATTTCCATGAATAAAATTTCGAAGCGATGAGCACTGAACTCAGCGAGTTGCTTCATTACGATGTCTATCGGTTAAGTGAGCAAAAACCTTGGATGGTATTTGTACACGGGGCGGGAGGCAGCGTAAAGACTTGGCAAAAGCAAGTCTCTTTTTTTAAAGACAAGTTCAACCTGCTCCTCGTCGATTTGCGTGATCACGGCGAGTCAAAAGATCTTGCGGAGGGAATTAATGGTTTCGGATTTGATTCTATTTCCGATGACGTTATTAATGTGATGGATGAACTGGATATCACTGAAGCACATTTTATTGGGGTTTCCATGGGAAGTATTATTATTCGCCATATTGAAAAAGTGGCGCCCACTCGGGTATCCTCTGTAGTTCTTGCAGGAGGGATCTTTAAAATGAGTAAGAAAATAAAGGCTTTAACCACAGTTGCTCAAACACTTACGCGAATATTGCCGTTTCAAACGCTTTATAGAATATTTGCCTTTGTTTTGCTTCCGCGGAATAATCATGCAGCTTCTCGCAGAGTCTTTATTCGCGAAGCACAAAAATTGAGAAAGAATGAAGCCAGAAAGTGGCTCGGATTGATCGGAAAGTTGAACAGAACGCTTTCTGAGATGTTTAAAGAGAAGATTCACGCACCTTGCCTTGTGGTGATGGGTGCACAAGACCATGTTTTTTTAGAGCCTGCTCGGGAGTATGTTGCAAAGTACGGAGAAGTGTTTTTGGAGGTAATCGAAAGATGCGGCCATGTATGCAATATTGAACGAGCTGGTGAGTTTAATAATAGGTGCCTCAACTTCATAAATTTAATGGAGCAGCGCGCCCTCCTAACACAAGTAAATTATGCCGGCAAAAACGAAGACAACAACAGCTAAGTGGACACCAGAAAAAGTTCGTGATGCATATATTAAAACGATTCTTTTAGAAGGTAAGAGACCGAATTCAGTATTTGCATTTGCAGATAATCTGGGAATGCCCGAAAGTGAGTTTTACACTTTCTACAGTTCTTTCGAAGCTATCGAAAACGCGGTTTTTGAAACCATGATGTCCGAGACGATTAAGAGTATCAAAAAGGATGGCGCTTATGCTGAATTTAGCGCTCAGGAAAAACTGCTTACTTTTTACTTTGCGCATTTACAAGTTTTAAAGGGTCGAAGAAGTTTGGTCGCTATAAAGTGGCCAGAACTCAAAAAACGAGCCACCACCCCAGACTGGTTAAAAGGGTATAAACATTCATTTTTGGCCTACTCCCGCAGTATTATAGGAGATGCCATTCAGAGTGATGAAATCAAGGAAAGACCGTTTTTATCAGAGCGATACGATCAGGCTTTTTGGATTCAGCTAATGTTTGTTGTTGATTTCTGGTTGAAAGACACCAGTTCTGATTTTGAGCGAACAGACGCTGCCGTTGAAAAGGCAGTTCACCTTTCTTTTCAGATTCTAGGCGATTCTACCATCGATAGCATTGTAGATTTTGCGAAATTTTTATGGCAATCTAAATGAGCGAGGCTAAGGAGCAAGATTCCATCCCCACCTCAAAAATGCAACGTGCCTCTAAATTTGTTGGTACCGGTGCAAAAATGGGTAGAAATTACCTGAAGTATTACGCAAAGCGCCTTGTTGATGGCGATACAGGCCGAGAAGAACTCGATGAAGCAAACGCTTCAGACATCTATAATTCACTTAGCCAGCTTAAGGGAAGCGCCCTGAAAGTAGCTCAAATGATATCTATGGATGAGAATTTGCTTCCAAAAGCCTATGCTCAAAAGTTTCAAATGGCTCAGTACAATGCGCCTCCACTTTCCTACCCTTTGGTTGCGAATACTTTTAGAAAGCAATTGGGTAAAACCCCGGATCAAATCTTTGATTCATTTTCCAAAAATGCGGTGAATGCGGCATCGATAGGGCAGGTGCATAAAGCAGAGCTGGATGGGAAAACTCTGGCTGTAAAAGTGCAGTATCCCGGAGTGGCAGATAGTGTATCCAGCGATTTAAGGTTGGCGCGCCCCATAGCTATGAGACTCATGAATATCAAAGCTAAGGATTTGGAAAGGTACCTGGAAGAGGTCGAAGCCCGATTGTTGGAAGAAACAGATTATGAACTGGAATTAAAAAGGTCTGTCGAAATTTCAGAGAAGTGCAGTCACTTGAAGAGTCTGACTTTTCCAAAATATTATCCTGAACATTCATCTCCACGAATCATTACCATGGACTGGTTGGAAGGAAAACACCTGCTTGAATGGGTAAAGACAAATCCCGATCAGGAAACCCGAAATAAAATAGGGCAGGCTTTATGGGATTTTTACGATTTTCAGATTCACAAGCTCCATGAAGTACACGCCGACCCTCATCCCGGAAATTTTATTATAACCAACGATAATCTGCTTGGAATCATTGACTTTGGTTGTGTGAAAGAAATTCCTGAAGATTTTTACAGAGAGTACTTTCGCTTAATGGAACCCGGAATTACGTCCCGGCCAGAATATTTTGAAAATCTGCTTACCGAACTTGAGTTTTTCCTCCCGGGCGATTCTGAGAAAGAAAAAGTTTACTTTAAGGGTGTGTTTACACGAATGGTTGATTTGCTTGGAAAACCTTTTGATTCAGACTCTTTCGATTTTAGCGACAAGAAGTATTTCGAAAAAGTGTATGGTCTGGCAGATGAAATTTCTAATGATAAACAATTTCGCAAAAGCAACGCAGCGCGCGGTTCGCGCCATGGAATTTATGTAAACCGGACGTATTTCGGACTTTACAATATTTTACATCAAATAGGTGCTGTAGTTAACTCTCGAATCGATTTTGCAAATTTGGATTTGAAGAAAGACGAGGTTTTTTAGAATACTCTCGAAATTTGTATTGCAATTTAAAATTGGAATCTGCGCCATTATTGATGGTGCAGATTTTTTTATGATAAGCTTTTAAACCATTCTATTAAGCACATGTTTGACTTTTATGTCAAAACCCGCTCTAAAACTCATTCTTGGAGATCAGCTCAACCATTTTCATTCATGGTGGGATGAAGATCCTTCAGCTTTCACCGTATTAATCGTCGAATCAAAAGATGAGGCGACATATGTGAATCACCATATTCAGAAAGTAATTGCTTTTTTTCTTGCTATGCGCAATTTCGCAGAGTGGCTCGAATCAAAGGGTTTTAAAGTAAAATATGTAAAGCTAGACGATAAGAGCAATACAGGAAGCATTGGAGACAATGTTTTAGCTGAACTTAAATCTGGAAGCTACGACGCTTTCCATTACCAACTTCCCGACGAATACCGACTTGATCAAAGCTTGAAGAATCTTAAAGATTCAATTGATATACCGGTAGAAACTTTTGATACCGAGCATTTTTATACTTCCAGAGGTGAGCTAGCTGAAATGTTTGAAGGCAAAAAGACCTTTTTGATGGAGTCATTTTACCAAAAAATGCGCAAGAAACACGGTGTTTTGATGGATGGTGATTCGCCGGAAGGCGGAAAATGGAATTATGACAAGCAAAATAGAAAAAGCCTTCCTAAAGATCATAAAGTTATTGATCCCAAACTGTTTAAAAGAGATGTTTCGGATCTGGTGGATTTGCTGAAAGCAGAGAAAATTGAAACAATAGGCCGCATAGAGCCCGATAATTTTTTATGGCCTGTTACTCGGAGTCAGGGCCTCGCAATGCTCCGTTTTTTTATTGATGAATGTCTTGAAGATTTTGGTGATTTTCAAGATGCTATGAAACACGATGAGTGGAGCATGTATCATTCGAGACTTAGTTTCTGTATGAACAGTAAACTACTCAATCCTAAGGAGGTAATTGAAAGGGTTGAAGAAGCTTACCATAGCAATAAAAGTAAATACAGCCTTGCTTCAGTAGAAGGATTTATCAGGCAAATATTGGGCTGGCGCGAATATATGCGAGGCATCTACTGGGCGAAAATGCCCGATTATGCCGACCTGAATTATTTTAACCACAAGCGCAAATTGCCGTCATGGTTTTGGAATGGTGAAACCAAGATGAATTGCATGGCTCAAGCCATCAACCAATCTTGCGATTACGCCTATGCGCACCATATCCAAAGACTTATGATAACCGGAAATTTTGCCCTCCTGGCCGGCATTGACCCTGATGAAGTGGATGCCTGGTATCTGGGTATTTACATCGATGCCATTGAGTGGGTAGAGATTACAAATACGCGCGGTATGAGCCAGTTTGCCGATGGGGGAATAGTGGGTACAAAACCTTATGTCTCTTCAGCAAATTATATCGATAAAATGAGTGACTACTGCTCGGGTTGTCATTATGACAAGAAGAAAAAAACAGGTGAAGGCGCTTGTCCTTTTAATAGTTTGTACTGGGATTTTTACCATCGCCATCAAGATAAGCTTGAGAAGAACCCAAGAATAGGATTTGTTTACAATACACTTGGCAAAATGGATAAGAAGAAGATCGGGGACTTGTTAGAACAAGCCGATAAGTACCTCAAAGCCATTGAAGATCTTTAAGAGAGGTTAAATCCACCTTGCTAGCTGCTTTTAGGACAGTAAAAGTTTTTTGGTTAGACAAGCCTTTTAATAAAGCATCTCAAGATGAGACTGCATCCTATCTACTAACATGCTTATTGTTCGTTTATTGACCTCGGCTTTGTTCTCACAATAAAATTCATACTCTTCCAGAGTCATCATACTTACTATTGACGCAATTAGAGAGTTTTTAATGCGCGGATCGCGTTTTAACGCATCTTCAATATAGTTGCGTTGAGTACTTTGATTATACGCGTTAAAGGCGGGTTTAAATTTGTGAATGTATTTATTGAATTGAGCTAAAAGAATACTATTCTGAAATTTCAAAATAGGCCGTAATGTGTCGTTTTGAAATTTTTCAATAGAAGAGTTTTGAGTGCTATCTATGGACAGCACAGGCCGAATATTCTTGACGGCAGTGTCTCGGTTATCGCTTATCATCCTATAAAAAATTAGTTAGTGTCAATAAAACGTTTACATTTAAGGCTCGATTTTATTTAAATCAATTTTGATTCTAGCCAGAACCCATTTTTTAAGATGATTCCAGAAACCTTAAATATATGAAAACTGCTTACTTTACCCTATTTTTAATCGTAGCATCATCTTTTTCTAATTCGGTATTTTCACAAAAAAAAGATTCAGCAAGCATATTTGCAGGTATAACCAACAGTGAGAAAATAAGTTTATCAAAACCCATTGAATTTAACAAATCACTCGTTCTTGTTCACACTACTGGGGTGAAATCCAACAAAACAGATTTAGAGTACACACTCCGCTATCCGGATAACCAGTCGTATATGTCGATGACCATTTCTGGTTTCCCAGGAGAAAATCCAAAAAGTAAGCCCGAAATATTGATCGACTTTGAAGAAGAGAAGATGATCACCTTTATGAATTTTGCTGATTCAAAAATGGCCATGGTACGGAATCTCAGCGAGACGAAAAATGGAGTTGCCATTCTTAATTCGTCGTATCAAAACTTGGAAAAAACAGGTAAGTCTAAAAAGATTCTCGGGTATTCATGCATGGAATACACGTTTAAAAACCCAGACTTGGAAGGAAATATTTGGCTTGCTCCATCGATTGGTGGTGAGTTCGCCCAATCGTTCATTACTCTGGGGCTTTATGTAGAAAGCGGTCCTGCTTCTAATTTTGGGGGCTATATCATGCGTCTAAGCGCAAACGATAAAAACTCGGGCGAAATACTTAACCTGGATATTAAAGGGATCAATAATAAAGCCCCCTATACTATTGATGCTGAGAACTATGTAGTTGCGGCTCATCCATCTGAATAAGCTCAACATTTCTCTGCTTACTCGACATCCCACAGGTCTTCATTTATAAATTTTAAGCCATTGGATATACCCCAGTGGTTTTGTACCTTTGCACGTCTCAAAATCAGACTTTAATATACCCAACTTAACGCAGTGATCTCATGACCGAAGGAAATAAATATCGTGAGTATAAAGGCCTTGACCTTCCGGCAGTAGCAGATGAAATGCTCGAGCTTTGGAAACAGGAGAATACTTTTAAAAAGAGCATCTCGTCAAGACCTCAATCTAAGCCATTTGTGTTTTATGAGGGTCCGCCTTCGGCAAATGGTCTTCCGGGAATTCACCACGTGATGGGGCGCGCCATTAAAGATATTTTTTGTCGATACAAAACCAATAAAGGCTATCGCGTAGAACGCAAAGCCGGTTGGGATACCCACGGATTACCGGTTGAGCTTGGTGTTGAAAAAGAGCTAGGTATAACCAAGGAAGATATTGGAACCAAAATAAGTGTCGAAGCATACAACCAGGCCTGCAGAAATGCGGTGATGAAGTACACAGATGTGTGGAACGATCTGACCGAAAAAATGGGCTATTGGGTTGACATGGATGATCCCTATGTTACTTACGACAATAAGTACATGGAATCTGTTTGGTGGTTGCTCCACAGACTTTACGATAAGGGGCTGATGTACAAAGGTTACACCATTCAACCATACTCACCTGCTGCCGGTACTGGGCTTAGTTCGCATGAAATAAACCAGCCGGGCAGTTACCGCATGGTTAAAGACACTTCTGCGACTGCGCTTTTTAAACTTAAGGAAGAAGGTCAAAAAATGCTTGCCTCCCTTACGGGAAATGAGAAACTGGTGTATACAATGGTAGCCTGGACAACCACACCGTGGACGCTTCCCTCAAACACAGCTCTCGCAGTAAATAAAAAAGTTGAATATGTTGTAGTTCAGTCGTTTAATCAGTACACGGGCAGTCCCATGGCAGTAGTTATGGCCAAAGACCTGGTTTCTTATCAGTTTTCCGGAAAGTATGAAGCTAATGATGATGACGCAGCATACGAATCATATTCACTTGAAGATAAAAAGATTCCTTACCGAATAATCGGAAGCCTCAAAGGTGCCGACCTGGTTGGGTATTACTACGAGCAGTTACTGCCATATGTGTTGCCGATGGATAATCCGGAAAAGGCATTTCAAATAATTGCAGGCGATTTTGTAACGACTGAAGATGGAACCGGAGTAGTACATATTGCCCCGACATTTGGAGCCGATGATGCGACCGTTGCCAAACAAGCAGGTGTTCCGCCAATGCTGGTAGCTGATGCGCAGGGAAATCCTGTTCCGCTGGTAAACCTTCAGGGTAAATTTATTGATGCCATGGGCGATGAGCTCGGTGGCATGTATGTGAAGAACGATTACTACACCGAAAACGTACCGGATAAATCGGTTGATGTTCTGATTTCAATAAAACTAAAGGAAGACAATAAAGCCTTTAAAATTGAAAAATACGAGCACAGCTATCCGCATTGCTGGCGAACTGATAAGCCCGTACTTTACTACCCGCTCGATAGCTGGTTCATTAAGAGCACAGATGCAAAAGACCGCTTGATAGCGCTTAATAAAACTATAAACTGGAAGCCGGAAAGCACAGGAACAGGCCGTTTTGGAAACTGGCTTGAGAACCTCAATGACTGGAACCTGTCTCGATCAAGGTTTTGGGGCATTCCTATCCCTATCTGGCGCACCGAAGACGGAAGTGAAGAAAAGTGCATCGGAAGTGTGGAAGATTTGCAAAAAGCCGTGCTTGAATCAATAAGTGCAGGTATAATGAAAGAAAACCCACTTGCAAAATTTGTTCCCGGTGATATGTCGAAGGAGAATTACAGCACCTTTGATCTGCACAAAAATTACATGGACGATATTGTGTTGGTATCCTCAAAAGGAGAGCCAATGAAACGTGAGGCAGATCTTATTGATGTTTGGTTCGACTCGGGATCCATGCCTTATGCTCAGTGGCATTATCCTTTTGAAAACAAGGATAAGGTTGACGGCGGTAAGGCTTATCCGGCTGATTTTATTGCCGAAGGAGTTGATCAAACGCGTGGTTGGTTCTTTACCCTTCATGCAATAGCCACCATGGCCTTTGATACAATAGCCTATAAAACGGTAGTGTCAAATGGACTTGTTCTCGATAAAAACGGCCAGAAAATGAGCAAGCGTCTCGGCAACGCTGTGGACCCATTTGAAATGCTCAAAAAATATGGAGCCGATG
This sequence comes from uncultured Cryomorphaceae bacterium, assembly GCA_963748925.1. GTDB lineage: Bacteria > Bacteroidota > Bacteroidia > Flavobacteriales_D > Cryomorphaceae > Cryomorpha. The sequence continues at coordinate 123,397 of CAVVKG010000009.1, read as the reverse complement.
CTACCAGGTGGTACATGATTACCAACGCGCAGCCATGGGATAACCTTCGGTTTGATGAAAATGGAATCGTAGAAGTGCAACGAAAGTTTTTTGGAACCCTTTACAACACGTATTCTTTTTTTGCGCTTTATGCCAATGTAGATAGTTTTGACTACAGCGAAAAGAGTATCCCTCTTTCGGAACGGCCTGAAATTGACAGATGGGTTATAAGTAGACTTAACTCGCTCATTAAAGATGTTGATGCGGCTTATGATGATTATGAACCTACTAAAGCGGGTCGATTAATTCAAAACTTCGTAACAGAGGAATTGAGCAATTGGTACGTGCGCCTATGTCGCCGTCGTTTCTGGAAAGGAGAATACGGAACAGATAAGCTTGCTGCTTACCAAACGCTTTATTCTTGCCTTGAAACAATTTCTATTCTTTCGGCGCCAATCGCTCCATTTTACATGGATAGGTTGTACCGGGATCTCAATTCTGTGGTGGGTAAAAACGAAGCAGAATCGGTTCATTTGGCATCCTTCCCTGAATCTAATTCTGCTGAAATAGATGCTGATCTGGAACGAAGAATGGATTTGGCTCAGCGCATTACTTCCATGGTTCTTGGTTTGCGGAAGCAGGAGAAAATACGTGTAAGACAGCCACTTCAAAAACTAATGATTCCGGTCATAGATGAAAACTTTGAGCGTCAGGTTACGGAAGTTTCTGATATGATTTTGCGCGAGGTAAATGTGAAAGAAATTGAGTTTTTGAACGAAACCGAAGGAATTCTCGTTAAAGAGATAAAAGCCGACTTTAAAAAGCTAGGTCCGCGCTTTGGAAAACAGATGAAGCAGGTTGCTGCTGCGATCAATGAATTTGGTCAGGCTGAAATTGCTGAACTGGAGCGAAACGGATCAGTTGAGGTTGAGCTTACTGACGGGCAAAAAGAGCAGATAAACCGCGATGAAGTTCAAATAAGCACCAAGGATATTCCGGGTTGGCTCGTTGCAAGTGATGGTGAATTAACTGTTGCTATGGATATAACTATTTCGAACCATCTTAAAGAGGAGGGAATAGCACGTGAATTTGTAAATAGAATTCAAAACTTACGTAAAGACAGCGGCCTTGAAGTAACGGATAGAATAGCGGTGAGAATTGAATTCAATGAGGCAATTGAACAGGCAATTAAGAATAATTTGGATTATATTTGCGCCGAAACTTTGGCAGGCTCTTTGGAGCTGGTAGCAGAGTTAAACGGCAGTAATTCGCAGGAGGTAGAAGTTGAAAGTGGCATTGAAACGCGAATAGCACTTAATAAGATTTAAAAAAGTATGCATTATGGCAGAAGAAAAAAATAGATTTTCAGACGAAGATCTGAAAGAATTTAGAGTATTAATTGATAAGAAGCTCGCTGATGCGCGTGAAGATCTACGCCAACTAAAGCAATCGCTTTCCTATGCCGATGACAACAGTACGAATGATACTGCATCGAGTTTTAAAATGATGGAAGATGGTTCAGAAACAATGTCTCGTGAGGAGACTGCTCAACTTGCATCACGACAAGAGAAGTTCATTAGCCACCTGGAGAGTGCTATGCGCCGTATTGAGAACAAGACGTATGGAATTTGCAGGGAAACCGGTAAGCTGATAAAAAAGGAACGTCTTAGACTTGTTCCTCATGCTACGCTGAGTATTGAAGCAAAACAACAGCAAGATCGACGCTAATCTCAACATTAGAAAAAAATTATCACGGCTTGCAATCATAACGATTGTGGCCGTTTTAGTTATTGACCAGGCCTCTAAAATTTGGGTTAAGACTCAGATGTATATGGATGAGTCAATCAGCGTTTTTGGCGACTGGTTTTTTATTCATTTTATTGAAAACCCGGGCATGGCGTTCGGCTTTGAATTTGGTGGTGAAATGGGAAAGCTTGCTTTGAGCCTGTTTCGCATAGTTGCCATTATTTTTATTGCCATCTACCTGCGTAAGCTGATAAAAGAACGGTCAAATCGTGGATTAATATTTTGTGTTTCATTGGTTCTGGCTGGTGCAGCAGGCAATATTATAGACAGTGCATTCTATGGTCTTATTTTTAGTGAAAGTCCGCCATTTTCACCGCAAACTGCAATTATGTTTCCACCGGAAGGTGGCTACGCCGGTTTTCTTCATGGAAGGGTGGTTGATATGCTATACTTTCCAATTATTGACGGGTATTGGCCTGATTGGGTTCCCTTTTTTGGTGGAGGGAGAGTACAGTTTTTCCGTCCTATTTTTAATGTGGCCGACTCGGCGATATCTGTTGGGATGGTGCTGATTTTAATCAATCAAAAACGCTTCTTCGCCCAGCCTATAGAAAGCGATGAAGACACGGTAGTTTCTGAAGAGAAAACAGAAAGCGCTGTAAATTCTTAAAAAGGCCGGCTATTATTTCTTGACTAGTTAAAGCAAAATTTCCATACTACGAAATCAAGCCCAGGCTTAGCAAAATAGCAAACATATCTGTGGTGTTGTATTGCCCTGTTATTGCGAAAAGGGCATCGAGGCGAAAAGATTGATCACCCTCGTAGATTACTCCCTCCTTAATATTGTATAAAATGTCGAGATGAAAGGAAGAATCACCTTTGTAAATTTTGCCATCTCTGAAAGTGTAGGCTATTTGAGAGGTATACATCGCATTGCCTTTGTACAATTTATTTTCCTTGCAGGTGTATAGCAAATCAAATTCAGACCCTGTGCCTCCCGTCATGATTTCATTTCGAATCACAGTGTAAAGAACATCATTAAAGTTATAGCTGTAACCCGGGTAAATTCTGTTGTTGGCAAAATGCAAAACCTGCTCGGTTAGCACGTGTCCGTCACCGCGATAAACCTGCCACTGAGCATAGGTGGTATTAGACGAAAGAATTCCGCCGAGGAGGATAAGAAATATGATTAGGGCTTTTTTCACAGGGCTAAAATTAAAGTAAAATAGTTTGGTTGAAATAATAGTAAAGTAGGGAAGTCTACAACCCCGCCACAATCTCAGCAATCTGCACAGCATTCGTAGCAGCCCCTTTGCGCAGATTATCAGCAACTATCCACAAATTCAAACTATTGGGCTGAGAAAAATCCCTGCGAATTCTGCCCACAAAAACGTCATCTCGGTCATGCGCGTAGCGAGGCATCGGATAACTGTTTACATCGGGATTGTCTTGTAAGGTAATACCGTCAGTATCATGAAGGAGTTTGCGCAATTCGGCCAGGTCAAAATCATTTTCAAAGGTAATATTCACCGACTCAGAATGGCCACCTACCACGGGAACCCGAACTGCTGTAGCAGTAACATTAATGTTTGGGTCAAGTATTTTTTTGGTTTCTTTCGTCAGTTTCATTTCTTCCTTTGTGTATCCATTTTCTTCAAATACATCGCAATGCGGAATGCAATTTTGATCTATCGGATAAGGGTAAACCATTTCTGCCTGCCTTCCTTCGCGTTCGGCTGCCATTTGATTTACTGCTGCAACTCCTGTTCCGGTTATTGACTGGTAAGTGGATACGACCACTCGCTTTACACCGTATTTGCGGTGAAGCGGAGCCAAGGTCATTACCAACTGTATAGTTGAACAGTTTGGGTTAGCTATAATCTTATCGTCTTTTGTTAAAGTGGATCCGTTAATTTCGGGAACAATTAACTTGTGATCCGGCGACATACGCCATGCCGAAGAGTTGTCGATTACCGTGGTGCCAACGGCTGCAAATTGTGGAGCAAATTCGAGACTTACCCCGCCGCCTGCAGAAAATATAGCTATGTCGGGCTTGGCGGCAATAGCCTCGTCAATGCTCATGATCTTGTAAAGCTTCCCATCGATCTCTTTCTCCGTTCCTACAGACCTTTCAGAGCCAACAGCAAGAATTTCATCAGCAGGAAAATTTCTTTCTTTCAAAACTTTTAGCATTACATTGCCCACCATTCCGGTGGCACCGACTACTGCTACACGCATAAAATTTAATTTTGAGGATAAAACCGTTTGTGGCAAAAGTACTATATTTCGAACCAAGCCAATAGAATGAAATCAATCAAGCTTCTTTTCTTCGTTTTCGCCCTTTTTTCAAGTCACCTAAGCATGTACAGTCAGGTTTTTGATGATTTCAGCGATGGAGACTTTTCAGCAAATCCTGCCTGGATTGGAACTGCCGCATTGTTTGTAGTCGAAAACGAAGTTTTACGAAGCAATAGCCCCGGTGAATCAGCGTATTTTCTTTCAACTCCAAATACGCTGATGGATGACACGCAATGGGAGTTTTTTATCAATCTCGATTTAAGCACTTCCGGTGTAAATTATGTAGATGTCTACCTTGTTGCAGATAACTTAGATCTGAATGCTTTTGCGAATGGGTACTTCTTGCGCTTTGGAGGAACGCCAGATGAAATTTCGCTCTATAAAAGAAGTGGAGGGTCTAGTACACTCCTAATTGATGGAGAAAATGGAGTAATAGGCAGCAGCTCCAATAATGCATTTGATATTCGTGTTACCCGCACAGCTTCAGGTGAATGGAATATTTTCTATGATGAAGACCAAACGGGCACATTTGTATCTGGGGGTTCGGTAATGGATAATTCAATCACTACTACTACCCATTTTGGTTTCTTTATTAATCAATCTTCGGCAGCTTCTGCAATTAATAGTCACTACTTCGACAATATTGCCGTTGGGCCCATTCCTGTTGATGAAACTCCACCTTTGATAATAGGTGGTGTTGCCAATTCTTCAACAGAGATTGAGCTTTCCTTTAGCGAAGTGCTCGACCCAACTACTGCTCAAGATGCTGATAATTATGAACTCATTGGAATTTCTTCTGCAGTTTCTTCTGCAGAACTAAATCTGATAGATCCAACCATTGTTACGCTCACCATTGCTGATCCGATTCCAAATGGTACCACTGTTTCCGTAAATGTTACCAATGTAGAAGACCTAGTCGGAAACGCTATGTCTACCCAAACCATAGAAATTTTTTATTTTCTCCCTGATCCATCGAATTACAAGGATGTTGTTTTCAATGAGATTTTCGCAGATCCCACTCCTGTTGTAGGCTTACCCGATGCGGAGTACCTCGAAATATTCAATGCGAGCTCAGGAATATTCGATATGGCTAATTGGTCGCTCGTAAACACCACGACTTCAAAAACGTTGACATCTCTCGTTTTGATGCCAGGAGAATTTGTGATTCTATGCGATGCAGAAAACACCGAGCTATTTGAGGAATTCGGGACGGTAATAGGTATAACTTCTTTTACTGCTTTAGCAAATGCATCTGACAGTCTTACCTTGCTCAATCCGCAGGGAGTGATTATCGACATTGTTTCCTATTCCGATTCATGGTACAACGATCCCGTTAAAAAAGAAGGTGGCTATTCCTTAGAATTGATCAACCCTTTTACTGAATGCTCCGGATCAAATAACTGGAATGGCACAAACGACGAAAGCGGCGGCACTCCGGGAAGCCAGAACTCTATTTTTAATGAAACTCCGGATACTACTCCACCTACAATCTCCTCATTCCAACTTCTGAATGATCAGACCCTACAGGTTAATTTCAGCGAAAGCATGAACCAGACAAGTCTGGAAACTGGTTTGTACACCTGGAATCAAGGTGTTTCAAATACAGCAATTATAGTATCTCCTGATCTTCAGTCCGTTCAGCTTCAGCTAAATAATCCACTCGAAGTGGGTGTTTCGTATCTTCTCACCATAAGCGATTTAGAGGATTGTATAGGAAATGAAATCGCTCCAGACACGCAGATTGAAATATTTCTTGGTGATCAGCCTGAGCTTTATGATCTGCTAATTTCTGAGATTATGGCCGATCCGAGTCCTTCGAATGGATTGCCGGAAGGTGAGTATTTTGAACTTTACAATGCCAGCAATAAGACTATTGATGTTTCGGGAATTAGACTTAATGACAAGGTTTTTAATCAATCGCGTATTTTGTTTCCCGGAGAATATTTGCTCTGTATTGACGAAGATTTGACTCTGGAATTTTTGCTTTACCCCGATGTTTATATTCTTGAAGATCTGGGCACAACCTATTTCACAAATGGTGGTCGAGACCTGGTGCTTTACAACGCGAATGATGAAGAAATAGATCGAGCTAACTACATGTTGAGCTGGTACCAGGATGCCAATAAAGAAGATGGCGGATATAGCCTCGAGCGAATAAACTTGGATGAGCCTTGCCGCGCCGACGATAACTGGGCGGCTTCGGTTAGCGAAGTTGGGGGAACGCCCGGCACCGTGAATTCAATCATCAGCAACGATCCTGACACTACTCCTCCCATAGCTACTGCTATTTTCGTGATTGACTCAACCCATCTCGAGCTCTATTTTTCGGAAACAATTGATGAGCTTAGTGTGCTCACAGCTACGGTTACGTTAAGTCCTGAATTACCTATTGTTGAGGTCAGCCCCATTTTCCCGAGTTTAAATTCGCTGAGCATTGAACTTGGGGAACCTTTGGCGGAGAACATTACTTATACCATTTCAACAATCGGTTTTACGGATTGTATTGGAAATGAAAACACGGAAATACAAACGCTCAATTTCGGACTGCCTCAAGCGGCCGAGGTAGGTGATATTTTAATCAATGAAGTGCTCTTTTATCCCCAAACGGGAGGCTCTGATTTTGTGGAAGTGGTGAATGTGAGTGATAAAATTATCAGTCTGCAAAACTGGGCATTGCAAAACAGTGATTTCACAACAAGAGTTATTACTTCAGACCCGGTTCTTATGTTTCCCGGCGATTATCTGGTCTTTACGGCAAGTCCTCAAAATATTATACAAGAATACCCTTTTGGAAAACCGGAGAATTATCTGGGAATGGAATCTTTGCCTTCCTACAACAACAGTTCGGGTTCGGTTATTCTAATAGATCAGGCGGAAACAGAGATGGATAGATTTGATTATCTTGACTCCTACCATTTTTCATTGCTGAATACGTTTAAGGGAGTGTCGCTTGAGCGGATGAGTTTTACCCGACCAACAAACGATGGAGGAAACTGGACTTCAGCGGCCGAGACAGTCGGTTTTGCAACCCCGGGGTATTTAAATTCTCAGTACAATCCGGAAGGAACAGCACGCACAAATTTTGAATTTGAAAACGAGATTTTCTCGCCAGATAATGATGGTTTTGAAGATATTTTAAATTTGAATTACAGCCTCGAAGATCCCGGCTATGTTGCTACCATTGAAATTTATGATCGTAGTGGGCGTTTGCTAAAAACGCTCGAAAACAACTTACTTCTGGCAACCTCAGGAACCATTTCGTGGGATGGTGTGACTGATGATGGCATCAAGGCGCGAATTGGGCCTCACATTTATGTTATTAGTCTGTTTAATTTAAACGGAAACACAGAAATAATTAAAATTCCTTGCATTGTTGCTGGCAAATTGTCCAATTAGAACGTTGCGTTTTCTATTTTTGCCTTTTATCTTAACTTCAATTCTGATTTATAGACTTCAGGTTTTGAAAAGCCCCTACTAATGATTTCACCAGTATCTATTTCCTCAAAATTGCCACAGGTGGGCACAACCATTTTTTCTGTAATGAGCAAAATGGCTGCCGACCACGGAGCTATAAATCTGGCTCAGGGTTTTCCTGATTTTGAAATCGATCCGGATCTTATCAGTCTGGTTACAAAACATATGCAGGCTGGCCACAATCAATACGCGCCTATGCAAGGCGTGCCGGCGCTCAGAAATGCTATTTCGGCAAAAATTGCACGCACATATGGCCGCAGCTACAACCCTGAAACCGAGATTACAGTTACAGCCGGGGCCACACAGGCAATTTACACTGCTATAACAGCTCTTGTTAGGGATGAAGATGAAGTGATTGTATTTACGCCGGCATACGATTGTTATGTGCCACCGATTATCCTCAACCATGGCAAACCTGTTTTTGTGCAGATGCATGCACCGGAATACCGTGTGAATTGGGATGAGGTAAGAAAAGTAGTAACGCGCCGAACAAAATTGATCATTATAAACACTCCTCACAACCCATCGGGTACAATTTGGAACGACAAGGACATGCGCGAGCTTGAAAAACTCGCAGTAGATAGTGACGCTCTTGTACTGAGCGATGAGGTTTATGAGCATATTGTTTTTGATGGCGCAATTCATCACAGCGCTGCCCGCTACGAAGAACTTGCAAAGCGCTCGCTGATTGTAGCGAGTTTTGGAAAGACATTTCATGCCACAGGATGGAAAACCGGGTATATCTATGGGCCTCAAAACTTGATGAGCGAGTTTCGAAAGGTTCATCAATACCTGATATTTTCTATTAATACCCCGATGCAATACGCGCTCGCTGAATACATCGAAAAGCCTGAACGCTACGAAGGGTTATCAAAAATCTATGAGCAAAAACGAGATGTTTTTCTCGAAGCCATAGAGCCTTCCAGATTTTTACCAATCCCGAAATCTCAGGGCACTTATTTTCAGCTTTTAAGCTTCGCTAAAATCAGTAAAAAAAAGGAAGTGCAGTACGCTGAATTGCTTACAAAGAAATTTGGAGTAGCAGCGATCCCTGTATCTGTTTTCTATCATCAACCACTAGAGCAGCATGTACTGAGGTTTTGTTTTGCCAAGAGCGATAGCACCTTGCAACAGGCTGCAAAATTGCTAAACGAGATATGAAAAAGGAACTAAAAGTTGCTTTGTTTCAGGCCAATCTTATCTGGCAGAATCCAGAAGCAAATAGAGCCAATTATGATAAAGGATTAACTCAATTGACAGAGGGTTGCGATTTAGTAGTTCTTCCCGAAATGTTCAATACGGGCTTTACTATGAATGCCTCCCAAGTAGCTGAAACAATGGAGGGTGATTCTGTAAAATGGCTGAAGGAAAAATCTCTTGAGCTGGACGTTGCAATCTGCGCCAGTTTGGTCATAACAGAAGAAAAGAAGTTTTTCAATCGATTTATTTGGGCCGAAAATGGTACAATAAAAACCACTTACAATAAGCGTCATTTATTTAGAATGGCGGATGAACACCACACTTTTTCTCCAGGTAAAGACCGCCCGGAAATCAATTTCAAGAGCTGGCGCATTATGCCACGTGTATGCTATGATTTGCGGTTTCCGGTATGGAGCAGGAGCAATAAATTTGACTTGCAGATATATGTTGCGAACTGGCCTGAGGCGCGCGTTGCGGCCTGGGATAAACTTTTGTGTGCCAGAGCTATAGAAAACCAATGTTATGTAATAGGCTTAAATAGAATAGGAAAAGATGGCAATGAGGTAGATTACAACGGTCACTCCGTAGTTATTGACCCTAAAGGTGAGGCTATTACACTGGAAAAAAACGAAAAGGAAGGTTGGATTTATGCGACTTTGGACCTTGAAAGTCTGGAGACGTTTAGAGAAAAATTTCCTGTATTTATGGATTCAGACCGTTTCGATCTGGAGATTTAGTTTTTTCCGGGCAGCATCTTCGATTCGCTTGGTTTTGCATTGCTTGTTATTCAAACCCTTATCCGTTTTCTCTAATCAAAAGGTGTAGTAGGTGTCCATTCCAACTCAAACTCCCAATTTGAGCGCACTTCAATTTCTTCAGGGTAAATACTGCGTTTTTCGGGTTGTACTTTCTCTCTGTAAATTCCAGTGTCCCAAATGCCATTCTCATTTTCATCAAAAATGACTTCTACCCGGTATTCCCCCGGTTTTAAGCGTTTAAAAGAAGTATTTAAACTATTAGAATAAGTGCGCTCTGCTATGATTTTTCCCTGGCTGCTAAGGACTTGGAGAATTTTAGTTGTAGAACTACTATCTGAGGAAGCTCCAATTGAAACAGTAAGACTGCCATAATACTCAGATTCACGCAGATTAAAAGGGATTGAAATGGAATCACTATATATTCCGAATACATCTTTAAAAGCCCCGGGTCTCGCTCTAAATATGTATTTGGAAGTGGGCTTGAACGGATAATTCACCACCAATTTTTTATTCAGATTCAGACGCTCAAAATTTTGTGGATAAACCTGAACACTATCTTCCAGGAAAAAAATCAGTGAAGTGTCTACCTCTGTAAGTGGATTGTTAAAATCAAGAGAAAAGGATTTCTCTAAATCGAGTCTGCTTTGAGTAGTATTTGAAGTGATTTTGAGCTCTGCTTTTTTCTTGTATTTCGGATTTATTTCAAGATACCAGAAGGTCGTATCTGCAAAGGTGGAATCCTCATTAATGTAAACTGCTACTTCTTCAAAATTGTCTCGCTCAGGAAATGTTACCCAGCTCTTTAAAGTGTCTTTGGTAGCATTGAATAAACTTATTGCCTTCAGTTGATTATCTCTTTCCAAATCGTAAAATTGAACATCGGCATTTTTCGTTGGCACATTAAAAATGATTTCGTAATAACCAAAATCGGTTCCCGTTTGAGAAGTAATATATTGGCTTGTATCTTTTTCAATAAATGCCGGCAATAAATACGTATAAACCGAATCGTTTAGCGAGCTGTAAACCCGCTCGTCGAGAAATCCTATTTTCTCAGGAGGGCCATTGTAGAGGTAATTGCTGTTCTCCTCCTTTAAGGCAAAAATCTGGTAATCATTTTCGGGTAAATAACGAATCTTGAAATTACCATTTACATCCGTTAAGGTAAAATAATCTGGAGGACTCGTTGTGGGAAGACTATCGGCATCGCCTCTGTAAATAAGCACTGCGGCTTGTTCAACCGGTGTATTGTCCGCGGCACTAACTACAGTTCCCAGAATGTTTAGAGAGTCAATAAAACTTCCCGTTGAGAAAACATAGATCAGATCGGGATTAATATTTCCCTCATTTACATCTACTACAGATTTCCCCAAATTGAACTGATAGGTTGAGTTTTCAAGTAATGTGTCTTTCCAACTTACAATAAGTCGTTTTCCGCGAACACTGTAATCTGGTGTTTGTTGAAGTGGCGGAGATATAACCAATTGAGCGCCGAAGTTTTGTACTTGAATGAATTCATCAAACTCAAGCTCAAATCCGGACTCAGTAAAATTTGTTGTGAAATTGGGCGGACTATAGTTGAGCACCTGGGGCGGTGTTTCGTCCTTTTCACCCCCTGTTGGAGATGATTGGCGTGCACATCCGATTCCCAAAAGAATTAAAAATATGAAAGTGAGAGTTCTCAGGCTGTTACTGTTAAAGTGTCTGTAATGTAAGTAGCTATTTTTTCGAGTGCAATGCGGTCATTTTCATCAAATGCGCTTAGCGTGTCGCTGTCAGCATCCAAAATGAATGCCACATTTCCGGAAGGGTCAAAAACGGGCACTACCAGTTCAGACTTTGAATTGGGGTTGCAGGCGATATGACCGGGAAAGGCGTGGACGTCTTCAACGAGAATTGATTTTTTCTGCGCCCAGGATGTTCCACATACCCCTTTGCCCAAACCTATTCTCGTACAAGCAACTGGTCCTTGAAAAGGGCCTAATACCAATATATCATTGCGTACAATATAAAACCCAACCCAAAAAAATCCAGGCAGAGTTTTGAGGATGGCTGCCACATTTGCGAGATTGGCAATAAGGTCCGTTTCACCTTCCAGCACTCCTTTTACGTGTTTTAGAATGTCTTCGTAATTGCGATTCATGCTGCAAAGATATGTGTTTATGCGGATGCAATGGTGGCAATGCTAATTTCTGCCGCCCCGGCATCTAGCAGACATCTTCCGCAGGCCTCTAGAGTTGAGCCGGTGGTAATGACATCATCTATCAGTAAGATGTGCTTTCCTATAATTTTATCAGGCTCCTCCACCTCAAAAATATGTTCTACGTTCAGCCATCTGTCAAAACGCGCTTTCCTGGTCTGCGTAGGATTGGCAACCACACGTGCAACAGCGGTATAACCAACATCTACTTTCAAATATTTCTGCATACCGCGCGCGATGGAGTCACACTGGTTGTAGCCGCGTAAAGCCAGTTTGGCGGGGTGTAGTGGTAGCGGAATTATCAAGTCGGGCACTTGATAATTTTCATCTATCAGATCCTTGCCAAACATGGCGCCTAACCTTTCACCAAGATCTTCACGACCTTTGTATTTAAGTTGATGCAGGAGTATTTGAGTTATATTTCCCTTGTGAAAGAATAAAAAAGAAAACCCGGCGTTTATTGGCATTCTACCATCAAATTTTTGGGCCACAGGATTGTTCTTTACCCTATGAAAATTTGTTTTTGGGATCTTAAAAAGACAGGACACGCAAATAGTATCTTCTTGATTTGCAAGGTTAAAGCCGCATGATATGCAATTTTGTGGAAACAATAACCTGCCTATATCATACAACCATTGAAAATAGTACTTTTGCTTTCGTTCTGCCATTTCAAAGTCATTGTATAAATTTACCTTTTTAGTTGTATAATTTCATTCTTTTTAAAAAAAACATCTGATGTCTGATAAGCCTGCTCCCTCACAAGAAAAAGAATCTAATAAAAAATACCTAATTATTATTGCCCTGCTCGGTCTGTTGAGTATTGTTTTAGGGGTATTGTACTTCACAAGCCATACAGAAGTAGTTGAGAAAACCGAATCCATAAGTTCGCTTGAAATAGAGCAACTTCAACTAAAGAATGACCTTCAGGAAATGCTCATCCAGTATGATACTATGACTGTAGATAACGACCGGCTTAACGCCGAGATTATGGGTCAACAAGAGCAAATTAAGGAATTGCTTAAGCAAATGGACAAGCATAAAGATGATGCCTATATCATTTCAAAATTAAAGAAAGAGGCCAGCACACTCCGCGATATTATGAAAGGATATCTGGTAACTATCGATTCCTTAAACACAATGAATATTGACCTAAAAAAGGATAATCAATTTCTCGCAGAAGAGCTCTCTGAAACGAAAACTCTCGCACAGAAACTGGAAACTTCAAAGAAAGATTTGGAGCAAATTGTGGCTACCGGATCTATTCTACAGGCCAATGGAATGACAAGTGTGGGTATTAAGGTGCGCAACAACGGAAATCAAACGGAAGTAAACAGGGCAAATAAAACGGAATTGATTCGTACTTGTGCCGGCTTGGGAGAGAATCGCATCTCAACACCAGGTAAAAAAACCATTTATCTAAGAATTATCACCCCAGATGGGGTAGTACTTAATAGCACTGATGGCGATGACAATCGTTTTGACTTTAATGGGGTAAGCGGGAAATACAGCGTAAAGCGCCAGATAGAGTATCAAAATGAGGCGATGGAACTATGCATTTTTTATACTGTTGACGCTGAAGGTAGTGAGCTGCAGCCTGGGAAATACATTGTAGAAATGTATGAAAGCGGAGCCCTTATAGGAAAGGCCAATTTTGATTTGAAATAGGCTAGAAAAAAGCCCTTACCTGCATATTGCCGGTGTGAACCGATTTCACGTCCTCCGATTTTCGCCCGTTGTAGCTTATGCTAAGTTGGAGGTTTTTACCTAAATTGCGTTGTACACCTGCCCCCCAGGTTAGGTTGGTCCCGTCCTGCAATCCATCGAGCATTTGATAGGAAATGCTGTTGTTCACATCTCCGGAATATTTTATAGATATTATGTTGAACTGGGCAAACATCGTTCCTGCTTCAACTTTGCTGAGCCTGAAATCTAAACCTATATCTATTGTTTCAGCATCTTCTCCTCCCAGCTCTTCGCTGTTTTGTTTTTGAGAATAATCGTTGATAAGGCTTAACCTGAATGCTGTTCCGGGCTGGTATGTAAGGGTCTGTTTTAAGTTGAAATAGTCTATTTTATAATTCCTGCCTTCAATAAAATCTGAAGAGCTCTCCCGTTCCCCAACTTCCTGTTCTAAAATAATACCGTATTTGGCGGTGAAGTTATAGCGAACTCTTAGGATATGAGCCAAACCCTTACTTTCCTCAAAACCGGAAGTAAGTGGATTTTTACTGAACTGATCTGAGTAAGTATAATCCACACCAAATTTGCTACTGCTTTGATTAAAGAAGAGTGTATTTCGTATGCTTGACGATTGCGATATCAAAGCAGAATCACCAAAAGCATTCAAAAAGGGGTTAAAGCGTTCGGCTCCATCTTCAATTCGCGTTTTGCGCTGAATTCTAAATGCGGCTTGATTGCTGAAGCGCGACAATACTTTCAAAACACCTTTTTTGTTGTTCCAAAGAGCCACAGGATTAATGTTTAGCGACTGAGAAAACTGGTTTGAATAAGCTCGTTCATAGTTATCTGTAGGTGTAAAAACACGAATATATCTATCACCATCTTCGGGGCGGGCCAACTCAAATTCATTTAACTCTTTTACATCATTATCGTTATAATCTATCCAGGTGTATGGCCCTTGTCCCGTAGGATCCTGAATGTAAATAAACTCTTGTCGACGTTCAAGTCCCGAGCCTATTTCATAATAAATATTTGATAGTATTGAGTTTTTAGCAAGTCGCAGGGTATGCTCCAGGCGCCCCAGCAAGGTGCTTTCTGGGGGTTGCCCTGTCAGTTCAGGGTCTACTATTTTTAACTCTCTATTTGAAACAGTAGCCTTAAACTGGTTCTTAGGATTTTGAAGTAGTGATAAATCAACACCGTATTGAGAAGCATGTGTGCTTTGATTCAAGTCGTTGTTGCTACTTGCAAAATCATCGCGTTCTCGGTAAAATATACGGTAACCTATTTTAGAAGTGTCAGGATTAGTGAGGTAAAACTGCCAGTCGTAAAATTTGTAAGCAGTGGCAGCGAGACTATCTGTATCAGAAACAAACCGTTTGTTTACTTCACGCTCATCCTGAAAACCAATTTTGGTAATCCAGATGCGTTTTTCAACTAAGGACTTGTGTCGGGTAAATTGAGTTTTTTCAATTCCTGTGGTCTCCAAAATACTCCCGTCAAATCTTGCATTAAAACCCTCTAGATTGGCATTGGCATTTAGCTCATTTTTTATACCGGTATAAATCGTTCCGGCGTCAAACCGATTTAGTCCATAAATTAAATTGTACTTTTTGGGTTTTTCCAGGCCTACGCTTCCGCTAATAATGTTTTGGTTTTCGATATTAATTTCAGGACTTAGATTCCAGTTTCTGTTAAATTCTACCGATCGGTAAGGCTCAATAGGTTGAAAATTATTCCCAATCGATTCAAAATTAATCCTACCAACCAGCGAAAGCGGATCTTCTTTTTTAGAAAGGGGTTGAGCGTGTTTGATTTTTGCCAGCAACCCGTGACTATAATTATTGTCATTGCCTATTTCAGAAAAGGTATTTATATCGTTGTTACTAAATCCTAATTCTATCATGGCATCAGTGCGCTCAGAGAATTTATAGGTTCCGCCGGCCATAAGGATTTGGCTCCTCTTGGGTGCTACCAGTAAACGCAAGGGAGCATAGTTTCCCTGCCTTTCAATTTGTCCACCTATAGTATCTGGTGCGACCCATAAAAAGATGCGCCCGGTGGCATCAAAACCGTTTTGAACGTAATCACCGTTGCCCGGGCCAACTTCACTAAAGTTTACAACGTAAAGATTTGAGGCAGACTCAGTAACCCGAACAAAAACAGAGTCATACCCCAAACTATCTCTGAGCTGATAAATGATCTGATCGTTGTTAAACTCGTCTATAGCACTATAATTTGGCGCTACAGCATTTTGAATATTATCGCCTACGGCATCAAGAATTCTCCTGTCGTCATCATCTAAATCTTGTTGCAGCGGCTGATTTTTAGCATCTTGCTCTGAGTAGAAATTGAAGTAAGCTGAGTACTTTTCATTTTCTATTCCTGTAGAGGTTTGAATCATTGTGCGCACATAATTAGCGTCAGAATACTGAAACTCAACTGCGATTCGCTTGTCCTTGGTAATGGATTGATTGGCGGTGAAAGTTATCTCGGCGGTGTTATAATCTATGATATAGTCATTTTCCTGACCGCGCTGCATTTCCCTTCCATCAATAAAAACCTTTTCCGTTCCAGCCAGAACGATAATGAAGTTTTCACCTTCATTCCCACGTAAGCGATAAGGACCTTGATTTCCTTCCAGACCCTGAATAATGTTTCGAGCAAATTTTCCTTTTGAAATTGCTGCACTCGTTTCTGTAAAGAAGTTTAGGTTCACATTCTTTTTAAAGGGTTGATTTGTAGTAAAACTAGCGCCTTGAGCCCGTTTAAAATAATTAGTGAAATATCCCCGTGGACGGTTTAGGATAAAATCGCCGACAATCAACTTTGATTTATCAGTATAAAGCTGAATAAAAACCTGATCGAACTCTTGAAGCTGTGCTGTATTTCCTTCCGGTTGAATAGGAATATTGTCGTCGGTTACTGAAGCCAGCACGCTTATCTCATCTGTTAACTGACCATTAAGTTGAAGGCTCAAGGTGCTGTTTACAGTTAAATCCTGATTGTTTCCAAAACCAATACCTCGTGAAATACTTCCTGTTTTATTCAGTCGGGTAGATCCAAATACTGATTCTTGATTTACTTGTGGCCGATACGTATTGGGAGAGAGAAAATATTCATCCTCTGGTTGAATTATATCGGTTGTACGCCTTCTATAAGGCTTGTTGAGGTCAATCGCAATAACGCGGTATTCAGCACGAAGCGGAGCCTCTGGCAGGTCAGCTTTCCAAAAAAAATGTCTTGACACGGGATTCAGAAAATAAGATGAGTCCGCAACAAGCGAAGAGTCGGAATAGAACAACTTAAAAGTAGACTGTACAATAATCAATGAATCCAAAACGATGGTATCGTTGCTTGCTTCAAATGTTTGCATGCGAAATGAGCTCAAATCCTGCCCAGATACCTCATGGGTGCATAAACAGCTCATTGCTAACAAATATGCCGCAATTGTTAATCGTTTTGACCGAATTAACATAGGAGATATACAGAATCTTTTAATTTTGAACCTGTTCAAACGATTAGATCATTTAGCCATGATACCTAAATTGTGCTGCTATTGGCATTATTACTTGGTATGGGGCTGTAACAATACGTAATTTGAAGCTTAAAATTATATCATACAATGTAAATGGCATTAGAGCCGCCATTAAAAAAGGCTTATTAGATTGGTTAAACTCAGAAAACCCGGATATATTTCTGGTACAGGAAACTAAGGCAAAACCCGAACAGATAGATACAGAAGCTTTTGAAGCCCTGGGGTATAATTGCTATTTCAACAGCGCCGAGAAACCGGGATATTCAGGAGTAGCTATTTTCTCGAAAATGAAACCTGACTTAGTAAAATCCGGCTTCGGGATAGGTATTTACGATAGTGAAGGACGTGTTTTAAGAGCAGATTTTGGCGATTTAACCGTACTCAGCACATATTTTCCTTCGGGAACTACGGGTGATATTCGTCAGGGTTTCAAAATGGAATTCTTGCGTGACTTCTCTAATTTTACCGACGAATTGCTCCTTGAAAGACCTAAGTTGATTATATCTGGCGACTACAACATATGCCACAAGGCAATAGATATTCACAACCCAATTTCAAATAAAAACTCAAGTGGCTTTTTGCCCGAAGAAAGAGAGTGGGTAACACAGTTTCTTGAAAAGGGTTTCGTAGATTCGTTCCGAAATTTTCACAATGAGCCACATAAATATTCGTGGTGGACATATCGATTTAGTGCGAGGAAAAAGAATTTGGGTTGGCGAATTGATTACCATTTGGTCAGCGAGCAGCTTCGACCAAATTTAGTTGATGCAGACATTCTTTCAGAAGCGTACCATAGCGATCACTGCCCGGTTTTGGTGGAACTTGATATTTAATATGAAAAACACGTTTTCCGACTTCCAGAATTTAATCAACAGAATTTTTAAAATAGCAATTTGCAGTTTCTTAATTCTGGTTTCGGGATGTTCAAACCCTGTGGATCAAGATGACATAGCCCAGCGGAGAAGGGACGAAGAGGTAAAAAGTGGCGGCCTTTTCAAAATGAGTATTACCAATGAAATCAGAAGTATTTTTCCTCATAATATGGTTGATGCATCTTCTATAAATCTGATGAATCAAGTTTATGAAGGCTTATTGAGACTAGACCCTGTTACCAAACAAATTGTACCCGCTCTGGCTGAGAGCTATACAATAAGCCCGGATGGTTTAACGTATATTTTTAAAATAAGAGAGCAAATCTATTTTCACGATGATGAAGCTTTTAAAGACGGAGAAGGTCGTGAGGTTAAGGCTGAAGATGTTGCGTTTTGTTTCCAAAAGCTGTGTGAGCCATCAGAGAGAAATCAAATGTATGCCTTTGTCATTGATTTAATTAAAGGGGCGAGTGATCATTATTATGGAGATTCATCGCGGAGAGTGGAAGGAATAAAAGTCATAGATGATTATACATTGCAGATTGAACTTGAATATCCGGCACCAATATTTCAGTCCATTTTATCTCACCCATGTTGCTGGATTTTCCCTCGTGAGCTCTACGATTACGAAAACGATATTGACATGTGGTGCATCGGAACGGGACCTTTCCAGGCTAGATCGATTAAAATGAATGATGTCCTGATTCTGGAAAGAAATAAAAACTACTGGCGAAAAGATGAAAATGGCAATCAACTGCCCTATTTGGATGCTATCCGGTGCAATTTTATAGAAAATGAGATGCGCCAGCTTAACCTTCTTCTTGAGGGGAGCCTGGATTTGATCCTGGAAGTTCCTTTTAGAAGCGTAGCCGGATTGAAAAGAGGGCTTGAAGAATCTGCTGGCAAGGTTAGTTATCGGATTATTACCATTCCGGGGTTGCGTGTTGAGTATTACGGTTTTCAAAATAGAAATGAAATTTTTAGCGACGTACGTATTCGGAAAGCGATCAATTATGCAATAGATCGACAGTTTATTGTAGATAGCATTTTACAAGGTTATGGTGAGCCGGCAACTCATGGTTTTGTTCCTAGAGCAATGCCGGGTTATAGTGTGGATAGCGTAGTGGGTTATGAGTATAATCCTGATTTAGCGAAGCAACTTTTTGAAGAAGCTGGCTACGGAAATGGAAATGACTTTCCGGTATTGACGCTTCAGCTTAATGATGGCAGCAGAACAGTGATTGAGGTTGCAGACGCTGTGCAGAAAATGCTTACGGAGGTACTTGATATAACAGTTGAAATTGCTGTATTACCGCGTAGTTTGCACTATGACCAAATTGAAAATGGCAATGTAAACTTTTGGCGTGACGGATGGATAGGTGACTACGCGGACCCTGAAAACTTTTTGAGACTTTTTTATGGTAAGCTGGTACCAGAAGATTCTGTTAAGGCATCATTTCTCAACACGGTGCGATTTAAAGATGATGAATTTGATGAATATTTTGAAAAATCTCTTCGCGAACGCAATGATAAAGAGCGTTATTCGGAATACTGGCATGCCGATCAGGTTCTTATGGATCGAGCTGCAGTTGCTCCACTTTATTACGAAAAGTGGATTTGGCTGGTAAATAAAAAAGTGAAAAACCTGGACGTAAGTGGAATAGGAGTGCTTGATTTAAGTAAGGTTTATTTTGCTAAAGACACCCTTACCGGGAAAGTTCAATAATGTATTTTTTTACTACCGGTAGCACCAGTTCAAAGTAAGGCATTTCTGTATTTGTATCGATTAGGTAGGCGGTTGTACCGATATCGAAAGCTGAGGTTTTAATGATATTGCTTTTTATGTTGTTGAAATTTGTAAAAGGTCCTGTACTCAAAGCATCGAGGTATGTGGTTTTTACATCTTTATACACATCCCCGGGACCTGGACGCATTACCATCCGAACACTGTATGAATACACCCGGGTTTTATCTGGTCTTCTAAAAAACAAAATGCCCTGGTTGGTATTCGTCCCCAAGAGCCCTAAAGGATTTATTTCGATTTCTTTTCGCGCCGCTTCGTAAGAGCTGGTTGCCCGGGTGTAGCAATTCTGCATTTCAGATTTGCCAAATGAAATGATTTCTTGAAGAGCCGAAATGATTCCTTCGGTATCTTCTACCGGTTTTTTTTGGATGCGCTTATTTTTAAAATCAAGTGTTTCGATTTCGCGTTCAAGCCTGGATTCTAAATTCTCCTTTGCTTCTTGATAAGCTGATAATAGCGACAAATGCTTTGATAAACCATCCAGATAGGGATAGAATTTGCAGCTCTCAAAGTGAGAATTCAACAATTTCGTATAACCCAGTATTTGATACGATTTGTATTCAAAATCAAATATGGGCTCCAAAAACCAGTTGTCCTTAAGAATTGCCATGTGCTATATTACTCAAAATGTGAACAAATTGTTGCTTGAATTGATATATATTAGCAGAAAAGGAGCCAATTTTGTTGCTACCTATCAATGGAATTTGAATCATTATGAAAAGTAATATAAAAGTATTAATCACCGCAGTAATAACATCAGCCATTCTTTACTCCTGTGTTCCTAATAGACAATTTACTGAAATCAAGAATAAGCAAGAGGCTTGTGAAGCTGAGAATAAAGAGCTCCGTGCTCAGGCTGAAGCTCTTGAAACCCGGGCCAATGAGTTTGACACGAAGCTCAATGTTGCTCAAAGAAAGATTGATGCATTGCAGAGCGATACAGCCGTAATGGGGAGCTCATTGCGTATTTTGAGAAAACAATATGACAAAATTAATGCCCTTAATGATGAGCTGTTAAGTAAAACGGCGAGTCTGCATGCCGGTTCTCAACAGGAGAATGCGACGCTTATGGCTGAGCTTGATCAGGTGCGAATCAATCTTCAGGCTAAAGAAGATGCTCTTAATGAACTCGAAATGGCGCTGAATAGTAAGGAAGAAGAACTGCAGGACAGAGAGCAAAAGCTGAATGAGTTAAGGTCTATAATCCAACGTAAGGATTCGGCAATGCAAGCGCTAAGGACGAGTGTTGCGAAGGCTCTGCTCGGTTTTGAAGGAAAGGGAATTACTGTAGAAAAGCGAAACGGGCGTGTATATGTAAGCATGGAAGCTCAGTTATTATTTGCTACAGGAAGCACAGAAATTGACCAAAAAGGTAAGCAAGCTGTAATTGACCTCGCCAGAGCTATTCAGGGTAACGACGACCTTCAGATTATGGTTGAAGGCCATACAGATTCCGATGAGTTTAGCCGTAATACATACCCTCGAAACAACTGGGATTTGAGTGTTTTGCGCGCTACATCTGTTATTAATCTTATGATCAAAAATTCTGAGATTAACCCGGAGTTGCTCACAGCCGCCGGCAGAAGCCAATACCAACCGGTGGACCCGTCCAACAAAGCCAAAAACAGAAGAATTGAGGTTATTCTTTCTCCAAAACTTGATGAACTACTTGATATGATTCAGGTAGAGGGTGAATAAAGCAGTCAATGTTCAATGTGTGAATGTTCAATGTGTGAATGTTCAATTTGCGAATGATGTAGAAATCTGATTCTCGTCAATCTATAGCTGAATCAATTTTACATCAAACTATTTTATAGCGAGCTTGATAACTCTAAATCTAGGAGGAAATAGTGTTATTTGGGAATGATGGAAACGTGAATCATGAAATACCATCATGTCAGATTTCAGATTTACCTTTGAAAATTCACCTATTCACACTTTGATAAGTAAAAAATCACCCAAACATGTTCCGCAGCACATCCTGTACCTTACCTACCTGAACGATCTCAATTTCCTTAGATCGTTTGATATCACGGTGGTGTTCAGAGATAAAAATGCGTTTTAATCCAAGCTTAGCAGCTTCATTGATTCTTTGCTCTATTCGTGTTACAGGTCGTATCTCGCCCGAAAGCCCAACTTCTGCTGAGAAGCAAACATTTGCGGGAAGGGTTAAATCCTCGCTTGATGATAGAACTGCCGCAACAACGGCCAGATCGATGGAAGGATCGTTTACTTTAAGTCCTCCGGCAATATTGAGAAATACATCTTTAGCACCAAGCCTAAAGCCACAACGCTTTTCGAGCACAGCGAGCAACATATGCAAGCGTCGTACATCAAATCCTGTTGCCGAACGCTGTGGAGTGCCATAGACAGCTGAACTCACCAGCGCCTGAACTTCTATCATCAGCGGTCTTATTCCCTCTACAATGGCGGCCGTAGCCGAGCCGCTGAGGTTTCCCGTTTGTCCGCTTAAAAGCAGTTCCGAAGGATTTTCTACAGCGTTAAGCCCTGTACTTTCCATTCGGTAAATGCCCAATTCATTAGTAGATCCAAAACGGTTTTTTGTACAGCGAAGCAACCTGAAAAGATGTTGTTGATCACCTTCAAAAATAATTACCGTGTCAACCATATGCTCCAAAACTTTTGGACCAGCAATGGCTCCGTCTTTGGTAATATGGCCAATCAAAAAGATGCTCACACCAGATTCTTTGGCGTAGCGCATTAATGTAGCCGTACTTTCTTTAATTTGAGAAATAGAACCGGGAGAAGATTCCAGCCACTCTGCATTGAGCGTTTGAGCGGAGTCAATCACGATAAACTCCGGTTGTAGGTTATTCGCTTCGTTTATAATGGCTTCCGGCTCGGTAACCGTCATTATGTAGCAGTTTTCATTGAGCCCGCCTAGCCGCTTAGCCCGATGGGTAATCTGCTCACTGCTTTCTTCACCAGATACATACAAGACCTTACCGCCATCGTGGCGCATAGCTGCCTGTAGCATTAGTGTCGATTTACCAATTCCGGGTTCGCCGGCCACAAGTATCATCGATCCGGGTACGAGCCCACCCCCCAGCACACGACTCAGCTCAGGGTCGTTAATGGCACTGCGTTCGTGGGTTCTGGCCTGCACTTCAGTAATGCGCACAGGTTTTTGTAACGTGCGCTTGCTTGATACGGTTTTGCTACCGGTGGTTTTGCGAACGGTTTCTTCCACAAAGGTGTTCCACTCATCGCATGAAGGGCATTTTCCCTGCCATTTGGGCGACTCAAACCCGCAATTGGTACAAAAAAAGGCGCTTTTAACCTTTGCCATCCGTCATTTTGTTGATCGTTGAAGTGGTAGAATAACCATTTACCAGGTCTATCGTGGCGGTTTGCCTTCCGGCAGATCGCTGTAAGTCTGAGCCAACTACGTAATTTTTTGCGGAAGCATCGGTCTGATTGGCATCATAATCGCCACCCTTTAGTAAAACGGCAGGCTCTATTTGTTTAATGAGTTCATAGGGAGTGGAATCATCAAAAATCACGATTGCCCCAACAGATGACAATCCTGCAAGTACAAATGCCCGATCTTGTTCTGCATTCACCGGTCGGTCCGGTCCTTTACCCAAACTTCGTGCTGATGCATCAGAGTTGAGTCCAAGCACTAACATGTCGCCCATGGCAGCGGCTTCCGCCAATAGCGTAACGTGACCCCGATGCAAGATATCAAAGACCCCATTTGTAAAAACGATCCGCTTACCTTTTAATTCCCAGCGACCGATGGCTTTGCTCAGTTCACTAATGGGAATAATTTTGCTTTCAATTTGCTCGGCTCTCGTCATGGGGATTTTTTTTGTTATAAATAGGGATGTAAAGCATACTTAATCCCCCGAAGAGGACAATCATGATGGTTTGAGAAAGCCAGATAATCCAGCCGAGCGCAAAACCGGTTTCTGTGGCAATACCGTAAAGGAGCAGGCATTCCATAATGCCAACGGGATAAGCTCCGATGCCACCCGGAATAAGTACAATAGCAAAACTTCCAACTACAAAACTGGCAAAAATAGCAGCAGCCCCGAGATGGGAAGTCTCCTCAATAGCGAAGAAACAAACCCAGAACATTCCGATGTAAAGTACCCAGATTGCGATGGTGGCAAGTACATATTCCACCCGTCGCTTCATTCTGAAAATACTCCTCAATCCCTCAATCAATCCGTCTATTAAGGCCGAAATTTTTCCGAAAAACGATTTGTGCTTCAGCTTTCTAAAAATAAAAAAGAAAACAACAACGAGGATTAATGAAACTATAATACCTATCCAAAGCCGGGGCGATCCTGCTGCTTTATTTATTTCGGCTACTATTTGATCTGCAAACTCTTCGAGTAATTCGTACTGCAAGAAAATCGTTATTACACCTATAATCATAAGTACAATCAGGTCGATAGCCCGCTCGGCGAGAATGGTTCCAAAGCTTTTTTGAAAAGGTACTTTTTCATATTTCGTAATAGCAGCGGCTCTGCTTACCTCTCCCACACGAGGCAGCACCATGTTTACAATGTAACCAATCATTACGGCCATAAAATTATTCATTGGCCTGGTGTGGTATCCCATGGCTTCCATCTGAAAACGCCAGCGATACCCACGTATATAATGACTGAAAAGCCCCATTGATACTGATACAATGATCCAAAAGTAATTTGCCTTCTTGATCGATTCGAAAAGAGCTTCCCGCTGTGTAAGGTCAAGCTGATCGTAAATATGGAAAACGAGATAAAGCCCCAGCGAAATGGGGATGAGAATTTTTAGAAGACCAATTATTTTCTTTTTCAAACTGATTCTGATTCGGCTCCAAATCTAAGAACTTGGATTGGGAATGGGGGCAGGTTAGGAGTATAATTCTTATTGTGAAAGGAAACGATCACTTAAAAATGTAATCTAAAGGTCTCTTTTCCCGCCGATTTGAATTATATTTCAAATGGATTTGAAGGAATAAAAGCCTTGATCCGTTATGGCCTAATGAATCATTCAACAAATAACTTAATCAGGTTCTAACGCATTATTTCTATACACCTATGTTTCTATGCGGTTTAAAGGTTTACCACATGGATTCATAAACACAGGGGTTTTCTTATCAAAGATTGGGAGAGAAGAACTAAACATTACTCAGTTCCTACTTTGTTGTTTTAAACAACATATTATCAATCAACCTAACGCCGTCAACCCATGCAGCTACCAGAGCGATAAGCCCATTATCTTCACCAGCTGTTGGAGCATCAAGCGAAAGCGCATCAACCACCACAAAATATTCCGGATCTATTCCTTCTTTTGATTCCAGATAGGTTAACCCTATTTTGGCTAACTCTTTGACGCCGTGTTCGGAAGCGGATTTCTTTACAAGTTCAAGACTTTTATAGATGTCGCTTGCAACGCGCTTACTATCTGCTGAAAGCAACTGATTTCGCGAGCTTTTGGCAAGACCGGAATCTTCACGTACAATGGGGCAACCCACGATATTTACATTCAGGTTGTATTGCTCAGCTAGATTTTTGATCACTAGAAACTGCTGGTAATCTTTCAATCCAAAATAGGCATTGTGAGGCTGCACAAGGTCCAGAAAACGCTTTACCACAGATGCCACACCATTGAAATGGCCGGGCCTTTGCTTGCCCTCTAATTTAAGAGCTACCTCGCCAAGGTCATAAATTGTAGTATCGGGCACAGGGTAAACCTGATTTACATGTGGTGTAAATGCTGCATCACAGCCTGCCGATTCCAGCATTTTAAGGTCGGACTCAATCTGACGCGGATAATTCTGAAAATCAGCAGGCTCGTTAAACTGAGTGGGATTTACGAAAACAGAACAAATGGTTACATCATTTTCCCTCTTCGAAGCCTCAATTAAGCTGATATGTCCCGAATGAAGCGCCCCCATGGTAGGAATAAAACCTATTTTCAAAGTTTTTAACCTTCGTTTAGAGGTATAATCCTTTATTTCCTTTGCAGTCGTAAGTATTTGCATATCAGATAGAAGCGATGTAGTAGGGGTTATGGTTAACACCGCAAAAAGCCGCCAAAGCTAAAACATTAAGTTGAAAATGCGAGAAAAAGGTTGTATTTTTGCATCTGTATTAAACAATTCCCAACATTTTATGAAGAAACCGAGAGTTTTGTATGTATCGCAGGAAATAACTCCTTTCCTGCCTAAAAGCGAATTGTCTGAAGTGTCGCGCAATCTTCCGCAAGGAATCCACGAGAAAGGAAAAGAAATCAGAGTTTTTATGCCCAAATATGGGTCTATTAACGAGAGAAGACATCAGCTACATGAGGTAATCAGACTTTCTGGAATGAATCTGGTCGTAAATGACACAGATCACCCCTTAATTATAAAAGTCGCTTCTATACCTACTGCACGTATGCAGGTGTATTTTATCGATAACGAAGACTATTTCCAAAGAAAAGCCGTGTTGAGCGATAAGTCTGGAAAATTCTTCAAAGACAACGATGAGCGTTCAATCTTCTTTTGTCGTGGCGTTTTAGAAACGGTAAGAAAGCTTGGCTGGGCTCCGGATATTATCCATTGCCATGGATGGTTTACCTCTTTACTGCCATTATATGTTAAGAAATTCTACAATGACGATCCGCATTTTGCTGAATCTAAAGTAGTCTTCTCGGCCTATAACAAAGGGTTTACGGGTGCTTTGGACAAGAAGGTTATTGAAAAATTGAAATTTGACGGGTTTACGGATGAAGATCTTTCTGAATTAACCGACCCTAATTTTGAGAATCTCACTAAACTTGCATTGAAATATTCCGATGCAGTCGTTGAGGGAAGTAAAGAACTACCGGAAGAGATCACAAATGCTGTTAACTCTTTCGATAAAGCCAAACTTTCATACTGCGATCCTGCATCTTGCGTTAAAACGTATGGTGAATTTTATGATGAAATTTTGGAAGAGAACTCTGTTCTTGCTGAACAATAAGATTATTCTACTTATGAATATTAAATTGCAGCGGCCGCTTTTGCGCGCCGCTCTCTTTTTTATAGCCATATCATTTCTGATGACTGGTTGTGAAAAACCTGAAGAAGAATTAGGCCTGGAGCTGCAACCGGGTAGCGATCTGCTCTCCACCAATCAGGTAGACACTTTTTCTATAGTCGCCTATACTCAGCTTGATGATTCCGTACGCACTGAACGCGTAAGTCCGGGATTAGTGGGTGCCTATAACGACCCGATTTTCGGATTTACAAAAGCAGGTCACATTACTCAGCTCAGGCTATCAAGTAATAATCCAAATCTTATTCCCGATGGTGCCACAATCGATAATATTGTAGTCGATTCGGTAGTTCTGGTTCTCGATTATTTCTTGTATAGCAATACCAATCCTTCCTCAAAAAGTGTTTACGGAGGTCTCGGAGAACAGTATTTTCAAGTATTTGAAGTTTCTGACAGCCTTTCGGTCGATTCAAATTACTTCGAATATTCTCCCGTAGATTACGTCGATAACGACCTCATAAAAGAGGGTTCTAACAGACAAAAACCAAATACCACAGATTCGGTTAGGGTAGGTGATTCGTTCAACCCTGCTGAAATGAGAATACCTTTGGACGAGAGTTTTGCCAATCGTTTTTTTGAAGCCGATGCAATTGGAGATTTGACACCCACGACTTTCGAATCTTTGATAAAGGGTATTTATATAACTGTAGACGAAACACGATTCAACACCAACAAATCTGGAATCATTTCCTTTGATACTTTTACTGATGATAGTAGAGTGGTGTTGTATTACAGATCGGTTTTGCCTGATACCACCAGATCATATTCATACAGTTTTGAAATCCGCAGCTCTTCAGCTAAATACAATAAGTTTGACCACGAACACGCTAATGGCGTTACTTCTTTGGCCGAGCAGTTAAGAGGAAACACCGAATTTGGGAAGCAGGACTTATTTGTTCAATCGACGGCTGGTACAAAGCTGTTTCTCGATCTGCCTTTTATTGAAAATTTAAGAGATTCAGCGGGTATTGCTATTAATAAAGCGAAAATCGTACTACCTGTAAGAGACGTTTTTGGAATTGAGGCGGCGCTTTTTACACCACCGCAGCAATTATTGATCTTTCCGAGAGATGAGAATGGAAAGATTTATTCGCTACAAAATGATAATCCCTCGAGCTATGGTTTTTACAATGAAGAGGACGGTGTGTATGAATTTATTATTTCACGCTATTTACAGCAAGTTTTGCTCGGAGAGCGAGAGCATTATGGATTTGAGATTGTGAGTACGGATGCTAACCGTTCGGCTAATAGAGTCGTGCTTAATGGAGCAGAATACCCGGATGCTTCAAACCCTTCAAATAATTTAAAATTAGTAGTTACATTTACCAAATTCTAATCATATTATGTGTGGAATTGTAGGATATATTGGCCCGAAAGAAGCATACCCAATTCTTATAAAAGGCTTAAAAAGACTTGAATACCGTGGCTATGACAGTGCCGGTATTGCCGTTTTTCAAGACGACAGCATTGTAATTCATAAATGCCAGGGAAAAGTTTCTAGCCTCGAAGCATTGGTAGAATCATCAGAGCCCTTGCACGGAAATATGGGTATAGGCCATACAAGATGGGCCACTCACGGACCTCCAAATGATGAAAATGCACATCCACATAGTTCTGAAGATGGCAATATGGTCATTATTCACAATGGAATTATAGAGAATTACAATCCCCTGCGTGAGGAGCTTAAAAAACGAGGTCATCATTTCATTAGCGATACAGACACCGAGGTGTTGATTCATTTGATAGGCGATATTAGAGAGAATGAAAAGGTAAGCCTGTTTGAAGCCGTTCGTATTGCACTCAATGAGGTGATTGGTGCCTATGCCATTGTGGTAATGGAAAAGGATAATCCAGACCAGCTGATTGCAGCCAAAAAAGGGAGTCCCCTCGTAGTGGGAATAGGAGAAGGAGAATATTACATAGCCTCTGATGCTACGCCATTTGTGGAATATACGAAAAACGTGGTATACCTTGATGATGAGGAGATTGCCATTATAGACAGGGAAGAAGGATTTAAACTGATGAATATCAAAAATCAGGAGAAAACTCCCTATGTACAAGAATTGGAAATGCAATTAGAAGCTTTGGAAAAAGGTGGATATGAGCATTTTATGTTGAAGGAAATATATGAGCAGCCTCGATCAATCCGCGATAGCATGCGCGGGCGACTGCGACCCAATACTGACAAGGTGGAACTTGGAGGAATCAGAGATTATATCCAGAAATTTGTAAATGCTAAACGAATTATCATTTTGGGATGCGGCACCAGCTGGCATGCTGGCTTGGTTGGCGAGTACCTTTTCGAAGATTTGGCGAGAATTCCTGTTGAGGTAGAATATGCGTCAGAATTCAGATACCGCAACCCCGTAATTTATGAAGATGACGTGGTTATTGCCATTTCGCAATCAGGAGAAACGGCCGATACGCTTGCCGCCATCGAGCTTGCCAAATCAAAAGGAGCAACGATAATTGGTATTTGTAACGTTATCGGATCTTCCATTCCGCGCGCTACGCATGCAGGTTCTTACACACATGCCGGACCTGAAATAGGGGTAGCAAGTACAAAAGCGTTCACAGCTCAGGTTACGGTGCTTACACTTATGGCGCTTCACGTAGCTCACAAAAAAGGTTCCATTACGAATACGCGTTTCCACAGATTGCTTATTGAGCTGGATTCTATTCCCGATAAGGTTCAAAAGGTGCTTGATCAAAACGACAAAATAAAGTACATAGCTGAAATCTATAAAGATGTGCATAATGCGCTTTATCTGGGTAGAGGCTATAACTTCCCTGTTGCACTGGAAGGAGCTTTAAAGCTGAAAGAAATCTCGTATATCCACGCTGAGGGATACCCTGCCGCAGAAATGAAGCACGGACCTATTGCACTCATTGATGAAGAAATGCCAGCCTTTGTAATTGCTCCTCGAGCAGGTGCTTACGAAAAAATTGTGAGTAATATTCAGGAGGTAAAGGCCAGAAAGGGTAAAATCGTTGCTATCATTACGGAGGGAGAGGAGTTTATAAAAGAAATGGCCGATCATACCATCGAAATTCCCGATACGGAAGAGTGTCTGATGCCGCTTATTTCTGTAATTCCTTTGCAGCTACTAAGTTATCATATAGCTGTAATGCGTGGCTGTAATGTCGATCAGCCCAGGAATTTAGCGAAGTCTGTCACCGTAGAATGAATTTAAATTTTTCTTGCATTTCAGCGATGTTTTCTTAGCTTTGCGCCCTTAAATTCAACTCTTAACAAAAATTAAATGAAAAAGACGTTTGTAGTATTAGCACTAGTAGCTTTCGCATTGGGATCATGCGACAATGAATCTAAAATGGAGGAAAACACCGAAAATGCTCAAGAGCAGGCAGATGAAATGACTGATGATCTTATGGATGAGATGGAAGAAGCTGGAGATTCTATGGAAGATGCGGCTGACACTCTGAAAAATGATATGGAAGACGGTGCAGAAGAGATCGAAGAAGAAATGGAAGAAATGTAATTTCACCATTTAATCATATTAAAAAAGCATTCCCTGAGGAATGCTTTTTTTATGCTTTAATTTTTGAAATGAGTATCTCTTTATATAATCATTCCAGCACCAACAGTTTCATTGGTACCCTCATCAATTAAGATCAAACTACCCGTAATTCGGTTTCGGGAGTATCTGTCGTAAAATAAAGGCTTGGTGGTGCGGATAGAGATACGGGCGATATCATTGAGACCGATTTTCTTATCATCCTCAATACGGTGCAAATTATTGATATTCACCTTGTACTTAATGTCTTTTATGATGCAACGCACGTCTCTTGTGGTGTGTTTTACAGCATATTTACCATTTGGCTGAAGGGGCTTCTCGCTCATCCAACACACCATCAGATCCACATCCTGACTTTCAGTGGGTTTATTGTTGGTACGCACAATCATGTCGCCACGGCTCAGATCTAAATCATCCTCAATTTCAATCGTGACGCTCATAGGCGCAAAGGCTTCCTCAATCTCGCCATCGAAGGTACTAATAGAGGCTATTTTGCTGGTAAAGCCTGAGGGCAACAGCATCACCTCATCCCCTTTCTTATACACACCGCTGGCTATACGGCCGGCATAGCCCCTATAATCGTGGAATTCATCGGTTTGTGGTCTTATAACGCATTGCACCGGGAAGCGACAATCAACATGGTTATAATCGCCCGAGATATGTATGTTCTCCAAAGTATACATCAATGTGCCACCTTGGTACCAGTCCATCTTCTCCGACTTATTTACAACATTATCGCCCTTTAGGGCAGATATCGGTATAAAGCGAATGTCGTTGACCTCCAGCTTGGAGCAGAAAGCTTCGAGCTGAGTACGTATTTCTTCATATCGCTCTTCATCATAATCCACGAGATCCATCTTATTAATACAAAAGACGATGTGTGGAATTTTAAGCAGAGACGCAATAAACGCATGGCGACAAGTTTGTTCTACAAGGCCATGACGCGCATCTACGAGTATAATGGCCAGATTTGCTGTAGAAGCACCCGTAACCATATTTCTGGTGTACTGAATGTGGCCAGGTGTATCGGCAATAATGAATTTCCGTTTTGGGGTAGCAAAATAGCGATAGGCAACATCAATGGTGATTCCTTGCTCCCGCTCGGCACGGAGGCCGTCGGTAAGTAGAGCGAGGTTTATTCCTTCTTCTCCACCCATCTTTGCACTGGCGCGCTCTATAGCTTCTATCTGATCCTGAAAAATGCTTTTACTGTCGAAGAGCATTCTTCCTATTAAAGTTGATTTTCCATCGTCGACACTTCCAGCTGTTGTAAACCGCAGGAGATCCATATCGAGATAAGCATCTTTCTTAGTCATAATTTAAAAGTATCCCTGTTTTTTTCTGTCTTCCATTGCCGCTTCGCTTCGCTTATCGTCGCTTCTTCCACCTCTTTCGGTGGTGCGCGTGGCCGACACTTCTTCAATGATTTTTGCTATCGTATCTGCTTCTGATTCTACAGCTCCTGTGCAAGTCATATCGCCTATTGTTCTAAAGCGCACGGTACGATTTTCACTTTTCTCACCGGGCTTCTTTTCTATCACATCAGTATCGGCGAGCAATACCCCGTCACGTTCCAGAACTGGACGTTCGTGGGATAAATAAAGGGATGGAATTTCAATGTTCTCCTGTAAAATATATTGCCAAACGTCCATTTCCGTCCAGTTTGAAATAGGAAAAACACGGAAATGCTCTCCAAGACTTTTCAATCCATTAAAGAGATTCCACAACTCAGGGCGTTGGTTTTTGGGATCCCATTGGCTAAACTCATCGCGGTGGCTAAAGAAGCGCTCTTTGGCTCTTGCCTTTTCCTCATCACGGCGTCCGCCACCCATGGCTGCGTCAAACTTTCCTGCTTCTATCGAGTCTAATAATGTCGAAGTTTGCAGGCTATTTCTGCTGGCATTCACTCCTTTTTCTTCAGCTACTTTCCCTTCATCGATCGATGTTTGAACGGAACCCACAAGCAATTTAGCTCCCGTTTTTTCAATCAGAGCATCGCGAAAAGCAATAGTTTCCGGAAAATTATGGCCAGTGTCTATATGCAACAAGGGAAAGGGGACCTTTGCCGGCCAAAAAGCTTTTCTAGCAAGGTGAAACATCACGATAGAATCTTTACCGCCAGAAAAAAGCATCACTGGGTTTTCAAATTGTGATGCTACTTCGCGAAGTACATAAATCGATTCCGACTCTAGTTCGCGTAAATGGGTTAAGCTATATGAGCGCATTAGCTTTTTGAGATTTTGGGTTTTATAAACTCCAGCAGCTGCATGGCAGATACTTCGGGTTTTGTATTCATAGTTGATAGAACGAGGTCTGCATTTTCAGGTATGTCAAAAGCAGCACTTATTCCTGTAAAATTGGGAATCTTTCCGGCGCGAGCTTTGGCGTAGAGCCCTTTTACATCGCGTTTTTCACATTCTTCAAGTGGGGTGTTGACGAATATTTCTAAAAAGTATTTTTTCCCGATAATGGTCTTTGCCATTTCACGAAGTTCATTTGTGGGGCTCACAAAACAATTGATCGTAATGACACCGCAGTCGTTAAAAAGTTTGTTAACCTCTGCAATTCGGCGTATATTTTCCTTTCTTCCCGATTCGGTAAAATCCAGATTGCTGTTAAGACCATCACGCACATTATCTCCATCGAGCAACATGGTTGCAAAACCTTCTTCGTGCAATTCCAGTTCGAGAATTTGAGCTATTGTTGTCTTTCCCGAGCCTGAGAGTCCGGTAAGCCATATTGTGTATGCATTCTGGTCTAAAAGCTCTTCTTTAGCCACGCGTTGGATCACTTTATCGTGAAATGTAAATATATTGCCTTTCTTTTCTTCCATAAAGCAAGGCCAAATTTAGTAATTATGCGACTTTTACCCCTTTTACTTTGAATTACTTTTTACACAAGTCAAAAACATGAGCAGCGAAGCAAATTTGAAAAAGGATATATCCGGAGAAATGGAAATTGCTATTGAAGCATCGTATTACGCCGGACTCGAAATATTGAAAGTATATAATACGCCATTTGCCGTAGAGCAAAAAGAAGACAATAGTCCACTAACCCTTGCCGATAAAACCGCGCATAAGGTTATTGCTGCTGCTCTGGAAAGCACAGACTACCCTGTCCTTAGCGAAGAGGGAAAAAGCATCCCGTTTGGAGATCGCAAAGAGTGGAACCGTTTCTGGATGGTCGATCCGCTTGATGGTACAAAGGAGTTTGTAAAGCGAAATGGAGAATTCACCGTAAATATTGCATTGATAGAAAATGGTGTTTCAATAGCTGGAGTAATTTACGTTCCGGTAACCGGGGTAATGTATTTCGGTATTTCCGGAAAAGGTGCCTATAGAATAGAAGGCTTTAACCCAGAGGGAAAACTGGAATCATGGATGGCAGCTGGCAAAAAGTTGCCATTAGATCTCAAACGTGAGAATTATACCGTGGTAGGAAGTCGATCACACAAATCTCCCGAAACTGCTGAGGCGATGGAGAAATTAGAGAAAGAACATGGTGAGCTAAACATAGTAAGTATGGGCAGTTCACTGAAAATTTGCCTGGTGGCAGATGGGAGTGCAGATATATATCCGCGGTATGCTCCCACGATGGAATGGGATACAGCTGCCGGTCATGCTATTGTGAAAGCTTCGGGCAAGGAAATTTATGATTACACCACCGGCAAACCGATGGTGTACAATAAAGAGAATCTATTAAATAATTGGTTTACTGTAAAGTGAGTTAAAGGCTGGCGGTTGACGAAAGCGCAATCTGCGCTTCTTTAAGCACATTGTCATCTTGATTCATAATGGCATAATATCCATCATTTCCCCAGATATTCCGAGCGATATAGGCCTTTATTCTGATTTTTAGCACATTTTTGGAAGCAGCAATCCCACGATCGTCCGCCTCAATTCCTTTTTCAGTTGAATAGGCTACGAAATCATTTAGTATCGCATCGTTAATTTCAAACTTCTGTTTGAAATCTGAATAAGAACTGTAGTGATTTAAATCTTCACGATGTCCATCAGCATAATCAAAGCCAAACTGATTTAAGAGGCCCTGATAGCTTACGATACTCAAATATTGCGATGCGCCAACGGTGTCTATCCCTACAAAAATATCGGGCATTATACCACCGCCGCCATAAACCGTTCTTCCTCCTGGAGTTGTGAATTTTAACGAGTCGGGAAATACAATGCTATCCTGATACATCATTTCACCATGCTCAAATCTCATTTCGTAGTCATCTTCGTAATCGATGTTTTCACCATATGGTTTCTGAATACTACGGCCTGTGGGTGTAAAGTAACGTGCTACAGTAAGTCGCAAGGCCGATTGATCGGGGAGGCTTAAGTGCTCCTGAACAAGACCTTTGCCAAAAGACCTGCGGCCGATTATTAGCCCTCTGTCATTATCCTGAATCGCTCCAGCCAAAATTTCTGATGCAGAAGCCGAACCCTGATTGATTAGAATAGCGAGCGGCATCTCATTATACAATCCACTTTTACTAGCGTAATAAGAGCGCTTAGGACTGGCTTTTCCTTCGGTGTAAACCACAAGTTGACCTTTTTGTAAGAACTCCTCAGAAAGCTGCACGGCCGCATTTAAATAGCCGCCTCCATTTCCGCGCAGGTCAAGAATAATTTCTTGCATTCCTTGCTTGGAAAGTTTCTCCATATGAGTCATAAATTCATCATATGTGGTACGGGCAAATCGGCTAATTTTAATATATCCCGTAGTGTTATCAAGCATTTGCGACGTTACTACGCTGTTTATTGGGATTGTACCACGGGTAATGCTAAAAGGAATCTTCTCTTTTACACGAAGAATCTCAACATTAACTTTTGTTCCGCTGGGGCCTTTTAAATATTTTATTACATCCTCGTTTTTAATCTCAACACCTGCTATATTGTTGCCATCTACCGTAATAATTTTATCTCCCGCCATAATGCCGAGTTCTTCGCTAGGTCCGCCTTCGATCGCTGAGACCACCCGCACAGTGTCTTTCTGAATTAAAAATTCCACACCTATTCCATCAAAATTCCCCTCAAGAGGTTCGGTATAGGCTGCAATTTCTTCTGCAGTGATATAATAGGAATGCGGATCCAGATCTTCCAAAATGGCTCCGATTGCCTTGTTGATCAAGTTGTTTTTGGCAACGGTATCAACATATTCCTTATCGATAAAATTGATAATTTGCCCAATTTTATCAGCGCTATTTACTGTTTTCTTCGGGAAAAACGTTGTTGTTTCGGAAGTTCCGGAAGTAAAATACGAACCCAGATAGATACCCAGCACCAGCATTCCTGCCAATAGTATCGGATAATAAATCAGGAGTTTATTGCTGTTTTGATTTTGATTCATATTGTTTCTACGGGTAAGTGCTCAACTTCAATTCCGGCATTTCGCAGCAGCGATACTCCTGAATTGTCTTTGTAAAGCGTGCTGAATACAACACGTTTAATGCCAACTTGCAAAATTAATTTGCTACAATCTCTGCAAGGGGATAAGGTAAGATATAACGTGGAGTCTTGCGCATTGTTGGTAGATCGCGCAACTTTAGAAATCGCGTTTGCCTCAGCGTGCAATACATACCAGTGCGTAGCTCCTTTATCATCCTCACAGCAATTATCAAAACCAGCAGGGGCACCATTGTATCCGTCGGAGATGATCATTCCATTTTTTACAATTATCGAGCCAACCTGCTTTCGCTCACAATGAGAGAGCTTACTCCATTCATAGGCCATACGAAGATAAGCAAGATCGTAGCGGCGTTGCTTGTCTTTGTCATCATATGTCAATATTCCCTCTGCAATCATGGCGTAAAGGTAAAACGGATTCTTTAATGAAAGTTGCCGTGGGGGTTGTTAATTAAAGTGAATGAGGTATTGGCAATGAACGCATCAATAAGCTTCTCGTCTTACTTGATTGAAATTATAGTTCCTTTTTTTTGAAAAATATTGAATTGATACTCGGCATCTTTTCAAGAAGTTTTGTTTTAAAAATGCTCCGCTTTCATGAGATGAATTTATATAGAGCAAGGCCTTTATCCGCGGGTTTTTTCCGATTAACCGAAGGGTGTTCATAGAAGTTTACTTGAACAAAGGGATGTCCTCATGTGATGTTTTCTTGCTCAAAAACTGAGCATGGTTACTTTTCTCCTTCGGTTAAGCGCTCAGCAAAAACTATAGTCTCGAAAGAAATCGGTCGAAATTGATGACTCTCAGGCATCTTGATTGACATTTTTGAGTCATTAATATGTCAAACGATGAGAAACGTTTATTTATCTAACCAAATATCTTTTTATTAAGCTCTTTTGGGCTGAATAGTTGAGTTTGTCAAAACCTGCAAATTATCATGAAAAAGTCCTTTTTGATTTCTGTTTTAGTGTTTATTTCTTCATTTTCAATAGCTCAAACTGCAACAGAGGCGCACGTTGATCATACCGGGAAAACCTCCTTCAGACCAAACCTTGGGCAATGGGAAGGTGATTTCAGTCATTTGATTTACCTGAATCGCTATGCGGCCTACATAACAGAGCAAGGATTGATCATTGGGATGAGTCCCGCAGAATCATTAAACGCACACCACGATTCCTTTCATGAGAATGAAGCTCCTGAGGAGGCTCCCGATATTCCGGTTTTCAGCTATTCTATGGTGTACGATGGAGCAAATGTTAATGCTCAAACCGAGAATCTTAACCCAACTGAAATGTATAGGAATTATTTTATTGGTTCTCAATCGCAATGGGTTAGTGGAGTGCATGATGCCAAATCTGTGATGAAAACGAATGTTTACCCCGGAGTAAATATTCAGTACAAAGTAGATGAAGAAACCTCAAGTCTGGAATATGACTACATCATTGAGCCTGGAGTTGATCCGGGTATTATTTCATGGAGTTATATTGGTGTTAAGCCTGTATTAAAAGGTGGTAAGGTGCATTTTTCTACTCCTTACGGAGTAATAGAGGAGGTAATTCCGGAAGCATACCAAGTTATTAATGGAACCAAAAAACTTGTTGAAGTTGACTTTACTGCCTTAGACGGTATTTTTTCATTTGAAGTTAGTGATTACGAGGCTGATCACCCTTTGATTATTGACCCGGTAATCGTGGCATCTACATTGACAGGGACGGTTGGTTCGAATAATTATGGTCACGGTGCGACGTATGACGAGCAAGGCAATGTTTTTAGCTTTGGAAGGAGTTTTGGTGCTGGCGTTCCAACTGGTGCCGGTGTTGTACAGCCTGATTTTGGTGGGGGAATCACTGACGTAGTATTGAATAAATTTAATCCAACGGGTACAGATCAAATTTATGCCACTTATTTAGGAGGCTCGGAAGAAGACCTTCCTCATTCTGCAATAACCAATTTAGCAGGTGATTGCTTTGTTTTCGGATCTACAGAATCAACTAACTACCCA
Source organism: uncultured Cryomorphaceae bacterium (assembly GCA_963748925.1). Lineage (GTDB taxonomy): Bacteria > Bacteroidota > Bacteroidia > Flavobacteriales_D > Cryomorphaceae > Cryomorpha. The sequence goes on along the minus strand of CAVVKG010000009.1, from coordinate 85,871 downwards.
ATAATTCCGGGAGCTATTCAAACTGAAAATGGTGGTGAAGTTGATATCTTTATTTCAAGGGTTTCTCCGGATGGTACCGAATTAATCGCTTCTACCTATTTAGGCGGATCTGCAACAGACGGGCGTAATTTATGGATAGGTGGATATGACTCGTTTCGAGGGGAGTTGAGCTTGGACCAGGAAGGCAATGTTTATTTAGCATCAGTAACCATGTCAGACGATTTTCCCGCGACCTCCGGAGCTTATGACACAGATTTAAATGGAAATAGTGAGGGAGTGGTAGCAAAATTATCTCCAAGTCTTAGTTCAGCATTCTGGATTACCCTTATTGGTGGAAACTCAGAAGATATGATTTATGGGGTGAGGGTAAAGGATAATGGTCAGGTAGTTTTTGCCGGTATTACAGAAGGAAATTCTTTTCCTTCAACTACAGGTGCTTATCAGGAATCCGGAGAGGGAACCGGGAGAAATGGTGTTGTTGGCGTATTAAACAGTTCAGGAACTATTTTAGAAAACAGCACCTTCGCGTCGACAAGTCAGGACGATCAAGTGTTTTTTGTGGATTTGGACAACGATGAAAATATATGGATTTATGGCCGTACTACTGCTCCCGACCAATGGCCTATTTCAGATGGGGTGTTCACAACTGAATCGAAACAGCTTTTTATTACACAATTTACACCGCAATTATCTGAGGTAATTGTTTCCACAATGATTGGGCCTGAAACGAGTGGAGGATTTGGAACTCCAAATCCCGTAGCGTTTCTGGTTGATCGGTGTGACAGAGTTTATATTTCTTGCTATGGAGCTCCGGGAGATTTGCCGTTAACGGACGATGCTTTGTTTACCACGGGAGGGTTTTATCTTGCTGCTTTTGAAGAAAGCTTAGCTATTCTTTCTTTTGCCACATATTACACTGAAGGACATGTAGATGGCGGCACGAGTCGCTTTGATAAAAAAGGGGTTGTATATCAAGGAGTATGTTCTGGTGGTGGTTTTAATACAAACCCGGATGCTTATGCAACTGATCAAGCTCCAAATTGGGATGTAGGTGTTTTTAAAATTGATTTTGAACTCTCAGGAGTAAATGCTGCTTTTTCTGCACCCTCTGAGTTGGATGGCTGTGCCCCTCATACCATCGATTTTGCAAACTATTCTGTTGGAGATACTTTCCAATGGGACTTTGGTGATGGATCTCCGGAAAGTAATGAGTTTGAGCCGTCGCATGTCTATACTGAACCTGGAGTGTACACAGTTACGATGATAGCGAGCGACTTGCTGAGCTGCAATCTGGCAGATACAGTGAGCCTAACTATAGATATCTTTTCTCCTACAGAATTTACACCTTCTTTCGAAACACAAATAGATTGTGAAACAGGCGCAGTAACTATGCTCAACACTACTGGTGGCGAATCGTTTTTAGATTTCACTTGGGTAATTAACGGAGATGAACTATACACTTCTTATAACGCAACTCATCAGTTTGCCAGTTTGGATGACGAAAATACGGTGGGGCTACTCGCGATAGATGAAGGTTGCGACATTGACGTTTTGGTTACCCAAGACCTGCAAGGAATTGGAGAGGTTTCTGCCCTGATTGGAAATTCTGAGACTACAAACTGTGGTTTGGATATCGAACTGGAAAACGCTTCAGTAAATGGAGTTTCTTACCAATGGGATTTTGGAGATACAGAAACATCAAATCAAATGAATCCGAGTCATACCTATTCCGACTATGGAACTTACACCATAAGCCTTACTGCATCCAACCCTGAGACGTGCAACATGGAAGATGTTGCCACCATTCAAATCGATTTTGTTGAACCTCCGCTGCTTAGTCAGTCTTTGAACCTTTCACAGATAGGAAAATGTAGTGATCTGACAATTTTTGGTGAACTTTCAAATTTAGATAATATTAGTGAAGTTACTTGGTTTGTGGAAGGCGAAGAAATTACTACTGAGCCCGAATTTGAAGCACAAGTATCTTCGCAAGGAATTTATGAGGTGGTCGTAGAAATTGTACCTTCTGGCTGCCCAAATGTTTTCACTCTTTCTGAAACTATGGAGTTGACCGTAGAATTACCACTTGACTTAGGTCCGGATAGAGATATCTGTTATTATGCAGATGGTGTTGAGCTTGAAAATTTGACAGATGTGGGCGAGGCAAATTATATTTGGTCGCCGGGTGGTGAAACTTCTCCCACGATTATAGCCTCAGAAGCGGGAGAATATTCTGTGCTGGTTATTGCAGAAAAATGTTCAGATAGCAGGTCTGTTACAATTCGCCAAGGCGTTAGATATGACGAAGATTTTGAGTTAGAAATATGTGAAGAAACGAATAGCCTGGTTGAAGTTCCGGTTGGATACACTGAATTCTTATGGGAAAATGGTCGAACCGACAACAAGATTTATGTGAATACTGCAGGAGAATACGATTTTGAATTTACAGACTTAGGCGGGTGTGAGCAAAGCGGAACTGTAGTAGTTACTAGTAAATTTCCTGAAACCGAAGTTTATATTCCGAATTCTTTTACCCCGAATGGGGATGGCATGAATGATATCTTTAAACCTTCCGTTTCTGATTTGGATAAATACAGCCTAAAAGTGTTTAACCGCTGGGGACATGATGTTTTTGAAACCAATGACCCGGAGACTGGTTGGAATGGGAGCAGCGATGGTTCTAATTATTTTGTTCCTTCCGGAGTGTATGCTTATCTCATAAGCTACAGCGGAGTTTGTAGTCAGGATGTGATTGAAAAAACAGGATTTGTAACCGTAATAAGATAAGTTGATTTTGAGTTCGTAAGGGGTTTTAGCTTTTTTTACTGGCTCGCTTATAGCACTTATTAAAGGTGAACGCCGCATTCTATAAATTTACAGAGCCGACCTACTTGCGCTTGTGTAAAACGATAACTGACTCCATTTAAAAGCCATACGAAGGTAAGCTTGATTATATATTGTCTCTACTTGGCTTTATCATCAAATGTCAATAATCCCTCTTCTATAAGGGCATAATGCAAAAGCCGATTCTTTTTCGAAAGTTGCAGATGGTGGCATCAATTAAAATGAATAGGTATTGAGGTTGCATCATGGCTTAGATAAAAGTCTATTTTCGAAAAAATGATTTTTACTTGTCGAAATCGAGATATTACCTATTTTTGCAGTCCAAATAATGCCCGGGTGGCGGAACTGGTAGACGCGCTGGATTCAAAATCCAGTATTTTCGGATGTGCGGGTTCGATTCCCGCCCCGGGTACAAGAAGAAAGCGAATAAAAAGGCAAATGCCGGATTGTTCGCTTTTTTTTGTTTTTAATCTTCGAAGGACTTTGGGCATCCACATTCTCAAAATTTAAAAGGATTTATAACAAAAGCCGATAAAAGAGAATTTGCCAGACTTTACTTCTCATTAGCAGTAAAATTTACTTTACAAGAGTTATAGCACCGATTATTAATTAATACCTACTAAATATATGTCTTGGTTATCCCCAACCATTTCCATACATTTGCACCCCTTTTTAAACGGCCACAATGAGTAGCTCAGTAAAAATTTTCGCAGGCAGCGTAACCGAAAACCTTGGTAACAGGATCGCACGCGCCTACGGACAAGATCTTGGTAACGTAAAACATTCCAAGTTTAGCGACGGCGAATTTCAAGTGTCTTATGAAGAAAGCATTCGTGGAAACGATGTTTTTATCATCCAGTCTACCATGCCGCCTACAGACAATTTGATGGAGCTTCTCCTGATGATTGATGCCGCCAAAAGAGCATCTGCGCGTAAGATTATTGCCGTTTTGCCTTATTTCGGTTTTGCCCGTCAGGACAGAAAAGATAAGCCAAGAGTTGCCATTGGAGCAAAACTTGTGGCAAATCTGCTTACCGCCGCAGGTGTAGATCGGGTTATGACCATGGATTTGCACGCAGATCAAATACAGGGATTCTTTGAAGTTCCGGTTGATCACCTTTTTGCTTCTTCCATATTCCTGCCCTATATCGAAACCCTCGATGTGCGCAATGTAATTATGGCCGCCCCGGATACCGGTGGTACCAAAAGAGCCAATGCCTACGCAAAATACCTCAATGTTGATCTTGCTATCTGCTACAAGCAGCGAAAAGTGGCCAATCAAATTGAGAATATGACCGTAATAGGTGAAGTTGAAGGCAAAGACGTGATTCTCGTTGATGATATTATCGATACGGCCGGCACACTTACTACGGCTGCAGATATGATGATGGATAAAGGAGCAAAAAGTGTTCGCGCCATTTGTACACACGCAGTGCTTTCGGGCCCTGCATACGATAGACTTGAAAAATCTTCAATCAAGGAATTAATTGTTACCGACACCATTCCGCTACAGCGGGAAAGTTCAAAAATAAAAGTATTAACAGTTGCTGATCTTTTTGCAGATGTGATTCACAGCGCTATTAACTACCAGTCAATAAGTAAATATTTTATCGTTTCATAAATTAATAACTAAGTAAATGAAAACAGTATCGTTGAGCGGTTCTCCGAGAGAGAACGTAGGGAAAAAAGATGCTAAAGGGCTGCGCGCTCAAGACCGTGTACCATGTGTGGTATATGGTGGCGACGATCAAACGCACTTTTCGGTTGATCTTGTAGCATTCTCTAAATATGTTTATACCCCGGATGTATTCAAATTTGAACTGGATCTTGGTGATAAAAAAGTTGAAGCTATCCTTAAAGATCTTCAATTCGACCCGGTAACAGATCGCATTATCCATGCCGACTTCCTTGAGGTTGTTGCTGGAAAATCTGTAAAAATGGAAATTCCTGTTCACGTTTTAGGAAATTCTATCGGGGTTAAAAATGGTGGGCGTTTGTCAACAAACTTCCGTCGAATCTCTGTACAAGGATTGCCTAAAGACTTCCCGGATGCGATTGAAATGGATATTACTAAACTTCGTATTGGTATGTCGCTTCGTATTAAGGACATTAACCTGCCGGATGTAACACTTCTTCACAACCCTGAGTCGGTTGTAGTAGGTGTAAGAACAGCACGTGGAGCTATGGAAGACGAGGAAACTGAAGAAGGCGAAGAAGGTGAAGAAGGTGAAGAAGGCGAAGAAGGAGCAGCAGAAGGTGATACTCCAAATTCAGAAGGAGAAGAATAAATAAAATCTGTACACCAGTACATGAAGTATTTGATAGCCGGTTTGGGAAATGTAGGCAGCGAGTATGCTGAGACAAGACACAACATCGGATTTAAAGTAATGGACGCCCTCTCGAGGGCGTCCGATGTTTTGCCTAAAACCGAAAGGTATGGCGATGTGTCTCGAATAAAAGTCCGAGGTAGAACTCTCGTACTTCTTAAGCCTTCTACCTATATGAACCTCAGTGGTAAAGCGGTAAATTATTGGTTGCAACAAGAAAAAATCCCACTTGAAAGATTGCTCGTTGTTACAGATGATTTGGCCTTGCCTTTCGGCAAACAACGACTTAGAATGAAAGGTAGCGATGGTGGTCATAATGGCCTAAAGAGCATCACCCAGGTTTTAGGCCGTACAGATTATGCCCGCCTGAGGATAGGAGTCGGAAGTGATTTCGAAAAGGGTCGCCAGGTTGATTATGTTCTTGGTGAATGGAATGAAGAGGAGTTACTCACTCTCGATGAGCGAATTAACATTGCCGCAGAGACTGTAAAATCTTTTGCGTCCATTGGTGGAAGCCAAACTATGACCATGTTTAATAACAAATAGTTAAAGTAAATGCCTATTTTAACCCCACAATAAAAGCTACTTTTGTAGTCAATTAAAAACCAATTATAATATGATGAAAAATTTATACTCTAAGTTGCTTATTGCAACTCTAATGTTATGTACATCGGTCGGTTTTGCTCAAAGCGACTTGATTCTTACGGGTGTCCTTGATGGACCACTTACTGGTGGTACTCCAAAGGCTCTTGAAATTTATGTAGTAAACGACGTTGCAGATTTAAGTATTTACGGTCTTGCGAACGCAAACAATGGCGATGCCTCACCTGGAGCACCGGTTTGGTCTTTTCCTGCAGATCCCGCTACAGCCGGAGACTATATTTATCTGTCGTCTGTTGATACTGAGTTTAGCGATTATTTTGGATTTGCTGCCGATTACGTTAACGTTGGTGCTCTTTCAGTAAATGGTGACGACGTAATTGAGCTTTATCAAAACGGTACTGTAGTAGATTATATCGGTGAAATAGGTGTCGATGGATCTGGTACAGCCTGGGAATATCTTGATGGTTGGGCTTATCGCGTGAGCGGAACAGGCCCAAACACAACGTTTACAGTATCTGAATGGACTTTCTCTGGCATAAACGCTACAGATGGCGAAACAACAAACGCTACAGCAGCAAATCCATGGCCACTGGGAACGTATTCTACAGAACCACCTGCACCTGTAGTTGTAACCATAGCCGAAATTCAGGAAACAACTGATATGGATGGAAACTCTCCGCTTGTAAACCAAATGGTAACAACAACAGGAATCGTTACCGGATTCTATGACAGCGGTTTTTGGATTCAGGATGGTTCTGGTGCATGGACTGGAATTTTTGTTAGAACTGATAATCCACCAACAGTTACAATCGGCGATGATGTAACTGTAACAGCTTCTGTACAGGAAAGCAATGGTCTCACAAGACTTAATTCTGTTACGGACATTAATATTAATACTTCAGGTAATGCTTTGCCTGCTCCTGTAGCTCTTTCTACTGGCGACGCCGGCGTTGAAGATTATGAATCGGTATTGATCAGCGTTGCAGATGCAACTTGTACAGACAATGATCTTGGTTTTGGCGAATGGCAAATTAATGATGGTTCTGGTAGTTATATCGTTGATGATGTAATGTACGATGCCATGCCACAGAATTTTGTAAACTATTCAATTACGGGTATAGCTACTTACAGCTTTGGCGCATTTAAAATGTTACCACGCGATGCTGATGATGTTACTGTTGGTGATACAGAAATAGGTGTTTCACTTGAAACGGATGAATTGATGGTATCTGAAGCTGATGGAACAATTACCGTAAATGTTACTATTACAAACCCAACTGATGTAGCTACTACGGTTGAGGTTGTTGTAACAGGTGGTACTGCTGTAAATGGAACAAACTATTCCTTTACTGATCCAACTACGGTTACATTCCCTGCAGGTTCTTCTGAATCTCAGTCTTTTGCATTTGATATCATTGATGATGCTGTAGCTAACGAAGACCGCACAATTATGTTTGCATTGCAAAATGCTAACAACGGTGCCCTTTTAGGAACCAGCGAACTTGAAGTTACTATTGACGATGATGATACTGAAATTGTAATAACAGATATTGCTGTTGTTGCCGCAGTTGATGTTGATGGTGTCGCAGTGAATAACGGAAGTGAATTTACTGTAGCCGGAATCGTTCATGGAGTTAACATGAATGCCGCTGGCCTTTCATTTACAATTATTGATCAAACGGGTGGAATAGGCCTTTACTCTAACGACCCTCTTGATGATTACACTGTTACTGAAGGTGACAGCGTAGTTGTAACAGGTTCAGTAAATCAGTTTAATGGTCTTACTCAGCTTAGCCCTACCTCTATAGTCTTGGTGTCTCAAGAAAATGAAACTATGGAACCGATTGTTGTGACTTCATTTGATGAAAGTGTAGAATCGCACGTAGTAACAGTAGAGTGTGTATACCTTCTTGAGCCTGGCCAGTGGACTGGAACAGGTTCTGGATTTAACGTTACTGTTACAGATGGTGAAGCACTTCAGTTAACAGTGCGTATCGACAATGATGTAGATCTTTACTCAGCAGCAGCTCCAACGGGTACTTTTAATATTTCAGGAATCGTTGGACAGTTTGATCCTAATTCACCATATCTTGATGGCTACCAGTTGTTTCCGCGTTATGCCGCGGATATCGTAGCTGCTGATTGTGGAATCACTCAGCCACCAAGTAATGACAATTGTATTTCTGCAATCAGTGTGTCTGACCTTATGGGTGGTGCTATTGGTGAGCCTCAAATTTCTACGGTTTACACCAATGTAGGTGCCAACGCTGAAGGTGATCCGACAGTAGGATATGAGTGTTTCGGTGAGCCTGATGGCACTGGAACAGGTCCCAGCCTCGAAGCTACCGTTTGGTTTAGCTTTATAGGTGATGGAAGCACATACTTGATTGAAACAAATAATTGTGATGGAACCGCTGAAAACTATATCACTGACGGAGATACGCAAATTGCTATTTACTCTGGAATTTGTGCAATTCCTGGTATCGAAGTTTGTAATGAAGACGGTCCAAATGCGACGGCTACAGATTATGCAGCAGGTGCAGAAATTTCTACCGTTCTTGGTCAAACATACTTGATGATGGTTGATGGGTATTTGGGTGTAGAAGGTGAATTTTGCCTTTCATTTACACAACAGCCATTAGCTAACGATGACTGTGATGGTGCTGTCGACATTAATTCGATCTTTGGTGGTGCGCTTAATCTTCCACAGACATCTGGGATTTATACAAACGTAGGTGCTACTAGTGATGGTGATCCAAACCCGAATGATGAAGTAGCAAACTGCTGGGCAGGTACTCCTACTCAGGCTCAAACAGTTTGGTTCTCTTTTACAGGTGATGGTGAAACCTACGTGGTTGAAACCACAAATTGTTCAGGTACTACAAACTACATGGAAGACGGAGATTCGCAAATCGCCGTATTCAGTGGTTCTTGTGGAGACTTTACACAGGTAGCTTGTAACGAGGATGGTCCGAATGCGACTACAACCTACGAAGCCTCTGTTGAATTCCCAACCGAAGATGGTGTTGAATACCTTATATTGGTTGATGGATATATTGATGTACAGGGAGAATTCTGTATGCAAGCTACAATGGTAGATCCGAATGGATTGAATGAAGTTAATTCATTTGAATTCGATGTGTTCCCTAACCCGGCTCACGACAGATTTGTAGTTGATGCTCCTAAAGCAATCGAGGCGGCAACACTTACCAATGTGATTGGTCAGCAAGTAAAAGCTTTCGAATTTACTGCTTCACAAAGAGTTGAATTGAATGTAAACGGTCTTGATGCCGGTATCTACATACTTCAATTAAGAACTGCGGAAAATGAAATCGCTACAGCAAAAGTTGTTGTTGAGTAATTCATCTTTCAGTTAAAATTGAAAAACCCGTCAGGCAAAAGCTTGACGGGTTTTTTTATTTTGATTTTGAAAGGTGGTTAAACCAGTTTCCGTAAAAGGTTATTCATAGAAACCTTCTCACCTATAATTTTTGTAAGTTCAGAAATTGCTACGCGCTCCTGACTCATGCTGTCGCGTTCGCGAATGGTTACCATTCCGTCTTCAAGCGTGTCGTGGTCAATTGTAATGCAATACGGCGTACCGATTGCATCCTGACGGCGGTAACGCCTTCCAATATTGTCTTTTTCATCGTATTGACAATTGAAATCCATTTTTAGCATATCCATTATCTCACGAGCCTTTTCGGGAAGACCATCGCGCTTGATAAGCGGAAGTACTGTAGCTTTAATTGGCGCGAGAGCATGTGGAATTTTAAGTACCAGTCTGTTCGATCCATCTTCCAGATCCTCTTCTACATAAGCTGCTGTTAGGGTAGCCAGGAATAAGCGGTCGAGTCCGATAGACGTTTCCACAACATAGGGTACATAGCTTTCCTTATCTTCCGGATCGAAATATTGCAACTTTTTGCCGCTATACTCCTCGTGCTTTTTAAGGTCGAAATCGGTACGGGAGTGAATCCCTTCAAGCTCCTTAAAGCCCATTGGGAAGTCAAACTCAATATCACAGGCGGCATTGGCGTAGTGTGCCAATTTTACGTGATCGTGAAACCGGTAATTCTCATCTCCTAGTCCAAGTGCTTTGTGCCATTTTATCCGCGCTTCTTTCCATTTTTCATACCACTCAAGCTCAGTGCCAGGTTTTACAAAAAACTGCATTTCCATTTGTTCAAATTCGCGCATGCGGAAAATAAACTGGCGTGCGATAATTTCATTTCTAAAGGCTTTCCCGGTTTGAGCAATCCCAAATGGAATTTTCATTCGGCTGCTTTTCTGTACGTTCAGGAAATTTACAAAAATACCCTGGGCTGTTTCCGGGCGAAGGTAAATAATGCTTGATTCGCCGGCTACAGAACCAAGTTCCGTTTTAAACATCAGGTTAAACTGGCGTACATCGGTCCAATTTTTCGATCCCGTTTCCGGATCGGCAATGCCAAGATCTTCGATTAGCTCTTTTACGGCAGCCAGGTCTTCTTTGTCCATGGCAGCTTTGTAGCGGGCGTTTATGTCGTCAATCTTTTCCTGGTTGCGAAGCACATTGGGATTCGTAGCTCTAAACTGAACTTCGTCAAAGTCATTGCCAAAGCGTTTTACAGCTTTATCAATGTCTTTCCTTATTTTCACTTCATACTTCTCGGCATGCTCTTCAATAAGAACATCGGCGCGGTACCTTTTCTTGCTGTCTTTGTTGTCAATAAGCGGATCATTAAACGCGTCAACGTGACCGGAAGCCTTCCAGGTAGTTGGATGCATAAAAATAGCCGAGTCGAGACCCACAATATTTTCATTTAGCTTTACCATGGCTGCCCACCAATAGGCGCGCAGGTTGTTTTTTAGTTCTACACCATAAGGAGCATAGTCGTAAGTGGCACTGAGTCCATCGTAAATATCGCTTGACGGATATACAAATCCGTACTCTTTTGAGTGTCCAATTATCTTTTTAAGCAGATCGTCCTGTGGCTTCATAAGTTCATTTTCATTTGCCGTACCTACGCACACCTGAGTAGTCGAAAGGCTAAACCACAGTATTGAAAGTTGCGATTACCTTGCGGGATGGCGGCGGCAAAAATACACTATAATACCCTGATCTAAAAATGCAGTTTTGATCATAGCAAAAAGAACTTCACTACATTTGCGCCATGGTAGAAATAGATAACACGTTGGTTTCTGACGACGTATTTGGAAAACGGTTTTTGTGCGATTTATCGGCCTGTAAAGGCGCGTGCTGCGTAGAAGGAGAAAGTGGCGCCCCACTTGAAGCAGGAGAGATAGATAAACTGGAAGAAATTCTTGACGAGATTAAGCCATATATGCGTCAGGAAGGGATTGACAGGGTTGAGGAGACGGGCGTTTTTACCATTGATACTGACGGCGAATATGTAACACCTCTTGTTAATGATGAGGAGTGTGCTTTTGTACAATTCGATAAAAGTGGCATCGCCAAATGTGCTATTGAGATGGCGCACCGCGATGGTAAGATTGACTTTCCAAAGCCTATTTCATGCCATTTGTATCCAATTCGGCTTACAGAGCTAAAAGATTTTACAGCGCTAAACTATCATCACTGGCCTGTTTGTGATCCTGCACGTGCCTGCGGAGCTAAGCTTGATGTAAAAGTTTTTAAATTTTTGAGAGAGCCGATAATTCGGAAGTTTGGGGCTGATTATTATGAAAAGATGGAAGCTGCTGATGCGCATATTAATAGTAATGAGTAGTTCGTCCTACGCATAACCTGCCGTTTTATTAAGGGTCTTATCTTAAGAGGATTTTTTGATAAGTACTTTTGTAAATGAGGAAACCTGATTTTTCTTCATAAAAAATTGAGGGTGATCAACTTTCACTTCATAGGAATTGGCAGAATGCCATGCAAGGCATTTGAAAGCTAAAAGCCTGTCGGCTGATAATAAATGCACTTTCCAAAATCTAATCTCTAACCATATCACGTATCTTTCAATGAAGATTGCTTATCATTGACAATCTAAATCTTGCAGAACTGCTGATTTGCCGGTTCCAGCAAATGGATTAATGACGAAAGAAAATCAAATAGCACTGCTGTTCTTTAGCAGAAATGCAAAGGAAGAAAGCAGGAAGAAAACCTGGTTTGCATCAGCAAATCGTCAGGGAAATACCGCTATTGCCAATGCCCTCATTACCCGGTCGAGTGATTTTCTAAAAAAATCCGGACTTCCTGTATTTCATTTTCACGAAGGTAATCAACGTGGTAATAACTTTGGCGAACGCTTCGCCAATGCTTACCAGGATGTTTTTGACAAAGGCTATTCCGGGGTAATTGCCATCGGGAACGACTCGCCAGAAATTGCGAACATCGATTTGCAAGGAGTAAGTCAGGCACTCCTTTCTGGAAAAACGGTACTTGGAGCTTCTATTCGCGGGGGCGCCTATCTGATAGGCCTTACGCGTGATTCATTCAATAAGTCAGAATTTCAGAACCTTCCATGGCAAACAGGGAAGCTATTTTCCGCTTTACGCAAAACGATTGGTGTAAATCAAACCCCTGTCATTCTTGAAACATTACGTGATATTAACTCGCTTTACGACCTGAAGATTTTATTGAATGATTGTAGTTTTCAATATGTTTTCAAACACCTTATTTCTTTACTGAAATCGCAATCGCAGCGATTTTATAGAATCCTAAGAGAATCAACATCCGATTCTTTTCTACTTAGCAATTCCCCATTTCGCGGCCCGCCCGCAATAGGTCTCACCTTCGCATAGGTAACCAAAATCACCACTTTTTAATTTACCATTTTATCGATTTAAATGAACAGTATAAAGCTGTGTCTGCAATTTGCATTCATTGGGTTATTGTGGGTTTCATGTAAAAATGAACCGAACCAACCCGAAACGGATATCCGACAGGAGTCCTGGACGGATATTGAGAAACAAGCCGAGGGATCAACGGTCACTTTTATGATGTGGCAGGGTAGCCCGGTGCTAAACGACTACATCAATAATTATCTGGTTCCTGCCTTAAAGGTAAAATATAAGATCAGTCTTAAAATAAGTGGAGGTCAAGGGCCTGAAATTGTGAAATTGGTCATGGGTGAAAAGCAGGCTAATGTGAAAGACGGTCAGGTAGATATGGTCTGGATAAATGGTGAAACGTTTTTCCAGATGCGAAAAATTGATGGCCTCTGGGGTCCATTTGTAGAGAAACTACCAAGTTCAGAATATGTCAACTTCGATAATAAATTCATCAGCATCGACTTTCAGCAACCCATCGACTATATGGAAGCTCCATGGGGAATGGGACAGTTTGCATTCGTATACGACTCGGCCCGTACTTCTTCGCCGCCTCGAAATCTCGATGAACTTGAAAACTATGTAAAAGCGAATCCCGGTTCGTTTACTATTTCAAATGATTTTTCCGGAATGACCTTGCTCAAGTGTTTCATGGCTGAGCTGGGCGGCTCACCAACAAGTTTAGATGGACCTTTTGATCAGTCGAAATATGACAACCTATCAGAAGAACTTTGGGATTTTATAAACCGCATTAAGCCCTATTTCTGGAAAGAGGGAACCAACTTTCCGAAAGAGCATAGCAAGATGGATCAGATGTTTGCAACCGGCGAGCTAGGTCTCATTTATGGATTTAGCGAGGGAGGAGTTGAAAGCAAAGTTGAGGAGGGATTATATCCTAAATCTACACGCGCTTATGTTTGGGATAATGGCACCGTTATGAACTCAAATTTTCTTGGAATCCCGTACAATTCGGGAAACAAAGCCGGTGCGATGGTAGCTATTAATTTTATGATGTCGCCGGAAGGGCAGTATAACCGTCAGGTAATTAGCGGGAGAGAATCGCGAACTATCCTTGATATGAAGCTTTTGCCGGATGAGTGGCGGAGAAAATTTGAGAATGCACCTTCACGAAAGTATTCTCCAGATCCGCGGGTTATGGCTCAAAAGGCTATTCAAGAGCCGGCACCGGAATATATGATCAATCTTTTTGAAGATTTTAGAACAGAGGTGATTGAAAAATAAGCTTTCAAATATCGGCTTGTTATTTTTCGTGCTGATAGGCGTAGTGCCTTTTTGTGCTGCATTTATTTACGCGCTGCTTTACAGTTTTGGAATTGTCGGTGTCTTAAACAATGGCTTCACACTTCAATATTGGAATTCGGTTTTTGATTCGGGTGAGGTGCTCGGTTCTTTTGGTTACAGCGCAGTAGTCGCTGCCATTTCGGTGGTGATTTCGGTAAGCCTGGCAATGTGGGTCACGCTCAAGTTTAAACGTGAGCTGAATAAGCGATTCCTCGCTTTTATTATCTACCTGCCCCTCGCCATTCCGGGGATCGTTGCTGCCTTTTTTACTTTTCAGCTCTTTTCAAAAGCAGGCTTTTTCTCGCGAATAGCCTATAGTTTTGGATGGATTTCCGAAGCGCGGTTCTTCCCCGATTTGGTTAACGACCAATTATCCATCGGCATTATGCTCACTTTTATTACGGTGGTTATGCCGTTTTTTGTGCTGCTTTTTTTGAATGTTTACAAAAACGAACGCATAGAAGAACTGTCCAATCTGGCATTTTCACTTGGAGCTAATTCTTCGCAGGTTACCTGGAAGGTGACAATCCCCATCCTTCTGCGAAAAACGTGGACTCTCGTAGCACTCTATTTTATTTTTCTGCTTGGTGCTTATGAAGTGCCTTTAATTCTCGGTCAGGAATCTCCGGAAATGCTTTCCGTACTTATAATCCGCGAATTGAATCAATATGATCTCAGCAAAATTTCGGAGGGTTATGTGGTTGCCGTTATTTACACAATTGTGGTTTCACTGGCAGCCATGGCCATTTTTTCACGAAAAAAAATGACGCTCAATGAAATTTAACTGGAAGCCACTCATATTAACCCTTTTGGTGCTGCTTATCGTATTTCCGTTTACCTATTTGGTGCTGCTTTCCATGGCCTCAGAGTGGCGGTTTCCCGATGTGCTTCCAAACTATTTTGGCCTGCGAAACTGGAGTCAAATTTTCTCATCTGAAACCGGTTTGATTTCGAGCTTTGTTCTGTCGGTTGTCATATCGCTTTCTGTTGCATTTACATCAACACTCAGCGGGTTTCTCATCAGTCGCTCGGTTTCTTACCATCCGCGAAAGCGCATTTTTACTCTGCTAACGTACTTCCCCTATATTCTAGCTCCGGTTGTATTTGCGGCCTGTCTGAGCTATTTCTTTCTCAAAACGGGTCTTTTCGGAAGTGCGACGGGTGTAGTAGTAGCTCAGTTTATGATTGCTTTTCCTTATGCCCTGATTTTTTTCAGCAGCTTTTGGAACGAGCGCATTCGGCAGTACGAAGAACTCACGGCGACACTGGGTGGAAACCGAAAGCAAACATTTTTAAAAGTGTTGCTGCCACTAGCAAAGGGAATGCTCCTTATCTGCTTTTTTCAAACGTTTTTGATTTCCTGGTTTGAGTATGGACTTACGTCGATAATCGGTGTGGGAAAAGTGCAAACCCTGACTATCAAGGTGTTCCTTTTTATTAAGGAAGCCAACTTTTATTACGGAGCACTGAGTTGCTGCCTGCTGATTTTTCCTCCGGTATTGCTGCTCTACATCAATAAAAGATATGTTTTTAACAAGCTGATATAGTGTTTTTAGAAGTAGAAAATATCGTGAAAAGTTTTCACAACGAAGCCGTTGTGAGAGATTTGAATTTCTCTCTTGATGCCCATAAAACCCTGAGCATTTTAGGGAAATCGGGATGTGGAAAAACAACCATGCTCAAGATTATTGCCGGTCTGGAAAATGCCGATGCTGGAACGATTAGCATTGGTGGAAAGAACATTGACGACGTAAAACCAGGCAAGCGCAATGTGGTCTATCTCTATCAGGAAGATTTGCTTTTTCCGCATCTCAATATTTTTGAGAATATCGCTTTTGGCCTGCGGATAAAGAAATTTTCGGAATTGGAAATTACAGAGAAAGTGAATGCTATGGTGGAAAGTCTGGAACTAAAAGGTCAGGAAACCAAAATGCCCAATCAACTTTCTGGAGGACAGCGACAGCGGGTTTCTTTCGGTCGCGCCATAATTACAAATCCTTCTCTGCTGCTTCTTGATGAGCCTTTTGGAAGTCTCGATGCAGGGACCAGGCAACGTATGCAGGAGTTTTTTAAAAGCCTTACGGCGAAATATCAGATCACATCCCTTTTCGTAACCCACGATCTAAAAGAAGCCATTTTGATGGGTGATGAGATTGCCTATATGGAAACCGGAAGATTAAAAGTGTATAAAGACAAGGCTGATTTTATTAACGATCCGGCAACGGGGGTGAAGAATGAGATCGGATTTTGGGAGAATCTAATTTCGGATAAATCGGAAAATGAAATACCCCGGAAATGACAGAAGGATTGCAAATAGAAATTGGGCGAGACGCCCCAAATAAAAGTCGCTCGCGAGACGCGGAGCGACGATGGCTGCTAGATGCCCGGGCTCGCTCTCGCAGTGCCCGTAAAAACCAAAGGTTGGGGCGAGGCTGTTGTTGTCCGGCGTCCCGCCGGGATTCCGAAGACTTTAAAAGAGACGCTCAGAGTAAAGTAGCACTAGTACGAAAATATGACAATATAAACTGGCAAGACCCCCGACATAAAAGTCGCTCGCGAGACGCGGAGCGACGGCAGTTAAATTAAAAGAAAAAGTACAATGACACAAAAACAAGTTTGGATCGACAGCGACTTATCAGTTGGAATGGAGCGCGAGCATCGCCCCGGCTACGCAGATGTAGATGATGGCTATGCGATTTTGCAATTATTTAAAGCAGAGAATGTGAAGATTCATGGAATTTCGGCTGTTTTTGGAAATACATCGATTAAAAATGCTTTTCCGCTTTGCCAGAAAATGGCAAACGATTTTGCCGACGGAAAGATTCCCTGTTTATGAAGGTGCCGGTGAGAAAATTCAACTCGGAAAGGTGAAGACTAACGAAGCCGTTGAAGCATTGGCGGAAGCCTTGAAAAATCAAAAACTCACCATAATGGCCATTGGGCCTGCGACAAATGTGGGGTTGCTGCTTTTAAAATACCCCGAGCTGAAATCGCAGATCGAAGAAGTGGTTTTAGTAGCTGGTCGGCGGAAGCCAACCGATAATTTTGCCATTGGAAACAAAGGCCGCAACGCGGGAGATGCCAATTTTGACATGGACGT
The DNA here is from genome assembly GCA_963748925.1 of uncultured Cryomorphaceae bacterium. GTDB lineage: Bacteria > Bacteroidota > Bacteroidia > Flavobacteriales_D > Cryomorphaceae > Cryomorpha. Next base: position 68,915 of record CAVVKG010000009.1, on the reverse strand, counting down.
TCAATCGTTTCGACTGATGTTTCAGCACCAAGTGCCGGTTGTGCTTTGTCCCTTTGAAATATCGAGTAAAGTTTGGATAAAACAAGCTGATCTGGACGAACAAGCTGCGGGTGATGCCGGAAATAAATGGCTTGCCAGTGAATCTAAAAACTGGCTAAGCCAATGGAGAGATCAGGGTGCCGAAGGATTTAATCCCTTTGATGTTTTGGCAAGTCATTACATAATTAATCCGGATGATATCATTTCTGAAAAGCTGAATGCCCGAATAGAAATTCACGCAAATGACACAGTAAAAGACGAAAACAATTTTAAAGACTACTTACTCTGCGATAGAAATCAGGGCTACCCTGTGACGTATTGCTACGATGTGGTGGAAGGATACCATGAGAAACTAATGAAAAGCCTGAAGAAGTAATGATAAAACTATCCAGAGATAAAGACGAATTGGAAGCTTACCTGAAAGATCAGGGATGGCTGAAGCCCAATGAGCAAATAGCAAAAATTGAGAAACCCGGTGAAGGCAACATGAATTTTACCCTTCGTGTTGATACCGGCGAGCGCAGTTTTATTGTAAAGCAAAGCCGTGATTTTGTTGAGAAGTATCCACAAGTGGCTGCTCCTGAAGATCGTGTATTAAGTGAGGCCCGGTTTTATGAAATCTTGAGAGGTAATCCTGCCCTTAAAGCCATGACTCCTGATGTGATAGGACTCGATGAGGAAAATAATGTCTTGGTAATGGCTGATTTAGGAGCGGGTTCTGACTATTCCAGGATTTATCAAAAGGCAGAAAATATGGATCAGGAACATCTTGATTTTCTCGTGGATTTTGTAGCAGATTTACACAGTTCATTTTCAGCGGAAAATTTCGATAAGCCGATCAGAAACAGGGAAATGCGATTTTTAAACTATGAGCACATTTTTGTAATTCCATTTTTGGAAAACAACGGAATTAACCTGAATGATACAATTCCTGGTCTTCAGGAAGCTGCGAAAGAATTCAAAACCGATAAAGACTTACACGCGGCAGTAAAAATGCTTGGAGATCGGTACCTAGATGACGGCGATTCTTTACTTCATGGCGATTATTTCCCGGGAAGCTGGCTCAAGACTGCTGGCGGAGTAAAAGTGATAGACCCTGAGTTTTGCTTTTTTGGCGATCCTGAATTTGAGATGGGTGTAATGTGCGCTCATTTGGAAATGGCAAATCAACCGGAAGAAATGATTACAAATGCACTCAACCGCTATTCGGCGAAAGCCAAACTGGACCGAGAACTGACCGAGAAATTCAGCGCTGTAGAAATTTTGCGCCGGATGCTTGGGCTGGCTCAACTTCCTTTAGAAATGGAGCTTGAAAAACGAATGGAATTATTAAGGAAAGCTAAGGCTGTTCTAACACAAAAATAAATCACTATTAATCAATAGCATATGAGATCAATTTTATTCTTATTATTCCAGTTCCTGACGGTGACTGTTTTTGCGCAAAGCACATATACTTCACAGGTGCTAGATACGGACAATCTACCAGTGCCCGGTGCAACAGTTAATATTATCGGCACCCAGGAGTATGCCATCACAGATGCTAATGGCGCTTTTTCTATCCAAAGTGACACACCAAATTTTACTTTAGGCATCTCCTTTATCGGGTTTGAAAAAACGACCGTTGAAGTTATTAATGGTGAAATGCCGCAGTCTATAAAGCTTGAATCATCTACTCAAGTGCTGAATGAGTTTGTGGTAACCGCTTTGGGAATTGACAGAGAGCGTCAATCTTTGACTTCGGCCGTTACAAAAATTGACAACAGAAAAATCACTCAGGTGCCTATGTCGAATGTGGTAAACAGCCTGGCCGGCCAAGTGGCAGGAGTGCAAGCCACCAATGGCTCTTCGGGTGTTGGGTCGTCATCGCGGATAATAATTCGTGGAGAAAACTCATTGAGTGGACGCAACCAGCCCTTATTTGTTGTGGATGGTGTACCTATTAGCAATGAGCTTATTACGAGCAACTTGTTTAACGATGGTGGAAATATTCACGAGGTTGATTTTGGAAATGGAGCTTCGGAATTAAGCCCTGATGATATGGAATCAGTGACTATTCTGAAAGGCCCCGGGTCTGCAGCACTCTATGGTACCCGTGCATCAAATGGTGTCGTGCTAATCTCTACAAAACGGGGTAAGGAGAAACGCGGAATTGGTGTGTCAACCAACAGTTCTATTACCATGGACCGTGTGCTTACTCTTCCTGATCATCAGAATAAATACGGTGGTGGATCGAATGGACAATATGCGTTTCAGAACGGAATTGGAGCCGGAGTAAATGATGGTGGCTTAAGCAGTTACGGCCCACTACTCGATCAAGGTTTTAATATTCCACAGTTTGATAGCCCTTCAACGGATGTGAATGGGAATATCGTTCGTGGCGGCGACGTAATCGCACGGACACGCGCAGACGGAACCTATACTGACATAACACCAACCCCCTGGATTTCGCGCCCTGATAATATTCGGAATTTCTTTGAAACAGGGGTAACTTTTATCAATAATATTGCGGTTACCTCAAATGGTGAAGACGGGAGTGCGAGATTGTCTTATACGAATTTTCGCAACACACGGCATTATCCCGAATACCAATCTCGATCGCGATGGTATTGCCTTGAGCATTACTCAAAACGTTACCGATAAACTTACTGTTGATGCATTTGCCAATTACATCAATACCCGGAGTGATAATCGTCCTGCAGTAGGTTTTGGATATGAAAATGTGATGTATGGATTTAACTGGACGGGAAGGCAGACTAATATTGAAGCACTTAAAGATTATTGGCAAGCGGGACAGGAAGGGGTTCAGCATTTTGATCTAAACTACCTCTGGTTGACCAATCCGTATCTCACCCTGTTTGAAAATACCAATAGCTTCAGGAAAAATCGAATTTTGGGGAATATATCTGCCAATTATGAATTTACCGAAAGGTTGAGTCTCAGGGTAAGAACTGGGATTGATAACTATACCGACAACCGTGTTTTTAAAAGGGCTTACAGCACAAATAGAAGACCTTTTGGTGCGTATCGTGAAGATAACGTAGGATTTAGAGAGATAAACTCTGACTTCCTGCTTACATGGAAGGATCAGATTGATAACAATATTAAATACTCAGTTTCTGCAGGTGGAAACCGCATGGATCAAGGGATTAACTATCAATTTACTGAAGCCGCCCAGCTCGCTGTTCCTGGTGTTTATACTTTGGCAAACTCACGTGTACCGCTTGTAGGAGCCAGTCAAATATTTGAGAAACGTATTAATAGTCTCTACGGAATTGGTAATGTATCATATAGAAATGCTTATTACCTGGATTTAACCGTTCGGAATGACTGGAGCAGTACACTTCCGGCAAATAATAATTCTTTTGCTTACTACTCTGCCGGTCTCGGATATATTATTTCCAATGCTTACGAGCTTCCAAGGCCACTGTCTTACGCGAAAGTTCGTTTGAGCGCAGCAAGCGTGGGTAACGATACCGATCCTTATCAGTTGAATAACACCTTTCAGTTCAATCAAAACTATGGATCATTTTTTCGGCTAACGAATGAGAATATTCTGAAAAATTCAAACCTCAAACCAGAAAGATTGAACGCTTATGAAGCCGGCGCGGAGCTTTGGTTTTTTAAGAATCGTGTTCAAACAGATTTCTCGTACTATCAAAATACCAGCATAAATCAAATTATCGGGCGGCCGGTTTCTGATGCTTCAGGCTTTACCAACATTATTGAAAATGGTGGCGAGGTGCGTACCCGGGGATTTGAAGCAATGATAAGTGCAAGAATTATTGACATGGAGAAATTCCAGTGGGTTTCTTCGTTCAACTATTCCACTTTTGAGAGTATAGTTACGAAGCTTCCAGAAGGTGTGGATCAATACATTACAGGGCAGGCGAGCATTTTTGCGGGAGCTGGTGGGTCTAATACTGTCTTTTACATCGCCAAAGAAGGAGGTCAGGTAGGAGACATGTACGGTACCGGTTTTGTTGAAATCGACGGTCAAACGCTCTACAACGATAATGGATTGCCTGTGCAGGATGGAACACTAAGATTACTCGGTAATTACAACCCTGATTTCACATTGGGTTTCAATAATCAATTTACTTACCGGGGTATCAGTCTTGGAGTGCTATTCGATTGGAGAAAAGGGGGTACCATTGTTTCACGAAGCAAAGCTTTAGGAAGCAATTCAGGAGTACTAAAAGAAACTCTTGAGGGTCGCGAAACAGGAATTGTAGGTGATGGGGTGGTCAATATTGGTGATGATGAAAGCCCTGTTTATGTCCCCAATACCACGGTAGTTCCTGCCAGTCAGTATTACAACAACTATTACGACCGGGGCAATGAAGCAAGTTCACTTTACAGCGCTTCTTATTTGAAGTTAAGGCAGGTAAGCATTTATTATTCGCTTCCTGATAAGCTTTGTAAATCCATAGGTTTTCAAAAAATAGAAGTGGGGCTTATAGGAAGTAACCTGCTTTTATTTACAGAGAACCCTCATTTCGACCCGGAGTTGAGTTCCATTCAGGGACGTAACTTCACCTACGGGGTGGAAGATGCTTCATATCCTTCAGCCCGAAGTTTTGGTTTCAGTTTAAAAACCCAGTTTTAAATCAACGATTATGAAAAAGATATTTTTTGCACTCTTTACTTTCGGGTTATTTGCCACAAGTTGTACCGATAAGTTTGATGAAATAAATGAAAATCCCAACGCACCTGAAGATGTTCGTCCTCAGTTCTTATTGTCAAACGTGATTTCGGTCGCAGCCGATAAGAATACTTTTGATCAGGGGTTCCGACTTGCAAACTATCTGGAGCATTTTGCTGCCAGTGTTGAATTTGAGCGAATAGACCGATATGAAATGGGTTCTAATAGCAACTATTGGAGTACGCTTTACCATTTGCTGGCTGATATTCGTTCCATTAAAGAAAATGAAAACAGCAATGAGGCTTATGGGGCTGTTTGCGATATTATGAGCAGCTTCATGTACTCGCAGCTTACAGATATGTGGGGAAATGTGCCATACAGCGAAGCAATCCAAGCTATTGACGGCAACATTTCTCCAAAATACGATACTCAGGAGTTTATTTATACAGATCCTGAAATTGGCATTTTAGCTGTTTTGGAGAATGCTGCTAATGTTCTCAATCAAACGAACGCGACTATAGATGGTGACGTTATGTTTGGAGGTGACCTTGATCAATGGATCCGGTTTGCCAATTCGCTTCGAGTGCGTTATTTGTTGAGGATAAGCGGCAGGATAGATGTATCAGGTCAGCTGCAGACGCTGGTTAGTGAAGATAGATTAATGAGAGGAAATATGGACAATGCAGTGGTGCCCTATTTGAGCTCTGCACCAAACCAATGGCCAATGTTTAACAGCGCTCTGGGGCTTTACCAAGAGCATAGAATGACGGAAACAGTAGATTCTATTCTCACTGCATGGGACGATCCGCGTGTAGAAGTGCTATATAAGCCAACTAGCAAAAGCGTTTTAGAAGGCAATCCGTACTTCAATGGCTTGCAAAATGGACAAAGCCGTGAAACGATTGCCGAAGGGGGAATTGACCTTTCTGACGTAAGCTTATTTGGTTCTATTTTCAGAGATGTGCCGGGTGGAGTTGATGGCCAGTTTATGCAGTATGCTGAGTTACAATTCGCTTTAGCGGAAGCTGTAGAACGTGGTATTATAGGCGGTGATGCACAAACCTATTACCAGAATGGAATCAGCGCCAGCTTTGAATATTACAATACCGCTTTGCCCGGCGATTATTTCACCCGTGAGAATGTAGGCCTTGACGGTAGCGATAACCTGACAAAAATCATGACTCAAAAATGGTTGAGTTTGATTTCAAACGGCCATGAAGCCTGGTTTAATATTCGCCGCACCGGAATTCCGGCTTTAACTGCCGGTCCTGATAACCTGAACAATGGAATGTATCCGGTTCGCTATCTCTACCCCGAAGGCGAGCAAGCCACGAATGCTGCAAATTATGCGGAAGCAGCTGGCGCGATGGGAGGCGATAATATTAATAGTAAAGGTTGGTGGGAGCAATAGTTTAGTGTCTGCCCATAAAGCTCAATATCTGTGTTAATGACGATAAATGTCACTATCGAGATGCACTTGAATTAAAAACAGTCATTGACAATTGTCAATGACCGACGCGTTGGTCAGCATCCTGACTGAAACGTCAGGGCTCCTTGTTTTTCAATTCCGCGTGCGCCTTGCAATTGAACTTTCTGACCGAGACATCGGAGAATCTAAAAGGAATTTAAAGAGCCTTGACATTTTTATGTCGGGCTCTTTTAGTTTTGACCTAATGTGTTTAAAAACGCCTGCGTTTTGCCGATTTCAAGATGTGATTTTCACACCGATCATCGTACTGACCTTAGATCCGTAACATATTACTGCAGAAAGCATAGGTGAAGTAGATAAAAAAGCAAGCATTTATCCCTTGCATAAAATAAAACTATGCCACAAATTTTGGGTTTCAAAAGATGATCTAAAGTTTTCCCGATCCAATTTTAAACGCAAGTGAGCGTTAACACTCAGAAAGTGATCGACAAAAAAAGTCCGTGTTGAAAACTTAGGTCGAATGTGGATAGAAACCATTTGATAAGCGTAACCTTTTTTGCAATTTTTGTTGTCGGCAGAAGCATATAATACCGCAGAAAAACTTTCTGATATACCGGTTGCTAAAGTCGATCCACTCGTGTAAGTGGCATTAAATCAGCAAGTAAGTACAGTTTAATTAACAAAAAGATAAAAAACAAGAATTTTATCATGGCAGAAGTGACCCCTAAAAATTCGGATACAGCAATCCACGAAGAAACCACTGAAAACACCAATAGTTTGGAGCCTATTTTGGCAGAGAACAAAGACCGTTTTGTGCTTTTCCCAATCGTTCATGACGATATTTGGAAATTCTATAAACAGGCGGCAGCTTCTTTTTGGACAGCGGAAGAAATCGATCTTGAGCCGGATTTAGCTCACTGGGCAAATAAGCTGAACGATGATGAGCGTCACTTTATTAAATATGTACTTGCCTTTTTTGCCGCAAGCGACGGAATAGTAAACGAAAACCTTGCAGAAAATTTTCTTTCAGAAGTTCAATATACCGAAGCCAAGTTTTTCTACGGATTTCAGGTTATGATGGAGAATATCCACTCTGAGACCTATTCGCTTCTTATCGATACCTACATCAAAGACAGCTCAGAGAAAGACATGCTCTTTAATGCAATTGAAACGCTTGATTGTGTGAAGAAAAAGGCAGACTGGGCACTAAACTGGATTGATAACGGAAGCTTTGCCGAGCGATTGGTAGCTTTTGCAGCAGTAGAGGGAATCTTCTTTTCAGGATCTTTCTGTGCGATATTCTGGTTGAAGAAGCGTGGCTTGATGCCCGGACTGAGCTTCTCAAACCAACTTATTTCCCGCGATGAAGGACTGCACTGTGATTTTGCCTGTCTGCTTTATAACGAGCACCTTAAACACAAGCTGTCTAAGGAGAAAGTTCAGAAAATCATCACAGATGCGGTTGATATTGAAAAAGAATTTGTTACAGATTCCCTTCCGGTAAAATTGATTGGAATGAACGCAGAATTGATGCAGCAATACATTGAATTTGTGGCTGATAGACTTCTTGTTGAGCTTGGAAACGAGAAAGTTTACAATGCTACAAATCCATTTGACTTTATGGAAATGATAGGCCTCGCAGGCAAATCAAATTTCTTTGAAGTGAAAGTAGGCGATTATCAAAAAGCCGGTCTTACGAGTGAGACTAGCGGAGATAAGAGTTTCACTATGGATGCTGATTTTTAATGTCCGGCTATAAAGCCTGATAGCGTCGTTGCACTTGTTTTGAAAACAGTCATTCCGAAGGCGGAACTCCTTGATTTTCAAAACTGCGCCCGCCTAGCTCTCAAGCTTTCTATCTCAGACATAATAATTTAAGATTACTCTTTTACAATATTATATACTCACCAATTTACCCAACACCAATTAACCTATGTCGTACGTACTAAAGCGCGATGGCCGCAAGGAAGTGGTCAAATTTGATAAAATCACTGCACGAATCAAGAAACTCTGCTACGGGCTTAACCCTGCGGTAGATCCTATTGAGATTGCAAAGAAGGTGATTAATGGAATCTACGAAGGTGTAACTACTTCAGAACTGGATAACCTGGCTGCAGAAGTTGCCGCAACGCACACTGTGAAACATCCTGACTATGCGCTTCTTGCAAGTAGGATTGCAGTGAGCAATTTGCACAAGAACACAGAGAAGTCTTTTTCGGATACGATGAAGATTCTGTATGAGTATGTAGATCCAAAAACCAATGAGCCCGCAGCGCTTCTTTCGGATGAAGTTTACGACATCATTCAGAAAAATGCAGAGCTGCTTGACTCTACAATCATCTACGACCGTGACTTCAGCTACGACTATTTTGGGTTTAAAACACTTGAGCGTTCTTACCTTTTACGCATTCTTGGTGAAGTTGCTGAGAGACCGCAGCACATGCTGATGCGCGTTTCTGTGGGTATTCACAAAGAAGATATTCAGTCGGCTATTGAGACTTACAACAAGATGAGTGAAGGGTGGTTTACACATGCTACACCTACTCTTTTCAACTCAGGTACTCCTAAGCCGCAAATGTCGTCATGCTTCTTGCTTACTATGAAGGAAGATAGCATTTCGGGAATTTACGATACACTAAAGCAGTGTGCTCAAATCTCTCAAAGCGCAGGAGGTATAGGTTTGTCAATTCACGATATTCGTGCTAAAGGTTCGTACATCCGCGGTACGAATGGTACCTCAAATGGTATTGTTCCAATGCTTCGTGTATTTAACGATACAGCGCGTTATGTAGATCAGGGTGGAGGAAAACGTAAAGGTTCTTTTGCAATTTACGTTGAGCCATGGCATGCTGACATTTTCGACTTTATGGAGCTTCGTAAAAACCACGGTAAGGAAGAAATGCGTGCACGCGATTTGTTCTACGCTCTTTGGATTCCGGATCTTTTCATGAAACGTGTGGAAGAAAACGGTGAGTGGACATTGATGTGTCCTCACGAATGTCCGGGACTTTCTGATACGTATGGAGAAGAGTTTGAAAAGCTCTACACCAAATATGAGAAAGAAGGTAAAGGTCGAAAAACAATTAAGGCTCAAGAGCTTTGGTTTAAAGTAATGGAATCGCAAATAGAAACTGGTACGCCTTACATGCTTTACAAGGATGCTGCCAATTCAAAATCAAATCAGAAAAATCTGGGTGTAATCAAGTCTTCAAACTTGTGTACTGAGATTATTGAATACACTGCTCCTGATGAAGTAGCGGTTTGTAATCTGGCTTCTATTGCTCTCCCGAAATTTGTGAAAAATGGAAAATTTGATCACGACAAACTTTTCGAAATTTCATATCAGGTAACTAAAAACCTGAACCGTGTAATTGACGAGAATTTCTACCCAACTCCTGAAGCGCGCAACAGCAACATGCGTCACCGCCCTGTTGGGATGGGAGTTCAAGGGCTTGCAGATACATTCGTTCTTCTTCGTCTTCCATTTGAAAGTGATGAAGCGCGCAAATTGAATGCCGAGATTTTTGAAACGATTTACTATGCCGGGCTTACCGCCAGTAAGGATTTGGCGAAAGTTGACGGGCCTTACAAAACGTATGAAGGTTCGCCAATTAGCCAGGGTATATTCCAGTTTGACATGTGGAATGTAAAACCATCAAGCAGATGGGAGTGGGATGTATTGCGCGAAGAAATACTGAAACATGGAGTGCGTAACTCATTGTTGCTTGCGCCTATGCCAACAGCGAGTACTGCTCAAATTCTCGGAAACAATGAGTGTTTTGAGCCTTACACAGCGAATATTTACACGCGACGCGTACTTTCAGGAGAGTTTGTTGTAGTAAACAAGCACCTGCTACGCGACCTGGTAAAACTTGGAATCTGGAATGATGACTTGCGTCAAAAACTGATGTCAGCAAATGGATCTGTACAGAATATCCCTGAAATTCCTGAAAACTTGAAAGAGCTTTACAAAACAGCTTGGGAGATAAGCCAGAAAACCATTTTGGATATGGCTGCCGATCGTGGTGCATTTATTTGCCAGTCGCAGTCGCTCAATATTTTCCTTGAGAATGCCAATTTTGCGAAGCTTACTTCTATGCATTTTTATGGATGGAAAAAAGGCTTGAAAACAGGAATGTATTACCTGCGTACCAAGGCTGCTGTTGAAGCTATTAAGTTTACAATAGATAAGGCTAAAGTTTCTGCACCACAGGAAGTTATAACCACCGAAGAAGAACTCGCTGCAGCTCAGGCCTGCTCAATTGAGAATGGTCCTGACTGTGAAATGTGTGGTTCTTAAAATACGGAAAGCTTTAAGACGAGTGTGAAAAAATCACTTGATCTTATAACGAATATCAAGCGCTCCTTTGAATTTTCAAGGGAGCGTTTTTTTGAGTTTCCCTTTAGAATGGCTCTACTTAATCGAGGGTCAGAAGGTCTTTATTTAAAAGACTTCTAAATAAGAGCCCCTGACAATTCCATGACACAAGATCAGCCCTCGATTAAGAAATTTGCAGTTGATATGATTACTCAGGCTTTAAGAAGATTTTCCGTTTTTGCCTTTACACACAAAGTTCTTCCATTGGAGATGGTGGGTAAGTTTCATATTGATCCCGATTTTATCGAAGAAAAACTCACAAAGCTAAAGGCAAGCCTTAAGCTGGATGAGCTTATGTATCTTTCTACCTGCAACAGGGTAGAGTTTTTTGTGGTTCAAAGCCGCGGAAATCAAATAGATGCAAGCGACATTGTTTCGGCTATGGAATTGAATTTATCAGAAGATGATTTCAATCGTATTGCTGAGGGTGCTGAGGTTCACTTTGCCGATGATGGAGTAAAACACCTATTCCGCGTAAGCGCTTCCCTGGATTCTATGGTTATTGGCGAGCGTGAAATCATCACTCAGGTGCGTAAATCTTACGAAGACTGTCATAAAATTGGTCTTACCGGAGATTTCATCAGACTATTGATTCGCAAGACGATCGAAACAGCTAAGCTTATTTTCACCGAAACAGCTATTTTCAAAAAGCCAGTTTCTGTGGTGTCGCTTGGATTTCATCGCCTGCGTGATTTGAATATGCCAGATGATAGCCGCATTGTGATGATCGGAGCCGGAAAAACCAATAGGGCGATGATTCGCTTTTTGGCCAAGCACGGTTATAAGAACATTCATATTTACAATAGATCGCTTGATAAAGCTGTGGTTTTGGCCAAAGAAGTTGGTGCGAAAGCTTCAGCTTTAACTGATTTGCCAAATCACAATACCGGATTTGATATTTGTATTACCTGCACCTCTTCAGGCGAGCCGATTCTTACCGAAGCCATTTTTGAAAAGCTTGCTCAAGGCGAAATATCCAGAAAAGTCATTATCGACCTCGCCATTCCTGGTGATGTAGCGAGCAGCGTCTTAACAAATGCCGGTTCGAGCCTGAAGTATATCGATATAGCAATGCTTAAGGAAGTAGCCGATAAAAATCTGGCAGAGCGTTCTCTTGAGATTAAAAATTGCGAAGTAATTATTGACACCAAGCTGATGGAATTCCACGATATGTATCGCGATCGCGAAGTGGAGCTGGCCATGCGTCAAATTCCTGAAAAAGTTAAAGAAATTAGAGATACTGCATTAGGCACCGTTTATGCCAAAGAGCTGAGTGGTCTAAATCCCGAGTCGCGCGAAGTGCTTGACAAGGTGATAGCCTATATGGAGAAGAAATATATTTCCGTTCCCATGAAAATGGCTAAGGAAGTCATGTTGAATAAGTCGAAGTGAGAAATTCTGAAATTGTAATTGGTTCGCGTGGTAGCGATCTCGCCCTTTGGCAGGCAAATTATATCAAAGATTTACTAGAGAAAGAAGGACAAATAGTCCGCATTCAAATCATTAAAACACAAGGTGATATTATTCAGCACCTGAGTTTTGATAAGATGGAAGGCAAGGGCTTTTTCACAAAAGAGCTTGAAACTGCTTTACTTGAAAATAAAGTAGACTTGGCTGTTCATTCTTTCAAGGATTTGGAGACGAATCAGCCCGACAACTTGAGCATTTCTGCTATTCTCAATCGCGCCAACCCGGCTGATATCCTGCTAATTCGTAAAGGTTTTAGCGATACAAATGAGCGGTGGACTTTAAAGAAAAACATCAAGGTGGGTACATCAAGTGCTCGTCGCAAGATGCAGCTTACCCTTCACCGACCTGATTTAGAGATTGACGATATTCGTGGAAACGTACCTACCCGCGTTCAAAAGCTACGCGATGGAAATTTTGACGCCATTGTTTTAGCGAAAGCCGGACTCGACCGACTCAACCTGGACGTAAGTGATTTAGATGAATTCGAATTTGATCCAAGAGAGTTTATTCCGGCACCTGCTCAAGGAGCTTTGGCTTGTCAAATCAGATCTTCTGACACAGAGCTTGCAGTAGATATTAAAAGCCCTTCACAATCCTAAAATTGCCAATATAGTCGCCACAGAGAGAAAGGTGCTTAACCTGTTTCACGGAGGTTGCCAAATGCCCCTTGGAGCGTACTGCATAGAAACGGACGAAGGAATAGAGTTGCGTGCCATCATGGCTCCAAAATATGGTGAGATGCCATCGCAGGTATTTCTGAAAGCCGAAACGACAGAAGGTTTGGCTCAGAAGGCATTTGCCGAACTCAAAAAAAAAATTCCCGCCTAAAACTTTTTCTCAGCCGCGATTACCTCGGTGATTTCTTCACAGCACTTGAGCAGAAGCTCCAAATTTCTATTGAGAAACGGTCTTGTATTTCTCTTCAGCTAAAAGACGATTTAACCCTTCCAAGAGCCGATTGGATATTCTTTTTATCGCCTTCGGGGGTGGATCTATTTGCAGATAAAATTCGATGCGAGTGTTTTTAAAATTGGTGTCATCGGCCCAGGAACTGCTCGCGCAATAGAAGAACTGGGTTGGGAAATATCGTTTTCTCCAAAAAGTACAGATCCCAGGGAAGGAATTAATGAATTCGCCGAACGGCTTCCGGCTACCGAAAAAGTGATAATGGCTTGCAGCGACAAGAGCTTGAAGCGGATGCAGGGAATCGTGCCTGAAAGTCAGCTTGTAGAATGGGAGTTTTATCAGAATGTTCCTTCCAAATCGATTGTCTAAGATCAAAGCAGACTATTTGATTTTTACTTCTCCGAGCAATGCAGATGCCTATCTGGATTTGCATGAATTGGATGAAAATCAGGTAGTAGTAGCCATTGGAAAAACCACAGAAACAGCCTTAGAGAGGCACGGAGTTTTGAATATAATTTGTGCTGAACATCCCGGCAGAAGAGTGGATTTGGAGAGCTATTTGTGAACATCATTCACAAGTTAAAAGGTAAATTGATTCGTTTGATTTAGAATGATGATATCACGCAATGTTTTCAGTTTATAATCTCGGGGTCAGCCACTTATTGAAAATTTCAAATGACAATCCCATTGGTCTAATTTGTAAAACCTTTAATTCTGATTAACCTTCAGGTTAAGCATCTCCAAAGCTTTATCCATTGGCAATGCAAACCCAATTCCTTCTACACCTTCTGTCACAATTTTGCTTTGCACTATTCCAACTATTTCGCCTTTTGCGTTAAGCAAAGGACCACCACTATTTCCGGGGCTTACCGCTATATCTGCCTGTAAATATACCCTATCCTCTATTAATCGCTTACCGCTTACTAATCCTTTCGCTATGCTTTGGCCAAGGTCAATACTTGCCGGGGTTCCAATGGTGATTACTTCTTCACCCAATGGTACATCTTTAGCGGTCGAAACAGGTAAAGCCGGAAATCCTGATCCATTTATGTCGAGCATCACGATGTCATTTGTGCTGTCGTAGGCTATTATGTCTGCATTAAGCGTAAGCCCGTTTGAGAATTTTACATCTATCTGGTTTACACCTTCTACAACATGGTAAGCAGAAAGAACATAGCCCTCACTATTGATTACTACACCACTTCCAAAACCGCCATCTGTTATGATTGTCACACAAGCGGGATTGGCAAACTTAATCATGTCGCTTAGCCTTTCAAAGTCCGGAATTACAGGATTGGTAATGATGCGTTGTTCATTGCTGGAACTGTCGCTGGTCATAGCATAATCAATACTTACTTCAGAATTGTTCAGCAATTCATTAAAAGCACTGTTTCGAAGAAATTCATATAACGCTTCTTCAAAGACCATTAAATTATCAGGGTATTTATTAAAACGTGAGAGTCGGTAATGCGCTTCATTCTTATTAGAATGTGTAAGAACTACCCTATTCGTCTTTTTATCAAGTACTTTCCAGTTAATATCCATAACCGTAGTTCCTTTTATCTCGTCGTCTCCATCCAGTCCTTTATCGAGTAATAGATTTATATTAAATTTTGTAATCTCAGCTCCAACCAGGTAGCGAGGAAGGCGAATTTTGTCTTCATCGTCTGTAAAAAGAACCTCTTTTCCATTAAATGGAGTTTGGAATCCCTCATCAGTTAGTACTTGATAAAATTTTTCAATCAATGGATTTTCACGAATTTTATATCTTGAATCCCATTTAATGGGCTGAATTTCAGATTTGCTTTTTTGGTATGCGCCAATGTTTGTTCCTTCTTCAAAATCTGTGAGTAACTTATCAAACCCGATGACTGGAGTTACTGAGTCTAATTTGTTCTGGGTAAGTTCGTGTTTTAGTGTGACTGCTTTTTGAAAATCAAAAGTAAACGGCTTCTTATATAAAGTATCGCTCCAAGTTTCTCTTCCTGGGGCCGTTACCGTAAACACTATTTTGTCATTAACATTGTCTTTCCAATAAAATTTAACCCTACAGGGAGTAGTACATTTTTGATCTCCGTTCATATTAACCTCCGCACCATCGGGAAGCGAATAAATTTCATAGTGATATTGTGCATTCAAAGTAATACTGAGTAGAGCGGTTACAAGGAAGAGTACTAATTTGTTCATATTAATTATTAAAAACAGGGTTAATACTTAGTCGTATAAAACGTTCGTATTAGCTCTGTGTTAGAGTGATGGACTTTATGTAATCGTAAGTATTATTAATTAAAGCCATTGGTTCATAAGGAAAAACTGTGTTTCTGCAGACTGTTTTAGAAACGATTAAAAAGTATAGCCTAAAGAAATTTGTAATACGGTTGAACTTTTGCTACCACTTATTTGATCTTCAAAAATTACTGTGTACAGCTCAGTATTCGAACCATTGTAGACAACTTTTTCAGAAAAACCTTTATTCTTTATATTCATAAAGTCGAAATTGGCACTAAAATCAATATAGAGACGTTTACCAATGTTCTCTTGAAGTCCAACTCCGAAACCTGGTATAAATAAACCAATTTTTTCTACCTGATTAATATCGATTGGAGGAACACCCTCTTGCAAGTCCCTTTCGATAACTAAACTCTCAGTTAAGGACATTATAGAAAAGCGCAGGTCAAAATATAAACCACTCTTTATAAACGCGTATAATCTTGTCTTGAGGGTTACAGATATCGATTGTTCTATTGTATAGTCAAAAGTTTCTGGTATGAATGCAGAATTATCGTTTGAGCTATAGTCGCCGGACATGCCAAATTCTTCAAAAGGATTTCTAGTATTCGTTTCTGCATCTGAGAATGAAAAGGTGGATGACTGTTTTATTGGAATGCTGAGAGTTGCTCCAAGGCCCAAAAATCTCAAGGGTCTGTACAATCCATTTACCTGAAAGACTGTGGTTTTAGTTTTCGTTTTTTCCCCTGGAGAAATCTCGGGTTTGTGAAATGTTGTAGATCTTAAGGCTACTCCTACCCCGTAATAGGAAAACTGTGAATTACCTAAAAATGGAATTGCCAAAAAGCCAGTTAACAGCAGGGTTTTGCAAATTAAGTTCACTCTATATGTTTTTCTGCTTGATTCTATTGTGTATAAAATAATTACCGGTAAATGAGGCAACAACAACATGCTGATTATGCCTCAGCAATATTTACTTTTCACGAACGAAAATACTAAAAAAAGCCTATTTACAATGAAAATTCACTTTTCAATTAATTTGACTCCTATAGTCAAAGAAATAGTGTGCTATTCTTGTAGATTTTATTTGCACTAAAGTTATTTACAGAAATAGAATTATTGAATCAAAGCTGCAGGTGATGGAAAAAATTGAAGCCCAGATGTAAAAAACATAAAAAAAGCGCGGATTTTCATTTGAAAATCCGCGCTTTAATATGAATAAAGTCCTGCTTTAAAAAGCTTGCAGCTTATTAGGTAAAAGCATTCTCACCGGTAATATCCAATCCGGTAATCAAAAGGTGAACATCATGCGTTCCTTCGTACGTAATTACCGATTCCAGGTTCATCATGTGGCGCATAATGGGGTACTCATTTGTGATACCCATAGCACCGTGGATCTGGCGCGCTTCGCGCGCTATGTTTAGAGCCATGTCTACGTTATTACGCTTTGCCATTGAGATTTGTGCGCTTGTTGCGCGACCTTCATTTCGCAATTGGCCAAGGCGGAAAGTAAGCAGCTGGGCTTTGGTAATTTCGGTAATCATCTCGGCAAGTTTCTTTTGCTGTAGCTGAAACCCAGCGATTGGTCTTCCAAATTGGGTGCGTTCTTTTGAGTAACGCAAAGCAGAGTCATAGCAATCTAGTGCAGCGCCTATTGCTCCCCATGCTATTCCGTAGCGGGCACTGTCAAGACAACCAAGTGGTGCGCCAAGACCGGATTTATTGGGAAGGAGATTTTCTTTAGGAACCTTTACATTATCGAAAACAAGTTCACCGGTATTGCTGGCACGAAGACTCCATTTACCATGGGTTTCAGGTGTTGTAAACCCTTCCATTCCACGCTCTACAATAAGTCCGTGGATTCTTCCCTCTTCATTCTTAGCCCAAACTACAGCTATATCGCAAAATGGAGAGTTTGAAATCCACATTTTAGCGCCATTCAACACGTAATGATCACCGGCATCTTTGAAGTTTGTGGTCATTCCTCCCGGATTTGAACCATGATCAGGCTCGGTAAGTCCGAAAGAACCAATAAATTCACCCGTGGCCAGTTTTGGAAGGTACTTCTTGCGTTGCTCCTCGTTTCCGTATTTCCAGATGGGATACATCACAAGTGAGCTCTGAACAGAAGAAGTAGATCGCAAACCGCTATCGCATCGCTCAAGCTCTTGCATTATAATTCCGTAAGAAATCTGATCGAGTCCTGCTCCACCGTATTCCTCCGGGATATATGGACCAAAGGCACCAATATCTGCCATACCCGGAATTACCTGGCGAGGGAAAGTTCCTTTTTCAAAATACTCTTCAATAATAGGCGACATTTCTTTCTTTACCCATGCCCGGGCGGTCTCTCTCACCAGCTTATGCTCATCGCTAAGCAAATCATCCATGTCGAAATAGTCGTGTCCTTGATATTGATCTGTACGCATAGTGTTAATTTTTCGGGTGCAAAGTTACGAACCAGAGTTTGATTATTCTCTGGAAATCTAGAATCTTGGTTCTTTATTCAAGTTAAAAAAGAGGATATCACTTATTTCTAACGCTGAGGAAGCTTAGAAGTTTTTTATCTCCTTGGAATCTTTCATTTGCTGGAGTAGTTCACCGTTCCTATAATTTACAGAAACTGTGGATGATTAAGTTACCGGGTTGAAAGCTTAATGGGCATTCATGATCATAAATAGTATTTGACATCGGTTATTAAGGACTGCATAAATCCGATTCATTTATACGATATTCGCACCGTGCATACCATATTGCAAATAAACACCGTTGGCGATCTGATTCCTGAGCTGAGGAATTCGCCAAATCTATACGAGTATTGGATGCTATTTGCATTCTTCACCATCCTGGCTATTGTGGCATATGTGCGTGTGGCCTACACGCGGAGGCTTTACAGGCTTTTTAGCAGCCTGGTGCGAATTCAAATATTGAGACAGGTAATGCGCGAAGAATTGGTGTTCTCGCACCGCGTGTCTGTATTGTTATTTCTCAATTTTACGCTTGTAAGCGGACTGATCATCTTTAATGCGGCAAAGTTCTATAATTGGAATGTAGGCAACTTTGAAGGCTGGCAGCGCTATGTGATTATCGTTGGAATTATAGCCGGTGCTTATTTATTTAAACTGCTTACTGCGACATTTATGCGACGAATATTGCACGATCCTGGCTTGTTAAAGGAATATCTGTTTGAAGTTTTTTTGGTTAATAAAGGCATAGGAGTACTCTTTTTACCATTTGCAATAGCGGTGAGCTTTATCAATACCGGACGGGTAAATTTGCTCTTTTCAATAGTCGGAATCTTGTTTGCACTTTTTCTTCTTTTCAGATTGGTTCAAGGCCTAAGAATGAGTTTGTCCTACCCTGTTTCTCGTGTGTATATTATTTTGTACCTTTGCACCCTCGAAATTCTACCTTTTCTTGTTGTTTGGAAACTGTTTAGCACCGAGATAGCGTAAGATAGAAAAACCTTAATAAAGCAAAGAATCCTTATGGCTGAAAAGATCAAATCCATTTTGATTTCACAACCTAAACCATCCACAGAGAAATCTCCTTACTTTGACCTTGCAGCAAAGTACAAGCTAAAGATTGATTTCCGTTCATTTATTCATGTTGAAGGAGTTCCTGCGAAAGAATTTCGCCAGGAGCGAGTGAGTATTTTAGAACACACTGCGGTGATACTGACGAGCAGAAATGCAGTAGATCACTTTTTCAGGATGTGTGAAGAGATGCGCATCAACGTTCCGGATACTATGAAATACTTCTGTTTGTCTGAGTCTACCGCTTATTACTTGCAAAAGTATGTGGTATACCGCAAGCGCAAGATTTTTCACGGGAAGCAGAGTTTTCAGGATTTGTTGGATGTGATCAAAAAACATAAAAACGAGAAATACTTATTGCCTTGTAGCGATATTCATAAGCGTAACATTACAGACTTGCTTGATAAGCACAATATTCGCTATTCAAAGTCGGTTTTTTATCAAACGGTCTGCAGCGATTTGTCAGATCTTGCTGATGTAAATTATGATATGCTCGTATTTTTTAGCCCTTCAGGAATAGAGTCTCTTTTTAAGAACTTTCCTGATTTCAAGCAAAACGAGACGCGAATTGCGGCTTTTGGATCTACTACGGCAGATGCAGTCAAGAATGCAGGGTTGAATATTGATGTGCATGCACCGACTCCGGGCTTACCATCAATGTCAATGGCTATTGAAAGCTACATAAAGAAGAATAAGTAAACTTTTTTTCCCATCTTTGAAAAGGCAGCTCGTGTAGCTGCCTTTTTTTGCATCTGTACAATATGTCTACCTTTCGGTTTCCCAAATCTGAACGTATTTGCAATAAAGGAGATATTGACTTCCTCTTTGGAAAATCTAAATCTCTGCGTAAGGGTTCGATCATTTTGCGTTTCGCTTTCCGCGAAAGCATAGAAAATGAGCCGCGCAAGAAGGTGCTTATTGTAGTTCCTAAGAAACGCGTAAAGAGGGCTGTTGACAGAAACAAGTTGAAACGCCAACTTCGTGAAATTTACCGGCTTAACAGAACACCTGAAAACGAATCTGAAATAAACCAGAATCGTACTTTGCTTATTGCCTTGATTTATTCGGGAGAACCCAAGGCAGAGTATTCAATCCTGGAAAAGCAGTTTAATCAAGCTATGGCAAAAATGTGGATAGAGCTGAACACTTGATTAACAAGAATTAACCGCACATGGCACATAGATTGGCGTATTAAATCGTTTTGAACCCGTTGATAATTGTACTTTTAACTCCTTCCAATAAATAAATACATGAAAACAAGGCTAAAGAAAATGCTCATCATAGGTGGTTTAGCAGCTACCGCAGGAGTTGGAATTTTTGCTACTTCAGCAAAGGATAACTTCTTTGAAATATCCAAAAACCTCGAAATTTTCGCTACCCTGTATCGAGAACTCAATGTA
Source organism: uncultured Cryomorphaceae bacterium (assembly GCA_963748925.1). Taxonomy (GTDB): domain Bacteria; phylum Bacteroidota; class Bacteroidia; order Flavobacteriales_D; family Cryomorphaceae; genus Cryomorpha. The sequence continues at coordinate 48,886 of CAVVKG010000009.1, read as the reverse complement.
TTTTATGTAGATGACGTTCAACCCGGTGAAATGATGAAAACCGGTATCGATGCCATGCTCGAATCGCTGGATCCTTACACTACTTATATCACGGAAAGTAATATCGAAGATTATCGGTTCATGACTACCGGGCAATATGGAGGCATCGGGAGCTTAATAAGATCAGTAGATGGAAATGTTTATATATCAGAGCCATACGAAGGGTTTCCTGCTTTTAAGTCAGGGCTGAAAGCCGGCGATAAGCTTCTTATGATTGATGGAGTAGAAATAGAAGGAAAAGATCAGGAGGAAATTAGTAAGCTTTTGAAGGGCCAATCAGGAACAGAACTTGAAGTAACTTTTGAGCGCTTTGGTGAGATTAAAAAGGTAAAACTTAAAAGAGAAGAAATCAAAATTCCGGATGTACCTTATTATGGAATGATCGATGAAAATGTGGGTTATATAAGGCTTACAAGCTTTACCCAAACCGCAAGTCAGGAAGTTAAAGACGCCTTTATTGACCTTCGCGACAAACAAGGAATGACAGAGCTGGTTTTTGACCTGCGTGGGAACGGAGGAGGTTTGCTTCGTGAGGCGGTTAATATTGTAAATATTTTTGTGCCAAGAGGACAAGAAGTAGTGAGCACGAAAGGTAAGATCGAAGAATGGGATAGAAAACACGTTACTCTGAATGAGCCTGTAGATTTGGATATTCCACTCGTTATCCTGGTTGATCAGGGAAGTGCGTCAGCCTCAGAAATTGTTTCTGGTACCATTCAGGATCTGGACAGAGGTGTTGTAATAGGAAACAGAACCTATGGCAAAGGTCTTGTTCAGCAAACACGCGACTTGCAGTACAATAGCAAGCTTAAGCTTACTGTAGCTAAGTATTATATTCCCAGCGGCCGATGCATTCAAAAACTTGATTACTCGCATAAAAACGATAACGGAAAAGCGGAGGAAGTTCCCGATTCATTGCTAAAAGTGTTTGAAACCAAGAACGGAAGAAAAGTAATGGATGGCAGAGGAATAGATCCCGACATTGTTATCGAAAAAACAGAGTTCCCGCATATTTTGGGAAGTTTGCTGTCAGAAAACCTCTTCTTCAAATACGCGAGTAAATACGCCGCAGAACACACTGAAATCGATGCTGCCGATGAGTTTGAGCTTACAGATGCCGAGTATGAGGAGTTTATGGCTTATCTGGAAGATAAGAATTATAGCTACACTACTGATACGGAAAAAGAACTCGAAGAGCTTCAGAGAATAGCTAAGCAAGAGAAATATTGGGGAATGGCTGAAGAACAGTTCACTTCTCTTGAAAATGCCTTGAAATCAAATAAGAATCAGGATCTAATCACCTTTAAAGACGATATAGAAGAGATTCTTGTAAATGAAATTGTCTCACGCTACTACTATCAGAGAGGTAGAATTGAGTCGTCTTTAGCAGCAGATATCGCTATCGATGAGGCAAAAAGAGTATTAAAGGACACGTCTGAATACCAAGCCATCTTAAAGCCCGTTTAGTAAAAGGGTAATAAGCTTAATTAAGAATCACTGGCCTTGCAGAAACTCTCCGGAACCGCCACCAAAAGGGTTTATACTTTTATACTGTGTTTTTTGGCATTCGGAATGCCAAACCTGAACTTATTGATGAGTATCGGGATGATTCTCCTGTTTCTAATGTGGCTTATCAACCCTGGGGTCAAACAAGGTTTAAGGGAATTCAAAAATAATAAGGCGGCAATTCTTCTCGCGGGCCTCTTTGTATTTCATATTATTTGGTTGTTTAATACGAGCGATTTTGATTACGCTTTTAAAGACATTCGCATTAAGCTACCGCTCTTATTTCTAGCATTGGTTATTGGAAGCATCTCAATTGACAGAAAACAACTAAAATTAATCTTTCTCAGCCTCTCATTAGGTATTTGGCTCGCTACAATTCTCGCTTACTTTCGCTACGCTAACCTGCCACCAAATATTCAGGATTACCGCGAAATAGTGCAGGGAATATCTCATATCAGGCTTAGTCTATTGATGATAATGCAGGTGATGGGGGTGGTGTATTTTTGGAATGAATTGTCTCCTGCCTGGAAAATTTATGCTGTGGCGGTACTTATTAATACGGTCCTATTTTTTAACGTTTTGCAATCAGCCACGGGAATGGCTATTCTCCTTATTTTGCTCTGTGCATTTGCACTTCTATTTGCCTTTCGAAAAGCCCAGCGCAGTATTGCGATACTTCTTGGGGCCGTTTGTACGATAATACTCTGTATTGGAATGGTCTATTCTGTAAACTATTACAATTCCTATTTTACTGTCGCTGACGACGGGGAACCTCTGGATCAGAAAACGGCAAGAGGCAATGATTATCAAATTTTCCCCGAAGTGGGGTTGGTTGAAAATGGGAACAGAACATATGATTATTTTGCTAATGATGAAATGATCGAAGCCTGGAACATACGGAGCTCTATGCCTATGGCAGCTGATACCGTAGATGTAAGCTTGAACTTTACTTTGATGCGCTACCTCACTTCAAAAGGTTTGCGCAAAGATTATGAAGGTGTAATGGCTTTAAGCAATGAGGATGTAGAGAATATCGAAAACGGATATCCAAATGAAATCTACGCCAATGACTCCGGTTTGAAACTGCGGTTTCATACATTTATGTTTGGTCTTCATGTTTTCAATGCTACCGGTGATGTCTCAGGTTTGTCTTTCTTCCAGCGCATTATTTATTGGAATACAGCCTTTGAAATTATTCGGGATAACTGGTTGCTCGGAGTTGGAACTGGCGATGTAAAAAACGAGTTTAGATTAATGCATCAGGAAATTAATCAAGGGCTGGCTGAGCGCTATTGGCTTAGAGCACATAACCAGTTTCTTACTTTTTTCGTGACTTTCGGAATTGTTGGGTTTGGCTACTATCTCTATCTCTTTGCGTACTCATTTCGAATGTACCGAAAGCATTTTCTCACGGTAGCATTCCTGCTAATAGGATTTATAGCATGCCTTACTGAAGACACATTAGAGACTCAGGCGGGAGTGACTTTCTTCTCCTTTTTCTTTGCTCTCCTTTGCAAACCGCCTCCCGGCATAGCATCTGAGAAACTCAACTAAAACCTTCATTCTAGAAGGTGCGTATTCCTGCTTCTGCTAATTATTCTGAAATTGCAATTCTCTCTGTCCTTGCTATTTCTCCCGAAAGGGTAACCAATTGAACCAGGTAAACACCGGCCGAAACATTAGGAGTAACCTGATTGATTCCTGAATTTACCGAAGTTTCAAAGATTGATTTTCCTGTAATATCAACGAGTTTCAAAATATAAACTGAATTGGGAATATTCTTTGAATTGATGTTGATCGCAAAGGAATCTTTCGTCGGGTTAGGGTATATTTCAAATAAATCATCAGGAAAAGCACCTTCTATCCCAGTTGGTATGGCAATTGTAACGCAGTAGTCCTCTATTTCTCCATAGGTATAAGTACCGCAGGCCAGCGGTGGACTAGAGCCAAAACCACCTACGTATTTCATGGCAACCCGCATTCGCGTATTTCCCAGCAAGTGCATTTTCAGGAATTATGATGCTTCCGGCTACAGGATCAGAAGAACCGTCCTCTGATTCTAAAAGAAGCTCTTCATCGCTAAAAGTTCCATCCTGGTCAAGATCTACCCATAACTTGAAATATTCAGAATACGACTGTCCTGTAAACCCCGGAGTGAGAGTAGTTGGGTATTCTCCTCCTTGTACAAGAACGATATCCTGATCTTCAAAAAGAGCCAAGGCCTCCATTACTTCCTGATTCATTGATGTAATCACCAATTTCTACAATGTCGATATACTCGTCGCTGCTGTTTTCTCCGAAAGCTTCGCAGTACGTGAGATCAATGCAATTTCCGCAGCCTAGTGGTTCTTAGCGTAATATCCGAGGCAACATCAAATCCTGTCACGCAACTCGGTTTAATCAAAACTTCATAGAACGTACACGAATCCAAACCATTGATTATGTATTCTCCTGAACGTCGAGGTGCCGTCAAACACCCATTCCGCAGTACCTTCTACACGATAAAACACCTCATAATTCGGAATATTGAAATCAACACCCCAGCTAAGGCCCTACCTCATTGTCAGAGAGAACTGCAGCCTCGTAGGTATTGGGAGCGATACAACAGCCTTTCGTTTCGATAATTATACTTGATTCGAAAGTTCAATTCCTCAAGTGAGTCTCCACAATTGCTCGCTATTTCAAATTCATAATTGCACAAAGAGAGAGCGTATCGATTGAGAAATTGGTTTCGCTCAATATCTTCGACATAAGTCCACTCCTCTGTTCCTAAAAGTCTGAAACGCAACGTAGCACTAGTATCGCTGGCCATTGTCCAGCTAAAATTATATAGCGTGTCATTTTCCAATTCGTGAATTAAAGGCAAATGGAGGCAAACAAAAGTCACCTGCACAATTGTTCAACATTAGGGATAGACTATTAAAAGCATTTAGCCTTCCACCGGTTACTGTTTCGAATTCCAGATTTTCAACGGGGTCTACTCCTTCAAAAAGAACATATCTAACATAATCGGCTCCTAATTGTGGATTATCCCGAGCCATTTGAGCGAAACACATCGCATGGAACTGAGTACAGCAGAGCGATTACTCCTGCAGTAAGCGGCGATGCAAAAGATGTTCCCGAAGTTGTGGTAGTACCGTTTTGACCAGACGTAGTAAAAACATCTTCGCCCGGAGCACCTAGATCAACGGTTGTAGCACCAAACCCTGAAAAAGTCCGAAAATCGCTAGAATTAGTCGCTGTAACGCTAATCATATAGTCACTTGGTGCCGCGGTAGGAATATCCCCTACTACATCGATATTCACATTATTATTGGCCGTAGCTCCACAGTTCAAAATTCCATATTGGCCAAGCGTGTCATAGAACGCTGTCCAGATGGGCACATCGTCGACATTTCCGTTATCGATACCCCACGAGGCGTTTGTGGCAACTACAAAAGCACCACTGGCACCATTGGTTTCATTGAAGATTTGTCGTTGAATTAAAGGATAGGTATATGCCTGTACAACTGATGCTTCATCGAAAAGATTTTCGCCGGCAACCGACATCATTTTAACGTTCCAGTTGGCTCCAACCGTACCAAATTCATTGTTGCCCCTGGCACCTATCATCCCCATCACATTGGTCCCGTGACCTCCAGCATAAATGCCATCATCATCTTCAGATTCTACGTTCCAACCTCTATAGTCATCAATATAACCATTGGCGTCGTCGTCTATATCATTATCAGGAATCTCCCCATAATTAAACCATGCATTTTCTATTAAATCAGGGTGCAATAAATTTCCTCCTTCTATAATGCACACCACGATCGTATCGCCTAGCGATGTTGTTCCTCCGGTAGTGATATCCCATGCCAGGTCGCTGTCGATATCAGCATCTTCCGTTCCCGTAGTTCCATCATTTACATGGTGCCATTGCTGATCTAAGTTAGGATCGTTTGGAACAGTCTCTCTGGGATAAACATAATGGTTGAACTGTGCGATACTTACACTTTTATTAGCTTTTAATCTTCTAAGAAGAGCTCACATCACTAACAGTTTCAGAATTGAAATTCAAACGATAAATATTCATCGGCTTTGAAAGCAAGTCACCAAGGGCTAAATCGGCCGGGTTTCGTAAGCTTTGTCCTATGTCGTCAACAACCGCTTTAGGCGAAGCATTTGAAGTAAACTGAACAAGAATCTCCCCTGGTTTATGCTCCATTTGGCTGAATAGCCAGAGTAGAAATAAAGAGAGAGATACTGAAAAGTAGACGTAGAAATTTTAATCATGGGTTTTTTTCTTTGCAAGAGTGGGTCAAGTTACCAATTTGTAAAAGCAAAAGCTAAAGTCTTGAAGAGTCCCAGGCTCTAAAGTCCAGTAAATCATTTAAAACAATTGGAATGCTAGTCTTGAATAAATACGCGTTTTACACGCTGTGAGATATTGGTTAGAACCTCATAAGGTATGGTCTGAAGGTGCTCGGCCATTTCATAAATATCGAGATTATCGCCAAAAACTTCTACCTCGTCGCCTTCTTCGCAATCTACACCTGTTACGTTTACCATCGCCATGTCCATACAAATATTTCCTACAAAAGGGACGGGAGTATTGGAGATCAAAACGCTGCCACCGCCATTACCCAATAGTCGTGGAAGCCCATCAGCGTAGCCCACAGGTATAACGGCTATTTTCGTTTTTTCCGTAAGTTTTTGCTTTGGGCTGTAGCCAATCCCTTCACCGGGTTCTACTTCTCTTATTTGAGAAATCACGGTTTTGAGGCTGCTTACTGGTTTCAGCTTTTGCTGATAATCGGGGCTGGTGGTTAGACCGTACAAGCCCAATCCCAATCTTACCATATCCATTTGTGCTTCGGGATGTCGCAAAATACCATTCGAGTTGAGAATGTGACGCATAAAGTGGGTGCCGAGCCGAGTTTCAAGTTCATCAGCTGTCTCTTTAAAAGACCTGATTTGCGCTAAGGTCAATGCGTCAAATTTTTCTTCATCACTTCCCGCGAGATGAGAGAAAGCAGACTTCACCTCAAGTACATTTATTTCTTTGAGTTGATCTGCCAGTTTTGGTATGTCTTTCGGATCGAAACCCAATCGGTTCATGCCGGTATTGATCTTAATATGAACCGGGTATGGAGTAGATTCTGTTGTTGAATTTATGGCATCGGTAAAAAATTGAAGCGTACGGAAGCTAAAAAGTTGAGGTTCCAACCGGTACCGAATCATTGCGTCGTAGCTCGAAAGCTCTGGGTTGAGCACCATAATTGGCATAGTTATCCCGTCTTCTCGCAGTGAAATCCCTTCATCAGCATAGGCTACAGCCAGATAGTCTACCCGGTTGTATTCAAGTATTCTGGCCACATCGTAGCTTCCCGCCCCATAAGCAAATGCCTTAACCATGGCCATCAATCGTGTACCCGGATTTAAAGTTGACTTGATATAGTTGAGGTTTTCCACCATGCGGGTCAAGTCAATTTCCAAAACTGTTTCGTGCGATTTTTCCTGAAGAAAATCGGCAATGCGCTCAAATTGAAAAGAGCGAGCCCCTTTGAGAAGAATGTTTTCCTGAGAAAAGTCACGCGTGCTAATTTGCTGCATAAAGGCAGCAGTAGTATCGAAAAAACTAGCATCCATGCCTTCAAAGAGTTTGGCATGACGCTTTAGTTGAGATCCAATTCCAATAAACCGATTGATTGACCTTGATTTAAGCAGTTCGGCCACTCGTTGGTAAAGCACCTGCTCATTTTCTCCAGATTGTAATATATCACTCACAATGGCAGTATACTTCTTATTTTTACTCTGAAACTTTAAATAGTCGAGAGCTATTGTAAGCGAGTTGATGTCAGAGTTATATACATCGTTAATCAATACGCATCTGTTTATTCCATCCAGCTGTTCCAAACGCATGGCCACAGGTGTTAGCGCAGCAAAGTGCTTTGAAATTTTCTCGTCAGAAACACCCAGATTTAGCAGGAGCAACCACAAGTGGCTGGCATTCTCAATGGAAGCAACCGAGTTAAACGGAATTTGAATTTCGCGTTCAACATTCTTATACCTTCCTTTAAGCAGGGTTCGATTTTTTGCCGTGTCAGTTTGCACTATTTCTAAATCGGCAGCCTTGCCTTTTGCCGACCACGAGAGTAACCTGGACGGAGCAGGGTTGAGGTGAATGGAAATTGCCTCCTCTATCTTATCTTGATCCTTGCAGTAAATAAGGGTTTCGCACTCTGAGAAGAGTTTGAGCTTCTCCTTAATTTTGGAGTCAATTGATTCAAAATTTTCCTGATGTGCCTGACCCACATTGGTAAAAATTCCAATTGTGGGCTGAATCATTTTTTGGAGCTTATCCATTTCACCCGTCCGGGAAATGCCTGCCTCAAAAACAGCTAAGTCATGCGTTTCATCCATTAGCAAAACGGAAAGGGGTACTCCTATTTGGGAATTATAACTTTTTGGGCTTCTTATTACATGAAAATCTCTAAAAAGCAGCTGGTAAGCCCATTCTTTTAAGGTGGTTTTTCCGTTGCTGCCGGTAATGCCCACTACCGGGAAGTTGAACAGAGCACGGTGATAAGCTGCAAAATCCTGAAGGGCACGAACCGTGTTTTTAACCGATACGATGGTAGCATTTTTCAATTCGGGCAGCACTTCATCGGTATTTACCACAAAAATTCTGACTCCCCTGCTATGCATATCAGCCAGGTAGTCATGGCCATTGCTGCGCGATCCTTTAATGGCAAAGAATACTGAGCCTTCTCTCAGCTCAAACTTCCGGCTATCGGTTACTATGTGTTTTATGACGGTTTGAGAGGGTGTCTGTGTTAAGTTTCCTCCAACTATTCGGTTAAAATCTTCTACTGAATACCCGTTTTTAAGCATTGGTGTTTTTCTTTTTTTCGGCTTCTCTTGCTTTGATGTACGCTTCCCGGCTTAAAGGCTCATATCTGTCAAGCTCTCCAAGTTCTACCGTGCTTTCACCGCCCAAAATACGATGTGAATATTGAGCCAGCTTGCCTGTTTTCACACAGATAGCGTGCACTTTGGTAACGTATTCGGCTATGGCCATTAAGTGGGGCATAGGGCCAAAAGGTCTTCCCTGAAAATCCATGTCGAGACCTGCAACAATAACTCTAATGCCTTGATTGGCAAGCTCATTACACACGTTAGGGAGGTTGTCATCAAAAAACTGAGCCTCATCAATCCCCACAACATCCGCATCTGCAGTAAGCAATAATATTTTTTCTGACGAAGAAACCGGAGTACTGCGAATGGCATTTTTGTCATGGCTCACTACATCTTCCTCGTCGTAACGCGTGTCAATAACAGGCTTAAAAATTTCGATGCTCTGCTTCGCTATCCTTGCCCGGTTGAGTCGGCGGAGCAGTTCTTCTGTCTTGCCTGAAAACATAGAGCCGCACACCACTTCTATCCATCCTTCGCCGCGTTGTTTTATTCTTCTGGTGTCTTCGAGAAACATAATTGTACTTAAAATTCCTTTGTGGGTAGAGCTTTTGGTCAGAATCAATTAGATTTGCCAAACGGCTAAATTAAGGAATTAAAATACCCTGAAAATACGCTTCGGCCCTTTTCACCGTTTTTTATGATTAAAGACCATAGGTACATGACGATTAATACCATTACAGAGCAAATTTTGGAACTTTCGCGAAAGCTTGAAAAAGGAGAGCTTCATGCCGATGAAATAATGGAAATGACAGAGCTTACGAGGCAGCTGCACGAACGTATGATCGTATTGCAGTACAAAACTTTTGAGGGCTCTATAAAGCAGGATGAAGAGCATAACAATGAGCAAGCAGGGTCGGCTTCCGCCAATGTTGTGGCAGAAGAAAAAGCTGCAGAAATAGCCGAGCCGGAACCACAAGCGCCAGCCGCTGAAGTGGAAAAGAGTGAAGTCATAGAGGAAGAAACTAAAGAGGCAGAAGAATATCCAAAAAAGGAAGCTCGCATTTCCGAGGCAACCGAAGAAAGAGCGGAATTTAGAATCGATAACTCCATCATTCCTTCAAATCAGATATCCCTCATCGATTCTATCGAAGAGATTAAGGAAATGGAAAAAAGCCTGAATGATGCGTTTAGCGATAGCACGCCTTCGTTATCGCAAAAACTCAATAAAAAGCCGATTACCAATTTGAAATCGTCCATTACAATCAATCAAAAGTTCAAGTTTATTTCGTCTCTTTTCAATAACGATACTTCTGCGTTTGAAGAAGCCGTAGACAGAATTAATTCTTGCACAACTTATTTAGAGGCTGACGAGTATATTCAGAACAGCCTCTCCGACAGGTATGAGTGGGAAATGAAAAGTGCTCCGGTGAAAGAGCTTCTTGAGCTGGTGGAAAGAAGATTTTTGTGATGAAGAAGCTTTCCCTTCTTTTTCTCTTTTTGCCTGGACTTGCCTTTGGTCAAGATCTCACCTTCGTTAAAAATCAGGTCGACACACTTTCCAGTTCTGCTTTTTTTGGTCGGGGTTATGTGAATGAAGGTTCAAACAAGACCGCCGGCTACCTTGCCGATCAGTACCAGAAGCTGGGTGCTAAGCCTGTTAGCGAAAGCTATTTCCAGCCGTTTCCATTCGTGGTAAACACGTTTCCACATAAAACCACCGTTTCGTGCGATGGAAAAATACTAGAGGAAGGTTTTGATTATTTGATAGATCCGGGTTCGGGCAGCTCAAAAGGCAATTACAAAACTGTTTTTCTCGACTCTACTCATTTTCAACCGGGATCTATTCCTTTCAAGACAGGTAAGGCGATTGGAGTAGTAGATCTTACAGGTATTGATACGCCCGATGAGGTGAGTCTTTTGCATGATTTCAAGCTAGCCAGACTTCAGGATTCACCACTTATCGTTCTCAACCCCAACAAAACCATGTGGTCTGTAAGTCCACAGCGTTATGAAAATACGCTTATTGAGATCGAGAAAGATCAATTTTGCCCCAAGGCGAAAAAGGTTAAAATTGACGTGAGAAATGAGCAGATTCGCTTTGAAGGACGAAATGTGGTGGGTAAAATTACAGGAGAAAACAACGACAGCTGTATCGTTCTTACGGCTCACTACGATCACCTAGGAATGATGGGAGATGCCCTCTTTCCCGGAGCGAGCGACAATGCCAGCGGCACCGCAATGTTGTTGAACTTCATAAAGTATTACCGGGAGAACAACCCCAAACAGGATATTTACTTTATTTCTTTTGCGGCTGAGGAAGCCGGACTTGTTGGTTCAAAATTCTTTGTGGATAATCCACTCTTCAATCTTTCTAAAATTAAGTTTCTTATCAACCTTGACTTGATGGGTTCTGCTGCCCAAGGTATTACAATCGTAAACGGGAGCCTGTTTCCCGAAAGGATGAAAAACCTGGCCCCGATAAACACCAAAAATGATTTCCTGCCAAAGATTAAACTGCGAGGCAAGGCTGCCAACAGCGACCATTACTGGTTTTCGGAGGCAGGTGTGCCGGCGGTTTTTATTTACACTGTGGGAAATGCGAAAGCGTACCACGATGTACACGACTTACCCGAAGGTCTCGATTGGGCAAATTACAACGAACTGTTTACCTTGCTCGTTAATTATCTTGAAACCTTATAAATGGGCAAATTAATTTTGGTCCCTACTCCAATTGGGAATCTGGGCGATATAACACTCCGGGCTCTGGAGACGTTAAAAACGGTTGATGCCGTTCTTGCTGAGGATACGAGAACATCCGGGAGGTTGCTGAAGCATTTTGGTATTGATCAGAAGCTAATTCCTTTTCACGCGCACAACGAACACCGCATGGTGGAGCGTATTGTAGAGCGCCTGAGCCATGGCGATACGTTGGCTTTGGTTACCGATGCCGGTTCACCGGGAATTTCAGACCCCGGTTTCTTGCTGGTGCGTGCTTGCGTGGAAGCCGAAATTGAAGTGGAGTCCCTTCCCGGGGCTACAGCCTTTATACCGGCGGTTACAAATTCTGGTTTCCCAACGGACCGATTTATCTTCGAGGGTTTCCTTCCACCCAAAAAGGGCCGCAACAAGCGTCTCGAAGGATTGGTTGAAGAGGAGCGAACGATTGTTTTTTACGAGTCGCCCCATCGCATTATAAAAACCTTATTGCTTATGGCTGAGTTTTTTGGCACCGATCGTCCCGCTACGGTTTCGCGTGAGATTACAAAACTCCATGAAGAAACTTTGCGAGGAACCCTCAGCGAACTAGCGCAGCATTTTGAAACCACGCCACCCAGGGGTGAGATGGTGGTTGTTATTAAAGGAAAGGAGTAATTAATTACGAATTACGAATTACGAATGGCTTTTGATAAACGGGGCGGCAGCGATCATGAGCTGAGTGAATAATTTCGAAAGACTCATTACAATGAAATAATAGAGTCTGGAATCGAAAAAAAAGAAATGATGAAAGCGGTATTTTTGAAAAAGTTTGGTGCACCCGAAGAGGCATTTGAAATAAAAGAAACCGAAACGCCTAAATGTGGGAAGGGACAGGTTCTGATAAAAGTAGAAGCGTTTGGGTTAAACTTTGCCGATGTGCTTGCGCGAACAGGGTTGTATCCCGAAACTCCTGACAGGCCCTGCGTTATTGGGTATGAAGTAGTGGGGAGGGTAGAGGCTCAGGGCGATGATGTGGAAGGTGATTTGAAAGGTCGAAGGGTTATTGCGCTCACGCGATTTGGCGGATACGCGGAATATGCTGTTACAGATTATAGAGCGGTTGGTGTAATATCCGAAACATACCCGGCTGAGAAAGCTCTGGCACTTGCGACACAATACACCACAGCCTATGTGTGTTTTCACGAAAGTATGAACTTATACCCCGGCGATCGTGTATTGATCCACGCCGCAGCGGGAGGAGTGGGAATAGCCCTTTGTCAGATGGCTCTAAACGCTGGTTGTGAGATTTTTGCCACCGCCGGATCTGAACAAAAGCTTGAGTTTTTGCAGAAAATGGGCGTGCAACACACCATCAACTACCGCGAGAATGATTATTCGAAAGTGGCTAAGTCAAAACTAAAGGGTCACAGAATTGACGCTACTTTTAATTCGCTTGCAGGTAAATCGGTAAAGAAAGATTTGAAATTGCTCGGAGCGGGAGGGAAGCTGGTGTTGTTTGGTGCTGCCTCTCGCGTTGGAGGCGGGAAAGGATTGTTTGCCGGATTAAAGTTACTTTTTCAGACCGGGTTTTTCACCCCGCTGGCGCTGATTATGCGCTCTAAATCAATTATTGGGATTAATATCTTGAAAATGGGCGATTACAAGCCATTGGTTGTTGCGAAATGTCTAAAAGCCGTAATTGCTATGGCTGAGGATGGAAAGATTGATCCTGTAGTGCGAAACACTTATAAAATTGAAGAGCTCAACAAAGCTCACCTGGCTCTTGAAAAACGCAGTACGATTGGTAAGACGGTTGTTTTTTGGTGATTTAGTCATTATCTGACTCAGCAAGTTCCTTAACAGAGGCATTTCGCAAGAGTGCAAATTTTGCTTCCAGATGTATAAATTTGGCTTTTTTAACCGCAAAACTTTACAAGGTCGCAATAGTTGATAGTGCGCTTAATTGCCTCGGTTTTTTAACCACTAAACCTTGGCGTTAGGTACTTTGGTTTTGAAGAGGTCAAAAAAGGCAAAACCTCAGGGTCGAGAAAGAAATTTCTGAATAAAGACGGAGTTCCGCCACCTTTGCCTCTTTGCGTTTAAATAATGCACGACTTTTGGAAGGGCTGGAAGTGCAAAATGACCACTAATTATTTAGGCCATCTTACTCACAAAATGCTTCAACTCATCCATAAGGCTCTCGGTATTCTCACCAATTAAATCGGGAATATTTGGGTCCAGCTTTAACTTTATCTGGCGCAAGCTAAGCTGCTGATCCACATAGAGCATTTCCATCTCGGGAAATAATTCCTTCAAGGTATAGGCCACATCGTTGATACTGAGATTGCGATCTACCAAGTCGTAATGGAGCTTCTTATCAGGAGTTTCAATTAGTTTCTCCATAAAGTCAACCACCCTGTTAATGCTGATAAAGGCCCTATTTTGCTCTCCATTTCCATTGATGTTTACTCTTCCTGCATTCTTGGCATCGAATACAAACTTGTTGATAACCGCATCAAATCTCATGCTTCGGGAATACCCGTAAACATTGGCACATCTAATAATTGAAACATTCTTCTTCTCTTTCAATCGCTCGGCGTGTTTCTCTCCTTTCAGCTTCGAGATTCCATAGAAAGTTTTTGGTTTGGGAGTAGAATCGCCACCCACCTCAACTTCGCTCGATCCGTAAACGCTTGCGCTGCTCATGTAAATCAGGTTTTGGCAATCTGACTCTTCTATGGCATAGCAAAGTTCTGCCGTGCCCCAGTTGTTTACCTGATCAAAAAGGTGCGGACTTTGATCTGCAAATGGAGTAGTAACTTTTGCTGCCAGGTGAATTACTGTATCCACCTTTGCTACCTCCTTTCGCAAGGAATAGCTGTCCAGTAATTCTGCTTCTACAAATGAGACTTTAGAGCTCAACTTATCATCACCCAAAAAGAAATTGAAATTCTTCCTGCTCAGATTGTCGTATATCCGGATTGACTCAATTTCAGGGTTGTGCATAAGTCTTTGGCAGAGCTCGGTGCCAATGTAGCCGGTGCCACCGGTAATTAATATTTTCATTTACTTTTCTACTAAATCAGTGTGGAGGCCACATTCTGTTTTATTCATCCCAAACCAGCGCGCTTCGCGTGGATCTGTTGCCAGCGATTTTCGCGTACAAGGCTCACAGCCTATGCTTGAATAACCTGCTTCATCAAGCGGATGCCTCGGCAAGTTGTGTTTCTTTATGTAATCAAAAATGTCTTTCCCTGTCCATTCAAGCATTGGGTGGAATCGCATGGCTCCATGTCCTGCCGGTTGAAAAGTCTTCATGTTTTTCCGGTTAGCATTTTGATCTCGGCGTACTCCGTTTACCCATATGTCAGTTGTTTTCAAAAGACTTTCTGTGGGCTTTACCTTGTTAATGTGGCAGCAATAATCAGGGTTTGAAGTAAAGAGCAAATTGCCTTGAGCATCGCGCTGCCTGCTTTTTGGAATATCTGAATAGATGTTCCGAATTTCTATTCCAAACTCTGTTGCCAGTCGATCTTTAAATGCCAGCGTTTCAGGAAACAGGAACCCAGTGTTTAAACAATAAACAGGAATATCCAGTTTGCTCCGAGCAATAATATGTACTAATGGAATGGAATGCGTTTGAAAGGAAGAGGTTACAAAAAGAGATTTCCCTTCATTGTGCAATTTATTAAGATTCGCTATGATTTCTTCTACCTGCATAGTGGCGGTAAATCTACGGATTGAAATTGAAACTCACTTTCGGTGATGTAAGTTTATAATATTGCGCTCTATTTTGAAGATAGGTTGATCAACGCGAAAATTTGGGACAAGGTATTTCGAGAATTCATGCGTGAGCAGTAAACCCTAATTGGTGCCTTGAGCCTTCCATCTGTAATTGCGAACCATTTTCTTCTGCCGTAATAGGATAGCAATCCGCACTCCAATAAAAACACCGGTAAACAGAATCCCTGCAGCCACGGCCATACTTCCTGAAATAGAAGCTTTCCACCAGGAGGCCAAATAAAAACCACTCACGGCAGAGGCAGTTCCAAAAAATGAGGTGAGCCAGAGCATGGTAGTGAGCTTTTTACTGATGAGATAAGCCGTTGCAGGTGGTACTACCAAAAATGCAACAACCAAAATAGCTCCTACAGCATTAAAACTAAGCACCACAGTAAGCGAAATGGCACCCATGAGCAAGTAGTGCCACACACCGGTCTTGATTCCAAGTCCGCCGGCAAATCCCGCATCAAAACTGGTAATGAAAAGTCCGCGGAAGCCGAAGATTATTCCAAGAATTACGAGTACGAGATTTCCTCCTTGCAGCCAAATGGACACGGGCCCAAAGGCATTTTCACCAATCCACAAAAGATTAAATGGGATATAGGAAATGTCACCATAAAGCACACATTCCTGGTCGAGATCAACATTGCCCGTATAAAGGCTCACGAGAATTACTCCTATGGCAAAAAGCCAGGTAAAAGTAATTCCGATTGATGCATCGGCCTGAATTCTGGCGCGGCGATAAAACCATTCAATCATAAAGGTGGTGAGCAGGCCAAATGCCGCTGCTCCAATAAGCATCACTATTGCACTCCTTGATTGAGCAATTAAATATGCGATTACGATTCCAGGCAGCACAGCATGAGAAATCGCATCCCCAACCATGGCCATTTTTCGTAAGATGAGAAATACGCCGAGCAGGCCACAGCTCAAGGCAACAAGCACCCCTGTTAATATGATCCAGAAGTCGCTCATGACGGATTAGTTTTTACGCCGGGAATAATGGATTCGTGTGGGTCAATCGTAGGATATCCCAATTCTTTAAGAAGGGCTTCTTCGAGTTCAGGAGTTATAATATGCTCAATTGCATCGGCATCGTGGTGCACGTGATCTTGCGGAATATTCAGTCGCTCGTTGAGATACAATTCCCACAATCGATGAAGACGTACAACACGCATCGCTTCCTCGAGTCCACTGGGAGTAAGCGACATTCCATTCTCTGATTTTGTAATTAGTTTTCTTTTTTGGAGACGTTTCAGTGCTGCTGCCAAATGTCTGCTTTCAAACTGTCTAGCAGAAGTGATTTCAGGCAGAGTCACCAATTTTTGTTTTTTTTCTTCCTGAAAAGAATACAGAAGCTTTAGCACATTTTCTTCATTCATTTTAGAGATGTGCTGCTTTCGCATATTATTACGATGGATAATTCCCTTCCGAGGAGCAAAGAGAAAAGTCGAGATGGCGAGGAAGCTTAAGATCACTACAATCCAGGGGCCGGTTGGCATGGAAGGGGCAGTGTACGAGATGAGCACACCACCTACTGCGCTTACCATTCCGAATGCCAGAGCGAGAAAGAGCATGTGGCTGAGCCGCTTGGTAAAGAATCGCGCTGCAGCCGCCGGAGTAATAATGAGGGCTGCCATAAGTACTACACCCACAGCTTGTATTCCGCTGGCTACAGCGAGAACCGTGAGAGTAGAGAGAATAAATTCAAGCCATTTCACCGGTAGACCGGCAGAACCGGCAAAATCGGCATCAAAAGAGTAAAGTTTTAAATATGGATAGTAGAGAATTAGGGTGAGAATGAGCACAATATCAACTAGTACAAATAGGTAAATGTCACGTGGAAGCATGGAAGCTGCTTTCCCGAAAAGGAAAGAATCGAGACCCGATTGATTGCCGTATGCACCTTGTTGAATGTGGGTAAGTAGTACAATTCCTACAGCGAAGAAAATGCTCAAAACGATTGCAATTGCGGTATCAGACTTGATTTTGCTGTTGTTTTTAATGGCGTCAATACTCAACAGGCTCAGCCATCCGGCAACGAGGGCACCCGGAAAAAGTACCCATAAATTTTTTTCTTCAAATATTAGAAATGAGAGTGCTACACCGGGCAGGAGGGAGTGTGCAACAGCATCTCCCACCAGCGATTGCTTTCGCAGAAATGCAAAAGTGCCCACGAGCGAGGCGCCTCCGCCAATAAGTGAACACCCTATAAGAACCCATATTAAGTTTATACTCATTAATCCACTTTTCTTTTCTCACGAATGGGGTATTCCTGCTTTCTGACCAGCTCGGCAACCTTGTTAAGCAACGTGAGTTTTCCGCCATAAGCTACGCGAAGGTTTTCTTCGTTGAGCACTTCAAGCTTGGGGCCTGATGCCACCAGCCGCGTGTTTAGCAGAACGATCCAGTCAAAAAATTCTATTGCTGTGTGAAGATCGTGGTGCACAAGAATGACGGTTTTTCCTTCAGAACGCATGTCTTCCAGGAGTTTTATTATCGCCGATTCGCTTGCTGCGTCGATACCAACAAAGGGCTCATCCATAAGGTATAGGTCGGCTTGCTGCGCAAGGGAGCGCGCAATAAAAACGCGTTGCTGTTGTCCGCCGCTCAACTCACCAATCTGCCGGTTTTTGTATTGGGTCATGCCTACGCGCTCGAGGGCATCAGCTGCAATCTCCTTGTCTAGTTTCGAAAGGCGCCCGAAAAGCTTTCCTTGGCGGTATCGTCCCATCTTACACACATCCATTACGGTAGCCGGAAAGTCCCAGTCTACCGATTGCCGTTGGGGCACATAACTCATACGCTCGCGAACCTCGTCAATAGGCTTTCCAAAAATCTTTACATAGCCGCTATCTGCGGGAAGCAGACCCATGGCCGCCTTGAGCAAAGTGGTCTTACCCGATCCGTTTGGCCCGATTATTCCCACTAGTTTTCCCTCGGGAACTTCAAAGTCGATATCCCAAAGAACGGGCTGCTTGTCGTAACTTACAGTTAAGTTGTGTGCTTCTAAAACCGTCATTGGAGTGCGTTTTTAATGGTCGTAACATTGGCTTTTACCATACCGATATACGTGTCGGCTCCGCTTTCTTTTCCGCCGAGTGCATCAGAGTATAGGGTGCCGCCTTCCTGCACATCAAAGCCGCGATCTCTGCAGCCCGCTATAACCGCTTCGATAGAGCGAGATGAAATACTCGTTTCAACAAAAACCGCCTTAATATTTCGTGAAATGACTAAATCAACGAGGTTAGTTACATCTCGAATTCCGTATTCGGCCATGGTTGAAATTCCCTGAAGACCTATCACTTCTGTATCGTAAGCTCTTCCAAAGTAAGAAAAAGCATCGTGGGCAGTAATCAAAACTCGCTGAGGTTGAGGGATTGAGTTCATCTCAGCTTCCACCCAGTTGTTAAGGTCAGCTAGTTGCATTTTGTAAGCAGTTATTGTCTCTTCATTTGTGCATTCAGGAGCTACCCTTATAAGTTCGTCACCGAGGTATGCAATCGCTGTGTTCCAAAGCGACACATCAAACCAGATATGTGGATCGGGTATTTTTTTGCTCTCATCTCCATAGAGCAACTGATCTTCTGACAAAGCTTCACCCAGGAAGATTACTTTTTTAGATCGCTCCATATTGTGCAGCACTTCCTGCATTCTGCCTTCCAGGTGTAATCCGTTTGAAACGATTATGTCTGCAGAAGCCAAGTGATCGAGGCTTTCTTTCGTTGGCTTAAACAGGTGCGGATCTGTGCCGGGTCCCATAAGGGAAATGACGATACAGGAGTCGTTTGTAATTTCGGAAACTGCATCGCCGATAATGCCGGTGGTGCAAACTATTTTGAGTTTTTTACTACCTTTTTCAGGAGTGGAAGTGCATGCCGCACAAATTATTAGGCATAACAATAGATATCTCATACAAGCGCAAAGATCGGAAAATAATTAGACCTGTCTAAGTTTTTTACTAATAGTGTTCTAATATTGGGTACTTGATATCATGGTATGCCATCTCGGGACATTTAAAAATAGGAGGTGTGAGTGGCCGACAAAATGTAATTGGATCGGAGTTAGTATTTAGTTAACCTTTAGTTACCCCTTAGTTAGTACCTTAATTGGTATGGGGATGGATATTTTTTAGATACGAGCAGAAGAGAGACCATGAAGGGGTTGATTCAGGACTTGCAGAAAGCAAATACCACCCCATTTAAGATCAGAATATCAACTAAAAAGATTGTAAGAAGCTGTGGGCATCCATTCCTAAAAATCGAGCCGTAAACCTGATGTTCAGAATCAGGGTACAAGCTCTAATTTTTTCAATAACAAAACTCCTTTCAAGTCTTCCGACCTTTATACGGCTGAAAGAAAACAACTCCTTCAGCAAGATAAAAGTATGCGTAAGAAAAAAATGTTAAGAGATGAAAATCGCGAAACTCCAATAAAAACGAGTGCTGTGAGTTTAGTCGCATTCTTGTCCTTTTTTAAAACTTGCAGATATCAGATTTTTATCAGCGAATGGAATGCAAACCGATTATTACTAAAAAAAGAGAGTCGGGTGAGTATATATATAATAAAGGATTATTGAAATGATAAAAATAGAAATGGAATTAACATCCGGAAAATGGGTAGCAATCATTATTGCCTTTATAGCCTCGATCTTCATTTTTGGGTCAATAGTTGTAATGCTGCTTGGAAATCCAGACCAAACGAGAACCGATGTAAAGGATGTTGTCAAAGAGATCGTAAGAAAGTACAACGAAAATTAAGTACCTTTCGATTTGCAAGAGGGGATGTCCTAAACTTACATATTACGAGAGCGAAACCGCATTAAGCGAAAACTTGAAAATTTTTGGCGACGGAATAGGAAAAAGTGTGCGTAGCAAATAAACGGGGCTTAATTACTATCCATTTGGGATGGTGATGCCGGGTAGGAGTTATAATGGTGGGGACTATAGGTATGGTTTTAACGGTACGGAAAAGGATGATGAAGTGAAGGGGGCGGGGAACCAGATTGATTTTGGGGCGAGTGGGTATGATCCGAGGTTGGGTAGGTAGTTGAGTGTGGATCCGTTGGCAGTGAAGTATCTCGGTATGTCTCCCTGTAATTTTGTCGGGAATAGTCCTATTGTTGCGGTGAACCCTAATGGGGAGGAAATTAGAATTTATTATAAGAACAATACAGGTGAAACTGTTTTTGTTACATACACTTCAGGGATGGTAGATAATACTGGAAATGACTTTGTTAAAGAGGCAATAGAATCTTTAAATTATTTACAAGACAATTCCGAATTAGCAGCTTCCATAATCGATAAGGCTATTAAAACAAGTAGAGTGGTGGAGGTTCAATTCACCGCGGATAGACTTGATACCGGTGAATTTACTTCTAAGCCATCAGAGAACTCCAAAATTGATTGGAGTCCCATTGAAGGAGATATTTTTGAAGGAGGTGAAATACTTCATATTCCAGCTATTGCACTGTTTGATGAACTTGATCATTTTGTATTAGAAGTCCCTTTGCTTGAGGCAATTGATGCGGCGTTGACTTCTGGAGATAAAGCTGCATTAAAGGCAGCTTTGAAGGCTTGGAAACAACATGGTTCTGTTTTAGGTGGTTATTATGACGCAGAAGGGCAACGACAATTTGAAAATGAACAGCAGGTCGGAAATGATTTAGGACAAGGAACCCGGTCCGGAACATACAAAACTATGGATTTAGGTTAAGGGTATACTACACAATCTTCAACAAGCACCACGGCTGCTAAGGACGGTAAAGCAAGAAAAAAACATTTTAAGAAAATTGATGAGAATGGACAAGGAGAATAATTTGAATCGAGGAAGATGTCTTGTTTTATTGTTAATTGGAGTGATAGTTTCAGCTTCGTGTTTGCCTGATAACTCACGGTCAAACCGGTCAAACTTGATTACAAAGGTTATGTATGAAACAATACCATGGTATAAACATACTAGGAATTTTTCGATAGATTATTTCAATCAGATTGAGGATAAACATTCTGGTACAATAACTGACAGCGTAATAGTTTCTGAGATAAATTCATTTTGTAATGCTCTGATTCCTTCATTTGAAGATATTTATAATGTTAGGTATAAATGCTCATTAATTACGGAATCTGATACCACTGTTATTTACATAGGTAGAAACGGGATTATGCAGCTCAATGACAAAACTTATTCAGGTGGAGTCGAGCTTACGAAATTGTTAATGGCGCATGAACCTGATTCTAATAAAGTTCTGTATTCCGAGGCTTTCACAGATCTGTTTATTGAAATGAATAGTAAATAATACTACTCGCGCCGTATTCTAAGACTAAATCAAAGGAAGTTTTCAACATTTCACGACTTTATACTGATACATTTCAACATAGGGGAGTTCGGTAGTGTATCAAAGTATGAGGTTTCTATAATAACCCAATATTTTGGAATGATCCAAGAGGAGATGATCCACCTGATTTAAAGGATGTGATTATAACTAGGATGCAATCTTCAGTTTTTCTGGATTTGATGATTGAAAGTTGTATAACCATCGATAACATCAACGAGCGGGTGAGGTAAGCTGAAGAATCTAGAACTTATGCATCTGGTAAAGTTACTATAGCTGGTTATGAGACAATTGAAAAAGTGGTGTTAGAACTGACTCATGAAATGTCCAATATGACGCTTAATGAAGAGTACAATGATCTTGTCTCACAGGTTAGAAATGGTTAATTTGATGGAAATATGGAAGAATATGCTTTAAAAGCATATCAACTTGAAGTCAAAGGTGTGGTTAATCAGTCGCTTGTTAGTTTGGAGTTGGGGTATGGTGAAGGGTATTCTTCAGAAGAACAAAGACAATATATCTTAGATAATTTCTCTATTGATGAAACTCGGGAACGACTTAAAATTTTTACGAAAGTGATTTTGAGAATGCAGAAAGAACATCAACAGGAGAAATGATTAAAGATTTTTATATTTATCAAGGTAATGAGTTAAGGCAATATGAACTTCAAAAAGATGAAAATCAAGATAGCACAAAAACAAAATAGAGTTACGTCAAGCTTTATTATTAGCGTTGTTTTTATTCTTGCATCATTCAATAATTTGGTGATAGGTCAAGGCTCAAATAGTTCTATGAGAATCTTTTATTCAAAAATAGATTATGACGTTGCGCGCACCAATGCATCTTTTAAAGATGATGGTTCTTTCGAGCCAGCAAAGACTCTTGTAGTATTAGATATAGGTGATCACACAAAAGAATTTTTACTTGATATTGAAGTTTCTCAATGGCTCGAACTTCTTAATAATGATAGCACGAGTTGGAATGCTAATATTATTTTATGCGCCATACACAAAAAGGATGCGCTTATTTACTACAATCAAGAAATTGATGTAGCAGAATGGCTGCAAAGCGAGAGACGCCAAAATGCTATAAAATATTGGAGAAGTTTTCTTGAATATTAAATTTACCTATCCTGACATCCATAAAAATATGAAACGTTCACTTTCTTAAAATCTAACCTTACCCTTCTAATCAAATTTATCGGCACGCTTCCGAAATTAAGATGCATACGCTTTTTTGGCCCTGTAATCCCTGATGTATGTATCAATCAGATCGAGCAGCACGTTTTTTTTGCTTTCATCCATTTCCATGACCGCCTGCATCCTGGCCAGGGTAGGCTTGTCAAAGCCAGCGTTGAGCCCTTTGCCAACAAGCGCATCAAGCGACACCCCCAGGGAGTCCGCAATCTTCTTAGCTGCATCAATAGACGGACTTGCTTCATCACGTTCATACTTACCGATCATTACACGGGAGATCTGGCTTTCCTTGGCCAGCTCGGTCTGCGACCAGTTCTTTTGCTTCCGCAGTTCGGCGATTATTTTACCTGTGCTCATTGTATCGGAAAAGGTGTAAAAACATCCTAAAATCAAGGAATGTAACGAAATTTGGTATTTATCAGGAATAACAAAATCCAATTAGAGTTGGTTGGTTGGCAACAATCGGACAGATTTGTATCTGATAGCTACCGAAAAAATGTTTTTCATGGCCAGCAAAAACACCAATTTCACCAACCCCGACTGCCCGTTCACGAGCATTTCGCTTCGTCGGCTCTTCTTCAGTTGTATTGCTTCAGCATTAGATCTATAAGCGATCAACTTATTATAATTTATGAAGGGGTGTATCCAGCACAATACTGCCCGTTGAGATAAATTAGGTTGAGTTATATTTTTTCACCTTTTGAAACCTCTTCGAGCATTTCAGGGATTCTGTTTGGCTCAGAGATGAGAAAAACCTTGTCAAAATCTTTCGACAATTTCCTGGTGTTAAAAACACACTCTTTAAACCGTAAAAAACCTCTTTGAGAAAACCTGTTTATCTCTTCAGGGTTTTTCAAAATACCTGATCTAAAAGCTTTATACCTTCTCTGAATATTGATTTTATTAGGCTTTCGGAATGCTGTGAACTTGACAGTCCATTTTTAACAATAGGTCTTAAAAGTGTGATTTGATGTAGTCAAGATGTACCGTTGTGCAATTAGAAATGTGGTGTGATGATAGAATCTCAGTGTATATTGTACATATCTAATTCACTCATTCTTTAAAACCTTTCTTATGAAAAAATTTTATCTAATCCCATTATTTTTCGCAGGCACTTTAGCCTTTGGACAAAACGCCCCAATCGATTTTGAAGAAGGTGGTATTGGTGCCGACTGGACCTGGGCCACTTTTGAAGCACCTGAGGGTGAGAACAACCCCACTTTTTCAATTGTACCAAATGTATCAGTAGACGCTACTAATCCATCAACTACTGTAGCCAAGATGGAAATTGAATATGCTACCGATGCAGCATGGGGAAGTGCGGGATGCGAATCTGCACACAATGCAGACCTCGGAGCCTTTTCCTTCACTACTGAAAATAGCTCTGTGAGCCTGATGTTTTACCAGGAAGGTTTTGCTGCTCCTGTTGCTCTTAAGTTTGCGACACCATCCGGAGCGGCTTTTCCGGAAGTAGTTATACAAAATGACATTGCAGATGCGTGGGTTCAGGTTACTTTCAATATTTCTGCATGGATTGGTGACCCGCTTGGAGGTCAGCCAGATCAGATTATCTTCTTCCCTAGCTACGGTCCGAGAGAAACCGGACATACGGTGTACTTTGATAATGTGGTTTTTGGACCTGCCGGCCCTGACCCGCTGGATCCTATGACTCCTGCCCCCGATCCTACTATCGACGAAGATTTGGTTATTTCCGTTTATAGCGATTTCTACCTCAACAATACGGTTGAAAATTTAAATCTTAACGCCTTCCAAGGTGCAGGCACTGTCTCAGAAATTCAAATTGAAGGCAACAATACCGGAAAAGTGCAAGGACTAACTTTCTATGGTGCTGACTGGACAAATGTTGACATCACTGAATATGACTCAGTACATTTTGACTACTGGGCGCGTAATTCAACCGGTTTTAATTTCTATGTGATCAATGCTTCAAATGGTATTCCCGGTGGTGCACCCGAAGAACCGCGCTACTCAATAGCTGCGGCAGGTGATGAGGCACTTGTTCAGGATGAGTGGGTGAGAGTTTCTATCCCACTGCAACACTTTCTTGACTATCCAACGGGGAGTTTTACATATACGCTGGATGCTGTGAATCAGTACAAATTTGATGGAAATGGCGATGTGTTTTTTGACAACATTTTCTTCTCTAAAGATGGTACGGTAGGTTTACCAACTCTTCCAGAGTCGGCTTTTGAGGCTTATCCAAACCCATCAACAGACTTCTGGACCATCACTTCTAAGAGATCTGAGCTGGTGCGTGTGGAAGTTTACAATATGCTCGGTCAGGAAGTTGCTGCCTTTACGCCAAATTCTAAACAAGTTCGTATAGTTGCTTCAGAATTTAAGGCGGGACTTTACTTTGTGCGGGCAACTACTCTAGAAGGTATGAGAACGCTTAAGTTAATTAAGGAGTAAGTCTTTAGATATTAATTCAAAAAAGATCAAGAGCGTAACCGGAATTTCGGTTGCGCTTTTTTTTTGATATTGGGGATGAGTTGGGAATGACTATAAAAGATTCTGAACAGAATTATCTAAAATATAGAGTTGGAATTGAACTGTTTTTTTGAGGGAATGCGATAATCATTAATAGAATAAAAAAAGAGCCGCCTTCACAATTGAAGCACGGCTCTTTCCCCCTTAAACTATATTTTAAAACCTTTTAGTAAATCGCTCTCGATGAGCGACGACCCGGTCGGTATATTACTGTAAATTCAAGCGCTCCACGGTTTTTAGAGTAAGTGCTCAAACCCGACGTATTTACATCATACGATATTCTGAAAATATTCGAGTTGTGACGGATACCCGCATGAATAATAACCGCATCTTCAGTTCGGTAGCTAAATCCACCAATTGCCTGGTACGCAGTACCGGAAACGGTGTAGTAAGCCATTACATTCGGCTGAAATTGCTGCGATTCTCTCTGTCTGTTATAAATCACAGAAGGCTCAACAAGCAAGTCTCGGTTTACTTCAATACGCGCTCCTATATTACCCATTATGCGCATAGGAAGTTTCGATTTTTCCTCACCAATAAATGATTCATTTGGAGTGGTGATGTGAAATAGTGCTGCATCTGCAAAAGGATTAACCTTTCTTGGTGCGATCTGTAGATTTATAGCTTACACCGATATTGGCGTCAAGCATAAATCGGGACGTATTCGTAAAGGTCTCCATACTGGGTAGGTCACCATCAAAATTGTACCCATCAAACTGGCTGTCGAAAATCATATCGTTTACATTCAACCTTTTGTAAAGTATTCCTAATTGAACACCAGTCGTTATCATATATTTGGTCTGGTTGGGATCAGTAATTTGATAAGCACCCGATATCAGAAAGTTTGACGTGTTAATCACGTTAGCTTCATCGGTATTTACAAATACACCCCCGAAACCTAATCTATCGGATGCGGCCATATCAAAGGACATCGCGAAGGTGTTGAAGCTTGTGGCGAGCGAACTCCACTGACTGCGGTAAAGCGCTGCAATACGCATGTCAGTAAATTTCAGCATTCCTGTGTTTGCCGGATTAAACATGACCGGTGCAGAATCAAACTGTGATATCTGTGCATCCTGAGCCGATACTCTGTTGCTTATGGTACAGGTCATAACCAATCCAATAAGCAGTGTTGGAATATTGTTAATTATCTTTTTCATCACTATTGTATTAATTATGACTATCGTATTAAGTTGATTTTACCTGAGTAGTCGAATGAATCTCCTTTCAGGTTGGTAGCTTTCACCGTGTAGACATATACGCCTGTCGGAGATTGTTTTCCACCTTCTGTTCCGTCCCAGCCTATATTCTGATCGGTAGTTTTGAATATTTCACTACCCCATCCGTCATATACTGTAAACTCAAGTTCTGTAAAGGGTCCACCACGTACCAGATACACATCGTTCATACCATCGTTGTTTGGCGAGAAGGTATTCGGTAGCCTTGGGGGCAATACCAGGAATCCTTCAATCGTGATGGTTGTTCTGGCGGTGTCGACACATCCTACATCATCAATTACTGTAAGCGTTACATTGTAATTTCCTTCTGTAGGATAGTTGTAAGTTGGGTTCTGAATGTCAGAGGTTCCCACAAAGTCACCGAATGTCCAGTTCCAGGTCTCAGCACCTACTGATGTGTCGTTAAAGCGAACATCAAAGTTGATAGGAGCAGGATTATCGCTAATCTCGAAGCTTGCATTAGGTCCTTCAACAATATTTATTAGTTGTACAATTGTATCATTACATCCTAATGTGCTTGACACTACTAGCTCTACACTTCTTGATCCGGGTGTGTTGAATACAAACAATGGATTCTGCTGATTCGAAATGTTTCCTCCACCGAAATCCCATCTCCAGCTCGAAATCTGACCGGATAATACTTCCGTTTCATCCAGAAACTGAACTGCAGACTCGGCACAAGCCACTCCATTGCTAAATCCGGCCACCAGCGGGTTGTTGATATTCACAGCTACCGTATCACTTGCAGATGCACAGCCAGGAAGGGCATTTGCCGTAAGGACAAGGTTTACCAGGCCACTTGTTCCATCTACATTTCCAATTACATATTCCGTATCAATCTCTTCACCAGATGGCAAGAAAACACCATCACCAAGGGTAGACCACATTGTAGATTCTGCAAACTCTACATCACCATTTAGGGAAACTACACCGGTAGATTTACATACAAAGGCATCAGTTCCTGCATCAACGCTAGGCTGACGGTTAATCACAATGTTTATTGTATCAGCTACAGCAGGGCATGCTCCGTTATTTGTAGATGTAAGAATTAGTCTGGCATTACCGATAAGAATGTCGTTCGTACCGAAATTGTAATCACTATCAAGTGCAGTTGCATCTGAGAAGTTTCCAAATGCATTGGTACTCCACTGTCCACCGTATCCGGCACCTGTTATCGTACCAGCAAGGGTTAGTGATTCATCAGTTTCACAAGCTACTACATCTGTACCGGCATTAACTACAGCCTCTTCCCGGAAGGTAATCGTTACAGTTTCTGTAACAGTTCCACAGGAGTTTCCGGCTATAGCCGATAGAGTTACCGTTGCATCACCCGATGCAATTTCGCCTGCAGTAGGAATGTACACAACATCCTGCACTGTTCCGTTCGGGCTGAAGGTTCCACCGCCGGTTGATGACCATAGTACTGAAGCAGCACCAGACACATCAGAGGCAAGGGCTACTTCATCACTTGAGATACATGACTCAACACTTGCCTGAGTAGTAATTACCGGAAGAGCGTCGAAAGTAACATAGAGCGAATCTGTATTAGAAGGACAGTTTCCTGTTCCTGCTGCCATGAGGTAAAGTGTTACACTTCCCTGGGTCTTGTCCTCCTCCGAAGGCAAGATACGTCGTAGTAAGGTTTGCACTTGAAGGCGCAAAGCTACCTGTACCCATCGTACCCCACTCGTATGCATCTGATTCTTCTACAGCTCCTACTAGGTCAATTACATCACTGTTTTCACATACATCCTGATCTGGACCGGCTAATGCGGCAACTGCTCCTGAGAACAATATTTGCATTTGATCCATATCGCCAGCACACTCGCCATTACCATAAGTAGTAAGCGTGAGGGCTACAGAACCATTAAGGCTGTCGGCTGATGATGGAGTATAAAGAGCTGTAAGTACGCTATCATTCGGGAAGAAAGTACCAGAACCTGCCGTGCTCCAAACTCCTCCAGTAGCACCACTAACGTTTCCAAGTAATTGCACTTGCTCAAGGTCACCACACACTACGTGATTGGCACCTGCATCAGCAACCGGCAATGGTTGGAATTCTATCGTAAGCGTTGAGCTATTCTCAGAACAAAGAGCAGAGTTAGTTGAAGTAAGTGTAAGGTCTACTTCGCCATTTGCCAAGTCATTTGGTCCTGGTTCATAGAAGGCATCGAGAGCAACAATATTCGGGAAGAATTCTCCATCACCCGCTGTGGACCAAACTCCTGTATTAGTCTCGCTACTCACCACTCCATCAAGCTCCACCAGATCTATCGTTTTACAAACATCGATGTTTCCACCTGCAAATACATAGGCTGCAGTACCAAAAGTACAGTTCAAATTCATCGCTTGCCGGATTACAAATACCGTTGTTGGTAGATGTAAGCGTCAATGTTACATTTCCGCCATCAATATCCTGCTGAGTGAAGTTGTATACAGCATTGATTGCATTGGCGTTCGGGCTAAAGGTTCCGTTTCCGGAAGTAGTCCATGTTCCTGTAGTAGATCCATTACTTATGTCACCATACAGTTGAATGGAACTTGCGTCCACACAGGCGCTTCTATCCTCTCCTGCATCAACTGTTACCCCGCTGCTTATGGAAATAAGCAGTGAATCTGTTACCGGAAAACAATTGCCGTTTCCTGTCGATGTAAACATGAGGTAGACACCTCCATTGTCAATATCGTTTTGACTCGCGACATAGAACGTGTTCGGATTATTGGCATTCTGGAATGTACCACTCCTGAAGTACTCCATTGTGCACCGGTCGGAGTTGGCAAAAGTACCAGTTACCTGGAATGGGAACACATCACCACAAGCAGCCTGGTCAGGTCCTGCTGTTACTACAGGTCCGTCGGTGAATGTAATATTCATGAAGTCTGTAGCATTGTTACAGCTATTTACACCTGCCAAGATCAGGTTAACTGATCCGTTCACAAGATCGCCCTCACTAGGTACATAAGTTGGATTAAGTGTTTGCGCATTTGGTGCGAATGTTCCGGTACCGCTTGTAGTCCACAAGTGCCTGGTCAGCACCTGTGAGCACTCCTGCAAGCTGTACTTCCGGATTGTTATCACATGCTACCACGTTTTCTCCAGCCTCAGCTGTTCCTTCCGGGAATATGTTTAGCGTAAGCGAATCGCTCACATTTATACAATTTCCGATATCTGTTGCTTTAAGCACAAGTGTGATTACCTGATCGTCTTCATCTTGCGCAGAAAACTGGTACTGAGCATTCAATGTATTGGCATTCGGAATAAAGGTTCCGCTTCCGCTGGATGTCCATAATCCCGTAGCCGAAGCTCCACTTACTGATCCGAGTAATTGCACTTCCGTTTCAGATGAACATACTGTAATGTCTGTTCCTGCAGCTACAACAGGTGATGGAGTGAAGGTAATCACAACATCGTCGGTAGCTTGATTACACGAGTTAACCGCAAAGGTAAGTGTTACATCGCCTGCGTCAAGATCGGCCTGACTCGGAATATAATTTACCGTCGGTTGATTTGCATTTGGTGTAAACACACCTGAACCACTAGTTAACCAGGTACCACTTGTTGCAGCACCACCAATTACACCTGTAACTGATACATTCGGGTTGTTTTTACAAATCTCCTGATCGGGACCAGCGTTAGAAGTTCCGGCAGGCGAGATATAAACCGTGATCTCATCAGTAACCGGTGTACAAAGACCATTTGAAGTTGATGTAAGTGTGATGGTAATCTCACCAGCCAATGAATCGGCAGAAGATACCTGATACGTTCCGTTCAATGCCGAAGCATTTGGCACAAATACGCCTGTACCTGATGTAGTCCATATTCCTGAGCTTGTTGGTCCTGAAACACTTCCTGTAAGAGGTACAACCAGATCATCAACACAAACAAAGTAGTCTTCGCCTGCTTCCACTTCGGGAGCGGGAGTAAAGTTTAGAACGACCTGGTCGCTTGAAGGTAAACAGTTACCATTACCAAAAGTGGTAAGCGTAAGTGTTACTGTTCCATTGTTCAATTCTGATTGCGATGGAGTGTAAATAGCGTTTACGTCGCTCGCACTTGGGTTAAAAGAACCTGCGCCACCACTCCAGTTTGCACCTTCGGATACTGTAAACGATCCATTAAGCTGCACTGTAGCATTGTTTTCACAAGCTGTAATATCTGTACCTGCATCTGCAATAGGTGCTGGTGTTAAAGTTATTATCATTTGATCTGTTACCGCATTACATGTACCGTTACCTACGCTTGTAAGCGTAAGGGTTACAAATCCTGCCGAAAGGTCAGCTGCACTTGGCTGATAAGAAGCCGAAAGGGCATTGGCACTTGGCGAGAAAGCTCCCGATCCTCCAGACCATTGACCTCCTCCTGCAAATTGAATGCTTCCATTCAACTGAACCAGGCTGTTATTTGCACAGGCAGTTTGATCTGCTCCTGCAGAAACAATTGGGGCAGGGTTAATGCTAATCGTTACGTTATCGCTCACATCAGCACAAGCACCAGAGCCTGTAGTGGTAAGCGTAAGTGTTACACCTCCATTAATAATCTCTGCGTTGCTCGGGGTATAACTTGCAGAAGGGTCATCATTGCTTGGGTTAAAGAAACCTAAGCCACCGCTCCACTCTACACCATCGGCATTTGTAAATGATCCGTTAAGAGACACCACCTGATTGTTAGCACAAGACACAAGATTAGCTCCTGCATTAACTGTAGGCTGTGCATCAAAGTTGATAACCACCTGATCAGTTTCCGGTAAACAGTTTCCATTGGTGATAGTCGTTAAAGTAAGTGTTACACTTCCATTTGCTACCTCGGCAGGTGTAGGAGTATAGGTTGCGTTCATAGCCAGAGCATTCGGTGAGAATGTTCCACTACCTCCACTCCACTGTGCTCCACCGGATACACTGAAGTTTCCGTTTAGAGTTGCTACAGGTGCCGATGCACAAAGTGTGATATCAGTACCGGCATTTACCGTCGGTGATGGAGTAAATGTTACTGTCATTTGATCTGTTACTGCGATACATCCACCATTTCCGGTTGAGGTAAGGGTGAAGGTTACAGAACCTGCAACAATTTCAGGTAGAGTTGGCGTGTACGTAGCATTCAGGTCAGTATTACCTGTGCTGTAAGTTCCCAATCCACCAGACCACTGTCCTCCCGCTGCATTTAATACCGATCCGTTAAGATCGAATGTTGCGTTGTTTGAACATATCGTTAAATCTGATCCTGCATTTACAATTGGTTCCGGGTTGATTGTGATTAGAACCTGATCTGATTCCGATACACAATTTCCGTTTCCTGTAGTAGTAAGTGTCAAGTATTACCTGACCTGCTGCAATTTCTCCGGCTGAAGGCGTATAAACAGGATTTAGAGATGTATTGCTTGGATCAAATGATCCGCTACCTCCAGACCAGATACCACCGGTTGCAACCGAAACGTTTCCGTTTAGGCTAACTTCTACATTGTTAGCACAAACTGTTCTGTCGGTTCCTGCGTTAGCTGTAGGAGCAGCAGTAAATGTAAGTACCAGGCTGTCAGCTACAGCATTACAATTATTGTTTCCTGTAGTAGTAAGTGTTAGCGTTACGCTACCGTTTGTAATTTCGGCAGCAGTTGGTGTATAAGTTGCGTTTAGTGCGTTTGCATTTGGCGAAAAGCTTCCTGCTCCACCTGTCCATGTACCACCTGTGGCAACCGTCACGGCACCATTCAGCGAAGCTTGAGCATTATTAGCACAAAGCGTTTGATCTACTCCTGCACTCGCGGTTGGCGCCGGAGAGAATGTATAGGTTACCATATCTTCTACAGAGAGACAAAGTCCATTTCCGGTCGAAGTCAAAGTAAGTGTAAGTGAACCTGAATTTATTTCACCCTGGCTTGGAGTGTAGCTAGCATTAAGCGTGTTGGCATTTGGTGAAAAAGTACCATTACCACCGCTCCACGTTCCACCTGTAGCACCTGTAACCGATCCGTTAAGGATGATTTCTGCATTATTCGCACAAAGCTCTGACCCTGTTCCTGCTTCCACAATAGGTGCAGGGGTAATTGTAATAACCATTTGGTCTGTTACCTGATTACAATTCGCGTTTCCGGTAGTAGTAAGAGTCAATGTTACCGAGCCGGCAGAAATATCTGCTGCGCTTGGCGTGTAAATAGCATTTAGTGCATTTGCATCAGGAGTAAATGTTCCTGATCCTCCGCTCCACGTTCCTCCTGTAGCAATTGATACCGATCCATTTAGATTCACTTCAGGGTCGTTTGCACAAACCGTTTTTTCTGTTCCGGCGTTTGAAGTCGGAGCAGGAGTGAAGTTGATAATAATATCGTCAGCAACGGGGTTACAATCGCCATTTCCAGTTGTGGTCAATGTCAACGTTACTGTACCTGCAGTGATTTCAGCTGCGGTAGGCGTGTAGAATGTGTTAAGGGCATTGGCATTTGTAAAATTACCTGCGCCACCACTCCATGTTCCACCTGTCGCAATAGTTACAGCTCCGTTAAGTTCCACTACGCTATTGTTAGCACATAGTGACTGATTCACACCGGCATTTGCGGTTGGTGAAGGTCCGAATGTATACGTAACTGCATCAGTAACAGCAATACATGATCCGTTTCCGGTAGAAGTCAATGTAAGAGTAAGTGACCCTGAATTGATTTCTCCCTGACTTGGAGTATAAACAGCGTTGAGGTCGTTTGCATTTGGTGTAAATGTTCCATTTCCACCGCTCCATGTTCCGCCTGTGGCAGTAGTTACCGATCCATTTAGAGAAATAGCCGGATTATTAGAACAATACTCAGTTCCTGATCCTGCTTCTACTGTAGGCTCCGGAGTAATTGTAATAACCATTTGGTCGGTTACCTGAATACAATTTCCATTTCCTGTAGTCGTGAGCGTGAGGGTTACTGATCCATTTGTGATATCATCTGCACTCGGAGTATAAACTGCGTTTAAAGTATTTGCATCGGGAGCAAAAGTTCCTGATCCACCAGTCCAGGTAGCACCTGTTGCTACAGATATAGTACCATTCAGAGTTACATCAGCAGCATTCGCACATACAGTTCTGTCAAGACCTGCATTTGCAGTGGGTGCCGGAGTATAAGTTATTTTTAAGCTGTCGGTTACGGCAATACAGTCGCCATTACCTGTTGTAGTAAGTTTCAGAGTTACCGATCCCGCGGCGAGTTCTGCCGGCGTAGGTGTATAAAATGCATTCAATGAATTTACACTTGGCGAGAAGTTACCTGCACCTCCACTCCATGTTCCGCCAGTTGCTATAGTAACAGAACCGTTTATTTCAGCTTCGGCATTGTTTGCGCAAAGCGTTTGGTCTATACCTGCATTGGCTGTTGGAGCCGGGCTGAAGAAATAAGTTACCTGATCTGATACCGGAACACATGACCCATTTCCTGAAGAGGTAAGCGTCAATGTTAATGTACCGGCATTAATTTCACCCTGGCTTGGAGTGTAAACAGCATTTAAATCGTTTGCATTAGGTGTAAAAGTTCCATTTCCACCACTCCATGTAGCGCCGGAAGCTATTGTGACCGAACCACCCAGGCTTATTGCAGGATTGTTGGCACAAAATGTTTCATCGATTCCGGCATTTACTACCGGAGCGGGAGTAATGGTAATAACCATCTGGTCTGCTACCTGATTACAAGTTCCATTTCCAGTAGTGGTGAGAGTAAGTGTTACTGTTCCTGCAGTAATTTCAGCTGCACTCGGTGTGTAAGTAGCGTTTAGCGTATTAGCATCGGGAGCAAATGTTCCTGTTCCTCCAGACCATGTTCCACCTGAGGCGACAGAAACAGACCCATTTAGTGCTACATCGGCTGCATTTGCACAAACAGTTCTGTTTGATCCTGCATTTGCTGTAGGGGCGGGAGTGAAAGTGAGCACAACGTTGTCGCTTACTGCATTACAGTCATCATTACCGGTTGTGGTAAGTGTTAGCGTTACTGTTCCTGCGGTTAAATCTGCTGCAGAAGGAGTGTAAGAAGTATTGAGTGCATTTGCATTGCTAAATGTTCCTGTACCGCCACTTGTCCAGGTGCCACCTGTTGCGATCGTTACCAATCCTGTAAGACTGGCCACTGAATTATTTGCACAAAGTGTTTGGTCAGTACCTGCATCGGCAGTAGGGGCAGGACTAAATGTGTATGTTACAGCATCTGTTA
Organism: uncultured Cryomorphaceae bacterium; assembly: GCA_963748925.1. Lineage (GTDB taxonomy): Bacteria > Bacteroidota > Bacteroidia > Flavobacteriales_D > Cryomorphaceae > Cryomorpha. The sequence continues at coordinate 14,514 of CAVVKG010000009.1, read as the reverse complement.
CGGCAACACACGAACCGTTACCTGTTGAAGATAGCGTAAGCGTGAGCGTTCCAGCATTAAGTTCAGATTGACTTGGGGTATAAACTGCATTCAAGTCATTTGCGTTTGGCGCATATGTTCCGCTTCCACCACTCCAGGTTCCTCCAGTTGCTACGGTTACAGATCCGTCAAGTGAAATGGCTGCGTTATTAGCACATAATTCTGCATCTGCTCCAGCGTTAACCACAGGAGCGGGTGTAATTGTAATTACAACCTGATCGGTAACCTGATTACAGTTTGCGTTACCCGTGGTAGTAAGAGTTAGTGTTGCAGTCCCGGCAGTAATTTCTGCTGCGCTTGGTGTGTAAACTGCACTTAGGTCATTTGCATTTGTAGAGAAAGTTCCTGTTCCACCACTCCATGTTCCACCGGTAGCTACGGTTACAGAACCATTTAGAGTTACATCTGGCGCATTAGCACAGACTGTTCTATCAAGTCCGGCATTTGCTGTAGGCGCAGGTGTGAAAGAGATTACAATATTATCTGATACCGCAATACAGTCACCATTATTAGTTGTAGTAAGTGTAAGTGTAACAGATCCTGCTGAAATTTCTGCAGGTGTTGGGGTATAGAAAGCATTGAGTGAATTGACGCTAGGGCTGAAGTTTCCAGCTCCACCGCTCCATGTTCCACCGGTTGCCACAGTTACTGTTCCGTTTAATATTGCTTCTGCATTATTGGCACAAAGAGATTGATCAATTCCTGCATTGGCCGTTGGAGCCGGACTGAAAGTGAAAGTTACCGCATCTGAAACAGAAACACAATTTGCATTACCGGTAGATGTTAAGGTTAGTGTAAGCGAACCATTATCAATTTCACTCTGGCTTGGAGTGTACGTTGCATTAAGTGTGGAAGCATTTGGGCTGAAGCTACCGCTACCTCCGCTCCAGGTTCCTCCGGAAGCAATAGTTACGGCACCACCTAAAGATATTACCGGATTATTAGCACAGTATATATCATCGGCTCCTGCATTCACTGTAGGAGGGGGTGTAATTGTAATTGTCATCTGATCTGTTACAGCGTTACAATTAGCGTTTCCGGTTGTGGTAAGAGTAAGTGTTACTGTACCATTAGAAAGTTCAGCGTTACTCGGAGTATATGAAGCTCCCAAAGTCGTGTTGTTCGGGTTGAAGCTTCCGCTACCTCCACTCCATATTCCACCTGTTGCGCCAGTAAGAGATCCGTTAAGGTCAACAACTGCGTTGTTGTTACATACGGTAACATCTGCACCTGCATTGGCGACCGGCGCCGGAGTGAATGATATATTTACTACATCTTGAACTGGAGTACAAGTTCCATTTCCGGTAGTGGTAAGTGTAAGAATTAGAGACCCGCTCGCTATTTCAGCGGCTGTAGGATTGTAAAGCGCGTTTAATGAGTTTGCATTCGGGCTGTAAGTTCCGGCTCCGCCAGTCCATGTACCGCCACCTGCAATGGTTACCGATCCATTAAGGCTTACTTGTGCATTGTTGGAACACACTGAAATTGGGGCTCCTGCTTCGGCAGTTGGTGCCGGAGTGAACGTAACTAAAACATCATCTGTTACAGCAGAACACGTTCCGTTACCAGTTGTAGTAAGGGTAAGTGTAAGTGAGCCTGAGTTAATTTCAGTCGTTGTAGGCGAATATGTGGTAGTCAAAGTGTTGGCATCAGGAGAATAAGTTCCCAATCCACCGCTCCAGGTTCCACCCGTAGCGATTGAAACCGCTCCGGTAAGGTCAACTTCAGCATTGTTTGCACAAACGATCTTATTTGTACCTGCGTTTGCCGTAGGCGCATCTGTAAAAGTAAATACTACCTGATCTGTTTCAGGATTACATGTTCCGTTAGCAGTTGTAGTTAATGTAAGAGTTACAGAACCACTTGATATTTCACTTGGAGTAGGAGTGTAAACGGCATTCAGTGTTGTGTTATCGGGGCTATAGCTTCCATTACCACCGCTCCAGGCACCTCCGCCGGCAAGTGTTACAGATCCATTCAGCGTAATTGCTGCATTGTTTTCACAAATATTTCTGTCTAGTCCTGCGTTTGCAGATGGCGATGGCGTAAACGTATATGTTACGTTGTCTGATACTGCATTACAGGTTCCATTATCAAGAGAGGTGAGGGTAAGGGTTACCGAACCACTCGTAATTTCTGCTGGAGTAGGAGTGTAAACTGCATTAAGATCAGTAGTATTGCTAAATGTACCGTTGCCGCCAGACCAAATTCCAAAATTGGCAATGGTAAGTGATCCATTTAATGAAATCGCGGAATTGTTTGAACAAACAGAGCCATCGGCTCCTGCATTCACGGTAGGCGTGTCCGTGAAGGAAATAACCATTACATCGTCTTCAGCTATACAGTCGCCGTTTCCGGTAGATGTTAGCGTAAGAGAAACCGAACCATTTAGCTTGTCATTAAGGCTTGGTGTATAAGTTGCGTTTAAGGCAGTTGCATCCGAAAAAGTTCCTGATCCACCTGTAGTCCATAATCCACCAGTTGCGTTTAGAACCGAACCGTTAAGAACAACGTCTGCATTATTTTTACATACCGTTCTATCGCTAGCTGCGTCAACAACCGGGGCATCGGTATAGGTTATTACCATTTGGTCTGCTACAGCAGAACACCCACTATTATCAGTAGTGGTAAAAGTAATCGTAACCGAGCCATTTAGTAAATCTGAATTGCTAGGAGTATAAGTTGGTGTAAGCGATTGATTGGATGGAAGAAAAGATCCACCAGTAGGACTAGACCATTGTCCGCCACCGGCTATAGTAACTTCACCATTTAACTGAGCTACATTATTGTTTTCACAAAGAGTCTGATCCGGGCCTGCATTTGCCGTAGGAGAAGGGCCGAAGGTGATTAAAACAGAATCCATTTCTGCAAAACAGTTTCCGTTTCCGGTAGATGTTAAGTACAGCTTCACACTACCGTTTGCAACTTCGGCTACGGATGGGGTATAAGTGGCGTTAAGAACACCAGAATGAGGAGTAAATAAACTATCGCCTCCGCTCCATATTGCACCTGAGGCAACATCAACATATCCGTTAAGGGTTACTACAGTATTGTTTTCACAAGCTGTAATAGGTAAGCCGGCATCAACAATTGGAGCCGGGGTATATGTAATTTCAACTTCATCTTCAACCGGAAAACAGTTGCTGATAGAAGTAAGTGTAAGTGTAACCGATCCGGCACTCAAGTCAGCAGGGCTGGGTTCGTAAATTGCATCAAGAGCATATTCATCGGGCGAAAATGAACCTGTTCCGTTAGAAGTCCAGATACCATTCGTTGCTCCTCCGCTAATGACACCGCCGAGTTGAGTTATTTTATTGGCACAAACTGTTTGATCAATACCTGCATCGACGATAATCTCTGCAGAGAATTGTGAGAAGTAACCAAAGCGACATCCTGATGAGGCGCCACCGTTGATAAGACCCATAGAGAAAACTTCTTCTGTATTAACCAAAAGATTGGCCGTGCCAACCGGTATTTCCCCTGTTGAAAATTGAATTTGAGCTCCTAGCCAATATCCTCCTGTTCCGGGAACTACAGAAAAATCACTTGGATCAATAATTGTGGCGTTCCCATTTAATACGAAAGCATCTTCATTTCCTGCAGGCACCAGTAGGTTCAAAAAGAAGCTTTCGTTTGTCGAGCGCACAAAGCTAACTTGTTCCGACCCCGCACAATTAAGTGGCGGCAAAAGAGCAGTTCCTGTTTCACATCCAAAACCACTTACCTGAATAAGATAAAATGGTTTTGATCCTGTGATGTAAGTGAGATCATTGGCAATTTGAACTCTGTAAGTTTCCCCGTTGAAGAGCGTAGCAACTACAACTCCATCAACTTCAATAACTGTATTATTTTGTGTGGCAACAATCATTGCAAGGTCGTCTGAGTTCAGCGCTCCCTTGTTCACGATATATTCATCACCTACAATGTTTACCGGTACAAGCTGATCTCCATTCAAGTCTCTACACCCGCCGTATCCGGCGGGGTTAATTGAGTCATCTTTTATAGAAACAGCAATTGGTTTGTCAGAAATAATCTGAGAACCTGTCGGGTTGTTTTGTGGGTTAGATGGGTCAGTAACCGATCCTGAGTATGTTTCCCCTTCATTCAGTGTTATGGTAAAACTCTGAAAAGCGGGTTGCCCACCATCAAGATCTGATGTGGGGTAAATCAAAATAGTTGTGTTGTCTTCCGTCGCTACGATGTCGAAGGAAGTGTAGGGCGTAGGGGTATAACTCCCGTTTTGCCAAACGTTTTGAAATGGGGTATAAAACTCTGTTCCCAATCCGTTCAGACCCTTCAGTGCCCAGATGTCGGGATTATTCCCAGGGCTTACCTCGTAAATTGCCGTTATGTCGGCTGTAGCGGAAATTTTCAAACCGGTGTTCCGAACCTGATTCGCAGGACGAGTTTCGAGGATATTCACATAGGTTGAAAGATTTTCTGTATGCGAACCGTTTGCGGGCAGGTTTATAGTAATTGGCACACCGCCATTGAATGCAGTCGGGTTGGCTGGCATTTCAATCGTTACTGTAGCCGGAACTGCACCAGCAGCCAGACGCACGTAAATAGGCACGCTACCTGCGTGCCCCTGCGAAACTTCAGGTGGTGCAAACCAAAACTCTGTACTGGTCTGTGCTGTTGCTGAATTTGAAAAGGTCAGCAAAATAGCGAAAAAGACAAAAATACTTGCAAGGCTACCTGGTAGCTTTGACAATTTAAGGGGGGGGTTCAACATTTTGACTTAATTTCTAAGTTGTAAGGGATCAAATTAGCTCGTGTAAATCTTTCGTTTAAGACCTGGACGAGTCCCCCTTCTTACGGTAATGATGTTGATGGGTTTCGTTTTTTTTTAAAAAAGATCATTCGGTCCATTGGATAAGTCGCGCGATTTTCCCCATATCGATAAAGATTCGAGGATTTGGTCGGGATTGTTCCTGTTTGTTCAAATTTTCATTTGAATTTACTTCAAGCTCAGGGGGTCATGCAACAGGGAGATCTGATTGGTTTAATAAATTTTGAGCAAACTGAACATCATGAAATAGGGATTTAATACCAAAAAAAAGAGCCGCCCTTCGGGGGCAGCTCTTACTATGTTTTTAATATTAAATGTTATTAGTGGGTCTTTATGATCCGCTCAGAGGCGATCACCTGACCGGCACCGACAATAGTCATCATGTACATGCCATTTTCTTGATCAGAAAGGTTCAATTCAATTTGAAAAGCATTTGTGTAGTCTGGAATTGTAAGAGACATTACTTTTCGTCCTTGCATATCGAACACGAATACCTGCTCAGCATGTACTTCAGCTTCCTCAAAGGTGATCATAAAACGCCCCCATGATGGGTTTGGATACACTTGTAATTCAAGATCTACCTTATCAGTGACAACACTTTTCTGACCGAGGTCGCAAGAACCAAGATATGAATCAGAATTTTCAAGCAAAGCAGGCACTGCATTTACATTCACACAAATTTCTTTCGCGTTGTCGGGATTGCCCGGTGGCACATGACATACCTTAACTTTATTGTTTCCTTTACAAGAAACGTCGACTGAGAAGACCTCAATTGTAGCGGAGCCCTCACATCCGGATTCAGTAACAATTACTACCCGGTATTCTCTGTGCGAATCGCCCTCTGATTCAATAGTGAGCGTAGCATTGGTAGCTCCTACGCTATCAACGAATGCTCCATCAGGAAGATCTCTGTAAGACCACTGATAGCTGCTTACATTAAAATCTAATGGGCTTAGTGATGCTGTGAGAACAACGCTTTCGGGCAGGTTGATCGATGTCGGAACATTGTCAAAAATAACTACGTTGCCATTTTCAGTTAGTGCCAAAGACGATGATATTTCTACAGAAGGAAGCACCGATGGCTCCAGAACAGTAACAATTGCATTGCACATAGCGATGTTTCCGCTCGCATCGGTTACGGTCAATTCTACCATATTTTCTCCGGCATTTGTACAATCAAAACTCATTTGATCCAGCGACAAAGAAGCAACACTGCAATTATCGGCCGAACCACCATCTACCTGCGCAGCTTCAATGGAACCAAATCCTGAAGAGTCAAGTTGAACGGTTATATCCTGGCAAACGGCAGTAGGAGCAATCGTGTCTTGAACGGTTACCACTGCATTGGCAGTAGACTCATTTCCATTCACATCCGTTACAGTAAGCACCACATCGTTTTCACCTAAATTCGAACAATCGAATGCTGTTTGGCTCAAGGCCAATGTTGCAATTCCACAAGCGTCGTTTGAGCCATTGTCAACGGCTGCGGCAGTGGCGGAAGCAGTTCCGGAAGCGTTGAGTTGAACGGTTACGTTTTGAGCGATGGCTACCGGAGAAACATTGTCCTGTACGGTTACCACGGCATTGGCAGTAGACTCATTTCCATTCACATCCGTCACCGTAAGCACTACATCGTTTGCCCCCACATTCGAACAATTGAATGCTGTTTGGCTCAATACCAAAGATGCAATTCCGCAAGCGTCGGTTGAACCATTGTTAACGGCTGCGGCGGTGGTAGAACCATTACCGGAAGCGTCGAGCTGAACAGTTACGTTTTGAGCGATTGCTATCGGAGAGACATTGTCCTGTACGATTACGACAGCATTGGCAAAAGACTCATTTCCATTCACATCCGTTACCGTAAGCACTACATCGTTTGCTCCCACATTCGAACAATTGAATGCTGTTTGGCTCAATACCAAAGATGCAATTCCGCAGGCATCACTCGATCCATTATCAACGGCTGCGGCAGTGGTAGAACCATTACCGGAAGCGTCGAGCTGAACAGTTACGTTTTGGGCGATGGCTACCGGAGAGACAGTGTCTTGTACGGTTACCACAGCATTGGCAAAGCTCTCATTTCCATTTACATCCGTCACCGTGAGCACTACATCGTTTGCCCCCACATTCGAACAATCAAATGCTGTTTGGCTCAAGGCCAAAGATGCAATTCCACAGGCATCCGATGATCCATTGTTAACGGCTTCGGCAGTTGTGGAAGCATTTCCGGTGGCATCAAGCTGAATGGTTACGTTTTGAGCGGTTGCAGTCGGAGCAACATTGTCTTCAACAGTTATAATGGCTATGCAAGTTGAGCTGTTTCCGTTTGCATCTGTAGCCGTAATCAAGACTGAATTTGACGCTCCGATTGAATGAGAACCAAGTCCACTAACATCATCTACCTCGTAAGAGGTCCACTCATTGCCGAGCGAAGGAAATCCGGGTGCATTGTCCGTATTGCCCGATGAGATATTTGAATTGCGGCGCAAGGTTTGGTTCTCGGTGGCATTTCCACCCTGATTCCATTGCGATCCGGGATCTTCGCCTATTTTTCCAAAAATATCTACAGCACTTCCCGCTGATACATTAAAAAGTTCAACGGCATCGTCACCGTTAAAGGAAATGGAAGACAACGGAAAAACGGTTCCGCCATAAATCGTAGCGCTACTGTTGCTAAAAACTACAACATCACCATCCTGTAAAATTCCTGCTCCGCCGAGATTGTTCGCGAAGTTTGGTGAGCCTGCTCCATTCGCATAGGTTCTAAGTTCATAGTTTGCCAGATCGATTGCGTCACCGGTTCCATTAAAAATCTCGATGTACTTATTGTTCGAAGAACCTTCCACGTATTCGCTAATAATTAAGTCTGTAGCGGATACTGATTCGATAATGTCATCACAGGTAAATTCGGTCTGTGAAGCTGTTAGCACCACAGTACCGCAATTATCTGTTGCGACCGCTGCGAGTGCAGGATCAAGTGTAGCAGTTCCATCTTCTCCGAGTTCGAGAACCACCGCAGAGCACGTAAGTTCAGGCTCGGTGCTGTCGACCACAGTTACAGTAGAACTACATGAAGTTATATTGCCCGAATTATCGGTTACAGTAAGAACAACTGTTTGATCGCCGATATCTGCACATCCAAATGTCTCTGGACTAATAGAAATCGAAGCTATTCCGCAATTGTCCGAAGATCCATTGTCAATCTGGTCGGCAGAGATAGTTACGGATCCATTTTCATCGAGTACAGCGATGATGTCCTGGCATACTGCAAGTGGCGGCAATTCATCAACAACAGTTACATTGGCTGTGCAGGATGCCTGATTTCCACTTGCATCGGTGGCTGTGAGTGTCACCATAAGGTTTTCGCCCGAGGAGATCGTTTGTCCTGCATTAAGTGCTCCCGGAGATTGAGGTGCGGGACCCGTCCATACAAAACCGGCAGCGTTAAGACCCGATCCCGTGCGCTGGAGCGATTGACCGGAAGGCGTGCTACCCGGTTCTTCGACTCCTATATCCTCGAAGAATATGCCATTAGCTGGTCCATTAGTTGCAGTAAAGCTTCCTTCATAACTCAAGGTTTCGATTACTACGTCGTTTTGATCAATCAAGGCCAAACCATCGGGTGCTCCATTTTGGATTCCGTTGGATGAGCCGGGAATCTGATATATGTTGTATCCACCCGAAGTGGCCGCTGCTACGCCCAGTGCTATCGTGGCGTATGAAGTTCCATTCGATCCATTGTAGAACACCACTTCATATTGTGAAGCGTCAAAGTTGGCCACAACTTCTACAAATTCATTTACGTCTCCTCCATCATTGTCATAATGGAACTCGTTAATCCAGGCCACTTGTCCAATTTCTTCAGCATCACCGGCAATATCAGCGCAGGTGAATGTTGTGCGGTCCAGAGAGAGTTCGGTGATACCGCAATTGTCGTTAGAACCTGCATCCACTTCAGCTGCAGTGAGCGTGCCATTCCCATTCGCATCGAGAATTACCGTTACATCCTGACAGAGTGTTTGAGGGGCGGTATCATCGATCACTTCAACAGTTGCAGTGGCCGTTGCGCTGTTTCCATTGATATCAATTACAGTAAGCACTACTGTGAGTGCCTCAGGTTCGGGTATATTCACACTGTGTGATCCGATTCCATTAAAGGTATCCTCAGCGAACCCAACCCATTCTGTCGAAGGATCGAAGGCGTTGCTACCATCGGGGTCTCCTTGGAGAACATCTGCTTTTCTGCGGAGTGTGTTATTTTGAGTTGATGTTAGTCCAGACCCCCATTCAGATCCCGGATCATTGCCTATTTGTCCAATTACGTCAATAATCACTTCATCTTTATTAAGCGCAACTGCATCATTGCCATTAAAAGTCAGAGAACCTGAAGTTTGATTAGCAAGTGACGTTAAGGATGACACCGAACTCGTGTTGCAGACCACATGGGTTCCGCCCGCCGGAATGTTTCCTGAAAGAGCAATGGGCGATGCACCAGAACTGCTTCCATTTACGTAAAGTTGGAGGGTGTAAGCAGATAAAGAGATTTCCTGATCTGTACCGTTATAAATTTCAATACATTTATTATTTGAACTTCCTTCTATATATTCTGAGATAAAGAGATCAGTTATTCCACCTGTTGATTCATCTTCAACAATGATGTCTGTGCAAGAGAATTCATTGCGGCTGAGTGATAATGAGGCTACTCCACAGGCATCATTCGAACCATTGTTAACGTCTTCGTAGGTAATAGAACCATTACCGTTAGCGTCGAGTTGAACGATTACGTTTTGAGCGATGGCTACCGGTGAGACATTGTCTTCTACAGTTACCAAAGCATTGGCGGTAGACTCGTTTCCATTTGCATCGGTTACGGTGAGAACAACGACATTGCTACCGACATCTGAACAAGTAAAATTTGTTTGGCTCAATACCAAATATGCAATTCCACAAGCGTCATTAGAGCCATTGTCAACGGCGGCGGCGGTGGTAGAACCACTTCCGTTAGCATCGAGTTGAACAACTACATCTTGAGCAATTGCTACTGGAGAAACAGTGTCTTGTATGGCTACTACAGCATTGGCAAAGCTCTCATTTCCATTTACATCCGTTACAGTAAGCACGACATCGTTTGCACCCACATCTGAACAATCAAAATCTGTTTGGCTCAATACCAAAGATGCAATGCCACAGGCATCGCTGGAACCATTGTCAACCTCTTGGGCTGTTACAGAACCATTTCCGTTAGCGTCAAGCTGAACAGTTACGTTTTGAGCGCTGGCATTAGGAGGCGAATTGTCGGCAACAGTAAATGTAGCTACAAAATAAGATCTATTGTTATCAGCCAGGTGCGTACCATCGCCGCCAGTGAAGGTATAATCTGCGGTGGTATAAACTTCAATAACATAAATATCCGGGTCCAGTCCGTTTGTGAGGTTCTCAGCGGCATTGTCGGTTTGCCATGTTTGGTTTTGGCAACCAAAGTCCACAGCGTCATTACTGCTAAAACCAAGGTTTAATTCTACAAAACTTCCGGGAGCATCACTCTCTGGGTAGATGCGATAAAATAGTTTTCCATTGAGAATATCCCCGTTGCCTTGAGGGCACTTGAAGGTTTTGTTTTGTGCACCATCGAGTATCAAAGGAGAATCGCAACCATATGTTCCGAGATCACCGTTAAAGTCCGGAAGATCGGTGGTCGCCTGTAAGTCATAAAAAGCGCCATCAAGAATTAGGTACGATTCAAAAATTCCGGAATTTTCATCAGATGTGTTGGGGTTGCAATCATTGTCTATACCATCGAAATAAATCTCTTCGGCACCGGGATTTATTGCGGCATTAGCATCATCGCAATCGTCCGTTTCTGAATATCCATCTCCGTCGCCATCGATGATTGATTGACAAAGAGAGAGGTTATTGATAAAGGCGTCGAATGAGCCGCCACCTCCTGCATTGGCATTAAAAAATCTCAACTGCGAGATCTCCTGACCACCTGCGGGACTCCATAGGTTTTGGGTAAGTGACGTTACATCGCCATTCCCCAAATTAGTAATCTGTATTGATATTACTCCATCACTTACCAAAGTAAACGAAAGAGTAAGTCCTTCATCCGTAAATCCTATTCCGGTTCCTGTTTCGCCACTACCGGCGTTTACTTTATAGTCTGATTGACCGCCAACAAAATAAAACTCAAGCAAATTTTCGCCCGAAGCATTTTGAAGTCCAATTCCAACTGAACTGCCGTTGTCAATATACCCATTGTCATAATCCACAGAAAATTCTTCTCCGGCGATGAGGGGGTTGGTAAAAGGGCGGATCATATTTGCCACGCCCCCGCTATTGGCGTAAAGTCCGAAAGCGTTGGTCGTATTAATATCTCCGTCATTGTTGGAGTCTCCATCACCATTGGCGGTGGATGAACCAATAAAGTTGCCGGCATTACCGGAATGGTTGAATACCCAAGGTCCAAACCCGGTTGTATTGTCATAATTTTGAGATGCATCATTGTCAGTGCAGGAAAGTACAGTGATAGTAATGCAATCACTCAAAGCTGCTCCGCATTCGTTAGTAGCAGTAGCGATGATATGGTGTACTCCCGTAGGAAAAGTAGCTGGCGAGGTAATTGGTTGCCCCAAATATTGATAAGCTATTTCGAGATCTGTACCCTCTGCCATTGCAGCAAAGCTCACAATTGCCTCTCCACCGGCATCTGCTTGAACGGTGGTTGGTGCAGTACACGTGAAGGAAGGAGGTATACAATCCGGGAAGCATGTTCCGTCTTCATATACTTTTACACTTCTGAAAAAACTGTTGGCATCGACCGGTGCGTCATCATCATCGCCAACAAAGAAAAGTCTGTTTCGTCCTCCTGTGTTGTTGGTAAACGTTCCCAAGGGAATACTGTATGATTTCCAGTTGTCGCTTATTAAATAATCATTAAAAGCCTGAACACCTAAAGGTTGGGTACCAAATAGCTGAAAAATACGGTTATCACTGTCATTTCGATCACCGTTGTCATCAAGTCCGATTCCGTGTATTTCACCTTCAACTGTGCTCTTGAAGTCAAAGTCAAGGATGGTGTTACTCGTAACGTTATAACTGAACATAATAGATTTCCACGCATTTTCAACGATCATCAAGGTTTGCCCAGCATCTTGGATATAAGCTTCACCCTCATCCTGACTTTCGTTCACGCCATACGGAAGCACAGCATAATCATCGAAATTAATAGCCGGACATACAGTTAAAGGTTCACATTGACAGTCTTGATAAGTACCCTGACCACCGCCTGCTAAAGTGCAGGTTCCGGAGGCCTCTTCAACGATACGGATATTTCGGAAATAACTGCTACCGTTATTACCTGACTGAAAGTTGGAATTCATGAATGCCAGTCGATCGAAACTGCCTGTATAAAACTGGCCAACTGGTATACGGTATGTCTTCCATTCGGTACCAGAGTAATTATCGTAGTTTGAAATAGTCGTGCCCGGGCTGAGACCGTAGAGCTGGAAAAATTTATTAAGATTGGCGCTAAAACTGTCACTTGTTTTGGTTAAGCCTAAACCATGACGGTTTCCTTCCTCATCAGATCTGAATTCAAACTCTAAAACTGTATTTGAGGTTACTTCATAAGCCAAATTTATCTGTCGCCACGAGTCTCCTGTTAATTTAAAGGTTGTTCCATCATCTTGAATTTCAAAACCACCGTTGGGCCTTGTTGGGACGATCTCGACCGTATAATCGTTGAAGCTTACTTCTGTAAACGGACACGTTTCTTCCGGAGCCTGAGCCCGCACTGAGGAAATAAAAAAACTTAAAATTACGAGAAATGCCGCGCGACAATAGCGGCTGCTAAAGAACTTCTTCATACTGGTTTGATTGGTTAAACTTGCTTATTGGAAAAGTTTAAAAGTATATTGAAATTTCGACATTGTCAAATATTCATTTCAGATCAACGTAATAATATTAATCTCTGTCGGGATTTATAAATACTACATCGAAGAATTTGATTTAGACCAAAATGCTAGAGCAAGAATTGTTACATCCAAAAATTGTACTTGAAAAGCAAACACGAACCAATTATGAGAAATTGTAAACATACGAGTAGCTTTAAGAGGAATCTGATGCTCAAAATAAACGGAGGGAAGCATGTTTTTGAGAATGGTCGCGAATCGACGTACTCACCAAATGGAACGGTATAAATCGTTTTTGAAAGAAGTGAAAAAAAGTTTTTTCCTTTGACTATTAATTATTTACGGCAAGTGAAATTAAAGTAATTAGAATTGGCATTACTCTTGTGTTGTTCGCTGCATCAGACGCGCTGATAAGCACCTTTATAAACCTAACTATCTACAAAAATGAAACAAACTCTACTCCTCCTATTTTGCCTTTCGCTATCTTATTTTGCATCGGCACAGGAAACACCGGAACTACAAGAAACACCCAAACAAAAAGAACTTGGTTTAGTTTTCAGAAACCTGGACGGCTTCGGACTAACCTACAGAACCGGAACTGAAAAATCTTTATGGCGTTTTAATACCGTGTTTGTTTCGGGCGGATCGAGTACCAACAAACTTGATGATCGAGAAACAAAAAGTATAACCACAGGATTCGGTCTCAGAGCCGGTAAAGAATGGCGCAAAGAAATTGTTGAAAATTTTGAATTAAGATATGGGGCTGATCTCTCGTTCGGTTTTAATTATAACAAAACTGAAACTGACGACGAAAATGATGATCAGGACTTTCTTACTAAAAATACAACCTTCGAACCAGGAATAAATTTCGTGTTTGGATTCAATTATGTGATCAAGGAAAAGATCGTATTTGGCTTGGCGGTGTTACCGGGGATTAGTTATTCTACAGAAAAAAATGTAACACAGGCTCCGAATGAAGAGGATGTAACAAGGAATGTCTCCGGATTTAATTTTGGATTGTCCAGCTCTTCGGTCTTATTATCAGCATTGTACAGATTCTAAAGACAAAGGAAATATGAATCTAAACTATTTTACAAAAACCAAAGAAGTGCTATTCCTTCTATTTTGTCTTTCTCTGCCTTTTCTTGCATCGGCACAAGAAGCAACCAAGCCATTAAAAGAATCTAAACAAAAGGAAATAGGCGTGGTATTCCGAGATTTTGACAACTTCGGACTAACTTACAGAACAGGTACTGAAAAATCTCTATGGCGGTTTAATACGCTCGTTATTAGAGGCGGATCGAATGAATATTTAAATGATGCTTTTGAAACCATTACCAATAATATGGGCTTTAGACTCGGAGTCGGTAAAGAATGGCGCAAAGAAATCGTTAAGAATTTTGAATTGAGATATGGTGCTGACCTGGCATTTAATTATTTGCACTCAAAAACAGAACGTGATGGCCAATCAGCCAATAATTACGATTTTGGTTATTTTTATGAAAGAACATCCTATGGACCCGGAGTAAGATTTGTCTTTGGATTTAATTATGTGATTCAAGATAAGCTGGTATTGGGTGCTGAGGTATTACCAGGCTTTAGTTATTATACTGGTCAAAGAGTTGAGGAGCGCGCAAATTCTGATGAATATGACATTAAATCGGATATCTCCGGATTCAGTTATGGATTGTCCAACTCTTCGGTCTTATTATCCGCATTGTACAGATTTTAATTACCGCACGGTAATCCGGCAGGAAGCATGGGAGATTTAGA
>CAVVKG010000008.1:0-566602 GCA_963748925.1 uncultured Cryomorphaceae bacterium | reverse complement strand
CATTTAAAGTAAAAATGAAATGAACGATCTAAATAACAATAAATAAATTTCTATTCTGCTCAAAGCGCAAACGATACTTAGAATCAAATCTGAATCTGTAAAATCTCGAACACCGATCTGCCTTTAACCCTTACCTCCTCCTACTCTGCTTTCGGCGCTCAATAATGCTTGCCGTTTTTATGGCGTAGTGATTCACCCCTTTTTTACCTGTTGCCAATTCAAGCGCATTCAGGCATTTTACGGCCTCATCATACTCATCAAAGTCGTTTACAATTATTTTAGTCCCAAGATAATTCTCGATGGACACATCGTAAGTTTTATGAACTATCGTAACCCCTCCGTTGGCAAGGTTCATGATAAAAGACCTCTTTCTGTATTGCTGAACTAACTCTGTTAGCTCGACTGAGACGGCATCGCCAAAGTACTTCCATTTTCCCATTTTGAAAACCACGAAGCCTATATAATTGCGGTATTCCTTTTTGTCCGTGTCTATTTCAACCCCTGAAGTAGAGAGAATTAGCGCCAGCCCTATAGCCACACCGAGAAGTGCCGGAAGAAAAAACAAAGATAAAATCCCAGAGAAAATAGCGAGCAAAGTTCCTTTAATCAGATAATTAAAAGACATTCCCTCAGAGATGTGGATGATTTTAGAAGCAGGCACTATTTGAATATTTTACGTTCGTTCATGGCATTTTGAAAGGCTCTTGCATTTCGGATATGCTGTGTGTGATTTTTCGCGAAAGCATGATAACCGCTAAAATCTGCCTTTGCACACATATAGAGATAATCGTTCTCTTGTGGATTTAAAACCGCATCAATAGACTGCTTATTCGGAATATTAATAGGCCCGGGAGGTAAGCCACTATTGCGGTAAGTGTTATAAGGGCTATCAACGGACAGGTGCTTCGTAAGTACCCGGTTAATATTAAAATCGCCAACGGCATAAACCACTGTAGGATCGCTCTGAAGGCGCATACCACGATCTAGCCTGTTGAGATAGAGACCTGCAATTATTGGCCGTTCTTCGGGATGTGTTTGTTGCTCTGCCTGAACCACAGAAGCCAGAGTAGTAACCTGACTTTGGCTCAAGCCAATATTTTCGGCTTTTTGAATTCGCTCTGCCGTCCAGAACTTTTTGTACTCATCTGCCATCCGTTTTATAAAGGTATCGGCATCGGTATCCCATTGAGCATAATAGGTATCAGGCAGGAACATTGCCTTAAAGGTTTCGGATTCAAAACCAAATTTACGCGCCACCTGAGGATCGGTAAGCTGGTCTAGAATCGCAACCGAATCTGCTTCAATATTGGCAGCAGCCTTACCCGCAAGTTCCTGCATGGTTCGGGCAAAGTTGAGAACAATTTTCACCTCTTCTTCTCCATTTCCTGCGCGCAAATGATTAACCAATTCGTTTGCACTCATGCCATCCTTTAAGGTATACTTTCCGGAAACGACGAGTGCACCCGTGTAGTTTTTACGTTCCATAACCCATTTTAGAGCGTCGGGCTTCTTAACGATATCCATCGCCAGCATAGCATCAAACACCTCTTGCTGATCCCAGCCCGACTCAATATAAAAAGCAGTAGTTTCTGATTTAATCTCAAGTACCGGTCCGTATACGAGACGATAAAAATAATAGCCCACCGCCATAGCACCGGCAAGAACCAAAAATAAGAACAGGGATATTGATTTTCCTTTTTTCTTAGCCATTTGAATTGATCATTTGCATGAGGGCTTCATCATAGTAAGCACCCTGGTATAAAGTCCAATCTTTTTTGATACCTATCGTTTTAAACCCAAATTTTTCAAACAGAGCCATACTCTCCTTATTAACGACCATTACGTTGCAATAGAGCTGATGCAGATTGAGCACATCAAAACAATAAGGAAGTATTAGTTTTAATACTTCTGTGGCCATTCCCTTTCCCCGGTTTGCAGGATCGGCAATTAATATTCCTATTCCGGCTCTGCGGTTGGTAAAATCGCAATCAAAAAGATCTATCGTTCCTACCGGATTTTGATTTTCCTTGAGCTCGATGACCAATCGCAATTGTTTATCGGAGTAAATGTCGGTTACAGAATTGATATAATCTGTAAGTACATGCTTGCTGTAAGGTGTTATGGTATGCGAAACTTTCCAGTTTGAGCGGTCATTCTCCCAGTTATAAAGATGGTTAACATCGCCTATTTCGAGCGATCGAAGAATAATTCTGTCGTTTTCAAGCATTTATTTGTCCTGTGAATACGTGTGTGGCCGGCCCCTCAAGCCAAATATTTCGAAAATGGGCACCATCGCGTTCAAACCGAACCATTAAATTACCTCCTTTGGTTTCAATATCAGCGTGCTTTACCGCCTTATCTTCCAGATTCATAGCGAGCGCTACAGCTGTAACGCCTGTTCCGCATGAAAGGGTTTCAGACTCAACACCGCGCTCGTACGTTCGCACTTTAAAACTTTCACTATCTGCTATTTGCGAGACAAAATTCACGTTGGTGCCGCCGATTGGAATAAAAACTGCATCATTTCTGAATTCGCGGCCTCGCTTTATTACATCTACATTTGAAACATCTTCAACCTGAATAATTAAATGAGGCGAACCCGTGTTTATAAACCAGTGTCCTGAATGCTTTTCGGGATTGTGCACATCGCGCATCTCAATAGAAACAATATCATTGGCCAGCACTTCAAACTTGTGCTCACCATCGGTCGTAATCATACTCCCATTTTTGCCTGCAATGCCAATTTCATTTGCGAAATGTACAGCGCAACGGCTTCCGTTTCCACACAGACTTTTAGAACCGTCCGGATTGAAAAAAACCATTTCGAAATCGGCTACCTCAGAATTTCTGATCAGCATCAGACCATCTGAACCAATTCCAAATTTTGCGGAGCACAAATACTTCACTAAATTCAGGTTTTCTTCAGGGAAAGTTTCTTCTCTATCATCAATAAGCACAAAATCATTGCCCGTTCCCTGATATTTCTCAAAGTTTATTTTCATTCTTCAGTAAGTAGTTTGACAAGACTGAATCTTCTACTTCCACAAACGCCATATTCTTGCTTGATTCATCCAGGTCATAAACCATATTGTTCAGAGCGAAGTAATATTCGCCGAGGTAGTAATAGATCGAAATCAAAGTAGATTTCTCAACGCCATAAAGCATTAATTTTTTCCTGTTGAATTTATAACCCTGATAATTTACGGGCGAATACCATTTCTCGACCACGATTCTTTGAGACACTTTATCGGGGTTTATGCTCATCCGCTCTTCGATTACGGCAAGCACCGAATCACGTTCATCCAGTATTTCAGGGATAATTACAATTATAATTTCTGTTTTCAGGATGCGTTCCTTCTTCAAATTCAAGTCCCCGTTTGAATAATCGACATATTCAGGATCTTCGTCAAGCCATTCTGATTCAGAATAATCCTCCTTGCCTGGGCTTAACTCAGATTCATCGTAATATTCATCCTCAAAAGCTTCCTCGTCATCAGGGTAAGGCAGTTCATTTTCCAGCGAATCCTGCAATATCGAGTCTATCTGAGCTCGTAGAGCAACAGAATCCACTTCTTGAAAAGAATCCTGAGAAACCTCTGTATTTACATTGGCGGAAGCCTTACTGCCTTTTTTAACTTTAGTGTTTTGACTTTTCTGAGCGGATTCTTTTCCATCACTATTCGCCTCACCCACATTGCTTTCGCAAGCAGATACAGTCATTAATAATGACAAGAAGGCAATAAAAGTGACAATATTTCTCATGATTTATTCCATTCTTAAAATGGTATGCAAATTGCTTTAACAAAGTTCTAATATCAAGTGGCTGTAAGCTTAACACCAATTAACACTGCAAAAGTAAGAAATTGCTGCTACTGATTGTTTAAAACACGAAACCTTAATTTAAAGAAAAACAAATGAATCAAGTAATTAAATTATTTCTTGTTGCCGTTTTAGGAGGAGTAGTGTCCCTTGGCCTATACTCCGCATTCGAAGACTCAGGCATTACAGGCTTAACTACTGAAGAAAAGCCTCCATTTCAACTTACAAATTATACATCCAGTCCCTCTGTACCCCTTGAAAGCATCGACTTTGTAAACGCTGCTCAGAATACCGTAAACGCAGTAGTACACGTAACTACTACCTTTCAATCTGAAAAATATTACAATCCATGGAGTCAGATTTTCGGAGGAGAAAAGTACTACTCTAAGGAGCAAAAGGCTTCCGGATCGGGAGTTATCATTAGCGATGATGGCTACATTGTAACAAATAACCATGTGATTGACAATGCTGCCAATATTGAGATCAGCACGAATGACAATCGCACGTACAAGGCTACCCTGATAGGAGCCGATCCTGCGACAGATATGGCTTTGCTAAAAATAGATGAAACAGAATTGCCGGCAATCGTATTTGGCGACAGCGACAACTTGCAAGTTGGAGAGTGGGTGCTGGCCGTAGGAAATCCTTTTAACCTTACCTCAACAGTTACCGCCGGAATTGTAAGTGCAAAAGCGAGAAACATAAACATTTTGCATTACAACCCAACGGACGAGATCTTTCCATTGGAGTCTTTTATTCAAACGGATGCAGCAGTAAACCCCGGCAATAGCGGTGGAGCCCTGGTAAACGGAAGAGGCGAACTAGTAGGAATCAACACGGCTATAGCCTCAAGAACCGGTTCATACAGTGGGTATAGTTTTGCTGTTCCTGTGAGTATTGTAAAGAAAGTAACTGCCGACTTGCTCGAGTTTGGAATGGTTCAGCGTGCTTATATAGGAGTAAATATCAGCAACATAGATCAGCCTTTGGCTAAAGAAAAAGACTTGAAAACGAGAGAAGGTGCATACGTTCGCGCACTGCTCGATGATGGTGCTGCAGCAGAAGCCGGAATCAAAGAGGGTGATATTATTACCAACGTAGCCGGCTTTAAAGTAGCGAATGTAACCCAGCTCCAGGAACAAATAGGAAAATACCGCCCTGGCGATGAGGTTAAGGTTTCTGTTATTCGTCAGAACAATATAAAAGACTTTAATGTTATACTTAGAGACCGCTATGGCAATAAAGAGTTAAAGAAACGCGAACCGCAGGAAGCAAACAGAATATTTGGAGCGAAACTGGAAACAGTAAGCCCCGATGAAATGGCGAAGCTTAAAATTGGAAATGGCGTAAAAATAACCGAAATTGAAAGCGGGAAGTTAAAAGCTGCTGGATTGAGCTCAGGATTTGTAATTACACGCATTGATAAGCAGCCTGTTAACTCGCCTGAGGATGTAAACCGAATTCTCAACTCCAAGCGAGGAGGAGTATTGGTTGAAGGCTTTCATCCCGACGGAAACCCGGATTATTTTGGGTTTGGGATGTAAATATTGCAAACAGTAATCATTTTTTGAAATGGTAGTGAAGGTGCAAATGCATCTCGAGTCGCGACTTATCGATCACTATCATTTTTAAATTATTTTGATTGGAATAATGTAGCAGAACCTTAATATTCAGTCTCTTTATTTCTTTCGACCATTTATTACACTGCTATAAAAATCTTGGTAGTTTGTAAATGAAGTAGTATTGCTGTATCTTTGCGGTTTGATATCCGCGCCTAGTATAAACCCTAATTTAGGAACAATTTTATGAGACAACTTAAGATCACCAAGAGTATAACCAACCGCGAAAGCCAATCTCTGGATAAATACCTTCAGGAAATCGGGCGTGAAGACCTAATTACTGCTGAAGAAGAAGTTGAACTGGCACAAAGAATTAAGAAAGGTGACCAGGCGGCATTGGAAAAACTAACTCGCGCAAACTTGCGTTTTGTGGTTTCTGTCTCCAAACAATATCAAAATCAAGGGCTTTCTCTTCCTGACCTTATCAACGAAGGAAATCTTGGTTTGATTAAAGCTGCTCAGAGATTTGATGAAACCCGTGGTTTCAAATTCATCTCCTATGCAGTATGGTGGATTAGACAATCTATTCTTCAAGCACTTGCAGAGCAATCGCGTATTGTTCGCCTTCCGCTTAATCAGGTCGGTAGCTTGAATAAAATCAATAAAATGTTTGCCAAGTTAGAGCAGGAATACGATCGCCCACCTACTGTGGAAGAGATTGCCAATGCTCTTGATATCCCAGCCGAAAAAGTTGCTGACTCTCTTAAAGTAAGTGGCCGCCACGTGTCTGTGGATGCTCCTTTTACTGAAGACGACAGCTCTTCACTTCTGGATGTAATGGTAAACAATGATTCTCCAAATGCGGATACGCTTCTTTTAAATGAATCTTTGGTTCAGGAAATTGAGCGATCGCTATCAACCCTTACCGAGAAAGAACGTGAAGTAATTCGTCTTTTCTACGGAATAGGAATGAAGCACGGTCTTACTTTGGAAGAAATTGGTGATAGATTTGGTCTGACTCGCGAACGCGTCCGCCAAATTAAAGAAAAGGCTATTCGCCGATTGAGACATTCATCGCGAAGCAAGCACTTGAAAGCATATTTGGGTTAAACCAAAAGTGCTTTTACTAATCTGGAATTAATTTAATTTCAAACCACCATAAATAATCCTCTATTTTAATGTCTAGTGATCTTTTGAGTGCAGGACGAGAAACCTATAATAAGGAGCTCGAAACCTGGATTAGCAAAGAAAAAGCTGCAGTGGCACTAATCAATGCAGTAGGACATCTGCTCTACGATAAATCCGTAGAGCTTGTTCTGTTTCGTAATCACCTGGTAGACACCAGCGTGAGTGAAGTTCTAAGTCTGCATAAATATGCAGCTGAAGTTGTACAAAAGCCAATTGATGTTTTTGTAACCAGCGAACTTGCCCATATTTTAATGGATTTCAACCTGGCTCCTTCCAAAATTGATATTGGAAGATTATCTGCAGAATGGATGGAAGAGAAAGGAAAGCATGCCTCAAAACATGACTTTCTTCATTCTAAAATCGGTTCCTTTCTAGGAGATGATCACGGTCAGACACTGGAGCCACGCGATGTGGTTTTATTCGGTTTTGGCCGTATAGGACGACTAGCAGCCAGAGAGCTTATTCAGCAATTTGGAAAAGGTCATCAATTGCGTTTGAAGGCAATCGTAACCCGAAAAGTTACTGCCGAAGAAATTATTAAGCGTGCCGATTTGCTTCGAATGGATTCAGTTCATGGACCATTCCCGGGTACGGTTAAGGCAGATGTTGAAAACAATGCCTTGATCATTAATGGACAGATCATTAAAATGATTCAGGCTCCATCGCCGGATAAAGTGAATTATGAAGATTACGGTATTAGCAACGCAGTATTAATCGACAATACCGGTGCTTTTAGAAATCGCGAAGAACTTTCATTGCACTTGAAGTCGAATGGAATAAGTAAAGTTATTCTAACAGCTCCGGGTGGTGAAATTCCAAATATCGTATATGGTATTAATCATCAAGAACTGGATCTTGAGAAGGAGAATATCTTCTCAGCAGCTTCATGTACGACTAATGCAATAAGCACTGTTCTACATGTGGTTAACAATGCCTTTGGAATCGAAAAAGGACACATCGAAACGGTACACGCTTACACAAACGATCAAAACTTACTGGATAATTTCCACAAGAAAGAACGTCGTGGGCGCTCTGCAGCGGTTAATATGGTAATTACCGAAACGGGCGCTGCAAAAGCGGTTACCAAAGTAATACCAAGCCTGGCTAATAAGCTTACAGCGAATGCCGTACGTGTGCCAGTTCCTAATGGGTCATTGGCTATTATGAACCTCACGCTTAACACGGCTACCAGTATAGAAGACGTTAATGCCCTCGTGAAAGATGCAGCATTAAAAGGAGATCTTGGTTAATCAAATTAAGTACAGCATCGAACCTGAATTGGTTTCAAGCGATATCGTTGGTGACACTTGCTGCTCAGTATTCGATAGTAAGGCTACGCTTATTCACCCTGACAAGAAAAATGTGGTGCTTTATGTGTGGTATGACAACGAGTTTGGTTACACCAAACAGGTTATCAGATTAGCGAAATACATTGCTAAAGTTAGACGACTACACTACTATTAATCTCCTTGAGAGATAAAAATACAATCCCCGCTCTTCTATTGAAGGCGGGGATTTTTTTTGATCGAGCGCTAAATAGAATAGTAGGAAAGGCTAGCAGGCGGTAAGTTTGAAATTTGGTTTTAGCCTTTCGGCGAATATAGGCTGTTATCGCCCTATTTTAACTGAAAATGTATGTGATCATCGTGCCTCACAGCTTGACAACCGTGGAACCTAATTTTTCCGTCCGTTAAGTTAAGTCGGTCTTTCAAATGTGGTTCTATGAACAGTTTACCAATAGTTTCTTGCTCTAAAATAAGTTTTGCTAACTCTCGTGTCCCTTCTTCGGAAAATTCGATGCTTTCGTTGATTTTTCCAAAAGTCAAATATTTGGAAAGGTCGTATTGCCAATTTCCACGATTTTCACAAACCGCAATCTGGTCATATTCATTAGCGGTCGGCTTTTCAAAAACACCATATCCGCTTATTGAAGGTTTTTTATTCGTTAGTTGTCCTTTTTGGGTTTCGTAAATAAACGTAACGTCTATTTTCTTTCCGTCGTTGTGACTCAAATGAGGCAGTAGCGGGAAATTGTCGATGAAGGGGAAACTGGCATCGAGGTAAACCATTTTTATTCCACTATTTTGGTTCTCGAATTGCTTTGCGATTTCGTCAATTGTTTTATTCAATTCCGGAAGCACGTAATTCCTGTTTGCCAATTTATAAAAGAATGAATGAGCAATTAAAAACTCAGTTTCCCTGATTTTTTCTCGTCCGAAAATTGGAGCGACGTTTGGGACAATTAAAAAGGTTGCGAGTAGATAGAAACTTGCAAAAACTCCAAACCTTTTAATTCGTTTCCTTTCAGCACTCTTTCTAATCAGCAGAATTGAAATCAGGTATATTATTCCGCCGATCTGGGTCACGACTGTTAGAAGGCAAAAAATTATTATGTGAAGTAGAATTTTCAATTATTTGCTAAGCTTTTAGATTAACGGTCACTATAGGAAGCTTAGTATCCAGGAGGGTACGCTCATTCTATATAAACATGGCTGATGACTAGTGACTGGTTGGTATAATTGAATTAATACAGCTCTTTTGCGGTATAGAACTATATTGGCTTTCAAAAAGTATTACGAGCTATGTTTCTTCCAGTAGGCTTTGCCGTAACTGCAAAATATTTCCTCGCCGGAAGAAATATTCTCAGTTGCTTGAATGCATAAGTTATCATCATCATCAAGGGTGATTTCTGCATTGTTTTTAAAACCGCTATTAGGAATACCTTCTGCATCATTCGCATACTTTGCATAGCAATCCGTATTCATGCTGTCCATAATAGAGCCATCTAATAAGTTGATAAAGTATCTGTCCTTCATTTGCTTAACGCGTTCTTCAGCTTCTCTATCAGTAATTATTTCTCCTTTAAAAAGAGAGATAGTTTCATTTTTATAAATATCTATTGCGGTGTATAAACCATTGCCTGCATTGTCAATTTGAGAAAGTTCAAAATATAAATACTCAGATTCTAAAGCTTCAATGGTATCCACTTGCTGGTAATGTTCTTCAGTAAAAGATGTATCCATTTTTTTAAGCTTTTTGTTTAACGTTTATAATTACAACCCTTCAGCTTAAAATACGGCTTCAAATTTTAATTGGGTTCATTCAAAAAAACACCCCAAAAGAAAACTATCCTACACTCCATGTCATACCTACTCCCGGATATAACCACTAATTTGATTTAGCCTTGTAAAGCTCAAATCTCGTAACCTGCCGACGCGCCGGCCAGGTATTGTTGTCTAAATCTACATCAGCGGTTTGCTGATAGGGATCTAAGACAATATTGGTTACCTCTTTTTCTGTAACGAAAACTTTCGTAACGGTTTCATCATCCATCTTCCAGATCTCGGCAGGAATATTTCTTATTTCGGTAGTGCCATCAGCATATGTAAACTCAACAATTATTGGCATGACCAACCCACCGATATTAGAAAATGATATCTGGTAAAAATTTCGTTGGTCGCTTAATGCCGCAATTTCAGCATCTGAATATTGTTCAGTTCTATTCTCAAAACGGGCTTTATCTGCTGCCGTGGTTTCATAAGGATCGTTAGTCGAGTAGAAATCAAGTAGAGTCGTATCTTTTTCAGTTCTCGTTTCAGTAATAGATTCGGCATTGCGCATATCTGAAATACTCGGAGCTTCGTTGTCTCTGGCTTCGCGCTTAATGCCTTTTGATACACCTGGCTGTTGCTCAGCCACTTTGAGCCACTTCACCTCATCTATTGATATATCAACATGATCAGTGGTAAAGAACCATCCTCTCCAAAACCAATCAAGATCTACCGCACTGGCATCTTCCATCGTGCGAAATAGATCTGCCGGAGCCGGATGTTTAAACATCCATCTTTGAGCGTAAGTTTTGAATGCAAAGTCAAAAAGCTCACGTCCCATTACCGTTTCACGAAGAATATTGAGGGCAGTTGCAGGCTTACCATATGCATTGTTTCCAAATTGATGTACCGATTCTGAATTAGTCATTATAGGAGATATCTCACTTTTATCGCCTTTCATATAAGAAACTATATTTCGTGGTTCCCCTCTTCTGCTAGGAAATCCCCGTTCAAATTCCTGCTCGGTGAGGTATTGCAAAAAGGTGTTCAGCCCTTCGTCCATCCAGGTCCACTGGCGCTCATCAGAGTTTACAATCATTGGGAAGTAATTGTGCCCAACTTCGTGAATAATAACGCCGATCATCCCATATTTCATTCTTTCAGTGTACGTTCCATCAGGCTCACAGCGACCAAAATTGAAGCATATCATCGGGTATTCCATTCCAATAGAAGCCGCATTTACAGAGATGGCAACCGGGTATGGATAATCGAACGTGTGTTTTGAATATGTTTCTAATGTTTGCAAAACGGCCTCGGTAGAGTATCTGCCCCAAAGCGGATTCCCCTCGTTGGGATAGTAACTCATTGCCATGACGGTTCTGTCGCCAAAATTCATTCCCTGTGCATCCCAAATAAACTTACGGGAAGAAGCCCAGGCAAAATCCCTCACATTCTCAGCTTTAAAATGCCATGTTTTAAGATCCTTGCTCCTGCCCTTCTCTGCCTCTTTAGCCTCATCACCGGTAACAATTAATACGGGTTTATCTGCTGTTTTAGCTTGATTAAACCTGTTGATCTGTTGGGTAGTCAGCATTTCTTTAGAGTTCTGTAATTCTCCGGTGGCCGCCACCACATGATCGGCAGGCACAGTAAGTTTCACATCAAAGTTTCCGAAAGGAACTGTGAACTCTCCCCTACCTAAAAATTGCTTATTCTGCCATCCTTCATTATCGCTGTAAACAGCCATGCGGGGGTAGAATTGTGCGATTATATAGATTGAATTATTCTCATCTTCAAAGTACTCAAAGCCCGATCTACCTCTAACCTCAGCTCTATTGTTGATATTGTAATGCCAGTCTATTTTGAAACTAAAGGCTCCATTGGGAACCAGAGGCTTTGGCAAATCAATACGCATCATTGTTTTATTGATGGTATATGGAAGGGAGTCATTTCCGGTATCTGACACCTTATCGATCTTAAAGCCGCCATCAAACCATGGAACAAGATTTTTAAGATCATCAAAAGTGATGCTATCGCCTATTGAGTTTTGACTAATCTTATAGGAATCACTTTCGGTTGAGCGTACATTCTGATCAAGCTGTACCCAGAGGTAAGTCAGATGATCTGGTGAGTTGTTATAATAAGTTATCGTTTCTTTACCCGAAATGGTGTGGTTATCTTCATCGAGCTCAATAGATATTTGATAATCAGCCCGCTGTTGCCAATATTGCGCTCCCGGAGCACCGGAGGCCGTTCTGTACACATTTGGGGTTGGTAGCTCTTCGTAAAGCTGTTTGAATTTGTTGTTGTTGTAATTTTCCTGTGCTTGTAGCTGGCCAGAATAGCCGCTGATGATTGCCAAAAACAAAAAGATATATCTCATAAAGTCTACTCTAAAATTAATCCCCGAATTTAAGAAAAGGTTACGGGCTTTTTCATTCGTTTTAAAATCCATTGGAGCACCCTGTTTCATCAGGATTCCAATTAGTTCGTGCCTCTTGAACACCATAACAAACTCCAATGTTCAATTAAATTCACTGAGCGCCTTAAATTTTTCTGCATTCAAATAAAAGAACGACATAAATGATTCAAAACTCCGGGCTCTCATCAAAATGAGAATTTTAAGATTCCAATTAATGGTCTCAATGTACTCCACCAAAATAAAGCAACCTATCTACTATTCAATCTAAGCTTCCACCAATTCGCTTTGGTTGATTAAATTTGCAGAATGAAAACAAATAGCATCCTTCTCTTCATTATTCTCTGCATACTTAGCATTGGAGCCGGAATACACGATCATCACGTAGGCATTACCGAAATTAGGTATTCTACCGATTCTGAATCGTATCAAATTTCGCTTAAACTATTTACAGAAGATCTGGAGAATGCGGTTCTTAAAGATAGCGGTGTCGATTTAGATTTGGGTTCCGAAAAAGAAAATGCAGATTCAGTCATCTTCAAATATTTGGAAAAGGAATTTTCCATTGAATCTGCAGAAGGTGAAAAGTTAAATCTTACCAGAATTGGAAGAGAAACTGATCTCAACATTACCTGGGTTTATTTTGAATCTGAAATAATGAAATCTCTGGACGCATTGAAAGTCCATAATTCCATTTTCATGGAATTGCACGATGAGCAAACACATGTGGTGAATGTGGATCAAGATGGTAAGACCAAATCGACACTTTTACACAGTTCTAAAAATGAAGATTTGCTGAAACTATGACCAAAAAAGAGAAGGCACTCTATGTCAGAAACAAGTTAGAAGAATTATACCCCGTGGTTCCCGTTGCGCTCGACCATACCGATCCATATACCTTATTAGTTGCCGTTCTTTTATCGGCTCAATGTACCGACAAACGCGTTAATTTGGTCACGCCCCACCTATTTAAAATGGCTTCAAATCCTTATGACATGGTGAAAATGAGCATTGAAGAAATTCGTGAAATCATAAGGCCATGCGGACTATCTCCATCAAAGAGCAAGGGTATCTATGGACTTTCACAGCGTTTGATTGCCGAACACAATGGCGAAGTTCCAGCAGACATGGAGTACCTCGAAACTCTGCCGGCTGTTGGTCACAAAACTGCATCTGTCGTGATGTCTCAAGCCTTTGGAGTACCGGCATTTCCCGTAGATACACATATTCACAGACTCATGACCCGATGGGGATT
This sequence comes from uncultured Cryomorphaceae bacterium, assembly GCA_963748925.1. Taxonomy (GTDB): domain Bacteria; phylum Bacteroidota; class Bacteroidia; order Flavobacteriales_D; family Cryomorphaceae; genus Cryomorpha. The sequence goes on along the minus strand of CAVVKG010000008.1, from coordinate 553,312 downwards.
GACGACAGGTAAGAACGTGGTAAAAACGGAAGAAGATGCCAAACGCCTATTTCCTGAAGAGAGCTGGAACAAGCTACATCTGCAAATTATCTACTACGGCCGCGAATATTCACCAGCCCGGGGAATGGACTTGAGGAAAGACATGATTACGCGTACCATTGGCCGCAAGACGGTAATAAATGACTGGTTAAAGAAAAACCCGATGGTAGATTTGGACGACCTTGGTTAAAACCTAGTTCTTAATCCGATTAAACCGAAAACAATTAATTAGCCAGGTAGGGAGCGATTTATCTCTCTTTCGTTTGGTAAGGTCCATATACCATCCCCACTTCTCCACAATAGGCAATTTATGAGTTTCCACAAATTCTATTAAAGCGCCATCCGGATCTTCCACATAGGCAAATCGCCCTGCAGCTTTCCCCATATCAAAAGAATTAGCACTATCAACAGTGAAAGGAGAGCCTTTCTTCGCTGCTTTTTCTTTAAGTCCGGTCATATCGCGCACGTCAAAACAGAGGTGAATAAAGCCTTGATCACCCCAAAAGCGGTTTTCAAATATCTTACGCCCTTTCTTGTCAATTGTCTGAATAAGCTCAAGTTGGTTTTTTCCAAGCAAGGGATTAAACGGTCCCACGCCTTGTTCTGATTGTCCAAGAATAACACGACGCACGGAATAATTAGATCCGGGAATTCCCGAAAGATCACTCGCCATACCTGTCGTATCGCTTAAAACCTGGTCAAAATCGAGTACTTCACGATAAAAATCCAGAGATTTTTCCATATCGCTGACACCAATTACCATTCCATATACACCACCTGTAAGACCCTTGTCTTCTTTAAACTTGTCATTGCTTTCTACAATATCAAACCAGTTTCCCTTTGGGTCTGACACGTAAAAGTGGAAATCCCCAGCCGGATTTTTAGATGGGCTGGTCATTGCTGTAACGCCAATCTTTTTGAATTCCTCAAATGTTTTTTGCGCATTTCGAGTCTTCATTTTAGTCGCCATAAAACCAAGGTCTCCCAATTCGAACTTGAAATCGGCGGGTTGAGCTTGACGGCTTGTGTATTGCCATATTTCAAATCCCCCACCACCTTGCATATTCAATGCCAATGCGGCAACTCTTTTCTGAACTTTGTCACCGGTATAAGCTATCATCAGCGGAGCCTCGGCAGCATCTTCAAAAACCCGAATATCCATTCCAAATGCTCTTCGATACCACTTCCAGTCCTGGTGCAAATCCTGTGTACCAATTCCGACTTGTTGAATTCCGCAGATATGATTTCCCATGATTACCTTTTCAATTTCCCTCGTGGATCTTGCTTTGAAGCCATTTTAAAGAACAACTTGGGCCAAAAAGCTTTGAGTTTGACGCCCAGTTTTTCTTTAAATCCACCTATAATTATTTCTTTCTTTTTATTCGCAATTGCACCCAGCATTTTTGATACAGCTACATCAACGGGCATGCCCTTTTGCTGCATTTCATCCATCTCGCCGGTAGGCTTTCCCGCTCCATCCAATGCATTAAGAGAAATATTGGTTTGGATAGGACCGGGTGCAATAAGCGTAATTTCAATTCCTTCTTTGTTCAATTCAATATAAAGCGACTCAAAAAAACCGTGCAAAGCATGCTTGGATGCCGAATAAGCTGAACGAACTCCGAATCCAAATTTACCAACAATACTTGTTACTACGGCAAAATGTCCGCCGCCATCTTTCAACATTCTGGGTAATACTGCTTTGGTAAGCGCTACCGTTCCAAAATAGTTTATCTCCATTAATCTGCGATCTACCGATATATCAGTATCAATCGCATAGGATCTTTGACTTATTCCTGCATTATTGAAAAGCAAATCAAGCTTTCCGAATTTCTTGTACACCGTATCAACAGCCTCAGCAAAGGTTTCGGGTTTTGTGAGATCGATTGGCAAAACCAGAGCATCATCCGGATGTAAAAGCTGCTGCTTCAAGGCATTCAACTCTTGATCTTTCCGTGAAGAGAGAATGAGTTTGGCTCCCTGAATACTCAATTGAATGGCGGCTTCTTTGCCTATCCCCGAACTCGCACCGGTAATCCAAACTATTTTATTTCTGAAGGGCTCCATAAACCGGCGAAGATAATGTTTTGACTTATAATAATTGTGCACTTCAGAACTTTGTTAGCTGTGCCTTAATATAGTAACGACCAATGGTGAAAATTGAGGATGTAATCGGCTTTAAAATAACAAGATATTAAATTGTACCGATTGAAATAAAACAGGAAATTATTGACTCAAGCTTCCTATATCAAACAGAGATGGTAAAGCGTAAACTTAGTATATTTGGAATAGTAAACTGTCTAGTGTAGCCAAATTAGCGGACCTTTACCAAAACGCATTTCATGGAAAATACCGCAGTAAAACAAAACCTTATAAAGGCTGAAGAGAAAGCTGCTTTCTTATTTGCGGAAGCAGAGACTCGAAACTTGATTGTAGCCGGAAAAACTGAAAAGGAGCTAAACAACCAAATTTTTGAACTGGCCTTTGAACTTTTTGGAATTCGGAAATACTGGCATAAAAGAATTATTCGATCCGGCCCGAACACACTCAAACCGTATTACGAGAATCCCCCGGATAGAGAAATAACTAAAGATGATATTCTTTTCTTCGATTTTGGTCCAATCTTCGAAGAATGGGAAGCCGATTTTGGTAGAACCTATGTAATAGGAAAAGATGATTTGAAACTTAAACTTCAGCGCGATATTGAAGTGGCCTGGAATGTATGCAAGGAGTATTTTGATTCCCAAAAGACTATTACCGGTGCTGAATTATATGCATTTGCCGAAGCACAAGCAAGCGCAAATGGATGGGAATACGGAGGTGAAATTGCCGGACACCTTATTGGACATTTCCCGCATGAGCGCCTCGAAACAGAGATTAAATCCAACTACATCCACCCTGAAAACCATCAGGATATGCGTGATTTAGACCTCAAGGGAGAAAAAAGACATTGGATTCTTGAAATTCACTTTGTGGATAAGAAGAGGGAAATAGGGGGTTTTTTCGAGCAATTAATGACCTAGCCGGCCCAAAGGAAAATTGCTATATTGCAAAGGCCTATTAACCACAACCTAACCTCAAGTGAAACCCGATACCTCCTTTGAAACCGAAAGATTGCTGCTGAAACCAACAACCAACGATGACGCAGAATTTATATTCAAACTGCTGAACACCCCTAAATGGCTCAAGTTTATCGGCGATAGAAATATCCAAACTATCGAAGATGCTATTACTTATATCGAGAAACGAATAAGACCTCAGCAAATAAAGCTGGGATATAGCAACTACACGGTTATCCGAAAAAAGGACGGTGCCAAAATTGGCTCGTGTGGACTGTATGACCGGCAAGAGCTTGAGGGAATTGACCTCGGATTTGCCTTCCTGCCGAGTTTTGAAAAAAAGGGTTACGGGTTTGAAAGCGCCAACAAATTGCTTGATGCCGCAATTAATTCGCACCACTTAAACCAAGTATCGGCTATTACTTCAAAAGACAATCTTGATTCTCAAAAGCTGCTCACTAAAATAGGTCTTAAGCATATTGAGAATATTTTGCTGCCGGGAAAATCTGAAGAGATTATGCTTTTCCGGATAAGTTCTGAAGATCATAAGAAAGAAACTGCTAAATAGATAGAAAATAAGTTTAGCTGCCGATCTGTATCTACCAATATTCTTATTAAAGATGATTGGACAAACCCAGCTCTTAACAATTTGATTAGGTTCGATTAATCTTTATCCATTCTTTGAAACCCCAGCTTAAAATTCGGTTTACATCCCATTGCAATTCTTAAGAATACCCTAACAACCGGAGCACATTAACTTATCGACTTACCTGTTTCTTTGACCGATCAATAATCTTAATTAATCGGAAAATGAAACAACTTAACACAGTAAAAATTTTAATCTGCCTGGCAGTAGTCTATTCGCTTTTTGCTGCGAAGCCCGCCAAGGCACAATTCACATTGCAGGTATTGCACGCCTCTGACCTTGAAGGTGGGGTTGATGCAATTGAACGAGCGCCAAATTTCGCGGCTATCATCGATAACCTCGAAGACGACTACGCCAACACCGTAATTTTGGGTGCCGGTGACACATACATCCCCGGACCATTCTTTTCAGCTGCAGCTGATGGAAGTGTGAGACAAACGCTTCGTGACTTCTACGACGAGTTCTACGGAGGCATTGTAACAAACAGCCTACGCGAAGGGGTTGGAAGAATTGACATCACTATTATGAACGCGATAGGTTTTGATGCCTCAGCTTTAGGAAATCATGAATTCGACGCCGGAACAGGAGCCATTGCCGACATTATAGGTTCAGAGTTTGGCAGTGACGGAGTAAGATGGGTTGGTAGCCAGTTTCCTTACCTTTCGGCTAACCTTGATTTCTCTGCTGATGGAGCTTTAAACGGACTATTCACTTCGTCAATTGAGCTAAGCACTTTCTTTCAATCGAATCCAAATACGCTCGTTGCCGGTCAAAAAAGGAGTTTAGCTCCAGCCACGCTTATTGAACGAAACGGAGAATTAATTGGAGTGGTAGGTGCCACTACCCCACTTTTAGCCTCAATTTCTTCACCGGGGTTAACGCAAGTTCAAAATCCCGGAGCTGGAACGAATAATATGGAAGATCTTGCTTCAATTTTGCAACCGGTAATAAACGACCTGATTGCAGCGGGTAGCAATAAGATCATTCTGGTTTCTCACTTGCAGCAAATACAGCTTGAAGAGCAACTTATCGGACTTCTTAATGGAGTAGACATAATTATCGCAGGAGGATCGGATGCGATTCTTGCTAATGCAGGTGATGTTTTGAACCCAGGAGATGCTGAAAACATTTATGATTCGTACCCTATTCAGACAACGAATGCTGATGGAGACCCTGCTGCAATTATTAGCACTGACGGTGAGTACAGCTATGTAGGCCAACTGGTAGTAACTTTTGATGATGAAGGAATTCTGGATCTTTCCAGTATTGATCCGGTTAGCGGACCTTATGCAAGTACCGAAGAAACAGTAACTGAACTTTGGGGAAGCCTTGATTTGGCTTTCGCCGAAGGAACAACAGGGGCTAAAGTAGCTAGCTTAACCGATGCAGTGCTTGAAGTTGTAACTGAAAAAGACGGAAACATCTTTGGTTCATCAAGTGTATTTCTTGAGGGTCGCAGAAGCGCTGTAAGAACTGAGGAAACAAACCTTGGAAACTTTACTGCAGACGCGAATTTATGGTTTGCACGCCAAATCGATCCAACTACAACTGTTTCTATTAAAAATGGCGGAGGTATTCGCGCTGCTATTGGAGAAGTCGTTCAGCTTGAAAATGGAGATTATGCATTCTTTCCACCACAAGCAAATCCTATCTCCGGTAAGGCTAACGGTGAAATCTCTCAATTAGATATTGAGAATTCTATGCGTTTTAACAATGCTCTTTCTCTTATTTCGCTAACTGCACAAAATTTAAAAGCAGTTTTAGAGCATGGGGTTGCCTCATGGGCTCCAGGCGCTACTCCCGGTTCATTTGGACAGGTTGGCGGTGTTCGATTTAGTTTTGATCCAAGCCTTCCGGCAAATAGCCGAATTGTTAACGCAGTATTGCTTGATGAAGAAGGCAACGATGGAGAAGCTTTGGTTGAAAACGGAATTGTTGCAGGTGACCCGGATAGAGTTATTCGTATTGTGACCCTTAACTTTCTAGCCGGAGGTGGCGATGGTTACCCATTTGCTGATCTTGGTTTTGACCAATTAGATCTTGTAGGGAATGTTCCCAACGAAATAAATGAAAACGGAGTGGCAGAATTCGCCCAAGCCGGCACTGAGCAAGATGCTTTTGCTGAATATGCAGCAGCATTTTTCAGCAATGAACCATTTAATCTTCCTGAAACTCCGGTAGAACTTGATGGTCGCATTCAAAACTTGAGTTTTCGCAGCGATGCCATTTTTTCTGAACCAGCGGAAGTAGAGTTTGCAGAAGAATACATTAATACACAAGAAGGAAGCGGAGTTTTAGAAATCGAAGTAATTGGTAAATAATCCAAGAGATGAAGAAGTGGTAGTATCCTTGTTTTCTTCGGCTGCAAGTACTGCAATTGAAGGAACTCAGTTTACCATTGGTGAGGAAATAGTAGCTGCACCAGGAGAATCTGTTATTACATTTGAAATAGAGATTCTCGACGACATGGATCAAGGTGGTAAATTTATCGCACTTCAATTCTCACCTAATGAAGGTATTGCACCAGGCGGAGACAATACACTGGTTGTTCTAATTAGCGATAACGATAAAGAACCGTTGCTACCTCAAGCAAATCCTACGCTTTCAATGAGCGTAATTAATAGCCTGACAACTCCTGATGGTGCAATAGCTGAAATATCTGCATATGACGAAGGAAGTCAGCGCTTATTTGTAACAAATGCAGAAGACAATCAATTATTCGTCTACGACATTTCAGACTTAACGACAACCAACATCATTAATACAATTGAGATAAGTGCTTTTGGCGGGAACATAAATTCTGTTGCTGTTTACAATGGCCTTGTTGCAGTGGCTGTAGAAGCCGAAGAAACAGGTGTTAACGGAAGTGTATTATTCTTAGACATTGATGGAAATGAGCTGAACAACATCACTGTTGGCTTTTTACCTGATATGGTAACCTTTAATAACGACGGTACCAAAGTACTTACCGCAAATGAAGGCGAGCCAAATGACGATTACGATGTAGACCCTGTAGGAAGTATTAGCATCATTGATATTTCCGGAGGAATTGAATCGGTTACGAATGCGGATGTTTCAGAAGCCGGATTTGAGTCATTCAATGATCAGGCAGAAATGCTTAGACTGGCAGGAGTGAGAATTTTTGGACCTAACGCCTCAGTGGCTCAGGATTTGGAACCAGAGTATATTGCCATATCTGCAGACAATCTTACCGCTTACGTTACCTTACAAGAGAACAATGCCTTAGCAGTGGTAAATATTGCCTCAGCCACGGTTACGGATATTTACCCACTAGGATATAAAGACTTGAGCGACATCGACAATCAACTTGATGTATCTGACAGAAACGATGCTATATTCTTTGCTGCATGGAGTAACTTAAAAGGTATGTACATGCCAGATGCCATTTCCAGATTCAACATTGGTGGAGTAGAATATTTAATTACGGCGAATGAAGGTGACGCAAGAGATTATGATGGTTATGTGGACGAAGAACGAGCTAAAGACTTAGACCTCGATCCGGCAGCATTCCCATTCGCAGATATACTGCTTCGCGACGAACTACTTGGAAGACTAAATGTAACCACCGCAAATGGTGATAACAATGAAGATGGTCTTTTTGAAGAACTCTATGCTTATGGAGCACGTTCTTTCTCTATCTGGAATGCAAGCACCGGAAACCTTGTGTTTGATAGCGGTGACAAGATAGAATGCGCCATTGCAAATGACCCGGTATGGGCTGCAGCATTTAACTCAAACGATGATGAACTAGAGCTTAAAAGCAGAAGTGATGCTAAGGGGCCTGAACCCGAAGGTGTGACTATCGGAGTGATAGATGGTAGAACTTATGCCTTCATTCTGCTTGAGCGAATGGGTGGAGTTATGGCTTGGGATGTAACTGATCCTAATGAACCTATTTTCGTTCAGTACCTTAACAATAGAGATACAGAAGACGGTGAGCTCGGCGATTTAGCTCCAGAAGGTGTTTTATTTGTTTCAGCAGAAGACAGTCCCAATGGTGAAAACATACTCCTCGTTTCAAATGAGGTGAGCGGAACGATCACGGTAATCCGACTTGAAGGAATGGATACACCTGTGGCTTGTGAAAATTACCAGTATTACTTAGCCGATGTTGACGAGAATAGTATCTCAACAATTTATGGTGTTGCTTTAGACAATGACAATTCCATTGCCAATCTTACTGAATTGACATCGGTTGATTATGAAGTTCACATAGCATTCAATGAAACAAATGGTTTGTTGTATTTGGTTCGATCTCAAGGAGGTAATTACAGAACACTGGATGTGTCGATTCCAAACGGATCTCTTGGTGAAGAAATGCCTTTGAGCATTTCATTGCCGAAAGTAACAGCAGCGGTTTTCAATCAAGACGGAAAACTACTTTTAGGAGATACAAATACTGACGAAATCGTATGTGTGAATATCGGTACAGGTCTTGTTTCTCCTTTTGCTACAGGAGTTGTTTCCGGTGGAGACCTCGCCTTTGGTTTAGATGGCAGACTATACTTAGCATCAAGAAATGCAAGTATTCTTTATGAGGTAAACACGATCGGAGAAAATCAAATGATCGGTAACGTACCTCAAAATGTTACGGGACTTGCTACCATGGCGAACGGTAATTTGATTGTTTCTTCTAAGAATAGTACCAATCTGGAAATCAGATCGGCTGAAGGAGCAAATAATGGTCTTTCATTTGAAATGCAACTTAACGGTGAAACCTATTCAACTTTTGATGGTGACCTTGCTGCAGGATGCTCTGATAACATAACAGTTGTTGACGGTTGTGACTATAAACTTTACTACACACATCAGCCGGTTGGTGGTTCTTACTCACTTTTAGAGGTAAACTTGAATAATGATGGTTCTGCTACCACCACAACATTGTTATCGGAATTACCAAGCTCACATATAGCTCTTTCGCCAAATGGAGAACAGATTTATATCCTTGGCACAAGCGAGTTGAGAACTTATGATGTAACTACTGGAACGATTATAAATTCAGTAAATATTCAAAATACGGATGGAAACAATCTCTCTGGTTTCCCTGCATTGGTAATGTCTGACGAAGGCGTGCTTTACGGTGCTGTTGGAAACAAAGTTTATACTATCGGTTTTGATGGTGTGGCGACGCAATTCGGACCAAACCGCAGTGTGAATGGAGGCGATCTGATATTTGTTGATGGCGAGCTTTGGTTGATTAACAGAAGTGCGGCTTCATTTACAAACGTGATTTCAGGAGCCAGCTTCAACGTACCTGTAAGCGAAATCAATGGTGCTTCCGTATTGGAAAATGGAAATGTTCTCCTTTCGGATGGAAATGGAAGTGGATTATTTAAAGAGCTCGATTTAAACACATTGGAAATCGTAGCAACTTACGAAACCGGTCTTGCATTGTTTAATGGTGACCTGGCAGGAAGATGTATAGTTGATACAGAAACAGCAGGTCCAGAATTGGCTTCAGTAACTGCTGAGACCAATGTTCAACTGTCATCTTATCCCAATCCAACAACCGGTACTTCTCAGGTAGTTTTCTCAACCGGAGAAAATGGAATTGCAACACTTGAAGTATTTGACATGAGCGGTAGAACTGTTGCGACCTTATTTAATCAAACAGTAAAATCAGAAGTTGATTACCGTGTAGATTTCAATGGCAACAATTTACCAAATGGAGTTTACGCTTATAGATTGACTACTCAAAACGAAACAGTAATCGAGAAATTCCTGATTGCGCGATAAATTGTAATTCAAATAAGTATTTCTGTATTAATGAAAATCCCTCGCTGCGGCGAGGGATTTTTTTATGCTTTTAAATTCTAACCGGATTCTTACTAAAGTAAGTCAGTAATTATGCGTTCTTCAGAAACGAAGTTTCGAATCTTTCAAAGTGGCACGTATATCCGTTTGGGTTCTTAACCAAATAATCCTGGTGGTCCGGCTCTGCCGGCCAAAACGTAGAGTAAGACTCAAGAGTCGTTACCACTTTTCCATCCCATTTATTTGATTTATCAACCATTTCAATAACCTCTTCTGCTGTTTTCCTTTCTTCATCATTTTGATAAAAAATGGCAGATCGGTAACTAGAGCCTCTGTCGTTACCTTGTTGATCAATGGTAGTGGGATTGTGAATTCTGTAAAAATAATCTAAGATCTCTTCAAATGAAGTTTCATTCGGGTCGTAGGTAAGTTCAATTCCCTCGGCGTGTCCCGGATGATTTCTATAGGTCGGTTTTTCGTTCTCTCCACCGATATATCCTACTTCTGTATCTTTTATTCCCGGTCTTGTTCTAAAAAGATCTTCCATCCCCCAGAAACAACCACCTGCGATATATGCTTTTTTATAGTTACTCATAGCTGTGTTAATTCAATTTGAATGATTCAAAGTTATAACGATTCAGTTTGTTTAGAAATAACAGGCCGGAAGAATAAAGGTTCTATAAATCGCATTAGTCGCTATGCACAAAATAAAACTGTGTAAAAAGGCAGATTGGCCTTCGCTATTCGCGAAAGCAGAAGAGAGACATGCTTAGCCCTTCCTTATTTTTAATTTTTTGCCGTAAGTCAATTGCCTCCATACCCACTCAAGTGGCCCAAAACGAAAATGCGAAAGCCACCATTTACTAAAGATCAATTGCAGCGAAAAAATACCGACGGTAATGAGGAGAATCACTGTGTATCCTAGCCTTCCTCCCAACCCGAATCCCACTCCGTAAAAGATGGTTATGGCTATTAACGTTTGGAATATATAATTTGATAATGCCATTCTACCCACTGGTGCGAAAGTATTTAAAACCCTTTGTTTCTTAAGGTAAACCAAGGCGAGGACTGCTGCATAACCCAATGCAAGCGGCACCGTACCCAAGGCATAAGCTATAGTGGTGAGCAAGCCCAAAAAATCGCCTGAAGGAGCAAAATACTCAAGGTACGTTCTAAATACACTTATTGGCAAACCAATGATTATTCCCCAAAAGGCTACCCTCTTTAAAAAAGGCTTGTTTTCGAGTAAATTCGAATGAACAATTTGTCGACCTGTCCATATTCCAATTAAGAAGATTCCGAATACTTTAAAAATTCTCCCTTCCGAAAGTATGCTTCCTATTCGCAGTGCCGTATTTCCAATATTCATCCTGAAAAAATCAACCAGATTGGGGTTAGAAATAAAAGCCGCAAAGTCAGGATATGCAATTCCATTATATTCCGTGAAAGGAAATTGATTGTTTCTCATGTATTCACCAACTAGCTGAGCACCCAACTTCCTTAAGTTTATATCTACAAAATTGAGAACCAGCCAACTTAAAATTGGCAATAAGATCAGCACTGTAGCAAATTGAAGAAGTTTTCTGTCTGATAGCTTCACGAACCAAACAAGGAAAAATCCCAGGATAGCATAAAGCGTCAAAATATCGCCCAGCCAAATAAGACAAAGATGGATTAAGCCAAAAACCAGGAGCCAGAGCATTCTTTTTCTAAAAAAAGGTGCAAATGGCTTACCATGCTTTTGCAGATTTGTATATTGAATCACACACCCGATTCCAAATAGCAATGAAAAAATAGAATAAAACTTTCCATCGATCAGCGTATGTATGATCAATTCGATTTGTTTATCAAAGAAAAATAGCGCCTTCGGATTCAATCCTTCTTCCGGGAAAAACACATATCCCGAGAAATAGACAATATTCGCTATAAAAATAAAGAGGATTGCAATACCTCTCAGAACATCTAAAAAATCTATTCTAGACTCCTTCTTTATCGGAGTTATTACGCTCTTGTTCGTTTGAGAAATCATGGCTGTGAATTACCTTCAGGTGGACTTAACTCTAATCTTCTGATGAAAAAGATAACCACCAAAGCCAATATGCAAATGACTAAGAAAATTATTTGCCAATCTAAAAAGCCTTTCAGGACCGCCAATAGCTTTGCGCCAGACATAATTCCTAAATTAGCAAAAGCCATGTAGACGGTAAATTGAGTGGCTGCAATACTCTTCACACAACACGTCATGGCAAGAGCAAGCATAGAAATCGTTGAAATTGTATACGCGAAACTGAAGATTAAGGTAAAGGATTCTATCAGACCGGGCGACTGCCAGTATGGCTTCAGAACAGCCATAGACCCCGCTAGCAGAATGAGTGTAATCAGGCCCCACTTGACGATTTTGAGAGAACCGTATTTTTTAAGCAAAAAACCTCCAAATAATAATCCGCCAACTCCTGAAATAAGGATGCAGGTTGCGATCCAGTTTGAAGCTGCTGAATCGGTCCACAGCACCTCCTGAACAATAAATATTTTGTTTAAAGTATCAACACATGCAAACGATAACTGAAATAGTAATAATACTAATAAAAGCAAGAGGTTACTCCTGGTAAGTATCATTTTAAAGAGGGTTCTAAACAGAGATCTCCAGGACTCATGCTGCACCAGAACTGCTTCTTCAGATGCTCTGCCCTCGGACCAGGGCAACTGCTTTTCTCCGGGGTGTTCGCGAACAATAAAGACACCAATTAAGACTACCAGAATCGCTGCTGCCGGAACCAAGACGGCATCCTGGAAACCCAGATTATTGATTAGCCAAGTGCCCGCTGCAAGCCAGACTGCAATAGAAACTATTTTGCTGCCCCACATCAATGCATTCATTCGCCCTTGCTGATTTGTTGGAGTTATTTCTACTGCCAATCCATCGGTAGCTACATCTTGTACTGCAGTGAACAGACTAAGAACAAAAGTCAAAATTATAAGGGTTCCCATGGAGTCCAATGGATTATTCAGAAAGCTCAGGGAAACAAAAGTCAGGCAAATGCCCACCTGACCAAAAATGATCCAGGGACGCTTCCTGCCCATAGATAAGTATGTATATTTATCGAGAATGGGACCAATTAAAAATTTAAATGTCCACGGAATCATGAGGACTGCAATAAAACCTGCAATCTCACCTGCTGTTTTTCCGTTGGCAGCCATCCAAAGTGGTACGGCAAAAAAGGCAAACCCTTCAAAAATTCCCTGAGCGAAATAAAGTAGTATAAAGGTGGTATACCGAAGTATTTTATTTTCGGAAAGAGCTAACGAATCTTTATTCTCTTCTAGTGCAAGTGCGGGCTTCATAATGAGAGGGGTTGGTTAGTTATAAATAGTAATTAAAGATGAACCTCCTGAAAAAGCGAAAAGGTTTAAATGTTCTTTATCAGGTAATTAAATGCCTTATAAAAAAAGGCGGAAGACACCACCAAGAGCCTCCCACCTTTTTTTTCTAACACAAAAGATTCTTTAATGGAGTACTTCTATTTAGTCATCTTAGGATACTCCTGATAAATTTCATCAGAGTGAGTTACCACGTACTTCATAAATCTTTTCATCCATTCATCACGCTCTTTCTCTACGGGCCATGCTTTCATTACCAATTCATCCTGCATATTGCCCGATGCATCAATATCATTCCAATTGGCAAATTCGCTTATCACGACCAAATCACGCATATCATTCCCTGATACATGGTGCAATACTCGTTCACTGATTACCTTGGTGTTCTTTTTTACCACCTTATCCGTAAATTCTTGCAGAAGCTCCAGCATTTCGGCTCTGCTTCCATTTTCAGGAACATGCATCTTCCAGGTTGTTACAGTAAAGTAATTCCCATCTTGCGCAGAAGCGCTGCTGAGTGAGATAATCATTGTGGCTACAACGGCCACAGTAAATAATTTAATCATTTTCATAATGGTTTGGTTTTAACTTGTTATTTGGTTTAAATTGATTTGAATTATCATTTCTTTAGTTCTTTAAAGTTTCAGCAACTGGCCTGAAGTTGATTTTTAAATCTTGCATGGCTAATAGATTCTCATAAACCATCTTGCCCTCTTTTTTTGGCTTTAGGTTGTTAAGCATAGAGCGTACATCAGAAATACTATACGTTTCGCTCGACAGCAAATAGTCTTTCCCGTGCAAACCGCTTGTCGTTGCCAGTCTAAAAATTGCTTCGGCCACATCTTTTACATCTACTATGGCCAATGCCACGTCGTTGTCATACAAAGCCTGCATAAAATCGTTGGGGGCGATATGATTCTTTATGAGAAATTGCATTCCGGTAGAAGTTGAATCTTCACGTTTTGATAAGGATTTCCCCATTACCATTGTAGGCGAAACGGAGCTTATTTCAAAAGCAGGATGGGGATGATCAGCTATGAATTTCTGAACTGTTCGATTGGCCATAAACTTGGCCTGTGCATAAGGGTGGCTCTCTTCGCTAATAAACCGTTCCGTACGCTCACTTACCTTATCATATTCAGCCTTGCCATTTGCCGGAAGCGGAAAATTTGTATTAAAAGCTCCTACTGAAGCAATAAATACCACTTTATTAACTTTTCCGTTTTCATGGATTACATTCAAAAAATTCTCTGTACCGCGAATGGTTGGGTCGAGCAATTCAGACTTAGGATCGTTAAATTCGAGCTGGAAAGGAGTACCACCATGAATTACAATTTCGCAACCTTCAATAAACCGCTCAAGCTGCAATTTATTCTCAACTTTCAGGGGTGCAATTTCCAGTTTATCTGCCCCGGGCAAGAGCTTGAGGTGCCGATACTTTTCTGCCTTCGAAAGGTCCGTAGCTGAAACTTTTACAGCGTATCCCTCCTCCAAAAAGCGCTTTGTAATATGGCTGCCGATAAAGCCAGAACCTCCTATTATCCCTACTGTTTTCATGGTTATTCTTTTGGTTAGGTTGGTTTTACTGTGTGCTATTAAGGCCTTTTCTTTTGTTCATTAAATCATCCCTTGCGGTTTCGTGCTTCCTAAGAATGGCAACACATTTAGTTTGGTTAGATCTAGTTTGGCTTGATCGCAACCGCACATAGCAAATGATATTAGATAAATGCTATGGCGGTGTTGATCGGGTTTTTGGTTGTTTTAACTTTATTGGTTATCAATTATACCTTTCGGCAAATTTTCAATGTTTGGATAGCCTGATTTTTACTAAATGTACTTACATGCTCTCTTTTATTTTCTCACAGTTTACCCTAGCACCTTTTTTATTGACCGAAATGACATTTTCTTCGTCCGAACAAATATTTCACCTGTTAAAACCCATCCACAAAATTCAGGTCGACATAAAATGAAATATGGAGATGGAGTTTCCACCGGGTTTTAGGGTATTTTAAAAAGGAGTGGAATTGTATTGTGATATTTACTATCTTTCCAATTCATATTAAACCAATCAATGACCGTCAAGAATACTGAAACAGCTCCTATATGTGGAGTTCGCTGCGTTCATCTCAGAATTCGAATTCTGCTTTTCTTAACGGCTTTTATCTCAGGCATACCACTTTGCTTCTCTCAAAATGCTCAAGCCGACAGCCTTCAAGCACGATTTCATGCTGAAACAGTGGTGGCTGAAAAACTCGATATTCTCGAGCAAATGATCGATCTCGCCTTTATGAGCGACCTCAATCAGGCCTTGATTTATACGAGTCAAGGTGTAGCACTTGCAGTAAGTTCAAACGACGAAATACGCAAGCCGAAGTTTTTTGAAATGCATGGCCGCATGTATGCCAACCTGTTAAAACTCGATAGTGCAACCCTTTATTTCGATAAAGCTTTGGCAGGTTATACAGCAATAGATAACAAAAGAGGTCAGGCTACCACCCTTTTTAAAATAGGATGGGTAAATAAGCGCAAAGGAAATATTCAGGAAGCCATGAATTGCGACCTGAAGGCCCTTCGCTTGATGGAAGAACTTGAAGACAATCTTGGTATTGCAGGAGCATTGAGCAGAGTTTCAGAAGATTTAATGATACAAGGCAGGCCTGATGAAGCTCTTGAATATGCATTAAAATCCGTGAGTATTTGCGAGACTAATAATCTGGATCATGAATTGTTTTATGCTTACCGAGGTGTGGGTGATGCTGCTCTTTCAGCTTATGATTTTGAAAAAGCGCTTAAGTACTACAACAAGTCTCGGGATTTGGGCTTAGAGATTAAAATAGGAGCTATGCATTTGGCAGATATTATAAACTGCCGCGGGAATGCCCTAAAGCGTTTGGGCAGATATGAAGAAGCCTTAGTTGCCTATAAAGAATGTTTGAAGTTTGGAAAAGAAGCCAACTACCGCAATGGAATAGCTGCAGTAACTGCAAACCTCGGCGAAACCACCTTCCTTATGGGCGACTTTGAAGGAGCTCTGCCCTACCAACTAGCCACCATTAATATGCAGGAAGAAGATGGAAACGTATCAAACCTGGTAGAGAATTACAACCATGCAGCCACTATTTATGGCGAGCTGGGCGACTACAAATCAGCCTGGACTTATGAGAAAAAAGCTCGTGCACTCCATGACAGCATCCTTTCAGAAAAAAGTGACGCTGTGGTTTCCGAACTCCGCACTCAATATGAAACAGAAAAAAAAGAAGCTACAATTCAAGCTCAATTCCTTCAGCTCGGCCAGCGCAGCAAAGTGCAATGGCTCACTGCGGGAGCGGTAATTCTACTTGCCGGATTCTTATTCTTCCTATACCGAAGTTATCGCATTAGAACGAAAACCAATATTTTACTTCAAGCGAAAAATAAAGAGAATGAGCTATTGCTTAAAGAGATTCACCATAGGGTGAAAAACAATCTCGAGGTGGTATCAAGCTTGCTCGAGTTGCAATCAGCACAAATTGACAATATGGATGTAAAAGCCGCAATGCTCGAAGGGCAAAACAGGGTGCATTCAATTGGTATCGTTCACCAGAAGCTTTATATGGGCACAAATCTGGGAGCCATAGAAATGAAGGATTATTTTCTAAACCTCAGCGAGAGTATTCTCGATTCTTTTGGTGCCGAAGACCGTGTAACCATAGATTGCGCAATGGATCGACTGGATGTTGATATTGATACGGCGGTGCCATTGGGACTTATAGTTAACGAACTACTTACAAACACTTTAAAATATGCATTTCCTGACGGAATGAGCGGAAACGTGATGATTCAGCTCAAGAAAGATGCGGAGGGCAGTCTGCTTCTGGAAGTTGCCGATAATGGCGTTGGCAAAAGCCAAATTACCCAGGGAACCGGTTTTGGAAGTCAGCTCGTGTCCCTTCTCACAAGCCAACTAAGAGGATCAATGCGCGAAGAAATCATTAATGGAACTAAAATATTCTTTCACTTCAATTTAGAGAAAAGCTATGGCGGATGAGCGCACCAAAATAGTTATTGTAGAAGATGAGATGATCATCGGGGCGAAAATATCGATGTATCTAATCGAGTTGGGATACGAGGTTACGGGAATAATTCCCAGCAGCGAAGAGGTTCTCCAACATCTCAAAATAAACGAACCGGATATTCTGCTACTTGACATCCAGCTAAAAGGAAAAATGGATGGGGTTGAACTCGCTCGTTTATTGAACGATGAGCATCCTATTCCGGTAATTTTCCTTACGGCAAATGCCGATGACGAAAATTTTCAAAGAGCAAAGGAGACCAAACCATTCGCATTTCTCACTAAGCCGTTTAAAAAACTAGATCTAAAGCGCACCCTTGAACTTACGGTGAGCCGGATGAGTGAAAAAATGCTCCTTGGAAATCTCGATGAAAAAAGTGAGCATGATTCACCTCTTACTGATCGAATATTTGTGCTACACAAAGATAAAAAGGTGAAAATAATGCTCGACACCATTCTATATATTGAAGCCGAGAGAAACTACTGCAAAATTGTAACAACCACCGATCATTACCTACTCACCATGCCCATGAAAAACTTGGAAAAAAGCCTTCCAAGGGGTCAATTTCAACGAATTCATCGATCGCATATCGTTAACCTTATGCGTGTGGATGAGATGGACGAAGGCACCATTATAGTTGGGGGTAAAATACTTGGCCTCAGCAAGTCATATAGAAAGGAATTTATGCAGAGAATAAATGCTGTGTAGTGAAAATTAGTAGGCAACTTCTGTAAATCTCTTTCATAGTAAGCAGCCCATCCCGATACGGACTCAAAAGAAATACCAACCGGAGAGGAGTTTCCTTACACCGTAACTATTAAAACATTTATGATGATGAGAAAAGACATTACCACGAAGCAGCCATGTACTGCGACATTGTTGTCACCGTTGTTATCGCCTCGAAATACATGCTCTGTCAGAGACTTTTCTCGAAATTGATAATAAAGCCTTCCTTTCGTAAACCATATAAAAAAAGTGAAAGGTGGTACCATAGCGAAAAAGTAAACTAAAAGGGTTTCTTTCTTTTTCAAAGAAAGGTGGTCGTAGAATGAGCAATATTTGGTACCTTAGAAAATCAAAAGGCATTCTATGAAAACTTTCATTTACACACTTATCATTTGGATTAGCACAAGCTTAGTTCTGCATGCTCAGAATTCTATGAATATGACCAATATTTATAATTGGACAGGCGGTGGAGAGGTAGCCAGCTCGGCTTACGGAAATGTTTATAATGAAGTGTGGGGATACGCTCAGAACGGTAGAGAATATGCCATTATAGGAACCACTCAGGGAACACATTTTCTTGACATCACTACCATTGAGGAAGCGACAGAAGTAGATTTTGTACCCGGCCTACAGCAAGGACCAGTTGTCGTTCACCGTGATTACCACAATACAATAATTACCTTTACATGGTTTGTCAAGAAGGCAGCAGCCTTCAAATAGCTGACCTCTCTTACCTTCCTGACTCTGTTCATTTGGTTTATGATTCTAATGAGTTACAACAATTATCTCTACATGGTGTGCCAGGAGGGTGAGAGCAGCCTCCAAATCGCAGACCTCTCCTACCTTCCTGATTCTGTTCATTTAGTTTATGACTCGAATGAGTTGCTCAAGGGGTCTCATAATATATTTATAGATACCACTCAGGCAATTCTCTACACCGTTTTTACCTATAGGGATGGTGTGAATGGTATTATTCGCATGCAGCGAATCGACATTTCTAACCCGGAAGAACCTGTAATTATAGATCAATCCCTAACAGGACCATACATACACGACCTCTACGTAGATGATGGCTTAGCATTGCTCAACAGAGGAAACACTGACATGTCTATTTTCGACTACAACACCTCCCCTGCAGAATTTTTGGGCTCCATTGACAATTATCCCGGACAGGGTTATAACCATTCCGGTTACCCCACTCCCGAAGGCGACATTTATGTAATGGCCGACGAAACACATGGAAGCCCAATAAAAATTCTAGACATTTCAGACCCGTCAGATATCCAGGTTTTAGCTACAGTTTCAAGTGAGGTTAATGAATTAAGCATTGCCCACAATCAAATTCTGCACGAGAATAAAATGTATTCGGCATACTATTATGATGGCGTTTATGTTTGGAGCATTGAAGATCCTGAAAACCCCATCTTATTAGGGTTCTATGACACCTCCACCATTCCACATCAAACTAGTTACGAAGGTGCCTGGGGTGTTTATCCATATTTGCCATCGGGTCGTTTGCTCGTTTCAGATATGCAGACAGGCCTTTGGGTTTTTGAACTGGATGCCACATTGGGCGTCACTTCCATGGATAAGGTTGAACCACTCAGACTCTGGCCTAACCCGGCTGAATCGTTTATTCAAATTGACAATAGCACTTTTCAAAATGGGGCGTGCTACACCATTTTTGATGTAGCCGGAAAAATAGTTTTGACTGGCAATTCAGCATCACAGAATAACCTAAGAATTGGAACCGATGGTTTAGAAAATGGCCTTTATACGGTAACTCTTCAAGATCAGAATGTAATTCAATCAGCTAAATTCGTGATTCAGAAATAAAGCTTAGCTCCACTATCCTTTTAAATGCATGAGCCGATCACAATTTAGGCAAAAGCCTCAGGCCCATGGATAATCAAAAAAGAAAACGCTCAGTAGGCTAAGAGAATAAAACAGATAGAATATATTTGCCTAAAACTAAACGAATAATAATGAAAATACGAATTGCCCACTTATTAATGCTTACCGTCTACTTAGCCCTGGCTTCTTGCAGTAGCAATACAAATGACCAAGATACCCATGAGCACTCCGACGGTCATGATCACGAAGAGCATAGCGAAGTACCCGCAAATAAAGATGGAATCTCATCATCGATTGGTATGCCTGAGATAAAGTTAAATAATGGCGAAAAATGGGAAGCCAATCCGGAAACTACGGAAGGAATCATGAATATGAAAATGGTAATTGAGGAGTATAGTAAGCAACCAGCTTCTACACGTGAATATTACCAGGGTCTTGCCCAGAAGCTTGCCGGGTATTTTGATGGAATTATTCAAAATTGTACTATGAAGGGAGAAGCTCATGAGCAACTTCACAATTATTTGATACCTATGAAACCTTATCTCGAAAAGATCGGATCGGGTGATGCAAAAACAGCAGAAGAAGCCAAGTCAGTTTTAACGAAATATTTAACGTTGTACGATAACTACTTTAAATAGCCCTCAAGATATTGTAAAAAAAAGCAGCGATTGAAATCAATCGCTGCTTTTTTTTGCTCTTTCTATTCTGCTTCAGAAGCTTTTAAAGCCATTGAATATGCAGTTTGATAATGCTCAATTAATACTTTCCAATCGAAGTTTTCTGAAAAATCTTCCAACTTATTTCTCTGAAGCATTCTATATCTACGGCTGGTTTTCACAAAGTGAAGCATATATCTTCCTAAGTTTTCGGCAGCTTTTTTCTCGCTTACCTGATTTCGCTGAAGGACGAATACTCCTTTATCCTCATGTTCTGAATCTAATTGATTTACATAAGTTCCAAATCCTGATAAATCGGAAGTAATAGCCGGAACTCCTCGAGCTACACACTCCAGAGGAGTATAGCCCCAAGGTTCATAATAGCTCGGAAAAACACCAAGGTGGCATCCACGAACAAACTGGCCATAATCAATTCCAAAGAGCGGGTTAGTAGATTCGATAAAATCAGGATGGTAAACCATTTTCACCCTATCAAGCGGTGAGTTGACCATCTGCTGGCCACGGAGATAATTTAACAGCTCATCATCAATATCGTTAACAAGATTATGGGTTACCACAATCGGCCATTGTTTAGACTTCCAGGATTGAATGGTTCTTCGATAACGCAGTTTCCAGTAGTCATCAATTAAATCGTTTAGTTCTGGGAGTTTGTGCTCATCGCGCGAACTTGCGGCTGCATAAAATAGCCGTTCTCCGAGCTGCTTTTCAATCGCTTCACAGTTTCTTTTAATTTCCTGCATTACCCCCCGAGATTCGAGTACTTCAGGATTAATAGACCAGGTAGGGCGTTTGGTAATAAAAAACATAACAACCGTTTTTTTAATCCCCTCCTTCACCATCATTTTATTAAGCCATTGCAAGGCCATTAGCGTGATATCAAAACCCTTATTCCGAAACTCGTATCTACCCGAAGTGAAAAAATACAAGGTGTTGTCAAGGTCAAAATCGTAAGATTTAAAGAAATGTCCAATTACAAATTCATGAATTTTGTCTTTGAATAACTCGTGCCTGTTATGAACTTCATGGTATGCAACATAGCGGGTTATGTTCAATCCATTTGGAGTTATACAATCTGGGTTTTTGCCTAATAAGTGAAGACATTCAAGTCCTGTAACGTCGCTCACTGTAGTGAAAGAATCGGCGTTGTGAGCTGAAAGACGTTCTATTTGCACTTGCGGTAGAATACCAAACCTCCTGGATTCAGCTTCCCAATCGTATTTATCCAGTTTTGAATAGAATTCTGCATCATTCCCAGCCAAATACCGACCCAGCATAGTAGCATGAGTAGTAAAAACGGTTGAAACAGGCAGGTTGTCTTTACGTATATCCAAAATAGGAATACTCGCCATCCACTCGTGAAAATGAGCAATGACCTTTCGTTTTCCTTTTAAAACTTCTTTGCTCAAAATGGTGAAGAAGGTCTTATTCAAATCTGCCCACATCACCATCTTATCGAGCAGAGGATCTTCACGGTGCGTAGCTATACCAAAATCTTCATTGAGATGGCGGTGTAATGAATCTAGTCTGTTGTAAACATTTTGAGGATTAAGCAGAACTACTCGTGGTCTCCCAGTTACAAGCCATCGGCCGTAACGCACATCAAGACCCATATTACGCATCTTTTCTACAGTTTTTCCAATAGGATCGCTCAGATTATTTATGGGATCAAATTCCGCAGAAATATTCTCATTTTCGAGAGGGCCAAGCAGGCAGTAGTTTTCACCAAACACTTCTACTGCGGCAGGAACTTTAGATCGTATTACCGTATATATTCCACCTACTTGATTACACACTTCCCAGGCGCACTCGATAACAAGCGGATTCATTTCATTGGTCATAGTTCAAAATTGATTTGGCTGGTAAGTTAAATAAAAGTTCTTGTAGAAACGATATTACAGGATGCTTCTATGAAATTTATCTTTAAACCGGTATTTCAAATGTCGGAAATGAAAAAAATAACCCTTTAAACAACCAATTTTCAAAAAGACTCTCGGATAATTGATAAACAAAATGGGTAAATTAATAAGAATTACTATTTTTGCACTCCCAAATAAAATTTGGTCGCGTAGCTCAGCTGGATAGAGCATATTGACGCTAAAAAGGTCAGCACGGTCGAAGGCCGACGCGATGAGGAACATAAAAAGTTTAAGTTTCGCTTAATGTAGTGAAACTGAAGTTAGAAATTATTGGTCGCGTAGCTCAGCTGGATAGAGCATACTGACGCTAAAAAGGTCAGCACGGTCGAAGGCCGACGCGATAAGGAATATAAAAAGATTAAGTTTCGCTTAAAGGAGTGAAACTGAAGTTAGAAATTATTGGTCGCGTAGCTCAGCTGGATAGAGCATACTGACGCTAAAAAGGTCAGCACGGTCGAAGGCCGACGCGATAATGAACGTAAAAAGATTAAGTTTAGCTTAATGTAGTGAAACTGAAGTTAGAAATTATTGGTCGCGTAGCTCAGCTGGATAGAGCATACTGACGCTAAAAAGGTCAGCACGGTCGAAGGCCGACGCGATAAGGAATATAAAAAGATTAAGTTTCGCTTAAAGGAGTGAAACTGAAGTTAGAAATTATTGGTCGCGTAGCTCAGCTGGATAGAGCACCTGCCTTCTAAGCAGGCGGTCGAAGGTTCGAATCCTTCCGCGATCACTAGATGATCAAGCTACAATTTCGCTATGCGAAATTGTAGCTTTTTTCTTTTCAAAACCTATCGTGCTCGCACGAAATAGGTTTTGGAAAGAAAAAAGCCCAAAGCTGCGAAGCAGATTTGAAGATTGATTCCCTTATCGGATAGGAAGGATCATTCGACCGAAGGGAGAATAATCCTATTAGCTGCAAGATTACTGCTACTTAAGAAGCAGACTAAGGCATATACTGAAGTTTCTTTCCTGCATTTTTTGTATTGGTCCAGGCACTAAGCTGTAAGAATGTACCTACAACTGCACCTGATCCTCCTATTATTAGACCAGTATCACCGCCAACTATTACGCCGATAAGGCTTGCTCCTACTAAAACGCAGATACCCGCAGTACCCTGATTACCTGCCCTTTTCAGTAATTCAGCTGAATCTTGAAAAGGTGATGGACGCAAAGGCGCAAGTGGGCGCAGGTCTTGAGTAATGCTACCACCTTGATGGCTTAGCCATTCAGCTGGGCTATACCAATCACCGCCTACCTTCATGCTTGATACCTGGCGAGTTTCCACTTTTCGGGCATCTATTATAATGTGGTTTATGGTAGTACTGGAAATAACGCCAATAACTGTATCATTTGAGGCGGATAAAACGATTGCATCCTGTCCATGGAGAATTGTGGTGATGAGGATGGCTAGAGTTGTAATTAATAATTTCATAACGTCTTTTTTGGTCAATATCACCAAATATCGGGCTAATCTCTGAAATATCGGTTTTCCGAAGCTGCGAAGCAGATTTAAAGCTTGATTCTAACAACTAGAGCAATCAAAATTGCATACAGTCCTTTTAAATTTCTCCCAATCCCATTCACTGCTTACCTTTGCATCAAAATCCATATAATGGAAACCAAAAAGGGAAAAGACATAGCGCTCAGCATTAGCTTATTGAATGCAGGCAAACTGGTTGCCATTCCCACTGAAACCGTCTACGGACTTGCGGCCAATGGCTGCGACGCCAAAGCCGTTGCCGGGATCTTTGAAGCAAAAGGCCGGCCGCATTTTGATCCCCTTATTTTGCATATTGGCGATATCAATCAGCTGAATTCTCTTACAGTTAGTTTTCCTGAGAAGGCCAAAAAGCTAGCAGAAACTTTCTGGCCCGGACCCTTAACGCTTATTCTTCCCAAATCAGACCACGTTCCCGATCTGGTTTCTTCGGGATTGCCAACAGTAGGAATTCGAATGCCGCTCCACGAAATGACTTTAGAGCTTCTAAAAGCTATTGACTACCCATTAGCTGCACCGAGTGCCAATCCCTTCGGCTATATAAGTCCTACCAATGCTCAGCATGTTATGGATCAATTGAGCGGTAAAATCGACTACATTCTAGATGGAGGAGAATGCTCTGTAGGATTGGAATCTACTATTGTCTCATTCCCGGAAGGTAAAGCCGTAATATTGAGAAAGGGTGGCATACCTATTGAAGATATTGAGTCTGTAATTGGCACGGTATCGGTGCAAACCTCAAGCAACTCAAATCCCAGTGCACCAGGCATGTTGGTATCCCACTACGCTCCCCGAACACCTCTCCTGTTCGGTGATATTGAATCGCTTATAGCAGAAAATAAAAATAGAAATTTTGCAGTTTTGGGTTTTTCCGAAACACATGGGCAACCCGGAGAGTTACTGAGCAAAGCAGGTGATTTGAGAGAAGCAGCTCAAAACTTATTTTCAGCCTTGCGACGGCTCGACACTGAAAATTACGAACTCATTCTCGCCGAGTCTATGCCTGAAACCGGTTTGGGCGTTGCAATAAACGACAGATTGCGTCGCGCACAACAGCGAAATTAAAAACCGAGCAGTAAGCCTTCACTTCCAAAATTAAAGTCCATTCCCACCACAAAGAGTTGAGTTGGCTCCAAAACATTCCAATGCCTGCTAGTCATCAGGTATAAATCCAGCACTCTGTTTCGCGCAAGCAATATATCTACTCCCAACTTAATTCTATGCCGGTCGAAGCCCTGGTATGCAGGTTCGCGCGCATCGCGAATCAAAAAACGAATATCTAAGGATAAATAGGGCTCGTATTTTCTATTAATCTGGTAATTGACTTTAGAAGTGTTTCGAAGGTCCCAGGCAGGTGAAAATCCGTATTCTTCAGAGTAGTTGATAGTTCTTACCTCGCTCTGTATTCTGGATCTGTTGGTAAATGTAAAGCGTTGTTGATATCCGCGCAAAACCAAGTCGCCCATAACCCTATGGCGATGACCAAAAGCTCCATCCCCTGTCTTGTTCAAAATAAAGCGATAATTCAAACCAAAACGAAGCCATTGTCTTAATTCATAATCGATGGAAAATGTGGTATAAGATTTACCTACCTGTGTAGCATTTTCTTCAAGTCTAAACTCCTGCTCTACCGAAAAATCAATGTCTTTGGTAAGATCTTTATTGTAAGTTCCTGCCACCCATAGTCCAAAATCATTGGTAAGTTGTCCATAGGCTAGTGACATAGAGAAAAATACCACTATGAATATTCCAAACTTAAGTTTATTTGTCTTTTCCATCTATGCCGCGGTAATATATTTTTAAGACGGCAGTATCGCGCAAAAAATCGATTCGCTTGACATAAACTTTGTGGATATCGAGACCAGTGCGTTGTTTTAAGTCATTTATCAACTCAATATTACTTCCGGGCTTTATCAAATCAATCTTTTCATATTCAACCACTTTAACGAACTCTGGTTTGAATAGAAGATTGCCTTCAATTAAGAATGCAAGAAGTATGATTATAGAATTGATAAGCGCTATTTCGATCCAGGTTCCCATATTAATGGAAGTGATAAGGCCAAAAGTTATCGATATAAAAAGGTAGGTCATATCTCTGGCAGATATGTCTTCGGTGCGATACCTCAGCATGGCAAATATGGCAAACAACCCAAAAGCGGCACCAATACTAAAACCAGAATTGGAGGTAAGAAGGGTGGCGATTATAAAGATCAATAAATTGAACATGAAAAAGGTGAAGAAATAATCTCGTTGGGCGTAGATTCTATAGTATATAAACCTGATAAGCACAATCATACTTATCAAGTCAATAACCATACGCACAAAAAAGTCGAGCGTAAAAACATCGAGTCGAAAGGCAAAGAAATCGGTAGGAGTAGAATTAACTGTGGCTTCCTGCAATACATCTATTGGTGGGACTTGTCCAATTGCACCTATCGCGGCGAGTAATAGCACGATTAAAGTCGTCACTTTTTTAATGGCGACCATTTCAATGATTTTCTTCATGTATAATTTTTTCTAATCGTCTTAAAGCCATCTTAAAGCGATTTGATTTCAAGCTTGGCTTCAGCATGGTAAGGGCCAGACAATATTTGCTCATGGAAGCTTCCCCAAAGCGTAATTCTCTCAGTCTGGCTATAATGGGAGAAGTGAATTTATGATCTTGTTTTACTTCGAGAATCACCGTACTCCCAAAGTTGGTTTCTTTATCATCTAATTTTGCACTTATATTAAAGTCAAGAGAAAAACGCTCATCTCCATCTTCGGCAATAAAAGCAATTCGGTGGTATTTAATGAATACAGACGGAATAAGGCTTTTAGGATCTATCTTTTTTATATTCTCCGAAAGAAATTCCATCCTATCCCCTTTTAATGGGAAATTCAAATCAGAGCATAGAATACGCGATTTGGCAGTTCGCCCTTTATTGCTTTTGCTCTTTACTTCTAAAAATGTGGTATGCGTGCGTGGATACGATCGGTATCTGATCTTATCACGGTTTAAAAATCCGCTGTGATGCTTTCTATAAAATAGGTAGTCGGCTGTATCAAAATAGAGTGAATCATAAGGTGATATAACAGATCCTGCTGCCTTTACAATTTTGTAATCACCTTCTAAACCTTTTAACACTATGGGCACCTGAGAAATATGAAAGGGAAATTTTCTGTCAATACGATCCATTTGGGCACCCTCCAGAAGCTCTTCGAGAGGTACCCGCTCAAAACCTTGGAGCGCTGTCATTAATTCAGAAGAGATCAAAGCTCCATCATTCATAAGAATAGCTCTTAATTTCTATCAATTCCCCTTTACCATTCAAGGTTTTCTTTTCAGTCTTTAATCCCTTATCATCGTAGGAATACGTTTCAACTTCTAATAACTCTCCTTCTTTACCCGTAGTGGTTTCTGTTATTAGATCTCCGTATTTGTTGTATTCGTAAACCTTTTTTTCCTTTATTTCACCTTTCCTGTTAAGCTCATGCACTTCGAGTAATTCTTCTTTGTCGTAAACAAAAACCTCATGTTTGTAATCAGGAGTTTTCTCTGTCCATTCTTTTTCTAGTGGTTCGTCGTCAATTTCTTCAACAACAATTCCCTTCACATACTTGCGCAATTCCCTTCGCTTTATGTCACCATCTTTTTGATAATCAACCCTTTCAATCCATTCGCCATTTTCATCAAATCGTTCTAATTCAGAAATATACTCTTCAACAGCTACGCCACCTTCATATTTGATAATAGATTCGGTTTTTTGAGTAATGCCATAGGTGCGCAACTTTTTTTTGGACTGACCATAAGCCAGCGTAGCACTTAAAAACAAAAGCAATATGACCGTAGAGGTTCTCATCGAATCACTTCAATATTTTCTGTTACAAACTCTTGTTTGCGCTCCTTAATTTCCACATCGATGATCACCGCTTCTGTCTCTCCAGGGGCGTCACAATTATCTGAAATAGCATATACCTGATAGTTTCCTTTTCGCAAATACGGAAACCAAAACGTTCCATCGGGACCTGTTCGCACTCGCTCAAAATAAGAGGGATCGTCTCCGGCTATAATGTAAACCTCTTCGTCTATTCCGAAGTACTCATCACGAAGCTCACTACAATTACCATTGAACTCAAAAACATATACTTTGCCTGTTATTGATGCTTGTCCGCCCTCGCCGGCTTCTTTTTCGCAGCCCATCAATAACAGAGCCAACACTATTGTGAAATAAATGGTTCTCGACATTAAATTTTCTTGCAGTTTGTCCAAATATCGGAAAGTTCAGGGAATAGAAAAGAAATAGTTAACAGGAAATTAAGAATTCGTTAAAACTAGCGAACCAGAACAAGGGTTCCTGCCTTTTCAGTGATTTCTTTTGTAACTGTATCTAAATAGCGCACAAAATATGCGTAGATGCCTGGCGGCGCATAGTAGTCGTCACCATTTGTACTTCCATTCCACCCTTTGGTGATATCTTCGGTATAGAACATTTCCTGGCCCCAGCGGCTCATAATGTGAAGGCGAAAATCTTCAAGATCTATTTCTTCAGCGTAAACTTTGAAAATATCATTCACCCCATCTTCATTTGGCGTGAAGCTAGTTGGAATAAACACTGCGTGAATACGTTCCCGGAAGTGAGCCACCAACTTAGTTGCCGCCACCATATTGTAGCGCTGAAATGGAAATTCGTCTTCAGTTATGGGAGCACCGTATACTACTTCCCAATGGTCAAATGCATATTTACCTCTATCGATGGCTTCAATGGCAAATCGTTCATCGCCTAATTGTTGTTTCGAATATGGAAATTCTTTTAGGATGGTATCTTCTTCCATTTTTACCCATGCTACATTTCGCGGCTCAGTATCTATAATCAGCTTGTAATTAGGTAGCTCTACGTAGTTTGCAACCACAATGTCCGTCCCGGGAAAACTCATCTGCACCTCCGGAGTATTGATATCAGGCAGTGCAATAGCGTTTATAGTAGCCAATGACTAAACTGATAAAACTCTTGAATGGGCTTGGTGGAAATATCAATGGGGGTATTACCTTGTAAAATAAGAGTTTGCGCAAATTCATCAAGCGTTTCATCATCCACTGAAATAGTTGCTACTCCAGGTGGAAATACATCAAAAGTCACATCGTAAATAACTTCAAAAAAGGTTGCCGTGAGCGCACCATCACTTTCAAGGCTAAATTCAACAGGATTGGTCGTAACAGTACCATTTATGGTAAATGAAGGTGACCAATTTTCAAAACCCCAACCTGCTATAGGCTGAGCGCTAACCTCGTTAAGAGAGCTACCTGCAATAGTTACTGTTGCTGGGAAAGTATCGTAAACCGTTCCGTTTAGTGTAATAGTACCACCACTTGCAGGCACAGCATTAAGCGTAAGGGTGTATTCCACATCGGCCACGAAGTGAGCCACAAGCGTATCATTTGAAGTAAAGTTAAGAACTACATCTTCGGTTAAGCTCATCGGGTGAAAAAACAGACCCATTAGAAGACCAGTGACTGAATGTAAAACCATCGTTTTCATCGGCATCGAAGGGAACGTCTATACCTCCGAAATAAGTTGCCGTAAAAGGAAAATCAGATATATCCATAGACGATGTCTGGATAATTCCTCCTTCCGGCGGATCGGCCATCAGGGTTATTTCATATGGCCCGTCAAGATCAGGATAGCAATCAAGAAAGCCGTCATTAATTACCGCACATCTTTCATCAATAAAATCGTGTATATTCTGCACATTTTGCTGCCACTCAGCCATATCACCACCCCAACGAGCTATATGTGCCGGCATTTCGGGCGCTATGACGTCCAACGAGGCTATCGAGATGACTATGCATAAACTCGCAGGTAAAGTAACTACCAGATAAGTCAGAGTATCGATTAATGTAATCGGCAAAAAACTCTTCGTTGTCTAGCAAGAGCATTCCAAATAGGAACGTGTCCCTGTCCACCAGGATCGCCCAACTGTGCAGGATCACATGGATCAGCATTTGCTGACTGATCCGGAATACCGGTAAAGTTCACATAATGACCAAAGCTTGCATCCATATCCCAAAGAATATAGCGCCACTTTTTCTTGTCACCATCAGGGTTTATACCACGCCACCAGCCTGTATTCCAATTTAGCCAGTCAGCACAAACAACGTAAGAGTTAAGTGTAAAGTAGTCAATAAGACTTCCGGTGTTGTAGAGACCTTTTACGTAGTCATAATTTGCCTGATCGGTCATGTCATTTGCCAGAATATAATCACGCAAATCGTCCCATTCATCTGCAGAACCATATTCTTCCCAGGTTCCTCCCCAGGTTTTGAGAAAGTCGACATTACCAGATCCCTGATCGTAATAGTGATCAGTAAAGTCAAGGTCATCTACTTTTTCCCGCATCTCATATACGCCCCAATATTGTCCGTTAACATACATAATGCACGGCTCATAAGTTCTTTCATCCATGCGCAAGTCGGCAACCTGAGAAAGAGATTGCACGAATGCATCGCGAATATGCGCGCCACCATCTTCAAAAGGATAATTATCGCTTGCTGCAGCCTTTATTATCAGTCGCTGGTAACCATTCCGATCTTTGGAAGGAAAAACCGGATAATCAACCTCATTGCCATAGCCAAACTCATCTTGAGCAATATAGTCAACCCCCCGCTGCGGATATGCCCATGAATCATTCCCATGCTCATTGAATTCCCCACCGGCCTCTGCCAGCAACATCCCGGCATTATCAAATAATTCAAAGTGACCTACCGGCTCAATCTGCGATCCGTTTACCAGAACCTCAACGTCATCTCCACTTATAGATATAATAGGAACACTGTGCGTATCATTCACAAAATAGGTGTTTGTTTCAACAAATCCAGGAGGCGTGTCAGGATCATTGCTAATAGCTCTAGCCCTCACGACAGTCGTAGTACTAATATTGACTGGACCCGAGTACAAGGGTGATGCTACTGTAGGCACACTTCCATCAAGGGTATAATGAACATCAACAAGGGCGCTCATCCCTGTCATGGTTACTGCTACCGAACCGGAATAGTAACCCGGGTCTGTATCAATTGTAACTACAGGGTATTCGTTTCGGGCATTTGTATTTGCTGCGCCGGGAGTAGGAGTTGTAAAAACACTCCATGTCGTAGCTCCGTCTGTCGTTCTACCTCGCGAATGGTTTGTTTGATTAGGAGTAAGAAGTAAATAAGAATCTACAATAGTACCGCCAGGATCGGAAAGCACCGCACCCTCTTGCTTGGCTTGAGTAATTTTAAAGTCAGTGTGAACGTTTCCACCTACAAATTCACCGCGACCCGAAGCATAAATTAAAAGGTAGCCATTTGCAGGAACAGAAACCCCGGCAGGAATAGCCCATTTCATAGGCTCAAGCTCATTGTCACTGAGAAAATAACCGTCAAGGTTAAACGCCGTACCGGAAGGGTTATACAACTCTATCCAGTCTTCATAATCACCGTAATTATCTGTAGTACCGCCTCCAGCAAAGTTTGCTGCGCTAACTTCATTTATTACGACTTGGGCAAAGGACAGAGAATTTGCTAGAGCTAAAAATACGCTAATAAGGAAAATTTTGGTTTTCATAAGCAGGGTAATAAAAGTGTGAGGTGGTTTCTGGTGGTAATGACGTTCAACTCATTGCGGAAGTTGTATTAAATTATTGAATAATTAGCTTACGACTAAAATTGTCTGATCTTACCAAATACATTCCTGGAGAAAGGTCAGAAACGTTAAGCACGAATAATTTAGAAGCGGGCTTATGTTCAAGAACTAACTGACCGGTTATGGTAAATATTCGAACAGGGTTGAGATCATCATTTTCCAGTTCTATGGTGATATTGGCCGTGGCCGGATTTGGATAAATCTCAAAATTTGGTTTCTCTCCCGGTTCAAAAATACCTACAGGAAAGCCATTGCTCTCAGAAAATGTTGGAATCATACATTCGATGTGACCTGTTCCATTTTCAAATCGACCTTCAGAATCATCTGGGATTTGAACTCCGAAGCGAACATAATCGACTGTAAGTGTGTCGCTATCTGAGAGTAACAAGTCATCGCCATCAGAACCCAGCTTAAAGAAAGTATGAAGGCCAGGTTCCATAAGACCCTGATCACACCAAATGATTATATAAGAGTCCGGTTGTATTATGGTATCGGGAAAAACAAACTGAGTGGGATCTCCAATTTTATCACTCAAAAAGTATCCTGACATATCAATAGGATCTTCACTATTGTTGTAAAGCTCAACCCAATCTTCATACCCACCCCATTGATCCTGGGCGGTAGATTCATTAATGGCCTGATATTCATTGATTACCAAGCCGGGATCTACAGAGTTTGTATTTCCTTGGTTAAATGTTGGTATCAGTCTATTAAAAGGACCTGATCCATTTGGGAACCTCCCTACAGAAATATCATCGGGAATTGAACCATATCTAACATAATCGAGGGATGTTGAATCAGGGTTGTATAAACCTACTTCTTCGCCTGCAGCGCTCAGGCGGAAAGGTGCGTGAAGTCCTTCCTGATCTATCTGATCATCGCACCAAATAATTAAATAACCACTGGGATCGATCACCACATCGGGAAACACATACTTCGTTCTGTCCCCATGATTATCAGAAAGGAAATAGCCTTCCATATTTATAGGCTCTTCGGATGCGTTATAAATTTCGACCCAGTCTTCAAATTCCCCATTGGGATCTGTAGCGGTGTTATTATTAGCCGGCATCACCTCGTTGATGACTAATTTCCCAAAAAAGGGTTCGCACTGGGAAAAGGCTGCGTTCGCCGATAAAATAGTGGCGAGAATCAAAAATGACTTAGTAAAATTTCTCTTCATGTCTGAAATATAAAAATTAAGCTTTAATCTTTTGCCAAATCTAGTGAATAGAAAGTATATATTCATGGAAAGCTGGAACAATCAACGGGTTAAATAAAGTTGGAATAATCGGAGAAAACATCACTTGAAAAATCCTGCATTAAAAATGTGATAATATTTGTGAGAAGACCAACTATTTGTATATTTGCGCTCCCAAATCAGGAACTAATTAACGTATTAGTAACTGAAAAAACAACTTCGGGGTGTAGTTCCGCTGAAAAAGCGGAATAAACTCCGCCCGGTATCGCGTCCCGCCCTTTTGGCGGGGAGGTCGATAAAAGAACACCTTCGGGGTGTAGTTCCGCTGAAATAGCGGAATAAACTCCGCACGGTATCGCGTCCCGCCCTTTTGGCGGGGAGGTCGATAAAAGAACACCTTCGGGGTGTAGTTCCGCTGAAATAGCGGAATAAACTCCGCCCGGTATCGCGTCCCGCCCTTTTGGCGGGGAGGTCGATAAAAGAACACCTTCGGGGTGTAGTTCCGCTGAAATAGCGGAATAAACTCCGCCCGGTATCGCGTCCCGCCCTTTTGGTGGGGAGGTCGATAAAAGAACACCTTCGGGGTGTAGCGTAGCCCGGTATCGCGCCTGCTTTGGGAGCAGGAGGTCGTAGGTTCGAATCCTGCCACCCCGACCACTTAAAAGCCCCGTTAAAACGGGGGAAAGAGAGACCAAACGGTCTCTCTTTTTTTTGTTTAGAATTTTCAACCATTTCCTTTTGAGCATTTGAACTTTTGTCCCAAGACCGCGTCCCGCCGCGGCGGGAAGGTCGTAGGTTCGAATCCTGCCACCCCGACAACCTTTAAAACCCAACGTGCAAACGTTGGGTTTTTTTGTTTTAGCCATGGCGAAAGCTTGCTTTCATGTGGATGGGTAAAACAAAAAAACAAGTCGTGCATTTCCGCACGACGCTGGTTTTAAAGGTTGTCCTCATAATCTCCTAACCAGGATCAGCGACGAAGGAGCTAATCCTGCCACCCCGACTAAGAGCCGTCTCAGTGGGACGGCTCTTTTTTTTGAATATTATTCCTAAGTTTATGCTATGGTCGTCTACATACTCCATAGCGATTCAATTAAAGAATATTATGTCGGAATCAGTCAAGATTTGGCCGACAGATTAAAAAGACACAATAGCGGAAGATCAAAAGCAACTAAGAAAGGAGTGCCTTGGGATGTAAAAAGGATTATTCAGTGCAGTACACGATCTGAAGCTGTTATCCTCGAAACGAAAATTAAGAAGCGTGGAATTGAAAGGTGGTTGTTAGATAATTCTATCTGAATAAAACCCGAGATTTAGTCTATTGAACTGTCCCCGCGTCCCGCCAAAAGGGGGAAGGTCGTGGCTTTTAAAAGTTGTATCCAGATACCAAAACCGGAAGAAGCGACAAAGGGGGCTTTTGTAACAGACAAATTAATTGTTTAAAACATGCTCATTTGAGGTCATTTTTTCGTAAATTGAGGTACACGCTCTCCATTTTCCATAAAACACAATAAATTCCCCAATAAGACAGTTTTAAAGTATATCCAAACCATAGGATAACCATGGCTTAACCTTAGCTTATACATAGGTTATACTACTAGTTAGTATGCAGTTGATGTAGAGTTGGTATCTGTTTAATATGGAGTAACTACCTTATTATTAGGGCCTAGACTACTCTCTATTACTTAGCATTATGGTAAAAGAAATCTGAGAGGGATATATTGAAACCAGCTAAGGAGAAAAGTCAAAGCAGGAATGGTTTTGCAGGAAATAAAATAGGTTCAAACTAAAAAATGAGAAATTATGGCTAGTTACAAAGGAGATAACGAATACAATGGGAAAATAGGAAATCTGGTGTTTTACACTTTAAACGGAAAGCGGGTTGTAAGAGCCAAGCGCCCAAAGCTGACTAAAGCCGAAAAGAAGAATCTGAACACTGCCATTAAGCGGCAGAATAATCGCTTGGGCACGGTAAGTTCTTTTGTGAAAATGCTGCGACAAGGAATTCCTGAAAAATTTGCAAGTGATTCGACCAGACATAGTACACTTATAAGTCGTGTTTCGAAGGAGATATTGGGTCGTGACAGCATTAGTTCTCCGGATAACTTTAAGATCAGAAAGGAACATTTACATCATTTGAACGGTGTAGTTTTGAATAATGAATTTCCACTGGAGATATTGAACATGCTTCGTTCGTCAAAATTCGAATCGAAGGGAGAAAGCCTGGAAGTAAAAATACCACAACTTCCTTTAAGCAAACTTGAAAAGACTCCCGAAGAGTTTAAGGTGTGGGTTCAAATTAAAATTCTTTCTCTTGATAAACCCTACAAAATGAGCTTTGTAAGAATGAAGGAGTCAGACCCTATTGAAGTCAGTAGAAATGACGGTATTTCTTTTTCTTTTGACCTTCCAGAGGCAGGTGAAAATGAAGGTATTTTTGGAGCAATAGGTTTTAAGAGTCTTAAAGACGGGAAAATGATTGAAGATGCGAGGCTGAATGGGTTTGTGGTGGTTAGTGTTTGATGGTAGAGTAACAAAGACCTGCATGAATATTTCTTTGACAACCTATCCGGAAATCATATTTGCATCACTTTCAGACTCTTCATAGGATTGATATACCTCCTTTTTTCTGGTCTTCAGACAAAGTTTTCCATATCTGTTCGACCTCAGCATTCTCACCCTGTTTTAAAAAGTCATTGGTGGTTCTCAGAAGTTGTTCGACTTCTATCTTTTCCAGCATACCCACTAACACATTTACAGGCGAAATAACCTTCAAATCGATTTGTTTATAAAACGATGGTTCTATTCTGCGATTTCCATGGCCTATTCATGTCCTTGATTTTCCCTTTCCTTTCTCTCAAACTTTATCGCTTTGGATACTAAACAGGAATTGGATTTGGCGAAAAAACTAAATATTCTTTATTACACTCAATAGTTAATTATTTTTAACTTACATTTACTGTAAATAATAATATGTACCTTTGTAGTGGAAATTCTATTTGGTGATAAACGTCTTGAAAAGTGGGCTAATGATTACAGACTCTGCCAAAAGAAAATGGGAACGGGCAGAGCAAAAATCTTTAACAAGAGACTTGACGACCTTCGAAGTGCTGAAACACTAGAAGATGCCCGTAATCTACCAGGACGGTATCATGAATTAAAAGAAGACCGAAAAGGACAATGGGCTTGCGATTTAGATCATCCTTACCGATTAATCTTTACTCCTCAACAATCTCCGATTCCAACTGATGAATCTGGAAGATTCATTTGGTTGGAAATTAAAAGTGTTGAAATCATTGAAATCACCGATTACCATTGAGCAAAAATTAAACAACTGTATGGAATAAACACCTAAAAATATCCCTAATCATGAAAACTCCAACGAACCAATACAATCCACAAATTGCCTTTCACCCCGGCGAAACCCTTGCCGAAAAATTAGAAGAATTAGGCATGGGGCCAAAAGAATTTGCGCTTAGAACCCAGAAGCCTGAAAAAACTATAATTGCTATCCTAAATGCGAATAGCAGTATTACACCAGAAATGGCAGTGAAATTTGAAAATGTTCTTAAAATACCAGCACACTTCTGGCTCAACAAGCAACGCAATTATGAAGAATTTTTAGCGCGGAATGAGAGAGAAGAAATCTTGAAAGAATCGAACGATTGGGCGCGTAACTTTCCATATGCAGATATGGCAAAAAAAGACTGGCTTCCAAAAACTTCGAAGATTTCGGAAAAGACTAATGCTCTTCTCAACTTTTTTGGATTTAGCGACTATCAGGCCTGGGTAAAATACTATTTCCAACAGGAACTAAAAGTCGCTTTTCGAATCTCTTTAGCGCATACAAAAGCACCTTATGCCATTTCAGCCTGGCTAAGAAAAGGAGAACTGCAAGCTGCAGAAATTTCCGTAAACACGTATTCTCAAAAAGCCTTTAAAGAAGCGCTTCCAAAAATAAAAAGCCTGATGGCTTCGCACCCTGAATATTTCTTTGAAAAGCTGAAAACAATTTGTGCAGAAGCTGGCGTAAAAATCGTTCATACTCCATGTGTACCCAAGGCGCCAATTAGTGGCTGTACGCGATGGATAAACGACCATCCCCTCATTCAATTATCTGGGCGCTACAAACGAAACGACAGCTTCTGGTTTACATTCTTCCACGAAGCTGGCCATATTCTGCTTCATGGTAAAAAAGATATCTTTCTTGAAAGTATAGAATACTCAGACAAAGATCTGGCAAAAGAAAAAGAAGCAGATGACTTTTCTGTGAAATGGACACTTTCGAAAACTGAAGAAGCGGAGATTATGAAATATCCTGAACTTACGGAAGAAGATATTCTTGCTTTCGCCAAAAAATTCGGAACGCATCCAGCAATAATTATTGGACGGTTGCAACATGAAGGTGTTCTTAGATATGATGAAGGCCGTGAATATTTTGAAGCAGTTGAGTTGGGTTAAGCTAAATTAAGGAAGAATGAATGTGTAGAGTTTTGAAATTA
Organism: uncultured Cryomorphaceae bacterium; assembly: GCA_963748925.1. Lineage (GTDB taxonomy): Bacteria > Bacteroidota > Bacteroidia > Flavobacteriales_D > Cryomorphaceae > Cryomorpha. Next base: position 516,328 of record CAVVKG010000008.1, on the reverse strand, counting down.
TCAATTGCAAAGTCACATTTTCTAATCTATATTTATACACTCAGAGCACATAAAAACCAAATCTATGCACACCCAAAAGGAATCTAAAGAGGTAGCAGAATTTCTCGGAACAGATGCGATGCCGTTTGTGACAGATGAAAACCGCGAGCGATTAGCAGAATTTGATAAAAAGATCAAAGCAGTGCAACGCGAACAAAAAATTATTGATCTGAAATGCTGGGAAAAAGCGAGTAAAATTGTTCTTACTTCTTAAGATAGGATTCACTCATAAATTTTTGCTGATTCCACAATCCCCCTCGCCCATTCCTCCACTCTCCCACTCGGGTCATCAATCACAAAGTCTTGACCGATACCGACCGTTGATAAGTTCATTTTGCCATTCCCAGTGTCTCGATACCGATTTACGTTTTTGTGAAGTGAAATTGAAATGTCATTATCCCCAAAAAAGCCCGGTAACTCCCAAAATGATTTATTGTATCCGGGCTTTGAAAGTCGCAATGAAGCGTCGTAAACAAAAGTTCCGGAACCTTTCAAAGATGTGCCTTTCAAATTATCAGAAGCCTCATAAACGGAGTTCAATTCTTTGTAGATTGCCGCATTCGCAAAATGAGGATGTTGTCCATAGATTTCAAGTTTTCTTTTTTTAGAGATCTGGTCTGTATCGATTATATCTCCGATTTCAAGATATCCGAAAATAGCGTGAAACGGATATTGCGATTCCCACTTCAATGTTCCTTTATCAAAATAGGTTTGCCTGATACTCCAAAAGAACAGAAATAAATCGCCTTTGCTTACTTTCTGTTTCTTCAAGTGGGTATTTGCAACATAGGCTTCACCAAAAGCACCTTCCCAGTCGTTATCAACATTTCACGATATAAGGATAAAATCCATAATTCACCACTTTGATTTTATAGAAAACTACGATAACTTGTCCACTCAAAATCAGAGCTATGAATTCAGAAAAATGCCAATGTAAAAATTGCAACAGCAATGGCCAAAGTATTATGGATTTAGTTACTAAAAAATGTGCTATTGAAAATAATAACGGCAAATATCACGACCAGGCATCATAATATCCATTTCCAACGTTCAAACCAAATATCAATTTATTATTCAAACCAACCAATTAAATATTGCTGTGGGTTGAATATATCAATCTTTCATGAAGAATCTCTAATGCTTCATTGATGTCACTATGAGTGTAGTAAAAATCACAATCTATAAATTCATTCATGATTTCTCGCGGAGGCACGTTTGAAATTTCAATTTGGATTACTTTATTTCCAAGAGTAGATAGATATAAATAGTCTTTATTATTCAAAAATTGCTCTTTGAATCCAACATTAAACATTTTAGATTCTATCTTAAATTTTTCAATATAACTTTTAGCTTCCTCATGATATTTCTGAATCTTTTTAAAATCTTCTATCCTCGATTCTATATACCAAAACCTTTGGCAATACCTTTCAAGATCGTCTGACTGATCTTCATAGGACTTAACTGACCAATCAAAGCAAAATAAAGCTCCGTCATGGATTATTTCATATACTGACCTTCGCCGTTTTTTCATCCTGGTTTGCTTTTTGAATATTTATTAAGTGTGTGCAACTTCTATGAACGTGACATAATAAAACATTATTATAAGTTAATTAAAAATTTAGACTAAATTGAATCCGTACTAATACCATAACCCTTCAAAATTTTTTTCGAAGCTTCGATATCGTTTTCTAAACGAATTATGTTTTCGACCTGTCTAACAACTATGTTTTTCGGTTTAAGAACACCTTTCCCTTTTTCTAATTCAGAATCTTTTTCTATGGCCTTTGAATAAATATCACGATACTTTTCTGGAATCTCCATGTTTTTTTTTAATTTATTTGATGGTTAACTAAATCTTAAAACTTGTAACAGTCAACAATATTCAACGCTGAAATTTTTATTTTACTCTATCTCGAATTTTGGATGTTAGTGTTTTTACATACTCAACCAATTCAAGTGCATCTCTTTCTTTCACGACAATTCTCTGTCCTATTTTGTATTTCGAATCCGAGGACTTCATTATATACTTTTCATCTACAATACCCTCTGTATGTTGTAACAAATGTCTCCTTTGAAACAGAATAGTAAATCTTTCAAATTCAATTTCTGTAAGCCAATCTTTATAGCTTTCATTGAAAAGCTCTCGCCATAGTTCACCTCCAACATCAAGTTTTTGAAATGCGTTAAAAGGAATTTTTGATTTCGAATTCTTGTGCTTCTCATACATGACATCACAATACCTTTGAAATGCAACTACAGAATCGAGAAAGCACTTTTCAATTAATGTTTGGCACGTAATTTCAGATTCATCCTTGCTTATTTCGTTCAATGCTTTTCTTATCGTTGGAATATTGTTGATTGAACTCTCAATCCTATTTATTGTGTTATTAAAAGTTTGCTCAACTGAATTATCACCACAACCCGGGCAAAAGAAAGCACTTCCAATAACAGAGTATCTTGATTCACACTTCTCACATTTAATTTTTTGCTCGAAAATTTCTCGAGATGGAATTGGCAGTATAATTTTTTGAGGAATATTTCCTGTAACACTCATACTCATTGATATCCATCCTCCTTTACGTTGACGACTATTGAAATTTCTGGCATCGCCTTTCATAGCGTTATGGATCTTACCTTGAATATATTCTCCAGCTTGTCTATGGGCATTACTTAGTTGCTCAGTCGTCCAAAAAGAATCACTTGTTGACTCATTACCGCACATTGGGCAAAAAACAGATTCGTCTTTAAATATGTTTTTCCAATCCTCTTTGTGAACTTTAAATCCGAATAAACACTCTTTATCAGGACACTCTTTGTCGATGAATCCATCCTGATCAGTTTCAATCGGAATGCCAATCTTCTCACCGTCCATTTGTTCTAATTCTCTTAGAAGTTTTTCAAACATTTTCCATTATTTTTAGATTGATTGTAAAGTAATTACTTCCCGAACAAGTTACACATTATTCATTGTGTTTGTGCAAACTATGTGGCTGTTTCAAATCAAAATAAAATAAGCCATTTACCCCCGTGAAACTTAAATTTCCTTAATTTTTATACCCTTCTCTAAATTGAACTGCCAATAATAAAGTGGCAATTTCAAAGTATTCCTAATATTCTCGATATAAGTTTTGTCATTTTGCGTTGGTGAACCAATACCAACAACAATAAGCCTCGTAGCCAAACTTCTATCAGGGAAATAAGAGTATTCCAAAAGTTGACCAACAGCATAGCGAATACATTGCTTTACATTTGAACTTGTTTTAATTTCAAAAAATGTTCTTTCAGAACCTTTATCTGTAGCAATATCAATACGTGTTTGAAAACCAGTTTCGTTTTCAGTGCAAACGGTGTGTCCTACTTTTCTCAAGTGCTTTTCTAATGAAAGACTTATTTCATTATGTAATAAGGTAATCTCAAAATCAAAACTACGTGAGGTGCCTTTCGTTCTCGACTTTAAGGTTTTTCTCGCCGACGTTTCATTCATTTTGAATGCTTTATCGTCAGCGAAAGCATTCGGCAAAGTTCTAAAATCCGTGAATGTATATCTATAACCCGGCACAGATTTATCGCCACGCTGCACTTCAATTGGCTCTTCAAGAAGATGAGCATTCTGCGGTTTAAAACGAATATTAAAAATTGAAGAATCGAAACTTGAAGTAATCTTATTTCCATCTAATCCAGCTCCATCAAAATCATTTGACATTATTTTAATCCATTTCTCAGCTTTGTAATGCTCAAATGTTTCTATTGCCTGTTTTTCAGTTAAAACTTCCACTCCCTTTATTTCACCTATCCACAGATTATTGACAAAACCTTCTTGTTTAGTGAAAAGTGAAATATCATATTTATGGCCTTGATGCTTATTCATGTTGCCATGAATGCCTTCTAAGAAAGCGTAGTGATAACCATCTATAAGCTTACCAAAATCAAAGAGCCACTCTTCATACCCAAAACCAAACTTTCCTTCGTGTGTATCCGGATTAGTGCTTTTCCCTACTCTACCCGATGGACGAGTCCAACCATTTTCATTATAGACAATTCTCGCTAATTTCTTTTCTGCAACTGAATTATCATTCTTAAACTGAACATATTGATAAACCGGAAGAAGATATTCAAGTTCATCTACAATCATGGATATCATATTGCTCTGTGACAATTCATTTTGATTCGCCCATTTTCCGAAAAATATAAAGTCACCGACATTAATATCATTCTTATTGATTTTTTTAACATTGCCATCATCGTTGCGATCCCTATTACCATGAGTACCTCTCCAAGTCCACATTTTTTCTTTCAAAAGGTAATCAGGATATTTATCAAGAAAAGAATTAAAGCGTTTTATTGTTTCTTCTCTTGAACTTAAAGGATCATTTACACTTTGACTCGTTTCAAGTGAAATAGCCAAGCCAAAACGAAACACATCCCCTTTATCCATTCCCATATTAAACTGGAATTCATTGCTACCACCAATATTAAATGTGTAATTATTTTGTTCAACAAATTTTTCATTCACATTAAAAAAGTTGTAATCACCAACTTTTCTTCTCTGATTTTCAGCACGTAATTTCTGAAAACTACTAATTTGAGAACTGCGAATTGATATTTCGTGGTTCACCTGTTTGACGAATTCTTTAAAATTTTCCATAAGTTAAAACCTTATATATTCATTAATAATATTGCTATTCTTTTGGATACTCAATTTCGTGAATCATTGTCGCTTTCATATCTTCAAACCAATCGTGTTTTTTCAAATCAGCCTTCAATTTACTTTCATATTTAAATGGAAACCTTTTGACATCAGGGTTATAAGCGAAATTGAAATAGTTTAATGATCGATTGATTGATACTATAAGTATTTTTTGAGAATTATAATCATCAAACATGAGATATCCGTTCATCGCTAACTCTAAGAATACTTCTATCTCAGCTTTATCCCAGAAATCGTCATGAATAATAAATCCAATCACTAATTGACCAACTTTTCCATACCTTCTATGAATTGCCGTTTTCTTAAAGCCCTTCTTCTTGGAAAGAAATTCATAAAATTGCTTTCCTATTATTCTTCGTTCAAATCGATTTAAAGAGAGTAATTCAGTCGCCAAATCGAGTTTGGATGGATGATCTACTTTAACTATTTCTCGCTTTACCAACTCATCTACAAAGTAACTTGCTCGGTCAGCCTCCTTTTTTAAAAGCACCCTTTTCTGCTCAATGTAGTTCTTCCAAGCATCATCCAAAATAATAAGATTGGATGAGACATCTGAATTATAATGATCGGAAAAGTGTCGCTCACTAAATAAGAAATCGCCTAAAAGATCAAGTTCAGATCCAGAAATTAGAAAATCATAAGGCTCTGAATTCTTCCTATTATCTGAATGATCAAAAAACGCTTTAATCTGTACATTCTTCCAATCATTTTGAGACCCCAAAGCAAAAATTAGTTTTCTATCCGCAAATATGCGCTCTCGCTCTTCTAAATACTGAATTAAATCTGGTATGGTGTCCAATTCTTCAACAATGCCAAGAAAAGCACTCCAGTTAAAAATGTGAGCGTATTTCCCACTTGGCGTATTCACACCACCTGGGTAAAACAATGGCAGATCACTTAAATTTATGACAATACGATATACTCGGTTAAACTGCGATTTGTCGAATTGATATATTCCCGCCACAGGATGCTCAAATTGAATGGTTTTATTAGAATCGAACAACTTCCTTTCCGCCCCACTTATTTGCCTAATTGCTTTTTGAATAGTTGATTTGAAATAACGTTCGTAATTCCCTTTGAAGAGATAATTCTTAGTCGATATTATCAATACCGTATTCTTAAAGAGAATTAAAAGATCACATATTTCTTTTTTATTGCCTAACAAATCTTCCGGATTGGGAAAGCACCAATATTTTAGATAAGTATCATTGGCTAATTTCTCAACCAATGCTTCGCCAACATCTCCTTTTTCTTTAAAGTCCAAAATTCTTTGCTTTTATATGATTCCCAGCTCTTTCAAAATATCACTTTTCAATTTACTAAACGGAAGTTTTATAAAATTTGCACTATTAATTTCTGTCCCAAAAGCCAAGCGATAAAGCTCTTCCTGTGTAACACCTGTACCTTTCAATGTACTCTTTCCCAGAATACTCAAATATTTATCTGAGTAACTACTCTTTATTTTTAATAGATCATAAACTATATCAGAATGAGAATTATATATCGACTCTATTGCCAAGTCCGAAAGTGTCTTTTTACTTTTGTTGACACCAGTAAACTTCAAATCAACTTCTATTCCATTCATAGCCTTATCAGAAAAAGAAAATGAAAAATAATAGTTGCTGACGTCATTATCTACGTATGGATGACTATGACTTCTCAATTCAAATATCTTGCTCTTTTTAACTACGGTATTACAATCCGAACAAGATGGAATTAAATTAAAAAAAGACAATGCAAGTGCAGGGTGACTTGCCTTATCAAAATAATGATCGAATTGTGGTCTCAATAAGTTCTTACCCTTCTTAGTGAAAATTGTTTTAGTATAGCTCCTATTACAATATGGACAAACTGAAATATCGAGATCGCTGGCTAATGAAACTGCACCATAGCGCCTTTTCTGCTTTGCAATAAACCAGTCATAATTATATACATATTTAATTGCCATTTCTAAAATAGAATATTCATTCAAGAAAGGATTCAGATATTTACTGATAGAGATGAGAGTTGTAGGATTACCTTTAATTAAATCCTCAAAAAAAGGCATCACTAATTTGTCAAAAATCTTTATTGCATCCGTACCATACTTTTTTTCCACATTCAATATACGACCCATCAATAAACCTTCCATCTCGGTCTTGAAATGCTTCTTCGCAAATAGAATATTTCTACCTTTTGGGTTTATATACAGCATCAGCCTTGAAGTTTATTTTTCTTTCTATTTAATTCTTCTATCTGCTGAGTAATTAAATCAATTTGCAATTCGGTATGCATTTTTTCATCAAACATTTCTGCCAATTTCTGCTGCACAATTGGTTCATCTATTGTTTTAATCAACTTCTTCATGATTTGTGCATCCTGTTTTACTTCTTTGTTTTGCAACCATTTAATGAGCTCACGAATCTTTAACTGCGCAAAATCTCCTACAAGTCCATCACTCAAAAAGAAAGAGTCAGCTAATAATTCAGTAATATTCGCAGCAAAAGACTTGTCCGGTCTACCTTCCCCGCTAAGAACCTTAAAATCATCTAAATAGACGATATTATGATTAGCGATATCAGATAAAGTTACGGCATCATGAGAAGTGAAAATTATCTGAACAGGAGTTTTTAATCTCTTAAAAAAATCGGTGACAAAACTTTTCACTGAGCTGACAAATTTCTGTTTCCATCTTGGATGAAAACCCAAGTCTGCTTCATCTAATAAAACAATATATATATCAGGTTTTGCTCGGGTTTTAACATCCAACTGATTTACAACTAAATAGTTGTAAAGTCGAGAGTATAAATTCAATAGTGCTTCTTCACCTGAACTTAATTGTCTCTCAGAAGGCTGAAAAGTAAGTATGCCTTGCAATCGCTCTATTTCTGGTGATATAATTTCTTTATTCAATTCAAAATGGGTACGGTCATACTCATCAATTTCAATTAAAAACTTCCCTTGTAAATCAAGAAGTTCAATTGCTGTCTTTTGATCAACCTTGATCGCTCTTTCTTGTCCGTCCCAAATGAAGTGTTCTTCATCATTAGGAATGTTATCAATAACAAAGTATAACCTCTTAAGAAAATTTCGAGTAATTTCTACTGGTAATAATTTAAATTTCTCATTTGACTTTTTTAATTTATAATAATGACTTTCAAGAAACTCATAAAACGAATCATGGGCTGGAGTTGATTGATTTATTTCTATAGCTTTTAGAAGATAGCCTTCTTCCAAAAGAGTATTTTTCTCCTCCATCTTGCGAATCATTAACGATATTACATCAAGCAACAAATAATTCTTTAACAAGTCTTTCTGATACTTTTGTTGGGTTTTGTATGAGTTTTGAGCTTCTTGAATCCGTCGCCTCTCTGATATGATTCTTAGGACTAATTCATTCAAAGTTTCTCGAAAAAGTCGAGGTGTATTCCAAAATTCTAAACTTCCGTCATCTTTCCTTTTTAAGAGATAGCCTAAAAACGATATTTTAATCATTCCGAGGTCTGGAAAATTAAATTCGGTTAAAATCTTGCTAAAATCCGATGCTATAAACTCTATCTGACGTTTAGTTCTACGTGTTTTAAGATGCTGGTATGTAGGGTAACCAGAAGACTCTATATTAAGTCCATTTATTGAATCCAAATCTTTTAATATCCATTGATCTAAACTAATGTCAATGCCACTAATCTTCCTTTTAAAGTCCAAAAAGGGGGAATAATAAATGGTATCAGTTCTAATATAGTCCGGTGAAGGATCAATAAATTTAGAAATATAAGAGGCATTTCCACGAATGTAAATTTGATTATTCTCTTCAAATATTGCTACGAATTCAGACTCTTTATAACTCGGTGCATCAAGTGTTAATGCTTTAGCTAAAAAACTAAAAACTGTAGTCTTTCCTGCGCCATTCTTACCAACAATTGCTGAAATCAACTCAATTGGATGTTCACCATAGAAATGATCAATGAAAATTTCATTGGGCTCTCGGTTTACGAGCCCAGTACCATCAATAAAATATGTGTTTCGACCACCAAAGTTTAGTAATCGGGGTTTATCAAAAAGATCGTCACCATGAATATAAAAAGCAGCTAAATACATATTAAAAGGTTATTAAAATTTTATTTTCCATATTCCGCTCCCGGCTCAGCCGCCATTCTCACCTCCCCAACATCACCCATCACACGCACCTGCCCATTCATAAGCATTGGCAAAAGCCAATCGCGAAGCTCCGAGAGTTTTTGGTTTTCAAAACCAATTATGTTTTGCTTGTTGAACATCGGTTTAACCATTACGTCAAAATTCTTAAGCACTTCTTTACTCGGTTTTATGACAGCCAATGAAAATAAATCACCTTTCGTTATAGACCCGAAAGTTGTACCATCTGCATTTCTTCTGTCAAAAATTTGTTTCATGTATTGCAAGACGCCATCCAAATACGAAATGCAATCATCCTTACTATTTAACGCTGCCAAACCCCGACCAATACAACAATCTTCGTTGGCAATATTCATTGTTCCTACAGGAGCTCTAACACTTAAAAGGATGTCGCCTTTGCTTGCGTATCTCGCGGGTTGGGTGGTAAACTTTCTATTAGTTGGAAATCGTGAGCCAAAATCAGTACAACCTTGATAAAACACTATTCCTTCTGCCTCTTCATTGTATGAATCTCCTGGAGGAGACTGTCCCATTGTGATGTTAGCGATATCTTGTAGTTCTGCATCCTCCCACCCCTCCGGCACTTCCCTCTTCAACTCTTTATTAAAAACCATCTTACCACCCGAAGATTTATAAGGCTTGCCTTTAAGCTCCGGACGACCCATAGCAGCCGCCTGCGCTTCTGAAATCGGAAAATCAAACTGTACAAACCAATAATCGTAAATCAACTTAGCCATCCCTTCCAATTCCGAATTGATCCGGTTGTTTAAGTCGATTTTCTTATCTAAAGAAATAAGAACATTGGCTACCTTATCTTGATGTGCTTTCTTTGGAATCGGAATCTCAATATTTGAAAAGGTACTCTTGTTCAAAATCGGGGTACGGGTAACGCTGGCCTGCTGAAAAAGATAATCCTTTTTCCCTTTTAACCAATAATAAATATAAAATGGATTAAACGAAGGCTTAATTTTAGTTATGGAATTGATTTGCTGATTTGTCACACATTTTACATCTACTACCCCAACATTTCCCATGTCCCAACCAATACATCCAACCAATATTGTTGTTCCCTCCAAAACGCTACTTTTAACACTATCTAATCCTTTTATAGAAACCATCTTTTCTGTTTCGTGAATTATAAAGTGTTTATGTAAATCCGTCGGACCAATAAACATGAAATCCTTTCCATAATTGGATTGGTCACTTGTTAGTGGTGTCCTTCCGGTAACAACAAATCCAATTTTACTGATCGGAATATATTTATATTCTTCCATTCTTAAAATTCTAAAAAATCTTTAGTAATTGAGATTTTCAATATTTACGGTAATCTCCTTTTCCAGCATTTTTGAGCTCGCAAACAAATACTCTAACTTATTTCCAAAAGAGCTCAACTTTCTATTAAACTCCTCCTCCGTAATATCCACATACTCAATCTTAACTTCAAAATACTGTCCCGCACTCAAACTATAATTCTTAGCAGTAATTTCCTCATAAGTCACCACCACACTAAAATCATCTTCCGGTTTCTTGGCGTTAAACACTTCAATAATCCGATCTTCTTCCACAGCGCTGAGCAATGTCTTTTGGTTCTTTCCGTCTTTTACTTTGGTGCCCAGGTTTGACGCATCTATCAAAACCACATCGCCGGTATTGGCTTTGTCGATAAAGAGAATGCTGACATTGGTGCCTGTGGTGGCAAAAATATTGCTCGGCATGCTTACTACTCCTGCCAGCCATTTCTTCTCAACCAGTTTCTGCCGTATCTTCTTGTCTATTCCACTTTGAGCGGTAATAAATCCGGTGGGCACTACTACTGCCGCTTTTCCGTCGTCGGCCAAGTTGTGTATAATGTGCTGAATAAAGAGCAGGTAAATCGCCATTTTGTCCTTTGCCGCCTTTGGTACATTTGGAATACCGGCAAAAAAGCGTTCTCCGTTTTGCTTGGTTTCCAAACTATCGCGGTAATCGCTAAAGTCCAGTTTAAACGGCGGATTGCTCACGATATAGTCAAACTTATCCGGCCAATCGCTGCTGTGGTAGGGTGCGGTAATGGTATTTCCTGCAATGATATTGGGAATGGAGTGCACCAGATTATTCAAAATGAGATTAAGCCGCAACATGCTCGATGATTTCTGGCTGATGTCTTGTGCAAAAATGCTGCACCGCTCTTCGCCTATTTCGTGCGCCAGGTTCATCAGCAAGGTACCTGAACCCGCGCTGGGATCGTAGCAGGTTTTACTCCCCGATTTGTCGGTAACGAGACAACGCGCCATGATTTTCGCGACAGCGTGCGGTGTATAATACTCGGCATATTTTCCGCCGCCGTCTTTGTTGTAGTCCTTTATCAGGTACTCAAAAATGGTGGCGAAGAAATCGAATTTCTCTTCAAAAATATGCTCAAAACTAAACGGTATCAGTTTATTGATAATTGCTTTGCAAAAATCATCGCGCTTTGACGCATCGTTGATATAATCGCTTAGCCTTTCAAAGAGGGCAATCTTTGATCCACCTGCCGTTTGCACCGAAAAGATGGCTGAATTTTGCGCTGCAATATCGCGCAAGGTATCGTCCATGATGGTGTGAAAATTGGGCTTATCCTGCTTGTTGTACAGTGCGGTGAGCAAATGTTCGGGCTGCAATACCGCAGTGTTTGCGCCTATTTGCATCAGCAGCTTCTCATACTTATCCGGCGGGTAAGCAGCCAATTGCTCATAGAGGTTTTCGGCATTGCCAAGTGCGGGATCAATGGTTTTAATATCGCGTATAAACTTATCGTTCATCAGCTTGTACTGAAACATCTGGACAATGATTTTATATTCATTCCCATCGTTTCCCAATCCGTAATTGGCACAGACATTCTTAAGTCCGTTAATAAGTTCTTTCGTTTTTTCCTGGTAAGCTATATTCATGCGGCTGCTCCGTTATATTCATTTAAATATTCTCTTACCACCAGCTTGTTTATTAGGCGGGTTTCATCGGCAGTAAGATCTATATGGTGTTTATTTTCAAATTGTTCTATCACTTCTTTCATCAGCATGCGCTCTACAAAACCTTCGTTGCTGAGCATTCGTGCGTTTTGCAATATCTGCGCATCGGCAGCCTGTTTCAAATCGTTGAGTGCTTCAAAAAGCAGGGCTTCCACTTTGGTTGGCTCGCCTATTTCCATCAGTCGTTTGTGTATGCGCGCGTACTTGGCATCGTTGGCATATTTTGCGCGTAGCAATCTGTTCTTCCGATCGTCTTCTTTCGCTTTAGCGAAAATGGCTTTTAGTGCTTCGATATTTGCCTCCATCTCTTCTTTGGTCACCTCGTTCAGATTCTTCTTCTTGAAAAGCCTTTCCAACTCTTCCTTCAAGGAAATAAATTCGGGCGAGCGTTTATCAAAATTATCTGCGAGTGATTCCCGCGTTTTCCGCAAAATATCTTTGAGTGCATCGGCGAGCACCATTTCTTCTTCGCGCACTTTGGTGAAAGCAAAAACAACATTCTCAAGGGCTACGTTCAGCAAGTTGGTAGTGGAATCGCCACTTTCCAATTGTGCTTTTTGATTTATCAATGCAAGCCTTTCCTCGGCTACACGAGCGAGTTGAGTCAGTTTCCTGAAATCGAGTTTCTCAAGCAATTCGTAATTTCCCGTAAGGCGAATCAAATTGTACAAACTCCGTGCAGTATTGAGTGCTTTCACAATATCGAGCATCTGCTTGCGATCGTTTATCTCGCTTACCTGCTGGTTAAATATTTCGGCATTGATGGTGTCGAAATGAAAGAGTGCATCTTTGATTCCTTCAATCTGCTCTTCAATTTCTTCGGCATTTAGAAAAAGATCGGAATAATGCTGTAATTCATCACCCAGTTCAGATTGCAATTCATCAAAATAGGCTTTGTTGGTTTTGTCAAACTCGCTTTGAATATCAGCAAAATCAACCACATACCCGTATCTGAAATCTTTGTACGTTCGATTAACACGGGTAAGGGTTTGAAGCAGGTTATGTGATTTTACTACTCTTCCCAAATACAGTTTTTTGAGTCTTCGCGCATCAAAGCCTGTGAGAAGCATATTGTAAACAAAGAGCAGGTCTATCTTTCCTGCTTTGAATTGATCTACCCAATCCTTGCGATCACTTTTGGTGCCAACATCATGCAAAATAAGTGCAGCTGTTTTTACTTTTCGCGCTTCCTTTTTCTTTAAGCTGTAGGTCTCTTCCGGATCGGCAGCCATAAGCATTGGCACTTCTTCTCGAAGTGCGTACTTCTCAATAAAAATTTCGTGCATTGCCTTCGCCTGATCTGAAGAATCGCAAACAATCATCCCTCCAATGCTATTGTCGCCAAAACGCAAGCGTGAATCTTCAAAATCTTCTACAATGTATTTAAGCAACGCTTGCGCGAAAACAGGATGCGCATAAAGTTCCTTTTTACTGCCTTCACCGCGTAGTACCTTAATACTTGCAAGGGTTTCTTTCAGGGTTAGTTTATACTTTGTTTCGATCTCCTCGCGAATCAATCGCAGGGTGTAGCCGTCTTTTATAGATGCGTTGTAATAATATTTGTGGATATAATTTCCGAAAAGGTCTCTTGAGTTAAAATCGGTACCGAGTAAGGGCGTACCCGTCAATCCGATTTTTATTGCATTGGGATCTGATTCTTTCAAGTTGGCAAGAAAACTCCCTTTTGGATTGTAGCTGCGGTGCACTTCATCCAGAAAGTAAATCCGTTGAATACCGAGATGATAATCCGTATTTCGAATTACGTCGGGATCGTCTTTGAATTTCTGGATATTCACAACCGTGATTTCTCTGCGTCCGCTATCGTTTTGCACTGCCAGCGTAGATTTTATCTCCGCAGCAAATTCTGATCTCGAGTTAACACGTCGCACTTTCAGTCCACGTGCCTCAAATTCGGCGGCAGCTTGGGTAAGTAGGTCCAGCCGGTCAACGATAAAATAGAACTTTGGTACTACTTCCTTCCGCTGATAGTAATCGGTAAGATGGTGAACATTGTAAAAGGCCAAAGCCGTTTTTCCACTTCCCTGCGTATGCCAGATAATCCCTTTTCTTATGCCTTCATTGAGCTTTTCTTCAATGGCCTTGGTGGCAAATATTTGCGGATAACGCATTACGTGCTTCTCCAATCCGTTCACTTCATCCACATACACAATGGAATACTGAAGCATAAATTTGAGTCGCTCTTTGCTGAAAAGTGAAGTGCAAATCCGATTGGTCGGGGCATCCACGTTTTTATTGGTAGCAAACTCACGGGACTCTTTTATGCTCGTAAGGTTATTGTCCTTTAGAATTTCATTCTCCAGCGCATCGTCAAGCTCCAGTAGGTTCGGCGACTTGTAGGCATCATCCTCTTCCCGAAAATAGTTGAATCCCGGCTTTTTGTAAGATGGCGTGGCATAATAAGCTCCCTGCAAGGGTTCGATATCACCATCATCATATTCCATATTATTCGAGAATACCATGAGCTGGGTGATATTGATAAACTTCCGGAACTTCTTGTTTTGGAATCGGGTGTAAATACGGTTTCGCTCAGCGAGAATACCTTCGCGGTTATTCGGTTTTTTTACTTCTGTAAAAACAAGCGGCATTCCGTTGATCAACAATGTAATATCCGGACGAAAGCTCTCGTCGTCTTTCTCACAGGGAAGTTCTGTAACTACGTGAAAACTATTGTTGTCGAAATTCTCAAAATCAATAAGTTTTATACCAGTTTGCTGTTTCAGCTTTCCGAAAAACTCCCTTCCCAAATCCTCGTTTTCGAGCATCAGCGCAAGGTCGCTGTAATATCTTTTTATATCATCTACCTCAGCATTTGGATTAATGCGACATAAGCTCTGCTCAAATATTTCGGTAAATACATTCGTTTCCTTGTCCCACTGCGCACCTTTCAGTGACAGGTACCTGTAGCCCAGCCGGCATAGATGCAGGATGGTTGGGATTTTTACGCGCGAGTCTTCGTTAAACATTTGGTTAGGGGTTAATCATTTGCGCATAAATTCTCTCGAAAGTTCAATTCTGGAATTTCTTTCATGCTCATAGCAGCTCTGTTAGAAATATAACCGTAAATATACTATTGTAAATGGATTGTTTCAATGAGATGAAAATTGTCAGGTAGAATTTGTTTCGGCCCTGAAACCGGATACCTCTACTACATCAGCAGGTACAGTGGAAGTACTTTTTTTTACGGAAAAACTTGGTCTCTGCTTCAGAGGAGGTTCTTTATTCCAGTACCAGGTTAAACGCTTTGAGTGAGTTCAGACATTTAGTTGACGACCAAATGTACATTGCCGGCTATTATTCCGGGAGCGTAAGGGTGATCAATAATCCTGATGGGAGTAAGACGTGGAGTAATAAATTGGTTTTGTCAAGCACTTTCTCGCTGCGGTATTACGTGCCCATGCAGAAAGTTATTAAAGCTGCTCAGCCCGGTGCCGAAGAAGATGACTTGTACGCGCTTGGTTTTAAACAAAAAAGTGTACGAGGTAAGCGACCACTTGGGTAATGTACGGGCAGTAGTTTCTGTCGAGAAGCATGCAACGCTCAGAGCAGGTGTGCCCGGTACTTTGGTTCCTGAAATGATTGCAGGGAATAATTACTATCCGTTTGGGGATGCTTCAGGCGAATAGGAATTTTAATGTGCCGGATTGTAGGTATGGATTTAACAGTATAGAGAAGGATGAAGAAGTGAAGGATAAGGGGAACTCTTGTGACTTTGGGGAAAGAATGTATGACATTTTTAACTTTCAAAGCCTCAAATTGAATTCAGAAGGCATTAAGCAGTGCCAGCATTGATTTATATGAGGTCCTTCAGTTTATTTTTTCTGCCTGCCTCGTGTAGGCAGGCAGAAAATAGCGTACTCTTATTTGTAGGGCATTTCAAAATATTGTTTTGATAAAATAGCCGCTGAAATTAGAACCTTTAGACGTTCTTAGTCATTTTTGACAACACGTCCGTAAAGGGCTTGCACGTGTCGAGCGTTGTTTCCTTCAATTTTATTAATGGCTTCAATTTGAGCCGCTGAAGCTTCAAAAATATGTTTTGAAACATACCACCTGACCGACTCTGTAAAAGGAGGGGTGGTCAAAGAACCTTTGTAATAGTAGTATTGCCCAAGCATATCTTTTGTTGCCTTTCCGAATAGATCAGAGAGCTTGACAAATCCTACTTTCATTTCCGTAGAAGACTTTTCTTCTTTAGGAATAGAATTTAGAAACTCAGAGATAAACTTGTTTTCCTTTCCTTCTTTAAAAAGAGCTGAAATAACGAGGTACTCAGTTGTGGCATCTTCCGGCTGATTAGACATTGTATTTACGATATGCATTTCCATAGGAAAGGTCAGACCATCTATTAAATGCTCAGAAGGGGTATGAAAGTGGCATTGGATAAAATCGAAGGTTTCATTGTCGGCAGTAATAGAACTTCCTTCTTTGAAGTCCAATTGCACAGTATGGCCAAGGTTGTCAACCTTGTTTATTTCATCTTTAAAATTCATCACAATTTCGTGCGAACCTCCTCCTTCCGCCATCTGCGAATTGATATTGATAGGAGATTGAGATAACCCATGCTTCAATCCGGGTAGTACGTACCCTTGTTGCATTTTAGCTTCTGCGTCAGGGGCAGTTTCTTTTATCTCGTTTGCATTTTCTACGCTTTCAGGCGATTTTGTTTCTTGTTCTGTTTGCTGTCCGCATCCAGCCATTAGAATTGACGATGCGAGAATTACTGCTTTAAACTTCATGATTAGGGAGG
This sequence comes from uncultured Cryomorphaceae bacterium, assembly GCA_963748925.1. GTDB lineage: Bacteria > Bacteroidota > Bacteroidia > Flavobacteriales_D > Cryomorphaceae > Cryomorpha. Next base: position 499,692 of record CAVVKG010000008.1, on the reverse strand, counting down.
TTTTATTTGATAGGTTTATTGAATTTATAAGTTGCACTCATTTCTACTCGTACGCCGGTTCCAGAATCGTCGTTTACATTGACCCGTTGACCGACCAGCGTTTCAGCACCAAAGGTCAATTGACTCAACACATTCCAGAAAAGATTCACAGAACCGTAGTATCCAGATTGGTAATTGCCAGCCGCGAGGTTTTCGTTTTCTTCTACATCCAGGTAACCACCTGTGATAGACGAGTGCATGTGTTCCTTCCAAAAATGCTGGTAAGAAATACTCGCACCCCTCATTTGAAGCGCTTCCAATTCATTGGTACCATTGTTAATTGCATCGTAGTTTAATCCCGATGAGCCTTCAATGTATTTAGCCACGCCGGTTCCCATTACTCCTTGAAATCTCAATTTGTCGCGATCTCCAGCCTTAATGGCTCCCATTACCGAGATTCCGTATCCGAACAGACTTCTTGCTTCATCACTCTGATATCGCAGCTCGCGAACCAAAGCCGCTACCTTTACGAATCCGAACTTACCATTAATGCGGTAAGCTCCAATTACGTCAGGGAAACGTTCAGGCAAAGCCGAAATACTATCTACCGTGAAGGTTATTTTTTCGATTGGATTTTCGAATGATAAAGAAAGAACATTCTTGGTTTTATAGGTTGCAAAACGAATTTGCGGGGTTCGCGACAGCGTGGAACTCATCGGACCCTCAAAATCAACCGACGAAGCATTGGCGTCTATATCAAAAAAGTTACTCCAAGTCATCCCCACAAGAACAAATCGAAACTGAGCGTAAGCATGCCTCATACGGAAGATTCCGGTTGCATCAGAAGCATCGTTGTGAAAATCACCTTCAACTTTTATGGTAATATCGTCATCCCCTATTGAGTGCTTCAGGTCAATTCCCAAGCGGGTTTGCTTCGCGCCAATAAAAAAACTGGGATTTTTTGTACCACCACCCACCGTGATGTTGCCTGGAACAAATAAATCGCTTCTTCCTAATTCCTGATCATCCCAGATAAAATTGGTTCGTCCAAAGCCGTAAAAAGTCAGCTTTGTTTCATCAGTTGGGGATGAGGGAGTTGAAGGCTCAGCAGGATTTACTTGACCGCTTACGGTAAAGATTGTCCCAAGAATTATTACCAGGGCCAGTGAGATTTTTACGGAATTCATGATTTGGGTATTGATTGGTTGATTGTAACAGAAATACTCACCTGGTTTTATCGCACAATAGAAATTTTATTATTGCGGAGTACTTGCTTTAGGTGCCCCAATAGGAATATTGAATTTTAAGAACAAGGAGTTGTTATTTGTTCCTGATTTGTCTTTGTAAACATCTACGAATCCGTAGTAATATTTAACCCCGATAGTCATTCCTTTGCCATCCAGAAGCCGATAGCCAAAACCACCAGTAGCCCCTACGTCAAATCTATTGAGCATGTCCATATTGTCCTCACGTATACGCCCTTCAATGCCACCTTCATCAGTGTTGTATTGTACCCATGCTTTGTGCATCAACGCAAATTGCGGGCCCACCTCAAAATAGAGGTGATTTTTTAGTTTGTACTTGGCTAGTGCAGGTACAATAAAATAATTCAAGCGCTGACTGTAATCACCATACTGGGCATATACTTCAGCATCAAGAAAATCGAGATCTGCCGCCGACAAATCATTTGTTCCCATTTGAGCCTTAACTAATACAGCAGTGTAGAGATACCAGGGATCATTTAACCGAATATCAAAATAGAAACCCAGATTAAAAGTTGGCAAGTACTTATCGCTTTCCAAACCATTCATTTGAGAAAAATTGACTCCCCCTTCCAGACCAAACTCCATTCCGGGAGAGTTGAGTTTGTCTCCGAATAGCAAAGAAATTAAAACCTGCGATTGTGCCTGATAAGCAGAACACGCTAATAGAAGTAAGATCAGATACTTTTTCATTTTCATTCAATTCTTATTTTACTGTGTAACCCTTGCCTTCCATGCAAGCTGTAAAGGCTTTCTTATAATTATCCATAGCGGCTTTTTCCTGGGCAGCAGCATCCTGATTGTTCGCTTGCTGCTCCATTTCGTCACCTACTACTTTCGCTCTTCTACCTCTCAATCCTCCCACAACTGCGCCTATGGCAGCTCCTTTGCCTGCATCGCCGGCTATGGCTCCGATAGCCGCTCCTGCCGCGGCACCTCCCACGGCACCTACCACCGCAGTCCCATCGGCCGCTCTATCAACTTGAGCGGCTTCAACTTTAGTGGGATTCAATGGATCAACACCCGTTTGCTCTTGTGCCCATTTGTAGCAAGAGGCCTCATCAGCCTCCTGGGTGGCTTGATCTTGATTGTTTGAAGGGAAAACATATAGACCCAACCCACCGGAAATGGATGTACTTTTTGTTTCGGTCTGAGCTGAGGCCGTGTAGGCCAAAAATAAGGTAGCAACAAGTGCAAATAAGTTGGATTTCATAATCGTATTTGTTTTCAATTTACAAGTCATTCGGGTTGATAAACACGTAGCCTAATTGTTCGAGGGCATCGGCTTCATTGTAAAAAGTGTAACTCTTTACAATCTTTTGATTTTCTACTTGATAGATAGAGTTTGCCCATATAATCACTTTGCCTCTATCATCTTTGTATGTAATATGGAGCTCGGCCCAGTTTGCTACCCAGTCTCCCTGATTCTCACCTGAAGAAATAACGACCGAGGCATTTCTTGAGCGCGTATATTCTATCTTTTCGTAAAGATTATCTACGTTTTCTTTCCAGTTTATTACGGCCTGGGCTTTTCCAATAGTATCACCATAAGAGGGCCCTAGTCCGAGGTAATTGTCGTCAAGCAGGTTTTCCATCGCGTCGTGGTCAAGGTTTTCAACTGCCTTGATATAGCTTTCAACGAGCGCAAGATTTTCTTTGGAATGGCCGCTATCGTTTGTGCAACTGCTTAAAGCGATGGCGAATAATAAGAGAGGGAAAATAAGATTTTTCATTTCTTTTATATAAAATGGTAGTTCTGTATATGTTGCTGACGAGGTTTGTTTTATAATTTATCAAGGTTAAACGCAGACTTACCTTCGAAAAAAGCGAGCTGCGTTTAACCTTGAAAACTATTTATTTTTTTGGATATGAAACGGTTGAAGTACCCATGTTTCCATTAAACACAAATGGTGCGTCATCGTAGTAATCTATAGAAACAGGTGAACCCAAATCGCTACCAAAGTCAAGGCAATCATTTGCGGTAAAAGCAAATGCAGCGGTAACCGGCACCTGACCTTCGGCCACGACTTTATCATTTACCTTTAGCGTGACATCCAGTGCAGAACCTCGCTTAGGGGAAGTTAATCTCGATACAACGTCTATTTTAACATCGCCGGTCGGTAGCTTTGTTTTCGACTTTATATGCGTTCGATCAATTTCAAACAGGTTATACTCATAACAGAGGTAGCCGTCTTTTATGTAGCAGGCCAGTCCTCCAGAAAAACCTCCCAGAGCATATAGCACGCCGCTAGCATCTTCTGGAATGGTTACCTCCATACTTACGTCATTGTCAAACTTACCTAGTTTTGGTGCGGCAAATTCGGGCATTCGCTCTATTCTGCCGGTAAAGGTCCAATCGGTATAAGGTGTGGCAGGAGCATCCTCAGGGTGGTAAACCACAGACCACAAGCCACCGCCTATCGGAAGGTTTTTGTTCTTGGCTGATTCAATCAGGAACATATTCTTCATTTCAGCGAGTTTTTCGGGCATTTTTTCCGCTAAGTCATTTGCCTGACTCCAGTCTTCGTCAATATTGAATAGCTCCCAAGTATCCTCTTCAGGATTCCATGTGGCTGCACCTTCCGGAAGGCCGGGAACCCATGGGTTGCGCAGTCCAAAGGCGGAAGCAAACCATCCGTCGTAATAAAGTCCGCGACTCCCCATGATATCAAAAAACTGAATTCTTCTTGTTCCCTCAGCTTCAGGATCGTCAAAGGTGTAATCCATACTCACTCCGTTAATCGGATCTTGCGTAAAACCATTAACCTCTAATGGAGCTTCAATTTGAACAGCTTCATAAATTGTAGGTACGATATCTACAACGTGGTGAAATTGTGGTCGTGGTGTATTGTCGTGCGCAATGTTTTTAGGCCACGAAACAGCCAGTGGTTGACGGGTGCCACCGAAATGGGCTGCTACCAGTTTAGTTGATTTATAGGGGGTTGATCCTGCCCATGCCCATCCGGCATGGTACATGTTGTCCGTTTTAGCCGAACCCAACACGTCCAGACCTCCTAGCTCTTCCAAAGCATCTATGTGTTGCTGAATAGTGGTAGGGATGCTGTTTTGGGCAAGCAATTCACTGATGGTTCCGTTTTGTCCTTCGGCAGATGAACCATTGTCTCCCCAGATATAGAAGATTAGCGTATTATCGATCTTGCCCTGTCTTTCTATTTCATCTATAATCAAACCGGCATTGTAATCTGCGTGTTCGGCATAACCTGCGTAAACTTCCATTAGTCTTCTTTGGAAGGGCCTTTCAGATTCTGGGATATCATCCCATCCCGCCATGGTTTCATTTCTTTCAGTCAACTCCGCATCCTGTGGAATCCATCCCAGTTCCTTTTGTCTTTTAAAGGCTCTCTTGCGGTATTCATCCCAGCCATCATCAAATTTACCTTTGTACTTATCCGCCCATTCTTTGGCAACATGGTGAGGTCCGTGAACAGCTCCCGGAGCCCAGTACATAAAGAAGGGTTTTTCAGGCGAAAAAGCCTGTTGCTCTCTCAACCAGCCTATGGCATCTTCAGAAATATCCTCAGTGAGGTGGTAGTAGTCGTGGCCTTGTGTGGTTTCAGGGTGGTGAACAAGCGTAGTATTTCGAACCATGCTTGGCTCGTATTGCGATGCCTCTCCTGCCAGGAAACCATAAAAATATTCGAATCCATAACCGGTAGGCCAGTAATCAAATGGTCCCTTTGATGTGGTTTGCTCTGCTGGTGTATTATGCCATTTTCCAAAAGCACTGGTGTTATAACCATAAGCCTTCAAGACTTCTGCAACTGTTGCTGCAGTTTTTGGAATTGTCCCACTGAATCCATCCCAATCGTTTGCGATTTCAGCTATCTGACCATTTCCAACAGCGGTATGATTTCTTCCGGTAAGTATCGAAGCACGCGTTGGCGAACACATGGCGGTGGAGTGAAATCTATTGTATGAAATTCCAATGTCAGCAACACGGCTTAAGTTGGGTGTATTGATTTCACCGCCATAAGTTGAAGGAGTGGCAGGTCCCACATCATCCATAAGAATAATGAGGATATTGGGGGCATCTTTTGCAAGACGCTGAGGGTCCACTCTTTTTTGGTAGGTGGAGGTTTTCATGGTTAGCCCGGCTTCACTTGCTGAAGGTGTGGGCGCAAAAGGAAGTACATCTTGTCCGTTTGCGGCGTCAGCACACACAAACATTAAAGAAACAGAGAGAATTTTTAAAAATTGGGATTTCATTCTAAAAAGGGTTAAGTTGAAATTTATATTATAAAAATACTTATCACCGATAGAATTTGTAAGTGTAATACCGTTACTTAACCGTTAAACCGCCAGGGAGAAGAGCGCTCCTAAAGAATAGTAATTATCTGAAAATCAGGAAAAGATTTTTTACTATATTTGATTGCATGAACTTAGAGTTGTGTAGGATTTAACTTAAAGACTTTTAATCTCATTTCATGCTTTACAATCTCTCCAAAACTATTCCATTGGAGAGAATGATTTTAACAAAGTATAATGTGAATTGAATATTCTTGAGGTCCTTGGCAATTGAATTAAAGAATTAAAAACCGGGCTTATTTTAATCAACCAACAAATCCTCAATGCAAACCAAGACAATAGAAAATCGCGAGCTATCTGAAAGTTCCAAGAAAGCGGTTGCCCTTGAATTAGATCGCATCCTTTCGAGTGATTTGTTTTCTCGGTCATCGGTATTATCTAATTTTCTGAATTTTATAGTATCAGAAACATTGGAGAATCAAACCGATAGATTAAAAGAATATACTATTGCGGTGAGTGCATTGGGAAAACCATCAGACTTCAACTCTCAAACAGACGCCATTGTAAGAATCCATGCCGGCAGATTAAGGCGATTATTAAACGAATACTATATGGGGCCAGGTAAATCTGACCCAATAAAGATTGAAGTAATTAAAGGCTCATATGTGCCAGTGTTTAGAACCAAAGCAACCAATGATGAGTCAGATGCAGCTGTGACAGAGCAGAACAGGCCAGCTGAATTTTCTCGTTCAAAACTAACCCTGGCGGTGCTTCCATTTCGCAATTTGTGTCCGGAAAACGAATATCAGTTCTTTGCAGATGGTTTTGGTGAAGAACTTACCAGAATCTTTAGTGACTTCGAAGATTTTGCAATAATCGCACACCATTCTACTCGTAAGTATGCCTCTGCACCTGAAGATGTGCGGATTATTGGGGCCGCTTTAGGAGCGCATTATTTAATTGATGGCTCGGTAAAAAGAACAGCTGAAGAGATAAGAGTAAATGTAAGCTTGATTGAAACGCTGAATGGTATGCAAGTATGGTCTCAATCCTATAAATATGAGTTGAACATTGATAATCTGATAGCAATTCAAGATCAGATTATTGAAAATATTTGCAGTATTCTCGGTGGTTATTACGGGTTTATCGTTCGCGATAATTGTAAAGTTCAACAGAAGACTATGTCTAACATAGATTCATTTGATGCAGCTTTTTGGAATTACTACTTACACATGAATTTTTCCCAGGAGACATACACTCAAACCCTCCAAGCCGTGAAGGTTGCCCTTAAGAGTGATCCCGATTACGCCAGAGGATTGGCAATGCTATCGGAGTTATATCTGGATGCTTACTCACTTGGTTTTACTACTGTAGAAGATCCGGTCATGGAAGCTTATGAACTCTCCAGAAAAGCCATTAAAATTGATCCGCAATGTCAACATGCCTATCAGCAATATGGCTGGGCGAATGTTTATTTGAAAAGAAAAGAAGAAGCCATTGAAGCCATGGAGCGTTGCCTTGTCTTAAACACTTCATCTGTATCTACAATGGGCGCTATTGGTTTTGGCATGGCATGTGCCGGTGAGTACAAACGTGCCAAAGAATTGCTTACTCAAACTTTCGACCTTAATCCGCATAGTCCCTGGTGGTTTTCTCTTGGATTTTTTCTTGTCCATTTTCAAAATGGAAACTACCAAAAAGCCCTGGAGTACGCTAACCAAATAGAAGTTCCGGATGTCTTTCTGGACCCCTTAACGAAAGCAGCAGCAAAGGCTCAGCTCGGTTTGACCAGTGAGGCACTTCACGATGTAAAAACTTTATACATAAAATTTCCGGATATCCTGGCTGACCTGAGCACCTACCTGAATACATTTCTATTGGATTCAAGTTTAATTGAGGAAATTATTCATGGTGTAAAAAAGGCCAAAGTATCAATTGCTTAATAGCTTCATCTGAGCACTTATTAAGTAGTTCCCATTTTTCATTTACAGATAAGGTTCTCTGAAAGGTTTTCAAGTTCTGCTTCAATTCTAAAAAGTCAACCGTCTTATTCAGGATAAGCAAAGCCTTAAATCATCTATTAAGCGCTTCTATTTAGTATGGAAATTAAACCGGCTTTTAACGGTTAAGTAACGGTGTAATACTTACTCGAATTTATTTCCTAATCTATATTTACCATTGTATGTCTTAAGCATATAAATTTTTATGCAAACCAAAATTAAATCCATTATTCGCATTTTTCCGGATTTTGAGGAGAAGATTGATTTTCTTTTTCAGACAAATGAAAACTTCCGTGATCTTTGTGCCGATTACATATTGTGTGCCGGCACCGTGCAGGAATTGAAAAATACCATGAGTGGAAATTCTGAACAGATTAACGAGTACGAAGAGTTACAACTAAGTCTGCAGGAAGAGATTTTACAACTAATTACCAAAAGATAGAAAGTCTCAAATACCTAAAAATTAACACCCTCAATTTTTTACAAAAACAACTTAATCTTAATCTTATGAAAAAAGTATTATTTGCCAGTGCACTTGCCCTTTTTACGCTAACAAACACTGTAACGGCTCAAAGTGCCAATGAAGAAGTTGACATGGTACAGGCGATGTTCGGCATGGAAAAGAAAGCCTTTATTTCTGAATTTATTCAATTAGACGAACTGCAGGCTGAAACTTTCTGGACAATGTATGACGAATACGAATCAAAGCGCAAAGAACTGGGCAAGCGTCGCATTGCCTTGCTCACCGCTTATGCAGAGGGATATTTAGATATGGATGACACCGCTACATCTGAAATGCTGAGTGAAATGATGAGCCTTCAAATGGCTAACGATAAACTCTTAACCTCTTATACCAAAAAGATAAAGTCAAAGACGAATGTGAAAACAGCGGCACAATTTTACCAAATTGAAGGATATATTCTAAGCAAAATACGCAGCGGAATTCTGGAAAACATTCCGATGATTGGCGAAAAGTAATATTGGTATTGAATTACATATAGTCTTTTAATTTAAATGGTATCTTGAGGTGTTTATATTGCACCTTGAGATATCTATTTTTACCGGAATAAAGAGTTTCTCGTTCAAATAGGGTAGTTAAGTATAAAAATTAAGATGTTTTGGCATGAAGTGGTATTCAATTTTAATTAAGAGAATTTTAAAAGGTACTATATCGTTTTTATTGCCCGTGATGCTCATGCTTTTTTTAATGAAAAAAGCCATCGAACTAACTAAAAAGCTGATCTTGCCCCTTGAATCATTTCTACCCGAAGAAACAATTTTTGGTATAGGCGTGCTCACTCTTTTGACGCTAATAATTATTGCAGGTATCTGTTATCTTGCAGGTTGGAGGGCAGAAAAAAAGGGGTTTAAATCTTTTCTTCCGTATGTTGAAGAGCATATTTTAGTCCTTATTCCCGGGTACTCGTTGTTGAAATCAAGTGCTGATGAAGTTATAGGTGATGCACCTGAAAACTGGAAAGCAATTTTGGCAGAGGGAGAAGAAGGAGATTTGAAATTCGGGGTTGAAGTTGAACAGCATTCGGATGGCTATAGCGCCGTGTTTTTTCCGGAGCCGCCCAATGGAAAGGCAGGTGAAATAAAAATAATTCACTCCTCAAAATTGAAACACGTAAATATATCTGTAAGTAAATTGATTACTATTGCCAGAAAATATGGTCATGGCTCTGCCGGGCTGATTAAGCAATTGAAAAATTAAAGGAGTAAAAATGAAATTAGTTCTACGAATTATCATCCTCGTAATTTGTGTTTTTACATTTTTAAACGCTCTGATGTTTGTTGGGATGTCTGTTTACCGCAGTTTTCACGCTTATGCATTAATTTTTCAAGGCAACATTGGTGAGCGCCCCGGGGTTCATTTGGCCGAAGCATTAGATGGATTTTTACTAGCTGTAGTCTTCATTATATTCGCAATTGGCATTGGGAAATTATTTATTCCAGACATAAAATTGCTACAGAAAATCCAAATTTCATGGCTTGAACCCAAGAACTTTTCTGAGCTAAAAGGTATTCTTTGGGAAGCGGTACTCACCACCCTTGTGGTTTTATTCGCTTCAATGATTGTGCAACACCTGGAAAATCTCACTTGGGATCTACTCATTATCCCCGCTTCAATTTTACTCATCGCTGTCGGGCTGAAAATGCTTAAAAGTTCACATTAAAGATCAGGGCGATTGAGCTTACGGTTCCAGCTGCTCAATCTTTCAACAGGTACATCCTACCTATTAAAAATAGCTATACCAATATTATAACTGCCGCTTATTTAGATTTGAAAGCGACGATTTGAACCGTTGATTACTAGAGACTTTATTGTAATGTTCCGGTCACCGTATTGGGTCAAAACATTCCAAGCAAAAATTTTTTAATACTCATTATAAATATGTTTTATAGTTAAATTAGTATTGATATACTATCGCTTATGTATTTTTGTGAAAACATAAAGCGATGAAAATCTCAATAAAGTTAATAGGCATATTCTTCTTGGCCACTTCTACTATAAGTTGTGTTACAATCCGTCAGGGAAATGTTGGGGTAAAAAGAACTCTCGGAAAAATTGATCAGGATATTATGGAACCCGGAGCTCGTTTATACAATGTATTCGCGACTAAAATAATTACGGTTCCGGTGCGCACTGAAAACATCGAAGTGGCCTTAGAGCTTCCCTCAAAAGAAGGGTTAAACGTGAAAGCCGACATCTCTATTCTGTACCATATTGAAAAGGATAAAGCAACTGAAATTGTTGGAGAAATAGGAATGGATTATGAGTCAATTATCATACTTCCGGTATTCAGAGCTTCAGCGGCCGATGTAACAGCAAAGTACATGGCGAAAGACATGCATACCGGCAACCGTTTCGAAATTGAAACAGCAATCAAGGAACAAATGATGAAAATAATCGGAGACAGGGGATTTACAATCGAAGCGGTGTTAATGAAAAGTATACAGTTACCACAGGGGTTGTATAAAGCTATTGAAGAAAAATTAGAAGCTGAACAAGATGCGCAGCGGATGGAGTTTATTCTCCTAAAGGAACAACAGGAAGCCTCGAGGAGGACTATAGAAGCAGAAGGAATAAGAGATGCAAATCAAATTATCTCTGAGGGCTTAACGCCACAGATTATTCAGTATAAAACGATTGAAGCATACAGAGAACTTTCAAAATCGCCCAATGCAAAATTGATCATTGGCAATGGACAACAGCCTATTTTATTAGAACCTTGATAAAATCCTCAAGGATATTATTATCGTCGGAAGGCTCTACTTAAATCAATTTAAACACAGTATTTATCACGCAGTATATGTTAAGAAATTTTCTTGGGAATAGCCCAATATGGTTTAAGCGAACAATGGTCTTTTTCCTGATTTTCAACGTAGTTTCCTTATACATATTCGGACCGGTGATAACTGCATGGGTTTTTATAGGAGAATTTATTTTTACACTTGCTATGGCCCTAAAATGTTACCCGCTCCAATCGGGAGGATTATTGGCCATACAGGCTTTACTTTTGAGATTAACATCGCCCGAAATGGCGTATGCAGAAGTAAGTCAGAATCTGGAGGTAGTTTTACTTTTGGTCTTTATGGTGGCCGGGATTTATTTCATGAAGCCCCTACTCATGTATATTTTTAGTAAGGTTTTCACTAAAATAAAATCCAAGCTTCATCTCTCCCTCCTATTTATAGCCTTATCAGCAATTCTATCTGCGTTTTTAGATGCACTCACAGTAATGGCAGTGTTAATAAGTGTAACTGTGGGCTTTTATGGGGTTTACCATAAAATTCACTCAGGGTTAGAAGATTACAATAAGAACGAAATTCCCGATAAGGATGAGCTAAGCGGAGAGACGTTAACACAATTCAGAAGTTTCTTAAGAAGCCTGATCATGCATGGTGCCGTAGGGACCGCACTTGGCGGGGTGTGCACAATTGTGGGAGAACCGCAAAATTTATTGATTGGAGAACGCATGGGATGGGATTTTGCCGAGTTTTTCTTTCGGATGGCTCCTATTACGATTCCTGTGTTTTTCTGCGGTTTGCTTACAACGGTAATTTTAGAATTAACAGGGTGGTTTGGTTTTGGAGCTAAAATGCCTGCCGTTGCCAGACAAATCATCAAAGAATACATTGAGGAACAAGATGCCACACGCAATCAAAAGGAAAAATATGCCTTATTGGTTCAAAGTGTAGCGGCAGTTTTATTAATCATTAGTCTGGCTCTGCACATCGCTCCGGTGGGTTTTATTGGGTTAGGATTAATTATATTCCAAACGGCATTCATAGGCATTACAGATGAACACGCCTTAGGACATGCCTTTGAAGAAGCGCTTCCTTTTACAGGATTATTAGTGGTGTTTTTTGTGATTGTTGCAGTGATTCACGAACAACACTTATTTTCTCCAATTATTGAATGGGCTTTAAAGCAGGATATTGAGCATCAACCCAGTTTGTTTTATGCCGCCAATGGAGTACTATCTGCCATTAGCGACAATGTTTTTGTAGCGACCATCTACATTGGCGAAATCAATAAGGCTTTTCAAAGTGGCGCCATTGACAGAGTACATTTTGAAAAATTAGCGATCTCCATAAATACGGGAACAAATTTGCCAAGTGTGGCTACTCCTAATGGTCAAGCGGCTTTTCTGTTCTTGCTTACTTCTTCCATAGCTCCGCTTATAGATTTGTCCTATGGAAAGATGGTCAAGATGGCTTTTCCTTATACCGTTGTGCTTGGAACTGTAGGTTTGCTGGGAGTTATGCACTTTCTTTAATCTCATCGCGCATAAGTTTATAGACTTTAAAAAATAAGAAATAATGAAACGAATAAGAATAGTAGCATTGAGCATTTTGTTGCTGGGTTTTACAAATTTGAACTGGGCACAAGTAAGTACACCGATTAAATTTCAATATGATAACTTAGAAGAAGCCTTAGACTTTCCGGAAAAGGTCCTTCGGTTGGATCTCAGCAATCAAGAGTTAGATTTTTCGCCTGTGGTGTTTAAGAAATTCGTTAATCTGGAATATTTAAGTCTAAAAAATGACCATTTTAAAGAGGTTCCAAAAGAGATTCTAGAATTAGAAAGTCTTCGGATTCTAGACTTGAGCGGGAATGATTTCACTGAGTTACCTGAGAATTTTTTCAAGCTAAAAAACCTCGAAGAGCTTTATTTGAATGATGAAAAAAATCTGAATCTTACAAAAACGATCAATACCCTTAGTAAACTCCCCAACTTAAGGTCACTCCATTTGGAAAATGATTCAATAACAGAAATTCCGGTCGACATTTCTAAGCTTAAAACATTAGAATCTCTTTATCTGAATGGAAATCAAATAGAGACAATTCCGGATATCGTTGAGCAGATGGAACGGTTAAAGTACCTGGAAATTTATCACAACCGCATTAAGCCCTCTCTAAGGTTGAATAATGATCCGAAAGGGAATATGATTATTAAATTTTAGGAAGGAGAAATGAATTAAGGATATGATTCATGTTAAAACCCACATTATCTGAGAGATTTCGATTTAAAAAAAATTTAGGGTTATCCATCTAGGGCGCAAAACATAAAATTTCCCCAGCACAACATGCCTAACATCGAAGTAATTAAGTAAAGTACTATTTCCCAGTTTTATATAAAGAAAATTATTTTGAGAAACCTATGCCATTTTTATTTATCACTTCCACTTTGTCTTGAAACAAAGTGGAGTAAAATTCAAGGCTGCAAATAAAACAGCAACCTGAACTTCTCCAATCCTAAGTGCGGCCGGGTGATCTCCTCGTGCCTCGGAGCTTCCCGGTCTTACTAAGGATTGAATTCGATCAGAACGCAGTTTTTTTTGAGGCCGTTTCGACTGCAATAAACATATTCATTTCTAATAACCAAGTTGTATTCGGATGCCGCGAAATTATTATATGCTTTACGCAACACATCTCGATATCTAAATGGATTACCCAAAAAGATTTAATCAACTTATTGGATACAGGTTCACAAGCAGATAAGAGCACTTCAGGGAACGCCGATTACAATCATTTAAAACAGGTGCCGATAATCGTGACTTTAGGATAAGCGCAGAAGGCTGTACCGTATGCTCACAAATCTTTTAAACTCTAATTTATTATTATGATTCTTTTTCCCATTAGTGAGCTTAAAGTTGATACTAAACGAACATTAGAGATAAAGACAATTGTTGAGTCGACTTTGAGATTAATAGCCTATAGCAGACAACATTTGGCAGATGATTTATTAAATTCATACATCACTAAAACTACTAGTTTTAAAGAACTTTTGAGTATTAGAAATGCCCAGATGGAAGCCCAAAGCGAGGATGAAGCTAATGCTTATGCAGTTCTTTTAAGACAGGCAATGGGATTTATAACAGATGAATTGAAAAAAAGCATCAACCTAACTTCTGAAGTTCAATTATTTCAGCTATTTCGACTAGTATCTCCAGATTCGCATGTCGAGCATCCCAATAAGTACAGAAATACTCTTGTACAAATTGGTCAATACCTATGTCCCGACCCAAAAGAAGTTCCACCGCTGGTATCTGAGCTTTTTTTTCAAATCGAAAGAATACAAAACCCGATAATCAGGGCAATCTATTTCCACCATGAACTTATAAGGATTCACCCCTTTGTTGACGGTAATGGAAGAACAGTAAGAATGGCCAAAAACTGGATGCTGATGTATGAATTGTATTCTCCTATTTTCATATCCGGAAGTGAAGAAAAAAAGGAATACATAGAGACGCTTGAAAAGAGTTTTTTATACCTAAACAAGAATCCTGGAATGTGGAATGTCTATTTAGAATCCTTTTTTAATCAAGAATTGAACAGGCTAAAGAAAAATTGTTTGTCTGTTTATGACTTTGTGAGTGAGACAGGAAACTACAGAGGCAAATAAATGGAAAAGTTTTTCAATCAAAAATTTCAAGGTTGCAAGAAAGTTGTATTGAAAAATGTGCCTAAAATGGGTTTTTGAGGTGGTTTTTCTAATCAGAACACTGCACGAAAAAGTGCACTACCAACCGGTGAATTTATGACTAAAATTCCCATCCAAAACCTGTAACTACCACGTAGTCCGTCTCAGAGGCTTCAGGGGCGGGTTTACTATCATAGTTAACTGTTAATCCAGTTTTCACGTAGAAATCTCTGGGCAGATCGTAAGATAAATCGAAGCGGAAATCTACTCGGTTTCGACCCTTTTCTGTAAAGCTGGGATACCAATAAGTATTGGTCATGAGGTTCAGGTCGCCCACATCAAAGAGGTTGAGCTCGGTACCTACAATGCCTTCAAAACTCTCTCTATCAGCTGAGGGCTCTTCGGGCATTTCGGCAAAGTTTTCGTTATTTATCGCTACGCCCAGAAAGCCATTCCAGTACATGTGGTTGTTGCGGGTAAAGTAGTATCCCGAACCCAGTCCACCGGTAGTACGAAGGTTAAGCCGCTGCTCAGTATTAGACAAGAAATTAAGAGAAGCTCCAAAGAATATGCCGTTGCGCAGCATGTAGTCCGCCGTCGCAGAGCCATCGGTCCTTTCGGTAGGATCAATATCATCCTGACTTGAGAGCACCTGTCGGTACGATCCGTTAAAGGACCACCGCTCAGTTTTGTAACCCAGAGTTAAAGAAGCATTGTATTGCTTCAGGCTATTGGCTTTCGTAAGGCTGAAGCCCATATCGAGCGAAGCAGAAAGACGATCCCAAAAGGTCTTCTTAACCTGGCGGAAGTAAACAATATCTTCCAACGCCACCAAGCGAAAAAAGAGTGTAGTGGTTATTTCTACACTATCTGCACTGATACTTTTCATCCTGGCATCAGTCAGAAGGCTCCGGTCAGAGAGGTTAACTGTAAAAAGGCGGTCGGTATAGATACCCTTCACATCAATCCACTCTATCTTAAAGTCAGAATCGCTGTAGTCGGTTTCTATAGTGAGCACACCGCGATTAAGATTTTTTATTTCACCCGTTAGTACATTGTTATCTTTAAATATCAAGCTATCCATTTGGCTGTAAAGGGAGCTTCCGCAAATGAGGATAAGGGTTATAGTAATTAAGAAGGATGGTTTTAGAAAAGGCATCTTGAGTGTTTTTTCCAGTTAGCGATTGGTTTGTTTTTAATATTTGGTTGATATATTCAAAGCCCACATGAGGGGGAGGGCAGCAATTCTGTTTTTTCTATCTCCACCCCTTTTGCTATGATCGGCACCATGCCGTTTTCTATGTTGTATCATACGGCACTTCCTTAGCCGATACCGACAAAGCAACTAGGGAAAGGAGCGCGGTGAGGAATACGTTTTTTATTCTATTTCTTTTACACATCTGAATCCAAGATGATTTTGACCAGAGTCGAAACTAGTAGCCATTCGCGAACTTGGGCGGTAGTTTGAGCAATATTGATCGCTGCAAAGAAATGAACCTCCTTTTATCACGTGCTTCTCCGTAGCGTAGGGATCACCAGGATCATAGCTGGTTTTGGGACCGGTTGGATTCTCACAGGCTTTCACGTCCATAGCTACATATTGACGTTTGGTATCTGGTCGGTAAAGGTCGGCGGTCCACTCCCAAACATTCCCTATCATATCATAAATACCATAAGCGTTAGGCGGAAAGTTTTTAACGGGTGCCGAATAGAGAAACCCATCGGCAACAGTATTGCCATAAGGGAAATCACCCTGGAAGAAATTCGCCTTATATTTTCCATTTGGGGTGAGCTCATTGCCCCATTGAAATTGGGAGTTGCCACCACCACCGCGAGCAGCATATTCCCATTCTGCCTCGGTGGGCAATCGCTTACCCGACCATTTACAGTAAGCCATAGCATCTTCAAAGGCGATGTGTACGACCGGATGGTTTTCTTTTCCGGAAAGGTCGCTGCCCCGACCAAAAGGATTGCGCCAACTGGCACCCGATTGCCAGGTCCACCAATTCGACAAGTTGTCAAGTGGCACAGGGCCATCAGGTGGTGTAAAGACCAAAGCGCCTGGTGCTAGTAAGCTATCGGCTGGCTTGGGTGTGTCTTCCGGCAATTCTTTTTTGATTTGGTCCCAATCTACCGGGCGCTCGGCTACCGTTACATATCCCGTCTCATCCGTAAACCTTGTGTATTCGGCATTAGTTACCTCGGTGGCATCTATAAAAAAAGATGATATAGCAACTTCAATTTCAGGCCCTTCATCCTTCTCTGCATAGTTTTCTGAGCTACCCATAGTAAAAGATCCGCCCTTAACCAGTACCATTCCTACCGGGGCTTTGTGAGCCAAATCGGCTTCTGGCATTACATTTATTTGGTTAATATCAGACTTGGCAGCATTATCTTCCAGGCTGCAACCAGTCAGAGATAAAAGCGATATTAAGGAGAGTAATTTTCTCATTTTCGGGGTATATTGTATCTCCGGATTAATCAATTGTCAAATGACCTGATTCGATTCAATCCAAAATCATGATCTGAACGTGTTTTAAATTTCATTAAAGCACTAATTCGTTAAAAGAATACGGCCTGAATCAGAGAAGTTAAAAACTCATCTTATACTTTAGTGTAATTTTTCTTTCCTGAATGTTGATCCGTATCTTTTCCGTTGCATGAGGCTTATAAAAGTTCAAAAGCAAATTTACAAAATAATGACCAAGAGGTATTAATCATTCAACAGAATTAAGAGCAGCATGTATTTGCCGCTATTTTTTTGTTTAATATTGCCGCAATGAAGCTTCTCACGAGCCTTGTCTTCATTTTCATAGGAACTATGGCCTTGGGTCAAACGACTAATTATGCTTTATGGTTCGACTACAATCATACGCAATTTCTCAAACCTGATTTAGCGATTGCAGGCGATGTGGGATATCGTATAAACGGTTCCGATCCTACTCAACACATTACCTACCTGAGGCCAGGAGTTCAATATCGCTTTAACTCTACCTTTACTATTCAGGGTAACCTATCCACATTTCTCACCTTTAGCGAAGGTTCTTCAAATTCTACTGAGTTCAGGTTAGCTCAAGAAGGTGATGCCACATGGCCAAAATTAAAAAACATCCGCATCAAACATCGCCTTCGTTTTGAGCAGCGATTTATCGAGGTAAGAGCGCAAGAATCTGATGGCACAGGCAGTACTTCCAATCAAGATTATCGTATGCGTTATATGTTAAGCGGAACAAGCGATTTTTTTAATGCCGGCCCAATAAGCAATGTGTATACTACCGCCGCAGTAGAATATTTCTTGCCATTGAATGACCAAACTGAAGGGTTGTTTTCAAACCGAACGAGAGCATACCTGGGGTTTGGACAATTGCTAACAAAAGGATGGAGCTATGTGGTGCACTTCATGTGGCAACGATCGACTAATCTCGCTGGTGAGATTGATTCAAACCAATTTATAGTCCGGCTTCGTGTGTATTGGAAAAGTTCAGTTTAATTCTGTTTGATCAGGTCTGAACGGTGTGTTTTTTAATGTTGAATTTCCCTGGAGATATTGAACATACTTTGTTAATCAAAACGTAAATGAAGGTAGACTCGCAATGCCTTACCAAACGCCCTATTGCTTCTAGCCGCGGGAATACTGTAAAGCAGAAATCTACTTATTTTTAGAGTAGTGGATTTCTGAAAGGTTCTTTAATGTTTCCGCACTTGACTCAGCTGTGATATCACGCTGTGGATTTCCGAGCATTTCGTAGCCAACCATAAATTTCTTAACTGTTGCAGAACGCAGTAAGGGCGGATAAAAATGCATGTGGAAATGCCATTCAGGATGATCCTTGCCATCAGTTGGTGCCTGGTGAATACCAGCAGAATATGGAAAAGAGACTGAAAATAAATTGTCGTATTTGATAGTGAGTCGCTTTAGAATCTCTGCCAAAGCAGAAACATGCGAATCATCAAATTGACCGATATGTTGAAGATGTTGTTTGCTCACAATCATCGTTTCATAAGGCCATACGGCCCAGAATGGCACGAGAGCTACAAAATGTTCATTCTCCAACAAAACCCTTTCTCCAATTTTCAATTCTTGCTGAATGTAATCTCCCAGAAGGCTGCGCTTCTCCTTTTGGTAATATGCCAATTGATTAGCCTGCTCCTTAGCCGGCTCGTCAGGTATATCTCGGCTGCACCAAATTTGCCCGTGAGGGTGAGGATTGCTGCACCCCATCGATTCACCTTTGTTTTCGAAAATCTGAACATAGTTTACCTCCGGTATCTGACCCAATTCATTGTACTCTCTTTTCCAAACGCGCACTACCCTTTCAATGTCTACCAAATCCATTATAGGGAGCGTTAAGCTGTGGTTGGGAGAAAAACAAATGACTTTGCAAACACCCTTTTCTGAATGGGATTGTAAAAGACCATCAGAGAAATTTCCATCTACAGACAAGTTTTGTTTTAAGGCAGCAAAGTCATTAGTAAAAACAAAAGTATGCTCATAATTTTCGTTTTGATGACCACCGGCGCGCGTATTGCCCGGACAGAGATAGCAGGTAGGATCATATTCAGTATCAGGCAGGCTCACCACATCTTCTACCTGTCCTTGCCAAGGACGGTTAGCGCGGTGGGGAGAAACGAGAACCCATTCGTTTGTCAAAATATTCCTCCTTCTATGAGGTTCTGTATTCAAATCCTTTAAATCCATTCTGTCTAAGTAATTTTATGTTGCTTTATTCAATGCGGTTAACACCATTATTCACTTTCACAAAGTAAACTTCGGCATCAATACCGGTTTCGAGTTTATAAGCTGCAGTGATCTCTCCAATAGCTTCTGCACTTTTTCCTTTTTCAACAATATTAATGGTACAGCCTCCAAAACCTCCCCCCATCAAGCGTGCTCCCAATATTTCGGGTCGTGATTTTGTGAGCGAGACTAAAAAGTCCAGCTCTTTCGTACTCACTTCATAATCTTCGCTAAGACCTTGATGCGTTTGATATAGCAGGTTGCCCAATTTTATCATATCATTTTCCTGAAGGGCTTTCTTTGCTTCCATCACCCGGGCATTCTCCTCAACAACATGTTTCGCGCGACGAAATGTGTCCGCATTCATTTCATTCTTAAAATGGAGAAGGGTTTCTAAATCCACATCACGAAGATTTTTAATATTATCAGTTTTTTTACTAATCACTGATACCGCTTCTTCGCATGATTTTCGACGATCGTTATATGCCGAACCAATCAATTCATGTTCGTACTTTGAATTTATCAGAACCATATCATAGTTACCTAGATCGGTAGAGTACGTTTCAAATTCCAGGCTACGACAATCGAGACACATAAAACTATCTTTCTCTCCAAACATTACAGCATATTGGTCCATAATGCCGCAATTGAGGCCAATTCGATGCTCTGTAGCTTGTGCGATAAGTGCAATTTCTTTCCTCGAAATTTGAAAATCAAATAATTCATTGAGGGCAAAAATAAATCCGCAGCAGAGAGCCGCTGAAGATGAAAGTCCGGCACCAATTGGAATATTGCCACCGAAAACAAGATTGAAACCTTCCGAAAGATGAATATTTCTATGAGCAAGTTCGGTCAGGGCAGCTCTAAAATACTTCTCCCAATTAGCACCTTCGCCCAATACGTAATTATCCAACTGGAAAACCGTCTCTGACGAATATTCAAGAGCAACTAATTTGCAAGTAGAATTCCCCGACTTGGATATTCCGAAAATCAATTGCTTGTCGATAGCTGCAGGCATAACAAATCCATCGTTGAAATCTGTATGCTCCCCTATCAGGTTAATGCGACCTGGGGCCTGAACAATAATTGGTTTCGTATGATATCGGTCACTGAATTCAGACCGGATGTAATTGACGTCCATAGAAAATAAATTACCAGAAAAAGGTGTATAGAAGTCCCAAAACTAATACAATTCCCATAGAGGCTATATTGAATACCGGACCGGTTTTAAACAAATCGGTACCAAACACGATAGCTCGTGGTGATGCTGTTTTGCTTTCGTAAAGTGATAAGGATATTATTAATGCTGATAATAAGAGAAATACGACACCCATTTGATTAAGGAATGGCATTTCACTAAAAACGATATCTACTAATATACTCAGAGGAACAGATGCAATGGCTGACCAAAGTGCGGCGGTACCGGTCGTTCTTTTCCAAAAAAGTCCAAAAAGAAATAACACCACAATACCCGGACTTACGTACCCGGTGTATTTTTGGATAAATTGAAAGATTTGCTCCTCACCTCCAAGGAGGGGTTGGGCTACAACAACTGCAATAACCACAGATAGGAGTCCTACGAGACGCCCTACATTTACTAATTTAGTCTCAGAAGCTTTTTGGCCAAAAAATGGCTTGTAAATATCCATCGTAAAAATTGTGGCGGTACTGTTCATCATCGAACTTAGAGAGGAGAGTGCCGCAGCAATTAACGCTGCGAAAGCCAAACCTCTTACCCCAGCCGGAACCAAATTTCCTAAGAGCCATGGATATGCTTCATCTGGTCGTGCAATATCTGCTTGCATTACGAATGCCGCGATTCCGGGAATAACAACTATAAGTGGAATTAATAGTTTTAAATATCCGGCGAAAGCCAAACCTTTCTGAGCTTCTCTGACATTTTTAGCTGCAAGCGCCCTTTGAATAATGTATTGGTTACAACCCCAATAGCTCAAATTAGCAATCCACATTCCTCCCACCAATACACTCAATCCGGGCAAATCTTTGTAATATGGGTTGTCTTTAGAAAGAATCATATCAAATTTGTCAGGAGCCTCTCTATACAGCAATTTTAATCCCTCTAAAACTCCATTCCCGTCGCTTACTGCATTTAGCGCTAAATAGGTAGTAACTAAGCCTCCAAAAACGAGAAATATAACTTGCACTACATCCGTCCAGGCTACGGCTTTTAACCCGCCATAAAGGGAATATGCCACAGCAACCACAGCCAGACCTATGATGGACTGCGTAATGCTGATTCCCAAAACGACACTCAAGGCCAGGGAAGAGAGGTACAAAACCGTTGTAAGGTTTACAAATGTGTAAAGCAATACCCAGAATACGGCGAGTATCGTTCTGATTCTGCTATCATAACGAATTTCAAGAAACTGAGGAAGGGTAAAAATTTTCTTCTCGATAAAAATGGGAAGAAAAAATTTGGCAACTACGATAAGTGTAAGAGCAGCCATCCATTCGTAGCTGGCAATGGCCAGCCCCACAGCGTAGCCGGAACCTGACATTCCAATAAATTGTTCGGCGGAAATATTAGCAGCAATCAAAGAAGCGCCTATTGCCCACCAGGGCAATGTATTTCCAGCTAGAAAATAATCGTTCGCATCCTTTTTATGTCCCTTTTTATCTCGAGAGATCCATAATCCAAAAGCAACAATAAAAATGCAATAGCCAAAAAATATGACAAAATCCAGAGTAGAAAAATTCATAGATGCGCTTTAATAGGTGGGAAAAAGTTAGATTATAAATAAAGAAAACAAAGTAAAATTCGGCTCCTTTTGAAAGACAATTATCGGAATAAAAAAAGCTCTGACAACAATATTCATAAAGATTTCTTTCGCGAAGACCAAAATAGCTTCCATTAAACTGGGGATCTGAATGAATTTGTGAATGTCTGAATTGCCGATTAAATCAACCCTTAACGATCAAAATGATATTCTTGAACCCCTTAACGAAATTGTCAACATTAATTTTCGATAATTTTAAGTTGAAGTTCCGCTTTGAACACAAAATAGCTATCAGACTATCAACTATCATCAAGTAGCCACGATGACCTTAAAAGAATTTAAACCGCAATATCTCACATTTTAATGTCCTAAATAAAAAACCTCTATCTATTTGTACCTAAGCACAATAACGAACACGAAAAATAATACGAAACACCGAATAAGAACTCTTTTCTATAAAATATAGCGCCTAAATTTGGAAATATACCTAGTTACCGTGTACTTTTAACACCATCATAATTGATCTTAAAGAAACAATAAGTTTAACTTGCGGTAAAACCTGAATAGCCAAATCAGAATGGGTGAACATGCATCAAATTTAAACGACTTTACCCATCTCAAGGATGAGCAAATTTGGCTGGCTTTTCGTGAGGGCGACAAAGAGGTATTCTCTTTTATTTACATCAATCACATCGATATTTTATTTAATTACGGGATGAAGGTGATAGACGACCGAACTCTTGTAAGAGACAGTATTCAAGAGCTTTTCATTGATTTATGGAAGTCCCGAAAGAACCTTTCGAGTACGGATAATATTCGTTACTACCTTTTTAAAGTCTTAAGAAGAAGGCTGATTCGTGAAGTCAAAAAACAACGTCTGGATACCGAGAAATATATTCAGAATTATAAAGGTGAAATCGTAGTAATGTCGCCTGAAAACGTTTTTATATCGGCCGAAATATCCGCTCACCGAAAGGCTATTCTTAAGAAAGCATTGGGGAAAATTTCCTTGCGTCAGCAAGAAGTTCTCAATCTCCTGTTTTTTGAGAATTACAGCTACGAGCAAGTTTCCCAATTAATGGCGATCAATGTCAAATCTGTCTATACTCTGGCCTGGAAAGCCTTTTCGGCTTTAAGAAAGTCTCTAAAATCCGAAAAGCTTTAGTGCTAACATCATCAGCACTAAATGCAATCATTTCCAACTCTCAATTTTCATAACGAAATGACTGGTGTTGCCTTGACTTATTCAAGACTTAGCCGTTAACCATTCATTTCTCCCAGAGGAATACATCTATTTTCATTCAATTTTACTGGCAACAACCACCAGAAAGTAATTTAAAGCGGAATCAGATGTAATTTATTCTCCCTGAATTTCAGCACCTTAACATATTTTCAAAAAAAAACTTCGTTTTGAAGGGATAGATTTATCACAAACATGCCCTTTAGGTGTGAATCATACACCATTCATGAATTTAAAGGACTACACCGCTGAAGATCTTGCGCTTTACCAAGAGTTCCGAATATGGGTTTTACGTCCTAATCGTGAAATAAATGCATTTTGGTCAGAATGGTTGTTAATGTATCCGGAGAAGCTACCGTTAGTAAATCAGGCGAGGCTTTTAGTAGAAAACACTCCATTTAAAACAGACCAACTTTCTGCAGATGAGGTTAATTCAATCATTGACAATATTGAGGCAGCAATCCATACGGAAGATGCAGAGCCGGAAAAAGAAACAATCCAGCTAAATTCATACACTGTAACTAGCAATATTCCTAAAAACTCATCAAAACATTCGCGTAAAATCTGGTTTTACTCTGCAGCCGCAACCATAGCTATACTCATTGCTTCTACTTATTTTCTTGACTTTAACTACGATACTTCCAATCGGGAAATAAATCGTTACACCACCAAGGTTTCTCCTCCGGGACAGAACAGCCTTATCAACCTAACAGATGGTTCGCGGATATGGTTAAGCGCCGGAAGTTCGATTAGTTATCTCGAAAATTTCACACCATCTTCCCGGGAAATAAAACTTGAAGGCGAAGCTTATTTTGAAGTTGCAAAAGACAGTTGTCGTCCTTTTACTGTTTATTCCGGGGATATTTCTACAACAGCTCTTGGCACATCATTTAACATTAACTACTTCCAGGAAAATGGGTTTACAGATGTTGCGCTGCTAACCGGTAAAGCTTTTGTAGAACACCATATCGAGCTAAACACAAATGAGAAAGATGTGATATTGGCTCCAGGAGAAGTGGTGCGTTTAGAGAACCAAAAATTGACAAAAACATTATTTGAACCAGGATCGGCCACTTGCTGGAAAGAAGGAGTAATCAAATTTAAAGATGCCTCTTTTCAAAATGTAAAAGGCACACTTGAACGAATGTATAGTATAGAGATTAAAACGTCCAACAGCTCTAAACACGCCTGGAGCTACAACGGGAATTTTGACAATGAAAATCTCAACTTGGTTTTGAAAAAAATCGCGTTGACTGAAGGTTTTGATTACTCTATTGAAAATAATGAGGTAGACATCACATTTAATCGCTGAATCAAAAATAAACCATATTAACCAATTTATACATTTTATGATAGTCAATAAAAAACTTAGAGAAAGCAAAGTGTCTCGGCAAATTTTAGCGGTGAAATGGCTTATGTTCAAATTTGTGATTTTGATAGCCATCAGTTTCATATCGAAGAATACCCTTGCTCAGGAAGGCGCGGAGTATGCTCAGGTGGATCCTATTGAGAAAAAAGTAGAATTGAGTAAGGATATCAAAAACATTAATGATGTTTTACTAACTGAATCTATAGAGAATCTGAGTATTTTGGAAATCTTCAACAAGATAGAGGAGATTACAAAATTTCAATTCTCATACGATGACAACGATATAAATAAAAACCTTAGACTAACAATAGATTCTGAAGGGAAATCGATTGCTGACATTCTTTCAGAACTGTCAAACCAAACATCTCTTGCGTTCAATCAAATCAACAATGACATTATTGCCCGTTTCCAGTATAAAAAAGCAGAAACAGAAAATAAGGCTTTAGTTGACAAAACAATTTCAGGAACTGTTGTAAATCAAGAAGGTGTCTCTATTCCCGGGGTAAATATAATTGTAAAGGGCACAGCCATCGGAACAGTAACAGACATCAAGGGGGAATTTTCATTGGAAGTACCGGAGAATACCGATACACTTATCGTGTCATTCATCGGATACATCACACAAACTGTAATAATTGGTGACCGAACCACCATCAATATTCGGATTGAGGAAGATGTAAAGGCTCTGGATGAATATGTTGTAATTGGTTATCAAACCGTAAAAAAAGAAGATTTAACTGGTTCGGTTTCAGTAATTGACACAAAAAAAGCCTCTAACATCACTACGAATTCTGTTGTTGAGTCATTACAGGGTCTTGCGCCAGGGGTTACGGTAAAGAACAGCGGTAAACCCGGCCAGATGGGTGATATTGAGATTCGCGGAATAGGAAGTTTCCGGGATAAAAACCCACTTTATATTATTGACGGAATGTATGCCGATCCCAATTCCACTTTGAACCCAAACGACATTGAATCCATTCAAATATTGAAGGATGGATCTGCGGCAGCTATTTACGGATCCCGAGCAGCAAATGGAGTTGTTATTATCACGACCAAAAAAGGAAAGGAAGGGCCGGCAAAAATTTCCATCTCTGCAAAATATGGGATACAGCAAATGCCGCGAACCTGGGATGTGATGAATAATGTGGAATTTGCAGCATTGCAACGTCAGCAATATGAAAATTCAGGTCTAATTCCGCCGCCAAGTGTGGGTTCTGATTTTGACCCTTCAATCAATACAGACTGGCAGGACGCGGGATATCGCACAGGTCAGATTCAAGATTATAATATGACTGTTTCTGGTGGTAGCAAAACGAGTAATTACTTGGTTGCCCTAAGTTGGTTTCAAAATGAAGGTGTTCTTATTGGAAATGACTTTGAGCGTGCCAGCCTACGTATAAATACTTCCGGTAAGAAAGGACGGTTCTTTTTCGGTGAGAATATTGTTTTTACACGCACAATTGATGAGGCGCCTGCATCTGGAAATGCATTTTATGATCTGCCACAGTTGCTTCCCGTTATTCCTGTACAGGACGACGACCTCATAAATCCAGACGCTAATAATCCGGGGGGTTGGGGCTATGGTACACCATCTGCGCCAACATATGCCTGGAATTATATCGCCATTAATGACTTGCACCAAAACAAATCCACATTTGCCAAAATTGTAGGAAATGGCTATGCCGGATTTGAATTTACAGACTACTTACAATATAAATTCAATGCCGGACTTGAGGCGAGTTTCGATAGAACGAAAACCATTCGAAAGGACGGTAACTGGGCGTTTAATCAATCACCGGTTCCCAATCAAATTAGTGAGGCCAGAGGTACCTTTAGCAGTGTTTTGTTAGAGCATACTTTAAATTTCAATAAGGATTTCGGAAAACACCATGTGGATGCTGTATTCGGATACACACAACAATATGTTGATCACCAAACTAATTTTGCCGGTCGCACAGGAATGCAAGAATTTAATGGGAATTACCTCACAGAAATAGACGCTGCCGATGGAGAGGACGTGGCTTTTGGACGTGTGCAAAATCGATTCCTAATTAAAAGTCTTTTGGGTCGTGCAAACTATATTTATGACGACCGTTATCTTTTAACGCTTACAGCACGCAGAGATGGAGATTCAAGATTTGGTGAGGAAAATCGTTTTGGGTTTTTCCCATCTGTAGCTGCAGGCTGGAGAATTAGTAATGAATCATTTTTTAATTCAGAGAAAATTACAAATTTACAGGTCTATGGTTCTTATGGAGTACTTGGAATTAACTCAATCGGACCATTTGAATATGCCGGTTTTCTAAATATAAATCCTCGTGTTGTCTTTGGATCTGATCAAAGTGTATATACTGGCGCCTACCTTGCCAATTTATTCAATCCCGACTTGAGATGGGAAGCGCGGAAAATGACCAATTTAGGGGTGACGTCAAACATTTTCAATGACCGTTTAACCCTTACACTTGAGGTGTATAATAACCTTTCTGAGGATGCCTTAGTACCTGTCCCTCTTCCGTTCTATCTAGGGAATTTAGGTGGTAATCCTGACGTAAATGCTGCTTCAATTAGAAACCGTGGTTTGGAGTTTAGCGCAACTTTCCGCCAGTTTGAAAGAGCTTTTAAGTGGGAAATTAATGGAAATATTACCACTATTCAGAACGAGGTTGTAAAGATTGCTGATACGGGAATTGGTTCAGACTATATTCAGATTGGTAATTCACGCTCGCAAGTTGGAAACTCGCTTGCAGAATGGTACCTACGTGAAACAGATGGGATATTTCAAAGTGTTGAGGAAGTGAACGCTCATGTAAACTCTGAGGGCCAACTTATTCAGCCAAATGCACAACCAGGAGATATTCGCTTTGTAGATCAGAATGACGACGGAGAAATAACCGATGAAGACAGAACTTTCAGAGGATCACCGTGGCCAACACTTCAAACGGGATTGCAGTTTAGTGCCACCTACAAACAGTTTAGCTTTAGCATGCAATGGGTAGGGGTATTTGGCCATCAAATTTATAACGATGTACGCAGAGTTCTGGACACTTACCAGAATACTAATTTCCGCAGCGATATCAGTCCCTGGACACCAACCAATACAGATACCGATGATCCGCGAATAGGGCTTGAAGCCGATCCGAGTGGAGCCCTAATTGATCCGTCAATAGCCGATAACAATTTCGCTGCC
Source organism: uncultured Cryomorphaceae bacterium (assembly GCA_963748925.1). Lineage (GTDB taxonomy): Bacteria > Bacteroidota > Bacteroidia > Flavobacteriales_D > Cryomorphaceae > Cryomorpha. Next base: position 471,978 of record CAVVKG010000008.1, on the reverse strand, counting down.
AGCGATAGATGGCTAGAGAATGGGTCATATGTAAGGCTAAGAAATGTAGAAATAGGTTATAGCTTACCCGAATCAGTACTTACAAAGTTTAAGTTTGACTCGATACGATTTTTCGTAAGTGGCCAAAATTTGCTGACATTTACTGAATATACCGGTCTCGACCCTGATATACCGGGAGGCATTAATACGATAGGGTTTGACGGTGGAAATTGGCCCGCCAGCCGAATTATTTCTATTGGTCTCCAAGCCGGTTTTTAATTGAATTTTGAAAAGATATATTATGAAAGCGAAATACATATTCATTCTTATTTTAACTCTCTTTGCTACTTCGGGTTGCGAGAAAGATCTTGAAATCGCCAACCCAAATGCAGCGACAATTGCTAATTTCTGGCAAACTGAAAGCGACGCGATAAAAGGTATTAATGCCGTTTATTCTACACTACACAGAGGGGCAATTTCCCGCTGGCAGTGGTTTTATTACGAAATCCGTTCGGATGTAGGCAGAAGCACAAGTCCGGATCCGGGAATTGTAAATAACATGGATCAGTTTATTATCAATGACAATAATTATGGAAATACAGTTGGTGTATGGGCTGACAATTATGTCGGGATTTTTCGTGCAAATCAGGTACTTGACAATGTGCCGGACATGGACATTGATGAGAATCTGAAAGAGCGGGTTATAGGGGAGGCATATTTTTTCCGTGGTTTGTTTTATTATCACCTCGCCACCCTTTTTGGGAATGTACCCCTCATGTTAGAAACCAGCTCTCCAGAAGATCTTCCGCCCACCAGTTCGAAACAACAAGTATTCGCTCAGATCGAATCTGATCTTGCACAAGCTGTTGCCCGTTTGCCCTTAAAGCAAGGATATTCGGCAAACGACTTAGGCCGTGCCACCCGTGGTTCTGCACAAGCGCTTCTCGCCAAGGCTTATATGCAGCAACAAAAATATTCAGAGGCACTCACCCCACTTTCGTGGTTCATTACCGGTGCCGGAGCAGGTCAGTATAGTCTGGTACCGAATTACCGCGATAATTTCCTGATTACTACAGAGAACAATGATGAGTCGGTTTTTGAATGGCAATTTGAAATCAACAGCACTGAGACAACAGATGATGATGTTGCAACACCAAATCAAAATTATGGAACTTCAATCGCCCAATTTCTGGCACCAAAACCAATTGGATTTGCTGACGGCGAGGCACGTAGATGGATCATATCAGAATTCTTAGAAGAAAGCACTACTGCAGGAACCCGAGATCCTCGTCTAGAGGCAAGCTTTCTTTACGATTCTACAAATGTCAATGGCCCAACTCAATCTATAATTTACGGCATCAGTTGGCAGCAAAGAGTTAATACCAACCAAATTGTTCAGGGCGTATTTTTTCGTAAGATGCTGAATGACGGCTGGAGAAATAGTGAAAGCTTTCGTTCACCAAACAATTACCGGCAGATTCGTTATGCCGACGTTCTGTTGATGTATGCAGAATGCTTGAATGCCACCGGAAGTACCGGTATGGCTTATGAATATGTTGATCAGGTAAGGGCAAGAGCCGGCCTGGCACCTCTATTAGAAGTGGCACCCGGAATGGGTCAAACTGCATTTCTGGAACAATTAAAACACGAGAGACTCACCGAATTATCAGGTGAAGGACACAGATGGACTGACCTTGCTCGATGGGGGGACTTAGGTCCACAATTGGCAGATCGGGATCCGGCTTTTAACAATTTCGTGACGAATAAACACGAACTACTACCTATTCCTCAGTTGGACCTGGATATAAATCCCAATATGTCGCAGAACAATGGCTACTAAACTCATTTCGAATCGTTTATTGAGCATGATCTCTATAATAGGGTTTGTGCTGTTGGCCACCTCTTGTGAAGATAAAGAGGATAGCCCCACTACCCTGCCGCCATATGAAGGCGGTTATGCAGAAGCTGATTTTCCTGAAGTTAACGATGAAATTCCATCGGGCAGTCAAATCAACTGGAGCTCTGAGGCAACTTTAATTTCGCACAATGTTTACAGTGCGGATTACGGGCGTGTGCACCGCATTAATTCGTCAGAGCTTATTCTTACCTACCACTGCGGTCCGGTCGATAATACTTATGACAATATCGCTTTGCGAAAAAGCTATGACAATGGGGCAAGCTGGTCTGAACCTCAGATTGTGGTCGAGGATAATGATCCAAACTATTATGGTTTTGCAAATCCTGAAACCATTGTGCTCAGCGATGGCGTGATCATACTAGCGTATATAGGCCGCGGTTTGCCTGATGACAACCAGCATGGAAACGTTCAAATAAAAAGAAGCGAAGATGGAGGCGAAACATGGGGACCAGCACAAATTGTTGCAACAGGAAGATCATGGGAACCGGCAATGATGCAAACCTCAGAAGGCGAAATACAACTCTTCTATTCAAGTGAGGCAAAATGGTGGTTCGGTTTGAATGCATCACCTGAAGTGCTCGCTAATGTTCAGCAAGAAATATTATTGATCCGTTCAACCGACAGTGGTTTAAGCTGGTCTGCGCCTAAGACCGTAGCATACACTTCGGGAATGCGCGACGGTATGCCGGTACCTCTGGAATTGGCAAATGATAAAGGGTATGTTTTCAGTATTGAATCAGTTAACAACTCACAATCTCCATTTATTATCTGGAGCTCAACTTCAGCTTCCTGGAATTATTTTGAGCATGGGAGTTTAGCAAATCAAAGAAGGTGGTTGGCTACGGATGCTCCTATCTGGGGAGGAGGACCCTATTTGATTCAAACTCAAAACGGCAATACAATTATGAGTGTGCATGATACCGGCGGGCGACCTGTTACAGACTGGCACAAGAATACTATGCTGGTGCTTGTTGGAAACGACATGGCACAAAATTTTACTAATGTAACTTATCCCTGGCCTAATCTACCTGTGAATGAAGGGGCAATCAATAACTCATTGTTCATGAAAAATCCAGAAACAGTTGTGGCCATTACTTCCAGAATATATGCTGATGGACATGGAGAAGTTTACTGGAAAGAAGGACAAATCAATTTTTAACCTATATTTAATTAATCTCAAATAAATCCAAAACAATGAAACGAACACTTCTACCAATCATTGGATTCATGGCGGCATCAACCTTAGGGTTTGCTCAATCGCCATATACGATCCACAATTTAGATTTTCCTTTTCAAAGAGGAAATATATCTGCCGTTGATACTGACAATGACGGCGATCGTGACATTTTGCTTACCGGAGAAGGCGATGGTCTATCCTCGCAGTTTTACGCTAATAACGGAAGCATGAATTTTGTTGCAACTGAATCACCATTCACAGCTACAGTCTTCACGAGCATGGCCTGGGGAGATATTAACGGTGATGGACAAATTGATGCTTTTCAAAATGGATTCTCCGGCTCTGGCCCTGTATCAAATCTGTATACGAATGATGACGGTACTTTCACAATGATCGCCCCTCCTTCAGAAACACCACTTGCACCTGGTGCAGCGATGGCAGATTTCGACAATGATGGTTATCCCGATCTTGCTGTTTTTGGCAATCACAACATTGGAAACGGACCACCGCGCCTATACTTGAATGACGGAAATGACGGTTGGATAATGTCTACTCCTTTTGGAGAACCTCTTCTTATTGATGCTGAATTATCTGTTGTTGATTACGACAATGATGGTGATCTTGACTTGTTCTTAATGGCCGGCTATGAGCAAAATTCTGATAACAGATACATCCGTATTTATAGAAATGATGGAAATGGAGTTTTCGAAGGACTTGAACCCAGCGTAATTCTTAAAGGATACGGCAGTGCTACATGGGGCGATTATGACGCTGATGGAGATTTAGATTTGCTATTGAATGGTGATGGCTACCTGCAAACTGGTGAGGAGAGCGATTTTAATGTGCGTATTTATAACAATAATGGAGGTACTTTTACGGAAGGTTTTGTTTTCGAACCTTATCGTCAGGCTAATACAGGTCAAGGTGCGGTATTTGGAGACTGGAACAATGATGGTTCGCTGGATGTAATTGTAGCAGGATGGAGACCGATTGAAGGTGATGAGCGTCAGGCAGTAGCTATTTTTCTGAATGACGGAGCCGGGAATTTTACCGAAAGTGATAATAACGAGTTCATTCCGGGAGTTTCTGAGCAGTCATTAGAAATTTCTGATTTGGATGGTGATTCTGACCTTGACTTAATCGTTAACGGTTACAGCAACCACGATTACGATGGTGAAGGCAGCACTTTCAACGCTAATGTATCTTACATTCTTGAAAATCCAACGACTGCAGTGAATTCTGCACCGTCTATGCCAACAAATTTGCAATCATCGACTGTTGGATCAAGCACAACATTTAGTTGGGATGCACCGTTAGATGACACCACACCTACATCTTCTCTTAGCTACAACCTTTATGTAATGGACATGGATGGTAACTATATTGTGTCGCCTTCTGCAGACATCGCAACCGGTTTTCTGAAAAAGCAGGAGCTTGGAAATGTTCAACTTAATACAAGTTGGACTATCAACAACTTACCGGAAACTTTTACGTGGGGAGTACAAGCCATTGACAATAGCTACATGGGTTCTGCATTTGCAACCTTCACTGTTGGCGTTAATGATTTGTTTAAAAACAATACGCTTTCTGTATTTCCAAATCCATCAACTGATGTATTTTACATGGAGGCAACAGAGGGTAAATACGAAGTGAGAATTTACTCTATTGAAGGAAGACTTATTAATGAGTTTAACCTTTTTGGAGGACGTACCTCATTTGAATTGCAGCCGGGAATTTACATTCTTGAAGCAAAGAATGAAAAAGGCGAATTGGGCACTCAGAAAGTAGTAGCGCAATAAGTTTAAATACTTTTAAAAGCCCGCCAGGCACTAAAGTGTTTGGCGGGCTTACATTTTGAGAAAACAGGTTATACATACAAACCGAATTATTTAATTTATTTCAAATGAAATTTTCCAATAGAGTAATTTCCTTTTGTTTTATCCTTCTGATTGGTATATCATCATCTTGCAATAAGGATGATGGTGGTCCGGATCTGGATTTTGACAATCCGTATCAAAATCCCGACACCCTTTCAGGAGATTCGACTTACATCAATCCTGTTTTTACGCCTGTTCTCGCAGATCCGTCTATTGTAGAGCATAACGGATATTTTTATGCTTACGGCACCGAAGATGATTGGGGCTCACAGGGCGGATACCATCTGGTACCCGTTATTCGGTCTACCGATCTGGTAAACTGGGAATTCGTGCGTGATGCTTTTGACGTGAAGCCAAACTGGAAACAAGGTGGAATTTGGGCTCCAGATGTCACTATGATTAACGGTCAATTTGTAATGTATTATTCATTTTCATTATGGGGCGATCCCAATCCTGCTATTGGAGTGGCCACCTCTCCTACTCCTGAGGGTCCGTATACTGACCAGGGTAAACTTTTTGATTCAAACGAAATTGGAGTTGGTAACTCCATTGATGCTTTTTACATAGAAAACAACGGAAATAAATATCTCTTTTGGGGAAGTTTTCAAGGAATTTATTCTATCCGGCTTGGAGAAGACGGAACCTCAACTATAGGAGACAAAGTTCAAATTGGTGGAAATCATTTAGAGGCGAGTTACATCTATCGAAAAGACAACTTTTTCTATTATTTTGGTTCGGTGGGTTCTTGTTGTGATGGTGCCAATAGTACTTACCGCGTGGTAGTTGGCAGATCACCTTCCCTATTAGGACCGTATTTCGATAAATTTGGCAATAACTTGCTCCTTCCTAATTTCGGTGAACTTGTAGTTGAGGCCAATTCAGGATCTTTAGGCTATGCCGGGCCGGGTCATAATGCCGAAATTGTGGTTGATGACGAGGGAACAGAATGGTTTCTTTATCATGGCATTCCAAAGAACAATCCTCTACTTGACAATGGTGCAAGCCGAAGACCATTATTGCTTGATAAGCTAATTTGGGAAGATGGGTGGCCAAGTATTGCAGGTCGTGTACCTAGTATAGTTGAAAAACCAGCACCAGTTTTTAATCCATAAAAAATTTAAAACCATGATCAAATTTATCATATATACTTTTCCTCTTTCGCTTATTCTCCTAGCGTGCTCAAACAACGTTTCTGAGCAGAATGACACATCTGTTCCAACTCAAGATACAATCCTTGCATCTGAACAGGGCGAACAATGGACAAAAGAAAAAGCTGAAGAATATTACGCCAAATGGGGATGGTTGCGCGGCGCAAATTTTCAACCTAGCTCAGCCATCAATCAAATCGAAATGTGGCAAGCAGAAACCTTTGATCGGGAAACCATGGACAAGGAATTGGGTTGGGCAGAAGACATAGGATTTAACGCTATGCGTGTTTACCTCCACCATGTCGTTTGGGAAAACGATAAAGAAGGGTTTAAAGCGCGAATGGGAGAGTACCTGGATATTGCAGAGAAGCATAATATTTCTACCATTTTTGTGTTCTTTGATGATTGCTGGAATCCAACTTACACTGCCGGAAAGCAGCCCGCTCCAAAAACGGGTATTCACAACTCGGGCTGGGTGCGCGATCCGGGAGATGTTGATGTGCCAGATTCACTACTCGAAGCATATGTAAAAGATGTTTTAACTCACTTTTCAAATGATGATCGTATTGTGTTTTGGGATCTTTATAACGAACCCGGAAATTCAGGTTATGGCAATGAAAGCATGCCTTTGCTAAAGAACGTTTTTGCCTGGGGTCGTGATGTAAATCCATCGCAACCTCTCTCTGTAGGTGTGTGGAATATGGATTTAAAAGATTTAAATGAGTACCAATTAGCGCATTCAGATATTGTATCGTATCACAATTATATGGATCCTTCCATCCACCAGGAATGGATAGACAGCCTGCAAACGTATGGTCGCCCAATGATTTGCACTGAGTATATGGCAAGAACCAGAAACAATACATTTCAAAATACAATGCCCATGCTTAAAGCGAACAATATAGGCGCCATTAATTGGGGATTGGTATCCGGTAAAACCAATACAAAATATGCCTGGGATACTCCAATGGAAGATGGAAGTGAACCTAAATTGTGGTTTCACGAAGTTTTTCATCCCGATGGAACACCTTACAGTAAGGAAGAGGTTCAAACTATTAAAGAACTAACAAATACGGGCGATACAAAATGATCAATTCCTTTCAATTGACATTGTGCTCTCTGTTTACCCTCTGTTTGCTACAAGGTTGCTCAGAAAACACAGGTCAAAAAAATGCCACGGATAAAACCGAAGTTAACTATCAAAGTACATCAATGAGCATCACAAAAGCTTCATTCGGAAAAACCATGGACGGTGAAATGGCTGACTTGTACACGCTCACCAATGAAGCGGGCGCTGTTGCTAAAATCACCAATTACGGCGGAATTATTACCTCTCTTTCCATGCCAGATAAAAATGGCTTGTACGAAGACGTGGTTTTAGGTTATGATTCTTTATCAGATTACCTGAAGGAATCCCCCTATTTTGGCGCATTAATTGGCCGTTATGGAAACAGAATTGCCAATGGGAAATTTACGTTGGATAATGAGTCCTATTCCCTTCCGGTTAATAACGGTCCTAATTCATTGCACGGTGGCACAAAAGGATTTGATAAAGTACTGTGGAATGCAAGTACAGTAGAAACAAATGATGGGGTTGGTCTCAAACTTTTGTATGAGAGTCCCGATGGAGATCAGGGATATCCTGGAAACTTAGATGTTGAAGTAAACTATCTGCTTGGGAATGACAATACACTCGAAATAACCTACAAAGCTTCAACAGATAAAAAGACGATTGTGAATCTAACGCAGCATTCGTACTTTAACTTAAGTGGCAATACGAGAACGAACATTCTGGATCATCTGCTCACTATAAAAGCCGATCAGTTTATTCCGGTTAGTGAAAACCTGATACCTCTGGGAAAACTGCAAGATGTTTCAGGCACTCCATTTGATTTTAGAGAAGCAACAGCGATCGGCAAGCGTATAAATGAGGAAAATATTCAATTGAAAAACGGAAACGGATATGATCATTGTTGGGTACTGGATTCTTCAAATACTGCTTCGCGATTAGTTGCAAAACTTGAGCATCCCGGCAGCGGACGAATTATGGAAGTTTACACAATCGAACCCGGTTTGCAATTTTATTCCGGTAACTTTCTTGACGGCTAGCCTTACCGGTAAACACAATACCGTTTATGAGAAGTATACCGGTCTGGCTTTAGAAACCCAGCACTTCCCGGATTCACCAAATCAATCTGGCTTTCCTTCAGTAGTGCTCAATCCCGGCGAAATTTATTCTACCTCAACAACCTATAAATTTTCTGTAAAAGAATGAAATCGATTCTATTGTTGTTAACGGTACAAATTCTATTTGTAGGCGCTGGGATATGTCAGGAAAATGAAGGAACGTTTTCAAACCCACTTCTTGAATCGGGTCCGGATCCGTGGATAATACTTCATGACGGTTATTACTATTACACTAACACCCTCAAAAACAAAATTGAAATCCGGAAAACAAAGAATCCGGTTGATCTTAAGAATGCAGAACGTAAAGTGGTTTGGAATGCTCCTGCGGAGGGTATGAATTCTGCCGAAATCTGGGCGCCCGAAATTCACTACCTTGATGGTAAATGGTATGTTTATTTTGCCGGAGACGACGGAGAAAACGAAAATCACCGCATGTGGGTGCTCGAATGCGATTCACAAGATCCAATGACGGGAAACTGGAATATTAAATCCAAACTTAGTAGTCCTGGTGATCATTGGGCTATAGATGGATCAATTCTGGAACATGAAGGAAAGCGGTATTTTATCTGGTCAGGCTGGGAAACGCATACCGATATCAAGCAAGATATTTACATTTCTGAAATGGAAAATCCCTGGACGCTGCGAGGCGAAAGAGTCAGGCTTTCTTCGCCAAACACTACGTGGGAACTAAATGGACTAAGTTTAGATTCGGCGTATAGATCACCAGATGTTTTTGTCAATGAAGGTCCTCAGATGTTAAAACATGATGATGATTTATTTATAGTCTTTTCAGCAAACGGGTGCTGGACAGATCACTATTCTCTAGGCGTTTTAAGATTGAAAGAGGATGGTAACGTAATGCGGAAAGACAGCTGGATCAAATCTGACAGTGCCTTTTTCAAAACATCTGAAAAAAATCAAGTGTTCGCTCCGGGACATAATTCATTTTTTAAATCGCCTGATGGTAAGGAGGACTGGATACTTTACCATGCCAATCCCAAACCAAATCAAGGCTGCGGTCGACACCGATCTCCAAGAGCACAAAAGGTGGTATGGCTAGAAAATGGATACCCATACTTTGGTGAACCTCAAACCACTGAGAAAAAGATAGAATTACCCTCGGGAGTGGAGTGAATTTTTGAATGAATCAAAGGGGTTTTAGAATAGAAAAACCTATTTTTATAGAAAAGACTTGGTCTCTTCTGCAAATGAGGTTCTTTATTGCAGTACCAGCTTAAAGCTTTGAGTGAAGATCAGGCATTTATATGATGACAAAATGTACATTGCCGGCGATAATTCGGGGAACTTAAAGGTGATCAATAATCCTGATGCCAATATATCATGGAGTAATAAATTGGTTTTCTCAAGCTACTTACTCTGCTGTAAATTTACCATCGTAAATGGATTGTGTCAATGCTCCTTGCGAAACCGTCACCCTGAACTTGTTTCAGGGTCTGCCGAATATAGGACAGAGGCCTCAATTGTACCTCACGGTTATATTCAACAGATGCTGAACCGAGTTCAGCATGACGGCGTTGGATCAGGGTGACTGTCACGGGGACGGGGACGGTCCGGGTGACGGCGTTGGATCAGGATGGGGTTGCGGTTGAGGGCAGAATCGCTACAACTTCTTTCCCTTTAAATGAGCCCGACGATACTCCGCAATTTCCTCTGGCGTATACCATTCTGCGGCAAGATCCTTTCAGATCGGGATTCATTTCCTTAATCAAGTTCCATTTCCAGTCCTTATGCCAATTCTTAAGCTGCTTCTCTCTTTTTATGGCATTTCCCATTCCGGGAATGGTTTCGAAATAAAGAAGGTCGTGTAGATTATACCGACTTGTAAAAACCGATCCTACACCGACCTTATGCTGAATAATTCTAATTTTAAGCCTGCTCGTTACACCTATATAGATCGTCGTTCTTTTCTTATTGCTCACTATGTACACATAGCCTATTTTCAATTTTTCAGGTTTTGGTCAGGGTGATTTGAGGAATTAAAGTAAGGTAAATTTTCAAGTTACTAAGTTCTCCTATTGTTTTAGCTTTACAGTTCCAACAAATTTACCGCTATGAAAATCCTACACACTTCCGACTGGCACATCGGTAAGCAGCTTCATAAGTACGATTTAAGTACGGATCTGGACTTGTTTTTCGCCTGGATGATTGATTATATCAAAGACCGGAACATCGATGTGTTGCTGGTTTCGGGAGATATTTTTGACCAGGCAAATCCTTCACAGGCAGCCTACAAACAGTATTATGACTTACTTAAAAGTCTGATTAGTCTCGATTGCAAAATAATTCTCACGGGTGGTAATCACGATTCTGCGGCTGTATTAAATGCTCCCAGGGAATTGCTCAGGGCATTTGACATTTCTGTGGTTGGTGGAGCCACGGAAGATTTAAGCGAGATGTTTATTGAAGTTGAAGAAAGCGGCGAGAAACTGATCGTTGCCGCTGTACCGTTTTTGAAAGATCGGGACATACGCAAATCTGTGGCGGGAGAAACTTATGCGACCAAAATCGAACAGATCAAATCGGGGTTGGAGGCTTATTTTTCAGATATCAATCAGCACTACAAGGATAATTTCTCGGGTGAGCCATTTATCGTTATGGGGCATTTATATGTTCAGGGAAGTACCCTGTCGGATAGTGAGCGTGATATCCAAATTGGAAATCAGGCCGGCGTAGAAGCTTATATGTTTGAAGAAGTGCCGCATTATGTGGCTCTGGGACATATTCACAAACCGCAGGTCATTTCCCAGACTCACAATATTCACTATTGTGGATCGCCCGTTGCGCTGAGCTTTTCTGAAAGGAAAGACCAAAAACAAATCAATGTGATTACGATTAAAGATCAGGCAATAACTGATGTTGAAATTGTGCCTGTTCCCAAATACCGGAATCTTATCACATACGAAGGAGCCCTGGAGGAAGTAATTGGGAAGCTGGAAGCCTATTCGGAAGAAACAACCTTAAAGTCTTTGGCAGAAATTATTATAAACGAGAAAGTTGAAAGCATTGAAAGACGTCAGGCTTTTGAAGAATTCATTAATTCGCAGCCAAATGAGCATTTAGAGATTTTAAAGTCGCGACTTAATTTCAACAGCAAAATTCGCGGTGCTACCGATGCCTTTGCGGTGGGAACGGATGTGGCGGATGTAACTCCCATGCAAATGTTTGAGAAAAAGCTGGAGCTACAAAGCGGGTTGGAAAACACGGAAGATTTGAAGCATGCCTTTCGGGAAATATTACAAGAACTCAACCTCTAGGCGATGCAGATAAGAAAGATACGTTTTGAAAATATTCATTCGCTTAAAGGCGAACACGAAATTGATTTTGGTGAGGGGATTCTTGGCGAAGCAGGACTCTTTGCAATTATCGGCCCAACGGGCTCAGGGAAATCTACCCTGCTCGATGTGATTACGCTGGCACTTTTTAACCGCATAGCGCGGGTAGATAAAAACATATCCAACACGGTTTTGGAAGATGATGGCGGCATAATGACGCGAAACATGAAAAACTGCTTTGCCGAAGTTGAATACCGCGTTAATGGGAAAGATTACCGCAGCCACTGGTCAATAGAGCGTAACAGGAACAATAATTTAAATGCCCGCAAACAAGAACTCGTAGAAGTAGCGACCGGGACAATTATTGACAGCGGCACAAAAACCCCCGAAAAAAACGAAGAGATTATTGGCCTGAGCTATGACCAGTTTGTTAAGGCTATGGTACTCTCGCAAGGAGAGTTTAGTAAGTTATTGCAAGCACCGAGAAACGAACGCAATAAACTACTGGAAGACATAACCGGAGCGCGCTCTTACCGCGAAATTGGAAGGGCGGTATTTCAAAGGTACGCCCGATTGAAAAAAGAGGTAGAGCTAAAAGAAGAGGGCTTAAAAAATATTGAAGTACTCACCGCGGAAGTAGTTGAAGAGAAGAAAGCAGAGGTGAAAACGCTAACTGAGTCGAAGCCGGGTACTCAAAAAGCGTATAAGGAATATTCAGAAAAAATTACAACTCGGAAGGAGCTGATTGCCAAAAAAGAAGAAAAAACTATCCTTGAGAGCAATCAGGAAAAACTAAAAGAATTACTTACCGATTTTAAACCTCGGAAAGAGAAGCTCTACCGGCATGAAAAGCTTGTGAAGTACAGAGAGATTCTCAGTGATCACAATTCGATTTTAAAGGAATTAGAACAAACCAGAGAAGGAATAGAAGGTCTTAAAAAGTCGAAATCGGAAGAGGAAAAGAATCAAACTTTATTGATTGAGAACGCATCTAAACTTGTAGATGAAAAGCTGGATATAGCTACTGCTCATACAAAAATTGAAGATTTTAGAAATACGATTTCCGAGTTGCAGTCGCAGGAAAAAGCCAAGCATGGAGAAGCTGTTTTGTACCAAAACCAGGTTAAAACTCAAATCCGAAAAATCAATGATTCCGGATACCCATTGGCGGAAGCCGAAACCCCTGCCCTATTAAATACGAAGGTTGAAGACCTCGCCATTCAGATAAATTCACAAATAGAAACTTCCGGATTAAAATCACCTGAAGAGTTAAATCAAAGGTCGGAAGTGCTGCGCGAGTCGGCGGAAAAAGCCGGTGATGTGCTTGTTAAAAAACAGGAGGAATTGCGTTTGCAAAAAGCGATCGAAACGCATAGTTCACGGTTGAAATCGGAACGGGCTACACTGGATACGGATTCGAAGAAAATACCGGAGCTGAATAAGGAGATTTCAGAGATAGAAAAGGAAGTGGAAGACCTGGCAAAAGCCCTGGAACACCAGCGAAAGCACCTGAGCATGGAAGATCACCGCGCCGAATTAAAACCCGACGAACCTTGTCCGCTATGTGGATCTTTGGAACATCCGTACGCTCTTGAAAACCCCAACTTTGATGTGAAAGAAGAGCTCCTGAACGGGAAGCGAAATTTACTGAAAACGAAAAGTGAATTGCGTATTCAGACCAGTGCAAAAAACGCTTTTCTCGTAAAGGAAATCGCTCGTATTGAGTCTGAAATGGAAGGGCTGGCAAAGGAAGAAAAAGCAAATAGTGAGATTTTGAAAAGTCTCGCCACAACCTTGAAATGGGATTATCAAAAGCCTCTGGAAGATTTGCAGAAGCAGCGGACACAATTATTAGAAACACAGAAAAATCTGGAGATTGTTAAGAAGGCTTTTCAAGCTAAATCTCTTATTGGCGAATTGCTTGACAGTATTAGATTGTGGGATCTTTCGCAGGAGAAATACCTGGAATTAAAAACCAAACGCGAAGCGCTCTATACCGGAGCGGACATCAATCAGGACACCACTAGATTAACCACAAATCTAACACGATCGGCGACAAGTATCTCGTCGACTGATAAACAATTGAAAGACCTTGCTGAAAGGCTGAAAGTAACAGAAAAACAAAAATCGGAAAGCCTTAAAAAGTTGGATGAGATCCTGGCAAAAGAGGATCTGGAAAACATAGAGCAACTGCGAAATGCCATACTTCCCGAAGTGGAGGCAGAAGAGATCCGTAAACGAAATGCAAAGTTAAAAGATGGGGAAGCCCGGCTGTCTGAGCAAGAGAAAAATCTTAAAAAAGCACTTGACGAGCTTGGGCAAAAAGATGATAATAAACTAAGCAACGAAGCCTTAAAAGAGTTGTTTCAAGAAGCTGAAACCAAGTGGAACAACCTCTCGATGAACATTGGTAAAATAACGCAAAGCCTTGAAGACGATCAAAAAACGAGGCAGCGGCAACAAACTGTTTTAGATCAATTAAGTCGTTTAAGGAAAGATCTTGGTTTGTGGAAAACCATGAACGATTTAATTGGCGATGCCAATGGGAATAAGTTCTCAAACTTTGTACAGGACTTAACGCTTGAGCAGCTTATCGGCTTTGCAAATAAGCGCCTTTTGGAATTCAGCGACAGGTATTTACTGGACATCCCAACTGCCGATGAAGCCGAAAAAAGCGATACTCTGAAAGTATTTGACAAGTACATGGGAAATGCCCGCCGTTCGGTGCGCACCTTGTCCGGAGGAGAAACCTTCCTGGTGAGTTTGGCTATGGCTTTTGCCCTTTCTGATATTGCTTCGAGAAATGTAAAAATTGAATCATTGTTTATCGACGAAGGTTTTGGAACCCTAGATCCCGAAACACTCGATCAGGCGATTACCATTCTCGAAAAAATGCAAAATGAAGGAGATAAATCTGTTGGGATAATATCGCACGTTGGTGCCCTCAAGGAGCGGATTACAACGCAGATTCAATTGGACAAAAGCAGTTTGGGGTACTCGACGATTCGTGTGGTTCAGTAACAATTGCTGCCGATTAGTTTTATTGTGGTGCGTTCTAATATGGATGGGAATTATATAATCTGATAGCGTTTTCAACAGAGCTGGCATCAAGTTGGTCATCTCCACTAAACTGACAGGGGTATTAAGCTCCCTGAGGTTATCATGGAAACAAGTGACTTCAAAAACAGGCATTCATGACAGAAGCTGCCGAGGCAAGAGGGCCAAAACGACTCTAAAGTAAAATATGTCGTACCTACGGCACTCTGATTCATTTGCAGGCCTTTCTCGGACGGTTAAAACCGTCCGCTATAATATGGATTGTCCCTACGGGACGGAGAAGCTTCTTTGGAGTTTGATTCGCAATAAACGAAATCAAAAAGAATAGTCTAATTTCCCTCGTGTATAGGAGTTACTAGCATTAAAAGTCCATCTTTAACGCAATCATTTATGTATGCGAACACAGCCTGAAGGTCCTCTTTTTTCAGATGGGGATATGATATGAGTATTTTTTCTTCATTCCATCCATGTGCCAGACGCTCGAGAATAAACTCAACAGATATACGGGTACCTTTGATTATTGGCTTACCAAGAAGCACATTCTTATCTGATACTATTCTTTCATTCCAGTTCATATTCAAAAATACATAAATAAATAGGAAGTATTTTCATTAGAGGATAATCTTGATTCGATGAATTACTCTTGACTATTCCATTATCCTGCTAAAGGTATGTTGGGCTGATCTGTACCTCTATTCTTCCTTTTCAAATAAGTCAATAGAAAAGGATTTCGTATTTCCACGATTCGGGTGGTTCAGTGACGCTGGCGACCGCATTCCCATTCTAAATAGATATCTTTTGGATGCAAGTTTAGTCGATTTAGAAAAAAATAAACAAAGTATTTGTTTTGCCGGTTGCATTATTGAGAAATAACATGGTTGGAAGCTGAAAATTGCTGAAAATCATGTATTTAATTTGAATCAAAACTTAAATTATGCAATTAGAAAATAAAGTAGCAGTAGTAACCGGAGCAAGCAGTGGAATTGGAAAAGCCACTGTCAAAAAACTTTCAGAAAAAGGATGCCATATTGTTTTGGCTAGCAGAAGTGTAGACGAACTAAAAGAGATAAAGGATGGGCTTAAGGGGAAGAACATGGTGGTAGAGCTTGATGTGACAGATTCCAAAAGCGTGGATGAGGCTTTCGAGAAAATAAAAAAGGAATTTGGAAGGATTGATATCCTTGTTAACAATGCGGGAGTAATGCCCCTTACCTACCTGAAAAATGATCATTTGGAAGAATGGTTAAAGACAATTGACGTAAATGTAAAAGGTGTTTTGCGTTGCGTGCATGCTGTTTTGCCGGGAATGATTGATCGAAAAGACGGTCATATTGTAAATATTGCCTCAGTAGACGGAAAGGAGTTTTACAAAGGTGGAGCGGTTTACAGCGCTTCAAAAGCTGCTATAATTGCTCTATCTCGTGCTATGCGTCTGGAAGTATCTTCTGAGCACAATATTCGGGTAACCTGTATTGAGCCTGGAACGGTTGATACCGATTTGAGAGGCGATATTTCTGACGAGGAATTTAAAGAAGATCAGGATTGGGATGACAATGAGGCTAAACTCCAACCGGAAGAGATTGCTGAAGGTGTTTTATATGCCGTAAGTCAACCAGCCAGTGTAAACGTGAATGAGCTGCTTATTACACCGACAAGAAGTTAGAATAAAAGGCAGGATTTAGGAGAGAAATATTTAGAACTTTATTCAGGAGAATTTGAGGGAGGACGACCTCCATTCTATTTTACATTTAATACAGATTTCAAACTGTATTTTTGTAATTGGTGTAAGCTATGAATCACTTCCATACATTAGTCTTAAGGTTGTGTAAACGCTAGCGACGATAAATTCACAACGCATAGGTCAGAACGTTTCAGGGGTATGCTCTAGTCGCCAAGTCGCAACTAAACTTGCGAACTCATAACCACTGGGAATAAGTGTGGAGCGAGACCATTTCGATCAATCGCGCATCTTATCGTTCCGTTCAGCATAGCATCTCAGCAAAGCAATTCATTAAAAAGAGAATTTTCATAGTTATAATTATAAAAAGTAACCAGACAACGTTTGCCTGCTTTATTGCGTCGTTAAGCGTGCGTTGGATATTCCTTAAATATCTTTCTGCACAAAGGACTCATTGTTTTCATTTTTTTCACCTCAATTTATATCCAATTTTTATGCACTTGTTTACTCTTATGTTCCGACTTTCCTTCATTCTCACCTTATTGTCTCTGCCTCTTATAACCTCGGCCCAATGGACTTATTGCAACGGGCCGGAAGGAGGTAAAGTAGTTGCCATTGATACCCTGGGCGGCTATTTATGGGCTGCCACCTATAATGGCGATGTATATAAATCTGATAATGAAGGAGAGAGCTGGGAAATTCATGTAACCGGACTTCCGGAAAGAGGAAGGCAACAGATTTATGATATGATTTCAGCGCACGGTAATTTATATATTGCCACGCAAACATTGGGTTCGGGTGTAATGAAATTAACCTCTACCTCAGACACGTGGACTCCCGTCGGGCAATGGCCTGTAATGAGCAGCGCAAATGATTTAGTAGCCCACGGGACATATCTTTTCGGATCCGGGTATGGCTCACTAGCCCGTAGTGCGGACAACGGCGAAACCTGGCAGTTGCTCACTTCCGGTCTTCCGGATATTACAACCGTTAAACTTGTTTCAATAAACGACGTTTTGCTTCTTCAGTTGTATATGCCAGGAAACGAAGGCCATTTTTACAGATCTGTTAACAATGGTGATACCTGGACGCAGGTTACGGGACCCATCGGCGTCAATACTTTGCGCTATCCTTTTATGAAGGCCATCGGTGACCGTGTATATGTAAGCCGCAACGGTAGCGGCACTACGCCTTCGTTTTTTTATACTGAAGATGGAGGCTTAAACTGGGTGGCTGTTCCCATAAATTATAGCACGCAGCTTATTACCGATATGGTTATATCAGATGATAAATACGTTGTTACAATCGGGCCTTACGTGCGCACACTTCCATATAACTCTACTACCATCGATGGGTGGAGCACACCGGTCGGTAATATTCCCGGCGTGTCTGCCAAGAATTGCATTCTAAATTTGAATGGTAAATTGTTCTTTGGAACTTCCGGCGATGGGATGATGGCAGCCAACGCCGACGCAACCAATTTCGAGCTTATCAACAACGACTTTGATGCTCAATCTGTAGAGTTTATAACCGGAAAAGAGAATATCCTTCTAGCAAAATCTACCAATACGGCAGAACCCAGAATTTCTAATGATCTGGGCCAGACCTGGAGCATCTCGACAGTTCCTGATGTATTCCCAACACACTTGGTGAACGGTAGCGTGGTAATGAACAATCGCTGGTATATCGCCATGGTTGCGAACGGAATTAGTGTTTCGGATGACGACGGACAGAGCTGGCGCAAAATAAACCACGGAATACAAAGTGATTTTCCAAATGCGAGATCCCTCGCAACCGACGCCGCCGGTAACATTTGGGCAGGAATTGATAATCAACTAATGCGGAATGTTACAGACACTTCCTGGACGACCATTTACACTTTCGGAGATTCTGAAGAGATATACCACATAGCCGAATATGGGGATTATTTATTTGCAGGTACCAGAATTACCATCGGCCAAGGCAAACTTTACCGTTCTGCTGACGGTGGCGGTACCTGGCAATCGGTAAGCGATAATTGGCCCAGTATATATCAATCTGTAAACGGATTAGCCGTGCAAAATAATCGAATAATTGCCTATACCAGCGGTTTGGAACTGCTGGCAAGCACCGATTACGGCGACACCTGGCAAGACATTTCAGCGGGGATCACCTCTTCCTTATTCCTGCACGAAATAAAAGCCCTGCAAGGTAAAGTGTATGCCACTCAGAGAAACGAAAAGCACTTGTATGAGCTACATCCAGATAGCAGCACCTGGCAATGTCTTACCTGCATACCAGGTGCTCCCGAGGCCCTCAGTGTGTGGAAATCCGATTCGATAATTTATGTAGGAACGGGCAATAACGGCGTGTGGAAGCTGTTAAATCCAACCGACACCTCCGTGACAGTTTCAGCGCTTTCACTGCCTTCTCCGGATTCGCAGTTCAAACTCTTCCCTAACCCGTCCGCAAGTCCCATATTAGTTGCCGATACAGACCAAAATTTCCCAATATCACTTCATATTTTAGATGTTAATGGAAAACTGGTACGATCAGAAATAATCAACGGGAGTAATTACAGAATTACATCTGAAAACCTGAGCAGCGGGCTTTACTTTTTGAAACTGATAGATGATAAAGGAAATGTTACCGGCTTGAAATGGATGAAAACAGAATAATTGGAATCCGTGGCAGGCTAGACATGAATTCCAGTGATTGAATTCGGGTTTGAGAAATTGTATGACGGGATCTCAACGGAGGTAAATGCGACGGAGCGGATAAAAAACCGATAAGCACTCTTTAAAACAACCTCCAAACCCCAATCAAATGGCTCAACGCTCCTCCAAGAACAAATAAATGCCAGATGGCGTGGTGAAATGGAATCCGCTTAACAAGATAAAAAATAACTCCCAGAGAATAGAAAGCTCCTCCGAGCCCAACCCAAAAAGTACTTTCGTCGGTAAAAGAATCTTTAAACGAAGCCGGCGCTGCAAAAATCATCCACCCCATACCGAGGTAAATAAGCGTAGAAACAAGTCTAAATTTTCCGGTAAAGAAGAACTTAAAAACAGTACCTGCCAGCGCCAGCGACCACAAAACAATGAGCATCAATTTGGCATCTGCGTCATTGGCGTAAGCTAAAATAAAAGGAGTATAAGTACCGGCAATAAGGTAGTAAATGCTAATGTGATCCCATATTTTCATCAAATGGCGGCGCTTTGGCTCTCTGTTGTAATGATAGAGCGTAGAAAACCCAAACACCATCAGGAAACTCACTCCGTAAATCAGAATTCCAAACACTGTATAGCTATTGGCGGAAGCAGAACCCAGAACATGGGAAACCAGTATCGGGATAGCAACTACACCGGCAAGAAAGCCTATGAAATGGGTGGCAATATTTGCACGTTCATGAGGGGGAGAATAATCTGACATGGCGCAAAGTTAAGTTTTAACCCGCATTTTACCTTTTAGATTCTAAAATTTTAAACACAAAACAGGTTGTCACTTTTCCTCAAAATCGAATGGAAACACGTCCGATTCTTCATGGGCCGAAATCATAATCTGAGCCATTTGATCTGCCACATCAGGAAACTGAGAAGCAACATTATTCTTTTCGGCAATATCTTTACTCAAGTCATAAAGCTCAACCGGTGAGTTCATTCCCTTATCGACATTCGTTCTTACCGCCTTCCACTTACCCATTCGCACAGCCTGCTTACCGCCCTGCGCAGGAAACTCCCAGTAAAGAAACTTGTGCTCAGGCTGATTTTCTCCCAGTAAGGCCGGCAAGAATGAAATGCCATCAGTTGATGTGGGAATTTTTGCGTCGGTAATATCACTTAAGGTGGGCATCAAATCCCAAAATGCCGAAATATGATCCGTTTCGGTTCCCGGGGTTATCTTTCCATCCCATCGAGCAACCATAGGCACGCGAATTCCACCTTCATATAAGTCGCGCTTGAAACCTCTGAGCTCTCCACTACTGTTAAAAAAACCGGGGTCGGCGCCTCCTTCTGTGTGGGCTCCATTATCTGAGGTGAAAATTATAAGTGTATTATCAGCAATTCCCAGTTCTTCCAGTTTTGCTACAATCTCGCCCACCTGGTCGTCGAGCAATGTTATCATGGCTGCAAATGCTGCGCGAGGATCATTTTGAGACGAGTATCCACCGCTCCTGAACCGTGGACCATCATCAACCCCATTGTAAGGTTTATCAGGGTTGAACTTTGGACGGAAATTTTCCATATACTCCTCAGGGGCAGCCAGCTCAGCATGAGGAATGGTGGAGGGATAAAAGAGGAAAAAAGGCTTATTCTTATTTGATTCGATAAACTCAAGCGCTTTAGTGTGAATGATATTCGGTGCATAAACTCCTTTTTTAGAGCCGCTGTTATCGTCAAGGATTATTTTCGTGTCATTATCCCACAGGTGATATGGATAGTAGCTGTGGCTCAGCCTCTGGCAATTATACCCGTAAAACTCATCAAACCCTTGATTATTTGGATCGCCGGATGAGCCAACCGGTCCGAGCCCCCATTTTCCAAAAGCGCCTGTAACATAGCCGGCATCCTTTAGCAATTCTGCTATAGTAAAGTCCGAATCTTCAATGGGATACTGTCCTTCGGGTTGAATCTCAAAGTTGCCGCGCACGGTTGTATGTCCGGTATGCTGCCCCGTAATAAGAGCCGATCTTGAAGGTGCGCAAACGGTGCTGCCAGAGTAGTGCTGTGTGAATTTTATTCCTTTAGATGCGAGTGCATCGATATTGGGTGTATCAAACTTTTCCTGACCGTAACTGCTTAAGTCGCGGTAGCCTAAATCATCTGCTAATATGTAGACAATATTGGGTTTAGAGCCATCCGTTTGTCCGTGTACATAGGAAATTTGAGCTAGTGTGATAAGTGAAATAATTATTGGGAGAAAGTTTTTCATTCGGTATTTCCGGTTAATGAAATTTGAAATAATAGATTACAAAAATAGCACCAAAAAAATGATATTGTTTTACTCGTTCAAATTCTCCATCGCAATATGTTACAGTTCTAAATAGCCAAGCGCTAAGTGAAAAGGTACCACATAATTATTTCGTTTTTTAATCCAGATCAGAATCTAAAATCACTTTCCACATCCCACGCACTTCATTAGCAGAGTAGCCCGTAGCTTTGTCGGCAAGGTAGATTTGGTTAATCACAGCAAGCGTTTCAGGATCAATATCCTTGTCGGGAGTTCCATGGCATTGAAGGCACATCGGTTTCGTTAAAATGGGGTAATAAGCCAGGACTTCACGATTTGCCTGAAAAATGTGAGGAGTGATTTTTCCTTTCGCTTTAAGCTCGCTCTTCATTGCCCCTATTATCTCAAGCTCCTCTACATCCGCTGTATTCAAAGGGTTTCTGGCTTTATCAGAAACTCTTTTTAACTCAACATTCATGGCTTTCGCCGAACTGTCTGTAAGCTGCAATGCCCGTACATTACAGAATTCAAGTGCTCCAACAGGTCCTCCATCTGCTAGTGCCCTTTTAAGGTTTTCTCCCAAAACTTTCTGAGCTGAATCTGCATATTGATTGCCAATAACCAGGAATTTGTCAAGCTCCTTTTGATTGTATTGTGACTTTGAATTTTTGTTTTTATCGTCGCTAACTTCCCCGCACGAAGTCCAGCCAACTCCGGCTAAACCAATAATAAACGCGAGAATTATCCAATTTTTCATTTTCTGTTTATTTTTGAAAAAAGCAAATATCGTGAATCTAAGAGGATGAAATTGTGATTTAAGTCCGAAATGCCGAATCAGCAAAAATTGATGCGCTGAAATTAAGTCTCCTCAAAAAAGCTGAAAAATATTAAAATTCCGCAAATCCTTTAAATCCGGCATACTAAACGAAACTAATCGGTTATAAACGGAAGTAACCGTTTAGTATCCGACTAAAATAGACCTTCTGCTGCACCTTTGACCTGTCGATCGAAACAAACAAGTTCTGACGAGAACAAGAAAGTTCAATCAATAATTTAAACCGCGAAATTATTCGCATTCAAAAAGTAGAAGACATGATAACGCTAGTAAACAAAGTACAATTAATCGGACACCTGGGAATGGACCCTGAAGTAAAAAACTTCGAAAACGGAAAAATGCTCCGCATTAGCCTCGCCACAGATGCATCTTATAAAGACAAGGACGGTAATAAAGTTCAGGACACCCACTGGCATACTTTAGTAGCCTGGAATAAAACGGCTGACATTGGTGAGAAG
Source organism: uncultured Cryomorphaceae bacterium (assembly GCA_963748925.1). Lineage (GTDB taxonomy): Bacteria > Bacteroidota > Bacteroidia > Flavobacteriales_D > Cryomorphaceae > Cryomorpha. Next base: position 449,442 of record CAVVKG010000008.1, on the reverse strand, counting down.
CTATTCAAAAAAGGAAAGCAAGTGGCCATAGAAGGCTCTCTGGTGAATAGGTCTTACCAGGACAAGGAAGGCACTAAGCGCTTCATAACAGAAGTAAGACTTGATCAGTTTTTATTGCTCGGAAAGAAAAACGATTAAAACCCAAAAATTAAACTCAACCATTAATAAATCAGCGAGAATGCCTAACGGTTAATCGCACTAAAAGTAGAAGATATGCAAACTATAGCAAACAAAGTACAATTGATTGGTCACTTAGGAATGGACCCAGAAGCGAAGAACTTCGAAAACGGAAATCTGATGAAAGTAAGCATTGCAACAGATGCTTCTTACAAAGACAAAGACGGTAAAAAAGTAGAAGACACGCATTGGCACAATCTGGTAGCCTGGGGCAAAACGGCAGACCTGGCTCAGAAGATGTTCAAGAAAGGCAAAAAAGTAGCCATTGAGGGAACGCTTATCAGCAGATCTTACGACGATAAAGAAGGCGTAAAGAGGTACATAACCGAAGTGAGAGTAGAGCAGTTTTTGATGCTCGACAAAAAAGAGGATTAAAGCTCTAACCAACAACCAATAAAAAAGGTGCCGATTGGCGCCTTTTTTATGGAATAATTAATTAAAATTAGAGTGACCTAACCTACTCAAATTTCTGAGTCATAAAGTTCGATACCAAGGATCACGCAGAATTAAAAATCAAAGAATTGACATTGGTCAATGACTGTTTTTTATTCAAGTGCACTGCTGATAGCGGACTTTTTGGACAGAAATTAATTACATGTGGTTATCAAGCTTGTCAGTAAGAATATTCTTAGGAACTGCTCCTACAGATTTATCTACAACTTCACCATTCTTAAGGAAAAGGATTGTAGGAATATTGCGGATACCATATTTCGAAGAAATATTCGGATTCTCATCAACATTTACTTTACCAATAATAGCCTTACCATCGTATTCGTTTGAAATTTCTTCAACAATCGGACCTACCATCCGACATGGGCCACACCATTCTGCCCAAAAATCAACCAATACCGGCTTGTCCGATTTTAATGCTAACTCATCAAAGTTAGCTTCTGTGAATTCTAATGCCATCTTTATTTGCTTTGTAATGTTTTACTAAATTATAATTTCTTAAGCCTAGATCATAGCTTCATCTCAGAAGTTATTCACTTTACTATTGAAATGCAAAGTTAGGCATTGAGCTTATACTTCACCTCTCTTATTTCATTTAATTCACTTATCGTTTCATTGGACAAATCTATTTTTGTCGTCCTGGATGGCATTTTGATAGACAATTTGCGTATTGGATCAAGCACCCGAAACTCCAACGGAAACGTTTTACCGGTCGTACTTTTACTTATTACTGATTCCAAATTGGAAAGCAACGAGTCATTTAGGTCGTCTAAGCGGAGTTCGATTGTTACCTTTTTCGTTTGCTTTTCCAGCAAATCTGAAAGCAACTCCATAGAATTGATTTTAAATTCCAATTCATTGGTCTTACTCCATTGTCTTGGCTGAACTTTACCTTTGATAAACAAGAAAGAGCCCTGAACGAGAAAATGCCTCATTCTGAGATAGTCTTCAGAGAAAAGGAAAAACTTGTGAACATCATAATAATCTTCAAACTCAAATGAGCCAAAAGGCTTATTGGTTTTGGTCATTCTGTGCTCTACATTACTCACCATACCCGCTAATGACAACTCGGCATTCACAATTTCATGCATCTGCTTCATATGGCGCAGGTCACCTCTTGTAAAATGTCCAATCTCAAGTTTAAAATCGTCAAGCGGATGCGCGGAAATATAAATTCCTACCACTTCCTTTTCCTTGCTTAGCTGCACCATATTGCTCCATTTTGGAACTGCTGGGGCCATGGGTTTTTGCACTTCAACTGCTACACTATCACCAAATAAGTCAGGTGGAGCATCCTTGGCAGTTTGCAAAGCCCCTCCAAACTTCACGAGCGTTTCCGCAAAGGTACCGCCCGAAGGCATTTCGGCAAAAAACTGCGCCCTATGCACTTCTCCAAAACCATCCAGGGCTCCGGCCAAGGCCAATCCCTCAATACAACGTTTGTTTACATGGCGCTTATCTGTTCTTGTTACAAAATCATACAAATCCTTGTATGGTCCATTGGCCTCACGTTCTTCAACAATAGATCGTACTGCACTTTCGCCAACTCCTTTAATGGCACCCATCCCAAAGCGAATCTGATCTTCTTCATTAACCGTAAATTTCAAGTTCGATTCGTTCACATCAGGACTTAAAACGGGAGCTCCCAGCCTGCGACATTCCTCCATAAAGAAAGTCACCTGCTTGATATCGTTCATGTTGTTGCTCAACACAGAAGCCATATAGGCTGCCGGGTAGTTAGCCTTTAAATATGCAGTATGGAATGCAACGAGCGCATAGCAAGTACTATGAGATTTATTGAAGGCATAAGACGCAAAAGCTTCCCAGTCCTTCCAGATTTTCTCCGCAACTTTTCTATCGTGACCATTTGTTTCGCAGCCGTCGAGAAACTTTGGCTTCAACGTTTCCAGAAGGGCAAATATCTTTTTACCCATTGCCTTTCGCAAAACATCTGCCTCACCTTTCGTAAATCCGGCCAGCTTTTGTGACAAAAGCATTACCTGCTCCTGATAGACTGTAATTCCATAAGTCTCTTTCAAGAACTCCTCAGAAGCAGCGAGGTCGTATGTAATTTCTTCAAATCCGTGCTTTCGCTTAATAAAGCTGGGAATGTACTCCATTGGTCCCGGCCTGTAAAGCGCATTCATGGCAATGAGGTCATCGAAAGTTGTGGGCTTCAAATCTTTCATATGTGCCTGCATTCCGGCAGATTCATATTGAAAAACCCCGGTGGTTTCGCCCCGCTGAAAAAGCTCATAGGTTTTTTCATCGTCGAGCGGAATATCGTCGGGATTAATCTCTACTCCGTAACGCTCTTTGACAATCGCCACAGCATCTTTAATGAGGGTAAGCGTTTTCAATCCCAAAAAGTCCATTTTGAGCAAGCCCGCGCTTTCTACAACGGAGTTGTCAAACTGGGTACAAACCATGGCGCTATCCTTTGCCGTAGCGATAGGCACATACTTTGTAATATCGTCGGGGGTAATGATGACACCACAAGCGTGAATTCCTGTATTTCGTACAGAGCCTTCCATAGCCCGGGCCTGATTTACTACTTCAGCTTCCAGCCCGGTTCCTTCAGAAACTTTAATAAGCTCAAGTGCACCGGCGTACTCCGCATCGCGAAAGCTCGACTTCATGGTCTTATCATCCATTGCAAAAAGCTTTTTCAGCTTAGTGCCCGGAACCATTCGCGCCAATCTATCTGTATCACTAAGCGGCAAGTCCATTACTCTACCTGCATCGCGTACCGAAGACTTAGCCGCCATCGTACCATAAGTCACAATTTGAGCAACTTGATTTGCTCCGTACTTATCTATTACATAGTCTATTACTATTTGACGGCCTTCATCATCAAAGTCAATATCAATATCGGGAAGGGACACCCTGTCCGGATTAAGAAAACGCTCAAAAAGCAGATCGTACTTAATAGGGTCTACGTTGGTAATTCTAATACAGTAAGCTACTGCAGATCCAGCCGCAGATCCCCTACCCGGCCCTACAGAAACGCCGCGTTCTCTGGCTACATTACAGAAATCCTGCACAATAAGGAAGTACCCCGGATAACCGGAATTAGCGATGGTTTGGAGTTCAAAATCAAGTCGCTCGGTAACCTCATCAGTAAGCTCACCGTATCGTTTTTTGGCTCCTTCGTATGTGAGGTGCCGCAAAAATGCATTCTCTCCCCGCTTACCACCATCTTCACTATCCTGCGGATCGATAAACTCTTCAGGGATATCGTATTTCGGTAACAGTACGTCCCTGGCGAGATCGTACCTTTCAATTTTTCCAATAATCTCTCCAACCGTTTCTATTGCTTCCGGCAAATCGTTGAAGAGTTTCTTCATTTCATCAGATGACTTGAAGTAAAACTCGTCATTTGGAAAACCATATCGGTATTCTCTTCCGCGTTTTCCTATGTATTTTTTGGGCTTGTGAACCGACTCGGCATCGCGAACACACAAAAGCAAGTCGTGCGTTTTGGCATCCAACTTTTCCGTGTAGTAGGTATTGTTGGCTGCAAAATATTTTACGCCATGCTTTTCAGCAAATCGCAAAAGCGTCTCATTTACAACATCTTCCTCAGGAATTCCGTGGCGGTTTAGCTCTACATAAAAATCTTCACCAAATTGTTCCTTCCACCATAAAAATGCTTCTTCTGCCTGGCTTTCGCCAACATTCAGAATTAAAAACGGAACCTCACCCCACAATCCGCCTGTGGTAGCAATTACATCGCCTTTGTATTGCACGAGTAGTTCCTTGTCGATACGCGGAACGTAGTAAAATCCATTGGTAAAAGCTGTGGATGATAGCTTAGCTATATTGTGATAACCCTTCTTATTCTTGGCGAGCAAAACGGTCTGATAACCATTATCCTGCTTGGATTTGTCTGCGTGATCCACAGTCAAGTTAAACTCACAACCCACAATTGGAGTAATATCTGCTTTAAGCGCATCACGCACAAAATGGTACGCGGCCATCATATTCCCGTGGTCGCTCATTGCCACTGCCGGCATACCGAGTTCTTTGGCTTTGTTTACCAATCCGGCCACAGATGAAGCCGATTGCAAAATGGAATACTGGGTGTGATTGTGCAAATGGGCAAAAGGCAAATCCTTGAGCTCGCTTATATCTTTCTTTGCAGTTTTCTTGAGGTCAGTAGCTGTTTCAGGAGCTATGTCGTCCGCTTTCGCGAAATTGGCATCCGCCAGTTTCGGAGCTTCATATTTTACAAGAGAAGGATCATTTATTTCGTCAACAGTAAAAACGTGTTGGGTAATCAATCCGAAAAAACAACGAGCAGTGGCATCAACATCATAAGCGGCATCGTGCGCATCGGCAAAGGGTTTACCGAATAGTTTTTGGTGCAGTTCAGTGAGCGTTGGCCACTTAAACTTCCCTCCTCTTCCGCCGGGAATTGCACAAAACTCCGTAGAGAGATCTTTGGTATCCAAATCCTCCATGGAAGCTACCGGATAGGGTTGTCCCAACCGATGATTTTCAGCTCCTACAATATTGATATCAAAACCAATATTATGTCCTACAGCATATTTCGCTTTCGCTCTGTCTTCTTCAAACTCTGCAAGTACTTCTGCGAGATCGCGGCCTTCCTGAAGTGCCCGCTCTGTAGAAATACCGTGAACCTTTGCCGCGTTATATGGAATGGTGAACCCTTCCGGCTTAACCGTAAAATTCTTAGCTGAGATTAATTTCCCGTTTTCGTCGTGAAGCTGCCACGCTAACTGAACCAGTCTCGGCCAGTTATCGCTATCAGTCAGTGGGGCATTCCAATCCTTTGGAAGACCGGTGGTTTCAGTATCAAAAATCAGGAACATAAAAAGTGCTTTCTAAAGGCTAAAAATGGGATAAACGAAGAAAATCCGTAGTCGTTAAATTCAGATTCACTATACCCACAAAATTATCGATTAAAACCCGCTTTTTTATCGATTGTTAACAACATTTGAGAACTTACAGGATGCCAAAATTCAAAGGAATTTGATACCAGTAAGTTATGTTTCACAATTCCATTCTGCAAAAAATCGATCCAAAAAATCAACCATAAAATCATGACTGTTCCGCGCCATTTCCCGGCCAGTTTTTGTTTGCATCCTATCTTGCAGTAACAAAAGCTTTTCATAAAAATGATTGATCGTAGTTCCTTCGTCCTTAGCGTAAGAATCGAAAGAATCATGCATACAGGGTTTCTTGTCGGGGTTGTAGATTTCACGATGCTTGCTTCCGCCGTATGCAAATGCTCTCGCGATTCCTATTGCACCAATAGCATCAAGTCTGTCGGCATCCTGCACCACAGCAGCCTCAACACTGCTAACCGGAGTATCTACGCCCGCACCTTTGTAACTTACCTGACTCACAATTTCTGCCACTTTCTCAGCCAGCTCAAGGCTTCCTCCGCTCTTAAGTAACACCTCCCGTGCACGATTTGGACCAACACTTAAATCGTGATTGTGAAACTTATGATCTGCAATATCGTGCAGCAAGGCAGCCAGTTCAACTATGTATAAATCAGCTGATTCTTTCGCGCCGATCACGGTGGCATTCCGCCTCACCCGGTCTATATGAAACCAGTCATGACCGGTACCTTCGCCTTCAAAAAGCCCTTTGACTTCAGATTCGACTTTTGAAATAATCTCTTCTCTTTTCACAGGTGCAAATATCGAATTACCCGCTTTTGTTCGGTGCAATTTCCTTCTTAAAATAAAAAAAGCCGCAAATTTATGCGGCTTTTACTCATATATATGGGCGACCTAAGTCGTTATTGCAGTTGGTTTAATTCCTTTCCACACTTTCAGTTGTTTGAAATAATGGCCTGAATTCTATAGAGAGAAAAACAAAATCGAGACCAAACGAATTGCTGAGCCATGAAGAAATCTCAAAACATTGATAATGAATTTAATCAGAAAACCCATTCATGTAATCATCTCTCTTCCCATGAAAAATTTGCGGAGAGAAGTCTACAAATTGACCTTTATGTGACCACATCATCCACACTTGGTAGTTCAATAAAATGGTCTGGTGGTAAAGTAGATTGTTGGCCTGTATCTTGGTCAGTATAAGCAACACTTAAAAATAATTAACACGGCCATTGATCAGAAATGGTATGATCTATAATCCTTTGTGTAAATTTGCACCTTGAAATTTTTGAGCTACATAGTCATATTCTTCGTAAAAGTGTATCAGGCAGTAATTTCTCCACTCCTGGGATCTAATTGCAGATTTACACCAACATGCTCGGCTTATGCAATTGAGTCGGTTAAAGAATGGGGTCCTTTTAAGGGAACCTGGCTAGGAATAAAGCGAATTTCAAAATGTCATCCCTGGGGCCCTCAAGGCTGGGATCCGGTACCAAAAAAATCAAAAAACCAATGAAACAAAAAATCTTTTTAGTCCTTACATTCTTCAGTATTGCCGCAGTTGTTATTTCTTGCGGTGGCAGAAGTGAAAATAGAAAACTAGTTGAAGCAGCTGCTATTCATGAAAAAATCCTGGACAAACACGATTCGATTTATAATGCCCTAGCGGATCAAAAAGAAAGAGTTGATAAAAAACTTTCACAATTATCTGACTCAGATCCGGACCGGCCAGCTTATGAATCTATGAACAGAAGTATTGAAAGGAGTTATACACTTCTAAATAGCTGGATGGAAGGAGTAGCGGGCGTACCCGGGGTTGAACACAAACACAAAGAAGGTGCTCCTCACACCCACGACGCTGAAAAAGAGCGAACTATGGAAGGCTTAAGTGATCAGGAAATTCTGGAATTACAACAAGCTTATAAAAAACGTCTGGATGAAGTAGGGTCAAAAATCAATGAATTGATCACCACCATGGATATGTACACAAAAGATGAGAATTAGACCGCGCAGGAATAGATATTCAGAAGGTATTAGAGGATTAATCAGAGAAACAAGGATTGATCTGGATCAACTTATATCACCCTTATTTATTACAGAGGACGACTCACTAAAAAATCCAATTAAATCACTTCCGGGTCAGTTTCAACTCGGAAGAAAAGAACTCCTCAACGAAATTGAAGAGTCTTTGAATCTGGGAATAAAAAGCTTTGTACTTTTCCCGGCTGTTTCAGACCACAGAAAAGATGCTGTAGCATCTTATAGCTACGCTGAAGAAAACTTTTATTTACACGCCGCTCGTGAGATCAAGGAAAAATTTCCCGATACAGTATTGATGAGCGATGTGGCTATGGACCCCTACAGTTCTGATGGGCACGACGGGCTGGTTGAAAACGGCCAAATAGTAAATGATAAAACGCTTCCCATACTTTCAAAAATGGGGGTAGCTCAGGCCCAGTCCGGCTTTGATCTTATTGGCCCTTCCGACATGATGGATGGACGAGTAAAACATTTGCGAGAAGCTCTTGATTCTGCCGGTTATTCGAATACGGGCATCATGTCCTACACGGCAAAATATGCCAGCGCCTTTTATGGGCCCTTCAGAGATGCCCTTGAATCTGCACCGAAAGGTGGCGACAAAAAAAGCTATCAAATGGATCCGGCCAATAGCAGAGAAGCACTTCGCGAGGCTATTCTGGATGAAGAAGAAGGTGCTGATTTCTTAATGGTGAAGCCTGCCTTGTGTTATCTGGATATCATCAGCAAGTTGAGAGACCATAGTAATTTGCCCATTGCAGCATATAATGTAAGTGGTGAATACGCTATGCTCAAAGCTGCTGCTGCAAATGGCTGGCTAGATGAGGAAGCAGCAATGCAGGAAATGCTGCTCAGCATTCGCAGAGCGGGAGCAGATGTTATTCTTACCTATTTTGCTAAATCTTACGCTCAACTTCTGGCTTAAGCCAACTACTTTTTGGAACGGGCGTAAGGGATACGATGGCTTAATAATCTCTTTAGATTGGCATTCCGGTTAAAGAGAAGTTGCTCAACTTCGTATAATCTTACTTTCTTTGCGTAAGATTATTCTGAAATTTTAATTTGAGCCAAATGTTAACTATCGATATTCATACGCACATTCTACCTGAAAATATTCCAAACTTCAGAGAGCGATTTGGATACGGTGGATTTATTCATCTGGACCATCATAAACCGTGCTGTGCGCGGATGATGATGGATAACAAATTTTTTAGAGAAATTGAAGATAATTGCTGGGATGCTGAAACAAGAATGCGCGAATGCGGACAGCATCACGTGGATGTGCAAGTACTGAGCACAGTTCCTGTAATGTTTAGCTACTGGGCCAAACCACTTGACTGTCTTGAAGTTTCGAAATTTTTGAATGATCACATTGCCGAAATAGTTCAGCGATACCCGAAGCGGTTCATTGGTCTGGGCACTATTCCTATGCAGGAGCCTGAACTCGCAATTGCAGAATTAGAGCGATGCAAAAAAATTGGACTTGCCGGGATCGAGATTGGCTCCCATGTAAACGACTGGAATCTAAATGACCCAAACCTATTTCCCATTTTTGAAGCCTGTCAGGATTTAGACATGGCTATCTTTGTTCACCCATGGGATATGATGTCGAAAGAAAAGATGGAAAGATACTGGCTTCCGTGGCTGGTAGGAATGCCAGCCGAAACCAGTCTCGCTATTTGCTCTATGATATTCGGCGGTGTCTTTGAACGACTTCCAAAACTCAGAGTAGCCTTTGCCCATGGAGGGGGTTCTTTTCCGGCAACCATTAGCCGCGTAGAACATGGATTTAATGTAAGGCCAGATCTTTGCGCCATCGATAATAATGTTAATCCGAAGGAATACCTCGGTAAGTTTTGGATTGATTCGCTTGTTCATGATAACAAGGTGCTCGACTATGTTGTTGATCTTTTTGGGTCAGACCGCGTGGCGCTAGGAACAGATTATCCCTTTCCATTGGGTGAGCTGGAACCTGGCAAGCTAATTCGCGGAAGCAAGTATAGTGACGAAATCAAGAGCAATCTTTTTCATGGTGCAGCTCTCCAATGGCTAAATCTCGACAAGAAATTGTTTTGATTGAGTTTTCTCTCAAAATATTTTGATAAATCGATTCTAAGCAATTATTTTCACAAATTACTGATAAACAGTGTTTTAATTAAACATCACTCAATTTTGGACACAATTATTTCAATTTTTATCGACGATAATATTGACTTCGTCGAATAATGCCTTATCTTTGTAACCGTTCGAGTGAGATTGAACAATTGAAATCCACATTTAGTATTTAGTACATCTTTTTCACCACTTCATAGCCTTGCGAGAATTCTCACGCAGACGATTTTGTTATGAAACATTAAAACCAACAAATATGAATAAGATGATTACTAAAAACCAAGTGCTGACTTCATTCAGCCAAATTAAAAAGCATATCGGAAGTTGCTGCTTCCTGGTAATGCTCTTATTGATGTCCGGAACCAGCTGGGCTCAAACGTGCTACAACTTAAGCCTGGGGGGAGGATCCTATACTTACGAAGCTTCTTGGCAAATAATTGATAATGAAGGAGAGGTAGTTGCCGAAGGAAGCGATACAACCGTAGATTTAGAAGTGTGCCTAGCTGATGCTTGTTACACACTCAATATGGCAGATAGCTGGGGTGATGGCTGGAACGGAAACGATCTAACCATCGTTACTGCAGATACACTTGTCGCCCCGGTAGTTGTTGCCGGACCTTTTACTTTGCTCGACGGGTTTGATGGAAGTGTAGAATTTGCACTTGGAGAGGCTGTTTGTGCAACCGACTGCCCAGACGGAAACTTTGGTGATCCTTGTGATGACGATAATGATTCAACTTTTGATGACGTAATTGGAGAGGACTGCTCATGTGCAGGCACCCCATATCCTGAATTTTGTTTAAATACGTCCTCATTTGGTTCAGCTAATATTTTGGAAGACGGCCCAAATGGTCAACTTATCTCAATTTCAAGCTGTTCGTATCAAGAAGAATACTCTACAATTTCTGGTGTACCAGTAGGCGCAGATTTAGAGTTTTCAATCGTAGAAGGTGGTTATATTACAGTAAGATCTGATTCTTTGGATGGTGAAATTATTGCAGAAGGATATAGTCCTCTCTCTGTATTTAACACCAGCGGTGCTAATCTTTATTCTCACTGGAATGTAGACGAAAACTGCGTTCAAGACGATGCCTGTGTTGCTACGCAAGTTCAGTGCACTAGCTGCGAAAGTGATTGTCCGGATGGCAACATTGGAAATGCATGTGATGATGGTATCGATGCTACATATGATGATGAGTTGGGTGAAGACTGCCTTTGTGCAGGTATACCTTATGACTGTACTGAGCTATTGGCTAACATTGGTGACGAGTGTGATGATAATGACTCTACCACTCTTAACGATGTAGTTGGTGAAGATTGTGGATGCACGGGCGAACCAAGTCAAATTTTAGCTTGTGGACCTTACAGCAATATACCAAATAAGCCTATTGGTCCTGGTTCAGGTGTTGTTACACGAGATACAATTTCTGTATCAGGCACATCTGGTCAAACACTAATAGATCTGAATGTGGCACTAAGTGGTACGCATACCTGGCATGCTGATATGGATGTTGTTTTGATTAGTCCTGCGGGCACTCAAATAGAGTTATTTACTGATATTTGTAGTAGCGGAAACAATTTTGATGTCCAGTTTGATGATGATGGCGCTGTATTAGCTTGCCAACCATCTGGAAGTGAGCCTATACTATACGGTGCATATGCTCCAGAAGCTCCAGCTTTACTGGCTGCTTTTAATGGCGAAAGTTTTGATGGCGACTGGATTCTGCAAATTACGGATGACACAAACGGAGATGGTGGAAATTTGGCATCATGGTGTCTTATTCCTACTCTAGAACAAGGATTCGACTGTCCTGACCTTGAAGCAAACATAGGCGATGCTTGTGATGACGAAAATGATGATACTGAGAACGATATTGTAGGTGAAGACTGTACTTGTTCGGGTACACCAGTTTTCGTTTCAAGTTGTGAAGACTTCGTATACTACATTTCTGACCACGCTGCTGCAGATGGTATCTCTGATATCTATGAAGTAACAATTAGCGGTGGTGTAGCAACGATGGAATACATCGCAACAAGCGACATCGAAATACATATTGCTTATAACAATGAGGATAACCTTATCTATGCTGTAAGCAAGAACGAAAACTCTTACCGTACTATTAGCCCACACGAAGTAGCTCCATCTTTCGGTCCTACTATTGCTTTGGGTGCTGACTATGGTGAGCTTACTGCTGCTGTATTTGCTCCAAATGGCAACCTACTTATTGGTAGCCAGGACAACAATGCAGTTTACTCTGTAAATGTATCTACTAACGTGGTTTCAAGCTACGACACGTACGCTCCAGTAACTGGTGGTGACCTTGCATTTGCATCTGATGGTATGCTTTACCTTGCTACACGTAGTGGTAATGGTCTTTATGAAGTATATCCAGCTGACGTAATTGCTGATGTATTCATTGGTAATGTAACCAATCTGGTAACGGGTATGGCTATTACCGATACTGATCAGCTAGTATTGACAAATAGAGGCAACACAAGTCTTGAAGTGCGCAATTTAGACGGATCAAATCCAGGAACAACTTATTCACTGGCACTAAATGGCGAACCATATACGCTTCGGGATGGTGACATGACTTCTGGTTGTAACACATTCAGCCAGCCAGGTGAAGGTGAGTGTTTGAACTACAAATTGTACTATGTTCATATCCCACAAGGTGGTGGACAAGAACCACTTCTTGAGGTAACACTTAACGGTGATGGTACTGCATCTTACACTACAGTTATGCCAGATCTTGACGGACACATTGGTCTGTCTCCTGATGGAGGCATTATTTATAACGTTGATGGAAGCAACTTGAAAATAGTTGACGTAGCTTCTGCATCTGTAATTGCTACAATAGATATTATCTCTGATGGTGGTGTTGATCTCTCAGGTTTCGTTGCTGCTGTAGTTAGTAACGACGGTACTCTTTACGTTGGACACACTGGAAGCAACCAGGTTTATACGGTTAACCCTGCAACTGGTATTGCTACTCCTTACGGTCCAAGCAGAACAGTAAATGGTGGTGACTTGATTGAAGTAGATGGAGAAATCTGGTTGATTACACGTAACAACAATACATTTACGAATGTATTGACTGGTGCGTCATTCACAGTTCCTGTAAATGAAATCAACGGTGCTGCTGTACTTACCAATGGTAACGTATTGCTTGCTGATGGTAACGGTGGATCACTTCTTAAAGAAGTGGAAATCGCATCTCAATCTGTAGTTGCTACGCATGACATCGGTCTTCCACTATTTAATGGTGATTTAGCCGGTGCTTGTATTGAAAGTGGTGGATTGAACACACAATGTTACGGTTCTGAAATCCTTGGATTTGAACAAGGACTTCAAACGAATGGTAACGCTGTTCCTTTAGATCGTTCTGATGCAACTGCTGCTCTTGGGCAACCAGATGCCAGCAACGCTGCAGGTGGATTTGTTTCACTTGGTGAAGGTGGATCTATCACAATAGGTTTCGGTGGTGTTATTTATGACGCCCCAGGAAACGACATCCGTATCTGGGAAACTTCTTTCTCTGGTGATGCATGTGGTGGAGCTGATGACGAGCAAGCTGATATTGAACTTTCACAAGATGGAATCAACTTCGTTTCTGCTGGTTCAATCTGCCGTGATGGTGAGGTTGATATTGCTGGAACTGGTCTTGACTATGTTGCTGCAATTCGTATCACTAACTCTGCATCTACAGGTTCACTTGATGGATACGATGTAGATGGTGTTGAAGCTATCAATGGATGTGAGAACAATCCGGTTGTTGAAAATGGTGACTGTTATGCAACGGAAGTTGTTGAATATGTTCAAGGTACCAGCTTTGGTGGTGGCGCTATCGCCGCAAACCGAACCAACCCGGCTGAAGCTCTTGGAGCTCCTGAGCGTTCAAATCAATCTGGCGATCTAGTATTCGTATCTCTTGGATACGGTGGTAGCTTGACACTTTCATTTGACGGTGCGATTCCTAACGGTGATGGTGACGACATCGAAGTAGTTGAAACTACTTGGGGTAACAACAGCTGTAACTCATACGATGAGTTTGCTGATGTATACGTATCTGTTTCTGGTGAACCAGGTGACTGGCACATGGTGAAAACAATTTGTCGCGCTGACAATTTTGTTGACATCAGCGATGCTGGTGATGGCACACTAGGATTAGAGTATGTAAACTATGTTAAAATCGTTAACAACAATGATCTCTCTAACACTCCTGATGCATTCGATGTAGACGGTGTTGTAGCTCTTTACAACTGTGAAGACGGACAAGAGTCACAAGGTATGGCTGCTGAATCAAACAGCGTACTTAGCTCTTACCCGAACCCTACTTCAGGGCCTTCACAAGTGGTATTTATGACTGCTGAAACTGGTCGCACACTTGTAGAAGTGTATGACATGAGCGGACGTATGGTTACTACACTTTTCAATGCGGAAGCACAACAAGGTGAAGAGTACAGAATCGATTTTGATGGTGCAAGCCTTCCTAACGGAGTTTACATCTACAAAATGACAACTACGAATGAAACAATCATTGACAAGTTCATGATTGCTAAATAAGTAGAGAACGATTCCCGATTGGCTAACAAAGCCAACGCAAGAATCTTCTTAAGCTAAAATGAAGTCCCGGTTGCCTCTTTGGTAGCCGGGACTTTTATTAATAAATAAATTAAACTAATTCAGGCTAAACGATTTCCTATTCTTTATTCAAGCAAACTGCATTGCTGTTATGTTTTATTCTATTCGTAATATCAATTAGTCTGTAACTCTTTGACTAAAAATAAGATTCATCGGAAAAAATATTGTATTGATCGAAAATATTTGCTACTATTGACATACCGAGATAACGGTTAGAGCAAACCACTTTAACACTCGGTTTAACCAATTATTAACTAAATATTTTAACCAATGAAGACCCAATTTACTAAGTGGATTGGAGTGTGCTGCACTCTCGTCTCTCTAATGCTGTTCTCTACCACATCTTTGGTGGCACAGTATTGCACCAGTTCATCTACTGATAGTGGATTTGAATGGCTTACCAATGTCACCTTTGCCGGAATTAATAATTCTAGCGGGCCTTCCGGCTATACCGACTTTACGGATATTTCCGGAAGTGTTTCTCCGGGATTGTCATATGAGTTTTCCGGAACTCTCGCCCAAGAAGTTTTTATCGGCGATAACGAGTATATTCAGATTTGGATAGACTGGAATCAAGATGAGATCTTTTCAGAAGATGAAAGAACTCAGATTGGGGATGTTTGCAATAGCAACAACTGTACATTAACTGATATGGTTGACGTTCCGGTAGACGCGCTCGTTGGAGAAACAAGAATGCGTGTGATTCAAAGCTGGAATGTACCATCTACGGATCCATGTGTAAGTGGCCCGGGTGGTTTTGATGGCGAAACTGAAGATTATACTATTGTTGTGCAATCCGGAGAATGCACACCTCCAAGTCTTACTTACACAGTCACCAACAATTGTGAAGCCGATACCTATTCTGTATCTGCACTTATCAACAGTTACGGAACCAATTCATTCATTACAATTGTACTTACAAGATCCGACGCTGTTCCTGCTTCAAACGTAAACTTGCTTGCTGTAGCAGTACCTGTAGGCAGTACAGTTCCGATTATCAACAACGTTCCACTTGGAGTGACTGTTTCTGCCTCCATTCAAAGTGAAAATCCTATTTGTAATTTATCGGCAAATTTCGCAGCGAACATTTGCCCGGCTGAAAATGACGTGCCGTGTGATGCAATTGCTCTTACCGGTGACGGAACTCCTTATGTTGGAAATAATTTTGGAGCCACAGCTGATGTAGGCGAAGTGGCCCCTCCACAAGGTGGATGTGCAACGGATGTTTCATGGTGTGATAATTTCGCGGAACCTGAAGGTCTGGGAATTGTAAACAATTCGGTGTGGTTTACATTTGTGGGACCTGCATCAGGAAGAGCCAGAATTAATGGTTGCAACGCTGGTGCCACATACGATACTCAATTTGCTATCTACTCAGTTGAAGATTGCAATGATTATGGAACTTTTGATCTTATAGGAGCAAACGATGATTTACCTTTTGGAACCTTTGGTAGTTGTGGTTTCTCACCATTTGTATCAGCAATTGATATATGTGTTGAACCAGGAGAAACATACTACTTGCAAGTAGATGGATATGATGGTGCTGAAGGAACCTTATCTATTTCTGTAGCAGAAATTGATGGAGCGGCATGTGATTGTGTTCCTCCAGTAGTTGATAACCCTGACTTTTTACTAGCAGAGACTTTCCCTTACTGCGTGGATGGTGAAGTAGGATATACTGTTACATTCAATGCTCTTCCAGATTTGGGTAGCAGCGAATTTATGACTTTTACATATAATTACGGTGGTAATCCTAGTGTAACGGTAAATGTGGCTGCAGGTGAGTCCTTCTCGCCGGTAGATGTCATTCCACTAGGAACCTTACTCAACATTGTAATTGACATTTCTGATGAGAATTGTGCTGATCTGAATACAATCTTTCCATTATCGGGTGCTATTGCGCAAGATGCTTTCGCCTGTGAAGACGATTGTGAAGGAACACCAGGAGGAGAAGTTGGACCAGGAAGTGCCTGTGACGCTGATGGATCACCCGGAGCTTATAATGCCGACTGTGAATGTGTTCCATCGCCTGAAAATGATGAATGTGCAGATGCATTGCCTCTGGAATGCGGTGTAACGTACACAGGAAGCACTATTGCTGCCGTTGCGTACCCTGAAGGACAGCCTTTTTGTACTACCGCTGCCCCAACCGTAGGAAATGGTGGAGTTTGGTATACCTATACTCCTACTAATGATACTGATGTTGAAATAAGCTTAGAAGGTTCTACCTATGACACCAAGCTTTTTGTCTATTCTGGTTCTTGTGATGCACTTGCCTGCGAAATTGGAAATGACGACTTTTTCGGGTTAGCTTCCTTCCTTGAAACTTCTCTTACCGCAGGTGAAACTTATTACGTTTTTGTTACTGGTTTTGGAGCAAATAGAGGTGACTTCGTTCTAAATATTTCTTGTATTGATCTTTTATGTTCTCCTACTATATCTTCTGTTACACTTGTAAATTCACAAGGTGATCCGCAAGATTGTGCTGTTCTAGGTGAATATTACGTAGAGGTTACTCTAGCGGGTGGCACTCAGGCATCTTACAACGTAACTGCAGGAAGTAGTCCGGTTACTGTCATAAATGCTAATGGAACAGGTATTGTTGGGCCAATTTCTTCTAGTAATCCTACAATTAATGTATTGGGAACTGACGATTCAAGCTGTGGAGCAAGCCAATTATTCCAGCCAACTATTTGCCCTCCAACAAATGATCTTCCTTGTGATGCAATCGCAGCACTTAATGATGGTTCTGTAACTTTTGGATCAAACATTGGCGCTTCTGCTGATATTGATGAAGTTGCACCTCCCCAGGGAAGTTGTGTTTCAGATTCTACATGGTGTGATAACTTCGCAGGAACTCAAGGTTCTGTTGATAATTCTGTTTGGTTCACATTTGTTGGACCTGAAACTGGGCGCGTTAGAATAGATGGTTGTAATGAGGCATCTACTTTCGACAGTCAGTTTGCAGTATATACGGCTTCAGATTGTAATGACTATTCTACATTTGAGCTTGTAGGGGCTAATGATGATGCTCCATTTGCTGTTTTCGGTTCTTGTTCTTCAGGAGCGTTCAGAGCGGGTCTTGACCTGTGTATTGAGCCTGGTGTTACTTATTACCTTCAGGTAGATGGATATGTTGGTGCCGAAGGTACTTTTGGTATTACTATCGAAGGTATCGATGCTGCAGCTTGCTCTTGTGAGCCACCTGTAGTTCCAGCTGTATTTACATTTGCTGATACTGCTCCTTTCTGTGAAGATGGAGTTACCGGTTACACACTTAATTTCTACGCACCTGATGATCTTGGTAGCAGTGAATTCTTCGTGTATTCATATTCTTATGTACCTGGTGATACAATTGTTGTTAATGTTCCTGCAGGTGGAACAGTGGCAGCTGAAGACATTATTCCTCTTGGAACTTTGACTTCAATAACCATTACCCTGAGTGATGAAAATTGTGCCGAGGCTAATACAGGTTTTCCAATTTCTGGAGCCGTAGTGCAGAATGATGCAGCTTGTGACCCTGATTGTGAAGGAGTGCCTGGTGGACCAGCGATACCTGGAACATCTTGTCAAATAGATGGAGTTCCCGGAGCATATAGCGCAGATTGCGAGTGTGTACCTACTCCTGCAAATGATCTGCCGTGTAATGCTATTTCATTACAATGCGGGTCATCGGAATCTGGTAGCACAACTAGCGCCGGTCAGAGCGGTTTAGGATTCCCTGTGTGTACAGGCGGATCAGGAAATGATGTGTTCTACTCATTGGACATTGTACCCGGCACTGAATATACGGTTACCGTAAATGGAGCCAACTATGACGGCGTTCTCGTTCTTTATTCAGGAGCTTGTGATGACTTAGTTGAAGAAGCTTGTGCGGATAACGGCCTTACGGATAACGTTGCTGAAACAATTACCTTTACCACTGATGTAGCTGAAACTATTACAATTAGAACGTATGACTGGGCTACTACGAATGGTGAATTCACCATCACGGTTACTTGTGTCACCGACGAAGTTGCCGTTTTTAACGGTACTGTAGGTTGGAACTCAAATTGTGACGACCGCATATCTACCGTTACTTTCTATGAGCCAAACACATCTAATGTGGCAGCTACTTACCAAACAACTGTAAATTCTGCAGGTGAATTCACTATTCCGAGTGTACTTGTAGGAACCTATGACATCATTGTTGATGTACCCGGATACCTTAATAAAGGTCTTGCAGATGTAGTTACAGTAATTGGCGAAAACAATGTTGACTTTGGAACTATTAGAGGTGGTGACGCCAATGATAGCAACAGCATCAATATTGCTGACTTCTCAGGATTGAATGCTGCATTTGGATCAGTAGTGGGTAATGCCAACTACAACCTATTTGCTGACTTTAATTGTAGTGGAACCATTAACATTGCCGACTTCTCTGGATTGAATGCCGGATTTGGTCAAGGTGGTGCAAATGCTCCACTTCCTTAAAAAAATAACAATCAAAAACCATCAAATAACCACAAGTACCTATGAAAATTATCATAAACAATCGGTCTGCGAAAGTCGTAGATCGAATTAAAAAAGGGTTACTTTTTGCCTTTCTGATGCTCGGAGCCGGTTTCACCGGTCTCCAGGCTCAGAATGTGCAGCCCGCAAACTTTTACAACCTGCTCAATGGTGAAGCAACAAATGAAATCACCCTTGATCCAGGCGATACCTTTACATGGACTATGGGTATCAACTCTGACGGAGGAATGGATGGTGTTACAGCCACTTATTACTTCCCTTTTGAACAAATGCAGGAAGATAATGAATTAGCTACTGACCTAATTCCTCAATTTATCTTCCCGGTTCAGAATATTGTTGAGAACGAAACAGGTTATGTAACTTTCACTAAAACAGCTGTTGGAACCTTTATTACAGGTTCACAAGATATAGCTCAGTGGACGTACACAATCGGTGATGATGTGCCGCTTGGTACAGTAATCAATATCGAACACGTAACTGATCCAGCTGTTGTTCTTATGTCTAATATCGTTTACATAGGTAACGAACTATTGGCACCGGAAGATGCTCCAGGTATTACTATTAATGTTGGTGAGCCTGTATTGGTTGACTGTCCTGAGCTTGGCCTTAACATTGGCGATGCTTGTGATGATGGTGATGATATGACTGAAAACGATGTTGTAGATGGTGACTGTAATTGTGCGGGTACTCCAATTATAAATGTGCCTGCAAATGACAATTGCACGGATGCTGAAGTTATTTCTTGTGGTCAATCAATCGAAGGTACAACGATGGGGGCAACTGAGAGTGATTTCCCAACTCCTGATTGTGCCAACGGGAATGAGAATGATGTTTTTTATTCACTTGATGCGGAACCTGGCACTGAATATTCAATAACGATTAGCGGTGACGATTACGATGCTATTCTTGTAGTTTATTCCGGGAGTTGCGCATCCCTAGAGGACCTCAATGAAATTGCTTGTTCCGATCTTGGTCTGGAAGATGGAGATGCGGAGACCGTGGTATTTACAGTTGACGAGGCTCAATCGGTTATTATAAGAACC
This sequence comes from uncultured Cryomorphaceae bacterium, assembly GCA_963748925.1. Lineage (GTDB taxonomy): Bacteria > Bacteroidota > Bacteroidia > Flavobacteriales_D > Cryomorphaceae > Cryomorpha. Next base: position 429,595 of record CAVVKG010000008.1, on the reverse strand, counting down.
TACGACTGGAACTCTAATGCGGGAAGTTTCACAATGGATGTTTCTTGTCTAGTGCAGTTTGACTGCCCTGAGCTAGAGGCAAACATAGGTGATTCTTGTGACGACAATAATCTAAATACGAATAATGACGTCGTTGATGAAAATTGCAACTGCGTTGGAGCAGCAAATGTTTCGCTACTTACACTTGAATGTGGTGGACAGGTTATCCAGATTACGGGCGCTTTAGCGGGAAGTAATGCAGGTGGAAATGCTACTTCAGAAACACGAACCATTTATGGTTTTATGCCAGACAACGGTAATGGAACTCCTATTTACACGGGAACCACTTGGCCTTACGTAATTATTGAAGGCGGCCTTGAGATCGATTTGTCTATTACAGCGACTCTCACAACCAACGCTGATGGCGTATTGCTCGTAAACGGATGGCCAGCGTATCAATTTTCCGGAGATGCTTCCTCAACCGATTTTGGTGGAACTTTCGGTCCTTGGAATTATTTTCTTCCTGATGGCTCTCTTAGTCAGGATGCTTGTGAAGAAGAATTCGACTGTCCGGCTCTTGGACTTAACATAGGCGATGCTTGTGACGATGGTGATGAAGATACTGAAAATGACATAGTAACTGATGCTTGTGAATGTGTAGGTACGCCAGTTCTTGTATTCGACTGTCCGGCTCTTGGCCTTAACATAGGCGATGCTTGTGACGATGGTGATGAAAATACTGAAGATGACATGGTAGATGCTGACTGTAACTGTACAGGTACTCCTGTTGAGGTATTCGACTGTCCGGCTCTTGGCCTTAACATCGGTGATGCTTGTGACGATGGTGATGACAGATACTGAAGATGACATGGTAGATGCTGACTGTAATTGTACAGGTACTCCTGTTGAAGTATTCGACTGTCCTGAACTAGAAGCAAACTTCGGTGATGCTTGTGACGATGGTGACGACATGACTGAAAACGATACCGTAGGTACCGATTGTCAGTGTGTGGGTACTCCAATTGTATTTGACTGTCCAGATTTGGAAGCTAACTTCGGTGATGCTTGTAACGACGGAAATGACGAAACTGGTAACGACATGATCAATGAAAATTGTGAATGTGAAGGTACTCCTATCGTTGTTCCTGATTGTGAAAACTTCATGTATTACTTAGCTGACCACGCTACTGCCGATGGTATCTCTGACATTTACGGAGTAACATTAAGCGGTGGAGTTGCAACAATGACCTACATCGCTACCAGCGAAATTGAAGTGCACATTGCATTTAATGAAGAGGATAACAACATTTACGCGCTAAGTAAATTTGATAACTCTTACCGTGTTTTAGATCCTTCAACAGGCGTATTTGGCCCAACTATTATGCTTGGTGCTGACTATGGTGAAATTACTGCAGCTGTATTTAATGCGGATGGTAAACTTGTATTTGGTAGCCAGGACAACAACGCAATTTACTGCGTGAATGTAGCAACCAATGTTGTATCAGATTATGATACATACGCTCCGGTTACTGGTGGTGACCTTTCCTTTACTTCTGATGGAATGCTTTACATGGCTACACGTAGCGGTATGGGTAGTCTTTATGAAGTATATCCAGACGATGTAATGGCAGATGTATACATCGGCAGCCTTCCTAACCTGGTAACAGGTATGGCTACTACTGCTACCGGTGATCAACTACTTGTATCTTCTAAAGGTATGATGAGTCTTGGTCTTTACAATACAGATGGATCTAATGCAGGTTCTTATATGCTTGAATTGGATGGCGAGGCTTACACCTTGCGCGATGGTGACATGGCATCAGGATGTAATACACGTGATCTTGTTTCAGATTGCGACAATTATGTTACTTTCTATGTAAACCACGGACCTGATGTAGACGGTTCAGACCTTTACACTGTTGAGTTCACTGGTGGTAATGCTGAACTTACCTATGTAACCAATGTTGACTTTGAAGCGCATATTGGATACAATCCGGAAGATGGGTTGATGTATTTTGTAAACAAAGACGGTAGCAATATCCGTATTTACAACGTAGTTACTGATGCATTCGTTGGTGACCTTCCAATCCTTGGAGGAGTTATTGATAACCTTACAGCAGTATTGTATGACTCAAATGACGGTGAACTGTATGTGGGTGATGCCAATTCAGATGTGATTTCTTCAATTGATCTCGTATCAGGTATTCCATCTTTCTATGCAAATGCTCCGGTATTTGGTGGTGACATTGCTATGCTTAATGGCACAATGTATCTTGCAAGACGCTCAGTGAGTGAATTGTATGAAATCGTTCCTTTTGGTGATGCAATCCTATTAGGTGATATTCCTGGTGGAGTAAATGGTATGGCGCCTTCGCCAAATCCGGGTAACCTGGTAACTTCAAGTGCTGCTCAAAATGCATTTGTAGAAATCAGCGCTGTTGACGGAGCAACTGTCAGCACATTCCCAGCACTTCTTGATGGTGAATCTTTCACTTTCATTAATGGTGATATGGCTTCAGGATGTATTGACAACTTACCGGAAGTATCATTTATTGGTATAGAGTCACAAAGTCAGTTATCTACTTACCCGAACCCTACTACAGGTCCTTCGCAAGTAGTATTTATGACAGGTGTAACAGGTCGCACACTTGTTGAAGTGTATGACATGAACGGTCGCAATGTGACGACTCTATTTAATCAGGAAGCTCAAAAAGATCAGGAATACCGTCTTGATTTTGATGGAACTTACTTGCCTAATGGAGTGTACATCTACCGATTGACTAATAACAAAGAATCGATCATTGAGAAATTTATGATCGCGAAATAGCGAAGTCATACTGGCAAGAGAACTCTCTCGTCAGTATAATTGTGACGATTCAATTCCGGCTAACTAGGCCAGACCCAGAGTCAGATCTGATTAAATTATAATAAAGTCCCGGTTGCCTCTTTGGTAACCGGGACTTTTTTATTCGTGAAACTGAATTAACATCTTTTTAACTATTGAGGTGATCACATCATTTTTTTTATGCAATAAGCTTTACATCCTATAAACTACCTGTTCTCATTTCATTTATTTAGAAACCATTTGAATAATAATATGATTCATCGTAAATATTCTTGGTTTGATCGAAATAATTCCGTACTATTGACAAGTTTATATTAAGGTAAGAGATTAAACCACTTTTGCCTATATTTTTGATTTTTAAATTAAACCAATTATTTAAACCTATGAAAAAACCATTTACCAAATGGGTTGGAGCATGTTGCTCTCTTATCCTATTAACTTTTCTTTCCACGACAAATTTAAGTGCACAGTATTGTGACTTCGCGGGTACTACTCCCGCCTCAGACCATATTACTAATGTTACTTTCGCTGGAATAGACAACAGCAGCGCTGCCACCGGCTATTCTGATTTCACTGCAATTAGTGGAACCGTTGTACCCGCAGTTTCTTACGACATCTCTGTTACCATGGGTAACGCAGACGTTTGGACAGAAACACTTACCGTTTATATTGACTGGAATCAAAATCAAGTCTTCGATGCTGAAGAACGATATGACGATTTCCCATCTTGCACATCTGGCGGCTGTGGAACCACTGGAATTTCCGGGTCTATTGACGTTCCCGCGGGAGCTATTCCTGGCGAAACCACTATGCGCGTGATTGGAAAATTTAATACGCCACCGGTAGGTCCTTGTAACTCTGATGGAGTTATGACTTTTGGTGAAGTTGAAGATTACTCTCTTATAGTTCAATCAGGTGTATGTACACCTCCAACTTTAACTTACGATGTAATTAATGATTGTGTAGCTGATACGTATTCAGTTTCTTCAGTGATTGAAGATTATGGCACAAATACATTTGTTACGATTATTGTAACGCGATCTGATGAAGTACCGGCAAGCAATGTTAATCTTTTGGCAGTAGCTATTCCTCCGGGAAGTACTGTCCCAATTATTAACAACGTTCCTTTTGGTGTATCGGTTTCTCTGTCTATAGAAGGACAAAATCCGATTTGTAACCTAACAAGAAACTTTATAGAAGAAATTTGTCCTGCTGAAAACGATGAGGCTTGTGACGCTATTGGTTTGGTATGTGATGATGTACTAACTGACCAACCATTTGTTGGAGCTACTCAATCAATTGATGATGCATGTGGTGGAGCAGGTACTGCTGATGTATGGTATTCATTTACTACAGATGGATCTGAAAAATACAATATCGCTGAAACTTCTTCGGCTGATGTAGTTGTAGGTCTTTATTCGGCTGATGACTGTAATGCTCTAACGCCGGTTGTTGACTGTCAGGATTTCCCTGAGAACTTCCTAGTAACAGAGCCAGGAACCTACTACTTCAGAGTTAGATCATGGAATGGTACTAACGACTTTCACGGGGTAACTTTAACATGTATCCCTTTCGATTGTCCGGAGCTTACTGCCGACTTTGGCAGCGCGTGTGATGATGGTGACCCACTTACTTATGTAGATGTCCTTCAAGATGACTGTTCATGTGCAGGCTTCGTTCCTGTACCAGGTCAGATTTGTGAAGTTCCACTAGAAATTTCTACACTACCTTATAATACAACTGATAATACATCAAACTATTTTGATGATTATGAAAGTGCTGACTTCCCACCTCTAGCACCCGGTGCTACAGTTAATGGAAGTACCACTGGAGCTTACATCGGTGGTGATGATGTAGTGTATTCATACACTCCAGATAATACTGAGTCACTAAATCTTAGTGTGACAGAACACGGAACATGGGCGGGAGTTTACATCTTTACAGGATGTCCTTTCGCAAGCACTGTAGCAGGATTTACTACTTCTTCAGCAACCATTCCACTTACTATTAATGGTTTTGTAGCTCAAGCAGGAGTAACCTATTATATTGTTATTTCAACATGGCCAGCGCCACAATCAACACCATATACGCTTGACTTGGAAGCTGTGCCTTTCGATTGTCCTGCGATACCATCAAACTTTGGTGCTCCTTGTGATGACGGTAATCCTGAAACATCTTTCGATGAAATAACTGAAGACTGTATTTGTGCAGGTATTCCTTCACCGGCAAATGATGATTGTGCTGATGCTGAAGTCGCTGTATGCGGCGGCAGTTACAGTGGTTCAACCATTGCCTCGGCACCATATGCTGCCGGTCAGCCTTTCTGTGAAACTCCTGCGCCAACGGCAACAAATGGTGGAGTTTGGTATTCATACACTCCAACGAATGATACAGATATTGATATCGATCTTTCAGGTTCTGACTTTGATACAAAACTGTTCTTATATTCAGGAACTTGCGAAGCTTTGGTTTGTGTAGATGGAGATGATGATGGAGGCGATGGTCTTGACTCTAGAATTCAGGCTACGCTTACCGGTGGAACCGACTACCTTATTTTTGTAACTGGAATTGGAACGGCAAGAGGTGATTTCGTGATGAATGTATCATGTGTTGACCTTGTGTGTTCACCTACTATTGAATCTGTAACTTTAGTTAATTCTGAAGGTACTCCTGTTGACTGTGCCAACATTGGCGGTAACTTCTATCTTGAAGTAACCCTTGCCGGTGGTACACAAACTTCTTACAATGTTTCTGCCGGCGACAGCCCTGAAACAGTAATCAATGCAGACGCTACAGGAATTGTAGGACCAATAAGTACAGGAAACGTAACTGTTTCAGCTGTTGGGTCTACTGATTCAAACTGTGGTGCAAGTCAGGCATTTGAACCTTCTATTTGCCCTCCAACAAACGACCTTCCTTGTGATGCAATCGCAGCACTTAATGATGGTTCTGTAACTTTTGGATCAAACATTGGCGCTTCTGCTGATGAGGGTGAAATTGCTCCACCTCAAGGTGGTTGTGCTACTGATTCAACATGGTGTGATAACTTTGCTGGAACTCAAGGTTCTGTTGATAATTCTGTTTGGTTTACATTTGTTGGACCGGAAACTGGTCGCGTTAGAATAGATGGTTGTAATGATGCATCTACTTTCGACAGTCAGTTTGCAGTTTATACGGCTTCAGACTGTAATGACTATTCTACTTTCGAACTTGTAGGGGCTAATGATGATCAACCGTTTGGTATATTCGGCACTTGTTCTTCAGGATCTTTCAGAGCAGGTCTTGACCTTTGTATTGAGCCCGGAGTTACTTACTACCTTCAGGTAGATGGATATGCTGGTGCCGAAGGTACATTTGGTATTACTATAGAAGGTATCGATGCAGCAGCTTGCTCTTGTGAGCCACCTGTAGTTCCAGCTGTATTTACATTTGCTGATACTGCTCCTTACTGTGAAGATGGAGTTACCGGTTATACACTTAATTTCTACTCTCCCGAAGATCTTGGCAGCAGTGAATTCTTCGTGTACTCATATTCTTATGTACCAGGTGATACAATTGTTGTTAACGTTCCTGCAGGTGGTACTGTAGCAGCTGAAGACATTATTCCACTCGGAACTCCGACTTCAATAACCATTACCTTGAGTGATGAAAATTGTGCCGAGGCTAATACAGGCTTCCCAATTTCTGGAGCCGTCGTGCAAAATGATGCCGCTTGTGATCCTGATTGTGAAGGCACACCTGGTGGACAAGTTGGACCAGATTCTCCATGCGATATAGATGGTGTTGGCGGATTTTACAACGATGAATGCGAATGTATTCCTTCGCCAGTAAATGACGAATGTGCAGATGCTTTACCTTTAGTATGTGGTGAAACATATAGTGGAAGTACGGCATCCTCGGCTCCATATGCTGAAGGACAACTATTTTGTGGAACTCCAGCACCTACTGTAGGTAATGGTGGAGTATGGTATGTTATTACTCCAGAAAACAATACAGATGTAATTCTGGACCTCACTGGTTCTACGTATGATACTAAAATCTTCTTATATGCTGGTACTTGTGACGACTTAGTTTGTGTGGATGGTGATGATGATGGTGGTGTAGGAACTCAGTCCCTTCTTGAAGCCACACTTTCTGCCGGAACAACTTACTATATTTTTGTTACAGGATTTTCCGCCAGTAGTGGAGATTATACTCTTAATTCAACTTGTACAGTTTCAAGTGTTGCAGCCTTCAACGGTACTGTAGGTTGGAACTCAAATTGTGATGACCGTATATCTACCGTTACTTTCTATGAGCCAAACACATCTAATGTGGCAGCTACTTACGAAACAACTGTAAACTCTGCAGGTGAATTCACTATTCCTAGTGTACTTGTTGGAACCTACGACATCATAGTTGATGTACCTGGACACCTTAATAAAGGTCTTGCAGATGTAGTTACCGTAGTTGGCGACAATGCTGTTGACTTTGGACCTATCAGAGGTGGTGACGCCAATGATAATAATAGCATCAATATTGCTGACTTCTCAGGATTGAATGCTGCATTTGGATCTGTAGCTGGCGATGCCAATTACAACTTATTTGCTGACTTTAACTGTAGTGGAACCATTAACATTGCCGACTTCTCTGGATTGAATGCCGGATTTGGTCAAGGTGGTGCAAATGCTCCACTTCCATAACTAGAATCTTTCTTAATAACCATTATTAATTCTTATAACAAATCCAAATTACAATTATGAAAAAACACAACCTTACAAAAGCTCTGAATCCCCTTTCAGGCTTTATCAATGGGTTCTTTACTTTCTGTATTATGCTTGGGTTCGGAATTTCCGGACTCCAGGCTCAGAATGTGCAACCCGCAAATTTTTACAACCTGCTCAATGGTGAAGCAACGAATGAAATCACCCTTGATCCAGGCGATACCTTTACATGGACTATGGGTATCAACTCTGACGGAGGAATGGATGGTGTTACAGCCACTTATTACTTCCCTTTTGAACAAATGCAGGAAGATAATGAATTAGCTATTGACCTAATTCCTCAATTTATCTTCCCGGTTCAGAATATTGTTGAGAACGAAACAGGTTATGTAACTTTCACTAAAACAGCTGTTGGAACCTTTATTACAGGTTCACAAGATATAGCTCAGTGGACGTACACAATCGGTGATGATGTGCCGCTTGGTACAGTAATCAATATCGAACACGTAACTGATCCAGCTGTTGTTCTTATGTCTAATATCGTTTACATAGGTAACGAACTATTGGCACCGGAAGATGCTCCAGGTATTACTATTAATGTTGGTGAGCCGGTATTGGTTGACTGTCCTGAGCTTGGCCTTAACATTGGCGATGCTTGTGATGACGGTAATGAAGATACTACTGATGACATGGTAGATGCAGATTGTAACTGTACGGGTACTCCGGTATTTGTTTGTGAAGCCGATGGTGGAGCAATTCAGTTTGGAGATGGTTCTGCTTCTGTTACTGTTTGTGTTGATGACAATGAACCAAGCAATGTAGATGTAGAATTTTCTGAACTTCCTACAGCACCTGAGGGATACTCTGGTATCTGGGTAGTTACTGATCCTGATCTAAATGTTCTTGGACTTCCTGCTACTTTGGCAGATGTTGAAGCAATTGACTTTGACGATGCTGGTGCAGGAAACTGCCTGATCTGGTTCCTTAGCTTTGAAGCTGATAACAGCAATGCTGACGAAGCTGCTGCATCTTTTGCTGATGGGAACGCAGTAAATGCTGCAGACCTTACAGGTTGTTTCGACCTTTCAAATTCTATTGAAGTAGTTCGTGAAAATTGCGAACCAGATGTTGACTGTCCGGCTCTTGGCCTTAACATAGGCGATGCTTGTGACGATGGTGATGAAGATACTGAAAATGACATGGTAGATGCAGATTGTAACTGTACGGGTACTCCGGTATTTGTTTGTGAAGCTGATGGTGGAGCAATTCAGTTTGGAGATGGTTCTGCTTCTGTTACTGTTTGTGTTGATGACAATGAACCAAGCAATGTAGATGTAGAATTTTCTGAACTTCCTACAGCACCTGAGGGATACGCTGGTATCTGGGTTGTTACTGATCCTGATCTAAATGTTCTTGGACTTCCTGCTACTTTGGCAGATGTTGAAGCAATTGACTTTGACGATGCAGGTGCAGGAAACTGCCTGATCTGGTTCCTTAGCTTTGAAGCTGATAATAGCAATGCTGACGAAGCTGCTGCTTCTTTTGCTGATGGGAACGCAGTAAATGCTGCTGACCTTACAGGTTGTTTCGATCTTTCAAATTCTATTGAAGTAGTTCGTGAAAATTGCGATCCAGGTTTTGACTGTCCAGAACTAGAAGCAAACTTCGGTGATGCTTGTGACGATGGTGACGACATGACTGAAAACGATACCGTAGGTACCGATTGTCAGTGTGCGGGTACTCCAATTGAATTTGACTGTCCAGATTTGGAAGCTAACTTCGGTGATGCTTGTAACGACGGAAATGACGAAACTGGTAACGACATGATCAATGAAAATTGTGAATGTGAAGGTACTCCTATCGTTGTTCCTGATTGTGAAAACTTCATGTATTACTTAGCTGACCACGCTACTGCCGATGGTATCTCTGACATTTACGGAGTAACATTAAGCGGTGGAGTTGCAACAATGACCTACATCGCTACCAGCGAAATTGAAGTGCACATTGCATTTAATGAAGAGGATAACAACATTTACGCGCTAAGTAAATTTGATAACTCTTACCGTGTTTTAGATCCTTCTACAGGCGTATTTGGCCCAACTATTATGCTTGGTGCTGACTATGGTGAAATTACTGCAGCTGTATTTAATGCGGATGGTAAACTTGTATTTGGTAGCCAGGACAACAACGCAATTTACTGCGTGAATGTAGCAACCAATGTTGTATCAGATTATGATACATACGCTCCGGTTACTGGTGGTGACCTTTCCTTTACTTCTGATGGAATGCTTTACATGGCTACACGTAGCGGTATGGGTAGTCTTTATGAAGTATATCCAGACGATGTAATGGCAGATGTATACATCGGCAGCCTTCCTAACCTGGTAACAGGTATGGCTACTACTGCTACCGGTGATCAACTACTTGTATCTTCTCGAGGTATGATGAGTCTTGGTCTTTACAATACAGATGGATCTAATGCAGGTTCTTATATGCTTGAATTGGATGGCGAGGCTTACACCTTGCGCGATGGTGACATGGCATCAGGATGTAATACACGTGATCTTGTTTCAGATTGCGACAATTATGTTACTTTCTATGTAAACCACGGACCTGATGTAGACGGTTCAGACCTTTACACTGTTGAGTTCACTGGTGGTAATGCTGAACTTACCTATGTAACCAATGTTGACTTTGAAGCGCATATTGGATACAATCCGGAAGATGGGTTGATGTATTTTGTAAACAAAGACGGTAGCAATATCCGTATTTACAACGTAGTTACTGATGCATTCGTTGGTGACCTTCCAATCCTTGGAGGAGTTATTGATAACCTTACAGCAGTATTGTATGACTCAAATGACGGTGAACTGTATGTGGGTGATGCCAATTCAGATGTGATTTCTTCAATTGATCTCGTATCAGGTATTCCATCTTTCTATGCAAATGCTCCGGTATTTGGAGGTGACATTGCTATGCTTAATGGCACAATGTATCTTGCAAGACGCTCAGTGAGTGAATTGTATGAAATCGTTCCTTTTGGTGATGCAATCCTATTAGGTGATATTCCTGGTGGAGTAAATGGTATGGCTCCTTCGCCAAATCCGGGTAACCTGGTAACTTCAAGTGCTGCTCAAAATGCATTTGTAGAAATCAGCGCTGTTGACGGAGCAACTGTCAGCACATTCCCAGCACTTCTTGATGGTGAATCTTTCACTTTCATTAATGGTGATATGGCTTCAGGATGTATTGACAACTTACCGGAAGTATCATTTATTGGTATAGAGTCACAAAGTCAGTTATCTACTTACCCGAACCCTACTACAGGTCCTTCGCAAGTAGTATTTATGACAGCTGTAACAGGTCGCACACTTGTTGAAGTGTATGACATGAACGGTCGCAATGTGACTACTCTATTTAATCAGGAAGCTCAAAAAGATCAGGAATACCGTCTTGATTTTGATGGAACTTACTTGCCTAATGGAGTGTACATCTACCGATTGACTAATAACAAAGAATCGATCATTGAGAAATTTATGATCGCGAAATAAATTGAAATATTTAGGTAGATCAACCTATTCGTTCTTTCAAGAACAATAAGAGTTCTACCAAAGATAAGTCAGTTGAATTGAGTTAAGTCCCAATCCCGAAAGGTGATTGGGACTTTTCTTTTTCGGTTAACCCAATCTTATTTCAATTATTGGTAATTTTAATGAATCCATTTTCAAGTATGAAGAAGCGTATCGCAGCATATGTCGGAGTCGTCATCTCCTCTATTTATCTACTCAACTTTACCTTTGGTATATGGGAGCTGCCAGATAACCTGCCGATAGTTGGAAACTTAGACGAACTGGCGGCGGCAACACTACTCATTGCTTCACTGAAACATTTCGGAATTGACTTTACCAACTTTTTAGTTCCTACAAAACATTCGAATAAAAAGGAGAAATAATTTTCATCATTATTATCAAAATACCACATTATCGGTATTTCACGAACTGAATGCGCTGCATACATTTGTGCCGCAATTAAGAATTAGTTTAAATAAGAATAACGATGAAAAAATTACTAATAATCCTTTTCGGAATCTCCGCCAGCCTACTTACTTCCTGCAGTGACGACCATGATACAAATCCAACCCCAAATCCTCCGGCAGGATATTCTGTTCCAGAAACTTACACATTTACAGATGCTGAAGGTAATAGTACTGTTAACTTTTCTGGGCAGGTAGAAAGACAAGATCAACTTGCTGAAATCGAAACTTTGATGAAGTCTGCAAATACTGCCGGCACAGCCATAAGTGCACAGGATCTTAAAGACATGTTTGCTAATGTAAACAACAATGGGAATGGAAATTTCACTTTTGAATCTTCAAAGCAACTAAGAAACAAATGTGCTACCGAATTTACAGATGCTGAAGAAGTAAGGTTGGAGTTTGAAATAATGATGGAGAGCCTGGCTGCAATAAGCCAAACTACAACACCCGGAGAAAGTAATGGTGGTAACGGAATAGCAGGAATTGTGCAAAGCGGAGACGCTGGTCCATACCTCATGGATGCAAATGGTCAGGAATATACCCAGTTAATTTCAAAGGGATTAATGGGAGCTGTTTTCTATCATCAAATTACAGGATACTACCTGACGGATGAGAAAATAGGTGATGGAGTGGACAATAGTGCCGCAGTAAACGAGGCTGAAGGAAAGTATTATACGGCTATGGAGCATCACTGGGATGAAGCTTTCGGTTATTTTACCGATGCGACAAATTTTCCTTTGTCAGGAACCGACAGATTTTGGGGTGAATATAGCAATGTGGTTGATCCTGCGCTCGGTTCAAATGAAATATTAATGAATGCATTTTTAAGAGGTCGCGCAGCAATTAGTAATGATGATATGACCACTAAAAATGAGCAGCGCGATATCATAATTAACGAAATGGAGCGTGTAGTAGCAGGTGCTGCAATTCACTATATGAATAAAGCACGTGATCAATTTGCAAATGACGCGAGACGTAATCATTATCTATCTGAAGGTATGGGCTTTATTAATGGACTTCGGTTTAACCCAAGTGCAAGTCTGTCTCCACAAGAAATCAGTGCTCTCAAATCAGAAATTGGAAATAACTTCTACGATGTAACTGTTTCAGACATATTATCTGTAAGAGACCAGCTAAGCGCAGCTTTTGAAATGGAGAGTGTGAAAAATGATCTATAGAATGGTATTAAATATTTTAAAGCTAAAGCACTTGGGTCTGTTGACCCTCGTGCTTTTTCTTGCTTCTTGCAATGATGACGAAAATCCTGATGGGGGGAACGATAATTTTGACCGCCAGGCAATGTTGGTTAATCTTGCCGATAACGTAATAGTGCCTTCTTACGACTCGTTAAACAGCGCTACCACTTCATTAAAAACTAAAGTTGAGCAATTACAAGGATCAGTTTCTGCAGAGAATATCGAACTTGCCAAGAGTCAATGGAAGAAAACGCTGAGCGCATGGCAATATGCTGGGGTTTACAATTTCGGGCCAGCATCTGATCGCGGTCTCGTAGCGTTATTCAACCCCTACCCTGTTTCTGAGACACGCATCGAAGAGAATATTGCCAGTGGTAATTACAACCTTGAAAGTGCCGTAAATATTAATGCTGTGGGCCTTCAAGCTATAGATTATTTGCTTTTTGGAATTGAAACCGAATCTGAAAATTTAGCCGAATTCTTTAGTAACAACCCCAACTACCTGCTATATCTCAATGACAATGTAGCACTGCTAGACTCTAAGATTCAAAGCACCTTGGAAGAATGGAACCAAAGCTATCGCTCTACCTTCGTAAATGCAACAGGAACCGATATCGGAAGTTCATTGGGTCAGCTGGTTAATAGCTCCATTGAATATTTGGAAATTTATATTCGTGATGCCAAAGTAGGAATACCGGCCGGTGCACGCTCGAGTTCAGGCTTTCCCCTACCCGCTCAGGTGGAGGCATTCTACAATGGATCAATTTCTAATGAGATGCTAGATAAAGGATTAGAAGGATGGAAGAACATGTTTCTTGGTAATTCTCTTGATGGCAATGAAGGTTTGGGTTTAGATGACTACTTAATCTTTCTGGGTACAACCTTCGATGGTAACCCGCTTCATGAAGAAATCCTGAATAGATTATCACTGGCTCAGGAAAAAACTTTGGCCCTTAATAACGACATGAAACTAGCTGTAGTAGAGGAACAAGATGTTTGTCTGGAAATTTTTGAAGAGTTGCAGCGGTCCATTGTTTTACTTAAAGTTGATATGACGTCAGCAATGGGTATTCAAATAACTTACGTAGACAATGATGGCGACTAAGCACTTATTCAATTCGGTATCAAAGAAGCTTTTTAATCCGGAAAGTTCGGCTCCGTTGGCCGTGTTTCGGGTAATCTTTGGCCTTATGATGTGCTTTTCCATTCTGAGATTCTGGTCGAAAGGATGGATTTACGATTTGTATATCGCTCCTAAGTTCTTTTTTAAATATTCATTTTTTGAATGGGTTAGTGTGCCCGGAGACCCTGCCATCTATTTCTTATTCGGACTTTGCGGATTATTCGCCCTCAGCTTAGCAGCGGGATTATTCTATAGGTATTCTGCAATTGGGTTTTTCCTCACGTTTACCTATATCGAATTACTCGATAAAACAAACTACCTGAACCATTACTACTTTGTATCTATTGCCGCGTTTCTGCTAATTTTCATACCGGCAAACCGTCGGTTTTCATTGGACATTAAGCTTGGATTAGTCGATTCAGCTTCAACCGTTCCATTTCTTTTCAGATTCTTGATTATGATGCAGCTGGGGATTGTTTACTTCTTCGCAGGCCTGGCTAAGGTGAATTCAGACTGGCTGATTCATGCACAACCTATGAACATCTGGTTGAAAGCCTATGGACATTTGCCGGTGGTTGGTAAGCTTTTCGATTCGTCGTGGCTTCCCTATGTTTTTAGCTGGAGCGGAGCTATTTATGATCTCACTATCCCATTCTTACTGATCGCAGCGAGAACCAGACCATTTGCTTACCTGGCTGTAATCATATTCCATCTGGCTACTGCGTTCCTATTTCCTATTGGCATGTTCCCATTCATTATGATTGGCGCTACCCTGATTTTCTTTCCTCCGAAGTTTCACGACAGATTGTTGGCTTTTTTAGGCGAGCGAAAGTGCTCAAATAATATTTTGATTCCCCGATGGAATAAAATTTCACTTGCAGCAATTACCCTGTTTATCGTTTGCCAGATAAGTTTTCCTTTTCGTCATATTCTTTATCCCGGTGAGCTCTTTTGGCACGAACAAGGATACAGGTTTAGCTGGCGCGTAATGCTTATGGAAAAATCCGGAGTGGCGTTTTTTAATGTAAAGAACGAAAGTATGCCGAGAGCCATTTCTGTAAATAACAGGGATTTCCTTACGGCAAATCAGGAAAAAATGATGGCAACCCAGCCCGACATGCTCATTCAATATGCCCAGTATCTTAAAGAGCAATATGAACTAAAGGGCATCAATAATCCTTCAGTCAGGGCAAGTGTTTATGTGACTTTAAATGGCCGACAAAGTAGGCGGTTTATTGATGAAAATATTGATCTGGCTAAAGAAGCAGACACGTGGAAACCAAAAACCTGGGTTTTACCCTTTGAGGATGCGATTAGCGGTTTATAGCATATTTATGGTATTAATTACCTGTGGATTGGCCTTTAGCCAATCTTCACTTGAACTGCGCATTACAGATCAGGAAGGCAATGCTATAAATCACGCCGATATCTTTATTCAGCCTGATAAAGTATTACTAAAAACCGCAAAGACCGGGCAGGTAGCAGTGAATTTGTACAAAGGAGAAAAGACCATAACTATTTTCAAGGAAGGCTATAAAAATGAAACCATCCCTCTAAACTTCACTGCTGACACAATTATTTCTTATGCCCTATCCCTACTAAGTGCCGATTTGGAAGTGGTTGAAATAAAATTTGAAGAGAATGCCGGTTTTGGTTTGACCAGAATGAGCAGCATCCAAGGACTCGGTATTTATGCTGCCAAGAAAAACGAAGTACTACTTCCCGATCAAATTGAAGCTAATAAGGCCACCAATAGTGCCAGACAAGTGTATGCGCGAATTCCAGGTCTTAATATTTGGGAAAGTGATGGCGCAGGTATCCAATTGGGAATTGGGGTGCGCGGTTTAAGCCCGAATAGAACTGCGAACATCAATGTGAGGCAAAATGGATACGACATCAGCGCCGATGCTCTCGGCTATCCGGAAAGCTACTACACTCCGCCCTTAGAGGCTGTGGAAAGAATTGAGTTTGTAAGAGGTGCGGCCTCACTTCAATATGGCACCCAGTTTGGAGGGATGCTCAATTTCGCAATGAAAAAAGGTGCCGGTAATAAAGAACTGGAAATTACTACACGACAGACTGTAGGTAGTTATGGACTGTTCAATAGCTTTAACAGCCTGGGCGGTACAAAGGGAAAATCTAAATACTACGCCTTTTATCAATACAAACGCGGCGACGGATGGAGAGAAAATTCCGGCTTTGAAGTAAACACCGCCTATGCTGCCTACAGCTACGCATTAGCCGAAGACTGGGAAATTGGTGTAGATTTTACTCATATGGACTACCTCGCACAGCAAGGTGGCGGTCTTACTGACAAACAGTTTTACACCGACCCCCGGCAATCAAACCGCAATAGAAATTGGTTTAAAGTAAACTGGAATATCGCTTCTTTAAATCTAAACGGGAAAATTTCAAAGCGAAGCTCTCTCAACTTTCGAACATTTGGCCTATTTGCCAAAAGGCAGTCTTTGGGATATCTGGGTAGCGCTAATCGCAGTGATGACGAAACGAAAAACCGCGACCTGATTTACGGTGAGTTTCAAAATTTTGGAGCAGAACTTCGCTTTATGCACCGTTATGTTATTGCCGGAAGGCAAAGTGTTCTGCTACTCGGTGGCCGAGCTTATAGAGGGAACACCATAGGTCAACAAGGAAGCGCCAATGCCTCATCAGAACCTGATTTTAACTTCATAAACAGCGGAATTCCCGATAAGAGTAATTATGATTTTGATAACATCAACTATGCTCTTTTTGCTGAACAAATAATCTATTTATCAGAGAAACTGACTATTACACCTGGAGTTCGCTACGAGTATATTGATACACGGGCCGATGGCAAATACTTCAGCTATCTAACCAACAGTGTGAATGACACCTTAGAAACTAATGAATACGAAGAGAGCCGTGAACGCAGCAGAGGTATATTACTGGGAGGAGTTGGCGTAAGTTATAAGAAATCTGATAAGCTGGAATTTTACGCAAACATCTCGCAAAATTATAGGGCAATAAATTACAGTGATATTCGGATAGATAATCCATCTCTGCGAATTGATCCCAATATAAGTGACGAGCGTGGGTTCAATACGGATATAGGTTTTAGGGGTGGCAACGATAAATTTCGATACGATCTAAGTGTTTACTATTTGGCCTATAAAAGCCGGATAGGATCAATCCAAATGCGTGATCCCCAAACATTTCAGTTCTATCGGTATAGAACGAATATTTCAGATTCGAGAGCTATCGGAATTGAAAGTTATGCTGAATGGTCGGCGATAAAACAAACAGAAAAACAAACTTTCGGACTGGCCATCTTTGGCAACTTAGCATTTAACGAAGCAAAGTACGTAGGTAATAACGACCTCGGCATAGAAGGCAAAAGAGTGGAATTAACACCTGAATTAATGGTGAGAAGCGGTGTGCGTGGTATTTGGAAAAACCTCTCGGCTACCTGGCAAATTAGTTATACGAGCGAGCAATTCACCGATGCCACCAATGCGGTGGAAACCCCCAATGCTGTAAATGGATTAATCCCCTCTTATACCGTGATGGACCTTGCAATGGCTTATAAACTTGGTAAATTCAAATTCGAATCGGGGATTAACAATGTAACCAACGTATCCTATTTTACCCGCCGCGCTGATGGCTATCCAGGGCCGGGCATTATCCCTTCTGACGGAATCGGGGGTTATTTAACAGTTGGGGTTACCTTCTAAAAATTCTATTTTAGCTGCTACGAACGCATCACTGTCGGTGCGTATATTTATCCTAATCTTATAAATCCTGGCAATGGCGAGAAAACCATTTATAGAATGGTCAAGTTTTGAAAAACTGGATATCAGAACAGGCACTATAAAAGATGTGCGCCCATTTGAAAAAGCAAGAAAAGCTGCATACAAAATGACAATAGACTTTGGTGATTTGGGCGAACTAAAAACCAGCGCTCAGATAACTGACCTCTACAGTCTGGAATCGCTAATAGGAAAGCAGATTATAGCCATTGTCAATTTCAGGCCGAAGCAAATAGCAGATTTCATGAGCGAATGCCTCGTATTAGGCGTTTACACAGATGAGGGCGTGGTGATTCTGGAAACAGAACGCACCACTAAAAATGGACAAAATGTAGGTTAGTTTATGCGTTAAGCATAACCGGCATCACGAGCATCAAAATGTCTTCCTGCTCATTTTCTGTATTTACAGGAACAAGAATACCCGCTCTATTTGGTGCACTTAATTGAAGCTCAACATCTTCAGTATCCAAATTGTTAAGCATTTCTATAAGGAATCTCGAGTTAAATCCAATTTCCATATCATCACCTTCATAGCTGCAGGCAAGTCTTTCATTTGCTTCATTCGAGAAATCAAGATCTTCTGCCGAAACGGATAATTCGCTTCCGCTGATGCGAAGGCGTACCTGATGTGTCGTTTTATTGGCAAAAATAGATACCCGGCGACAAGAACCCAAAAGGGCTGTTCTGCTCACGAGCATTCTATTCGGGTTGTCCTTTGGTATTACAGCTTCATAATTCGGATATTTTCCATCAATCAATCGCGCAATCACAATATTGTCTTCAAAAGAAAGCTTCAGGTTATTCCCGTCAAATTCCATAGATACATCTGCCGTGGTAGACGCTAGAATTCCTTTAAGCAAGTTGAGTGGCTTTTTAGGAACAATAAAGCTTGCTGTTTTATCAGCTTTTGCATCGCGCCTTGTATAACGCACCAACTTGTGGGCATCCGTAGCTACAAATCTCAATTCATCAGAAGAAAACTCACAATAAATACCTGACATTACAGGACGAAGGTCGTCGTTTCCTGTAGCAAAAATTGTTTTTTGAATGGCTTCAGAAAGCACCTCAGAAGGGACGGTAACTCCTGAAGTATCATCCATTTCCGGATTTTTCGGAAATTCATCAGCTGTAAATCCGGCAAGCTTACTTTTTCCGTAAGAACTCGCAATTTCAACACCCAAAGTAGCCTCATCTATCGTGAATGTCAACGGCTGCTCAGGAAGTGTTTTTAGATAATCTAAAAGCAATTTGGCAGGAACTGCAATAGCACCTTGCTCTTCTGCTTTTACTTCTACTGAAGTAATCATTGTCGTTTCCAGGTCGCTAGCAGAGATAGTCAATTGATTTTTATCGAGCTCGAATAAAAAATTATCCAAAATCGGCAAAGTATTGTTGCTGGCTAATACACCGCTCACTGTTTGTAAGCGCTTAAGTAAATCTGTACTCGTAATAATGAACTTCATAATAAAAGAAAGTTTCAGCTAGGCTGTTTGTGGCGACAAATATAATTGATTCAGACGAAGTAAATGAATAAGATTTTAAACAAGCTTTACACATCTGGTTTTTTAAGAAAAACCTGAATGGGTGCTCTGAACTTATCCCAGGCAAATCGCTGTGCTAACGCCAGCTCACCCCCATCGCAGGAAGCATATATGCGCTCCCTATCTGCAGTAGCCAGAGTTTCACCATCTTCTTCCATTTGCCCTTCACGCGGAGTTTTCACCCAGAGTTTAATTTCGCGCGTACGCCTTGAGTCTGTAACCCGAATAATTTGAAAAGGCATACTTGCCGCGATAGAATCTTCTTTCTCGGAGCTTATGCTGGTATTGTAATTCTCAAAAGATGCGAGTTTAAAATTGAGCATATAGTCTTTAACCAGTGAGGTATCAAAGTTTTGAATAGCGTCGCTTTCACCATATTTATAGAGTGAAATGGCGTTGTCACCATCATACTCAATTCTAAAAGAGGCCTCAGGATCTTTTGGATAAAACACTTCGATTTCATTCAAATTCATGTTTGGATATCGAATAATCCCTGTACTGCGCCATTCACTTTCATCGGTAAAGAACCTTGTATTGAGCATACCAATAAATCCTTTCATGTCCATAATAAATGGTGCGACAGACAAACCTCCTTTCGGAGTCTCCAGGAGCATATATGTTCCTTTTTTATCCATGGTACCATGGCCTACGTACCAGGTTTTAATCCAATTGTCATCCCTATCGTAAATCTCAACTTTTGTGCTGGAACCAGACATTACTGTATTTACTTGTTCCTGAGCAGCCTTGTCTACCGGACGTTGAACATAGACATTTTTGAAAGTTTTAAGAAGGGTTAAAACGGCATCTTCCCGTGCCCGATATTTTCCATTTACATCCCAGCCTTCACTCTCGCGAGAGAGCGTTATTGTTCTTCCTGCCCGGTCAGCAATAAAGATTTTGCCGATAGACGAAGTATCGTCAATCGCAAAACTGGTCTGTGCTGTCATCGATGTACCTTTTTGGTTTACGGAAGTGGTAAAATAATAAATGAGCGCAGCGGCTATAACCACCAAAATAAGCAGAGGGAGTAATTTTTTCATAAACTCTTAAATTTTTCGGGCGTATTTGCGTCTACGCCAATACCATTGGCCAATACCAATCACAATTGTCAATAAAACGGGCAAGCCAATATTTATGGCTTGCCAAAAATAACGCTCTTGAAGAATCCTCTCGTCATCAAGCTTTCGCAGTTTGATACTTCTTGATCTTACGTCTATCAAGCTGGCATCACCAAGGAGGAAATTAACAGCATTAATCAACAGTTCCTTGTTGCCATACATTTTTCGGTTCATCATGGGATCAAAACCCAACGGTCTGAATTTCGTTCCATCTGAGTTAACCCCGTTTTTCACAATATCACCATCAGCAATAACGACCATCCTGTTAAACGAGCTTTTCTCTTGAAAATCAAGGAGACGATCATCATAAAATTCTGGTGGAAGGCGGTTTTTAAAATTGGATGTAAACTCACCTTCCAGTAAGATACCGACAGGTTGATTAGGCCTGTTTGAGTTTCCGAAATCCGGATTGATGGATACAATATTCAGACTTACCCGAGCAGGCGACTTCAAAATACGCGTATACTGTGAAGTGGTTAAAAACATTTTCTTTGTTATACCGGGTACCTCAATTGTATCTATGCTACTGATGAATTCGGTGATAACAGGGTCGACATTTGCTGATATCGGATGAGAGTTTTCAGGAACCAAAATCGGTGCATAATACCAGGGGAATAGTTCGGATCTCTCATTCCCTTTAGGTCCTGTAAGGAGAGAAATCGGTGCACAGGTTCTATCAAGAAGCAAATTGCGATTTATACGCACACCATAGTTGAACAGCAAGTCATCCAAATTTATTTTCAGTGGAGTTGCCATTGTCAGGTCTGTGGTTCTAAGGCTGTCCATATCCATCTGCATGGCGTCAATCATCCACAGAATCTTACCTCCATTCATCACAAACTGGTCGATGATATACTTGTCCTGTTCTGAAAAGCTTAACGTGGGCTTAGCCACTACGAGGGCGTCATATCTGTTAATTCTCCTCCCCTCACCCGCGACATTTCTACTTAGTGCGTCGACCATTCCATCAATTGCAACTCTCTCAACATCGTAATATTTAGCAAGCTCATTTTCAAAATCTTTGGTTTCCATTGCAGAAAGCTCACCATGCCCTTCCAGGAATGCCACCGACGGCTTTTCTGAACGCTGAACCTGATAAATGGCGTTTACAAATGAATATTCGAGATTGTTGATTGTACGATTTACCAGTTCGGCATCGGTAACACGTTGTTGATTCTGGAGTATCTGCAAGGGCACTTCACGATCCTTGTAGGAAATAAGAGCTCCTGGAAAAACAATTTTTTCACTTACACCATCCTTATTCCGAATTTGGAGAGCGGAGTACTGAAGTCCCTTCTTTACGAGCTCACCATACATTTCTTCCCTTGATTTTTTATCAGTGGCTTCACTGGGATTGATAAACTCGTATTGGATATTATCGCCGCCATATGCGCGCATTTCGTCGAGTTTTTCTTTCACCGCTTGATTTAAGCGCTGGTAATCAGCTGGGAAATCACCTTCCAAAAACACCTTTACGTAAACGACATCATCAAGAGATTCTACCAAATCTATGGTAGTTGGTGTGAGGGTATGGCGTTTTTCTTCCGTAAGGTCAAAACGCACAAAAACAAATGTACTTATGTAAGCGAGCATCACAAGAAGGGCTATTCCAAGAATAGCTTCTAATAAAACCCGATATTTTTCAGCTTTTCGTTTCTTCATGACCATTTTCTGCTTTGAAGCACAGCTTTGGTTAGCACAATAAATATCCCCGAAAGGGAAACGAAATAAACAACATCGCGTGTATCAATTACACCCCGGCTCATTGAGTCGTAGTGCTCAGCAATGCCCAGTTCCTGAACAAACCTGTCCAATGCACCGAAAAGTTCGAACGAAGCGATTTGCTCTAGCCCACTATAGCAAACAAAACAGAGAAACAAGGCAAGAATAAAAGCTACGACCTGATTGTCGCTTACGGAAGATGCAAATGTACCG
Organism: uncultured Cryomorphaceae bacterium; assembly: GCA_963748925.1. GTDB lineage: Bacteria > Bacteroidota > Bacteroidia > Flavobacteriales_D > Cryomorphaceae > Cryomorpha. The sequence continues at coordinate 407,331 of CAVVKG010000008.1, read as the reverse complement.
ATAGCAGTAAATCCAGCAGCTAAAAATACCAGCCCGAAGTAAGAACCAATTGTTCCTCCATGGTCTATATTTCCCACAGGGTTTCCCAAGGTTGCCACGCTGTAATAATAGATCAGCGTAGGCAGCAAAGCCAGAATCACCAAGACAACGCCAGCAAAATACTTGGAAAGAATAATCTGATAGTCTGTTAAGGGTCTTGTGAAAAGTAACTCAATTGTTCCCGTGCGCTTTTCTTCCGAAAAAGAGCGCATGGTTATGGCTGGCACCAGAAACATGAATACCCATGGCGCGACATAAAATAGTGTATCGAGGGTAGCGTAGCCTTGATCCAGAACCTGAAGATTGCCGGGAAAACCCCACATAAACAGACCGGTAAGCAATAGGAACACTGCTATTACAACATAACCTATTACTGAGCTGAGAAAACTACGGATTTCTTTAAATAATAGAGCCCACATTGGCACTTTTGGTTTTAGCGGTCAAAGATACGTTTTTTGGCAGGCCACGAATGGCTCATTCGAGGAGCGGTAATGAACAAAATATTTTGAAAAGTCAATTTTTAAAAATCTTAACAGGCCCTTACGGCAAATAGTGAAGTGTTTTTGAGCTCCAGGCCCTTGCGGGTAGTGCAAATAAGGGTTTTATTTCACCCCAAAACGATTTAAATACTTCAGAGTGCCGGTATGCATCTAGATCGGCTTCCGTATCCCAATAGCTATACGTGGTTATATGATTGGTTTTGCGGATATCTGAGAGGATATGCAAATGGCTACATCCTTTCATTCCTCTGACCTTTGATGAGGCTTCAGCTAATAAATCGCTGGCTTTGTCCAAATTTTCTGTATTGATTTTAAGTTCTACGATGCGAATAATCATTGATTCGAAATACTAAGAAACCCACCTGAAAATGAGAACAATGAGGCAAATTAAGAATACAAATATTGAAATGCGATTTATACCATGCATCATTCTCAGGTTTACATTATCACCACCTTTCTTGAAGAGGTTGGCCGGATTGAGATAATGCAATATTCTTTTGAAAAACATAATCAGCGCTTATTGAGTTATTGATAAGATGAGTGGTTGAGTCACTGGCAATAGTTATTAGTTTTGTAGTGACGAATTACCATTTCACGTTGCTAATTACAAATGTAAATGGAAAATGTTGATCACACGACCTATTTAGAGGTTAAAAAAAGGTAACAGTAAAAGATGGATTTCAAGCTAACTTCAGAATTTGAACCCACAGGAGATCAGCCCGAAGCTATAAAACAGCTCGTGGAAGGTCTTAAAGAAGGTGATATTGCTCAAACACTGCTGGGTGTTACGGGGTCTGGGAAAACTTTTACGGTGGCAAATGTGATAGAAAATATAAAAAAGCCAACCCTTATTTTATCCCATAATAAAACACTGGCTGCTCAGCTTTACGGTGAATTCAAGCAATTTTTCCCGGACAACCTCGTGGAGTATTTTGTTTCATACTACGATTATTATCAGCCTGAAGCTTTTATTCCTTCCAGCAATACTTTTATTGAGAAAGACCTCAGCATAAATCAGGAAATTGAAAAATTACGCCTTAGCGCCACTTCGGCTCTGCTCTCCGGTCGGCGAGATGTGATTGTAGTTGCTTCCGTTTCTTGCATTTACGGTATTGGCAATCCTACGGAGTTCCACAAGAGCGTGATCCCAATAAAACGAGGAGAACTAGTATCCCGAAATAGCTTTTTGCACCTGCTGGTTGCCAGCCTCTACTCACGAAATGATTTTGAACTGGATAGAGGGAAATTTAGAGTGAAAGGCGACACAGTAGATATTTATCTGGCTTACGCCGATTACGGCATCCGAGTGGAATTTTTTGGCGATGAAATTGATGCCATCAGTAGTTTCGATCCGGAGAGTGGCAGCGTAATTACTGAGCTGGATGCTGTAAATATCTATCCGGCTAATCTTTTTGTAACAACCAAAGAGACCTTAAACAGTGCTATCTGGGAAATTCAGCAAGATATGGTAGCTCAGGTTAACTTCTTTGAGGAACAAGGACGCCATTTGGAAGCCAAGCGGCTTGAAGAAAGAACAACTTATGATTTGGAAATGATGCGCGAACTAGGGTACTGCTCCGGAATTGAGAATTATTCGAGATATTTTGACCGACGCCTTCCGGGTCAACGACCATTCTGCCTGATTGACTATTTTCCAGAAGATTTCTTGATGGTAATTGATGAAAGTCATGTAACTGTTCCACAAATACGAGCGATGTATGGAGGTGACAGAAGCAGAAAAATAAACTTGGTAGAATACGGATTCCGGCTACCCGCAGCCATGGACAATCGCCCGCTTCAGTTTGATGAATTTCAGGCGTTAACAAATCAAACTGTTTATGTAAGTGCAACGCCGGCCGATTTTGAATTAGAACGATCGGGCGGAGTAATCGTAGAGCAAGTTATAAGACCTACCGGATTGCTGGACCCGATCATTGAGGTGCGACCGAGTGAAAATCAAATAGATGATTTATTGGAAGAAATAAATTTACGAACTGAACGAGATGAACGAACGCTGGTGACCACCCTTACCAAAAGAATGGCAGAGGAACTACAGAACTTTTTCGCGAAAGCAGGTGTAAAGTGCAGTTACATTCACAGCGATGTTGACACCCTTGACCGGATTGATATTATTAACGATCTGCGCGAAGGAATCTATGATGTCCTGATTGGAGTAAACCTACTTCGAGAAGGACTGGACTTGCCAGAAGTATCGCTCGTAGCAATTCTCGATGCAGACAAAGAGGGTTTCTTGCGAAGTGAAAGATCACTGGTGCAAACTGTAGGTAGGGCTGCGCGAAATGTGAATGGAAGGGTAATTATGTATGCTGATAATATTACAAACAGCATGCAGCAAACCATTGATGAGACAGATAGACGTCGAATAAAGCAAAAAGAGTACAACGATGAAAATAGCATTACCCCTACTCAAATAAAGGGAGGTAAAAAATCTACTTTAATTAAGAACAACAGAGAGAAAAAAGGTGGTAAGAGGTATTATACAGAGCCAGATGTTAATATCGCAGCAGATCCGGTAATGGAATACATGAAGCCCGAGGAGCTAGAGAAATCAATCGAAATCACGCGATCTAGAATGCAGAAAGCAGCCAGAGATCAGGATTTCATGGAAGCAGCCAGACTTCGTGATGAACTATTCTCACTTCAAAAAGCAGTTGAGAACAAAAAATAATCGCGAGTCTCTAGAATCTAGTCGCGAATAGGGTTGAATCGCATAACCTCTTTAGATAAGTTTACTAGAGATTAGCAAATATTCAATTAGTTTGAAGCCAAAACGGTATGAGGAAAATTCCCTAATAGTAGTGCTTTTGCTAATTGTTTTTTTAGTTGAAATGGTCGGCCGTCGGTATGAGTGACTTTTGAATAAGGTAAACTTTTGAAAAGCTTTTTGTGCTTTTTGTAAAACTCAATTCTGATTTTTATTTCCTTAAATTTTCCTTTGGTCTTGCTTCTAATAGACTCGAGTAAAAATTCAGGATGAAGCGATAAGAACAAGGCTGATTTTGTTTTTTTCAAGGTCTCTTTGAGGGTAGGAACGAGTTCGTATTCTCCTCCTTCAATATCCATTTTTAGGAAAAGAGGATGTTCGTTCAAATCCTTTGTCTCAAGGAAATTGTTGAGATCAATTGTCTCTACTTTCCAACTCTTGTCTTCATCTGCAAAAAGCACACTGCTCATAGAGTCTCCCCCACTATTTTTACTACCCAGATTTGCGGTACCCGTTTTTATGGCCAGCGCTTTTTGATGCAGGTGTACATTTTTATACCAAGCCTTTTCCCGATTGGCCTCCTTATTTGCTTTTAACTCGCCAAAAGCAATCGGGTCAGGCTCAAAGGCGTGCGTCTGTGCTGCCAGCTGAGCGCCATATAGGGCGGTAGACCCAATCCATGCGCCGACATCGATAAACACCGTATCCGATTTTATAAACCGATCGAACACCGCGTACGTTTCAGGTTCCCAATTGCCTTTATTGACAAGATTCCAAAAGTCGGGATAATTCAGGGGATGAACGTGAAAAGTACATTTACCGACCGTAATTTCCTGAGCTGGATTAATCTTGAAATCATTAGAATTTGAAATGGCGAAATCACGAAGTTGCTCAGATAGGTCCCAGATTTCCTGAGAGTTAAAGCTCCCAAGCTTCTGCCCTTCCACAAAAACTTCAGCCAGTTCTTCCTTCTTTTTTATTTCAATTTCCGTCATAACTTGAATTATAGTGTAAAATTACGGGTATTGATTGTGGGAATACCACCCACAGGGTTAAATTTCCAAAAACATATAAACATAACCAATTTAACTTTCAATATTTTTTGAAAGTTCAGAAATTTCATTTAATATTGTCTTATGAAAGTAACAGACGCGAAAATGGAGTTTATTCAAACCTGGGGTGCCTTGGGGAGTGCTTGGGGAATTCCGAGAAGTATGGCTCAGATTCACGCCCTGTTATTAGCGAGTAACAAACAGCTAAGCGCTGAGGACATAATGGAATCTATTCAACTCTCCCGCGGAAATGTAAATATTAACCTACGTGAACTCAGTAATTGGAAACTCGTAACGAAGCAGAATAAAATTGGTGAAAGAAAAGAATTTTTTGTTGCCAACCACGATATTTGGAATGTAGCCCGAAACATCGTGAACGAAAGAAAAAAACGAGAGCTGCAACCGATTCAAAGTTTTTTAGAAAGGTTTAAATCTGAAAAACTCACTGGTAACCAAGAGGAAATTGCTCATTTTTCAAAGCTCGTGAATGACCTGGACGAATTTGTAAAACAAATAGATAAACTAAGTGACCTTATGGTAAAGATGAATGACAACATTTTTTTCAAAAAACTGATAAAAACACTATCGTGATTTTTTTTTAATCCTAAACTTTCAATTATTTCTAAAACTTCCGTCATGATTAAAAATAAGAAACTTCTAATAGATGCAGATTGCCCCATGTGCCGGTTATACGGTAAGGGGTTCGAAAAAATGCAATTAATTGATTCTGACACCGTAACGCCTTACCAAAATGCAGCGAAAGAATATTGTTGGTCAGTTAACCTGGACAGAGCTAAAAGCGAAATCGCATTTATCGATACGCATACAAACGAAACGGTGTATGGAGTTGATGCCTTCATTGAAATTATTGCAGACAAAAGCGAATGGCTTAGTCGTTTTCTAAATTTCGCTCCTATCCACTTCATGCTCAAAAAGCTATACAGGTTCATATCCTTCAACCGGAAAGTAATTGCATACTCATCTACACCCACTGAAGGACTTTCATGTGAACCGAGCGTTCACAAAGGATACCGTTGGGCGTATGTCATTACCACAGCCATTTTCACAGGTTTTATTCTTAGTATTTTCGGTGCTAAGCTGAGTGCTGCACTGGGGATTGGGTATTCTCCATTTTTGGAATATGTCATTTGCTTTGGGCAAATAGCCTGGCAGGGACTTGCAGTGAGAACAACCTATAACGGAAAAACTCTTGAATACCTTGGAAATATGAGCAGCGTATCCTTTCTGGGAGCACTCCTAATAATACCTGTTATTTTAATCTCGAATTTATTCTCATTTGGTGGTCCATACCTCATTATATCTTTTGGAATCGTAGTACTTATTATGCTCCAATCACACCTTTTCCGATGCGAAAGACTTGGCATTTCAAAATGGGTCACCGCTAGTTGGATAGGATACAGGCTTCTTGTTTTAGCAACAATCATACTTATAACAATCAGATAATGAAAATCACTATAGCAGGAGGATCAGGCTTTTTAGGTTCTCATCTCAGAAAACATTTTCAAAATTTAGGACACGAAGTTCTCGTACTAACCCGAAAACCGAAACAAAAAGGCGATATAGCCTGGAATGGAAGCAATACCGGAAATTGGTGCAAAGAAATTGATGGAAGCGAAGTACTTATAAACCTCAGTGGTAAATCGGTAGATTGCCGTTATACTGAGAAAAACAAGCTGGCAATTCTGTCGTCAAGAATACAACCCACATTCACCTTACACGATTATATTTTTCAAGCAAAAAAGAAACCTCGCGTTTGGCTCAACGCTAGCAGTGCAACGACATACATTCATGCAGAAACAGAATTGATGAAAGAAGGTTTGGGCAGAATCGGTGATGACTTCTCAATGAATATTTGCAAAGAATGGGAAAAGGCTTTTTTTGCTCGCACCATACCGGAAATGAGACAAGTGGCGCTTCGCACATCAATTGTGTTGGGAAAAGATGGTGGTGCTTTTCCAAAACTCAAGTTTGTAACCAAATTAGGTCTGGGAGGTCATCAAGGCTCAGGAAATCAGAAAGTAAGCTGGATCCATATCGACGATTTTTGCCGTGCCATTGATTTTATTATAGAAAAAGAGAGTTTAAGCGGGGCGATCAATGTTACTGCGCCAAATCCTATTTCTAACAAAAAACTAATGAAGCTAATTCGAAAATATTCTAAAGTTCCTTTTGGATTAAACCAGCCCGTTGCTCTTTTGGAAATTGGTGCTGCATTGATTGGAACTGAATCAGAGCTTTTGCTCAAAAGCAGAAATGTATATCCTGAAAAACTTCTAAAAGAAGGCTTTAAATTCAACATCCCAACAGTTCCTGAAGCAGTAGCCAATCTAATCTGACAAAGCCTTCTGGCAAATACATTCATTTATGCCTTTATGTAGTTCAAAATGTGTTTCTTATCTTTGTGGCTTATTTTTGATAAAAAAAACCAAATTGTATGGAAAAATTAATGGGATATTTCGACCAAATAAAGGGGTTGATAGTAGTATATGGTGGCCGCGTTGTATTAGCAATCGTAGTACTACTTATAGGATTATGGGTAATTAAGCGAATCGTTAAAGTTGCCTCTAAGACAATGGAGAAGAGGGATGTAGACGAATCGCTCCGACCATTTTTACGTTCCATAATAAGCGCTCTACTAAAAATTATGCTTATCATCTCGGTAGCGGGAATGATTGGCGTACAGGTTACTTCCTTTATTGCGGTACTTGGTGCTGCAGGTTTGGCTATAGGTCTTGCTTTGCAGGGAAGTTTGGCCAATTTTGCAGGTGGAGTTTTGATTTTATTGCTAAAACCATTCAAAGTTGGTGATTTTATCGACACTGGTTCACATTCGGGAACAGTTCATGAAATTCAAATTTTTTACACGTATATCACAACTACTCAAAATCAGGAAATCATTATACCGAATGGAGATTTGAGTAATAATGCAATAAAAAATTATTCGTATCACGACACGCGCAGAATGGACATGACCTTTGGAATTGGTTATGGCGATGATATTGATAAAGCTAAGAGCATTCTAAAAGGCTTGGTTGAGGAAGAATCGAAATTTCTAAAAGAACCAGCTTACGATATTTTTGTAGAAGCACTTGCCGATAGCTCTGTAAATATACATGTGAGAGCATGGCTTAAAAGCTCTGATTTTTGGGGTGTAGTCAACAACTTAAACGAAAAAGTTAAAAAAGCATTTGATGCTCAAGGAATTAGTATTCCGTTTCCACAGAGAGACATTCATATGATTAAAGAGGCTTAATATAAAAAGCATCAACTAACACGATTAAGAGGGCAATTTCGGTTTTGAAGTTGCCCTCTTTTTTATCATCCATCAAAAGTGTTATCAAGAGTGAAGTGAAAATGTATTATTTCAACAACTTCGCCTTTAAATATCGGGCATTCATTTCCGCAATATTCGTAATTGATATTTATGGCGGGTATTCTACTTCGCAAGCGGCCGCAATACTAAAGCTCCCAAACCCTTCATCCTCCATTGGCTTTGTTATTTAAGTAAGCCATTTATGCTTCCTGCTTGCCTTTTGCCAGCGAATTACGGCGTTTAATTTTTGCAGATGTGAAAAGCACGAAACACTTCCAATCATATCAATAGAATAAGCCTTGATCTTAACTAAACTCCTAGATTTGTACTCATAAAAACATATCAGCTATGAGTAAAGCCGTTTACATTGCCACTACCGAGCCAAACAGCGGTAAATCAATTGTTTCACTCGGGCTAATGCAGCTTCTGTTGGGAAGAGCGGCAAAAGTAGGCTATTTCAGGCCGATTATTGACGACACTGAGCCTGGAAGTATTGATAACCATATAAATACAGTCTCTAAGTATTTCAAACTGGATATCCCATATGAGGATGCTTTTGCCTTTAGGCGGAGTGAAGTAATTAAACTGAAGAATGAGGATCGTGATGATGAAATCATAGGTGAGATTATTTCAAAGTATAAAGCAATTGAAGAAAGGTTTGACTTTATCCTTGTTGAAGGCACCAGTTTTCTGGGAGAAGGCACACTTATTGAATTTGATATAAATATTCTAATTGCCAAAAACATTGGTATTCCGGCCATTCTTTTAGCTAGTGGCGTAGGAAAAACTTTAAATGGCCTGGTAGGAAATTTAAAAATAGCATACGATTCTTTTGACGACAAAGGTGTACAGGTGTTGGCTGTAATTGCCAATAAGGTGCAAAAAGAGAACGTTTCGATTGTAAAGGAAGGCCTTCGGAAACAGATGCCCACGGATGTGTTGGTGGCCGCCATCCCCTTAAATCCGCTTTTAGCAAACCCTTCTGTAAAAGAAATTATGGAGACCCTAAACGGCGAAATACTTTTTGGAAGCGATTATATAAATAATCAGGCTAACGGCTTTAGTGTTGGGGCCATGCAGCTGCGCAATTACCTGGTACATCTGAAAGAAAATGGCCTCGTAATAACTCCCGGCGACAGAGCTGACATTATTCTGGGAGCGCTTCAGGCGAATCAATCAGTAAATTATCCAAACATTTCTGGAATTGTGCTTACTGGCGGAATTATTCCTGAAGAGCCTATTTGTAAGTTAATCGAAGGACTATCTGCTGTAGTGCCAATAATCTCTGTTAAAGAAGGCACATATGCTATCGCAAATAGTATTGGTGCAATTAAATCTAAAATGTATGCTGAGAATACGGAGAAGATTCAAATATCAATAAGCGATTTTGAAACATATGTTCCTACAGAAGAACTCACTGAGCGTTTAATCACCTCTAGGACAGATGGTATTACACCAAGAATGTTTCAATACAACTTATTAAAACGAGCAAAAACGCATAAAAAACATATTGTTTTACCCGAATCAAGTGACGATCGCATCTTGATTGCTACTAAGCAGTTAATTGATTTAAATGCAGTAGAGATCACTTTACTTGGCGATAAAAATCAAATAGAAGAAAAGCTGAAAAAACTAGATCTTACTCTTGATTTGACCAAAGTCAATATTGTAAACCCTATAGATTCTCCACACTTTAAAGATTATGCCAACACCTTGTACGAGATGCGCAAACATAAAAATGTAGATCTTACAATGGCTAAAGACTTGATGACTGATGTTTCTTACTTCGGTACTATGATGGTGCAGAAAGGAGATGCCGACGGAATGGTTTCGGGTGCAATACACACCACACAGCATACAATTTTGCCGGCCTTACAATTTGTGAAGACTATGCCAGGTGTCTCCGTAGTTTCATCCGTATTCTTTATGTGCTTGCCGAATAGAGTAGTGTTATTTGGTGATTGTGCAATTAACCCCAACCCTACGGCAACCCAATTGGCAGAAATCGCTATATCTTCTGCAGATTCAAGCACAGCATTTGGCATAGAACCAAGAATTGCCATGCTATCTTATTCATCTGGGACTTCAGGAATTGGTGCTGATGTGGATCATGTAAGGGAGGCTACCGAAATAGTGAGGCAGCAACGTCCTGACTTAAAGATTGAAGGCCCAATACAATACGATGCGGCCGTCGATGTAAAGGTGGGCTTGAGCAAACTACCAAACTCTGAAGTGGCAGGTAAAGCGACCGTTTTTATATTTCCAGACCTGAATACCGGAAATAACACCTACAAGGCGGTGCAACGCGAAACCGGTGCTTTGGCTATTGGCCCAATGCTGCAAGGTCTCAATAAACCCGTTAACGATTTGAGCCGCGGGTGTACCGTAGAAGATATTTTTAATACTGTGGTCATTACTGCCATTCAGGCACAGGGATTTTAATTAGTTTAATCGGTTAAAAAGCCGCTTGACCAATAGCCATTCAAAAAGTTGATATGAATATTCTTACTTTAAATGCCGGAAGTTCTTCCATAAAGTTCCAACTTATACAAATGCCTTCAGAAACGGTTATTTGCTCGGGAATGGTAGACCGAATAGGCTCAGAACAAACTGTATTAAAGCACAAATCTGAAACTATAAAAGTAAAAGCACAACAGGGTGAGGTTTCTCATAAAGATAGTCTGCAGAAAATCGGAGAATTTTTACTAGATATAGAAAACGGCTTTATAACAGATGTCAGCGAAATACACGCAGTCGGTCATAGGGTGGTTCACGGTGGTGATTCATTTTCTAAAACTACGATTATAACCGAAGAGGTTAAAAGGGTAATTAAGGCTAATTCTGTTTTAGCACCCTTGCATAATCCAAACAATCTGGAAGGAATTATCGTTTCTGAGCAACTCTTTCCGGAAGCAAAGCAAATTGCCGTTTTTGATACTGCCTTTCACCAAACAATGCCGGTAAAGGCGCGTAAATACGCCATTCCTACCGATCTTTATGAAGAGCACGGCATCCGGGTTTATGGTTTTCATGGCATTAGCCACAAATATGTTTCAGAAAAGGCCACTGAATACTTGCAGAAAGAAGGTCTGAAACTGATCACCATCCACCTGGGAAATGGTTGTAGTATGACCGCTATTTTAAATGGGAAAAGTGTAGATCACAGTCTGGGCTTTTCTCCGGCAAATGGATTAATTATGGGTTCGCGAAGTGGTGATATCGACCATTCCATAATATTTCATCTAATTAATACTCTGGGTTACAATTTAGATGACGTAAACAATCTCCTAACTAAAAAAAGTGGTATGCTCGGCCTTACCGGATTTAATGATTTGCGCGACATACAGTCGGCTGCCGAGTTGGGAAATGCTGACTGCCAGCTTGCACTTGATATGAATGCCTATCGCATTAAAAAATACATAGGTGCTTATACGGCTGCTATGAATGGATTAGATGCCATTATATTCACTGCCGGGATTGGTGAAAACTCCGCACTGCTTCGTAAAATGGTATGCCGTGATATGGACGGATTGGGAATTGATATCGACAATGCTAAAAATGAAAATATAGCATCCGGTCTTCGTGAAATCAATTCTGAGACCTCAAAAGTTAAGGTGCTGGTTATCCCTACCAATGAAGAAATTGAGATAGCAAAGCAGGTTTATGATCTATTGTGAGAACAATTTGCTTTGATAATTGTCATAATATTAAGAAAATTAAAATTTATATTTATTATAGTATTGATATTAACCTATAACTCATGAATATGTCTAATAAAGGAAAAGCACTGTTAACCCTTCTTGCCGGAGCCGCAATCGGCGCAGGACTAGGGATTTTATATGCTCCTGAAAAGGGTACGAAAACACGAAAAAAAATTAAGCATAAAGTAGATGATGCAAGTCATGATATGGCTGAGCGTCTCTCACATGCTAAAGATGAAATGGCTAAAACTGTAGAACAGAAAAAGCACGATTTTGATCGCAAACTCGATGAAGCAATGTCTTCGATGAGCTCCAAAGCTGATGGAATAATCTCATCCGTAGAAGGAAAGCTTAAAAAGTTAAACAAGAAAAGTTCTTAATGAACTTTTAAACCACCGATAATTAAGCTTTAGAGCCTACTTCGATATTTGGTTTATCCATTTAATGAATGAGTCTCTTTATGCTTAACTAAAAGTTTATTGTACTTACGATATAAAAAGGCGACTCAATGATGAGTCGCCTTTTTTAATAGAACTAATTTTCATTAAAAATCCTGGACCTACTTAATTTTCAGCAGGCAGGAATGTGTAATCTTTTGCATATCGCAACATTTGACCAGCAAAATCATCGGGGTATTCTACCGTGATATCAGTGATTTTACCATCCTCTTCCACGGGAACCAAATATGGGTTAATAAATCCGCCATAAGGCGCGCTATCAAATTTAGCTGATCGCGCTAGCATCTCAGCGTGTATTTCAGGATCAACCTGAACCCCATATGTTTCTACCAAATCCTTAGCAGCTTCAAAATCCCCTTCAGACGTAATACGCTGGATCTTTTGAAGGAGCTCACCAAAAAGAACACGAAGCTTATCGTAATCGTTGATTTCAAAGTATGTATTTCCATCTCTTTTCACTTTGGAGATAACATTGTCCTTCTCGCCTTTTTCAAAAACCCATGCTGCAACTAATTGACGATTACGCATGTGATCTTCTTCTATTACATCGCCCGGCTTTAGTCTGCGCAACTGAAGCATTAATCCATTTTTTATGTAATCGTCGTATGCGTGTCGACCAACATCCAGATCATCCATAACACCTATTTCAATAAGTTTAGGATCCATCATGTAATACAATGCTACAAGGTCTGCTCTCGCCTCCTCGATAGTAGATGCGTAATTTTTAAGTGTTTGTTTAGGAGTTCCTACACCTTTGTTAATCTTTCCACTTGCATGACCTATTACTTCATGTAGCGCTGTATGTAGCTTGTCTGCTTGTTTTCCATATTTTTTTGAAAGTTGAATTTCAGTAGAATCATTTGAAAACTCTCCCAAAAACCCAGAAGTTCCAGCTTTTGAATATGCCGATACAATATTTCCAAGGCTAATTGATTTTGAACCGTGTTCTGCTCTAATCCAATTGGCATTGGGTAAATTCACACCAATGGGTGTGCTTGGCGATGCATCTCCAGCTTCGCCGGCTACATTAATGAAGTTGTAACTGATTCCTACAACATTTGGCTTTTTATGCTCGTCCATGATAGATGAATTATCCTCAAAATACTGGGCATTTTCGCTGAGTACTTTCATTTTTTGACTCGCGTCGAGATCTTTTATTTGCACAATGCTTTCGTACGAACCACTATGGCCCAGAGGATCGTTGTACACTTCAACAAAACCGTGAATGAAGTCTACGACACTAGTTGTATCTTCTACCCAGGCAATATTAAACTCATCCCATGTATTCAGGTCACCGGTCTTATAATATTCAATTAAGTGGCCAATTGCCTCGGCCTGCTTGGGATTATTGGCAACACCCTGAGCCAGTTCGAGCCATTTTACGACCTCAATCAAAGCTTCACTATACATACCTCCTATTTTGTAAACCTTCTCGCTTATTTCTCCGTTTGTGCCCTTTACAAGTTTTGAATTAAGCCCATAAGACAATGGTCTGTCAGTATCGCCTTCGGAAGTTTTCTTTTCATAAAAAGCTTCTACTTCCTCCTGTGTAATTTTAGGGTCGTAAAAATTTACAGAGCTAGCTAAAACAATATCTTTATCCGCATCCTTACTCACTTTCTTCGCGTCAACAGTAGGGTCGAAAATTACGGTCAGTAGTTCGTCACTCATTTCACCGCCTGTCTTGCTTAGCACTTCGCTCAGGTATTCACGCGAAAATTCAGGCTGAAACTTGACATGCGAGTAATGGTGATGTATACCATTAGCAAACCATATTTCCTTCATATACGTATCAAACGCTTTCCAATTATCTGTAGTTTTATCTCCATCAAATTTCCCATAAGCATCTTCCAACGTGCGTCTGATTGCCAGATTATTGCGGTAATTCTGGTCGTAAATCATATCCCTACCGGCAAGACCAGCCTGCGATAGGTAATAGGCAAGTTTTTTGTCATTTAATGAAAGTTCTTCCCAGCCAGGAATTTGATATCTGATGATTTTAATATCAGCAAATTGCTCGGTCATGTATTGAAAATCATCGGAAGATTCTGTTGTTTCTTCAGTGGATTTTTCTGACTCTTTAGATTTCTGATCACCGCAGGCCACGAGCGTAGCTACAGCGAAAATAGCGAAGGATAATTTTAAAAAATTCTTTTTCATTAAAGTATAATTTTGGAATTCGTCAAAGATATAAGAAATGATGTACCAAAGAATTGAGTCACTCGCATATAATTTGGATTGACGGTTAAGCTGCGGAACCAGAGAGTAAGCCTCAGTCAGCTGTGGAAATGTTAACCGTGACCCGCGCCCCGCCTTTGCCCTTAATTGTAATTGCATAATTTTGATGGGCTATTCTATCCTTTAATCCTTTATATATTTACCCCTCAGAAAATAAACGAATATGTCAGATAAAAAGGCTCTGTTTTCGGAGGAGATTTCAAAAGGATACACCTTCAAGGGCGACTCTGTATTATTAGGATGCGGAATCTTCAATGGTGAACCTGTGAATGGCACCCAGGTAAAGGCTCCTTTAAAAATGTTTAACCGCCACGGATTGATTTCCGGAGCTACCGGCACCGGAAAAACCAAGACCTTACAGGTAATTGCAGAAGGATTGTCTGAGGCAGGTGTGCCAGTGTTGCTCATGGACATAAAAGGAGACTTAAGCGGATTGGCTGCCGCCGGAAATCCACATCCAAAGATTGATGAGCGCCACAAGCATATTGGTATGGAATGGAAAGCAACCGCATTTCCAGTAGAATTGTTTAGTCTTTCAGAAGAGCCAGGTGTGAGCCTTAGAGCTACTATTAGTGAATTTGGCCCCGTACTACTGAGCAAAATTCTGGGACTCAATGATACTCAGGAGGGAGTGGTTGCACTGGTATTTAAATATTGTGATGACTATAAATATCCGTTACTAGATATAAAAGACTTTAGAGCTGCACTTCAATATATTTCCGGAGACGGAAAAGAGGAGGTTCAAAAGAAATATGGATTGGTGAGCACGAGTAGTATCGGCGCTATTATGCGCAGGCTACTGGAATTGGAGCAGCAGGGCGCCTCTACCTTTTTTGGTGAAGTAAGTACAGATGTAGATGACTTATTGCGACTTGATCCAAACGGAAGAGGTTATATAAGTACTATCCGACTAGCAGATATGCAGAGTAAGGCAAAATTATTTTCCACTTTTATGCTCTGCCTGCTAGCGGAAATCTATGAGCGGTTTCCCGAAAGAGGAGACTCAGACAGACCCGAACTCGTGATTTTCATAGATGAGGCTCACCTTCTTTTTGAAGAGGCTTCAAAAGCTTTACTAAATCAAATTGAAACCATCATTAAACTTATAAGATCCAAAGGTGTGGGCATCTTCTTTTGCACACAGCTACCCACGGATGTTCCAGACGAGGTATTGAGCCAGCTCGGTATGAAAGTGCAACATGCGCTTCGTGCTTTTACAGCAAAAGATAGAAAGTCCATTCAAAAAGTTTCTGAGAATTATCCAATTTCCGAATTCTACGAGACCGATCAAGTGCTAACGCAAATGGGAATTGGAGAAGCTTTAATAACTCTGCTTAATGAGAAAGGAATTCCAACACCTCTTGTGCACACTTTATTGAAGGCTCCGTCTTCGAGAATGGATGTATTAGACGAAAATGAAATTAGCAAGCTGATACGAAGTAGCACGCTAACCTCTAAATACAATACCGAAGTTGATAGGGAAAGTGCATATGAAATTCTGACTGCCAAGCTCAACAAAGCTGCTGAGGAAAACGAAAAAATAGAAATAGAAGAAAAGAGAACTACCACTAGAATAACGAGACAAACCAAGAGCACCTTTGAGAAAGTAATGGCAAGCTCTGTAACGCGAACATTTGTACGCGAGGTGACTAGAGGAATTTTGGGAGTGCTGGGAATAAAAACGCGAAGCAGATAAATGAGGCACAAAAATATCCCTTTGGCGTCAGTTTTAGAATTATTCTGAGCTACTGCTTTATTTCAAAAGCGTTCCAGAGCATCTTTAGCTTTTTCAATTAATATTGCCGAAAGGCTATCTTTAAAGAAGAAGAAATATTTGAGAACATGATCAATTAGCCTGAATACCAAAACAATGCAAAAACCAGAAAGAACACAAGTTACCTTAGGCTGAGAAGCATTCAGTTTTTATCGATGATATATTTATTAAACCAAACTAGTAATAATTTCATCTATACGATTCCGAACAATTTTCAACGTCTGGTTAAATTGGGTTTCCTCAGTACACGCCTTCATTTTCACATCGCAATTTCGCGATGGAAAATAGCTCCCGTTTTGTGTAACCTCGCAAAGCCTTATATAGTCTAAATTGATACTAAAATAAGTAGCTTTTAATTCCCTGAAAGTAATATCCCCGTCATTGAGTTTTTCTCGCAGGTTCTTTAAATTAGAGATAAATTTCTCACGTTTAATCGCATCGTTATTTTTCGTTACAGCAGTGCTCATGCATTGATTATTTATGTTTCATCTTCTCTAATCTCACTCCGAATTTAGAAAAACAGATTCTCTCTAAAAAACATATAAGACAAATACCGTTAAAACACCCCCCCTCAATGGGTGAAAAAAACAGGACAGAAGTGAGGGCTTTTAGCCCGATGCAAAAGACAGAGAAAGGAATTAAAGATTCACAAATTATATTAAGACCTCATTTACAAACAGTTAAACAAGATTAAAAATGGTTATTATCTCAATTTCTGTTTTTCGTAGAGTTCTATCCATTCTTTTACAGAAACCTTTTGCATAAGCCGCGCAATGAGATCTAAAGGAATAGAATCAACTTTTTTAAATCTCACGCAGCTTTTTCCCATATCCAGTTTATACTTCGACATCTTATTAAACTCAGCGACGAACCAGTCATTTAGTTCTGGAGAAGCGTAAATACCGCTGTGATAAAGCGCTATATAATTCTTTTGAGATGCAATACTGCAAAAATGCAATGGTAGCTCTGGATTAACATGATAACCGGGTGGGTATATACTATGAGGCACTACATAACCAATCATACCATAATTCAGACATTCCTCGAAACCCTCAGGAATATTTCTCTTAATCGTTTCTCTTAATTCATTAAAAGCGGGTTGCCTTTCTTTGGGAATGGCTTTCAGATACTCATCGACTGTTTCAGCCTGTATATTCATAGAGAAATAGATTAAAAACATTAAATTTAACCAAATAGCCTTAAACTATAAATAATTGAATCGGTCAATTTTTGATTTCTCGGTTTAAATTTAAAACAAATGAATAAAGTGCATCGCCATGACTAAAGAAAAATTGAGTTTATTAGAAAAGTGGAAGCAGAAAGCGGATGAGTTAAGAATCCAGCTAAACCTGGGCGGTAAAGAAGCTTCGGAAAAGTTTAACGAAGAGAAAAAGCAAATCGCTCTTTGGGCAAAGGAAAGCAAGGCCAAATTCTCATCGTTTTCATCGGAGAACGTTACGGCATTAAAAACACGGATGGAAGAGCTCGAATTGCAAGCGGCATTGGCACAAGCCGAAACGAAAGAAGAAATTCAGGATCAGCGCTCAAAACTTAATACAGCCTTGGCTCATGCGCAGAATGAAGTGAGTAAATTAAAAAGCAATACATCTATCGAAATAAAAGAGCTGGCTCATAAAACGGAAGAAAAATTGGACAACTGGCGTTCCAAATTCGACTTATTGAAACTACAGCTTCATCTTGGAGCCATGGAAGCGGATGAAGAATGGGAAGAGAAAAAAAGTGAAGTCGGCGATAAACTCGACGAACTGGAAACCAAAATCTCAAGAGCAAAAGAAGATGGTTCAAAAACGATTCATAATGTTAAGGAGGAACTTACCGAAGCCTGGAAAAGCGTAAGAGCTAAGCTTACTAAAGATTGATTACAAGCCTTACCAGAAAGTAATAAACAACTTTTTCGAAAACCCCGATGGCATTTTCATCCAAACCATAGGCGAGCGCATTATTGCGAGTTTTTCAAAGATTTGAGGCAATACTTCATCTAGCTCTAACCAAATTTCTCCATGCTTTGGATTTACAAACCAGTCTTGCTTTTCGGGAACGAAAAATAAATATCGATCCCAGCTTTCTTTAAGGAAATGCCCAATGCTAAGCCATTCGCCATCAGGAGCCGTGTGCATTTCGGATAGCTCCATGCCACTCCTGTAAGGAATAAAAAGTTGCATTGGCATATAGAGTTTTTGCACCACCGCGTCAGAATCTATTGAGAGCTCTTCAAGATACTTCTTTGCAACAGGAGAATAGAACTTTGGAAACTGGGAATTTTGCAGCTTTTCTAATTTTAGCTTCAGCGAGTCGCGTCTGTTAGGGCCAACCCAATTTCCTGATTCGTGAGAAGCGCTTTCATCAAAAAGGTAAAGCTTATAAGCCATTTCAACGTGATAACACTTATCATCTAAATGTGAATAGATCAGGAAATCTAACTCTCCTTGCGTAATCCCGTCAGATATAAGCTGAATTCCAGAGGCCAGGAGATCGTATTCCTTAGATTGTGAAAGTGCCTGTTGTAAGAAATGTTCGGCTCTTTTACCCAAAACAATTCTCGATGGCATATTTTCAGGGGCTGATAGTAGATTGCCAAACGAAATTCTGAAAGGCTCTATAGAAAAAGATTCGGTCAAAGCAGGCATTTGTGTGGCCAGGAAACCGAGGTATTGATGCTTTATCCTTAACGAATCTGCTAAATCTACTTTGTACTTCACAGGGCCTAAGATACGGAGGTAGTGGAAACCGGCGTTATTTTCAAAATCTATTTTTCCCAAACAATCATGCTATTATCTTGTTTTATTATCATGAAAAAGGATGAAATAGCTATATCTATCGTTTCAGCTTTATTTCTGGTATATGTTGTCTTTATCTCATTTGGAATTATTCCAGCCGTAGGACTATTAATTTTTATTCTTTCACCCATTCTAATCATCGGAATGGTATACAGCGTGCTAAAACACGGAACCTTTGAGGGAGAAGAATTTGAAGAAGAACAGGAATTTGGCTATTTAGATAGACCTCATTTAGGCCGTGTAGAAAACTGATTGTCGCAGGTTTTAGACTGATATAAGAAACCGACGATACATTTTTTATTCTCACCTGTTCGGATGAGCTCCTCTGCAATTTTAGTGAAGGGGAAAATTAATCAATTATACGGTTGATGAAGCTATAGACTAGAATTGAATCTAATGAGGTGCAAAGGTTAGTACTGGTCCCGATTTGAGCAACATATTTATTTATAGACCCTACGAATTTGGGCTAATGAACATGATTAAGAATACAGACGCAAATAATATTTAAGACTAAGAACAACACCTTTTATGTGAATGTCGGCGTCAGACTAACATTCACAAAATATTTTAACGAGTCCCGCTCATACTGTTATTTAGATGCTAGTATGGTTGCAGATTCTTAGAATCAATATGATTGGTAGTAAATTTTCTTATCGCCAATTATTTTTTAGTTCTTTGTCCAGCTAAAAGAAAAGTATATGAAAACGAAATTGATATTAGGTTTATCTACTGTGGCATTGGCTTTTTCGCCGATGGCCAAGAAAGTTGATTTAAAATTTAACCTTGAAAAGGGTAAAGTATATTCGCAAAAAACGGTTATGATGACCGAAACGAAGCAAACCATAATGGGCAACGAGCAGTTGGTAAAACAATCGGCTGTTGCGGAAACTAAAATGGAGGTAAAAGAAGCAGGCGAAAACGCAAATACCTATTCTATATGGTACGATAGTATTGAGATGAGTGTAGACCAGGGTGGTTCAGCTCAAGAGTTTAAATCAGACACTGCATCGCTTGCCGCCGTTGACCCTATGTCTACCATATTCTCATCATTGGTTGATAAGAAGTTTGAAGCGCAGATTGGAATGAAGGGAAAAATTAAGGAGGTAACCGGATTGGAAGAAATAATAACTTCAGCTACTTCAAGCCTTGGCGAACAAGCGAGCATGATCAATGAACAAATCTCTGCCGGTTTTGGAGACGCAGGTTTGGCAAAGAATTTGGAAATGCTCACTGCAATTATGCCGGAATCTGAAGTGAAAGTTGGTTCTACGTGGAACAATGAGCAGTATACATCATCAGGATTACCTCTGATCGTAAAAAATACCTTTACCTTAAAAAGTATTGACAAAGGTATTGCTGAAATTACGGTTAGTGCTGATATGTCTGTTGACCCGGAAAATGGCTCAACCGAAATTCAGGGAATGCCGGCTACTTTCTTTCTAGAAGGTACACGAACAGGCACCTTTGACATGGAAGTGAGTACAGGTTTTATTACTTCTGCTGAAATAAATGACGAAATAGTAGGAAGTATTAGTCTTGCCGCTAATGATCAGATGCCTGAAGGAATGACCATTCCACTCGAAATGAAAACCAAAACAACGGTTACATCAAATTAAGCGCATGTTATTCATTACAGTAAATTGAATTGATTGAATCCGCATTCTCAAAACCCGTATGTGCAAAACATGCGGGTTTTGAGCTTTAAACAACCTTGACTTATTTAGCTACTACTCTTATTAGAATGAATAATCTCAAATACCTTTATTGCCTTTTAATAACTTTTCTAATTGGTAATGATGCAGCGTTTGGTCAAATACTAAACATTGAAAAGGCCAGAATCGACAGCATTGAAGATGGCAAAGCCTACACAATTAATTTTGAAACGAAATTCAACTTTTACAACCGTAGTGCCAGCAAAGAAGACCAAGCCCGATTCGCTTCACTTTCAAATGACCTGAACGCTGTTTTTGCTCCAAAAAAGCATGCGTATATTGTTCTGGGTAAGTTGGCCTATACCGAAAACAATGGCGAACCTATTCTGAATAATGGATATCTGCATCTCCGGGTTAATTTTAATTACGAAAAGAAGTTAAGTCACGAGGCTTTCGGGCAGATGCAATATGATAATTTCAGGGGACTTTCAGATCGTTATATTCTAGGTGGTGGAATACGGTGGAGAGTAATTCAATCTGATAATTTTCTAGGCGCAATAGGTACAGGCCCCATGTATGAAAAAGAGATATGGCAAAATATTAATAGTGAAGGGGTACAGAATAAGGACATGTTGAAGTTAAGCTCTTACATAATCCTGAGATGGGATATAACTGAAACTGTAAATTTTAATACAATCTTTTACTACCAGGTAGGTTACGACAACGCAATAGAAGCAGCAAGAAATCGCCTAAGCTCCAGCTCAAATTTCAATTTTAAAATATCTGAATTTCTCTCATTTACAACAAGTGTTTCCATGGCTTATGAAGACAAGCCTATTATTCCGATCACAAAATTTATTTACGGAGTTGAGAATGGTTTAACACTTACTTTTTAATCAAAGCATGTTTTCCATATTATCTTTAGCGGATTAATCATTCCATGAATAAAAATGTCGCTAATTACGCATCGAAAACAATAGGCCAAAAGGTCTTGGTAGCAGTGCTGCTATCTATTCTTTTTTTAGTGGCGGCTGTCTACATCACCAAGTTTACTTTTTCGGAAGTTACCGAGAGTATTTCAAGATTGTCTTTAACCAATAAAAAAAACAAAGCCCTAAGTGCTATCTACACTGAGTATGGCGATTTTGAACGAAACTATCAGGCTCCGCTCCTTGCGGATGCTGACGGTGATTCGGAAGCATATTACGCCAAAAATGACTCTCTGAATAATTTGATAGACAGCACTATGCAGGCGGTTCCTTTTAGTGAGGAAGAGCTTTTTTTACTGGATAGTGTCAAAGCAATGCTCGAGCAGCAGAATGAACAGCTCTTGCTCTACCGGGCTTATAAAAGAGCAGAGCAACCGATGCTGCGAAAAAATCTTGACTCTCTTAGTAATCTTATTACTGCCGATGAAATTTTACGTGATGCGGATGTAGTGACCACATATAAATCCACCCGACGGATTCCGGCTCCACCTCAGCAAGTTGAAAAGCCGGTTAAAGAAGAGAAAAAAAATATCTTTCAAAGAGTATTTGGCGGAAGCGATGACGAAGAGGTACAGTACGAACCGGAACCTCTTGACACGATTGAGGAAACATTTATTAAAAGAGATACGGTTCCTTTGGCCAAAGCGGACACTTCGAAAGCAAAAGCAGACATTATTATAAAAGATATAAAACGCGGGCTGGCTTTCACACAGCGCAAAGTAAGCCAGGCTGAGATTGAGATTGTACAGTACAATGCACGCATTCAGAACTTTATTTTGACTTTGCTGCGGAATACTGAAGAGGTTGAGCTCGCTAGAATCCAAAAAGAATCGGAGGCTGCCAATAAAAGAATGCAAGATGCCCTCGCTCAAATGTATTTGGTGTTAGGAATATTCGGGATTTTGGCAACCTTTTTGGTTTTGAGAATATTAAGTGATCTTTTAAAAGCAAAGTATTACCGATTACAACTCGTTGAAGAAAAAGAACGAGCCGAGAATCTGAGCAAAGTAAAAGAGCGGTTTTTAGCCAATATGAGTCACGAAATCCGCACACCCCTTCAAAATATTCTAGGGTATTCTGAAAAGATTTTTGCTAAAGACAAAAGTCGCGACAGTGAAATTATACAGCAATCAAGTGAGCACTTGCTTCAAATCGTAAATCAAGTGCTTGATTTTAGCAGAATCTCCACTGGAAAATTAAGCTTACACCCAGAATCAGTTGATTTCGAAAAACTGCTTTCGGAAGTTGTAAACAGCATGAATATTCAAGCATCTAAAAAAGATATTCGCTTACTTTTTGAATCCAATATCGTTCATAGCCAAATTTATATTGACCCATTTAGATTGCGTCAAATTCTCTATAACTTATTAGGTAATGCTATAAAATTCACAGACAACGGTTTCATAAAACTCTATGCCAAAACAGAGAGTAAGGATTCTGGCATCCTTATATTTTTCACTGTAGAAGATAGTGGTATAGGAATGACAGAAAGCGAGTTAAAATCAGTTTTTCAGGAATTTGAGCAAGCCGGCACACCTTCGCATGCATCGAATGGAACAGGATTGGGTCTGAGCATTACAAAAGCTCTGGTGGAGGCTTACAACGGTGACCTGATTGTGGAGAGTAAAAAAAATGAAGGAACAAAATTCAGTGTAAGTCTAATTACGCTCCCTGTACCTGAAACTCCGGAATTGGTAAGCGAAACTGAGTTAAATCCATTAAAGCAGAGAATTCTCGTGGTAGATGATGATGAAACAATTTTGAATTTAACGAATCAAATATTAGTGGATCACGGCTTCGACGTAGTCGCAGAAACCTCTCCCCTGGCGGCAATCGAAATTTCTAAAAATCAGGAATTCGATATTGCTCTGGTCGATTTCAGAATGCCTGAAATGACGGGCGCTGAACTATGCCAAAAATTGAAAAGCATTCAACCAGCACTGCCTGTTGTAGCGGTCACCGCCAATGTATTCAGCATAGAAGAGAAAGAAAAAACGGTAGATGGTTTCGACTTCTATTTACCGAAACCATTTAAAGCAAAAGATTTGTTGGGACTGGTTGGTTATAGTAAAATAGACGAACTCGTGGAGTCATCTACGGCTGATACAATGAAAGCAAAAATTGATCAACTCACATTTGGAGATGCGGAGCTTGGAGCTGAGTTACTGGCTCAATTTAAGATGGATTGTCATAAGGATAATTCAGATCTGGAAAAAGCTCTTTTAGCCGAAGATGAAAAACCTATCCGTGAACTTGTCCATCGCTTATCGGGTAGGCTCGCGTTTTTTGAGTTCACCACACTAGCCTCTGGTTTTAGGCAAATTGAGTCAGAAATAGAAACCGGGCAGTATACCAAAGAATCAAAAGAACGATTAGGCAATCTACGACAAGAATTGGAAGAGATACTAGAAACTATCTAAATTAAGCGTCGATTTGATACTTGCTAATTTTAAGGTAGAGTGTTTTACGGTCTATGTTAAGCAGTCTGGCAGCCTTCGACTTATTAAATTTAGCCTCTTCCAAAGTCTTCACAATCATTTCACGCTCTGAATTTTGCTTCTGGGCTTTAAGATCATACGGACTCGATCCGTGTACTGTCTTAGTTTCAGAACTAAGCTTCATCTCGGGTGGTAAAGTATCAGACGTAACCACTTCTGAGTTCTGTGTCAGTAATACGGCACGTCTTATTACATTCCGCAATTCCCGCAGGTTTCCGGGCCAAGAATAGGAATTGAAAATTTCCATTACGTCATCATCAAATCCTTCCACTTCGCGACTCAAATCAGCATTTGCATTTTTTCTAAAAAACTCAGTGAATTCCCAAAAATCATCCTTCCGCTCAATTAATGCCGGAACCTGAATTTTGAACTCATTAATACGATGGTAAAGATCTTCTCTGAAGTTACCGTCACGCACCTGATCAAGCAAATTTTCATTCGTTGCTGTAATGATGCGCACATCAACTTTGATGTCAGTATTTGAGCCTAATGGCTGAATGATACGCTCCTGCAAAGCCCTAAGCAACTTAACCTGAACTTCATAGCTCAAATTACCTACCTCATCCAAAAAAAGTGTTCCGCCTTTAGCTTCCACAAATTGTCCCACCTTATTCGCATGTGCTCCCGTAAAAGCACCTTTTACATGACCGAACAGCTCGCTGATCGCTAACTCTTCTGAAAGAGCCCCACAATCTACAGCTACAAAGCGACCTTTGCTTCGCTTGCTATTTGTGTGAATGCTTCTAGCCACATATTCCTTCCCTGTACCGCTCTCACCCAAAATCAATACCGACATATCGGTTGGGGCTACCAAATTTATATGTTGATGAAGGGTTTTGGCCTGAATGCTGGTTCCCTGAACATACTCTGATTGCTGGTCAAACTTTTGCGGCTTAGAAACGGATTGCACATTTTTTGATTCGCCCGACTTCTCAGATTTCCTATTAAGAGCCTTTTCAATTAGCAATTTTAGTTCATCGGGATTTACCGGCTTCGTAATATAATCGAAAGCACCCAGCTTCATTGCCTTAACAGCGGTCCGAATATCAGAAAAACCTGTCATCAGAATAACTTGAGGTTTTGAATCAATACTTTTCAAATCACCCATTACTTCTATTCCGTTCCCATCGGGCAACCGATAATCTAATAAGATGAGATCTGGCTTAGTTTCTTTTGCCTTTGCCACTCCATCTGCCGCTCTGGAAGCGAAGTGCACATCATAGCCCAGCTTACCCAAATAAGCCTGGAGGGTTTTTACAAAAGTAAGATCATCTTCGATTACAAGTATTTTTTCCATAGTCAAAACTGAGATTCGAAGTTACTACAAAGAATTAATTTGGGCACAAAAAAAAAGGTCGAACATGATGTTCGACCCTCTTCACTGGTAAATTGGAAATTAATCTAATTATCCGATTGTCTTTCCTTCAGCATCAAACGTATAAGTTGCTTTTTTCTCTCCATTCATTAAAACAACTTCATACATTTTAGCTTTTCCTTTGGTGGTTTCATATACTTTTGAAACTTCCCAAGATTTATAGGTATCAGATTTAAGCGTTTCCTGAACTTTTGCAGGAAGTGCATCTTGCTTAATTTCCATTTTTTTCTCATCCTGAACTCGCTCAGTTTGCTGTACCTTCGCCGGCTCAGTTTTTTCGGTTTGAGCGTTAGCTGTACCTACAGCAAGAAGAAACATTGTTGATAATACGATTATTGACTTTTTCATAATGACTTTTGTTATTGTTAGAATTTTCTAATTCGTTAATTGATTCTGACTTAGATAAGACATGAACTATACCGTTTTATTTAAACTGTTTTAAAATTCTGATTACCAGTGTTATAACATTTCAAGGCCAATATTTGGCAACAATAAACTGTAGACTAAAGTAACAATGTGTTGTATTTTTCCTGACCCTCTCAGTCCCCAATTATTTCCAAATTTCCGACCTAATTAAAAAGTGGAAAAACCGCAAAACCTAACGATGAGAGGAATTAGACTTTTATATACTCATTCCAGATTACCGAAAGGCTCTCCGATCTCTAAAACCCGAATGGATTAAATAAAAGCTATAACATAACCATGACTAGAAAGCAATTTTTCCTTATTGCAATTCTTATTACGTAGCTTTGCAAATTATTCATTTTATGAGAATTTTTCACATACGCATATTATTAGATAATCGTGAAGACGTATTTCGGGATATAGAGATCGAGGAAACGTCTACATTTTTGGACTTGCACAATACCATAATCGAAGCTTTTAAGTTTTCGGGAATGGAAATGGCTTCTTTTTATGACAGCAACGATGATTGGGATAAAGGTGAAGAAATAGCCTTAATGGATATGATGAGCGATCCCGATCAGGATCCGGTGCGCGCTATGTCTGAGACCGGTCTGAATGAGTTTTTCAAAACAGCAGGTAATAAAATGCTCTATCTCTATGACTTTATGCGGTTGTGGATTTTTTACGTGGAGCTTATTGCTGTTGTCGGCAAACGTGATGAAATCACTTACCCTGAGATAATATTATGGGTGGGGAAAGCACCAGCGGAAGATTCGAAAGATACTGGAGCGATGAAAATAGACATGGAAGAAGATGGGAATATCATAGATTCAGATTATGGGTTTGACGAAGAAGATGGCGGATACGAACAATTTGATGACTCTTTTGAGTACTAAATGACAGAAGAAAAAAAACCATTACTCATAGTAATTGTAGGGCCTACTGCTGTGGGGAAATCAGCCCTGGCATTGGAAATTTGCAAGAAGTTTAATGGTGAGATTATTTCAGCCGACTCCCGCCAATTTTACAAAGAACTGAATATTGGCACGGCCAAACCTACTCAGCAAGAACTCACTGAAATTCCGCATCACTTTATTGATATGCTCGAAATTTCAGAAAACTATACCGCGGGTAAGTTTGAGAATGATTCAATACGAGTTATTGAAGACATTCAACGAAGAAGAAAGCTGCCCGTGATGGTTGGAGGATCTGGCTTATACATCAAGGCTGTGCTTGAAGGTCTTGACAGCCTTCCGTCAAACCCCGAGCTTCGAGAAGAGATTGAAAATTTTTATGAGAAACTTGGACTCGAAGCCCTTCAGGCCCGCTTAGAAAAAGTAGATCCTGTTTTTTACAAAAAAGTAGATAAACACAACCACGTGCGCTTAATCAGAGCGATTGAAATCCTCGAGTTAAGTAAAGTGAAAATGAGTGACCTTTTACGCAGCACGAACAAAAGGAGAACTTTTGAACCTTTAGTAATTGGTTTAGAACGCCCGCGAGGAGATCTTTATAAGGCAATTGATAAACGGGTAGACCAAATGATGAAAGCTGGTTTGGAGGAAGAAGCAAAGGGTGTTATAGAGTATCAGGACAATCAGGCTTTGCAAACTGTAGGTTATAAAGAGCTGTTTCCATACTTCAATGGTGAGTATAATTTGAAACGGGCTACAGAACTTATCAAAAGAAATACACGTCATTACGCCAAACGCCAGCTTACGTGGCTTCGTAAAGTTGACGACATACAATGGTTTTCGAACGCTGACCACGCAAAAATTATCGACTTAGTTAAATCGAAGTTAAAAGCGCAAAAAAAGAATTCCTGATTGGTTAATTAAAGCGTTGAAAACTTCTGATCTTTGCGCCATTCCGTGTTATGAGAACCCGTGGAATAGCCGTAAATTTGGAATAGTTTGGTGCATACCAATGTACTTTTTTAATCCAAAGAATATAAAAGATGAGTACTAACCGAATGGAAATGATTACGGAAATGCTGCAGAAGAATCCTGATGATACTTTTCTGAATTACGCAGCAGCTCTGGAGCACAAAAAAGACAAAAAGCCTAGAAAGGCAATCAAAATATTTAAGAAAATTGTTAGCCAGGATCCTGATTATCTGGCCACTTATTACCAGCTTGGCAAGCTTCTCGAAGAAGTAGGCAAAACCGAAGAGGCTATTGAAGTGTATACAAGCGGCCGCGAACTGGCAAAGAAAACCAAGGATATCAAAGCGATGGGTGAGCTCTCAGAAGCTTTAATGATCCTTGATGAAGGTGATGGAATCGCATTCTAAAACTATTTGAAGTATTGCCGCATCTCACTATTTAAAGATTGTCCTTTCGTGATTTCTATTTGAAGTATGGCCAGGCTTATCAACAATCAAATTTCAGGATCAGCGGCCTTTTTTATCGGAATAGCTGCTATAGTAACCTCGCTTCTGGCCATATCTTTTATAATACTTGGATTTCTTGTTGACTCATACGGGGAAATTCGTTTCGGAGACTTAATCTATCTTTCCGGAATGGTTTTGATCCCTATTTCGGTATTATTTATTGCCGGTCTCTGGAACCTGAGAAAACGAAAGACTTTAGGCGCAAAACTGGTAAGTATCGCTTCAGTGGGAATTATAGTCTTGCTTGCATTTTCCGGAGGGTCTACAATTATTGCATCCCCCGGATGGAAACTAAGCCTACTCGTTTTTGTGCTTTGCTCCATCATCTTCGCACCATTCATTTGGTTAATAATATATCTTCGGAAACTTACCAAGGATACCTTATCCCAATAAATATTCTTAAGTCATGAAAAATCTTTTATTAATAGCCGCAAGTATTCTGCTTGTTGCGTGTACCTCAGAATCTAAAATGGAGAAATCTAAAAAAATTCAATACCCTGAAACACGTCGCGATTCAGTAAGTGACAATTATTTCGGAACTACCGTTAATGATCCCTACCGTTGGCTTGAAAATGACACAGCAGCCGATACGGAAGCATGGGTTAAGGCAGAAAACAATGTAACAGAGGATTATCTGGCACAAATACCGTATCGCAAAGAAATAAAAGATCGCCTTACCGAACTTTTCAATTACCCTCGTGTATCATCCCCTTTCCGCGTGGGCGATTATTTCTTCTTTTATAAAAATGACGGACTGCAAAACCAGGCCGTAATTTATTACCAAAAAGGTCGCGATGGCGAGCCAATGGTTTTTATCGATCCCAATACACTTTCAGATGAGGGAACTGTTTCGGTTAATCTTCTTGGCGGATCGAAAGACCATAAGTACATGGCTTACAGCCAATCTAAAGCAGGTTCTGACTGGTCTGATATTATGATAAGAGAAATTGAAACCAACACCGTGCTTGATGATAAGCTGAAATGGGTAAAATTCTCAGGTGCATCTTGGTATGAGGATGGTTTTTACTACAGTCGATATCCTAAACCGGCACCAGGTACTGAGCTATCTGCCGACAATAAGAATCACAGCATTTATTATCACAAAATTGGAACTCCTCAAAGCGAAGATGAACTATTTTATAACAACGAGGCTTCACCAAACCTTTATCACTATTGCAATATAACTGAAGACAAGGAATACCTCATCATGTATGCTGCTGCCGGTACCGATGGTTTTGAAACTTTCGTGAAAGATTTAAAAAACGATGGTCCTCTTACAAAGATTTGCAGTGGTTTTGACAACAAAACATCCATAGTTGACTTCTACAAAGGGAAGTTCTACGCTACCACAGATATCGGTGCACCCAATTACAGATTGGTAACCTTTACACAGGGCAATTACGAACAAGCCGATTGGGAAGATTTTATTCCGGAAACAAAAGAAACCCTTGTAAATGTGAGCACTGGCGGAGGCTACTTATTTGCAGAATACTTAAAAGATGCCCGCTCGCAAGTTTCACAATACAGCTACGAAGGATCTAAAGTTCGTGATATTCAATTCCCCGGTCCAGGAAGCGCCGGTGGTTTCAGCGGGGAGCGTGATGACAAAACCCTGTTTTACAGCTTTACTTCATTCACCTACCCCACTACTATTTTTGAGTTTGATGTAAAAAGTGGCGAATCGACCATTTTCAATCAACCTGAATTAAAATTCAATCCGGAAGATTTTGAAAGTAAGCAGGAATGGTACACGAGCAAAGATGGTACGAAAGTACCGATGTTCATTGTCTATAAAAAAGGCCTTGAGTTGAATGGAAACAACCCTACGCTGCTTTATGGCTACGGTGGATTCAACATCAGTTTAACACCAAGCTTCAACACTTCAAACATTGTATTTCTCGAAAACGGCGGTGTTTATGCTCTTGTAAACCTGCGCGGTGGTGGAGAATTTGGTGAAGAGTGGCACCAACAAGGAATGAAGGAAAACAAGCAAAATGTGTTTGATGATTTTATCGGTGCTGCAGAATATTTGATCTCGGAGAAATATACTTCGCCTGACAAGCTTGCTATTAAAGGTGGTTCAAATGGCGGACTGCTTGTTGGTGCAGCCATGACTCAACGTCCTGACTTATTTGCAGTAGCACTGCCTGCGGTAGGTGTAATGGATATGTTGCGCTACCAAAAATTTACCGTAGGAAAGGGCTGGGTACCAGAATTTGGATCTGCAGATAGCAGCAAAACCCAGTTTGAATACTTGCATGCATACTCACCGCTACACAATTTAGAAGATGGTACTGCCTACCCGTCAACTATGGTTACAACGGGTGATCATGATGACCGTGTAGTTCCTGCACACTCTTTCAAATTTGCAGCCCGATTGCAGGCAGCACACGCAGGTGATAACCCGGTTCTTATAAGAATTGAAACCAATGCAGGTCACGGTGCCGGCAAACCGATGAGTAAGTACATTGAAGAGCAAGCTGATGTGTGGGCTTTTACGATGTATGAGATGGGGATTATGTCGCTTGAGAAAGCTGAACCGGTTAAACAATAAACAATGTGAAGCGATTTATCAGATCAAATATTGGGATTTTCCTATTCATTATTGTGCTGATAATTCGCTTCTTATTTTCTTTCTCTGAGATATTCTTTGAGGGAGTTTACTTCAATTTCCTGTTTCCGGCAATCAGGTCGGTGCAATCTGCACTTTCATTTATTTGGATTATTCCCGGTTACTGGGTTTTGGTCATTCTCCTTTTGGGATGGTTGATATGGCGATTTCCGAAGAGCAGGAATTTTAAATTGTTCTTTAAGCGCCTGGCTAATCTTGTTTCGGGTACACTGGCAATATTCCTTTTCCTCTGGGGATTCAACTACGTAGATAAAGGATTTGCCGAAAGGAGCGCCCTACCCGAATCAAACGAGCTTATTGACCTCAGCCGCCATTATATTTCCATTATGGATACTGCCATGTTTTACCGTAGCGAAATTGCTGGAATAGACAAACTTTCGTCCATTGTTGATCTCGAAAATTTACCTACCGACTCGGCTATTAATTTCTGGGTTAAGAATGTGCTGGAGAATTACAACTATCCTACAAATCCTGAAATCCCGGTTAGACGAATAAAACCTACAGGAACCTTAAGGAGGCTAAGCATTGCCGGAATATACAACCCTTTTACAGGCGAGGCCAATGTTGACAATGCGCTGCCTTCGCTTCCGCTGATTTTTACGACAGCTCACGAAATAGCGCACGGATATGGTGTTACTAGCGAGGCCGAAGCAAATTTCGTGGCCTATCTTGCATGTATGCAAAGTGGTAATCCTGTTGGGAAATATTCAGCTGCATATGCGATATGGAGGCAGATTGCGCATGAGATAAACAAGACTTACCCACCCGAAGATTTGAAAATCTTAGCCTCCCAAATCCCGCAACCGCTTTATGACGACCGGCAGGCTATTTTGCAAAAGTATTATAGGTATAAAGGGTATTTCCCAAACGTGACCGATGCTATTAATGATACGTATCTCAAGATACAGGGAGTACAAGCCGGAACGGAGGATTATGATGGTTTTTTGCAGCTTTACTTCCGTTTAATTAACGCGAAAGATTGGGAATAATCAATGGGCAATTTGCAATAGGCAAGTGCTTCTTTTAATGGATTTACAGTTTAGCTCATGATTCAAATCTTTGCATTTATTTTCTAAATTGAAATGTGAACAAAACTCCCTTTCGACTGCATGAAACCCTTATTGAAGGGGCGAAACGTTTTAAAAAAATGGCAGCATAAGATGATAAAAATTCATACTTGGCAAAAGTTTCGGGTAAGTTTTTAAAAAAGTGCAGAATTATGATTCTGTACTTTTTAATTACTTCTTAATAACTGTTGATCTTATTTATTAAGAACTACCTTTTTCACAATTCTTCTGGCATCATCTTCATAAACCGCGTAGTACAAGCCATCTGCTTCATTTTGAAGATCAATCTGTTTGCGATCAGACGATACATTTTCAGACAAGACCCGTTTCCCATTTGAAGTGTAGATTTTCAATGTGCCTGAAACAGTCTTTGGAAACTCTATATTTATTAAGCCGGTAGTTGGATTGGGATATACAGAAAGATAATGTGACTCATGAATTCCATTTATAGCTAAAGGATCACCTAAACCTCTTGTAAATCTAACAAAAAGTGGAAAATGCTGACCATCACCCCAATCAAAATAAGGCATTTCTGTATGATCGGTAACAAGCATATTGAATTCATTAAACCACCAGTTATTGACAAGAAAGAAATACTGATTATCAAAATATGCTTCATTTATTGGGTCACCAGATTCATATAAAATATCGGCAGTAAACAACGTAGAATCCCATTTTACAGTTATCGGAAGTTCATAGTTTTCGGAGTAAATCTGGGTTTCTAAAAAATCAAAAGTAAGGTTTAAAGCAATTGTATTGTATTGATTCCCTTCAAAATCTAGATAAATCCAAACTCGGAATTCTTCTGTGTTGTTTTCTAATGGTATCTCTCCTAAAGCTGGATCAATTCCGTAAAATGGTGCGGCTGATGAATCATATATCATCCAGATAGTATCTTTAGCACCATTAGCATCTTCAAAGGCTAAATAGAATGGCCACTGTGCATCACCTTGCTGGGCTGCGCAAGAAGGTGCAATCAGATAAATCAAAAGGACAATAATTGCCGAGTGGGACAATTTGTCTAGAATAAAAAGAATTGTAGAATTCACGTTATCACCATTTTGGATAGGTAAGATACCATTAATGTCTCTAAATCACATAAAATCAAAGTGATTTATTACTGAAGTACGGGTTATCTCTCTTTAGCAACAGCACTCACAAAACCCTCACACTCTATTAAATAGGATCGAAACAATAATCGACAAGACTAAAAAATCTTATTCACTTTAACCGGTATTCTTTTCTTCGGCGGTGAAATCAGTTTCTCAACAAAATAAAAAAAGCGCAACCTTTGGCTGCGCTTTTAACAAATAGATTGCTTACTTCAAAAATCAATACAAGACATGAATCGGTTTACGGTCTTCAGTATAAACTTTCCCATCAACTCCGATAGCTCTGTAAGAAACGAAGTACTTAGCACCATTTCTTCCGTGCACCGACTGATCATACTCCCAACCACGATTGAGATCGCGCGTTTCAAATACCGACTTTCCATTCTCATCTGTAATGATCATGTAGAACTCTTCTATATTAGAGGCACCTTCAATCTTATACTTATCATTCGTCCCATCGCCATTTGGCGTAAAGGCATCCTGTACGTAAAATTTAGAACCTTCCTTCACAGTGATTTCCACAAAGTCTTCATCCATCTCCCCTTTCGAATTCTCTACTGTTAGAAATACAGTGTAAACTCCGGCTTCTTCAAAAATCACTTCAGGAGCTTTATCATCTGACTCGGCCATGTAGCCAAATTCCCAATAAAACTTCTCGCCTTCACCCTTGTTACCAAAATTAACGGTGAGCGGCGCGTAACCAACGACTTTATTCGCTGTAATATTAGCTTTCGGTTTAGCCACAGGAGCAGATTCATTTTGCTCTGTACCGTTTACATCTTCTTTTATTTTATTCTCTTGTAGAACTTTTTTCTTCCGTAATTCCGCTTTTTGCTCTTGGATTTCGGAAATACCATTTGAGTCTATCGGTTTACCAACAATAGATTCTCTGGGTGTAAATACAGCCTCTGACTGAACCGGTTCAGCTACTGCCGGAGTTTCCATAGCAGAACTCTTAGCAGCAGTAGTTATTTCTTCTTGTGTTGTTTCTGATGTCACACTCTCACTTTCGGTCTCAGCTTTTTGCACAACCGTAACAGGCGATTTGGCCGGCTCGGTGGCAGGCTGTTCAATAGTTACAGCTTCAGAGTCATTGCTATGCGCGGGCTCATTGCCGCTATACACTACCAATGAAACAAGCATTAAGGTGGCTGCTGCCAGCCCCACAATAAAACCAGATCCCGAAACAGGAGACCCCGAAGGAGTGGCCGCCGGTGGGGTTTTTATGCCCGCCTTAATGGCTGCCCATGAACCCGCAGGTACTGGTGCTTCGGTACTTTGAAGCCTCTTTCCAATTTCTATTTCAAACTTATCTTTAATCACTTACTGATTTATTAAATTCTTCTTCTATTAAATTTCTCATATAGGCTTTCGCCTTTCTGTACTGAGTTTTGGATGTGCTTTCGGTAATTTCGAGTTGCTCGGCAATTTCCTTGTGGCTGTAATCCTCAACTACATACATATTAAATACGGTTCGGTATCCGGTAGGCATTCTTTGAATGAGTTCAGTTAATTTATCGTTGGTTAATTCAGATTCTTCATCATCAAACAAGTCAAAACTAAATTCATTCTGGCTTTTTACTTCTACCTCATACGCTTCAACGTGATCTTTTTCACGTTTGTTTTTACGAATCTGGTCAAGTGCATTATTGGCTATCGTCCTTCTTATCCAAGCGCCCAATGGACCTTTGCCATTGAACTTATCCAGCTTTTGAAAAACTTTTATGAATCCTTCCTGGAACATGTCCTGGGCTTCTTCATAGTCTCTGCCATAACGCAAACAAAGAGCCATCATTTGACCCGAGTACTGCTCAAACAGTTGGGATTGAGCTTTTTCGTTTCCGTCCAAGCAAGCACGTGCCAACTGCATGTCTTCCACTTCGTTTTTTATTCCTTTTTTCATTATGACTCTGCAAAACTAAAGAAGTTGTCTGCATAAGCGAGAATTTTCTGATATATGAAAATTAAACTCAAATAAGGCGTCTGAGAGTTGAAATGAGTATGTAAAAGTTGGATATTGGAACACACCACCCGAAAGGTCTAGTTGCTACACTACATTTCGACTTCGCTCAACAAACACGTGGGGTGGCAAAGGCCTAGTTGGGAGATCTTAGAGGTATCTGAAACCAGGTATGCTGTGTAGCATGAAATCTAACCGTTTTGTAGGAATAATAAAAAGACCCCTAAGGTTGGGAAAACCTTACGGGTCAGCATAAGATCTACTTTGAGCCAATTTGTTTCTTTAGCCGGAGACATGACGCGTAAGGTCTTGGAGACCTTAGGGGTCTCTTCTATTGATCTTAGCATAAAGTAATTGAAGTCAAGTGGTTTAACAGCTAAAAAAAGACCCCTAAGGTTGGGAAAACCTTACGGGTCACCATAAGATCTTCTTTGAGGTAATTTGTTCCTTTTACCGGAGACATGACCCGTAAGGTCTTGGAGACCTTAGGGGTCTCTGAAATACGGCTTCTTATCTGAGCTGAGATTAATTCTTTTGTTTATAGTTGAATTAGTCCTCAAAGGTTTATTTCATGCGCTGCATTTCGGCTTCGCTCAATAACCACGGAGGTCACGAGGCTTAATTTGAAAACCTTTCAGGTCTCCCGAGATTGAATTTTCGTCTATCAAGACTCACCTAATCTTTAGATACCCGTTAACTTCAGGCACAAATAATTTTAAGAACGTTTCAGCTCAACAGTAAAATCAACTTAGTCTTCAAACTTCTTTTTATACGGTCTGATTATAAGCCTTATATCACGATTATAACTAAAGAAATTATTGGTCCAGTTGAAAAACACAACCACCCTGTTTCTAAAGCCTACCAGCGCCATAAGGTGCACAAACATCCAGATAAACCAGGCAATTGTACCTTGAGTTTTCATATACGGTAAATCTGCAACCGCTCGCGAACGACCTATAGTAGCCAGGTTTCCCTTATCATGATATTTAAACGGCTTCATTGGCTTACCTCGATATTTGGCACGAAGGTTTTTTGCCAGCAATTTTCCTTGTTGAATTGCCGGCTGAGCAACCTGAGGATGACCTTTCGGGAAATCAGGGGTTTCCATATAGGCCAGATCTCCGAGGGCATATATACTATCAAAACCTTCCACCTCGTTCATACTACTTACTTTAATTCGGTTGCCGCGTACCAACTTATCTGCAGGTATTCCAGCCATAGGTTTGCACTCTACACCTGCCGCCCAAATAAGCGTTTGTGTAAGCATTGGCTTACCGGAGGTATAAATAGTTTTACCATCATAATCTTTTACCATAGTATTGAGCCAGATATTTACACCCAACTTTTCAAGATATTCTTGGGCTTTTTCTGAGCTCTGTTCGGAAAAAGGCGGCAAAATTCTACCCATGCCCTCAACGAGATGGATACTCATTCTTCTAAAATCCAAATCGGGATAATCTGTAGGCAGTACATGGCGTTTAAGCTCAGCGATAGCACCGGCAAGTTCTACACCCGTGGGCCCACCACCCACTATAACCACATTCATCAGGCTTTCTCGCTCTTTCAGATCGTCAGTAAGCAGAGCCGCTTCAAAATTTTGAAGTATCAAAGATCTGATATCCAGTGCCTCAGGAACAAATTTCATCCCCATAGCTCGCTTTGCTATCGATTCATTGCCAAAAAAGTTGGTTACAGTGCCTGTTGCTAAAACCAGATGATCGTAATCAAGTTCGCCAATAGTGGTGCGGAGTACTTTCTTTTCAGGAAAGATTTCCAGTACCTCGGTCATTCTGAAGAAAAAATTTGGGACCTTCTGAAATATTTTTCGAAGCGGATAAGCAATACTATCAGGCTCCAGGCCGGCTGTGGCAACCTGATAAAGTAATGGTTGAAACGTATGGTAATTGTGCCGGTCTATTAATACAATCTGAAACTTATCATGCCTCAGGTTTTTGCAAAATTCTAAACCTCCAAAACCCCCACCTACTACTGCAACTCTCGGTAAACTGGTATCAGGAATATTCATAGATAAATATGTTCAACAAAAGTATGAAAATGGGCCAATTAGCATGGGGTTAGTAGAAATGAAATACGGAGTTTTATAGAATGTTAGCTATACACTTGAGCCAACTCACGCATTCATTCTTCTCGTAAAGAAATCAAGATGGAAGCATCAGACAGAACATACTCTTCATGTCAGAATCCAGAGGTTACTTCGCTATATAATTCAGATAAAAGCGGTAAATAGTCTTATTTGAAATTCCTGCCCAGTATTGCAAAGTGATGATGGTAAACAAAAGCTGTAGCTTGACAATTCCCACACGTTCGTATTTTCGAGCCGAGGTAATCAGCGCGGGTTTTAGAATGTCAAACTTCTTTCTCTTTATTAGCTTTCTGGCTAAATCAACGTCTTCCATAATTTGCCAGGCGTTTTTGTACCGGCCAACTTCCTCGAATACATCCCGTTTTACAAAAAGCCCTTGATCGCCGCCGCGCGCTATACTCCACTTAAATTGAGTGAACCAGGCAAAAGCCGCTAAAAAAAGACTTTTGGAATCAAATTTCATCTTAAAAGATCCGGCTTCATTGCCCGCGTTTGCGGAAGCAGAAATAATCTCGTCAAATCCTTGCGGGGGAATACTATCGATGTGAAGAAAAAAGAAAATTGAACCTGACGCCTTATCGGCTCCCTGGTTAGACTGTATTGACCGTCTGGCTTTAGCAGCATGGAAATACAGCACTCCGAGTGATTCAACATATGATTTGATTTCCTGACGATGCCAGGCATCAACCAAAATCACTTCTACAGAATTACGGTCACTGATACAACCGAGAATTCCGGGCAGATATTTCTCTACCGTTTTAAGCGAATCTGAACAGGGAATTATAATAGAGGTTCTAATCAAGCCAAATGTTTTCGCAATACGCCCAGGTCCTTTTCTTCATCCACATCACTCAAAGTGGGTAGCAGGGAATAGCTCAACTTTAATTTTTTTATATCCAGAATTGTATCGAGCAAAACATCCGGCGTAGACCATGCTTTGCCTTTAAACAAATGTGGATAGTGGCGATCCATTCCCAATAGGTAATATCCACCATCCAGAGCAGGTCCAATCACTACATTGTGATCATCCAGCGCGGTTAAGGCATCTTCAATAATCTCGGTGGTAATCTCTATACAATCTGAACCAATTATCACCACCTTGTCATAATCCTGAGCAAAGGCCTGACCAAAAGCTCGTTCCATACGCTCACCGAGATCTTTTCCTTTTTGTAAAAATTTTGGGAATTTGTAATAATCAAGAATATCAAACTCCTGCACCTTGTCGGAATAAAAAACGGCTTTATCAGCAAAAACCCTATCAGCAACTGCA
Organism: uncultured Cryomorphaceae bacterium; assembly: GCA_963748925.1. Lineage (GTDB taxonomy): Bacteria > Bacteroidota > Bacteroidia > Flavobacteriales_D > Cryomorphaceae > Cryomorpha. The sequence continues at coordinate 369,256 of CAVVKG010000008.1, read as the reverse complement.
TGTGTGTGCTCCAGCAGTTTAACGTAAATCATTAGCGCCTTTTCGTTGCCTATGGTCTTTGCCAGGCGTGTTTTTACCTTGCCCAATTCGGGGTTTTTGGCAAAAATCATTAATAAACTATCGTGATTCATAACACTTCTCATAGTTGTTAACCCACAAACCCCATATTGAGTTATAGGGATGAACACATTTTACAGGTTCATTCTTATCATTTACTACCTCCATTCCACGGTTTGTCCAGTCAAAGATTCCACCGTACAGGTTTAGCACATTTTCGTAGCCCGCAGAGCGAAGCTTTTCGCCGATATCACCGCTTCGCTTACCGATAGAGCAATAGACTACAATGGTATCTGATTTGGGAATATCTGCTACAGATTTTAAATCAAAATCGTCGTATCCTACATAATTGGCTCCTGGCAAATGGCTTACTTCATACTCCACTTTCTGCCGCGAATCTAATAAAACGATTTTGTTATGGTCTATTAACTCAACCAATTCTGTACTACTAATTGTATCGACCTTGCTTGATATCATAGTATTTACCATGGTATCAAAACCTATTTTATTTTGCCCTTTCGCAAAAAAGGCAAAAGCTAGAAGTGGTAGCATGAGTAGCATTTTTTTCATTTGGTATGACGAAGATAGAAAGAAAACATAAGCCAGCGGATGCCTGTTAGCAGGTTCATGTAGCAAATAGCAACAACAGTAAGGGTACGAGTTAATTAAAAAACGGGCTAGTTGAAGCTGCAAAATTTCCTAATTTCACAGAATATATAGCTACTCACCAACAGGATAAATTTATTGGCACAATAAGTGACTTGAATATACCAAAAAATGAGCATGAACAAAATAGCCACAATCGTACTATCCGCTTTAGTAATCTTAGCAACGACCGCCTGCAAAAGTCAGGAGAAAAATGCTGAGGTAATAAATAAAGTAGAGAAACCCGAAGAATACACTTCGAAGCAGCTCTATCTGGTTGTAAGAGTTTCGAGAAGTAAGAACTCCGATAGCCTGCAAGTTCTAACAACCGAAAAAGAGATCATCGAAAAATCAGGGAATCCTCTTCCATTCCCAACTGAAGATGATGCAACGGAAATCTTTAGGTGTCAGATTTTAGACCGGTCTGATAAAGTGCTTTTCTCCGCCAATAAGAAAACCAACTTCATCTACGGTGATGATGACGATCAGGCAATTGTAAAATTTATCGTTCCTCTTCCTGAAGGCGCGGTAAGCACTACCATAAGTTACTTAAAGCCCGATGGAAACTGGGAGCAACTTGTGATAGAGAAAATATAAAGTGCAAATCACTTATTTAGCTAATTGCCTTTATAGTATGTTTCTTTCCATTTATCTCAAAGGAATCTCCTTCGGTTAAACCCCTCATTTTTGAAAAAATAGGTGCAGCGGTAGAAATTCCCAATACAGATTTACCATCTACCTCCATCGTTTCATGAGCAGCAGCAACCATTAAATTCAGATGATCGGTTTCGACCAAACTTCCAAATTGAACATGATCGGCATTGAGATCACGAGGGACATTTCGTACCAGAATTATTTCTTTTTCGAGAATCTCAACGTTGTGATTCAATAGCTCCAGCTCATTTAAAACTTCTTCAGTTTTTGACTCATGCTGCTTGTTGTCGATATCATCAGCACTTGTCTGATTCAGTTTATTACGCTGATTTGTTCGGAAATCTTCCAGGACCTCTTCTTTTTCCTGAATCATTTTATCAATTACACTTAATTTAAGTTTGGTATTGGTTTCCGTCTTTTCCATTTTGTGATGTTTAAACTGGTTTCCCAGCAAGTTACAAATTCTTTGATTTTATACAAAAAAGCGCGGCTTACACCGCGCTCTTCTGAGTAATTATATTTCGAAGGTATTATGCATCAACGGTTTGTTGTCCTGCGTGTTTTCCTTCGCTAATTTCTTCCAGCATTTTATTAATGAATGCGGGAATGTCATCCGGAGTTCTGCTGGTTGTCAAACCTTCGTCTACTACAACCTCTTCATCTTTCCATGTTGCACCGGCATTTCTCAAGTCGGTACGTAAAGATGGGTAAGAAGTTAATGTTCTACCTTTCAACGCATCTGTTTCAATAAGTAGTTGAGGGGCATGGCAGATAGCCGAAATTGGCTTACCAGCTTTAAAGAAACTTCTCGTGAAGTTTACAGCCTTTTCATTCATACGAAGCTGATCGGGATTCATTACCCCGCCAGGAAGCATGAGTGAATTGTAATCTGAAGCATCTGCTTCATCAAGGGTTTTATCTACATTATAAGAGTTACCCCAGTCGTCTGAATTCCAAGCGCGAACTTTACCCGATTTTGGTGCGATAACATGTACTGTTGCACCAGCATCTTTTAAGGCTTGCATTGGCTTGGTGAATTCTACTTCTTCAAATCCGTCAGTTACTAAAATGGCTACTTTCTTATTATTTAAGTCGTAATTCATATCTTATATAATTTTAAATCGTTCGTAATTCATTTAATTACTTATATAAGTGAAAAAACCAATCCAAAGTCCTAAGAGACTGATAACCAATAATCATTTTTGAAATATTGTGGTCAATTTACCACAGGGTGTGTGGAAGCAGATGAACAGTAATCTTTTAGAAGGAAATGTCAAGCTGTACTCGAAAGCGATATCTTCCTGCCCCTTCCAGTATCTCATCTCCCAGTTCAAATCGGGTCACTTCAGCCGACAATTTATTAAGGTGGCCATTAAAGAAATAGTTGACCCCCATCGAATATTCATTAATAAACATATCGTGCGCGTCCAGGTCGGGTGAAAAAACGGCATATCGCGCGGCAACCTCAAGTTTTTCGGGGAATTTCTCAAAAACCTGATGAAAGAAATACCCAGCTTGTAAATAAGTACCGGCAAAGGTGGAAGAGGAGTTCAAATTCGACTCATCTGTTATTTCTTTGATATGTGTCTCACTTTGCCAGGAAAAACCTCTGTACATATAGGCAGTTTCAAAATTCACCTGTCTTACATCATAGTATGATGTAATTGAATCGATAACCGGAGAATAATAATCGGCGCCCCCCGCAGAAGAAAACAGATTATAAGGTCCCTTGTAGGTGGCTCCTGCCAAAGCAATTGAGCCAATTCCTTCCTGATGAATTGGTATATCACTTCCCTGCATAATCATTTCCTTTCCCATAAAATTCCACTGCAAGCGGCCGTGATACATTAAATCATTAGTTGGATTTGTTGTGGCAGAACGGCCCGCACCGGTAAGAATGGCCAGCCAATAGGAGAAATTAGCAAGCTTATTATTTCCTACATTTCCATAAATGGTAACTCCTTGCTGTCGGTCAAGGGTAAAATAACGGTTGAGAATTGACCTGCCGACTAACTGCTGTTTACCAGAGGAAATGAGTCGCTCTCTGGTGTATTCAATCTTCCATTGACCTACTTTAAACTTCATCCACTTCCATTTCTCAAACATTACCCTGAAATCAAGCAATGCAGATCTGTTTAGTTCATATTCAAAATAATATTTGAGATAAGGTTTATAAGCGTTTCCTCCAACTTTCAATCTCGCCCTATTAATCTTCAGAGCCTGTGTAGATGTAGCGGTTAACTGCTTGTAATTTCTTGGACTTCCATCATAGGGTGTGACGTATCTGAACTGCAGCCGTGCCTGAATCTGCAATAAGTAATTTCCACTATCACTGGAGAATTCAAATCCTTTTGACCCGTGACTTAGATGTGGATCATCTATATCCTGACCTATTGCTGAGATAGATATAAGTAAGAATGTTAAAAGCGTGAATACGGATAGATGCCAACTCATAGCAAGAATCTTCTTTGAAGGATTTAACGCCACAAATGTACTAGATTAAGTTAATGTTAACTCAATGTTACCTCGTGTGATTTCCTTCCCATTCAAAAGAGTGCTATTACCTGAAATTTTCAAACGAATCACAACTGGCATTGTTAATACATTGTTAACAATTTATCTCACTGCTACTCAGTGATTCAAAAAACACAACCCCTCAAAAACAAATCTTTATCATCTTCATTATCTGCGAGTTAAAGAGTTATCCCCAATTCGACTCCAGACACTTGTGCAAAAGTGAAAACGGATTCTCTCAATCGAAAGGTTAAAGACAATACTTTTGAATCTGCTCATTTGCCGAAAGACAAACGGCAGCACAACCATCTTTGAAAAATTGACAGCTCTGATAATATTATTGATCCTTGATGAAGCTGAAAAATCTGCTTGGAGGTAGATTTAGATGTAGAAATTTCTACATCACGTAATAAGGATCTATCCGCAAAAGCGGAAAAATAAATAAACCGATAAAGACACTTAGTAATTAAAAATACTTTCTCTTAACCCAATTAACAAAAACAAAAAATCTATGCTCAACTTTAAATTAGATTCTGAATTCGTAAGCAAATACAGGGAAATAACACCTGACTTTGGCTTTAATGGTCTTGGACTCCTAACCTATTACCGCACCTACTCCCGTCTAAAAGAGGATGGAACCAATGAGCATTGGTTTGAAACGGTACAGCGTGTAGTAGAAGGTGCATATAGTCTTCAAAAAGATCACATTTTAAAGAATGATTTGGGATGGAACGATCGAAAAGGTCAGGCATCAGCACAAGAGATGTACGACCGCATTTTCACTATGAAGTTTTTGCCACCGGGCCGGATGCTGTGGGCACTGGGTTCAAAAATTGTTCATGAGCGCAAAGTAGGACAAGCACTCTTTAATTGTGCTTTTGTTTCTACCGATAATATTGAACACTCTGTAAAAGAAGCCACAAAGCCGTTTACATTCATGATGGATATGAGTATGGTGGGTGTAGGAGTAGGATTTGATGTGGAAGGAGCTAGCAAAATTACCGTAAACAAACCTATCGGATCAGAAACGACAGTATTTGACATTCCGGATTCGCGTGAGGGATGGGTTCAAAGTTTGGAACTGTTGCTAAACGATTATTTTGGTGGTCATTTTGGCAATCCTGTTGAAAAGACTACCGTATTTAATTACGATCTTATTCGCGGAGCGGGTGAGGCCATTAAAGGCTTTGGGGGCGTATCAAGCGGGCCGGCACCATTGATTAAAATGCACGACCAAATTCGCGAAATTCTTGAAGGTCTTGATGGAAAAGAAATTAGCGTTACCGCTATAACTGACATCATGAACATGATTGGTCAATGCGTTGTAGCCGGAAACGTAAGAAGAACCGCTCAAATTGCTCTCGGTGGAGTAGATGATGCCGAGTACAGAAAGCTGAAAGATTACTCATGGGATTCTAAAGCCGGATCTTACAAAGGCGACCAAGCTCACCGAGCAGCATGGGGCTGGGCATCAAACAACAGTGTGAAAGTTGATTACAAAACTGATTTTGCTGAAGTTTCAAAGCAAGTTGCTATAAATGGAGAGCCAGGTTTTGTATTTATGGATAATATCCGTGACTTTTCACGCATGTGTGACCCTGCTGATTTTAAAGACATTAAAGCAAAAGGTACCAACCCTTGCGGTGAGCAATCATTAGAGTCTTATGAATTGTGCTGCCTTGTAGAAACTTTTCCTTCTCGTGCAGAATCGAAAGAAGATTATTTACGAACGTTGAAGTTTGCTTACTTATTAGGTAAAACAGCTACCTTGGTAAGCACAACATGGCAAGATAGCAACCGTGTTCAGAAAAGAAACCGCAGAATCGGGACTTCAGTTTCCGGAGTTACCAATTTCATTCATCGTTATTCTCTCGAAACTCTGCGTCAGTGGCTTATGAGCGGATATAATGAAATTCAGCGATGGGATGATATTTACTCATCATGGTTATGCGTGCCCGGAAGTATTAAAACCACGAGCGTGAAGCCAAGCGGAACGGTAAGTTTACTGGCAGGAGTTAATCCGGGATGTCACTATCCAGAGTTTGATTATTACATACGCCGTGTGCGCATCGCTAAGAACTCACCTTTAATCGCTGCTATTATCGATTCGGGATTGCATATTGAAGATGATGTTGTCGACAGCTCTTCCGCTGTTGTTTCATTCCCAGTGCACAATGAAGGTCGCAGCCTGAAAAATGTTTCTCTTTGGGAGCAGGTTTCTTTGGCTGCTTTCCTTCAAAAATACTGGAGCGACAATCAAGTGTCTTGCACTGTAACGTTCAAACCAGAAGAGAACGATCAAATACAGCCGGCAATGGACTTTTTCAAATACGAGATTAAGAGCATTAGTTTCTTACCGAAGATAGAATTAGGTGCTTATGCGCAAATGCCATACGAAGCGATTACCAAAGAGCAGTATGTGGAAATGGCAGCCAGAGTTACTCCACTAAATCTTATTGAAATGTCTCAGGAAGCTAAAGGCGAAAAATTCTGCAGCAATGATACATGTGAGGTGATAAGTCTATAATATCGTCGCATTATTTGCATTTAACTGCCGTTGCATTCATTTGTAGCGGCAGTTTTTTTTAAAAATTGTCTTTCTATCTGACATCAAAGCATCCATCATTCTGAAAAATCATTGTTACTAATAATAATTCAAAAATCCACTGGAAATAAAATCCGTTATTCCTGAAGTGGAAATTGTATTAAAAGTCTAAGAAGCTTACTTATTACATGGGAGCCGTATCACCAACCATTCCGAACGCGCTGCCAATCACAGAAACATCTACAATGTTTATTGCACCATCGCAATTCAAGTCGATAGAATCAGGATCTGAATCGGTAATAACCTGACCAAAAAATTCGTTTATCACAGATAGATCGATAACATTAATCACATTATCACCAGTCACCTCTCCACGTATTAATACTCCACAATCTACCGTATTCAAATTTTCATTTCCTATTGTCACATCAGAGAATCCCTTGGCCAGACAGCCGTCAACCTTCAAGATCATATCAAATTGACCAATAGCTGGTTCAGTTATTTGAAAGTGCCCATTATTTGTAATTTGGATCTCATAAGTATCGATCAGAACATTCGTATTGGGCGAAAACAAACTTACCGTTGCAGCACGATTCTGGCAACTAGCATTCCACACAACATTACCAATTAAGGCTGATAGATTATCACCACACTGTATTTCAGGCAAAGCTATTGAGGAGACCGTATCAGAACAGTAATTCTCACTATTTCCAGTTCCAATAGAAATATAACTAATTGAAGTACCACTAACAAGAAAGCTTCCTGACCATACGGTATCAACTATAGAACCATCGGAAAAGAAAATACCTTCATCAGTAAGCATTTCCATATACACAGGATAATCCGAATTCGCTCCGTGTACGATTCCGGAAAGGTCGACTTGGACCAAATCATTTTCATCCATGCAAGGTGCAACTGCGATATTGTCAATTGAAATATCGCATGTAGGCATAGGCGAAAAACAATTCAATACCATATTAAAGTAGCTACCGCCATTGTAATCATATCCGGTTACCCGCACATAATATTGATTAAACTGTGGTGTATAAAATGCATAATAAGTGTTATTTCCCTGAGCAGGCTCGCATTCTACAAGCTGAAGTTCATCGCAAGTACCTGAATAAATTTCAAACCCACCATTCACACCATTCCCATCCAGGAAATAATTCATATAACCGTTCAGGTTTAGTTCTATCCAAAATTCGCGTAGTTCATAACTCCCGTTTTGCACAACACATTCAGGTCTGGCATTTGTTTCAGTCAGAATACTGTCACTAAAATTTCCTGAAAAGTAAGCAGTAGTTTGGCATGACATTTCCACGGCCGATTGACAATTAATCTTGTTATTCGCTGGCATACTTTCACCAGGCGGTAACGGTTTTTCGGCATTTAATCCGAAGAATGTGATTGGCAGTAGTAAGGCCAAAAAGATAATTATTGGTTTCATAACTGTAACAGTTGGTTAAGGTAACTGACCGACAAATGAGAGATTCAAAATAGAATATCCCTAAAACATTTTATTATTCGATCAGCAAAGTCAGGTCAAGTAACTTTACTTTCTAGTAATCAATACGTTCTCATCGACAGGCTAAAGGTAGCAAAAACCAATCTTATAAAAAAAGGGTTAAAACACCCATTTTTGGGTATAACCAAAAGGTTTACGATTTCAATTTCAGCTAGGTCTTGTTGAGTATTTGCAATACCATTTGCTCATCCTCATCAAATTCTGCATACTTCACTTTCGATTTCTTGGAAGGTTTCAAGTCTTCGTGTTCAACACAATACTCCAGCACATCAGGATGAATATAGTATTTCTTGCATACTGCCACCGTGTTACCCAGGTATTCAGCAACAAGCCTTATCAGGGTCGTGTCGAGCTTTTTTCGTGGGTTCTCCTCACAAATCGCCTTGGCTTCTTCAGCCTTGGACACACACAATACTGTGCCGCCCCATGTTCTAAAATCCTTAGCCGAAATATGAATTCCTTCCGGTAAGTGTTCATTGATATAATCATTGAAATCTGAAGAATCTACCTTGTGGGAACCATTTTTATCCCTGTACTTCAGAAGATTGTAACCGGGTAGCTCAGAGCTTTCTTTGAGAAGTTCGGTTAAAAAATCATCTTTGAGTTCCAAATCTCTTTCCGAACCTTTCTTGCCGGTAAAAACCAGATGTGCACCCTCATTCTCAAAAACCACATGCTTACGGCGCAGGGTTGTTAGACCATACGTTTTATTCTGCTTGGTATAGTAGTCATTTCCTACTCTCAAGAGAAGCTCATCAATGAGGGAAGTAGCCAGAGCAAGCACTTTTTTTCGTGACCATTCGGCATCTTGTAAATCTGCTTCATAGCGCTTCCGCAAATGGGGCAGCTGATCTGCAAACTCAATCATATGAGTGAATTTTGTATTGTTAGAATATATCTCCCACTCCGGATGGTATTTATATTGTTTCCTAAGTTTATCGTCACGACCAGTAGCCTGCAAATAACCCTTAGGCGATGTACAAATCCATACATCCTGCCATGCCGGTGGAATGGCTAGCTCCTTAATGCGTTTCAGCACCTCTTTATCAGCCATCCTATTTCCACTTGAATCGATGTACGTAAATCCCTTGCCCCACTTTTTTCGTTTCAAGCCGGGATCTTCGTCGCAAACATAAATTAAGCCCTTGGGCAAATCAATTTTCGTCATTTTAATTCTACTCTGAGTGATAAAACCTCAAAAAATTAAAATGGTTCAGAAAATTATGGTTCTAAAAGGATGTACCCGACTCTTCTTAATCCCGATTTCTGGAAAAGCTCGACTGAAACTTTTTTTATTTATCGATTGTCTCGGAATGAAGAAGAAGTAAATTTTGATGCGTCACATATAAATTAGTCAGAGATACTTTAAATGATTCACGATCTAGTACTTCCTGCCAATTTACTGGTTGAGGTCTTTTAAACAAATGCGGGGCCGGAACAGAAATCAGGCTGTCCTGATCAATCTGCGCGAGGTATTTTTCTTCCTGGTTTTTTTCCTTGATTCCAATCCACCAACTATTGAGTATGAAAGCAACCAGCACAGCGCAAACCACAACAAAGAACTCACCTAAATACCACTTTACTTTATTCATCAACCCATTTATTAATCACCCAAAATAGAAAGAACATTAATTGGTTAATTCCAGTTATCATTATTCCGCGGAAAGCGAATTGTATAGTATATTTGGCAAAAACAATTGATATAATGGGTGTTATTGAAATTTTACTTGCTATTTTCCTTCCTCCAGTAGCCGTTGCGCTGAGATTTGGATTAGGAGGTAAATTCTGGTTAAACCTCCTGCTTACTATATTGGGCGGCTTGCCTGGTATGATTCATGCTCTCTATGTTTTAAGCAGATCTGAATAACTTCAAATCTGCCAAATAAAAGCGTAAAATGAAGACCAAAGCCACCTTAACCCTACTCGTATTATTAATTGCTTGTCCGCTCCATTTTTTGGGTCAGGATTCATTGACCTATGCGCAGCGCAGGGGAATGGAGCTCATGGCGGATACTACACATCGCGTTGATATTCATCTCTACGGTATCACAACGGACAGAACCGACCCCGATGAGGAAAAATTGCTTCCTGGTGTTACTATAACCATTCGCGATTTGTACGGTGAAACAGCTCAAATCACTTCGGACGATTCGGCGTTTTATAATCTCGAATTAAAATTTGACAATAAATATTTGATCTACTTTGAATATGAAAATATGTATACTAAGTATATAGAAGTAGACACACGGGATGTTATTGATATCGAACAGGAAAGAGGTTATATGCTACCGACAGACATGTCAATGCAACCTTCAGAGAATTACAAAATTGCTGCCTTATATCTGAGGAAACCAATTGGCCGTCTCTATTTTGAACGTCGCTTACAAATGATGTCCTGGGATATGGATTATACCGATAAACTGAAGCAGGATATCAGAAAGCTTGAAGCGAAAAAAGATAAACGTTGATTGAAGATCAGGCTTAAACTAACTCACCGAAGAGATCGAAAGGACCTGCATCCGTAATTTTCACATTTGCAAAATCACCAACACGCGCATACCCCGAAGATTTTGGGATAATTACTTCGTTATCCACTTCAGGAGAATCTCCTTCGGTTCTTCCAACATAACTATCACCTTCAATGCGGTCAATCATGACATTCATGGTGCTTCCCACTTTCGTAAGATTGATCTCATGAGAAATTCCAGATTGAAGTTCCATAATTTCTTCGGCGCGTTTCTGCTTTAGTTTTTCAGGCACATCATCTTCAAAATTATGAGCATGGGTATCTTCTTCATGAGAATAGGTAAAAACGCCCAGTCTGTCAAAGCGCATCTCAGCGACCCATTCCAGCATTTCAGCATGGTCGGCCTCACTCTCGCCGGGATATCCGGAAATTAGCGTCGTACGCACGGCAATTCCGGGAACTCTCTCGCGAATATCTTTTATGAGCTGAGTTGTTTTTTCACGGGTTATCCCTCGACGCATTGCTTTAAGCATACGTGTCGAAGCATGCTGTAGTGGAATGTCAAGGTAATTGCAAACAGTTGGTTTATCGCGCATCACGTCGAGCACATCCATGGGGAAGCCACTCGGAAAAGCATAGTGCAGGCGTATCCAGTCAATACCATCCACTTCAGAAAGAGCATCGACCAACTTGGCCAGTTCGCGCTTTTTGTACAAATCAAGACCGTAATATGTAAGATCCTGTGCAATCAAAATAAGTTCCTTAACCCCTTTTGCTGCAAGGCCCTCGGCTCTTTTCACCAATTCTTCAATGGGTGTAGAAACGTGCTTCCCGCGCATAAGCGGAATCGCACAGAAAGAACAAGGACGGTCGCAACCTTCGGCAATTTTGAAGTAAGCAAAGTGGTTGGGAGTTGTAAGCAAACGCTCACCTACCAACTCGTGCTTATAATCGGCTTTAAGTGTTTTAAGCAAACGCGGCAATTCACGCGTTCCAAAATATGCGTCAATATTTGGAATTTCTTTCTCAAGCTCAGGCTTATAGCGTTCAGAGAGACATCCGGTTACATAAACCTTATCAACCTGACCATTCTCTTTGGCATCAGACCACTGCAATATGGTATCAATACTCTCCTGCTTTGCATTATCAATAAAGCCACAGGTATTGATTATTACAATTGAAGAATCACCCTCATCGTTTTCGTGCACCACGTTGTATTTATTGGCTTTAAGCTGAGCCATCATTACCTCACTGTCAAAAATATTCTTTGAGCAGCCAAGTGTTACAACATTTACTTTATTCTTCTTTAATGTTTTCGTTTTCATACTCCTCTAGTCGTTGCTAAAGAGTGAGTCAACAAACTCGTGCCGGTTAAAAACCTGCAAGTGCTCCATGCCCTCTCCTACTCCGATATACTTTACCGGAATTTTAAATTCATCTGATATTCCTATAACTACTCCACCTTTTGCCGTACCATCAATTTTGGTTAGTGCCAAGGCGGTAACTTCTGTTGCTTTTGTAAACTGCCGAGCCTGCTCTATGGCATTTTGGCCCGTTGAACCATCCAATACAAGCAGAACTTCATGAGGAGCATCGGGAATTATTTTGTCCATAACGCGCTTAATCTTACTAAGCTCGTTCATTAGATTTACTTTATTGTGCAACCTTCCGGCTGTATCAATAAGTACAACATCGGCATTTTGTTTCACTGCACTTTGCAGGGTATCAAAAGCAACCGATGCAGGGTCTGCATTCATGCCTTGCTCCACAATAGGAACATCAACACGCTGAGCCCAAATTTTAAGCTGCTCTACCGCTGCTGCCCTAAATGTATCGGCTGCACCAAGAACAACTTTTTTACCTGCCTTTTTGAATTGAAATGCCAGCTTCCCGATGGTAGTGGTTTTACCAACACCGTTTACACCAACAACCATAATTACATACGGCTTCTTATCTGCAGGAGTCGTAAATTCTGTTGCATCGCCAGAGTTGCTCTCATCGAGCAGAGCGGCAATTTCTTCTTTAAGAATTCGGTTCAGCTCATCCGTCCCAAGATACTTATCACGCGAAACTCTCTCCTCTATCCGCTCTATAATTTTAAGCGTAGTATTTACACCAACATCCGAAGAAATAAGCACTTCCTCAAGATTATCGAGTACCTCGTCATCTACTTTCGACTTTCCGGCTACAGCTTTGGTAAGCTTTGAGAACACGCTGGACTTGGTTTTTTCAAGACCTTCATCGAGCTTTTCTTTTTTGTCGCGAGAAAAAATTTTAAATATTCCCATCTCTGTTGGTTAAAAACGAAAAAAGGCCTTTTCCAAAAAGTCGGAAAAAGCCTGATATCTTAAAGACTAAACTGTCTTACTTACTTTCTTTGAAAAAGTCAGTTACTTTATCGTTCGTAACGATTTCTTCTTTAAAACTATAAGCACCGGTTTTTGGCGATTTCACCATTTTAATCACTTTCGTGTGATTTTTTCCTGATCCGGTTTGTAGTGTTGCTACCGTTTTCTTAGCCATAATTCAATTATTTTATCTCTCGGTGAACAGTTTTCTTCTTAAGAATTGGATTAAACTTCTTAAGCTCCATTCTATCGGGAGTATTTTTACGATTTTTGGTAGTGATGTAACGCGATGTTCCAGGCATTCCCGACTCTTTGTGTTCGGTGCACTCCATAATTACCTGTACGCGGTTTCCTTTCTTTGCCATTTTACTAGTTCTTTCTGGGGTTTACCCTGCGAAATATCCTTTTTCTTTAGCTCTTTCAAGAGCTTTTTCAATTCCAATTTTGTTTACAGTTCTCAACGCTTTGGTAGAGATTGTAAGATTTACCCATTTATCCTCTTTAGGTAGGTAAAAATTCTTTTTTATCAAGTTAGGAAGGAATCTTCGTTTCGTTCTTCTTTTAGAGAAAGAAACATTGTTTCCTACCATTGCTTTTTTTCCGGTCAGTTGACAAATTCGTGGCATTGTTATATCCTTTTAATAGGGTCGCAAAAAGTGGGTGCAAATTACGGTATTAAATTCCGATTATTCAAGCTCCCGGTTAAAAATTTCATTTCTAAGCCAATTTAAAGCCGCAAGCGCTGATATTGAGATATTTCGCGATCGACTTTTTCCAAATTTAAATTCTTTGGCAACTGTTTTCTTGGGCCCGGCGAGTGCAATCCACACTGTACCAACCGGTTTTTCGTCAGTTCCACCATCCGGGCCGGCAATACCCGATGTAGCGACCGCAAAGGTAGCATTAAACTTATCTCTTGCACCATTTGCCATCTCTTTTACTACATTTTCGCTCACAGCCCCGTTTGACGCGAGTGTTTGAGCTGATACGCCCAGCAAATTAATCTTGGCTTCGTTGCTGTAAGCCACCACTCCACCCATAAAATGATCTGAAGAACCCGCAATTGATGTTATTAAGTGAGCTATAAAACCTCCAGTGCAACTTTCGGCTACGGCGAGGGTTTGTTTATGCTTCCGCAAAATGTCGCCCACAACTTCAGCAAGCGTTTGCCTTTCAGTTCCAAAAGCGTTTTCGGGTATTCGTCTTTTTAATTCGGCTATATAAGAATCAATGCGTTTTTCAATTGCCCCGGCATTTCCATTGCTGGCAAAGCCGCTGATGCGCAATTTAACCAATCCGGGAGAGGGTAAATAAGCAAGCGCTAAACCTTCATTACGCAGCGAAGTTTCCCAATCAGAAATCAGCTCTGCTAAAAAACTTTCTCCAAGACCCTGTGTGAGAACTGTTTTGTGAATGATAGGCTCTGTTTTGAAATGCTTTCGGATTTTCTCAAAACCATGATCCCGCATAATCCCCTTCATTTCATAAGGGACACCCGGCATTGAAATAAGCACCTTTCCATTCCTTTCAAACCACATTCCCATGGCGGTTCCACGCATATTCATGAGAATATCTGCATCTTTCGGTAAGTCAGCCTGTTTATTGTTCACTTCCAGCATTTCGCGACCGCGCGAGGCGAAAAAATCCTGTATACCCCGTAAAACTTCTGGATGGGTTACGAGCGTCGTATCGAAATACTGCGCCAGCGTTTCTTTGGTTACATCATCCTGAGTAGGACCCAGTCCGCCGGTCATCAATATTAAATCAGCTCGTGAAAAAGATTCATCAACAGCACGAATAATCTCATCGTGCGCATCGCTGATAGTGATAATTCTATTAAGCCTTATGCCGTATAGGTGAAGCTGCTCGCCAAGCCAGGCAGAGTTAGTGTCAATCGTTTGGCCAATGAGAATTTCATCACCAATGGTAATTATTTCGGCTTTCATTCGGCAAAGGTAAATGAATTGTGAAATGAAAAAGAGGGATTGGCATTTTTTCAATTATCATTCTCTCAATAGACTCTTACAACAGGGTTTACGGAAGTTTTAATTGAAGAATTTCAAACTAAAAAAATCCTACAGTACTCTTTTATCATAATTCCAGACTTACATCTACCTATGTCATGTAATCAATGAGCCCGCTTTCACCTTCCTAAAATTATTGGCCTTACTTTTGCACTTAATTTTTGAAAAAAATACAAATGCGAAAATTTATACCTCTACTAGCCCTGTTACTTTTTAGTTGCTCTCAACAGGAATTGCAACGTACACTTGAATCAGCAAACGAAGTTTTGAACGGATCTCAGGGATCGTTAACAACCGGCGAAGTAACCTCTGGACTGAAAGAAGCCCTGGTAAAAGGCACCGACTACGCAGTAGATTTCTCAGGTGTAAAGGATGGATTTTACAAGAATCCCAGACTGTTCATTCCATTTCCCGAAGAGGCGGAAAAGGTGAAAGAAACAGCTTTGAAATTAGGGCTGGATAATCAAGTAACTAAATTTGAGGAAACGCTAAACCGCGCTGCAGAACAAGCCGTTCAGGAAGCCAAACCGATATTTGTAAACGCAATTACTTCTATGACCGTCGAAGATGCTTTTGGCTTATTAAAAGGTGGCGATAACGCGGCCACGGAATATTTAAGGAGAAAAACGAGCGCTGAGCTTTTCAGCAAATTCGAACCCAAAGTGAGCAACGCCGTTAATCAGGTTGAACTCACCAAATACTGGAATCCGCTGGCGAATGCATACAATACTGCTACTCAATTTACAGGTGGCGAAAAAGTTGATCCTGACTTAACGGAATACGTTACAAACAGATCAATCGACGGACTTTTTAAGCTTATCGCCGATGAGGAAAAACAGATTCGCGAAGATCCGGCGGCGAGGGTAACAGATATTTTGAAAAAGGTTTTTGGATCTGAGGCGGCGCAGTAGGCCCCAACTTTATTTACATAGGCACCCAGCTCAAGAGTGCAGACTTAAATGTGAAGGGTTAGATTTTCAAATTCCGGCTACAATTGGGTAAAAAACTCAACACCAACTGGCTGGTTTTTAAAATAATTTGTCAATATTGTGGTAACCTATTTTTTCGCTGAAAGGCGGAACATGAAAATAGGTAAATCATGCTATACAATGAATTTTAAAATAGCCTTTCCGACTCTTTTCGTTTTCCTTTCGCTGGTATTTACCGAAATAAAAGCACAAGAAATTGCCTGGTTTGAGGCAGATCACGAATGGTATTTTAAGCGTTTTTGTGAGATGCCCCCATTCCCCTGTGGTTATTTCCATTACACAGTGGGAGAAAATCTTGAAATCGGAGGGCATGAAGCTGTATCTGTTTTGGAAGAATTAGTTGATCAAAATGGAACATCACTAGGTACAGAAACGCACTATTTCAGAACTTCGGGTGATTCGGTTTATCATTATTACGAACCATCTGACAGTTGGTATTTGCTCTACAGTTTCAATACGCCGGTTGGTGAAACATGGGTAGTTCAGGGAGATGAATTTGTGGGCTATGGCTCTGAAGATGATCTTGAAAACTCACGCTTTGAAGTATTAGTAGATTCAATAAATACAATCGAAGTGGCCGGTGTGCCTCGCAGGGTTGTTTATACAAGTGCGGTAGCTGACATTCCAAACAATGTATTTAGCGCTTATTGGTTTAACGATGGAATTATAGAAGGTGTTGGCGCTGTTGGGGCAAGTTTATTTGGTGATTCATTTATGATAACCGTTGGTACTCCTCCAGAGTTTTCTTGCTTTTACGAAAATGAAGAAATCGTCTACGGGCCATTCGCTTATCCTTGTCTGCCAATGAGCACTACCGATCAATCACCGGGTACTTTATCGCTTAGTCCAAATCCTGCTTCAAGAAGCGTTTCTATTACGCTGCCCGAAACTGTATCAGGCAATCTGGTATTGCAGTTATATGATCTTTCAGGTAGGTTGGTGCACACTGCTAGTTTAACCGCTTCACCCATTCTTGAAGTTGAAGTTCCACCGCTGGCAAAGGGTATTTATACAGTGAGAGTTTCAGCAGAGAGGGGATCCTTTACAGGGAAATTACTTTTAGAATAATGCGATTTTAAATCGGGGATTGACCATCAAAGTTGAATAAACTGATGACTCTTTGCGATATTTTGAAAAAGGTTTTTAGATCTGAAGCGGCGGAGTAAAAACTTCAAAGCAATCAGAGTTCTCCCATTCCTTCTTATCTTTCGCAAATGAAAGAATGCAATCTTAATTTGCTTAGTGCAATGCCACCATCTGAATTGGTTTTAGATGCAGATGGAGCAATTTATCACCTGGGGTTAATGCCCAATCAAATCGCCGATAAAATAATCGTTGTGGGTGATCCCGGGCGCGTACAGAGAATTTCCAATAAGTTTGATTCTATAGATCATAAAGTTTCACGACGTGAATTTGTAACCCACACGGGACGTATAGGAAACCAGAATATCACTGCGCTTAGCACTGGTATTGGAGTAGATAACATTGATATTGTAATCAATGAACTGGATGCCTTAAGAAACATCGACTTGAAGTCGAGAAAGGTGAAGCCGGAACTAAACCCACTGCAAATAGTAAGATTGGGAACTTGCGGAGCATTGCACCGCGACCTTCACGTGGGAAGTTTTGTAAACAGTAGTTATGCTTTAGGCCTTGATGGCGTAATGCACTATTACGGATGTAGTTACGAAGAAGATGAAAAAGAATTGGTAAATGAGTTTATGAAGCATACCGGTTGGAATATTGAGGGAATTCGCCCTTACGCTATTCGCGGAAGCGAAAGATTGAGCCAGCTTTTTACGAAAGGTTTTACCAAGGGAATTACAGCCACTGCTTGTGGATTTTATGGTCCTCAGGGTCGACGTCTGCGCCTGCCACTTGCCATGAATGATTTAAACGACGCAATGTCAACTTTTAAGTTTAAGGATTTAATTTTGGCAAATTATGAAATGGAAAGCTCATCACTTTTCGGCCTGGGAGCCGCACTGGGTCATGAGTGTACTACAGTTTGTGCCGTTGTAGCGAATAGGTTGCGCAATGAATTCCTGAAAGACTACAATCCGGCGATCGACCAGCTTATCGATACTGTTTTGGAGGGTTTTGCCTCCGATTAACACTCTATTGATAATAAAATGACAGAGCTGCAAAAATTATCGGCTCTACTGCGCTTATTTTTATCACAGTAGAATTGTAACGTGAAACAACTACAAAACTCAATGGATATTAAGGAAATAGACGCTCTAATCAATCTGGTAGACGACCCGGATGAAATGGTTTATGCACACGTTCGTGAGCGCATAGTTTCCTATGGCGAAACGGTAATTCCGCAGCTGGAAAATATCTGGGAGCTCAATTCCTTCGGACATGAATTTCAAAGGCGGATAGAAGATATTATTCATATCATCCAATTCGATTCGGTTTACAAAGGGCTTGAACAATGGTCGCGCGATGGAGGTATTGATTTGTTTGAAGGCGCACTTTTAGTAGCGCACTATCAATATCCCGATCTTGATGAAACCGAGGTAAAAGCAAACCTTATGAAGGTAAGGCAGGATGTTTGGCTTGAGCTAAACGATGAACTTACTGCCCTTGAAAAAGTAAAAGTGATGAACCATATTATTTATGATGTTCACGGTTTCAGGGGTAACAAGAAAAATTTTCATGCGGCCCAAAATTCATTTATCAATACTGTACTTGAGTCGAAAAAAGGGAATCCACTATCTCTTAGTATAATCTACATGGTAATAGCCGAAAGTCTGGGGGTACCTATTCAGGGTGTTAATTTGCCCAATCACTTCTTACTGGCGTATGTAGATCCCAATAATATTATTCATTTCATTGAGAATCACATTGACCCTGCTGCCGACAAAACCGATGTGCTCTTCTATATCAATGCATTCAGCAAGGGCATAATTGTTCATAAATCAGAAATTGCGACTTATCTCGATCATCTGAAGCTGAAACAAAAACCTGAGTTTTTCCAGGCCTGTGATAATAGAACAATTGTTACACGTCTGATTAGCAACTTGATTTTTTCTTACGACCGTTTAGGCTATCCGGAAAAAGTGGATGAGCTTAAAAAGCTGCAATATGCAGTGACGCAGTTTGATGAGTCTGGAGAGTAGTCTGATCTAGCTGCAGGTTGAGCAGGATGCACTGGATGCGTTTCTTCGTTATGGATTTAGTTTAGAATTATCCCTCGGGAATCAGAAATTTTTCGTACTTTAAGTATCTGAATTCCATTTCCTTAGCAGCACAATAAATTTTCACAAAAATCAAATCAAAAGCAATAATCTTCCATAGTTTAACCATAGGTTAACCTTGGCTTAACCCTTGTTTATGCATAGGATAACCTACGAGTTAGTGTGTCGTTGGTATTTTGTTGGGATAGGTTTTCTCTCGGATGATGTCTTTGTTAAGGGCTAACGAGATTTGATTTACAAAGTCAATGTGTGAATGTTCAATGTGTGAATGTTCAATGTGAATTGGTCTCGTGATAATATTTTTCCTGAATTTGGTTCTGATATTTTTTTGAAACCACTCATTTGCCTTTGCAGGATTGACCTGATGTACCTCTATCAGATTTAGCACATTATTGAAAGATGCGGCATGAAAATGAGGGCATGCGATATTACCGATTTCAATCAGCGAAAAGACTTGAGAGGTGTTTGGTAAGACTTTCTGGAGTATATTGAGGTCGTGGGGTCGGCGTAAGTCCTAGCTATGATAATTAAGGCTATATTTACTTCATTGAACTTAAAAATCTTAGGATGCAGAGTCTATATGAAGAAATTTGTGAGTTAGATCAGGATATTTGGGATTACTATCAAAAGGGTAACCCTGATGCATTGAGAAATCCTTTTAACGATGGCAATGCAGAATTCAATTACTTTATCAGAGCCTATTTCAGACATGGAGGTAAAGCAAAAGCGTTAGAAATAAAAGGCATTGATATCAATAATCTGAGATTTCCTGATCACATCTGTTCTGTTTTCTTTTTGGGGCTTTTACTTTATAAGAAAACATCTCTGCATTTGAAGTACGAAATGGGTAGAAGCAAAATAGGCTATGAATATTTTCCACTGACTTGGTTTCTTATTTCCTTGTTTCACGATCAGGCATATCAAATTGAGCAAGATTCCGATAAGAGGCCTGAAGAACAATTGCAATTAAAAAATCTCATATCGGAGCATAATGTGGAACATTTGTTATTTGAGCAGGAATTTACAGAAGGACGCAAGGACCTTTTAGATTCTAGAAAAAAATATTTTTCATATCGAACATTTGGAAGAAAGATCGATCATGGGCTATTTGGTGGACTTATACTATTTGATAAACTTGTCAAAATTAGAAGGGATAGAGTACATGATAATACCGACAAAAGCCTGGACTGGAATGAGCAATTGGAATTAATCTATCAAAAGGCTGCCGATGCTGTGTCTGTTCATAATATCTGGACGCCACAAAGTGATGGTGATAAGGAAATATATAATAAATTCAAATTAGACGAATTGGTTATGTTTAAGGCGGTCCTTTTTGAAGAACATCCGTTGCTATACATTTTAGGTATTGTTGATACGTTAGAGCCACTGAAAGCATACAACTGCGTGCATGACTATAAATATGTTTTGGAGAATTTATTGGTGCAATGGAAACCCAATGGTTTTTTAATGGCTTTGAAAGATGATTCATTGTTGAACTTCGAATCGATACTTGGTAAGGGAAAGTATTTTGATAAGTGGTTGGATGTTAAATTTACACCTTCGAAGGATCGACGTTCTTTTGAAATAGAATTTCGTTAGTAAAACATTATTATTCGATTCAAAGTTCTTACTGCATTGCAGATGTCCGTTGTTTTTTGAATTGGGATGTTAAAATCTGTGTTTTCATAATTAGGATTTAGGTACAAATTTTCTCGCTCTACTTAATTGAGAGTCCACGCCGGTCATACGAATTCTGTATTTGGTCATTTGTAGGCTTGCATTAAAGCGCAACCCAATTGCTTTGTCATCCATTCCAGCTTTTCTTGCCCAGTATAATCCCTCTCTTGGTAATTGAAGACAGGCTCCCAACCATTCCGCTTCCGCTTCATGTTGGGGATTGTATTCCATAAGCCTTATATTTAAATCAAGTGAATTCTTGGATAATTCTTCATGATGTCCACAAATGAAATGTGCAATTTCATGCATAATTGTACTTTCTTGTCTTACAGGTGCGTGTTTATCATTGTAGATGATAACATTTTTGTCATCACACTGAAACATTGCCCCTGACCATTGTGACCTTCTGCTGCCAGTGAGTAAAGAAAGATCATTATGCGGTAATTGGTTAATCAGCGCTGGGGTCAAAAGTATAATACCCAGATGATTCGCCAAATCTTTGGCGGACATCCATTCTTGATGGGTGAGCCCAAGTTCTTTTCTGTAAAATAGAGATTTATCGTCGCACTCCTTTTTAAAACCTCTCCTAAAATTAGTTTTAGTCACTTTTCTTTATTTGGTTGTAGGCCAAATTAATCATATTTATTAAAGCGTTCATAGTATCTTGAGGAAGAGTTTTATCTGCTCGTAAAGATGCGGTAACTTTTAACTGAGTATTTTCCTGAACTGGGGCATTCATGAAAAAATCGGTCGGCACTTCTAACCACTTGCAAATTCTCATGTAAGTATCGATGTCAGGGAGATGTCCATTCTCAATGCGCGAGAGTGTCGGAGCGCTAACGTCGATAAGTTTTGCAAGTTCTCTTAAGCCCATTTTGCCTCTTTTTGATTTAACCATTGAGCCAAGCTTCTCTGAATTTATACTTGATGCCATATAGTGCGCGCTGTTTCGACAAAGAAACAAAAATTTTGATAGTGATACGATAATTTAAACATTTTTGTATCTTTGTGAAAACAAACGTTTCAGGTGTGAAACATAAAATTTATTCTAATGCATAAGAATCAACATGTAACAAAGCATCCGGAAGGATGGCAGGTAAAGGGAGCTGGAAACGGCAAGGCTACTTCAGTCACAAATACTCAGGCTGAAGCTATCAAGATAGCGCGCAATATTGCCATAAATCAGAAGTCGGAAGTAGTGATTCATGGTAAGGATGGTAGAATCCGGGATAAGGACAGTTATGGCAATGACCCGTTTCCTCCAAAAGATGGCAAGCATTGACCATGAGCAGAGAGTATTTATCACCTCAAGATGATATTGGTCAGGATGTTAATTCTAAAGGAAAGGTATTTAAGATTTTATCTATAGATGGTGGTGGAATCAAAGGTCTTTATTCTTCAACAATTTTAGAACATTTCGAAGAGCGTTTCGGTTCATCAATATCCGATCATTTTGATATGGTTTGTGGCACATCTACAGGTGGCTTGATTGCTTTGGCCATATCGTTAAAAATCCCCGCCACAAAAATATCGAAAATTTACACGTTGCATGGCAGTAAGATATTTCCGAGTTATTCTAAAATAGTCTCAAAATACAAACAGGTCTGTGGTGGAGGAAAATTTACAGATATCGAATTAAGGAAGGCACTCTTTGAAGTTTTTGGAGAAAAGAAATTAGCCGAAAGCAATAATCTTTTGTGCATCCCTAGCTATTCAATAACTGATGCTCGACCATGGATTTTTAAGTTTGACCACAAAGAAGGTGATCTTTCCAGAGATAACAAAGCGAAGTATGTCGACATAGCTCTGGCAACTAGCGCGGCACCAACTTATTTCCCCTTGGCACAAATAGAATACTATGACAATAAGCAGTTTATAGACGGAGGCGTTTGGGCAAATAACCCTACCCTTACCGGATTAATTGAAGCTTTAACCTATTTCGTAGGTGAAGGGAAAGAGTTCCAGCAAATCTCTATTTTGTCAATAAGCAGTCTTTCCCATACTGGCGGAAAACCCACTGGTCTCAAAAGAGAAAGGGACTTTTTGGATTGGGGAAATGATCTCTTCGAAACATCCATGAATGGACAAAGCTTATTTACACACTATTTCCTGAGTCAGATCCACGAAATAGGTCACGTCCCTATAAATTATATAAGGATACCCAGTGCCGAAATCTCATCAGAACAGGAAAGTCTGATTCAATTAGATGTGGCTACTCCCCAAGCACTGGACTTGATTCGAGGTAAGGGAAATGATATGGGTGAAGTATTTAAGAAACGTGCCGATATTAAGAATTTTTTTAATCAAGTTAAATTATACAAAACAAACTAATTATGGCAAATTGCAATACCCTATTTGAAGACTTTAATCGAACTATTAGGTTAGATAGTGACAGGCGCATAGCTCTTCGGGAAAGGCGTAATAATTTAAGAAACCGCATTAAGAGAGGATTTAATGAACTCAGACAGATTAATTATTTCTCTGAGTCAACAAATACTTCAGTTGAAGAGGAGATCGAGTTTCAGAGCCAAGGTTCTTTTGTAATGGATACAATTATTAACCCTTGTAGGTTTGAAGATGAATACGATATTGATGATGGGGTTTATTTCATCGGACAACGTACAGTCAGTCAAAGGCCAACAGAACAACAATTTCATGACTTTATAATAAGGTCTATTTGGAAAGGGCATGCAAACAATGGGTTTGAAAAAATCGATGACAGAGATACTTGTGTGAGGGTACACTACCGAGGAGAGAATGGGGATTTTAACTACCATGTTGACCTTCCGATTTACTACGCCACTGATGTTTATGCGCCAGAATTAGCTGATACTCGAAAGGGATGGTACGTGAGCAACCCAATTGCATTTATAGTTTGGTTTGAGGAAAAGATTCAATCAGGATTTGAAGCTAAATTTATTCTTGAAAGTATGCTTTATAGAGATGAGTATGAAACCTGGCTCAATGATCGCAGGAAGAAAGATCATCAGTTGAGAAGAATCGTTCGATACCTGAAGGCTTGGTGTGATAATTTGAATAGGGCAATGCCACCTGGGGTCATCATGACCATTTTAGCCGCCTCTGATTCAAATTATCAAGCCAATGATCGTGATGATGTGTGTCTGAGGGATACTCTTACGAATATTCGAAATTGGTTGAATTCAAACGGATTCAGGTGTCCCCGGCCGACTACTCCTGTGGGAGAGGATCTCTTCGCTCATTATTCTCAGGAGCGAAAAGAAAATTTCAGAATTGCTTTAGATCAGTTTATTAATTCAGCAAATCAAGCTATCACTATTCCAACCCAAAGAGAAGCCTGTCCAAAATGGCAGAAGCATTTAGGCTTTCGATTTCCCTGTCACTTAGCTGGAGATGAAGTTGAAGATTCGAAGCTTTATGCAACTTCACCAATAATTAGGAGTGACAATTCGAGGAGTGCATGATGGGGTATGAGGAGGCAAAGATGACCGCCCTTGATTGGCTAAATAGGGTTGAGGAAATACGAGAGTTGTCAGAAAATGAAAAGGAATCGCTCTCTATCCCAAAATCTCTGGATACATGGGAAATAAGTACAGAAATTAGAGGGGTTGACCATGGTTTCATTGATATCAGCTTCCACCTGTTTTTAGAGCCTGATTATCCGTATTCTTTTCCGAGAATTTTGCTATCCCCAGAAAGCTTTAATTTACTCAAGTACCTTCCTCATGTCAATGAAGAGCGGTTAGTGTGTATGTTTCAGAATGATGCCCAGCCTTCTCCTGAACATCCACTTGAAGTGCTCAAAGAGACTCTAAAACGTTCAAAGCGCATAATTGAAGATGGCATAAGAGGTATAGGTAATGAATTGGCTTTTGAAGAAGAGTTTCAAGCTTACTGGAATGATAGATATGAAAATGAAAGTAAAGTTCTTGAGTCTGTGGTTTTGCTTATCGAAGAGCAGACACCTGAGAACGATCTTACCGTTTTATGCTTTCATGAAAACTTTAATAAAGTAAAATATGTAGTTCATAGAAATGAAATATCGGCCATACGATTCAAATCGTTTCTTGACGATTATAACCATAAATATGTTGAAGTTCATGGAGTTTATTTAGGTGAGCTAAATAACATGCGGAAGCCACCTTTTAGCAAGTCGAATCGTGACGTTTTTGCAATTGTCTCAAGTTTGGAAAGGGATGTTCAGAAAGCATTCCGCAGATTCATTAACCATGCAACTTACCCTAAGTTGGTTCTTTTCAGCAAAAAAATCAGTGGAGAGACAAAATATTTTGGCTGGCTTCACAAACCGATCGAAACAAACAGAAACGGGTTTCGGCCAAATGCTCTCAGCACATATAAAACCATGGCAAGTTTCGGAAATAATGCGCTGGTTCAGAGAATAAATCCAGAGTCTATGAATAGACAAAGGCTAATAAGCCGGAGTGCTGGAGTTGAGTCAAATACTAAAAATCGAATATACTCTGTTGTTGGAATAGGCAGTGTGGGCTCTCATTTGATACATTTTCTGAACGCAACAAAATCGGATGAGTTCAGGTTGGTTGATTATGATACTTTGAAAATCGAGAATTTTGGCAGACATTTATTAGGGTTTAGGCATGTAAACATGCATAAGAGCACGGCAATGAAAGATCACCTCCGACAAACGACCCCTACTCAAAATATTACTTCCCGAGAGCAATCGGTAGTCACTCTGGTTAACTCACAGCCTGAATACCTAAATGAGTCCAACTATATTTTTGTGGCTTTAGGTGAGGCTAATACAGAAAAATGGCTCTCGGATAAAATGTCCTCAGGTGTAATAATTAAGCCAATGATTTTCCTTTGGGTAGAGCCACATCTATTAGGAGGGCATTGTATATATTTACCCCCGGGTGACAATATTTACGCTGATTACTTCGATGAAAATTATCAATTCAAGTATAATATCATTGATAAGAATGAATATCTCGAACAAAATTCGGCTCTATCAATGAAAGAAGCTGGTTGTCAATCTAACTACGTGCCTTACTCACTAAACAATGTCTTGTCCTTTCTTGGACACCTGAACCCGTTTCTGACTCGAATGATGAATTGCAAGGAGATGAATTCAAGATCATTCACCTGGATTGGGGATAAAGATTTGGGTGTTTCGCTTAACATCAAGTTGTCTGAACATGCCCAAAACGTAAACAGTTTTACAACGAGAGAAAATCCAAGGCCGTGAAAGGTTTTAAACTTGATGGATATACTATATTTATCACAGAGCATGTTCTGAACTTATTGGCGGCTCATAAACAACGAAAGCGGCGCAGCCATGAATCTGGTGGAATCTTATTAGGACAGGTCAAGGACAAGGGAATCTATATTATAAAAATATCTACACCCTCTGTCATGGACAAGTCGTCTCGGACTTCCTTTGAACGTGATCGAGATAAAGCTCAAATAATAATCGATCATGAATTCCAGAATAGCGGACGTAGAACCATTTATTTGGGTGAGTGGCATACTCATCCGGAAGATTATCCTAAACCTTCTTCTGTCGATGATAAGATGATTCTCTCTCAGTTAGCGAATAATAAGCTGAATGAACCTTTTGTACTGTTGCTAATTCAGGGTAGAAAGGGACTTTTTTTAGGTAAAGCGGAGAAGAGGGAAATATTGGGTATATCTATTAGGGAAGAAGATATAGCCGACTGAACTTTAATCATTTCAGATCCGTCACAATTATTCAACCTACCTTTAAAAAACTAGCGATTGATTATTATCGACGAAGAGATTGAAAAAATTTAGCAACGGTTGAACTAAATTGGAGGTTTAATGCAGTTTAATTATTGTAAGTTATAGTTTTGTCCACTATTTTATCTTTCCCAGATACTTTTGCAATTTGCAAACTCAGCATGCATTCGCTTATAGACACTCCAACTCCAATGCTCAAGGAAAAACCTGATTTAAGTTTAAATTCATCTTTAAGCTTTTCCAAATACTGTATATTATAGTCATCACTTTTGAAAGTGAATAAAACATCATCACACCCGTGCATAAGAACTGTGATGGAAGTATTGCTCTGAATTAAAGATAAAATGGTATTAATATTTTCTTGAATTCTATCATGAATTTTTTGAGCTTCGTTTGGGTTAGATCTTAAGAGAGCCAATTCAATACTGTCTCCTGCATTATCAACGTCAAGCCTAACATATACTTCTTCAACCATGGTTTTTTAAAGATTTAGCTTCAATAAATGAGTCCACTATTCCTTTAGAGATAAAAGAAACGGCAATTTTCCCATTAGTCTTTTGATTACTCCAATATTTGCCTTCTAACCTTCTGGGAGTCGAATTAATTAATCTGAGTTCTGTTGCTCCTTCTTGAAAGAATTCATTATCACCTTGACTCGTTTCTTTGCGATATAAATATGCCGCATTTTTAAGTCCTGTCTCTTTTTTCAGAGATAAAGTTTCAGAATAGGAAATTCCAACAAATGAATTTGTGAATGTTGTGAAATGTATTCTCAAAAAACTTTGGCGTATTACTATATAGAACTCGATATCTCCGACACCATTTCCACTATCATCTTTCCAATCAGAATTAAGAATACCAGCCCAAGTGCCATTTAAATTGGGACGATAGAATAACTTGTCTAAGACATAAATTTTCCATCCATATGAAACGTAGAATGCCCAAAAAAATGTTGTACTGGATATTCCGAAACTTATTGCCCTAATGCCATTGGATAAGTCAAAATTCTTATTCAATATAATAATATAAGATACGGCCAGAATAATTGCTATCGAAATTGAAATAGTAACAATAAGCTTCAGTTCCTCTTTTTTCATTTTATGTTTTAATCTGCCTATCCCAAAAAGGGAATACTACATCATCACTTTTTTCACTCAGCTGTCCATGAATTTCAAATCTCTTTGGATATAAGAACATTTCGCTTGTTCAAACAACACGGATTTCAATGTGAATTGTCGCAGTGAATATACTCATGGTTAGACAATTTCCAATTCTCAAATAAGTCTTTGTTTTGTTTGCCGTAAGGTAGGACTAGTAAATAATATATATTGACTGTTGAGCTAATAGGAATCGATTATGGATTTATAGCATTTCTGCATTGTTTACTTCGTGTTGTCCGGAAAAATCAGGTAAATAATCCATGTGCCGAAAATATTCTTTTAATGCTAATGAAATCACTGTAATAGATTTTTCGTCAATCTCTTCTCCCCAATCTCCATGCTTGAGGGTGGGTTTTGAAACGCGGAGCATTACGGCAATTATCTTTTCATCGGAGAAAATTGCCGCTCACCAAATTGTTTTCTTACTATCTTTATCCCTACAGCTCAATACACTCTTATGATCCCAAACTTTATTGATTACATTGAATTCAAAGCCACCGACCTGTCGGTCATCAAGGATTTTTACACCAAAGCTTTTGGATGGAAGTTTACCGATTACGGCCCTACATATACCTCATTTACAGAAAGTGGAATCAAAGGCGGTTTTGAAAAAAGCAATGAAAGAATAATTAATGGAGCGCTCGTAGTGATCTACCACGACAAACTGGAAACTATACTCCCCAAAATAAAGCTAGCTGGTGGCACAATTAGCAAAGAAATATTCGACTTTCCCGGTGGACGGCGATTTCACTTTATAGATCCGGCTGGGAATGAGCTGGCTGTGTGGTCTGAATAATTAGCAGCGGCAATGAAGCAATCAAACAAATGAGGCCTGAATCGTCACCCAAATATCTTCCCAATCGTTTTAAAAATTATCCTCAAGTCCTCACGAAAACTCCTTCGCTCAATATACTCCAAATTCAATCTCAATTTGGCGGGCATAATTTCTTTCAGATAGGTTTCTTTGGGATTTGAACTCTTTGCAAGAACCTCGTTTTCATTGAAATAAAGTAAAGATGCATAATCAGTAATTCCCGGTTTTACCGATAATACCTTGAGTTGCTCTTCGGTATATTGCTCTACATATTCGGCAACTTCAGGTCTGGGACCTACCAGGTTCATATCCCCAACCAAAACATTAAAAAGCTGAGGCAATTCGTCAATTTTATACTTCCGCAATACCGAGCCTACCCTTGTAATTCGGGGATCATTATTTCCCACTGTGAGTTTCCCTTCCCTTTCGGCAAATGGACGCATGGTTCGAAATTTATATAAACCAAATGGCTTGAAATTCTTACCGATACGGGTTTGAATGAAAAAGACCCCTCCTCTGGAATCCAGAACAATAGAAGCGGTCACAACAAGAAACAAAGGACTTAATACTAAAATCCCGATAAGGGCAGCAACTTTATCGAAAATCGAGCGCAGCATGGCTACTTATTCATTACCTCAGCTACCGCGTCGCGCACTACACTAACCACTTCTACCACTTCCAGGTCTTGAAGGTTATAGAATAAGGGAAGGCTGATTTCATTCTCGTATTGTTTTCTCGCATTGGGATAGTCGTCCATCTCAAAGCCCAGATTGCGGTAAGCAGTGAGCATAGGTAAAGGCAAGAAGTGCACATTCACTGCCACATCTCTATCCGAAATTTTTTGAATAATGGCGTCGCGCTGACTCTCACTGGCTCCGGCAATACGCAATTGGTACAAATGGTAAGAACTTTCGGTATCGTCGTCGAAGCTAAATTTAGGAAGGATTGCCCAATCAAATTTTTCAAGACGGCTCTTGTACAACTCACAAAGTTCACGTCTGCGCGGAATGGTCTGCGACTCATACCTGCCCAGCTCCACGAGTCCTATGGCAGCCTGAATATCAGTCATATTGCACTTGTACCCGGGAAACAAAACATCATATCGCCAGGCTCCTTTCTGGGTTTTGGCCAGCGCATCTTTACTCTGCCCGTGCAAACTCATAATGGTAAGCGTTTTGTAAATGGCGTCGTGATCAAACATCTCAGGCAGGTTAAGACATATCGCTCCACCCTCTGCAGTAGTTAAGTTTTTTACCGCATGGAATGAAAATGCCGTAGCATCAGCAATTGAGCCAAGCATTCTGCCCTTGTATTTCGCACCAAAACCATGAGCCGAATCAGCCATCAGTATAATACGACCAAGTTTTTGCTGTTCTTCAGATTTTGGATGAAATACGGTCTTTACTTTGGCATCGTTTAATATGGCCCAAAGAGCGTCGTAATCGCAAGGGGTACCGGCAATATCAACCGGAATAATGGCTTTCGTTCGCTCTGAAATTGCCTGTCTTACCTTCTGCGGGTCGAGATTAAAACCACCCGGCAATGTATCTACCATTATTGGTGTGGCCCCACAATGCACTATCACATTTGCCGTAGCGCAATATGTATAGGCGGGAATAATAACTTCATCACCGGGTCCAATTCCAAACCACCTCAGCATGAGTTCCATCCCCGCAGTAGCCGAGTTAAAGCAAGCTGTAACTTTGGCATGGGTATAAGTCGTTATTTCCTTCTCAAACTTCTTTGTTTTGGGTCCTGTGGTAATCCAACCGGATAATAGAGCATCGGTAACTTCATCTACCACAGCCTGATCCATACGCGGGGGTGAAAATGGAATCATCTTTTCGTCTTGATTTTATGTTCGTAAAGGTAACAATTAGCAATCGCCATTTTACAATTGAAAATACGATCTGATTTCTTTCAGAATATTCTGAGCGGCTTTACCATTTCCATATAGGTCGATGTCAAAGTTATTCGATCGTTCGCGCATCAGTTTAAACTTCTCTGTAATGTCATTCGCTTTCGCGGAAGCAAGAATATTAAATCCATGCTCCATCAATTCAACCCATTCGGTTTGGTCTCGCATGGTTACGCAATTCTTCTCAAAAAAGAAGGCTTCCTTTTGCAATCCGCCGCTATCTGTCATCACCAAACTGCAATTTTTAAGCAGTTCAATCATGTCAAAATAGCCCACCGGGTCAATCAGGGTGACCTTCAACTCTAATCCATGCTTCTC
The DNA here is from genome assembly GCA_963748925.1 of uncultured Cryomorphaceae bacterium. Classification (GTDB taxonomy): domain Bacteria; phylum Bacteroidota; class Bacteroidia; order Flavobacteriales_D; family Cryomorphaceae; genus Cryomorpha. The sequence continues at coordinate 338,683 of CAVVKG010000008.1, read as the reverse complement.
TAAAAGTTTCTTAGTGCGCGGGTGGAGCGGCATTACCACGGGTGTAGTTTTGTGTATTTCGTTTAGCGCATCAACTATTTCCTGCAGGCGCGATTTATCATCCGTATTCTCCGCTCTATGTAGGGTACAAAGTACGTATTCGCCTTTCGGCAAATGGCGGTGAACCTGAGACTTACTTCCCGAAAACTGAGCGTAATACATAGCTGCATCCTGCATTACGTCGCCGGACTTCACTACAGTAATATCAAAATGTTCAAAACCTTCTTTTTTCAAATTCTCTATTGCCGAATCGGTAGGGCAAAAAAGAATATCGGCTATCCTGTCTGTCAAAATTCGATTTACCTCCTCAGGCATTTCCATGTTGAAACTTCGCAAACCAGCCTCCACGTGTCCGACTTTCACATGAAGTTTACGAGCGGCCAAGGCTCCTGCCAAAGTTGAGTTTGTATCTCCGTACACCAGAAGCAGATCGGGCTTTTCGTCTAAAATAAGCTTCTCTATTCCTTCAAGCATTTTACCCGTCATGGCTCCATGACTCAGGCTGTTGATATTAAGGTTGTACTTTGGCTTTGGTATGTCCATTTCATCAAAGAATACCGTGCTCATATTGGCATCAAAATGCTGACCTGTATGAACAATTATCTCTTCAATATCAGGATGAGACTTCAATTCACGGCTCAAAACTGCAGCTTTTACAAATTGGGGTCTGGCACCTACTACGGTTAGTATTTTCATAATAATTTATCCAATGAGGTCACTCGAGCTTTCTATCCTGAAAGGTCATAAAGTAGAAAAACGAGTTGAAAAATGCGAAAAATATTACTCCGCTTTGCTTTTCTAACATCGACTCAACCATAAGGTTTAGTGCGATGATGCACAGAAAAAAAGCGTAGAGCCAATCTTTCGTTTTAATGATTTTAGCAAATGGGAAAAGTAGCGAAAAAAGAAACCACGCTATTGCCGGAAGGCCAACGGCCATAGCTGTTTGAAGAAATTGATTGTGGGGATTCAATCCTTTCTCGGCCAACTGATCCAACCCTTCTTCGCGGAAGCGCTTTTCGAGCTCTACATTAATATCGCCTGTTCCCACACCCAGCGGTTTTTCTTTTATTTCTGACAAGGTAGCTTTCCAGGCATATATTCTGGCGGAATTGCTTTCAATCTGATCTGTTTTTGTAGGCGTTCTTTCGCCATCGGCAAACTCAATGGCACTATTCACCCTATTGCTCGCCACCGGATTATAAGTTATAAAAAGCGCCGTTACCACACCAATTATTAGAATCAACAAGCTATTAATATGAATCAACCGCTTTTGCAAAGACCATTTCACCAAAAAGAACAGAACTAAAAATCCGAAAGTAACAAAGCCCATTTTACTCGATGGAAAAACGAGCGAAACGGCGAGGAGGAAAATTAATAACCAAATTAGCCCTGATTGCTTCCTTGTAAATGAAAATGCTGTAAGACATGTGAGTAAAACCGCTATGGCCATATTGACATACATTGCCACATAGGAAGGGTGAAATAAAGGCGAAAAAGCCGACATATAAAACTCGGAAACCATTCCTGTGCGGCTATAATCCACGGCTGATGAAAGGAGATCAAAAATTATAGAAAAGATGGTGCCAGCGGCAAAACAAATCAATGTTATCCGGCGAAATCGTCTATTGACCGGTGCGGCAAGTCCATAAATAACCGGAAAAAGCAATAAGCTGAGTTTTCCAGTTGAGTCCGCAATCCCCTTATCGAGATACTCTGAATAAAACAAGCCTATAATGTGAAAAAGGAATATCCCGCTAAAGACCAAAATAGGCCACCATTGTTTTTTCAATTTTCGCTTTGGATAAAAAAACCAGGCGATAATTACCAAAAAAATAGGAATCTGAATACCGCCTTTCAAAATAGGAATCAAAAAAGCCAGTAAAGCTGTTGCCAATGGGAAAGCTACTTTTTTCCAATTTTTCTCCTCATGAATGGCGGTTTGAGTCAAATCTTAGGTGAGTTTATTTTTGGATTTCTTCAAAAAGTCAAACAAAGTATTATTGGCTCTTACTCTAAAATAAGGAACCAGCTCACCACCGAAACCGCGAAAAAACTTCTCGATAGATGGCATGGATGAGCCACAAAAATCAAATGTGTTTACTCCTCTTCGCTTCGCCTCAAGGATGCATTCCCAAACCACCATTGTGCCAGCCCCTTCGAAAGAAGTGTCTTTGATATTACCACCGGCAATGTAATAAACGGTCTTTGGGTCGTGAATCATAATGGCAGCAGATACAAGCGTGTCTCCGCTATATACTGCAGCCGTATAAGTGCAATCTAGCTTAACCACTTTCATCAAGGGTTCTAAATCGTAGTTTACTCCCGACTGGCGAATGGTATCAAGTGCCATTTCGAGCACCTCCAACTTATTGTTGCTTAGCTCAAAACGCAAACCATTCTTTTCTGCATCACGGATATTTTTCCGCCTTTGGGTAGAGAGATTGGTAAGCATTTGCTTTTCAGAAATACTTAAGTTGAGTTGATATGTATAGGCCAGCGCTGTGGTAAACCCCTTATCCAAAAAGGGCATTACATCCTTAATTTCAGGCGGAAAAGCCAGATCTACATAGGCGTTGGGGTACTTTGTTGTAATGTAATCAGCAAGAGCGCGCATCACCCTTTTTACATCGCTGTTTCTAGTGTGAACCCTTTCAGTTTCAAGATTAATGGTTAACCCGCAGTGCGGGCCAAATGGCGAATTTATAACCACATTTTTACCCAGCTTCTTATAGACAAAAAGATTGAGCACGGCCTTAGCCCGATGGGGCTGACCGATGTAAAGTGTATGGATAGAATCATTGAAAATCCCGGCCCATTGCTCAGAACTAAATATGCTTCTATCAGCTCCTGAAAATTCTGTTTTTGATTCTAAAACTTCCAAGTCTTTCTTTTTACCTAAGGTTTAACTAGTGTCAATACAATCAATCAGCAAATAACGGTGCAAGTTGGGGAATATTTGGAAAACAGTGGCAATTAAAGTGTATTTTTCAGCTTAATATTGACATCGACTCATTGTAAGGGCGCATACATTTCTAGTCCTCAGAAACTACTAAGTCAGAAATCACAACTCTTAGTCTTCCAGCCTCGCACAAGGCTTCAATTTAATCTTCTTTTATTTACCTCTCATTTTTGGGAAATTAAACAAAATCCTTTTAATGGATAAATTGAATTCACTGCAAATTAGATACTCTAAATTAAATTCCGACCATCTAAAAGATTCTGCAAAAACCTCTTTTTATTATTCATTTTATCAAGGCTATATTTGCACACAGATTTTGAATGATTTAAGAAGCTGGAAGTCATTTGTGGAGAAAGTAGCCTAAAAGGAATCTTTCGTTTGAATTCAGTTTATACAAAATCATTCAAAGTATTCGCCAAATTTGAAAAGCATGTGATGCCCCGGTCAAATGTAATTGGCGAATGGCGAGATTCTGCAAAACACCCATATTGAATGGCCGCAAATGTAAGTGTAGTAATTCCCTGTTTTAATGAAGAAAAATACATCGGTCATTGTATCGAGTCTTTTTTTCAGGAATCAGATAATCTGAATCTGGAAATTCTCATTATTGACGGAATTAGCACTGATAACACGCGGAACGAAATTGCCAAAAAACAAGTTGCTTATCCAGGCAAAATCAGAATAATTGACAACTTCAAAAAAAAGACACCGTATGCTTTAAACTTGGGTATTGAGCATGCAGAAGGCGATTATATTTTAATAGCAAGTGCCCATTCGAGCTTCGATTCTGATTATATCAGCTCAATCACACAGTTTTTTGATGAAGGGAAATATGAAGCGGATATAATTGGTGGATTGATGGAAACGAAGGTGTTAACCAAAACACCGAAATCCATTTCAATCATGAAAGTATTGTCGAATAAATTTGGAGTGGGCAATTCAATGTTTAGAGTCGGAGTTAAGGAACCAACCTATGTTGATACCGTGCCCTTTGGCATCTATAAAACAAGCTTGCTCAAATCTATAAATGGTTATGATGTTCGTCTGATTAGAAACCACGATATAGAAATGTCAAAAAGAATCCTGGCAATGGGCTACAGAATTTTGTTATTACCGACACCGAAATGCTATTATTATGCGAGAGAAACCTTCAAAGGTTTATTTCAAAATAATTATAGAAACGGCAACTGGAATATAAAAACCGTATATATTACAAAACGGTTTTCATCGCTGAGCTTAAGGCATTTTATACCTTTAATTTTCGTATTAAGCATAGTTCTACCTCTATTGGCAGCTTTGATAATTCCAGAGCTCTCTTTTCTGGCGCTTATCTCATTTGGCTTATACGCACTTGTAATATTGAGCCAATCAATAAAGATCTACAAATCAGATTCCCGAACTTCAATTGGGTATTCCCTTCTCGCCTTTCTGGTTTTGCATACTTCTTATGGACTGGGTTCGTTATTCGGTTTATTTTCATTCAAATATTTACAGGCTTAAGAGAATTGGAAACAGCGAATAAATACAAAAACAAAATTGCTTCATACCTTGGGTGTGAAAGCAGCCAGCTCTTTTTATTTTGGAAAGGAAGGGTTGGGTTGTACGCAGCACTTCGAGCCTGTGGTATAGGAGAAGGAGACGAAGTAATTGTTCAGGCCTTTACCTGTGTAGTCGTTCCAAATAGTGTTATTTACACGGGTGCTACACCTGTTTATGTAGATATTGAAAAACACTGCTTCAATGCAACTTTTGAAAAGATAGTAGAGAAAGTAACTAGTAAAACCAAGGCTATAATCACCCAAAACACCTTTGGACTTAGCACGGATGTAAAGCGAATTTCAGAATACTGCGCCAAAGAGGGTATAATTTGCATTGAAGATTGCACGCATGGCTTTGGTGGAATGCATGATGGAAAATCAAATGGATCGTTTGCTGACTTTGCTTTCTATTCTACACAATGGAATAAGCCTTTCTCAACCGGCATCGGTGGCATACTTCGCGTCAACAACCCACAATATATCCTTACAATTCAGGAATTGGAGAGCTCGGCCATAGAACCATCGTCCCGGGAAACAACGATGCTTAATTTTTTAATTAAGGCTCGCCGTTACTTTCTCAATGACATTAGCTATTGGCTGCTGCTCAAACTCTACAGGCAACTAACTGCATGGAAAATCGTGGTTGGGTCCTCTTCTCCCGAAGAAATTGAAGCTCCGGTAATACCGGAAGGATTTTTGAAAAAAGGCTGTAAAACTCAATATCGTGAAGGCATAAGATCTCTAAGGCAACTGGATGGGGTACTAAATAGAAGAAGAGCAAACGCAGAAAAGATTTCAGCATACTTGAAAGCAAACGGCAAAACTTATGTTTCATCAGATTTAGAAGCAAATCACTCCTTTTTGATTTATCCTGTTCTTGTAAAACGCAGAGCTGAATTTATGAAGCTTGCTGAAGATACCGGTTTACCTATGGGAGACTGGTTCTTATCACCACTGCATCCGGTGACCCAAGATTTTAATTTATGGGGATTGAAATGCGATAACTTTCCGGTAGCTAATGAAATTTCAAGTCAGATTATCAATATTCCTTTAGATAGGAAAAGCTTAAATAAATACATCAGCTTTTTAGATTCGAATAAGGGTTTCATCCTCTAAACACGAACCTTCCCGCTCAAATATTCACGGTTTAAGGTTGGTCTTTTAGATGCTTTCAAGTTTCTTAGTAAGACCTTTCAGAATTCTTATAATTTTCAATTGATTACCGGGCTAAAACCTTAGAATAAGCCTTTATCAGCTTTTCTTCCTGACGCTTCCAATTATAATGTGTTTTAGCCGCAGCGATTCCATTTTTACCCATTTCTAAGATAGCACTGCTATGTGTTGTGAAATATTCAATTTTGTTGGCTAGCTCAACAGGGTCATTTGGATTTACACAAAATCCACATTTATGCTTTTCAATTACTTTGCGATATAGCTCAAAATCGGAAGTGATAACAGGCAACCCAATCGCCATGTACTCAAATATCTTTGTAGAATAGGATTCCAGATAATTATCAATCGGGAGTAAAATTGAAAGCCCCACATGGCACTTTTTAGACATTTCAAGGGCCAAATCTAATCTCTTAGCCCCATAGAAATGAATATCATGTTTAACTTCTTCAAATTCTGGAATGGTCTGGATTTGTTCCATAACCGAATCTTCATAGGGTCCCACACAATGAAAAACTACTTTCTGCCCGCGGTGCTTCAATTCATTGATGGCCTTTACCACTGTTTCAATGCCACGCACAAATGTAACTCCACCTACGTAGTATAATTCTATGGTTTGTTTGTAGACCCTGTTAGTATTTTGAAATGGTAATAAGAAATCAAAATCAGGCATATTCAAGACGACTTCATAATTAGTTGTCCATCGGCTGTAAATTCTCTCGTATGAATTTTCCGCCAAAATGATAAAAAAACATTTTGCTGAAATCCAATCGACCAACCCATAGAGATTTGATATCAATATTCTAAAAGGTAGGTAAGTCTTGGATTTTATTTGTCGGGCAATATTTTCATGAATATCAAAAATTACTTTTTTACCAATCAATCGCATAAGTATGCCAACCGGCACCAGTTCCGGATCGTGAAAATGATATACTTCAGATTTTGTTTTGAGAGCCACATAACCAACCCGCCACACGAAAAACAATACGCGCGAGAGGCGCCCTTTGCCCTTTCTATTTACAGGGACAATCTCTATTCCATCCACTATTTCGGCTTTGTCATGCGGGGCTACCAGTTTTACTTCATATCCTGCCTGTACCAGAGACCTGCATTCTTTTAGAAATATACGCGTGTCGTATGCTTTGTGAATGGAAGTGATGTGGCAGATTCTTGTCACTTAGATTCCAGTAATCGGCGGTGTAAGTTTTGAAATTTCATTTCACTAATAGAGAATGTTGCTTCTTTTACAATTGATAGATTTATTCCGTTTAGCAACCTGGTCAAAATCCATATTTTCAATCCCTTCAAAAAAGGAGGAATCCAGATCCTTTATGATTTTACCATTTTCGCCGTCCTTAATCCATTCGTGCGAAGCAGGGAAATCTGCAACCACAGGAAAACATCCGTAATACATTGCTTCAAGAAGAGAAATAGCAGTGGCATCTGACTCAGGAACGGATACCCAAACTTTTGAACGGGCATACCACTTCATGTTATCCTCACGTTCAAGCCACCCTTCAAACTGCGTACAATCTTCCAATCCCAATTCCACTGAAAGCTCTTTTAAGATAAGAGTTTCTGTGCCCGTGGCAGCAATTACGAGCCTCCATTTATTACCCGCACTCGTATTATGAAACTTTCCAAAAGCTCGAATGATTTTATCAATTCGATACAATGGCTTGTGAAGCCGGTTAGAGTAAATAATGTTTTCTTTGGGTAAATCATAAACAGGTGGTGCCACACCAAAATTGCAAATGGTGATATCCAAGTTTCTATCAGGGACCAAATCTCTCATTTTTTGAGCCATGAATGTTGAATCGGAAGTGAAGGCGGTGGCATACTTTAGTGTGTACTTCACTAATTCCTTTATCAGACAATCCCTTTTTCAGGAAGAATTAGCACATCTGAACCCCAGGCAGTCGCAACAACGGGGTGTTAAAGCTTTTTAATGCCTTAAGTGTGAAATACGACACCGAATTGAATTGGTGAACGTGAATTATATCGGGCTTGAACTCATTGTAAACCTCTTTAATTTTAACGCGGAGTAATTAAGAAGTTCAAGGGATTTTTTAAGAGAAATCAACAATTGTAACCTGATGATCAGTTTTGAAATCCGGTGGCTTGTTTGTAATGATATGAATAGCCATTACTTTATTTTCAACCCGTTCGAGAAAATTCCGAATATGCGCTCCTGCAAGTGCTACGATCAATAATTTATAAGAAATCGGTTTATCAAACATCCGGGTAGAAGCATCAATATTCATAAAGCCAGGTTAATTGTAATGGTTTAAGGCTTCGCCCATTCATCGTAAAACTCGCGTAATTCAGGGTGTTTTTGCAGATGTCGTTCATCCATCTTGCGTGTATCGCCTACCACTTTTGCGGGATTACCGGAAATAATGGCAAAGTCCGGAAACTCTCCTTTCACATAAGAAAAAGCAGTAATAAGAGAACCCTTACCAATTTGCGATCCCGGCATTACAATAGAATTTGGACCTATGAAAGTATAGGAACCAATCTCCACACTGCCTTTGTTGTAAGCTACCATATTACCACCGCCATATTTCTTACCATACAGCCGAATGGCAATATGACTGCTGTGAGTTGATATAGAAGCAGAATAACCTATTTGACACCCTTCACCTATATTCAATCCGTAAGTACCATCAATAAAACAAAAATGGTTGATATAAACGTAGTCGCCTACGACCATTAACTCCGTCCCTGAATATAGGTAGTCGAACCATAACGCGTTCTTTTCATCACCTCTCCGTTGGGATTTCGAAACCCATAAATCATGACTGGACCTACCCGACGTGCTAATTCAATTTTAATCCGTTTTAAAATTTTTATAAACATAGACCTTAATGTATTCAGTTTTTCTAAATCAATTTATCTTTATCGTCATCATGTTCATTCATTGGACCAGATTCCGCGAAAGCGAAAAGTACCAAAATAATGCTAAACACATAAACAAAGTGTTTAATCCTACTAAAGTCGCAAGCACTGATTTAAAATCATATTCCAAATAGCACAATACAGCGACGACCAATTAAATAATCGAATTCCCAACTACGGGAATGGTGAAATTAGTTTTTTGACGAAGAAATAGCACAGGTAAAAAAGATACAGGGATGACAATGAAATGGCTTAAGAGCCATGGTGCCATGTAGGCAGCATATGTCCCGGCAACCGTCCAATCTCTTCCAAAAACAAAAGTAAAGATAGGTTCACCAAAAAAGAACAAAATAGAAAACGGAACCAACCCTACAAGAATAATCCAATAACTGTTCGCCGCAAGGCACTTTTTAGCACAAGGCCTTGATTTAAATCCCGCGCCCACTTTTCATTGAGCACTTGGGAAATGGAGTACCCAAATACCTGCAGTGGCACGCGAAGATAGCGCCAAGCAAAGGCAAACAAACCAAGAACAAGCTCACCATAATATGCTGAGATAAGGAAAAGCAGTAGTGTTCTTTGTCCTTCATCAAAAAAAGCGTGCGCAGAGTTAACAACCGGAAAGTCACGATATTTCTTAAAAAGGAAAGAAGTTGAAAAATCGGATTTGAATGTTTTCGACAGCACATGCCTGACTTGCTTTAAGCGCAAAAATGAAATAGTAGGAATTGCGTGTCCTACAATTTGCCCGAAGACTAAACTCCCTGCTGTAGGTGCCGAAAGTCCAAAAAGGTACTTAGCTCCATTATTTGTTATGGCACTTAATACTTTGTTTGAGGCAATTTCTTTAAATCGCTGCAAGCGAATAACATACTGCGTTAAGTACCTGCTGACTGCCAATAAAAAACACAGCAACCGGTAAGAACCAAAGCAAATAATCAAGGTCAGAATTTGAGAGAGCATCTGCAATATTCGCGCGCCACGGCCAAATAATTACTGCAGATAAAACAGTTATTAAAAGAAGTAATTTAATCGCTAGTTTGAAAATCGCATCGGCCTCATCCTGTTTTCTCGGGAGTAAAATAGCGATTTCGAAACGCAAGATGACACAACTGCTATTAAGGCTGCGATTTTTATAAAAAGTTCAAAGGCGGCAAAATCATCAGGAGTATAAATTCTAGAAATCAGCGGAGCCAAAATAAATGGAAATACTATTGCTAATCCATTCCCACTCATCATTACCGCAACATTCTTGGTAAAATCTGACTTAAAAAGCAATGACTTTAGCTTCTTCATAAATTAATTCGTCATAAAACCAAATTAGCGGCGAATATACACATTGATTTCTACCATCCTGATGTCCTTTAATTCATGCTTCTGGTAATTAGACCTCACTACCCGCTCCCTCATGGACATTTATAAAAAAAAACCACGACCGGACTTTTAGAAAAAAAGATATAAATATCGGATTGAATTTAACTCAACAGAAGATTCTGAATCAACCTTTACAAATTCAAATTATTGCTTTAACGAATGCCAATACCAATCTATAGCCTCCGAAATTCCAGCTTTTAAAGAATGAGAAGGCGTGTATTCCAAGAGTGTTTTAGCCTTACTCACATCGGCCAATGAGTCGCGTACATCACCGGCGCGAGGCTCTGTATGCACGAGCCTTACATCGGCTATAGCCGAATCAAAAGGTACAAGCGCCTGACGAATTATTTCAATAAGATCAATAAGAGTGGTTCGTTCACCATATGCCACATTGTAAACTTGTCGAAGCGCCTTTTCATTGGTCGTGGTCGCCGCCAAATGGTTCATCTGTACCACATTTTCAATGTAGGTAAAATCACGAGTTTGCAAGCCATCGCCATGCACCGTAGGCGATTTATGGTCTATAAATGCGCTGACAAATTTGGGAATAGCAGCAGCGTATGCACCATCAGGCGTTTGCCGCTTTCCAAAAACATTAAAGTAGCGCAACCCGATTAATTCCATTCCAAAAAGATCGCCATAAACATGAGCGTAAAGCTCGTTTACGTATTTTGTAACGGCATAGGGGCTCAGAGGCATCCCGATATTATTTTCCACTTTTGGAAGCGCCTTGCTGTCTCCATAAGTGCTCGAACTGGCTGCGTAAACGACTCTTTTCACACCACTTTCTTTTGCTGCATGGAGCATATTGAGAAAGCCTGTAATATTTACCTCATTGGTAGTAAGCGGATCGTTGATGCTACGCGGCACACTGCCCAAAGCAGCTTGGTGAAGAACGATGTCAACTCCTTCCATGGCTTGCTTGCACGTTTCAAAATCGCGGATATCACCTTCTAAAAACGAAAATTTCCCATCTGAAAGCAGATGGGAAATATTCTTTTTATTTCCAGTTGAAAGATTATCGAGACATACGACCTCGTTTCCCGCTTCCAAAAACGAATCACAAAGGTTGGAGCCAATAAAACCTGCCCCTCCTGTAATGAGTACTTTGCTGTTTTTTAATTGGCGGAGCATGCTTGATTACTTGGCGTAGTTTACAGCTCTTTTCTCACGAATTACGGTAATTTTTACCTGACCCGGATAGGTCATTTCAGTTTGAATACGTTGAGATAAATCAAAGCTCAAGGTATCTGCCTGATCGTCTGTAACCTGCTCACTCTCTACCATAACGCGTAGCTCTCTACCCGCTTGTATTGCGTAAGATTTAGTAACACCGGGATAGCTTAGTGCCATGTTTTCAAGATCGCGCAAGCGCTTAATGTAAGATTCTACTACTTCACGGCGGGCACCCGGGCGCGCACCAGAAATAGCATCACAAACCTGAATAATAGGCGAAAGCAAACCTGTCATCTCCACCTCATCGTGGTGAGCACCAATGGCGTTGCACACTTCTGGTTTCTCACCATACTTTTCAGCAAGCTTCATACCCAACAATGCATGTGGCAATTCCGGCTCGTCATCCGGCACTTTTCCGATATCGTGAAGGAGTCCGGCGCGTTTTGCCAGCTTAGGATTCAAGCCCAATTCGCTTGCCATTGTGGCGGCCAGATTAGCCACCTCACGGCTGTGCTGGAGCAGATTCTGACCGTAGCTTGAACGGTATTTCATTCTACCGACCATGCGAATCAAGTTTGGATTCAATCCATGAATTCCGATATCGATACAAGTCCGCTTACCGGTTTCAATAATTTCATCTTCTATTTGCTTAGAGACCTTTTTAACCACCTCTTCAATCCGTGCCGGGTGAATACGTCCGTCGGTAACAAGTTGGTGAAGTGCCAATCGGGCAATCTCCCTTCTCACCGGGTCAAAGCACGAAAGAATAATTGCTTCAGGAGTATCGTCTACAATAATCTCTACTCCGGTAGCCGATTCCAGTGCACGAATGTTTCTACCTTCTCTTCCAATGATTCTACCTTTCAGCTCATCACTTTCAATGTTGAACACCGAAACAGAATTTTCGATAGCATGCTCTGTAGCCAGTCGCTGAATGCTCTGAATAATTACTTTTTTCGCTTCAGCACCTGCTGTAAGCTTCGCCTCATCAATAATATCCTTAATGTGGGTCATGGCTTCCGTCCGCGCTTCGTCTTTAAGCGCTTTCGTAAGCTCAGTTTTAGCGTCATCGGCACTCATATTAGAGATCTTTTCAAGTCGCTCTACATTCTGAGCATGTGACTTGTCCAAATCCTTGTGCTTTTGCTCAATAACTTCGAGCTGACGTTCCAGATTTGCTTTTATCGCTTCAACATTCTTATTGTCGTTTTTATTCCGCTCAATGTTCTTGCTGAGAATTGCTTCGCGCTGCTTCATTTTGTCTTCAGCACTCTGCATTTTACGATTTCGGTCTTTAATTACCTTTTCATGCTCTTCTTTTAGCTGGTAGAATTTCTCCTTAGCCTGAAGCATTTTTTCCTTCTTGATTGCTTCGCCTTCTTTTTCGGCATCTTCAAGAATGGAGTTTTTCTTCTTGTTAAAAACGGCATTTAGGGCGACCCAAGCAATGGCTCCACCTACGATGACGCCTGCAAGAAGCCCTATTAATACATCGGTTATATCCATATCAATTTTAAAAATTTAAGGTACTTGCGTACCACTTTATTGATTTGGAAAATCTCCAGATGCTATAGCATTGAATCAATCAGTTTTTCGATGGCGTCAAGCTCGGCTGTATCCACAGACTCTGCCGGTTTCGTATCGTGCTCTTGTAACTTGGTGGCAAATTGCAGGGCCGTCATTGCAAGCAAGTCTTGCTTATCTTTCACGGCATAATTTTCCTGTAAATGCTTTATGTTGTCATCCACCTTTTTGGCAGCAGCGCGTACTTTTTCCTCCTCCTCAGCCTTTGCTGTGATTGGGTATATTCGCCCTGCTATTGTTACTTTTATCGATAGTTCGCCCATCGCGTATATTCTACCTGTTTAATAATGCTATGCACTTGTCAATCTCCCGCACCAGTTCGTTCACTCTGAACTTCATCTCAGCCTTATCTCCGGTTGTGCTTACCAGTGTTTTAGCTAATTTCAATGTATTGTACTCCTTATGCAATGAGTCTGAATTACGAACTTGAGCTTCCAGTTGTCTTTTTAAATCAGAATTTTCGCGCTCCAAACGCTCCTTTTCCTGGTTTGATTTTTCAAACACCTGCTTTATCTTTTCAAGCTTTCCCTGAATAGACTCCACTTTTTTAGAAACTTCGCTCATAAACCTTCAATGGCAAAAAATACAATAAGTTTCGCAAATGTAGCTTTGTAACCATAAACTACAAAATTGAAAGTCATGGTTCGCAATAATAATTTACACCTGCGTTTGTTTACATCTTATAACGCGGTGTAAAGTAGCAAAATTATACCTTACTAAATTCACGAGTTAAACTAAATACATTTTGCACACTAAATCTTCCCTCTTTTTTCTTTGCTTTTTGTCATTTTCAATGGCTTTAGGCCAAGATACTCTCCCAAAATTTGGAGCTCCACTTGACATTCCCCTCTACCTTTCGGGAAATTTTGCCGAATTGAGGCGAAATCATTTCCATACAGGCATAGACATAAAGACTCAGGGAGTGGAAGGTCAAAACGTGCTGGCGGCCGAGGATGGTGTGATAAGTCGCATCAATGTTTCGCCCTGGGGTTATGGACTGGCATTGTATATAGACCATCCAAATGGATATACCACGGTTTACGGACACCTGCAGTCTTATTCCAAAAAAATTGAAGATGCAGCCAGGAAAAAACAATATGAAGTAAAAGATTTTTCGGTAGATTTCACTCCCGACCCTCCTATCCGCGTTAAGCGTGGAGAAATAATCGCTTTAAGCGGAAACTCAGGCGGCAGCGGAGGTCCTCACTTGCATTTCGAAATAAGAAAAACAGAATCAGAAAGACCTCAAAATCCGTTGCTGTTTGGCTTTGATATTAAAGATGATATTGCTCCCCGTATTCGTGGGGTACGCTTTCACCCGCTCGCCGACACTACTCTTATTAACAGCAAGCACGAGGCCCAAAGCTTTGTTGTAACCGGGAGTGCCGGTAAATACAGTTTAAAGGCCGGGCAAAATATTTCTACTTATGGTGCTTTTGGACTCTCGCTTCACGCCCTCGACTTTTTAAATGGATATCCTAACAGATGCGGTATTTATACACTTGCCGTTAAGGTTGACAATGAATTAATTTGTGCGCAAAAGTTTGATGAGCTCGATTTTTCAACCGTTAGAAATATCAATAGCTACAAGGATTACGAGGTTTACAAAAACAACAATTGGCATTACCACAAATCTTTTATTGAGAAGGGCAACAAGCTTGAAATTTACGATGCTGCCACAATAAACAGGGGTGTTATTGACATTAAGAAGGCCGGAAAGCATACCGTTGATTACACCACTACGGATGCCTATGGAAATGAATCGGAACTGGAATTTGATTTTACAGTTTTGGATAAACCCAATGCCCCACTACCGGTCCAAGAGCCTTACGATGCTTATTTTCCTTACGGGCAGGTTAATCATTTTGAGTATGCGGATGAGATGGAAATTACCATACCTGAAAACGCTCTTTACACAGATCTGCGGTTTCAGTTCAGCCGACAAATGAAGACTTCCGAGACCTATTCACCGATTTATATCATCCAAAACGAAGACATTCCATTACAAGAACCTTTTGAACTTTCATTTTCATTAAAAGGTGTTCCTAAAAGCAAGCGCAATCAGATTTTGGTTCAGCGGAGTGACTTGAAAGGCCGCACTTCCTATTTAACCGGGGCAGGTTAAAAATGATTCTTTTGTTGCAGAATCAAAGGACTTCGGCAAGTTTACCCTGGTGGCAGATACAGTGGCGCCAAGCCTTTCGGCGAAAAAATGGTCAACCGGAGGATCGGTTAGCAATTCTACTCAATTGCAATTCACCGTTGGCGACAATCGCTCAGGAGTCGCAACATATAACGGGTATCTCAATGGCGAATGGGTTCTTGTTAAATATGAACCCAAGAAAAGGATGATCTATCTCGATGTGGCTGAGAGTAATTTCACGAAAGGCGAAAACACATTGGTAATTAAGTTGGAAGATGCCGTAGGTAACAAGAGCGAAAAGAGTTTTAAGTACAATTATTAACTCGCTTGTTCTAATCGTTTGTGATACTCGAGCAGCCCCTCAATTGGCGCCTTAATCACTTTATCTAGCTCGATTTCATAATTATTTGCCTGCTTTTGAATTTGATCTTTGAAATAATACCCTATCGAACCGACAATTCTAAGCGGGTAAGATTTATAATTGGGATACTGCGAAATATATCTTAGAAAAAATTTCATAAAAGCGTCATCGGCTAAAGCTGCAAAATAAGGATGGTCAATATGATCGCCAACAAAAGTGCTGAATGAAGCCAAAAACCGATTGGGAAAGGGCTGTTTGTAGACTGCCATGCTTATCTCATCCTTGCTCAAATTATAGGTTTCATTAAAGAGATTAAGAACATCATCAGGCATCAAATCATTCATAAAATCCCTAACTACCTTTCTTCCAAGGTGCATTCCACTTCCCTCATCGCCAAGTATGTAACCCTGACCACCAAGAACTGTGTGAATTTCCTCATCGATAAAAAGACAAGAATTAGAACCCGTTCCCAAAATAGCCGCTATTCCCGACTCCTTATAGTACAATGCTCGTGCGGCACCGAGGAGATCATGTAAAATATTGATTTTGGCTTTTACAAAAACCGGGCTAAATCCGTCGAACATTATCTCTCTATTGCGCTCTGAACTGCAACCGGCGCCATAAAAATAAACTTCTTCTACGTCCCTGTAGTTAAAAGGCTGAAAATTAAATCGTTCAAGAGTTTTCGTTATACTTTCACTTGAGTGAAAATATGGATTGACGCCCTCGCTTTTAAATGGAAAAACCTTTCCGTTTTTTGCAATTAGGCGCCAATCTGTTTTGGTTGATCCGCTGTCGGCTATTAATATCATAGTACCAACAAATCTATACAAATTGTATTAACGAGAGAATAGAAATTTATTCACGTTCACCAGATTAGCCTTTACAGCATACATTACAATAGAAGCCGTATTCTTAACACCAAGCTTTTGCATAATGTTTTTTCGGTGCGTGTTTACTGTATGCGGACTTAGAAATAACTGCTCAGCGATAGCCGTATTGGTAAGCCCTTCGGCTATGAGCGTGATGATTTCCTGCTCCCTCTCAGAAAGGTGTACAGGTTCGCAATTAAAGTTTTTAAAGTCTTCATCTTCGGGATCGATTTCCACCCGACGAATAGTTTCAAGGATTTGCCCACAGAAGAATTTACTTCCCTGAGCCGTTTCTCTAACCGAAGAAATAATTTCGTCTATATCGCAATCCTTTTTAACATAGCTCGTTACACCGGCACGGAGAGCATTTATTATGGTTTGCCCTTCCTGATCGGGAGTGATGGCCACAACCCGCGTAGCAGGTGAGTTTTTGAATATAAGTGGAATAAACTCGAGGCTGTATCCCGGGGCAGTAAAGTCCATTAAAACAACATCGACACGGCTTGTTTTGAGCATTTCTAAAAGTGCCTCTCCCGTCTCTGCATGGCCAATAAGGTCTATATCATCAACACCCTCTAAGTACCGATACCAGTCCTAATATTATAAGTTTATTGCTATCAGCAACAGCCACCTGAATTTTACGGTCTTGATCCACTTCTTATTTAGATTGCTTTTAAATAGCAAAGATAATGCATCAGTAGATTATTCAAAGTTAATTTATCCACATATTAAATTTTTATCGACAATCCTTCATCGGCGAGCATGACATTCCCGAAAATCTCTGATGCCTCAGCGAGAAAAGGCTGAAGCTTATTGTAACGCGCTGAGTAGTGACCTAACAGGAGTTTACCTGCATTAGCCTGCAACGCAACGCGGGCAGCATCCATGGCTGTACTGTGAAAGGTCTCGTATGCCCTTTGTCTCTCGGCTTCTAAAAAAGTACTTTCATGGTATAGCAAATCCACGTTTTTTGCGGCTTCCACTGCAGTATCTGTGAAGGCAGTGTCTGTGCAAAAAGCGTAGGATTTTGGCGGCGAAGGATCTAGAGTCAAGTCAGCATTGGAAATTATCGATCCATCATCAAGCTTATAATCCGCCCCATCTTTTATCTGCCTGATACGCGCTATCGGTATGTTATATTTTTCTATCATTTCGGGCCGGATATTTCTCTGTTTTGGCTTCTCGGAAATGCGAAAACCGCAACAGGGAACATGGTGATTTAGTGGAAAACTTGTAACTTCAATTTTGTTGTTTTCCATGATAACTTTAGGCCCGTCGTAAGAAAGATCGTTCCATTCAACTGGAAATCTCAACCGCGAATGTGAAGCTTTTAGCTGGAGTTCTATTGCCGGACGTAGAGCCGAATTACAATATATATTCAGAGCCTTCGTTCGCCCAAGCAAATGCATTGTAGAGAGCAAACCCGGAAGCCCAAGGCAGTGATCGCCATGTAGATGTGTAATAAAAATATGATTGATTCGCTGAAATTTAATCCCGTATCTGCGCAACTGCAACTGGGTTCCTTCGCCACAATCCAGAAGAAAATAATGTTCGTCGTGATTTACAATCTGAGAAGTTGGCCAGTGCCTCAGCGTAGGTGTGGCCGACCCGCATCCAAGAATGGTGATTTCAAATTTCATTTGGCTAATCTACAAAGTGTATTTACGATAAACGTACACAATCGCTATTCAATCGAAAAAGGTGGTAGGATTTCTTTGACAAAAAAAAGTCCAAATGCAGAACATCGGGACTTTTTGTAAAAAATATTTTAAAGTGATCAGAACCTTCCTAGGGAAATTCCAATTAATGAACTACAACCAATCGGCTGGTCATTGACTCACCAAAGGCATCAAGACGATATATGTAAACACCTTCCGGGTAGTTGGGCTGTAGCGTATTCAATTTTGTTTTTGCCCTGAACAAGACGTGTCTTTGCAGTATGTACTTCCTTTCCTACAAGATCAAAAACGCGAAACTCGGCAAAACCGGATTTTTTTGAATCGACAAAAATTGTAGCCAAAGTATTCGCCGGATTCGGACGTACATTGTCCATCTTAAATGAAAGATTGTCGTTAGACTCCAAGCCAAGTGGTCCATCTACAATAATTCTATACCCATCAAATGGAAGAGGCGTATTGAGAACCGGGGTATAAATTTGAAGTGTTACAGTTAGTTCAAAAGTTCCGGCTTCTTCCGGAATCCCTGATATAATGGCACAACCAATTGTACCGCCAATGTAGGTGCATGGGGTAGCCGCATTTCCGGCACATTCGTAGGTCAACCCATTTGGAAGTCCTGCGATTTCCAAAACACGGGCTGAATCAACCGGTATAGTAGGGAAACCGGCGAAACCACCATTTTCAGGCACTTTAACATCAATCTGCTGGAAGTAAAGATTATTGATTTCTCCTTCGACAAAATTTACAATAGTATCCGGTGCAACACCGAATGGCTCGTCTCCAAAATCTGTTTCGGGAGTACACTGGCCCTGTGAATAAGCAGCAGAGGCAAGGAATATGGTTAAGAGTAAAAGTTTTTTCATTTATTTATTTTTCGGTTCATCATCTTCTAATTCGCGTTGCACCTGATTCATCATTATCACGTCAATAGCTTCGTTTCGTGTAGGAGCAATATCAAAAACAGTTGTAAGTTGTGATATCTGGACGAGTTTTTCTACAGAAGGTTGCAAGCAGCAGATCACAAAACTACCTTTCTCGTCATTACAAAGTCTGTTTCCTGTCAGCAAAGCACTTAGTCCGCTGGAATCAACATACCTGGTTTTTTCAAGGTCTACAATGATTTCTTTCTTACCGCTTTTAATCAAGAAAACGAGCTCTGACTTAATGTCGGGAGCTGTTAAAGAGTCTAGTTTATCGACTAACGATTCAAGAAGTGTGTATTGATCTCCCTCTGTAACTTTAAATTTTTCGGACATATTTCTCAATTGATTGAAGCCAAATATAATGATTTATGAATTCCGTTCTATCTTTCCTGCTAAAAGGTATAAAACTGCCATGCGCACCGCCACCCCATTTTCTACCTGTTGCAAAATTATACTCTGATCACTATCAGCAACTTCGCTCGATATTTCGACCCCGCGATTTATGGGTCCAGGGTGCATAATTACAATTTCTTTTTTCAGTGAGTCCAGGATGGGTTGAGTAATGCCAAACATCATGGTATACTCACGAAGCGATGGAAAGTAGGCAATATCTTGTCTCTCAAGTTGAATACGAAGAATATTTGCCACATCGCACCACTCTAGCGCCTTTTTTAAATTGTGCTCCACCTTAACTCCAAGCGAACTTATATATTTCGGAATAAGGGTGGTTGGTCCACAAACCATCACCTCAGCACCAAGCTTTTGCAAACAAAAAATATTGCTCAATGCAACGCGGGAGTGCAGAATATCTCCTACAATCACAATTTTCTTACCCGCAAGATCGCCCAGTTTTTCACGCATCGAAAATGCATCGAGAAGTGCCTGAGTAGGATGCTCATGCGTGCCATCGCCTGCATTAACAATACTTGCGTCAATATGCTGCGACAAGAAGTAATGGGCTCCAGGATTTGGGTGGCGCATTACAACCATATCGACCTTCATCGACAAAATATTATTTACAGTATCAATTAAGGTTTCTCCTTTTTTTACGGATGAAGATGCAGATGAAAAGTTAATCACATCTGCAGAAAGGCGTTTCTCAGCCAATTCAAAACTCAATTTGGTTCTCGTCGAATTTTCAAAAAACAAATTGGCAATAGTAATATCTCTTAAGGAAGGTACTTTCTTAATCGGTCTGTTAATAACCTCTTTAAAATTCTCGGCAGTTTCAAATATGAGATCAATATCCCCGCGTTGAAGATTTTTAATTCCCAAAAGATGATTTACGCTCAAGCTGCTCATAATTCTTTTCTGGTGGCGTATAAAGTTACCTGATCAATTCCTTCCGTTTCTTTCCAATCTACCGAAACACGCTCGCTGGTTATCGCATCAACGGTTCTGCCTCTGTAATCTGCCTGCACAGGCAAATGTCTGCTAAATCGCCGATCGATTAACACAAGTAATTCCACGCGTTTGGGACGTCCAAAAGCCAAAAGTGCGTCTAAACCGGCGCGGATTGTGCGCCCCGTATAAAGCACATCGTCTATCAACACAACATTTAAATCTTCAATATTGAAATTCATCTGTGTTTCGCTCGGAATGGAAGGCGTATCCTTACGGCGAAAGTCATCGCGGTAAAAGGTAATATCAAGAGCGCCATGGCGGATACTATCCAAACCGGTGCGTTCCTTAAGTACTTTCACAATTCTGTTGGCCAGGTAAATACCTCGTGGCTGGAGACCAACGATAGCCGTTTTCTCGAAATCGCCATGATTTTCTATCAATTGCTGGCATAGCCTCGTGATGGTAATGGCGAGCTGATCGCTATTGAGAATCTCTAATCGGTTCATTGCGCGAGGCCAAATATACTAACTTGATTGAATGAATGGACATTCGATTCATGGATTTTCAATTGTAATAAGACTTTCAAATAGCTGCTTATTCTTTAGTATTCCTTTAAAACTGTAAAAGCGAAGCTTAATGCGAACCAATAAATCATGTTACCGTAAATCGAATAAAAACATTAAAAGATTCTTTACTAAATTACCGCTTTCTTAAAGCAGGCTTTATAAGAATTAATTTCAAACTCTATTTCTATGAATATAGGTTTACACCGCTTACTAGTTCTCATCACTGTATTGGTTGCAGGCGTTTTGCAGGCTCAAAATCCCGGTGATACAATTGTTGTTCAAACACTGGACTACAATGCAACCACGAGAGATACCATGGTGGTATTTCCGGATATTGAAGGTATAACATACAGCAAAGTGCTTATGCAGTATAACATGCGGTGCCATGATGCCAACGTGAATACCACAGGTGGAAATGGTATAGCCTGTGGCGAATGGGATTATAGTTGCAATACTTATCTCCACGATCCTGAAAGGATTGACTCGGTTAACGCTACAACTCCTTCGCATATAATAAGTGGCTTTTCAGGATCAAGCTTTTCCTATTCCTCTATGCCAACGTATACTGTTTTCCAAACGAATCAGGAAACGGCTACTGTAAACAACGTTATTTCTGAAACAGAATATCTACTCGGTACTGATGATTTTAGTAATGAAGCCTCGTTTCCCACTTCAGTAAATAATGCAAAATCCCAATTTCTTTATACCAATAGCGAACTCGTCAATGCAGGAGTTCAAACCGGTGAGATCAATGCTTTGTCCGTTTACGTGGCTAGTGGTTCCACTTCAACAGATTTTTTGCGTATTAGAATGAAGTCGACCCCTATTGCTTTAGATGCAAGTGGTCCTGAATTAACCGGTTGGACTCAAGTTTACTTTGCAAATACCGACTTCAATCCCGGACAGAATATCATTCATTTTACAAATGCTTTCGACTGGGATGGAGCAACCAATATTGCCATTGAGCTTTCCTACAGCAACTCGGTTGTTCAAGAAAATTTGCATTTGGATGCCGGCATTTCAAGCAACAACACCAATCTTGTAGTTTCCAATGACAATCACCTGATTTTTAATTCAAACAATTATATAGAACTCGATGATTACAAAGGAATTGGAGGAGCAAACAGCCGAACAATCGAAGCATGGATAAAAACAGATGTTATTGATAAAGAGATTGTATCCTGGGGAACGAATGGTACAGGTGAAAAATGGGTATTTAGAGTGGCCGGCGGAGGAAAATTACGCCTGGAAATTGCCGGAGCAGGCGTTGAAGCATCAACTAATGTGGCAGACGGAGAATGGCACCACGTAGCTTGTGTTTTTCAGGGAACTACTTTAAGTGGAGTTGATTTTTATGTGGATGGAGATTTAGAAAACTTAACGACGACTTCAAGTGCTGCAGTTAATACCAATAATCAGGATGGTATTAATGTAAGGGTGAGCAGAGGAGTCAACAACCGGTATTTTGAAGGAAATATCGACGAAGTGCGCATTTGGGAATCAGCCCTGTCGGGCGCTACCTTGAGCGATTGGATGAGCCGAAAATTAACCAGCGACCATCCCAACATTTCAACTTTGGAAGTTCACTATAAATTTGATGAAGGCACCGGAACCATTATTACCAATGGATTAGGTAACCAAACTGCTACCGTATACAACGGTGTGATTTGGGAAAAAAAGAAAGGAATAAATCTATTCAAAGACTTTAGTTCTGTAGGTATTAGGCCAAAACTTGGCTTTATTCAGGGCGAGTATGACCTGGCGATTAATACGACTGTTGTAAATGACACCTTATTCAACTTGCCCAACCCGGTAACAGAATTTGAAATCGTTTCAAATTATAATTCGCTTCTTGCCGATGAGATCGTCCCAATTGATTACTTCAATTACTGGGAGGCGACCCAAAATGTTGTTCTGAATCCCGAAGGCATTGAAATAAGCAGTACTCCGGTAGAACCGGAAGGAACAATCACTATTACAGATTTACCCTATACGGTGAGGTCTGCATCAAAAATCGAACTCATGTCATTTGTAACACCTTACGGTATACAACTTGACCTTGGCCCTGCTGGAAGAACCTTCACATTTGACATGACCGATTACACTCCTGTCTTTAATGGAACAAAACGCCTCACAATGGAGCGTGGAGGACAGTGGCAGGAAGAGTTTGACATTTCATTTCTTTTTATCGTGGGAACACCACCACGCGATGTAATCGATATGAAACAAATATGGCGGGTAGATTATCCTAGCTATGCAGCTATTTCAAACGACACTTATTTTGAGCCCAGGGAGGTACCAACGCTGGCAACCGGAAATAAATTCAAGGTAAGAAGTTCAATAACAGGTCACGGCCAGGAAGGTGAATTTATTCCGCGCATTCATTATTTAGATGTGGATGGTGGATCCAATGAATTTTCATGGCAGGTGTGGACAGAATGTGCAGACAACCCAATTTACCCTCAAGGTGGAGCCTGGATATACGACCGCGCAGGATGGTGCCCGGGAGGAGCCACCGACGTGCGTGAATCTGATATTACTCAATATGTTACGCCGGGGGAAACAATAAACCTCGATTACGGCATAAATACAGCAACAGGAAATTCAAATTACATTGTAAGTCATCAGCTGATTACCTACGGCGAACCAAATTTCACCCTAGATGCGCACCTCGTAGAAGTTGAGCGCCCTTCAAACAGAGTCGAATTTTCGCGGCAGGGCCCCGTTTGTAGTGGTCCTACCGTGATAATACAAAATACCGGGAGCGAAACGCTTACATCGGCAACTATCAATTATTGGATAAACGATAGCTCTGAGCCACAATCATACGAGTGGACCGGCAGCCTGGAAATGACGGAACAGGAAGCCGTGATTCTGCCTGGGCCTGACGATTTATGGAGCACTGTGAATCCTAGCAACAACTATTTTTATGCTGAAGTATTGAATCCAAACGGGCAGACAGACCAAAACCCACTAAATAACACGTATAAATCTGCCTTTAACATCCCACCTGTTGTTCCTTCAAACTTCATTATCATTTTTAGGACAAACAATTTTGCTTCTGAAAACTCTTATGAGATAAAAGACGCTGAGGGCAATACCGTTTTTTCAAGATCAAACATGTCAAACAACACAGTTTATAATGATACGCTAATGCTTGGAACGGGATGCTACACCTACTTTGTATACGACAATGATGATGATGGTATAAACTTCTGGGCAAACAACGACGGTGGAGGTTATACACGATTTAAACAAGTGGGCGGACCAACCTTGCAGTTTTTTGAAGGAGATTTTGGAGATGACATCCAGTTTCCATTTACCATAGATTACCCTCTGGCATTTGAAGACATTGAGGAAAACACTGGTTTTGAGGTCTACCCAAACCCAACCAAGGATGTTATTAATATTGAGATATCTGGTTTTGATAATGAAGTAGATATACTAATCTATAATAGCCTTGGTCAGCGCGTTTATTCTCAAAGGGTAAAAAGCGCTAATTCTGATTACCGACAATCAATCGATTTCTCACAATTCGAATCGGGGGTATATGTTATCCGTATCAATGACGGAACGAAAACAGCCACGCAGAGGTTTGTAAAAGAATAAGCCGACGATAAGAAATAGCACTGCAATAAAAAAGCCTCGCAAATGCGAGGCTTTTTCAATTCAATTATTTCGATTTTTGATTAAGCAGGAGTCATTTCTGCCATAATCAAATCAGCCATCTCCTCTCCTATTCTGTCCTGAGCTTCCATAGTTGCCGCACCAATATGTGGGCTCAGTGCAAGCTTTTCATGTGAAAGAACATCCTGAGAAGGAGTCGGTTCATTTTCAAATACATCAAGAGCAGCAGCAGCCACATGTCCGCTATTGAGTGCCGAAAGCAAGGCCGGTTCATCAATTACTCCTCCGCGCGCAGCATTCACAAGCAACACACCTTTCTTCATTTTAGCCAGTTCTTCGCTACCGATAACCGCACTTCCATCGCTTTGCTTAGGCACGTGAATAGAAATGGCATCGCTGCGGCTAATAAGCTCACCGAGTTCTACTTTTTCAATATCCACTATAACTTCACCATGTCCGTGAATTACAAAATGAACTTTGGTATAAACGTCATAAATATCTGCACAAATCACATGCATACCACAACCTAGCGCATACTGAGCTACAGCCTGACCGATGCGGCCAAAACCGATGATTCCAAGCGTTTTACCACGAAGCTCTATTCCTTTTGCATATTTTTTCTTTAGACCTTTAAAGTCATCATAACCGTTTTCGGGCATTTGACGATTCGCGTCATAAGTGAATCGGGCAAGGCTAAATAGGTGAGCCATAACCAACTCCGCTACAGATTGTGAACTACTTGCTGGTGTATTTGCAACTGTAATACCCTTTTCGCGTGCGTAAGCCACATCAATATTGTCCATTCCAACACCACCGCGACCGATGAATTTCAAATCTGGACAAGCATCGATAAGCTCTTTTCGGGCAGTGGTAGCACTGCGCACACAAAGTGCCGCAACATTATTGTCGTTTATATAGTCGGCAAGCTTTTCCTGAGGTACGTGATCAGTTACAACTTTAAATCCTGCTGCTTCCAGCTTTTGTTTTCCGGAAGGCGAAATACCATCATTTGCTAATACTATCATTCTGAATTTTATTAAGCGTTATTTTCTAATTCTTTCATTATATCAACCAGAATCTGCACACTTTGAATTGGTAAAGCATTGTACATAGAGGCCCGGTAACCACCTACAGAGCGGTGACCATTAATACCGCTTACACCTGCTGCTTTCCACATTTTATCAAATTTCTCCGTATGAGATTCATCGGTGAGTACAAATGTTGGGTTCATAAAGCTGCGATCTTCAACTGCCGTAGTTCCCTTGAAGAGTGAATTTCTATCAATCTCATCGTAAAGCAACTTCGCTTTTGCATCATTACGCTTCTCCAGTTCTGCAACGCCACCTATTGATTTCATCCATTCCATCATAAGCATAGAGCCGTAAACCGCAAATACCGGTGGAGTGTTGTACATAGAATCTTTGGCATCCTGCTTCTGCAAATCAAGCATTGACGGAAGCTGACGTCCCGTTTTACCCAGCTTATCTTTATTTACGATGTAAAGTGTCGTTCCTGCAGGACCCATATTTTTCTGAGCTCCGGCATAGATAAGATCAAAGTCAGATACGTTTATTTCTTTGCTGAAAATGTCGCTAGACATGTCGCAAATCATCGGAATAGAGCACTCAGGGAATTTCTTTATCTGTGTTCCGCGGATTGTATTGTTTGAGGTGATGTGAAAATAATCAGCATCAGCCGGTATTGTGTAATCTTTCGGAATTTTGGTGTAATCCACATCTTTTCCGGAAGCAACTGTAATCACTTCACCTAAAAGTTTGGCTTCCTTAATAGCGCCGCTGCTCCAGGTACCTGTATCGAGATACGCACCTTTACCCCCTTCATTTTTCATAAAGTTGATTGCCGACATATAAAAGCCGAGGCTGGCGCCACCCTGCAAGAAAAGCACGGTGTAGTTATCCGGTACGTTTAGCAATTCGCGCACGAGGCTTCGTGCTTTTTCCATTATTTCAACAAAAGGCTTGCTGCGGTGTGACATTTCTATCAAGTGAAAGTCCGTGACCATCAAGCTCCAACACGCTTTCCGATGCTTTTCTTAATACTTCGGGCGGTAGAATACACGGTCCCGCACTGAAATTGTGAACTTTAGCCTTTACTTGAGTTTCCATTTTTGGGGTCTGATTTGGGTTAATACCACAAAACTACTGCTTATTTTCTGAACGGCAAGGAGGCCGGAGATAAGGAAACTGTAAGATTACAAATGAGGCAGAAGTATTACCTTAAAGTCAAGAAAAAGGTAAGAAAAAATGGGGAGTGATTTAATTGCAAAGGAATTTCTAATAAACCTTATTTACCCGTAATAGGATTCACGTTATTCTCAAGGCGTTCAAACTTTACCTTATCGGGGAAGTTAAACTGTGCTCCTGATTCTTCAGATTTTGGACGGCTCATGTCAATAAATTCAATCAAATCCCATGTTCCATCTTTATTGAGTTTGTAGCCGTTGTAGGCCGTACTCGGAATGTAGAATGCATATTGCCCGGTGAGGCCCGGCTGCTCCGGCTCCAATCGGTCAAAAATTATGGCATCCTTCATGTCCATATAGCGAAGGTTCATGCGGGCTTGCTTAGCGTATTCAAAAACCCGTCGATAAGCCATACCATCAGTTGTTTGAAAAACGGGCTTACCAAATGAAACTTCTCCTTTTTTATCGAGAAGCAAAACATCCAGTACTTTTTTGTTTGAAAGCGCATCATTTCCATCCCAGCCCATTAATACATAGTACTTTTCACGCTTTTCTTCTACGGGATAAATTTCGTAGTACAAAGCTCCATACCACGCATCGGGGGTGAGCGCATAACGCTCTGACTCTATCTTAAGGTCGTCGTTATCCTGAAGCTCAATGTATTTGCCTTTCTGCGGAAGCAGAATAAAAGCGTAATAATCATACGTGCCATTGAGATGGGGCTCGCTCCAGTTAAAGAGACGAAAAGCACCGTCGGGACTCGTTGTGATAGCCATCCTAAAAACTTTATCGAATGGATATTCAAATACGCCATTTTCATCAAAGGCTTTAAGAAGCAAAGACCGCATTTCAAGCGACGCCTCCTTGCGTACTTCGTCGGTGGAACCGCTCAAAATATCATCTTGCAGGGCTTCCATTTTCTGTTCCAGCTTTTCCAGACCATCCGCGAAAGCGGACGATGCGCATAAAATGGAAAGAAATAAGAAAATGAAAGTTCTCATGAGATAAGATGAACGATAAGTTGCACTAAAAATTGTACGAGACTTGCTCTCCAAAATGTAAAGTTTGCTTATGCGAAAAGCCAATCCTACAAGTGCATAAAAGCTTTTTTCTCGAGGAGTTTTTCCTCACTTTCACGGTGATCGGGATCATCTACGCAACAATCTACCGGACACACGGCCGCACATTGCGGCTCATCGTGAAAACCTACACATTCGGTGCATTTATCAGAAACGATAAAATACACATCCATATCTACCGGCTCCTGCTCAGCTTGTGCCTCATATGTATTTCCCATTGGAGTGGTAACTGTACCATCAAGATCGGTACCGTCGCTCAATCTCCATTCTACACCACCTTCATAAATTGCGTTATTTGGGCATTCAGGTTCACAAGCTCCACAATTAATACATTCGTCTGTTATGATTATAGCCATGGCTTACTATTCTTTTTAGGATGTCTACTTTTGCAAATTAAGTTACAAATATAAAGCACACATTGTTCGGAATTGTTCTAAGTTAGCAAGAATATGAATCACATCGCAGAAATCATTGAAAAAGAGCACTTATCAAAGTTCGCAGAAATTCTCAATCAACTTGGCGCAGTAGCCGATGCGGAGAATACCGCACAGGAAATAAGTTCTTACAACTCTTTTAACGAAGTGATAAATAAGAGCACTATTTTGAATCCGTGGTTTACACGCGAGAATATTAGAATGGCCTTGCTGGGGCTTGGATATATGGTTCGTCCCGATGCACTTGAAAAGTGGCTCAATAATCATGATTTTTCAAATAACCACGAGTCGAAACGTGTAGGACTTATCCTTGCAGGGAACATTCCCATGGTAGGTTTTCACGATATTTTCTCTGTAGCTATCGCGGGCCACAAGGCAGTAGTAAAACTGAGCGGGCAGGATAAATTGCTACTCCCTTTTATATTTCGGCACTTTCATGAAGCTACCGGCTATGATGGATTTGATATTGAATGGTTTGAAGACCGTCTGCCCGAAGTGGATGCTGTAATCGCCACGGGCAGCAACAATACCTCGCGATATTTTGAATACTACTTTGGGAAATACCCAAATATTATACGCAAGAACCGATCGTCGGTGGCTATCCTTTCGGGAAATGAATCTGAGAATGAACTCAAAGCCCTTGGAGCCGATATATTTAGCTTTTTCGGACTTGGGTGCCGCAACGTTTCAAAAATCTACGTTCCTGAAGAGTTCGACATAGACCGGTTTTTTAAAGGTATTTACGATTTCAACGACATTGTAAATCACAACAAATACGCGAATAATTACGACTATTTCCGTGCCTTGTGGATGCTAAACAGTGAAGACTTGCTCGATAACGGCTTCATGATTCTTCGTCCGCATGAAGCGCTCGCAAGTCCTATCGGAACTGTATTTTATGAGCGATATACTGATATTGAAACCGTGAAAAAGCACCTGGATACAAAACAGGAAGAAATTCAGTGTATTGTATCTCAAGATCACGTGCCTTTCGGCAAAAGCCAGCAGCCTGAACTTTGGGATTATGCAGATGGGGTTAATACGATGGATTTTTTGTTAAACCTTAAATAAGCTAAAAAACTGCTCATATTCCGATTCTATTCTAAAAACTCGAAGCATCCAATAGCTCGCGGATTCGCGTAAGGCGTGCCAATTAAATCTTCATTGAGACCTGTAATATTCTGACCTTTCCCTATAGCAAAAGCATCTGGAACTAGCTGAAAATTTCCTTCTGAGAAATCTACAAAACCCGGTTCCTGCCCTACAAATATTCCATTGCCCAAGTAATCTAAAAGCGGTTCTATCACTTCTTCTTCTGCCCGGATTATACAATTTTGAAATTTTAAATCAATGTCGTTCTCTTCAAAATCCAACCCAAATTCATTTATGCCATTGCCATAAATAATGCAGTTTTTAAAACGGCTGGTTTGTATAGGTAAGATTGCAACCTCAGTGCTACTTACAGCTATGAGATTCGTAAGAAAAACTGCGGGAGTTTGACGCGTAGAAAATCGCCAGTTGTTGGCAAAAGTGCAATTGTTGAAATTATAAGACCCGCCGCCTGTTCCAGCAAGGAGGTATTGGCCTCCGGCGCTCATAAGAAGATTAGAGGCCTGCACGTTGTAATTTCTGGAAAGAATTCCTGCAATGGAATTATTGCGGATCACCACATTCTTCATACGCAGTTCATTTGAGGCAATCTCTGTAGCCGGGGAAGGACTAAAAGGAGATATTTCACATTGAATTCCGATAAAATTATTCTTGATCAAAACGTTCTCTAGGATATTGTCCTCATCGCCTTCATTGATCCAGATCCTATCCCATTGACCGGGTTGCTCCTCATAAAATGACTCGAGCCTGTCGCCTTGAAAAATAATAGGCAGCTCAGGCGTTCCCAGCGCTTTAATATTACCGTATCGGTACACCCACAAACCGGCGCCCTGATGGAAAAAAATCTCCGTTCCCGGCTCAATCACCAGCGACTGCAAGGAATCTACCACAAGGTACCCGTAAACCACGACAGGCTTTTCGGCAGTCCAGGTTACGGTAGCATTGGGATCATCACTAATAATGGTATAATCGGGCAATCCGTTTGTTGGAAAAACATCCGGAACATAAAAAATGGCATCCCATCCCCAGGCAACGAGGTCAACAGATTGAGAATTACCATTTATATCAAACTGAATTTTCCCTTCAACAAAAGGGTATAATTCATTTAAATCGGGCTCCACAGTTACTTCAATAAAAATATAAATGCTGTCATTCGGGCCAATTTCAATATTTTCCAAATCAGTACCGGGCACACCATCTACATTTATTCTGTAGGAATTATTCGGATCGTTCAGGAGTTTTACCCTGCTGATATTTACAAATGAATCGTCGTTGTTGTAAACTTTGAGCGACTGAGTTGCCGAGCCCACGGTGGTAAAAACCGTATCAAACTTCACAGAATCAGTTGAGAAGCTAAGCCTAAGATCGGGGGATGTGTTGTAATCGTCTTTCTTACATCCTGAGAGGGAAGCGAGCATCACAACGCCTATTGTTACCAGAAAAAATGTAAATCTGTAAAAAGAGTTTTTCAAAGGGTGAATTTTGGTGTTGGTTTGCGATTTATTCTGCTCTCCTCAAGGGATTTGGTGCTTTGCGGATTGGCAATCATTTTACTAAAACTAAAAGATGCTACAAATATTATAATTTTGCTCGAAGTATTTCAAGATTAAAAACAATATTGTACATTTGCACCCCGATAATTGAAAATGTGATTTGCGATTTCGTTAAACGCTTTTTCAGAAATCAGAATTCGGCAGATGGCCAAATCCATTTGCATTAAAGAATCCCAAATTGAAAAAATTATGAAAAAGGACATACACCCGGAAGACTATAGATTTGTTGTTTTCAAAGACATGTCTAACGAGTACGCATTTTTGAGCCGCTCTACTGCATCTTCAAATGAGACTATTGAGTGGGAAGACGGAAACGAGTATCCGTTGATCAAACTTGAGATTTCTTACAAATCTCACCCTTACTTTACAGGAAAAATGCAGTTTGTTGATACCGCAGGACGTGTTGACAAATTCAAAAAGCGTTACGCAAAATTCGACAAGAAATAAAAAGTGCAACGCAGATAAAATTAGAAGCCTTTCCTTTTGGAAGGGCTTTTTTATTGGGGTAGATCGGTTTGACTTCCCTCGCAGGCTCCTCCTTGCCCCTCGCTATGCCGGCTCACGCCAAGGCTCGCGTCTCGCGAGGCGAGCCAAATGATTCCTTCAACCCACGCCAAGGCTCGCGTCCCGCGAGGCTATTTTATCTGGCGCCTGCTTTCATTTGAAACAAAGTTTTTACTTTTTAAATTAACACTCGAGTACAAGTAGGCGAGACACTTGTAGAAAAAGTCCATCTGCCCAATTCCCTCGGTTGTAAAACTGAGACGAGAAGCGACTGAGGAAAACTAAAAACCAATAACAAAGCACAAAAAACCAATTTCCATTACATTTACCCCAAAATCACATGCATGAATCCAATCCTGATCGATATTGAATGGAAAAAATTCCTACCTCTCACGTTTGCAAAGCCTCTTTCGCATCTGCTTGTTGGAATTGACCCGATAATCGAAAAATGGAACCGTCACCTAAATGCCTCATGCCAAGTGTTGCCACCCCAATATCTTTTGGAAGCTTTCCCAACTAGCTCCAAAAGCGATGGAATGCTTATAAACTCTTCGGTTATTCCCAACAACGCATTGGCGGAAGCCATAGCCAAACTGAAGCAGGGCCAGGTGCTCACAAACAGAGGAAGGTTTGTAGCCGCTCTAACAAAGGGATCAGACTTAAGCGGATTGGCAAAACGTATAGAAAATGGCGAGAACTTTCGTTTCTCCGAGTTTGGAAGTGAAGAGGTGTTTTTCAATGATGAACTAACCATTTTGGAAACTTCGGCTGACATATTTGCACTTAATGATGTCATTTTGCGTCAGGATTTTATCGATATCACAAAAAAGTTTAATACCACAGAGTTTCCTAAGCACGTGTTAACGCAAGGAGATGACATTTTTATCCACCCGGAAGCCACCGTGCATCATTGCGTGTTAAACGCCTCAACAGGACCGATTTACATTGGAAAGGACGCCGAGATTATGGAAGGCTCTCTATTACGTGGGCCCTTTTCCATTGGCGAAAGCTCAACCCTTAAAATGGGCGCAAAGATTTATGGGGCTACCAGCATAGGCAAGCATTGCAAGGTGGGTGGCGAGGTGAGCAATTCCGTAATAAACGATTACTCGAACAAAGGTCACGATGGATTTCTGGGCAACTCAGTACTTGGCTCCTGGTGCAATCTGGGTGCCGATACCAACACCTCAAACCTGAAGAACAACT
The DNA here is from genome assembly GCA_963748925.1 of uncultured Cryomorphaceae bacterium. Taxonomy (GTDB): domain Bacteria; phylum Bacteroidota; class Bacteroidia; order Flavobacteriales_D; family Cryomorphaceae; genus Cryomorpha. Next base: position 306,338 of record CAVVKG010000008.1, on the reverse strand, counting down.
ACGGCGAGGTTAAGGTATGGAACTATGCTACGGAGAGCGCTGAAAAATCGGGCCGTCAGTTTCACGGACTCATTATGGGCGACCACGCCAAAGCCGGAATTAATACCATGTTTAACACCGGCTCGGTAGTGGGTATGTGCGCCAATATTTTCGATGGTGGCTTTCCGCCAAAGTTTACTCCTTCATTTTCCTGGGGCGGCTCAAACGGATTTGAATCCTTTAAGCTCGAAAAAGCCTTTGAAGCAGCTCAAGCCATGATGGAGCGAAGAAATGTACCTTTTGGGAAACCGGAAGCTGGTATTTTTCGTTTTGTTTCAGTAGTACGACGCCAAATTCAGATAGCAATATTTCATTTTGGTCTTTGGCACGGCTCTTGACTTGTATAGGAAAAAGAAAAAATAAGATCCTTTGCTGACATTATGGCGGGATCTTTCAACAATAAATCAGAAAATATTTATGTTCGAATCAATCGAATTGCAAGATATAGTAGATCCGGAAACCGAATTTATTCCGCTGATAACATCTGAAGATGAAGAGGCGATGAATAATGAGGAAACCCCTCTTGAACTTCCCATTCTACCCATAAAAAACACAGTTCTATTTCCAGGCGTTGTCCTGCCGATTACGGTAGGTCGCGACAAGAGCATCAAGCTCGTGCAGGATGCCTACAAGGGCGATCGCACAGTGGGTGTTGCGAGCCAGAAAGATCAATCAGTTGAAGATCCGGAATTTGAGGATCTGAATTCTATTGGTACTGTGGCCAAAATTATACGCTTACTGAAAATGCCCGATGGAAGTACCACGGTGATAATTCAGGGAAAGAAGCGCTTTGAAATGATTGAAGCCATAGCCACCGAGCCCTACATAAAGGCAAAAGTGCAGGAGTTTGCTGAAATCAAGCCGCAGCGAAATATTAAGAAGTTTGAAGCGCTTGTAGATTCTTTGAAAGATCTGGCTTTGCAGATTATCAAGGTATCTCCAAATATTCCGAGTGAGGCAGCTTTCGCCATCAAGAATATTGAAAGCTATAGTTTCCTGATTAATTTCATTTCGAGCAACATGAACGCCGCTGTTAGCGACAAGCAGAAATTGCTTGAAACGGCTGATTTGCGCAAACGCGCCGAGATGGTATTGGAGTACCTTACCAAGGAGCTTCAAATGCTCGAGCTTAAAAACGACATTCAAAGCAAGGTAAAAACGGATATCGATGCGCAGCAGCGTGAGTATTTCCTACACCAACAAATGAAAACCATCCAGGAAGAGCTTGGCGGTAACCCGCAAGACGAGATGGTGCAGGCACTGAAAAAGCGATCGAAGGATAAAAAATGGAATGAGAAAACTGCCAAAGCCTTTAAGAAAGAACTCGACAGGCTGGAGCGCATGAATCCGCAAGGTGCTGATTACTCAGTGCAGCTTAATTATATTGAGCTTTTACTTGACCTGCCCTGGAAAAAATACTCGAAAGATAAGTTTGACCTGGCACGCGCACAGAAAATACTGGACCGAGACCACTACGGACTCGAGAAAGTGAAGGAACGCATAATCGAACACCTGGCTGTTTTGAAACTTAAGGGCAATATGAAATCGCCTATACTTATGTCTTTACGGCCCTCCGGGAGTTGGTAAAACATCATTGGGTAAATCTATCGCCGAAGCTCTTGGGCGCGAGTATGCGCGTATGTCGCTTGGTGGTTTGCGCGACGAGGCAGAGATTCGCGGACACCGCAAAACTTACATTGGCGCCCTTCCCGGAAGGATAATTCAAAACATCAAAAAAGCGGGTACTTCTAATCCTGTTTTTATTCTTGATGAGATGGATAAACTGGGACGCGACTCGCATGGAGATCCATCATCGGCAATGCTCGAAGTACTTGATCCTGAGCAAAACAATGCTTTCTACGACAACTATGTAGAGCTCGATTACGATTTATCGAATGTAATGTTTATCGCTACTGCGAATGCATTGGGAACAATACACCCTGCCCTTCGCGACCGTATGGAAATGATAGAGGTAAACGGGTATACTGTAGAGGAGAAAGTGGAAATTGCGAAACGCCATCTCCTGCCCAAGCAAATTGAGCAAAACGGTGTACCGAATGATCAGATAAAGCTCGGAAGAGGGGTATTGGAAAAAATCGTTGAAGATTATACCAACGAATCCGGTGTACGTGGATTGGAAAAACGAATAGGAAAAGTAGTTCGTTTTCGCGCTAAGCAAATGGGATTGAGCGAAACGTATAAGCCCATGGTTATTGTTACCGATTTAGAAATGATTCTAGGACCATCTCATGCCCGTGATAAGTATCAGGACAATGATGTGGCCGGAGTGGTTACAGGACTGGCCTGGACTCCCACAGGTGGCGATATTTTGTTTATTGAGTCATCGCTAACCAAAGGAAAAGGAAAGCTCACCCTTACAGGAAATCTGGGCGATGTGATGAAAGAATCGGCTATGCTGGCGCTTGAGTTTTTGAAATCGCACTCAGATACCATCGGATTGGATCAGGAGGTATTTGACAAGTGGAATGTACATATTCACGTTCCTGAGGGTGCTACCCCAAAAGATGGCCCTTCAGCTGGAATTACGATTCTGACAGCTCTCGCCTCTGCTTTTACGCAACGCAAAGTCAAGAAGTACCTGGCTATGACCGGTGAGATAACGCTACGCGGCAAGGTGCTGCCTGTAGGCGGAATTAAAGAGAAAATTCTCGCTGCCAAGCGTGCAAATATTAAAGAGATTATTCTTTCAAGTAAAAACGAGAAAGACATAAATGAGATCAATCCAAAATATATCAAAGGTCTAACCTTCCATTATGTAGATAATATGATGGATGTGATTGAGAAGGCACTTACGAATCAGAAGGTAGAGAAGGCCCTGAAAGTAGCCTAATTTGATTTTTTATTTTTTTGATAAAGCCCCTATGGTTATTCCGTTGGGGCTTTTTTATGGGTTCCATCACCATCTTTAAACCTTTGGGTTCACGCTTCCGCGAATGTTTGCTCACGGCTCTACTCAACCAAAACCTTCCCTGTAAAAACCCCGTCATCTGTATTGCCTTGCACTACATACATACCGGGAGTTAGTTCAGAAATATCTATCCCTGCAGTTAATTGATAACCGGAGCTTGAAAGCACCAACCTACCGCTCATATCGTAAAAAGAAAGATTTTTAATTTGATGGTTTTTGTTGGGTAGTTCAACTTTAATAAAATCTCCGGCTGGGTTTGGATAAATTCTCAGCTTACCGCGATTTTCTTTTTCATCTACACTTACAAAGCCATTTGGCTGAAGTCTTACGAGGCAATTGCGCGGTTCACCGTAAAAAGATGAAAACCTTCCTCCAACGAGAATTTTTCCATCTGTCAGTTTCCTAAGTTCACTAACTCCGCCTCCAAAATCTGAAATCCATATTCCCCATTGGGCTTCATCTACGCCCCAGTTTTCAAATACTCCGGTTACTAATGAACCGTTATCGTTCACCTTCACAATTCCTTTGACGTTTGTCTCATTGTACTTATTGAAAAAACCTCCCAGAATATAAGTGCCATCTTCTTCTTCAAGAACCGTTTCTGCATAACTAATGCTCGGATTATTGAGATATACTCCCTCTAAGATTGGAATCTGAAAACTATCATCAAGCATTCCATTAGGAAGCAACCGCAATATACCGAGTTGGATATTTGGCTGATCAATCAATTGAGAAGTCACAGTACCTAATACCCAAATTCTATCTTGTGAATCAATAAATTGAATAAAAACTGTACCCGTACCCGTGAATTCAGAAGTAAAATTTGTGTCAATGCTATAGTCAACATTGAGCTTGGCGATATTATTGGTTGGATGACCATTTACAGAAGTAAATAATCCGGAAACAATAATTTCTCCTGTGCTGAGCCTTTCTACGCTGAGAATTTTTCCATTTACGGGTTCACATTGAATAGATGGAAAATCCGCAACAGGCGCTCCGGTACTATCAACCATACAGAGCTGGCGAATGCTGTTTGCGCTTAAATCCATGCTATCGGTAAAGAAGATGCCACCTGCTATGATCAAACTATCACTTATTACCAATGCAGATGTAATTTGTTCACTTATAAAACTGCTGTACGCAGACTTGCTATATTCAAACTTAAAATCATCATTTATTCCAGCTAAGCTATACATTCTTAAAACTCCTCCACTTTTTAGAAAAGAATTTTTGTACCTATCTACCCTTGGCCCACCTAAATTAACTAACTGCACCTAAACTACCTGAAGCATCTATAACACAACTTGATGAAACGGGGGACTGAAAATTGTCGAAGCTTCCAATAACTAAAGCTTGATCTCCTTCAAGAATAAGCATATCAGATATTCCACCCATAGTCATTAATCTCGCCAGATGAAAAAGTTGGGTCTACATCATAATTAAACACCTGTGCCTGAAGGGAGGCGCAGGTGATTAATGAAAGGAATAGAAATGAAACAGGCTTCATTTTAATGGGTTATAATGAATTTATTTGACTCGACATTTTGATCATCTTGCGATATCATATACACATAAATACCATTAGCGAATTTACGGGTGTCTATTAGTACTTCTCCAGTATAGTTTTCCCGAGAATATACCATTCCAGCAATATTTTCGTAAATATGCAAGATAGTGTTTTCGTTGGACATCAGGATGGGTCAGGAAACTTTCGAAAGAAACCATAAATAGACAACGAAAAAAATAATGGCAAAATTGGGCCATACAGATTGGAACGAACCGCTGAAAGAATATGACGAAAACTTGAAATGGAGACGTTATTTTAAACCTGAGTAATGTAGAAACCTATCAGGTCTTCATGCGAATTAATTTTTCCCAAACCTTACTTTCTTAAAAACCTTAAAGGCTCATCTTCACTTTCCGCTAATGGAGACCCCATTTGTAGAAAACGAAATTCCCTGTTGGCCATTTGTAGAGATCATAATTCCTTCAAAAATAGGCTGCACCTCCGTGTTTTCTGCACCCCAGTAAACCACAAAGTTTGCTCCCGTTCCACCGGTGGTATCGTGTTCTTCTATTACATACTCCACTGATTGCATGGCTTTCAGTACAATTGGGTCAGAGAGAAAACGCTTCGTATTCTCTCCTGCTGAGTTATAATAATCTACGGCAGAAATGTAGACAGAATGTCTTAAACTCGTGTTTCTCAAGCTCAATGTGGCTGTGAGGTTAAAGCGTGTATCCTTCGACTCGCTGTAAATATCTGAGTAAACAGGGATATAAACTGTGTCGTGTCTGGCCAATTCTGCAGGCATACTATCTACGGCGAGGGCTTCAAACTTATCAAGCCCTACTTTATTAAGATTGTGGCTTCTCTTATCGCAACCTCCTGCAACTAACACTACAAGTGCGGACAGAATAAAAATCATTTTTCTCATAGGTACTCAAGTGTTAAACAGCCAGGTCATCTTCCAAAAATTCCGGTTCGTTTCTGCGATTTCTCGCTAAAAGAGCAAATCCAAAAGTTAAGACTCCCACACGACCAATAAACATCAATATTACAATAAATACTTTTCCTATTTCGGTTAGGCCACCAGTAATGCCCATGCTTAAGCCCACTGTACCCAGAGCCGACGATACTTCAAAAAGAATTTGCGAAAAAGTTGCTTCCTCGGTGTAGGAGAGCAACCAGGTAAAGAAGAAAATGAGAATGGTGTACAGAATGAAAGTAGATGTGGCAACATAAAGCCTTTCAAAAGGAATTACACGCTTCATAAAAGTAATTTTCTTTTGCCCGAAGACTCTACTTTTCAAGACCGCTATCATAGCAATAAGCGTGGTAATCTTCATACCTCCACCTGTACCGGATGGAGAGGCTCCTACATACATTAAAAACACAACCAGCAGGAGCACCGGAAGCGAAACCATCCCTGTGTCAATGGTATTAAAACCTACCGTTGTCATTGCAGTCATAGCTTGGAAAAAAGCGGTCATTAACGCAGCATTATCAAACCCACGAATGTGGGGTTCACTAAAGTAAATGAGAATGGTCCCACCAAATAGCAGAAGAAAAAATCCCACAACAATAAGCCTGGTTGTGAAAGAAAGCTTGCTGGCTTTTTTGGTAATGCGGTACCAGATATCGGTTACTACAAAGAACCCAAGCGATCCCGCAATAGACAAAACGGCAATAACAATATTTATCAATGCATTATCCCGATACTGCATAAAACTATCGTTTAGCAATCCAAAACCTGCGGTACAAAATGCAGAGACACTATGAAAAATCGCAAACCACGCAGCCTCTCCTATCTTCATTCCTTCGGCTTTGAATTCAATATAAAGTAGAATAGCCCCTAAGGCTTCCATAATAAAAGTGAACAAGATCGCACTTCTAATGAAATCGATTAGCTTAATGCTGGTTGGCAAAGTAAATTCAGCGCCCAACACCTTGTTGTGAAAAGGATTCAACTTGCGCGTTGTAAGCAGCAGGTAATACGACGTCAATGTCATATAGCCAATACCTCCTATCTGAATAAGCAAGAGGACTACTGCCTGACCAAAGAAATTGTAAGAGTCAGAAACACTTATGGTAGCAAGACCTGTAGTTGAAATAGCCGACGTAGAAATAAACAAGTTGTCAATAAATGACACCGGGACTTTGTGAAAAAGAGGTATTGATAGCAATCCTAACCCTAACATGGTATAGAGAAAGAATCCCCAAACGAGATTTAACTGGGGAGATTTGCTGATTTGAAATCTCTTATACCAAGAAAATATTTTACGAAGCATTTGATGAGAAAGCGTTTTTTAAAAAAACAGGAAACATATTTATCTATAAAAAAGTTGCAACAAAATTCATATATTTTCCAATATCATTTATAAAAACAACACTCTTTTTAATATCCCATCGCACTCGAAAGTGATACCTCAGAAAGAAATGATAAAGTCCATTGAAATCAGTAATCTGGGATAAATAACAATGTTTCTCCTGTTCTTCACGCGTACCAGATCAGCCCAAAGCTTTTTGCGGTAACGAAAGAGCTGCCGGTGCCCCAGGGTGCACTCATCGGGAACATAAATGCCTCGCAATAAACCGCCCTGAAGTGCGCGGGCTATTTTACGGCTATCTATCGGATCGGTCTTTTCCGATGCTTCTTTGTTGGTCGTAGGTATGTCGGCAGGATTTACCACCAGACATTCATATCCGTAAGAAGTAAGCTCCCGGTAGATCCAAAATCCAAACTTACACGCCTCATATGCACAGATCACACTATAGTCCTTAAAGAACTTGTCGATGTAACTCTGCAGCGCTGCAGGTTCAGGTGGTTGACTAAACGTTTTGTGGTGAATAACCGAAGTGAAAATGCTCACACTCCATTGTCTTTTGTGTACGTCTATACCTATATATAGACTCTTTTTTGTAATTTGCTCCATGTTGATCTTTTCTTAAAATTAACGATGAAGATTATTACATGGGAACTAAATACAATCAAGCCTCTTGACTTTCCAACCGTTCTCAGAAGATATAAAATCCTGTTTCTTTTTCTATTCCTTGTTTCTTCATAGCGGTTATCATTTGAAAAATATCATTTCACAACCTTTGGTTCTTCGGTTTTTACGGCTTATTTGTCCATTTTAAGCTTATTCGCATTAGCGAAACCTTCAACTAAGAGATAATTCTTAATTTCGCACCGCAATACTGAGAAAAAAATATTCGAAATGAAATACGACGTTATAGTTTTAGGAAGTGGTCCCGGTGGATATGTAGCAGCAATTCGCGCAAGCCAATTGGGACTCAAAACAGCTGTTATAGAGCGCGAATCCCTTGGTGGAATCTGTCTTAACTGGGGCTGTATTCCTACCAAAGCACTCTTGAAAAGTGCAAACGTATTTGACTATATGAACCATGCCGAAGATTACGGTATATCAATAGCTTCGCCTAAAGTAGACTTTGGCGGAATGATTAAACGCAGCCGCGGTGTAGCAGATGGAATGAACAAAGGCGTAACCTTCCTCCTGAAAAAGAACAAGGTAGATGTAATTATGGGTGAAGGAATGCTGAAGCCCGGTAAGAAAATTGAGGTCACCGATAAAGACGGAAAGAAGAGTACCGTTGAGGGCGACAATATTATTATCGCTACCGGTGCTCGTGCAAAAGAGCTACCAAACATTAAGATAGACGGCGAAAAGATTATTGAATATCGCAAGGCAATGTCTATGGAAAAGCAGCCTAAGAAAATGGTTGTAATGGGCAGCGGAGCTATCGGATGTGAATTTGCTTACTTCTACAACACCATCGGAACAGAAGTGACGATTGTTGAATTTCTTGACAATGTAGTACCCAGAGAGGATGAAGAAGTTTCAAAACAACTGGCACGAACATTCAAAAAGAATGGCATCAACATTATGTTGGGCAGCAGTGTAGAGAAAGTTGATACTTCAGGAACCGGTTGTAAGGTGCATGTTAAAACCAAAAAGGGAACTGAAGTTCTGGAATGTGATGTTGTATTGAGCGCTATTGGGGTAACCCCAAATACTGAGAAAATAGGACTTGGTGATGTGGGTATCGCTACAGACCGCGGTTTTATCACAGTAGATGAATACTATAAAACAAACATTCCCGGATACTACGCTATTGGCGATTGCATCCCGGGGCCTGCCCTTGCACACGTAGCCAGCGCAGAAGGAATTCTTTGTGTTGAGAAAATTAAAGGAGAGAAAGTTGAGCCTATCGACTATGGCAATATTCCAAGCTGTACTTACTGTATGCCAGAAGTAGCAAGCGTGGGTATGACTGAGGCCGATGCGAAAAAAGCAGGTCACGAAATAAAAGTTGGTAAATTTCCTTTCTCAGCTTCCGGAAAAGCGAAGGCTGCCGGACACAGCGACGGGTTTGTTAAGCTTATTTTTGATGCGAAGTATGGTGAGCTCCTTGGTGGTCACATGATTGGTGCAAACGTTACCGAAATGGTAGCCGAGCTTGTTTCAATCCGTAAACTGGAAACTACAGGACACGAAATCATCAAAACCATTCACCCGCACCCAACTATGAGTGAGGCAATAATGGAAGCTGCCGCAGCGGCGTATGATGAAGTGATTCATATTTAAACTTATTAAACAGAACAAAAAAAGCGGCTCAAAAGCCGCTTTTTTTTGTCCAAATTAAATCATTCACTTCACTAACGCAGTATCGAAATATTTCCGGTTAATACCTGATTTTCAAGATCACACTGATCACGGTATTTTAAGATATAGACGAAATTATTCTCTCCGCCTTCATTCCCTGACTCTTCATGTAAAACACCATCCCATGGTGCGTATATTTGATCGGTAGAGAAAACTTGTTTACCCCATCTATTAATAACATCCAAATTATAGAATACCAAAGAGTCACCCTGAATTTGGAAGACCTCATTCTTTCCATCTCCATTGGGAGTAAAGACGTTTGGTATATCCAAATTGGGATCATCATCTCTCGCGATGGCCAGCAAGCTATCAACCTGTTCACATCCAAAAAGATCGATCGCGGTGAAGGGGTAGTATCCCCCCTGAGAAACCTCTATCTGAAAACCGGTCTGGCCATCTTCCCACGAAACAGCTTCAACAATTCCATTGGCATCCTCAAAAAGAATATTGTTAGATTGATTTTCACAAATCAACTCTTGAAAAGAAAGGGGAAAATCAGGTATAGCATTTACGTTCGATTCCTGAATTTCGACACATCCATTAAAACCTACTGTGACTTCATATTGCCCGGCACTAGATACTTCCAGAATAGGGTCGGTCGATAACCCTCCGTTCCAATCGTATGAGGCCTCAGGAAATGGAACCGTGGCATTTAGAAAAACCGATTCTTCGTAATAGCACAAAGAAAGTGGAGTAGGTAATTCAAAACCTAGGTATTCATAAAACTCAAATTCAATTGTATTAGTAAATTCATGCTGACATACTGGGTCGGTAACCACTACAGTTACTGTATATAAACCGGGAGAATTTACTATGGTATCCAGACTTGCATCAGAACCAACAAGCTCATTATTTAGCAACCAGGAATAAGTTTCCACCGTTCCGTTCGGTTCAACTGTTGCGAGGTAAGTCAATTCTTCACATAAGCCAGTTTGTGAAATTGAAATTTCAGGGCTTAATACGGGTGGTTCAATTAGAACCACTTCAACGAAAGTAGTATCAGATAGATTACAACTCAATTCATCTTCAATAATTAACCCAATGGTATAAGTTCCTGAAGAAGCATAGACATATTCAAAACTACCCGTTTCCGTTAAAGTATTTCCATCGCCCATTGTCCAGGTAAAATCGGCACCACCTTCACTTTGATTAGCCACATTAATTAGAAAGGCATCGCAAATATCTATTACAGAGACGTCAAAATCAGCTTCGATATATGGTATGAAATTCACCTCCTGTTCTTCTGTCATTTCCTGATTACAGGCATCACTGATCAAAGTAAGGGTTACAGTATATGTACCGGGATTCTCATATATATAAATTGGGTTTTGATCAGTCAAAATGGTACCATCTCCCATGTCCCAGACATACTCAATATCTTCAGGACCTTCAGAGGCATCGGTTATGAGAAGTTCACCAGATTCACAATCAATTACCCAAGAGAAGTCCGTAAAAAAATCAACCTCAGGAAAAACGGTAATAGGAATAAAAGCTGTATCGGTCAAATTGCACGATTCGGGATCTGATAATACCAGAGTTACCAAATACTCACCCGGGTCGGAATAGAGATGTGAAGGTTCAACTTCAGTGCTTGTAACTCCATCGCCAAAGTCCCACAGATAAGAATCGCCGGAACTGTAATTTGTAAATTCGACTGTATGCGGGGCACAACCTGTTAGCATCCCAACAGCTCCTGCAACAGCATTAACACTTTCTATTTCAAAGTCGATTTTGAAAACTCCGATATCATATCCTGTAACTTGGTCCTGGGCGTAGGCATTGTCTGTGGTATTAAATCCACCCCCACTACAAACACCCTGGTAAACGATACCTTGCTTATCAAATCTACTAGTACCTCCATCTACATGACCTCCGGTATAAAAGGTTCCATAACTCAGGTCTTCCATTTCTGGTGTAAATACCCCTAAATAAAAACCGCCAGCGCTGAATATCGCATCATCACTAGCAACGAAAGTACTACTCGCACCATAACAGCTGATGTAAATATTATTGCACAGGTCTACCATAAATGCCACTGGACTTCCAGAGCCGCCAGGTCCTGTTTGATTGGTGAGATATGAAGTTACTTGAAGTTCAGTCAATTCGTGATTCAGTTTATGCACGGAGATATTCCCTTCTGCATTAGTACCCCAAACACCTGAAGATAGCTCCCACACGCTGGAAGACTGCATATAAACCCATACGTTTTCCTGATTATCCAGATCTAGAAACAAACCCTGGTCATCACCTTCTTCACCGAGCAAAGTGCTGTTTAAAAGTTGCGTCCCGTCATCAGAAACCCTTGCTACAAAAGCGTCATTTTGCCCTCCTCCAAAAGATTCTTGATATGACCCCGGAGTTACGGTAAACCCTTCAGCGCTTCCGCCATTCGATATACCTCCAATACACCCCGTAATAAAAACTTCCTGGCTTTGCGAAGTCCTAACCCCGTAAACCATATCATCTTGATCAGAGCCGACAAAAGTTGACCAGATAAGTTCAGATAAATCAGGGTTGAGCTTAACCAAAACCCCATCCTGACCGCCTTTTTTAATCGGTTGGAATGAGTCAGTGGTAGTAGGGAAATTTTCTGAACTGCTGCTACTTGCAACATAAACGTTACTGTTTAGGTCAATATAAACCTCACTTCTAGCATCTCCGTGGCTCACAAATCCGGTTGCATTAACACCATCATTTGATGAACCGCCTAAAAAAGAAGATCCCTCAATTTGAGAACCATCTATAGAAAGAGCTGTAATAAAAATATCATTCCCGCCTCCACCAAATTCGGTTTGCACTGCACTTAAGGAAGTAGGAAAATTAGATGAGGAAGTTGACCCGACTACATACAATTCCTGATTATTATTGGTGATAATTGAATGGGGATATTCTCCTAAATCACCTCCAATAAAAGATGCATATATCAATTCAGAGCCGTCAGGATTAAGTTTACTAATAGCAACATCAGTTCCACCACCCCCATATAATTCTTGAAATGCTCCTTCAGTAACCGGGTAGGCTGAATTAAAAGAAATAGCGTGCGTATAGATATTTCCAGCCATATCAAAAGCGGCGCCATGGCCGTAATTTGACCCCCCCGAGCCCGTTCCTGAAAGTGTGGCAGCTACAAGAATAGGATCTATTATCAGTGGCAGATCAGGGTCGTATCCGTCCGGGAAACTAAAACTAAATCCATCAGAACTGCTTTTATACTTACATTTCACCTCTACTTTTTCTCCATTAATGATCTGATAGCTAATGGGAATTGACTCAAAAAGATCTCCAACCGAAGTTTGAATTCTTAATCCCTCTTTCGTGGTTGATACACCTTCAGTACCCGAATAATAAAATTTAATTTGACCCGGATCTGATTCAGGTGCAATAACATAGTCGTATTTTAAACCTGATGGTGATTGGTAGGCAATCATTGTGATGCCCGGATATATCTCAGTAGATTCAATTTGTGAATAAAGCGGCACGTGGCCTTTCCACTTACTTCGATCTGAACCTATGAAATAATTATGATATCCTCTTTGCGTTTCTTTACCTGTATATGATATTGGCAAAGCGCCTTTATACCTTAATCGAAAAGCGTGCTTGTTTATCAGGTCTGGCAAATGATGATCATCCTCTGCGTGATCATGAGATAAATTTTCAGAAAGAACATAGGTGAATCCTCTCTCCTCAATATACACAGCCAGATTACCTACCTCGGTTTTATACTTGAATTCCCCATTCCATTGGCCAAGATTTGGAATAAATGGATTGTGCTTTGGAGGTGAAGAACCAAGACAAATTGAAGAGACAATAAAAGTAAATACAAATCCGGCTAGAATAGGGAGAAGCTTCATAAGACTGGTTGATTAATGGTTAAAACAAGTTAGGGGAATGACGAACAAATTAAAAATCAGTTGCCCAGCCCAAAACTCCTACTAATTATGGATAAGGCACTTACGAAGTATTCAGGTGTAACCTAATTTCACCGATATAAACAGACTTTTAGAATTAATGCAGCCAGAGATGGTCATTCCTTAGAAACGAACCAATAACTTTTAGTTTTAGGAGGTCTATCTTGTAATCAACACATACCAATTAGAGCTATAGATTCTCTAAACCCCCTGAGCAAATCTTTGCTTCACCTCAGCTGTGAGCATATCTGCATCAAAAGCGGCACAAATGTGGCGCACAAATACTTGTCCTTTCTCAGTAACGCGCACTGAATCATCGCCGATACTTACGAGGCCATCATTTACCAATTGCTCCAGTCGGGGAAGGCAACGGCGCATATAAATCTTTTCTTCTTTATTAGCATACTTCCACGAAGTGCCGTGCTTACACGTAAGATTTAAGATTTGATCGCGAATAAAAACGTCCATTTCCGAGTGGAGATGACCCTTGAAAATGGGGATTTCTCCATTATTTACTTTGTCGATATAGGGTTCTACACCTTTAATGTTTTGTGCAAATCCATTTCCTATATCACTGATAGAAGATACACCCAAGCCAATCATATAATCGGTGTGCAAATCTGAAAACCCCATAAAATTACGGTGCATGGTACCACTGGCGTAAGCCTCATACAAACTGTCAGATTTCAACGCGAAGTGATCAAAACCAATTGCCTCGTAACCTGCATCCAGAAGCATCTGTCGCCCCATCATAAAGAGCTCGAGTTTAAGTTCAGGCGATGGCAGGTCAGCTTCACTATATGCCCGCTGTCCCGGGTGCATCCACGGCACGTGGGCATAGCTGTAAAACGCAATTCTATCCGGGCGCAGCTCAATAACTTTCTCAACAGCGTCTCTTACGATTTCCACCGTTTGAAAAGGCAATCCATAAACGAGGTCAAAATTTACGGACCGATAACCGGCTTGCCTGGCTCCGTTCATCACCCTGTCGACATCTTCAACCGTTTGACGACGATTAATGGCTTTCTGTACTTTGGGATCGAAATCCTGAATACCTAAACTCAACCTGTCAAACCCAAGGCTGCGAAGCACATCCAGATGTTCCTGAGTTGTGTTTGAAGGATGTGCTTCAAAACTAAAAGAAGCATCTTTAGGAATATCTGCGTTTTTAATAATTTCCTCTACCAGCTTCCGCAAATTGGCGGGAGAGAAAAAAGTAGGTGTTCCGCCACCCAGATGAATCTCGCGAATGCGCGGCTTATCAGTAAAGTGGTTTTTCATTAGCTCCCACTCTTTTATCACAGCATTTACATAAGGCTCTTCTACCTTATGATTGATGGTAATACGTGTATTGCAACCACAGTAAGTGCACAGGCTTTCACAAAATGGAAGATGCACATAAACCGAAATGCCCTCACTATTGGCATTGGCAAAGCCAGATTTTAATCTGTTGAGATAAGCTTCTTTATTAAAAGAATCTGCTTTCCAGTTTGGCACCGTGGGATAGCTTGTATAGCGCGGTACGGGAGTGTTGTATTTTTCTATAAGTGCCTTCATGGAGCACAGTTTTGTGTATTAGTAACAGTAGTGCCAAGCTCAGGGCTAATAAATGGGACACCCATGCCCAGACCTCGAAGAATGAAGAGGATGGCAAAAACAGTAGCAATAAGAGGTGCTACCTTTCGAAATTGAGATCTCAATGAAACGCTTACCTGTCTTCCGGTAAAACCTACGAGGTATAACACCGGTGCGGTACCCAGTCCGAAAGCTGCCATAAAAAGTGCACCTTGAAAAGGATCGTAAGTAGCGATAGAACCAGCGAGAGCGATGTAAACCAAACCGCAGGGAAGCAGACCATTGAAAAAACCAAGTCCGAGTAAAGCGGGCATTCTGTTGCTTTTCAGGCGGGCGGCCATAAAACGCGTAACGCGCGACTGGTATTTTGCCAATCCGTTCGACATGCCCAGCTTGCCTGACAATTTAGGAAACCAGATAAATAGCAACATAAGGATTCCCACTGTAAGTGAAAGACCTTGCTGAAAACCGGCCATATTAAGTCCAAATCCCAGCACGCCAAAGAGGAATCCAAGTATTGCATAAGCAGATATTCGTCCAAACTGGTAGAGCGAAAAAGCCATCATTTGCTGAAGCTTGGTGCCTTTACCTACCGGTACCGCCATAGCAATAGGACCGCACATACCTACACAATGCAGGCTGCCGGCAAATCCTAATACAAAAGCGGGGAATAAGATCACAATACTATTTGTTTTTCGGTATAATAATCTTTTCCTGAAACCTCAAACCGGATGCTAACTGTATACCTCCCACGGTCGCCAACGGGCTTTATCATCATGTTTTTGTCCCTATCCAGTTTTACTTCCATCGATTCGTCAAGGCTAATATCATCAGGCTTATAGAGATTAACTTTACCCGTAGGAATTTCGCCGGAAGGCAAGCCTTTAAAGCTCAATAAAATCTCTCTGTTTTTACTGGAAATATCCACTTTAAAATCTGCAGCTTTCATGTTTTTGTCAGCATCGATTCGCCCCTGAACGGCCAATTCATTCTCATAATAATTTTCTGTTACCAGCTCATGTTTCTCTTGCATGCTTAGTACAAGCATAAAGATCATGAAGCCAGCAAACAGTGAATAAACGATTGCAATTTTATGTCCCCAGTGTAGTTTCATTATCATTATTTTTTAGAGAGGTCCTGTAATTCGAACCTCTATTTTGTCTATTAATTCGCCTTCGCCATCATAAACTTTAAGATTGACAAACGTTTTACCAAACTTAAATGAAGACTCTGGTGCCGAGATAAAAAATGCTCCTTCCGCAGACTCTTGCTCGCCCAATTTGGGGTCTTGACCTATCATTTTAATTTTCACGCCCTCTTCTACTGGCACAAAACTCAATGACATTTCATTATTTGTTTTATTGATGGCTTTAAAGTTGTACAAGTTGCTGATGCTGCCATCATCAGTGATTTGGTAAAGCATGCCGGGAGTTCTCAGGACATTCAACTGTACCGAACTACGTGTTGCAAGCAGTGTAACCATAACACCTACAAGTACAAAAAGCAAAGCGGTATAAGCCTTAGCTCTTGCGCTCAACCTAAACGGTTTTCTTGTTGTAATTTGCTCTTCACTGGTGTAGCGTATCAGGCCTTTCGGCAAATCTACTGCTACCATCATTTCATCGCAGGCATCAATACAAGCCGTGCAGTTTACACACTCAAGCTGCGTACCGTTTCTAATGTCGATTCCAGTAGGGCACACATTAACGCATTGCATACATTCTATACAGTCGCCTTTACCTACTTCGTCACGATCTTCATTTTTACGAAACTTTCCTCGAGGTTCTCCTCTAAACCTGTCATAAGCTACGACGATAGATTGCCTGTCGAGCATTACGCCCTGCAGTCGCCCGTAAGGGCAAACAGTGGTACAAACCTGTTCGCGCATAAATGCAAAAACACCATAAAACACACCGGAGAAAACGGTGATTGAAGCCAGTCCGCCGACATGCTCGGTAAATGGTGAGGTGATAATATCGATCAACTTATCTATCCCGATAATATATGCCAGAAACGTATTGGCTATGATGAATGATATTGCGAAGAAAATAACATGCTTGGATGTTTTCTTAAAGATTTTTTTATTGTTCCAAGGCTCTTTGTTGAGTTTCATCTGTTGTTTCCAATCGCCTTCTATAAAATACTCTACGCGTCTAAAAACATTTTCCATAAAAATGGTTTGCGGACAAACCCAGCCACAGAATAAACGACCGTAAACCACCGTAAATAGGGCAATAAACACCACGAAAACTATCATGCCGAGACCAAAGATGTAAAAATCCTGGGGCCAGAAGGTATTACCTAAAATGACAAACTTTCGCTCAAGAAGATTAAATAAAAGAAGAGGCTGACCATCAATTTTTACAAATGGCGCACCAAAGAGAAAAATGAGTAAAAACAAACTCACCCAACCCCGAGCAGTGGTAAACTTCCCACCCGGCTTTTTTGGGTAAACCCATTTCCGCTTACCATCTTCGCTTATGGTAGAAATAGAGTCTCTAAAGCTCTCGGTATCTTTTATTTGATCTGGTTCGGTCATGGCATTGAAGCCGTAGCTTCATCAGAAACTTCTTGTTCAACTTCAGGAGCCGGTGTTAGTGGCTCTTCTATTATTAAAGAATCCGGAGCGATCTCATCACTGTTTTCCGGGTTCCAAATTTCACCTTGCGGTTCTTTGGGATTGGCAGGAACGGTACCCGTTAAGCTTTTGATATAGCTTGCTACCTGAGCCATTTGGATAGGTTTAAGCTGAGATTCCCAAGATATCATTCCCTTTGTAGGTACTCCATATTTTACAGTTCTGAAAATATCGGCCATTGCTCCGCCGTGAATCCAGTAATCATCTGTAAAGTTAGGACCAACACCTCCACCTCCATCGGGTGCATGACATGCCTGGCAGTTTCCATCATAGATTTTCTTACCTGCAGCAAGATCCGACGGATCTTCTAAGTACACTACCGTATTTTCATCGATCAAGTTCTTTGCTGTTGCCAGATAAGCTTCTTTCTCTAAATCAGCTTGCTTTAATTCTGCGATATACTCTTCTTGCTGGCTTTCGCCGTAAGGCAAAACATGGTAATAAATGAGATAGACAAATGCATAAATAATGGTTGCGTAAAACATCCATACCCACCACGGTGGAAGATTATTATCAAGCTCACGGATTCCGTCGTATTCATGATCGAGCATAATTTCTTCTTCACGATCAATAGGAACTGCATCTGTAAGGACTTTTGAAAGTACCGACTGCTTTTCAGTAGCGTGTTCAGCTGCTTCCTCTTCAACAGTTCTTGGAGGCATAAGCCAGGAAACCGTCGTGAACAGCAAGCGAACCACATAAATAAAAGCCACCAGGAGCGCTATGTTCAATGTAAGCAGCAATATGGTATTTGGATCCATACCGCTTTGTGCCGCTGGTGCCGCAACACTCATTGCTGCATTTTGTGCCATTGAAATGCCGGAAAAGCCCGTGAAAAAGGCAAGCAACATAAGTACTTTTCCATTTCCTGACTCTCTGAGCTTGCGCATCTTCAGGTAATAATCTGTTTTTCCGGTAAGTTTTCTAATGTAGCCGCCAACGCTCATTATTGCAATGAGCTGCGCCAGAGCAACAAGGGCGAGCATCAAGTTGGGACCGCTAAAGAATGAAGGTTTTGTAACCTCAGCAGCTCCCGCCTGCGCCAATAAAGGGATAGCCACAAGACTTAGGATGATCGTAGTAACAGGTTTTATACTATTCATGACCGGTAGTTTTTGAAGGATTAATGAAATCCACATTGTCATCAAATGGAAGTGAACTTAACTCATCGACACTACTTTGCTTCATCTTGAAAACATAAATAATCAAGCCCACGAAGAAAAGAAAGAAGATAAGGACTGAAATGATTGGGAATATTTCAATTCCTATAATCGTTTCCATATTGTGTTTTATGAACTTCAGCATAATTAATTGTTTTCAGATGTTTGATCAGCCATTTTAATATCGGTTCCCAGTCGCTGCAAATAAGCGATGATAGCCACCAGTTCCGAATTGGGTTCAGCAGTGATATTATCAACCGCCAGGCTTTGTACTATTTTATTTTGTTGAGCTACCACATCAGCATTGGCCTCATTCTCATACCCCTCGGCATATGGTACGCCAAGTGTGCGCATCGCATTGATTTTAGCCCTTGTCATGCTCGTGTCAATAGGTGTTTCAGCCATCCAGGAGTAAACCGGCATGATAGATCCCGGCGACATACGTTCCGGTTCAATCATATGGTTGTAATGCCAGCTATCAGGATACTTCCCTCCTACACGGTGCAGGTCTGGCCCGGTTCGTTTTGATCCCCACAGGAATGGGTGATCGTAAACAAACTCTCCCGATTTTGAGTATTCCCCATAGCGTTCTGTTTCATGCCTGAAAGGTCTTACCATCTGCGAGTGGCAGTTATTACAACCTTCAGAGATGTAAACATCTCTACCATGAAGTTCAAGTGGGGTGTATGGTTTCACTGAAGCGATAGTCGGTACATTAGATTTCACTAGGAAGGTTGGTACCATTTCAATGATACCTCCTATCAGAATAACCACTAATGAAAGGACTAAAAGCTGAACAGGTCTGCGCTCAAGTTTTCTGTGCCAGTGATCAGATTCGTGGCCTGTGTATTCTTTTTCTAAAGCCGGAGCTTCTGCAGCCTCGTCTTTAACAAAGCTACCTTGCTTAATAGTGGCTACAAGGTTGTAGATCATAACCAGTGTACCTGTCAAATAGAGCAAACCACCGATAGCACGCATTCCATACATTGGAATTATTTGCGTTACCGTTTCAAGGAAGTTTGGATAAACCAGTAATCCATCAGCTGAAAACTCCTGCCACATAGCCCACTGGGTAAAAGCAGCCCAATAAAGTGGTAATGCATAGAACAAGATACCGAGGGTACCAATCCAAAAGTGAACATTGGCCAGCTTTCGCGAAAAGAGCTTGGTTTTCCACATTTTAGGGATCAACCAGTACAGCATACCAAAGGTGAGGAATCCATTCCAACCCAATCCACCAATGTGAACGTGTGCAATTGTCCAGTCGGTAAAGTGACTTATAGCATTGATACTCTTAATTGAAAGCATAGGCCCCTCGAAAGTTGACATACCATAAGCAGTAATTGCCACCACGAGAAATTTCAAAACAGGGTCTTCGCGAACACGATCCCAGGCGCCACGAAGGGTAAGCAATCCGTTAAGCATACCACCCCAACTCGGTGCGATAAGCATAATAGAGAATACTGTACCGAGGTTTTGAGCCCAGTCTGGTAATGAAGTATAAAGCAAGTGGTGAGGACCTGCCCAAATGTAAAGGAAGATCAATGCCCAGAAGTGAATGATAGATAATCGGTAAGAATATACCGGTCTATTTGCAGCCTTGGGAACGAAATAATACATGAGACCCAAATAAGGGGTGGTAAGGAAGAATGCTACTGCATTGTGGCCATACCACCACTGCACCAGTGCATCCTGCACACCGGCGTACCAGCTGTATGACTTCATGAATGAGATAGGTAGCTCAAATGAGTTAACAATGTGAAGCACTGCTACCGTCACGAATGTGGCTATGTAGAACCAAATCGCAACATACAAGTGACGTTCACGACGCTTAATGATGGTCATCATCATATTGAGGCCGAAAACCACCCAGATAACTGCTATAGCAATATCGATAGGCCATTCGAGCTCTGCATACTCCTTAGAGGATGTATACCCGAGAGGAAGAGTAATAGCTGCCGCCACGATAATAAGCTGCCAACCCCAGAAGTTAATTTTGGAGAGTTTATCGCTCCACATTCTGGTTTTAAGCAATCGCTGTAGCGAATAGTAAACCCCGGTAAAGATTCCATTTCCTACAAAGGCAAAGATGACTGCATTGGTATGCAGCGGCCTTATTCTACCAAATGTAGTGTATGGAATTCCTCCGGACATCCAAGGGAAAACCAATTGCAATGCGGCGTATAGCCCTACCAGCATACCTACAACAGCCCAGAGTACTGTGGCGTAGGCAAATAATTTTACGATCTGGTTGTCGTAATAGAACTTTTCGATCTTCATCTAAGTTTAATTTGAAGAGTTATCAGATTGGTTTGTTTTATTATCATCATCAAAGAGCATACGCACTGATGGTGTAAAGTCGTCGTCGTACTGTTTTGATTTAACAGCCCAGAAGAAGCCCCCTAAAAATGCAAGAGCAACCAGCAGGCTTATTCCAATTAAAAGAAACATGGCTTCCATTAGGTGTAATTATTTTGATTGACAAATTAAATTCATCTACCAGGGTTAAACTATGAGGAATATCTTCCGAAAAGCTGACTTTTATCAGTTTTTGGGGTATCCTTAAAATATTTTTTGTAATAAAGATTGGTTCCAATGGTTACAAAAAGAACAACCGTTATTGAGCTAATAGGCATTAATATCGCTGCTATTACAGGAGTGAGTAGTCCCTGAACTGCGAATAGAATTCCGATACCGTTATAGAGAAAAGAGAAAACGAAGCTAGCCTTAACCACTTGTAGCGATTTCTTAGAGAAGTCAAAGAATGAAACGAATTTGTGGAAACTTGCTGATGTGAGAATAGCATCTGATGCCGGTGCAAACCGGAAAACATCATCAGCAATTGAAACGCCAAAATCGCTTTCCATAAGTGCGCCTGAATCATTGAGACCATCGCCGATCATAGCCGTTATTTCGCCAGAATCTCTTAGGCTGGAAATAAACGCTTTTTTATCATGAGGCGATTGGTTAAAATGCAGTCCGGCCGATTGCTCGAACACGTGCTCCATGCGTTTCCTTTCACCATCACCATCACCAGAAATTAAAAAGAGTCTGAACTTTTGCTTCAGTGTACTAATCAAAGATTCGAGCCCCTTATGATATGCTTTATCAATAGTAAAGACGCCACAAACTTCCTTATCAATAGCCAGATAAACAGTGCTGTGCAGAGCTTGGACTTTCTCAACTTCTGCTCCGGTAAAGGCTGCGGATCCCAGCTTATAACTAATTCCATCTACAGAAGCGCTGAGACCTGAACCTGAGATTTCGCGAAATGAACTAAATTCCACTTTCTCACCTGGTAAATTCAAATATGAGCCGCAACATATCTACTGAGAGGATGTCCCGACTGGGCGGCCATATTTGCAAAAATGAGTTTATCGCGGTTATTAAGTTCAGTTCCATTATACACCACATCTGCCTTGCCTTTGCGTGTAAGTGTTCCTGTTTTATCGAAAACAACCGCAGTGACCTCAGCCATTCGGGCTAAGGCGTGTGCATTTTTAAGGTATAATCCCTGTCTGCCCAGTAGCCGCACTGAATTACCAAAAGCGAAGGGAAAACTCAGTGCGAGAGCACAGGGACACGCTACTATTAATACAGCACTTACTGCGTTAAGGGCTATAGAAGGATCACGAACTAGCCAAAATACGCCCGTTGCAATGGCAATGAATACTACTACAACCGTAAACTTCTTTCCCAACCCTGTCAGCAAGTAGTTCCAACTTATGTTCGTTTTTGTTGCTATTTCCATTGTTCCAGAGTGAGGTGAGGTAGCTTTGATCTACCGGATTCAAAACCCGTAGTAAAAGTGAAGAACTTGCCTGTCGACCCCCAGCGAATATCTTAGATCCTTTTTGAGGTGAAACCAGATCAGACTCACCACTTACAAAACTATAATCAATGGTAGCCTCTCCTTCAATAAGTTCAGAATCTGCCGGAACCAGCTCACCACTCCTCACTCTGAAGACATCGCCAACGCGTAAGTTTTCTATCCCAACGGGCTTCTCTTTGTCGCCATCCACCACCTGCACGGCAATTGGGAAATACGATTTGTAATCGCGTTCAAAAGACAGGCTGTCATACGTTTTCTGCTGAACCCATTTACCAATAAGGAGAAAGAAAATAAGGGCTGCGAGACTATCCATATACCCTCCACCACCTTCAAAGAATATTTCGAATGAACTCCGCAGAAACAAAGCGAGAATACCCAAACTAATGGGTACATCCATATTTATTTCACGGGTTTTAACCGCAAGCCAGCCAGATTTTAGATAATCTATAGCCGAATAAAACAATACCGGAAGTGCAAGGACGAAATTGATATATCCAAAAAATCGTCGGTACTCAATGGCTACACCATCCGCACCAGCAATATAATCCGGAAAGCTCAAAAGCATGATGTTACCAAAACAGAAACCCGCAATTCCTATCTGGTAAATCAGTCGTTTATTTGAAGAAACCGATTTCACCTTAGAAGAACTATTCAGGTTAAGCTCAGGAACATATCCTATTGCCGCTAGTTGCTCCACCAGGTGGCGGAGTGTTAACTCGGAGGGGTTATACGTGAAGATCGCTTCGCGCTTTACGAAATTCACTCTCGACTCCAGAACGCCGGGCACCAGCTTTCTGAAATTTTCAATCAGCCAGATACACGAAGCGCAGTGCATAGCAGGGAGGTTAAACTTCACCTTTACAATCGCATTACTGGAAAAAGAAATGATTTTTTCTACAATATCGGGTTCGTCAAGATAAGCGTACTCGCTTTGAGAAGGAGCCTTTAAAGTTTTAATCCCCGGATTTTCAGCGTATTTGTAATACCCTTCAAGATTACAGCCTTGCAAGAGTTCATAGACACTCTTACACCCGTGACAGCAAAATGATTTTTCTTCAAACTGAATTACCTCAGCATCGCACACATCCCCACAATGGTAGCAAACAGATGCATTGAGCTTCTTGCCAGACTTGATATAATTGGTATTATAAGGCATAGTCTATGCTTCAGCAGGGATAAATATAACAGACTTTTTGCTCTTCAACGAGGGCAAGAGAGCACAGGTTTGATAATCGCCTATAAGCGCCCCTGATACGTTTAAGATTAGTGTGTGATCATCACATTTAAGCGGCTTTAACTTTTGAGCAGATATTGGCTTCAGAATCTTTAATACACCGAGCTTCTCACAAAATTGCTTTAAATACTCAATTAAGCAGCATTTCATCACCGGTTTCAAAGTCGCCGTCCATTAAAAAGACGAGTGTCACATCGGTCTTTTTGAGCTGATTTGGAAAGAGCTGAGCAAATTGCTTAATGGACGATACAGATTTCGGCGATCCATCAAGTGTAAGCAATATATGGTTTATGGATTCGTAGATCTTAGGGAGCACCATGACAGGGCATGAATGAACCCCGAAATCGGCTGTAAAATCAGATCTCTGAATAAGAGATTGGTGAATGACTAATAAATCAGCAAAGACAGAAAGTTTCTGAAGTTTTCTTGCTTCGTTTGATTTGAAAATACGTAGACGCAAAATAATAGCCTTTTCATTGCAAAAATCCGTAAGCTTATTCAGATTAGCCACAGTCACATTGCCGTGACTTATTTCTTTAAAAACGCAGAGGGTGAGAGAAATATTCTCACCACTAATAAAATTTGAAACGAGGTTAAAAACGCTGGAATCAAGTGTTTGTGAAGATGTGGCTAGTATAATTTTCTTATTGTACATAACAAGGCAATTGATATGCACAAAGTCGATATATGTTTTAGCTTATAAAATGATTTGAATCACGTAAAAAACTGACTTTTATCAGTTATAGAAGCCGGTTTAGGGTCTAATCTAAGCGGTAAATTGAACTGCGGCCTACAAGATTTTCTGCTAAATATTTGAAGCCAATTTATCTTTTGGATGCCTGCAAAAGGCCATTCTGATCTTTCACTTCTATCTTTCTACCATGGGTTTCAATGAACCCATCTTTTTTAAACTCGTTGAGCAATCTGATAAGCGATTCGGTAGCGGTACCAACGATATTTGCCAGATCCTCCCGTGAAAGATTAATTTGAATTTCTTCATTCTCAGCCTGCTCCATTCCATACGTTTTATTCAGCATAAGCAGACTCAAAGCAAGTCTTTGGCGCACCGAAAGCTGAGCCATTTCAGTGATTTTAGAAGCAAAGGTGCCATGTTCTTCGCAAACTGTCTTTAGTAAATTCATATAAAAATGAGAACCTGGCTTGAGAAGATCCAAAAACTCATCCTTTGGAACGAAACAAATCATACAATCTTCGAGAGCCTCGGCGCTAAGCATATAATGGTGATCTGAAATGAGAGCTTTGTATCCCAAAAGATCACCTGCTGCGGAAATTTTGATAATCTGCTCTTTACCGTCAAGGCCTACTCTGTATACTTTGATGCGGCCTGAGCTAATACAAAATACACCCAGGGGCCTTGTGCCCTCATGAAAAAGTACTTGTCCCTTTTTGTAATTGGTACAGGTCTTGGCCTGATCTACCATACTTTGGTCCTCAAAAGCTAATCCTCCAAACAAAGATTTATGGTGGGTTTTACATAAAGCGCAACCAAGATTCGTTTCAGAATTGCAAACACTTGCCATAATCACAGATATATTGGTTTGATTTAAAAATAATGGAAAAAACTTGAAAGCCCAAAATTAGCAACCGGTTCTTCCTTTATCAACTCTGTAAAAGGCGAACAGAGATTTTTAAATTGAGTACTCAAAGATTGTTTCCCAATTTTTATACAAAAATACCGTAATTACTGACAATTCACTCTATTTTTGAAGAATTCATTCTGTTTATATATGTCCAATCATCTCCTTTCAATTGTCTTTCTTTTTATTTCATACAGTTCTCTCCTGGCTCAAACAGATTTTAGTGAATCAAGCTTTCAAGAGGCTGTAGGTTTGGCTGAGCAAAAAGATAAATTGGTATATGTTTTTGCGGTTACATCCTGGTGTGTTCCCTGTGATGAAATGGAGGCAACAGTATTTTCCGATTCATCCGTGAGCGACGTTTTAAACCAAAACTTTATACCGTTGAAACAAAACATTGAAACACCGTTTGGATCAAAATTCGCAATGAAATACCGGATCAAAAGGGCTCCCGAGCATCTTTTTTTCAATTCAAAAGGACGACTTATTCGACGATTCAGTGGAAAATTAGATTCCGATTCTTTTCTCGATTTAGCGAACCTCACACTTGATTCTGCCGCAGTTTATAAACCATTAGAGGACCCTATGAACTTCGATCTGGATTTTCCGGAATGGTATATTGATTTTCGCAACCCGACAGATGAACGCATTTTTCCATCGGATTCACAAATCAAATCGTTTCTTGCCTCACGCGACAGCATAACCGACGAAGTAAGCTGGGCAGTAATTTACACCCTTCCGACTCCAGAAGAATACACCGGAAAAATCATTGAAAGCAAGGAGATTTTGAGTGAGCGATATGGTCGCGATGAAGTGCTTGAAGAACTTAGCTCGTTTGTATATCAGGATGTGAAAAAAGCGATTAAAAATCAAAGTGAATCTATGCTCTACGAATCAATGAGAAAGGCAAATCGCCTGCTTGGTGACGACGCAGAACTTTATAAAATTCGGTATCAGTTGTATTACTATCAAATGTCCGGTAATTGGAATCTTTATGCTGATCTTGGTTCAGAACTGGCCAGGAATACTGATTTGCGCAATGATGATTGGCTAAATGATATTGCCATCAATCTTTACCAAAATACCACCAATACAGAAGCTCTTACCAAGGCTACTAACTGGATGAAGCAAGTAATTGACTCTAACCCCACCTACCCTTACCAATCAACTGCAGCCATGATTGAGTATCAGTTGCAAAACAAAGAGAGAGCGCTTGAATTGGCCAAAGAAGCGATAAAAAGCGCTGAAAATTCTGGAGAGGATTCAACAGAAATGAAGAATTTGATTTCCCGGATTGAAGAGTGATTTTGTTTTATGCCTAAGAATTATTTCCCCCATAGTGAAAGGTCAATTCTTTAGTACCCTTAAAGTAATGCCGTCAAGATTTAGCAGGTAAACGCCTTCTGCAAAGCTGCTAAGATCAATCTCAGAACTTTTTCCATCAATCAGTGAGCGTCCTGAAAGGTCACTCAACCGATATTCAGAAAATTGAGAAAAGTAGATCATTCCCGTTGTCGGGTTGGGAAATACTGATATTCCCACAGAATTCAGTTCTGCCAAGCCATCAATAATTTGATTTGCAGCATTTGGTGTGGGAACAGAGAAATTAATCCAATTGGGAGCTGCATCAACTTCACGACCGTAAGAATAATTTGCCGGTAAAGCAGGCATATCAACCCAATCGATTAGGGTAAGCACATCACTCTGATTTCTAAAAAGAAATATATTTTCGCCTTGAGCACTAATGTTGAAATTGGTATGCAAAGGTCCTTCTTCGGGATCATTATCGGCCCACAAAAGTAAATAACCGCCAGGGTTCATCGTTACATCCGGCAGTTGCCATTTGAAAGGAGCGCTATTATTATCGCTTAAGTAGTATTTACTGAGATTGACCGGGACCTCGCTACTATTATATAGCTCAATCCAATCGGCATAATCACCATTTTCGTCATAAATCACACTCTGATTACTCGCCATCAATTCATTGATAACAATTTGTGGATTAGGCTGGTTAAAAATAACCGTTTTACTTTGGCAAAAGGCACTTCGGCTTAGTGCGTTTAGACCTGTAACTTCGATATTATAATCCAACTCAACCTCACCCAGTGGAAGGTCAATTGAGAATGTTGCCATATTTTCATCTGGCACCACTTCAATATTGTCCTGATTTACTCCGTTAATGGAATATGAGAAAGTGGCCAGAGCTTCATCAGGACCATCAAAATAAACGATAACCTCCCAAGCATCGGGAAGGTTGCCATACTCAGTTTCGACTTGTAGAAAAACGGGAGCAATAGTGGTGTTTTCAAGATCATTCTCTGCAGTTTCTTCCCGAATATCGGCATAGTCAAAAATGCCATTTTGTACATGTGCCCCACTTGCCTCATCAAGTGCATTCAAGAAATCATCAGTGCCGTGTCCGAAATCAAGTGGGCGATAAGGATCAGCGATGGCGCTACTGGTAATAAAATCGTGTAAGCTTTCTATAGCTGTTCTATGAGCTGCGGTATTAAAATGGTTTTCAAACATATTTCGCACTTGCCAGGTGAAGATATCTCTGAATTCATCTTGTTCCATTAAGCGCGTGAATAACGGGCGGGGCTCATCTTCCCGGTCATAGTTATAAATATCCCGACCTGACCAAACCAGTCCCATCCAATCTATCCCCCAGGTATTATCAAGGTCATACGGAATGTAATCTATTCGTCCCGAAAGTGGATTTTCATACAGATAATAATTGTTGTTATTATAAATGTATCCATCCCAATTCCCTGTCAGAACGTCAAAAGCAGCTATTTTCAAATAAGCATTTACGTTAAAATACTCTTGAAAATTACATTCAAAATCCTCATCGGATGATTGGTTTAAAAAGCCTATAAACTCAGCCAGCTTTGAGTAGTCGTCTAACTCAGTGTTAGTTTTTAACTCGTAAGTTCTGGTTCCATACGGGGCTAGTTTGTAGTCGTTCGGGTTGTTAGAAATAAAATCCAGATTTGCCGGATAGGAACATTTATAGAGGTTCCCACTATTGTTCCCAAATCTACTCTCGGTAAACTCCTCATCTATGTGTTCGATATTCTGATAAAGACCATAATAGTCTCCATTTACATAAACTTCTACATGGTTTGATCGGGAGGCAACAAT
Source organism: uncultured Cryomorphaceae bacterium (assembly GCA_963748925.1). GTDB lineage: Bacteria > Bacteroidota > Bacteroidia > Flavobacteriales_D > Cryomorphaceae > Cryomorpha. The sequence goes on along the minus strand of CAVVKG010000008.1, from coordinate 278,092 downwards.
ACCCATTTCACGACACAAATCCCATCCTATCCGGGACCGGATCATGGAAGGATCATTGGTTTCTGCATTGAGGTTTAGCTTTTCTACACCGTGAAATTTACGTCCAGGCTCATAAGTGTTAAATGAGACTTTAAATGATTTCTTAATCTTATCTCTGGATGTATTTCCGCGAAAGCGAAACCCAACATTATTTAGCGTATCAAATCCAGTTTGAGTTTCAAATACAAATTGAGCCTGGTAATGGTAATCGGAATACCAATTTTCTTCCAGATAGAGTTCTTCCAGACTGTCGACATCAATCGAAATATGAATTTTCGGAATCTCATCTGCAGTATAGAGTACCCCATTCTCAGGAAAAAACTGCGCAACAACCGAGGAAGAACAGAAGAGAAAAAAAAGGATTAGCGCTCTCATAACTTGATAATATTGTGCGTTTCAGTCACATTATCAAAATGAATTTTGACTACATATGTTCCTTTTGATAAACTCGATACATCGATATGGTTTTCCTCTCCGGCAAACACGAGCACGGAGCGGCCAAGGGTGTCAAAAATTTCAACATTGGTATTTTCCGCCTTTCGGGGAAGAGTAAAATTAAGCGTGTCACCAATAGGGTTTGGAAAGAGCGTAACCTCCACATCGGGTTCAACATTATTTATGGCTGTAACAGATGAGAGATAAAGCCACTCGAATGCATCGGGAAACTCCTGAGCCCAAAACCATTCACTGTGCTCTCCATCCGGAACAAATTTGAACTGCATTTCGCTTTCGTTGAAACCAGCTGATTCGAGTGTATCCATCATACTGATCACATCTCCTTCAAGAGATGCGCTCTCATTTCCCCCCGCGAGGAAATACATACGCATATTAGCCTGATGTCCTGTAGAGTAAGAAAAAGAATATATATCATCTGTGAACCAAAAGGATGGAGAAAAGACACCAACTTTTGAAAAAACATTCTGATAAGCCAGAGCACCATAGTGTGAAATAAGACCTCCGAGAGAACTACCCATTATTCCGGTATTTTCGCGATCTGAAAGGGTGCGGTAATTCTCATCGACATAAGGCTTCAGGGTATTCACAACAAACTCCATATAGGCCTCTCCATCGCCACCGCCATATTGGGGATTAGCCCAGGGTGTATACTCTCCTATTCTGTAAGATCCTCCATTGTCTATCGCTACCACGATGGCACCCGAGTACCCGGCATCTTCAAATGCCAGAAGTGCTTCATCAACTTCCCATTCGCCAGCAAAGGCTTCCTGGGCGCTAAATAGATTCTGGCCGTCGTGCATATAAAGCACCGGATAATCTGCCGTTGAAGTTTCATACTCTGAAGGCAGAAAAAGGCGGACTCGCCTATTTCTATCGAGTTGTGGCATGTAGAAATCGGCACTGAGTGTTACCACATTGGGGGGCAAATCGCTCGCGGAGCCGCCTAAATCTTCCCACGATAAAACGGTGATATGAATGGTGTCGGTAGTAGAGAAATTAAAGATTCTATTGGGAATGTAGCCTCCACCTTCGCTGCCTTCCGCACTTGCCCAGGATCCCCTGGTAAGCTTTCCTTCAAAGATTTGTGGTGTAGATTCGGGAAGTGTAAATTGCAAATATTCTCCTACTTCCGCGAATGTGTAGGCTTCATCACCAGGATTCCAGCTATTGATTTCTCCCGCTAAATATACTGTTGCTTCTGCGGGCGTGTTTGCTGGCAAGGCATCAACAACTATAACCTTTTGTGCTTCAGCATATAAAGAAATAAAAAACACACATAAAAATAAGTGAAAACCTTTCATCTACCAAAAGTACGAAAGTCGGGGCTAAGCAAGGGATAGATTGGAGTTAAAAATTCTCCTAATTCACTTTAAAGCACTTTCATGAAAAAAAAGGCACAAAAAAACCCCCATTACTCTGGTTTTCCAATGGTTCAGAGCAATGAGAGCTTTAATATTTAAGCGAATAACCTACCTAAAACGCGGACGATATAAGGGCTATTACCAAAATGATTAGGAATATGTAGAATAGTATTTTGGCGATTCCGGCAAAACCTTTAGCCATACCTCCAAAACCTAAAACGGCAGCAATAAGTGCTAATACTGCGAAAATTATAATCCATTGTAGCATAATAAATGTTTTTTGATGATTAGTATGTCTACATTATATCAAACCAGATACCGATTTAAATTAAAGCCAGTATTATTCTATAATTCTTATGCTCCTAACGAGAAGAAAGTAGGCAAACTTCCCGATAGAAATTTCAATTTAAAATACTGAAATACAACTATTTAAAAATATATCTCATCATAGAAACAGGAACTTAGCCATGGAAGAAATAATCTTTTACATTTTAATTTTCAATAATAAATTTGCCCTCCCAGGTTTTAAATTGGATATAAAATTCCCCAACAGTGAGGTTAGTTTCTACCACGTATTTTGGTTTTAATCAATAAAAAAAGGGCGACCAAAATGGTCGCCCTTTAAAATTATTACAATGTTGAAATTACTTCACCATCAATTTGTAAACTGCACGGTCGTTGTGCTCGTTTACGATATTAAGGAAGTAAAGACCTGCATTCAGGTTTTTAGTATTGATTTCATTTCTAGTTGAGTTCAACAGAATGTTTTCCGTAACCGTTTTACCCGTAATATCCACAAGATTCATTCTCAATGTGTATCCATTTGGATTTTCAATATCAATGTAGCTAATTCCATTTGAAGGATTGGGGAAAATAGAGACACTGCCTAGTACATTTTCTTCAAGTCCAACAACGCAGTCGGCACAAGAATTATAACATACCACGTCCAATACCATCGGCTCGCCCGTTCTTACAAGGGATCGGTTAAAACCACCTAGGTCAGTAGCAAATCCACAACCTCCGGCAGCGAAATCACCGGTTTCTTCAGTTGTCATTGGGTCCCCATTTGCAAATTTGTAGGCAATATCTGCCGATCCAGAAACATCTTCAACAGTTACTTCATAAATTCCATCAGAATCTGCATCAGTCATTTGGATAGCACCAGGTTGCCAATTAGGAGATGTAAAACTACCCATTACCCAAACACCTTCCGGAGCAACAGTTACATTCATCATATTTACTCTGAAGGTGATATCTGAAGGATCTGGATTGGGTATACAAACCTCAACACATTGCTCAAAGCAGCTAGTTACAGATAGTTCCTCCGCTTCTCCAACCGTAAAAGCCCGATTATCTGTTCCTTCTCCTTGACAAGCGTCTGGCACAAGTTCCCAACCATCATTCCCAGGTTGATTTTTGAATTTAAACTCATAAGTACCTGGTTCTAAAGTGTATTCTGCAGAAAAGGTTCCGTCTCCATTATCAGTCATTTCTTCGTCAGAGAAGCCGTTAAAAGATCCGGCCACATAAGCGACACCATTAATTAGTGTCTCGTTGCTCATATCAACTGTAAGGGTAACTATACCCGGGTCAGCACATGTTTCACAAGCTTCATAGCACACAGTTGGAATCGTAACGTCATCAGCAACAACTGTCACCGCTCTATTTCCTCCAGTAGTACATTCTTCTGGTGCTGGGGGAATACCTCCAGTCCATTCATCCATACCCCAATCATTCCCATTCAGAAATTTATATGAATAAGTTGCATCGGGATCAACATTAGCTATGTATGCGTACTGTGAATTGCTACTATTAAACATAGTACCATACGCTGGAGTCCATTCTGGATCTAGTAGAGTTCCCGCTACGTGAACACCAAGTTCAGAAATTTCTGATTGTGCAGCCATATCAACTACTAATCTTACAGCTACTTCGCCGGCCGGTGCAGATCCACCAAATTCAATTGCCGGTAGCATAAACCCATCGGGAAGGTTGTCAGTATTACCATGCCAATCAGTTACTATAAACACGCGATTGCTGGTACCTCCACCTTTTTGAGATATAACTGGAATCCCTTCTTCTCCAGGACCCCAATTATTGTCATTTATAAATTTATACTCATACTGACCAGCAGGGATATCAACAGTAAGGCTGTAAATTCCGTCACTATCATCATCTGTCATTTCAGCAGTTCCAGGCTCCCATTCAGCAGGATATCCTGCTTCGTCTTGCCAGTTACCGGCTACATGAACTCCATTCGGAGAAACCGTTTGGCCATTCATGTCAACTTGAAAAGTTACACTCACTTGAGCCATAGCCGAAACGCCGAACATAGCAGAGAGTGCAAATAGGTAAATTTTCTTCATTTTATTAGATTTTAGGATTTCGAAAAAGACTTATTGTACTTTTAACACTAACAAATTTAATTTAAATTCGACAAATCAAAAGTTTTACACCTCACAATTCTAGAAAATTAACTTACATGACTAGTTTTCAAGCAAATAAGTTTTCATTAATTCTTGTACTCGTAACACTGGTTTTCAGTATTTCAAATATAAATTCAGTGTGCGCAATGCAATTTGATCCAAGGTCCAAATCTTTTGAGCATGTTGACCCACCAAACTGGTGGACGAATATGCCGGACGAAAACCTACAGATTCTAATACACCAGAAAGATATATCCCTAAATTCTTTCTCACTGGATAAAAACTCGGAAGCAATATCACTTGAGCGCATCGAAAAGCTATCAGGACAGAACTATGTCATTCTACATCTCAAAATATCAAACGATGCCATGCCCCATACTTTTCATATTAAAAGCAAAGGAAAAGCAGGCAAGTTCTCTTATCCATACGCATTAGATTCACGCACGCCCCACAACCGCGGCCTTGATCAAACAGATGCGGTTTACCTCATTACTCCGGATAGGTTTGCCAATGGCGACCAAGAGAATGATAGCTTCACTGATATGAATCAATCGGGCGTAAACCGGGCTGAGCCTTACGCCCGGCACGGTGGAGATATTCAGGGGATTATAGACAATCTGGATTATATTCAAGATCTCGGTATGACCGCAATATGGCCAAACCCACTATTAGAAAACAACCAGCCCCACGAGTCTTATCACGGTTATGCCTTTACCGATTATTTTAAAATTGATAAGCGATTTGGGTCAAACGAACTTTATAAAGCCCTTTCAGATTCAATCCATAATCGCGGCATGAAGTTGATACAGGATGTGGTTTACAATCATATTGGTAACGAACATTATCTTTTTACAGATATCCCTGATTCATCATGGTTTCACTTTTGGGACACTTATACCAGAACCAATTATAGGGCTCCGCTACTTATGGATCCTTACGCTTCTGCGAATGAGAAAAAAGTATTTACCGACGGTTGGTTTGACAAACATATGCCTGATTTGAACCAGAAAAATAAACAGGTAGCCACTTACCTTATTCAGCAGACGCTTTGGTGGATAGAAAAATACCAGATAGATGCACTAAGAATTGATACTTATGCTTATCCCGATCAGGAATTTATGCGGGAATGGGGAGCAAAAGTGAAAGAAGCATATCCCGATATTTTTCTCTTTGCAGAAACATGGGTGCATGGGCCAACTGTGCAAGGGTGGTTTATGGGTAATGGACTTGCACCGGAAGAAAATCATCTTGATGGCCTGACTGACTTTCAGGTTTATTACGCAATAAATGATGCCCTTACGAAAGATCAGGGATGGACTGAGGGAATCAGTAAACTCTACTACACCCTTGCCGCCGACTATATTTATGAGCACCCTGAAAATATGGTTACCTTCCTGGACAACCACGATCTTGCGCGGTTTTTTGGCTACGTGAATGGCGATTTGCGCAAAATGAAAATCGGCCTGGGACTTTTATTCACCCTGCGTGGTATCCCCAGCATTTATTACGGAACCGAACTCCTTATGCGCGAAACAGATGGTCATGGAAAAATAAGGGAAGATGTGATGGGTGGATGGCCGACTGATTCATTGAGTAAATTCACGGTGGAAGGTCGCTCTGCAGATGAAAATGAGATTTATAACTTTATTAAATCTGTAAGCAATCTGCGCAAGACAAACGAAGCGCTTTCAATTGGAAAAACTGTTCAATTTATTCCTCAGGATGGCTTGTATGTTTACTTCCGTGAAAGCGGAGAAAATCTGGTAATGGTGGCGGCTAATACTTCAAAGGAAACAAGGAAAATTAAAAAAGCTACCTACGCCGAAATGCTCAATGACAAATCTTCGTTTCGAAATATTAATGGGAAGGATGTCAAAATTGAAGACGAAATGGAAATAGCACCTTTTGAAATTGTTATTTTCGAGGTACGGTAGGTTCATATTGAGTAGTAACAGTAGCCTAGCGGGACGCTAGCCCGAGCATTTAGCAATTCTCATTTATTGATAATTGAAGTTCATTTTAGCTTTGCGAATGCCAGCCCGGGCATTTTGTTACTCGGTATCTTTAACCAAAAGTGTTAGCAATCCGGCCAGGAAAAAAGCAACGCCTCCAATAATGAGTGCAAAAATGGCTTCACTTCCAAAAAAGGTCTTGAGCAAGAAGCCTAAAATGGTAGCTGCGACAATTTGTGGAATGACAATAAAGAAATTAAAGACTCCCATGTAGTATCCCATTTTATTTGCCGGAAGGGCGCCCGCAAGCATGGCGTACGGCATAGATAAGATACTGGCCCAGGCCATACCCACTCCTATCATTGGGATATAAAGCAGGTTGGGGTCAGAAATAAAAAATATAGAAATCAGACCAACGCCGCCTGCAAAGAGACAAAGCATGTGTGTTATTTTTCTATTTGTTACACGCGCAATGGCTGGAAGCGCTAAAGCAAATATTGCGGCAATACCATTATACACAGCAAATAAAACGCCCACCCAATCGGCCCCTTCATTATACAGAGCCGAAGATGTATCCTCCGTACCATAAACATGCCCGGTTACAGCGCTCGTAGTATAAATCCACATAGCAAAAAGGGCAAACCATGAAAAAAACTGCACAAAAGCGAGTTGCAACATTGTTTTTGGCATGGAAAAAATACCGAGAAAGGACTCTTTCAACCCGTTAAAAACCCCTTTATTCTTCTCTTTTTCAGCAAGAAAGGCCTCCATATCTTCCGGTGGATATTCCGAAGACTTAAAAACCGTCCAGAGAACCGCACCCATAAAAGCAGCAGCACCCACATAGAACGACCATTTTACAGAATCGGGAATAATGCCCTCAGGAGCGGTGTTGCTGACGCCAAACCAGTTTGTAAAAATATAAGGTAACATGGATGCTATTACGGCACCTGCTCCGATAAAAAAGCTCTGCATGGCAAAACCCTTCGTGCGTTGTTCGTCAGAGAGTTTATCTCCAACAAAAGCACGAAACGGCTCCATGGAAATATTTATAGAACCATCCATCAACCATAGAGTTCCTGCGGCAATCCAAAGCGTTGGGCTGTTTGGCATTATGATAAGTGCAATAGTAGCAAGTATAGCTCCAACAAGGAAGAAGGGCCTTCGGCGTCCGAGTTTATTCCAGGTTCTATCACTATAATACCCTACAATGGGCTGAACCAAAAGTCCGGTAACCGGGGCAGCTAGCCAAAGAATGGGTAGGGCATCTTTACTCGCTCCCAGCGTTTCAAAAATGCGGCTTACGTTGGCATTTTGAAGAGCAAAACCAAACTGAATCCCGAGGAATCCAAAACTCATATTCCAAATTTCCCAAAATCCCAGATGTGGCTTTTGCTGCATAATCTATATCTTTAAAATAGCGATGGGCAATATAGAAAAAAATGTCTTTGTGTTAAACTTACACTAACGATAAATATAGTTTAGAGATATTTGATTATTTGGACAAGTTCATTCCGGTTTTCACCAATGTAAAAAGCGGCGCAAATACTTGCGCCGCTTCATTCAAAAAATTGTATCGTTATGATGAACACGAGCCAGGTCGTGCATATTATCGAGTTTTAATATTTGACTACACGGGCAATATCAAACCCCGCATTGTGATAGAATTTAAATAGGTACTGGCCTGCCGGATAGGGGCTTAAATCAAAAATTAATTCTTGTGTGCTTGAAAATTCCCTGATAGCCACCTGCGCTCCAACTTGATTATACACTCGGAAGTATCCAGCTCTTCTGGTTCCAAAGTTAAAAATCACTCTTCCCATAGTAGGGTTTGGGTATGCCCATACTTGTTTTACAGACTGTGCAGTAAGTTTTGAATTTACACCGAGTGCGCTCTCCAGAGCCACCTCGTCTAATAATAGAATACTTCCATCTTGGGCCGGTATTTCCAGCGATTCAATGCTCGACTTAAACTCAATCGTCATATGTGAAGCATCGACGCCCAGCTGCGTAAGTTCGTTTTGGAAAGGATATTCTAACAATTGATAATTTTCATTATTGCCAAGCTCTAACATGTGTTCATGAACAGGTTCAAAATTACCGTCAACCTCCTTGTAAAAAACAACTTTAGCCTCAGCAAGATCATTTGTGCTCAGGTAGAAGTACTTAAATGAAAGCATATCCTTATCGCCAATTTCAATGTTAGGAATAATTTCACCTTCATCATTTTTATTACCCATTAATAGGTATCCCACGTCTACATTGTCATTGCGCAAAGTACTATTTAGTCTAAGTGCATAACTGCCGCTAAATTCATCGAAAGATTGTTGATAATTTGCCTCAAATGGGTGTAGATCAACATAGCAATCTTCAGGTGCGTATATCGGATGCTACCATTTTCCAAGCCTCAAAGTCTCCTCCCGGAATAGTTTGTTCCGATTGCATAAACTCCAAATTGTCTACTTCTACAAATGAGCCTTCTGCAAATGGAGTGTCACTATTAAGAACATCGCCGGAAGCAATTGCAATAACACATGTATTAGCAGCTGGATCAATTGGATTATCGAAAACAAATTCGACATTGCTCCAATCTTGCGAACCTGTTATAGGAAAAAAGTAAGTACCTGTTCCATAATTACCAGTTCCCACAGGATTATTTCCATCCTTAAACTGCACCATCACAAATCCTTCAGACTCATCGACTAGATCATATCTTAAATCCATCGATATACCGGTCATATCAACACTTGATATTGAATTTCCAGCACCAAAAACCATCTCACCAGTTGGAATTTTACCAAAAATAAAATATCCTGGCTGAACCGATTCAGAGCCCATAATATTCTCAATTCGAAGTACCGAATTTTCATTTTCAACGATGCGATTCACATTGAGCAATCCATTGTCAAAAAAGGTTTCATAGTTTGAGCTCATGCTAGTCGTGTTGCTTGCCGGATGCTCAAAAAGTAGTATTTTTTTCCAGTTTTCGAAACCGCCGTTACTAATTTGAGCTTGCGCAGAAAAGCACACAGCACTTATATACAGTGGGAGTAAAATTTTTTTCATCTGTAAGTCGTTTTTCTTTTCTCACCCAAATTGGGCGAGGTTTCAGAATTTTTTACGACCTCGAGGAAAAATTTGTTTCAAAAAGATGAATTAAGAATCCATATCAGTGACGAATTGATCCTTATCAAATTATTTATTTTATGGATGGTTGAGTTTATGTCTTAAAGTGATCTTCCCCTTTTATCAACAGCGCCACAGAACTTTTTAAGACCTGAAGTTATTCCTCCAAAAAAAGCAGGGTGGGGAGTAATTTTGCATGAGAAGAGATTTAGCGCATCGCCTTGAAGGCATTGATCAATCCATTTGTGCTGGAGTCGTGGCTACTTACAAGCTCATCGGAGTTGAGTTCAGGAAGAATTTTGTTAGCCAGACTTTTGCCTAATTCCACTCCCCATTGGTCAAAGCTATAGACATTCCAAATAATACCCTGCACAAAAACTTTGTGTTCATACATAGCAATTAAACTACCGAGGGTATATGGATCAATTTTCTTTACAAGGATAGAATTTGTCGGGTTATCTCCATCAAATACTTTATGTGGAAGCAATTCTGCGATTTCACTCTGTGACTTGCCTGACGATACAAGTTCACTTTGAGCTTCAGACTCCGTTTTACCTTTCATCAAGGCCTCTGTCTGTGCGAAAAAATTTGCCATTAACTTCGTGTGGTGATCGCCAATTGGATTCTGACTTTGAGCAGGGGCAATAAAATCGCAGGGAATCAACTTAGTACCTTGATGAATTAACTGATAGAATGCGTGTTGACCATTCGTTCCCGGTTCACCCCAAATGATTGGTCCGGTTTGATATTCAATTTTTTCACCGTTTCTGTCAACAGATTTACCATTGCTCTCCATATCGCCTTGCTGGAAGTAGGCCGCAAACCGATGTAAGTACTGGTCGTAAGGTAAGATCGCATGGCTCTGAGCGTTGAAAAAATTATTGTACCAAATTCCCAACAAAGCCAGTTTGGCGGGGATACTCTGAGCTTTCTTTTCACGAAAGTGCTCGTCCATCGCAGCAGCACCTTGCAAGACTCTTTCAAAATTATCATACCCAATGGCTAGTGCAATTGGGAGACCGATAGCCGAACAAAGCGAATATCGCCCCCCTACCCAATCCCAAAACCGGAACATATTATCCGGGTGAATTCCGAATTCTTTAACAGAGTTGGTATTTGTTGAAAGTGCTACAAAGTGTTTCTCAATATCGCTTTCATTTCCCCCGTTTTCCAAAAACCATTTCCGTGCACTATGCGCATTCGTCATAGTTTCCTGCGTAGTGAAAGTTTTCGAAGCAATTATAAACAGGGTTGTTTCGGGATCTATCACCTTCATGGTCTCGGCGATATGGGTTCCATCAACATTGCTTACAAAGTGCAACTTCAGATGTTTTGAATACGCTTTGAGAGCCTCTGTGACCATCACCGGACCTAAATCTGAGCCGCCAATTCCAATATTCACAACCTCCTTAATAGGTTTACCCGTATAGCCTTTCCACTCGCCAGAGATTACCTTTTCAGAAAATATTTTCATCTGCGACTGCACCGATCTTATTTCAGGAATAATGTTTTCCCCATCAACCAGGATTGGCTCATCGCTCTGCGTTCTTAGCGCCGTGTGAAGCACTGCTCTATTTTCAGTTTGATTGATTTTCTCACCGGTAAACATTCCTTCAATACCGGCTTCAAGTTCGCATTCGGCTGCAAGCTCAAAAAGCTCATTCATTATTTTTTTGTCGATCTTATTCTTGCTGTAATCAACAAGAATATTCTCAAAACAAGCGGTAAACTCTTTAAATCGGTTTGGGTCGTCATCAAATAGTTGACGCATAGGAATTTTTTCCATACGCGAGGCTTCCATTGCTAAGCGCTGGTAAGCCTTCGTATGGGCAAACGAGATTTTTGGCAGCATGCTGGTAATCGGAATTTAGGCGTTCTTGTTTACACAATTCAAATCCTCGAAGGCTTGTTTTAACCTTGTAACGAATGTCTCTTCGCCCTTTCTCAACCAAACGCGAGGATCGTAATACTTCTTATTCGGCTTATCATCACCATCAGGATTGCCAATCTGAGTTTGGAGATAAGCTTCATTCGCTTTGTAATAATCTTTTACTCCATCCCAAAAAGCCCATTGCATATCGGTATCGATATTCATTTTGATGGCTCCGTATGAAATAGCTTCCCGAATGTCTGCCTGGGATGATCCACTTCCTCCATGGAAAACGAAGTTGACAGGCTGTGCTTCGGTGTTGAATTTCTTTTGAATAAAGTCCTGAGAGTTTTTCAGGATGATTGGCTTAAGCGAAACATTTCCGGGTTTGTATACTCCGTGCACATTTCCAAAGGCTGCTGCTACAGTAAAGTTAGGCGAAATAGCTTTTAGCTTTTCATAAGCGAACGCTACTTCCTCAGGTTGGGTGTATAGCTTAGAGCTGTCGATGTCTGAATTATCTACTCCGTCTTCCTCGCCACCTGTTACGCCAAGCTCAATCTCGATGGTCATTCCCATCTTATTCATACGCTCAAAATAGCGCGCACTCGTTTCAATATTTTCTTCGATCGGTTCTTCGCTCAGGTCGAGCATGTGTGAACTAAAGAGTGGCTGGCCATTCTTCTTGAAAAACTCCTCTCCGGCATCGAGCAATCCATCTATCCAAGGGAGCAGTTTTTTAGCTGCGTGGTCTGTGTGCAAAACAACAGTTACACCGTAGGCTTTAGCCATTTCATGTACATGCAAAGCACCGCTAACACCGCCTGCTACAGCAGCTTTCTGGTTCTCGTTACTCAATCCTTTTCCTGCAAAGAAGACAGCCCCTCCATTCGAAAATTGAATGATTACGGGCGAATTGAGATCGCGCGCAGTCTCAAGCACAGCATTTACAGAATCTGTTCCAATAACGTTAACTGCAGGAAGTGCAAAATCATTTTGATTAGCATAATTAAATAAGTCAGTAACTTCCTGACCATAAAGCACTCCTGAACGAAATTTCTTACTCATCTTAAATATTTTTTATGGTTGTTCAAATCCTCTAATAATCAATTCGGCCGTAGCCGGATTGGTTGCCAAAGGTACATCATGCACATCACATATCCGCATTAGCATGGCAATATCGGGTTCATGTGGATGCCTGTCAAGCGGATCGCGAAAGAAGAAAACGGCATCAATACTACCTTCGGTAACCATCGCTGCAATTTGCGCATCACCACCTTGCGGTCCGGAGGCTACCTTTTGTACATCAAGCCCTGCTCGTTCTACGTGCATTCCCGTGGTACCTGTAGCTACAAGCTTCACATCGTTTCGCTGTAAAAATTCGTTGTGGTCTGTTAGAAAACGAACCATTTCGGCCTTTTTACCGTCATGCGCTATAATTGCTAGTTTCATTTATTTATAAAATATATGGAACCCATAAGGCTCAAGTTCCAGACCGTTCTTTCCTATTAAATCGAGCTTCTCATCGTCAAGCAATCCTTTGAAATCACCCTCGGGTACAGATTCAAATGTGACTTTCTGATAGGTGTCTTTTAGATTGCAAATCACCACTACTTCATTGTCGTCAAGCTTTCGCGAAAAGGCGTAAACATCCTTATCATTATCGGTTTTTAAACGGTTAAGCTCTCCTCCAAATTCGCCATTCCAAAGTGCGGGATTATCGCGATTGAGCCGCAGCAATTTTCCATAGAAATCTTCAAGTGCAATATCGCCCCATTTAATCGAATCTTTTTCAAAAAATTCAAGTGCATAATCCATTCCAGCTTCCTGCCCGCTGTAAACCATAGGCATTCCTGCAATTGTAAATGCCAGCGCTGCAAAAGTCTTATGCCCTTTTCCATAACGTTCGAATACTGTTCCATTCCATGAATTCTCATCGTGGCTGGTTGTAAAATACATTCTATAATCTTCAGGAGAGTATTTCGTTTTTTGATTTTCAAGATACGTGTCAATCTCGGCAAGCTCTTTTTCTCCTTTTGCTATTCCATTCATTATGTGCAAAAATTCAAAAGCATAAGTCATATCAAAAGCCTTATGTAATTCAGGATTTTCGCCTTCTGCGAGCATAAAAATTCCAGGTTTCGTTTTTTCCAAAGAATCAATACAAGCAGTCCAAAAATCCATAGGAACCATTTCTGCAACATCACATCTGTACCCGTCTATATCTGCTTCGCGAACCCAGAATTGCATGGCGTCGATCATTCCGTTTCGCATTTCCACATTGCTGTAATTAAGGTCAGCTACATCCCACCAGTCTGTGCCTTGCGGTGGTTGCAGGCCTCCAAGGCTGTCAAGGTTGTACCAGTCCTTGTGATCTTTTGTCCATACATTGTCAAAAGCGCTGTGATTTGCCACCCAGTCTACAATTACTTTAAGGCCCAAGCTATGCGCCTTTTCTACCAGCGCTTTGAAATCTGCCATTGTACCAAATTCAGGATTCACTGCCTTGTAATCTTTCACTGAATAATAGCTCCCTTCCGTTCCCTTACGATTCTCTTCACCAATGGGCGAGATGGGCATTATCCACAATATTTTTACACCCATATCTTTGAGGCGGGGCAGGCTTTCGCTGAATGCGTTAAATGTTCCTTCCGGGGTGTATTGTCTGATATTCACCTCATAAATGGTCGCATTTTTAGACCATTCAGTATGCGATACGGTTTCTTCCTGCTTATCCATAGGTTCGGTTTCAGATTTTTCTTTAGGACTGTTGTTGCACGCCCCTAGAGAAGCACTGATTAAAAATAGTACGAGTAGTTTTTTCATTTTAATTGGTTATGATTTCGAATGAAACTGGTGGAAGTTTAACGGTTACCTCCCTACCTTCTATCTGGACAGAGTGACCAAAATTTGATGTGATATTTTCAAGAGAATAATAGGCGGAAATTTCCAAACGAATGGTTTTAGTCTCGCTTGATGAGTTGAAAAGCGCAATTGCTGTCTGCTCAAAATAATTCCGAATGTAGGCATAAACCGGCCCATCCAATTTCAATAGAGCCAGATCTCCGTAAATCAGCGCCATCTTTTCCTGGCGAAGATTTGCAATCGTCGTCACAGTCTGAAGCATATCCCTTTCAGATTGGTCGAGGCTTTCGCCGAATCGCATCATACGACGGTTATCGGGATCATTGGCGCCGGGCAACCCTATTTCATCGCCATAATAAATGACCGGAACCCCGGGAACTGTGAAGTTGAAAGCGTGAAGCATCGCCAAACGGCTATAGCCAATGGTATCTTTAATTTCTATTTTGCGGGTCCAACCGGCAAGTTTGGGATCTTCACCAAAATCTACAGATCCATCTGCATAAGAGATAAACCGGGTTCTATCCTGATTTCCGGAAATATTGCCCATTACATGGTGGTACCCGTATGTAGTAAGGCTTTGATTCAAAACCCTATTCAAGTTTTCGAACGATGCGTCATTTTTCGCGAAAGCGGAAACCGAAGCATCATAGAGGTTGAAATCAAACTGTGCATCCAGCATTCCACTGCCGATATAGCTGTCAATCAATTGTGGATTCCCATAGGTTTCCCCTATCTGATATATGGGTCGGTTATCGGGCTTTACGACACGGTACTTGAGTTTGCGTGTAAGCTCGCGCCAAAACTTAAGCTGAATATGCTTTGTGGCATCGTGCCTAAAGCCGTCAATAGCATAGTTTTCAAACCAATAGAGAGCAGAATCTGTCATGGCTTCCACTACATCATCGCGGCTAAAATCGAGAGTAGGCATAAAGGTGTCAAACCAAGTGGTAAGGCGGTACTCATCCCATTTTTCGGTATTCAGCGATCCATCGGGAAGATACAACTCGGTAGCCCATTCAGGGTGTTGTTGGTAAGCAGGGTGCTCCTCATGCACGTGATTTGCTACATAATCCAAAATCACATTCATGTCTTTGCCATGCGCTTCGTCGATCAGTGTACTGAGAATTTTTTCATTCCCGAATCGAAAATCTACCTGCGATGAAGAAATGGGCCAATATCCGTGGTAACCGGAAAACTTGCTTCGCACACCACCTTCGTCCCACAGTCCATATGCGCCAAGCGGGTTTTGTGTGATCGGTGACAGCCAAACGGTATTCATTCCTAAATCGCTTAAGTAACCTTCCTCAACTTTCAAATTCACTCCTTGTAAATCTCCTCCGTAATAGTTGGCAGGGGGAAGAATTTCCGGATCATTTACCGGCTGATTGTTTCCTTTATTTCCATCCAAAAACCTGTCAACCATCATAAAGTACATGGCGAGTTTCTGCTTATCTGACCGTGGTAAAACAGAGGGATTTTCAATCGGTTTTCCACTTTGCAAAGGAATAAGCAAATCGTTGGTTCGCTGCTCCTCATTTCCAGCAAAAATGCGCAAGTTGCTGCGTTTGTTTTCGGCTGCAGCCGATGGTATATCAATACTGAGCCTATCTGAATTGCGATGAAACCATGAAGAATCGAGTCGGTGGTTTTCCCAAAATATGAATGGGTCACTAAGCTCTTCCGGATAGTGAATTACTATAGAATCCTGAAGAAAACCAAAGGTAGAAATATGCGGCACCTCACTATCAGACCCTACCCGAAAGGTAGAGTTAAATGCTCCCATTCCATTATCTTTCTTATTGGGGTTGTTGGAGTCAAGCATCTCTTTACCATCTTCTACCACCAGATATTCGTAAAGACCCGGCTCCAAAACCAAATTTGTCGCCCAGGTATCATCATCGCGGTTTAGCGGTGTTGCCGAAGGATTCCATCCATTAAAATTACCTTTTAGTGCTATTTGCTTTACCTTCTCATTGGGTGATTCATAAGTATATTTAAACGGCAGCTCCTTGCTTTTGAAAACAGGAATATCATAACGCTTCCCTGCATAAATAGCAGTTAGCACAGCTATGGGATCGCTGTTATTAATTTCTGTGACTTCTACCGTTCCCTCTGCTTGATTAAATGTAAACTCGATATCAGCATTAAAGAAAACACTGTCTATCTGATCTGCATTTTCAAAATAATCCAACAAAAAAACGGTAGTAGAATCATGGCTTAATTTTACAGGACTGGCTAATCCAATAATATCGCCACCAGCCTCAATTTCGACTTTTGACTCCTCTTTTTCGCTATCAGCACACCCAAAAATCAGTGCTATAAACCCTAAAAAAGTTAGTTTTTTTATCATCGCTCCACTTTTATGGGATTCTTTTGGGTCAATTTATAAGATTTGCCATATACCATAATTTCAAGCTCTCCAGATGACTCTGTGGAAACGGAGACTCTTTTCGCGGAAACGCCAACCGAAATAACAACTTCACGGTAAATTAAATTAAACTGAAATGACTCCCATTCTGATGGCATTACCGGGTCAAAACTCAGAACCCCATCTTTAATGTGCTTGCCACCAAATCCTTCTACGACAGCCATCCAAGTTCCGGCCATGGAAGTGATATGCAAGCCTTCATCGGCTTCGTGGTTATAATCGTCAAGATCGAGGCGTGCGGTGCGCAAGTACATCTCATACGCTTTTTCATCCATACCCAATTTGCTGGCAAGGATGGAATGAACACATGGCGAAAGTGATGACTCATGAACTGTACGCGGCTCGTAATAATTAAAATTGTCGCGTAATTCTTCTTCAGAAAAATCTTCTTCAAAAAAGTACATTCCCTGAAGTACGTCTGCCTGCTTAATAAAAACTGAGCGCAGGATTCTATCCCAGCTCCAATTCTGATTTATAGGTCGTTCTGACGGATCGAGATCATCAGCTACGCGATCAACCTTATCAAGAAAGCCATCTTGCTGCAGGTAAATATTGCTTCCCTCAAGGCGAGGCTCATATACGTTATCTACAATTTTTCGCCACTGAGTGAGTTCTGCTGAGTCGTCAAATTTAGTTCTGGACTTAAACTCATTCCAAAATCCGGAATCTTCCTGGCACTTGTCAACGCAATCCATGGTATACTTCATCGTCCATCTTGCAATATAGTTGGTGTACCAGTTGTTGTTAACGTTATTCTCGTACTCATTTGGCCCTGTAACACCGAGCATTACAAATTGTTTTTTGTGTTCGCTCCAATTAAAACGCTGACTCCAGAAACGTGCTATTCCAAGCAGAACTTCGAGGCCTCCTTCTTTTAAGTAGTCTTCATCGGTGGTGTGCCTTATGTAATTGAAAATGGCGTATGCAATAGCGCCATTTCTGTGAATTTCTTCAAAGGTTATCTCCCACTCATTGTGGCACTCTTCTCCGTTCATGGTTACCATCGGGTAAAGTGCAGCGCCATCCTTGAAGCCTAACTTTTCGGCGTTTTCTATAGCTTTCCCAAGCTGGCGATACCGGTAAAGTAAAAGGTTCTTTGCCACTTCCTTTCCGGAGGTGAGCATGTAAAATGGAAGACAATATGCCTCTGTATCCCAGTAAGTACTTCCACCGTATTTTTCGCCTGTAAAACCTTTAGGACCAATATTCAGACGAGCATCATCGCCTGTGTATGTCTGGTTAAGCTGAAAGATATTAAACCGAATTGCCTGCTGAGCTGCAACATCGCCTTCTATCACGATATCATTCATTTTCCAGCGTTCGGCCCATGCCCTTTTCTGATCTTCGAGCATCTCATTAAACCCATTCACAGCACACTGCGAAACTACTTTCATAGCGCGATTATGTAAGTCTGAAATGGGATGATTTAGCGATGACACGTTAGCGGCATATTTATAGACAACTAGCTCATCCCCCTCAGTTGCGTTTATAGAAACGACATTCTCAACATATTTTTCACGCTCATTTTGTATGCTGCTATAAGATTTTTCAGCTCCGTTAACGGTAACAACGATTTTCTGTGCGGTACACACATGGAAATCTAATTTCTTCGTACGAATTATTAGTGCAGCAGTATCATTACCCGTTTCACGAGACACTTCGCTCCAAAACTTTTCGTCGTAGTTAGCGTCCTGATTCTTTATATCACCATCTACAAAACAGCCAAATTCGATAACGCCTGAATAGTTCAGTGGAGTGACGCTATAGCGGATAAGTCCGGCTTCAAAAACCGACATACTCAAAAATCGTTTTGCATTTACCTTTAAGATCACTCCATTGGGCATTTCCGCAATAAAACTGCGGTGCAAATAACCCTCTCTCATATTGAGCTCACGCTTAAATTCGGTTACTTTGGCCGTAGCCAAATCGAGCGATTCACCATTCACTGATACATTTATCCCGATCCAGTTGGCAGCATTAAGCACTTTGGCAAAATACTCGGGGTATCCATTTTTCCACCAGCCTACACGGGTTTTATCGGGATAGTAAACACCGGCTACGTAATTGCCTAAAAGACTTTCGCCACTATACGATTCTTCAAAATTTGCTCGCTGGCCCATGCGGCCATTTCCCAGACTAAAAATACTCTCGGACGACTGCTGCATTTCAGGATGAAATCCCTCTTCAATAATACTCCAGCCATCTTCTTTATAATGCTTTTTCATTTCTTTTTTCTTTAACAGATTCCATCTGAATCTGGATTTTTAGTTGGGTTTGTTTTGGGTGGAATTTGAGGTTGTTGATTCTTTGCGTTTTTCCGTTGCGAAGAAGCAAGTCATCGCGTCACTGCGGCGGGAAAACAATCACCAATCACTCATGACTAAAAATCCAACAAACTAACCCCAACACCTGCAAATCCGGGAATAACCTTATGGGCCTTATTCAAAACATCAGGTTCTCCCACACCTATTACATACATGCCTCCGGCAAGTGCGGCATCCACACCTGCGAGGGCATCTTCAAAAACAACGCATTCATTTGGCATGGCACCTGTTGCCTCGGCTCCCAGGGTAAATGTTTGCGGATCGGGCTTCCCGCGGGTCACTTTTGTACCATCTATCACAGCATCAAAGAGACCGAGTATGCCCACTTTTTCCAAAATTTTAATGGCGTTTTTACTTGCCGAACCAAGGGCAATTTTTCTACCAGACTGCTTTACTTCATCAAGAAAATTAACCACCCCCGGTAAAATTTCATCGCTCGCCATGGTATCCACTAATTCCAGATACCAGTCATTCTTAATTTTCATGTAATGCGCTTTCTCAGAATCGGATAGGCTCACTCCGCCTTTTCTAAGTAATATCTCCAGCGACTCTGCTCTACCTATCCCTTTGAGCTCCTCGTTTTCATCGTGGCTCAAATCAAAACCAAGTTCTTTGCAAAGTCTCTTCCATGCCTGAAAGTGATAGCGCGCAGTATCGACGATTACGCCGTCTAAATCAAATAAACACGATTTAATCTCTGACATTTCTAGCTCGCTTTAAAGGGTATTTTTGAGAAATAATTTTTTACATGATGTTGATAAAGTCCCTCGATAGGCCGCTTTATAATGTGACCCATGATTATACCCTTCTCCTTTGCAACCTCAGCAAGAATAGCCTCATGGTAATACGCAACCGATCCTACAAAGTGTGTTTTTACCTTTCCTGAATCGCGAAAGCATTTTACATGAATATCGATGAATTTTTCGAGCCCCTCCCGAATCATGTCGCGTACATAAGGCTCAGAACTAAAACTCGTAATAAAACGCATAAACGAAGCCAGATATACATTGGCGTGAGATTTCATGTAAACCCTGTCCATAATCGTATTTTTATTCAAATCAAACTGCTCAACCAATGCCTGATGAATATTTTCGGGTAGCTTTTTATAGAGAAAATCGGTGAGCAGTTTCTTACCAAAATAGCTACCGCTACCCTCATCGCCTAAGATATAAGCGAGGGCGGGCACTTCCTCCCTAACTATGTCTCCATCAAAATGACAGGAATTAGATCCTGTACCAAGTATACACGCTATGCATGGCTCATCGTCATAAACGGCAAAGGCTGCAGCGACCAAATCGTGATCGACGTAAATCTGTGCATTGTGAAAAATTCTGCTCAGCCCACGATCAACTATCCTCTTTAAATCTGTAGAAGAACAGCCTGCGCCATAGAAGAAAACAGCTGTTACTTTATTGGCATTTTCCACCAGTTCAGGCACCTTATTGAGCTCAGCTTCTATAATATCTTCATTGTGGAAATATGGATTTATCCCAATCGATTTAAAATCGCGGTAGGTCTTATCCTCATCCACCAATCTCCAGTCACATTTCGTAGATCCACTATCAGCAATTAAAAGCATATATGATTTCTTTATGTTAATATTAAATTGAGAGTATGTCAGCAATCCGAATCAATTCAGGATCAATAGTTAACTTATCGGATATTGCTTCCGCAAATGGGGTCAGAACAATCTTTTGATTGATCATACCTACCATGCAGTCACGATCGCCTTTTAGAAGGTGTTCAACGGCGGCTACACCCAGCCTGCTGGCTAAGTTTCTATCAAAACAAGATGGACTTCCTCCTCTTTGAATATGACCTAGAATGGTAACCTTCGTTTCATAATAGGGGGCGAGTTCATTTACCTTATCAGCAATTTCAGAGGCATTTCCGCTCTTCCCGCCTTCGGCAACTATTACAATGCTTGACGTTTTATTGTGTCGACGGGCTTCTCTTAGTCGCTCTACCAAATCTTCTATCGACATATTTCTTTCAGGAATAAGCACCGCCAATGCTCCGGAAGCTACACCCGCGTGGGCTGCAATGAATCCGGCATCTCTACCCATTACCTCTACAAAGAAAAGGCGATTATGTGAAGCGGCTGTATCACGAATTTTATCTACAGCATCAATCACGGTATTCAAGGCAGTATCAAATCCAATAGTAAAATCACTACCCACAAGGTCGTTATCAATCGTTCCCGGAATGCCGATAAAGGGAAAGTCAAATTCCTTATTAAAAATATGTGCCCCGGTAAAAGTTCCGTCACCACCGATGGCTACCACGGCATCAATTCCATTTGACTTGAGCTTTTCGTAGGCTTTCTCTCGTCCTGCTTTTGTTCTAAAATCCTTACTGCGCGCAGATTTCAAAATTGTGCCTCCTCGTTGCAAAATATGATTCACCGAGCGAGCTGAGAGAGGCTCAATATCACCCTCAATTAATCCCTCGAAGCCTCTGAAAATTCCCGCAACTTGCAGGTCGTTGAAAATAGCGGTTCGCACCACAGCTCTAACCGCGGCATTCATGCCAGGAGAGTCTCCCCCGGAGGTGAATACTGCAATTTTTCGAATTGATCCCATAGAAATGTATAAATTTGAAAGTGTAAAGATAACACTTAGGTGTAGTGACAACAAAAAAACAATAATTTATTGATATTTTTGCCAGCTTTGCAAAGAAACAAAATCCTTAATATGCCTCTACAATCCGGAACAGAAATAAAACTTAATCCTAATGTCTCCGCAGACTGCGTAATTTTTGGATTTGACACAGAAAAACTGAAAGT
Source organism: uncultured Cryomorphaceae bacterium (assembly GCA_963748925.1). Lineage (GTDB taxonomy): Bacteria > Bacteroidota > Bacteroidia > Flavobacteriales_D > Cryomorphaceae > Cryomorpha. Next base: position 256,460 of record CAVVKG010000008.1, on the reverse strand, counting down.
TTTATTAATTGACAGAGGTCAGCAACCCTCAGATAAGTCTGAAAAGGTTTATGCCCTTCCGGGAAACCTTATTCGGAATGATGAGAATCTTGACCAGGCTGCACAACGCGTTCTACAGGAGCTAACCGGATTACAAGACATTTTTCTTGAGCAGTTTGGTTCTTTTGGCGACCCGGATAGACTCACAAAAGAATCTGATTTGGAATGGTTGAAATCAATTCGCGCTGAACCAGATGCGCGCGTAATCACCGTGGCCTATTACTCGCTCATTCGCTCGGATCAATACCAACTTCAAGCGAGCAGTTTTGCGAAGGAAGCATTTTGGCATGATGTGGACAATCTGCCAGAACTGGGATTCGATCACCTCGAAATAATCCAAACCGCCTTAAAAGAACTGAAGTTTAAGAGCAAGTATCAACCACTTGGCTTTGAATTGTTACCAGAAAAATTCACCTTAGGTCAACTCCAGCATCTCTACGAAGCCATCTTAAATACCGAGCTGGACAAAAGAAACTTCAGACGTAAAATTCTCAAAATGAGTTTCCTGGTTCCACTCGAAGAAAAGCAAGTGGGCGTGCCGCATAAGCCGGCGCAGTTTTTTATTTTCAATAAGGAGAAGTACGAGGATTACCGGCAGAATGTGGATGATTTTTATTTCACGCTTTAGGAGAAAAATCACATCCGAGTTATCAAATAAGCTTACACAAAGGAATTCACTAAAGAGAAAAGCAAGAAGATTATCTGACCACTGTTACACTTCCTCGCACTATTTCAGCATCCATACTTTTGTCGTATTTCACTTCTACTTTATAAGGGTATTCGCCGGAAGGCACAAAGTAATCAACTGATGAATCGCTTCCATTCCAGCCCTGATCGATGTTATCTGAATAAAAAAGAAGTGTACCCCATCGATTAAAAATCCAGATTTTAAATGACTCAATATTGTATCCTTCAGCCTTGAAGATATCATTCAGACCATCGCCATCAGGGGTAAAAGCAGAGGGAATATATAAAGTAGAACTACAATCTTCTTGTATAGCCTCGACTGATTTTTGTGCGACTCCGCAGACGCTGTAAGTTGAAGCTGTATAAATTCCCGGTTCTGTGATATTCAAGTATCTGCCGGCAGTTCCATTATCCCAAACTACCGAATCTCCTGAATTCACAGAAGCCAATACAGTTCGAGACTTGCCCTTACAGAAGGTCACCGTATCGGGTAAAATAAGACGCGGCGCAGGTAGATTTCCCACTTCTATTTCATCCTCGGAAGAGCACCCTCCCGACTGATTTGTGGCTGTAACACTGTAAGTGCCACCCGAAGTAATTGTGATAGAAACAGTGGTTTCACCGGTACTCCATTCGTAGTTATAATCGGGATTTGGAGTTGCAGAAAGTGTTTTAGACTCACCAGCACAGATTGATTCATCGCCGGAAATACTTATGTCCGGAATTTCGCTTTCTAAAACTAACACATCGTCTGTTGATGTACATCCGTTTAAGGTAACTGTTACCGAATAAACGCCGCCTTGTGAAACAAATATTTGCTGACTTGTTTCGCCGGTGCTCCAACTCACATCAGCATTAGGAACATTTACACTTAGAGCTGCCTCATTATCGGAACATATAGCAATAGTTTCACCCAAATTAATTTGTGGAAGTGGAACAACGTTAAGTAGAAAACTGCTTTCGTCAGTGCAGGTTCCTACCGATGCTTCAACCGTGTAATTTCCAGGATTGGTTAATGTTCTAATCGGGTTTGTGTTCCCATCATTCCATGTGAACGCATAATTATATTCCGACAAATCAACAGTAATGCTCTCGCCTTCGCAGATGGTTTCATCATCAATATCCGGAATTTCAGGAGCGGGATTTACCGTGGCGAAAACGGAACCGGTTGCCTGACAATTTCCAATAAAAGCCTCAGCCTCGTAGAGGCCCGTTTCAGTTATTGTGTAGGTGTTTCCGGTAGAACCATCCTGCCAGATATAATTGGGACCTGCTGGAAGTGTGATTTGATAATCAGTACCCTCGCAAATACTAATGGCATTTCCAAGATCTAATTCTCCACCTAATACATCTACTACGGTAGTAGCTTCCTGCTCATCGCCGCAAACATCTGTATAAACTACAGTAAACGCAGTAGTTTCACTAACCATTGCCTCTGGGTTTGCGGAATTTGGGTCATCGAGAAATTCCGGAGGGCTCCATGCATAAGTCCCCGACGTGGCGGCTGGAAAGGTAAGATTAACAGGATCGCCTTCGCAGACAGAAAAATTAGGTGGAACATTTAAAGTATAATCGTCGGGAGATGTTATTGTAACGGTAACCGTTTGTTGTAGCGAATTACAGCCTTCTGGCGATGTAGTAACCACTGTGTATTGAACTGTACCTGTAGGAGAAATTGTAAGCTCATCGCCATTGGTAAAGCCGGGCACCCATGTAAAGGTGCTTCCCGGTATATCGCTTGAAGCCTGGAGAGTTATGCTTTCACCATCGCAAATGGTGGTATCGTCTGTAAGGGTTAATACAGGCTGAGAAGCACCTGTAACTTGAACTTCATCGGTATAAGTACAGGTAGGTGAGAAGGAAATATCGTCAATCGCAAAATCATTACCGGAACCATTGATGTTATTATTTAAAATTCCAATGGTAATACTGGTATTAGGACCAGAATTGTATGAAGCTAAAAAATTCTGCCACATACACGTTGTATTTTGTATTTGAAATGGGCTGCCGATTACTACTCCATCTACTATGAAGCTAAACTCAGCTGGGCTTCCTGAAACGACTGACATAAACCAGGCTGAAAACAGATAATCCGTATTAGGTGTTACTGGAACCGTTTGTTCCCAGACCACGGTTCCCGGCAAATTTGCGCCATTAGCCACAAAAAAGCTTCCTGCGGGAAGGCCGGTAGTGTGATCTAAACAATTTGCAAAATCATTATGAACCAGAGAAGAATTTGATGTAACTGCATACTCTCCTTCTGTTGATAAAAGACCATAAGCACCTCCTGTGCCATTATTATAATCGGTAGTAAAATCGGTATCGCCTGCAGAAAAATCACCATTTGTAATTATGCTGCCGAGAGCAGAAGATATGGTGCAAGAATAAGTACCTGTTTGGCTCACAGAAATACTTTCGGCCGTAGAGCCGGTGCTCCATAAATATGAATCAAAACCAGGAGGAGCTTGAATAGTATAGGTTTGACCGCATGTAAGAACTACATCTGCACCCAGATCAAAATCAAAATTGCAGTCCTGAGCATTTACAGCAGTAGTTGCAAATACAATGAGAAAAAACAATATGCGTTCGAGTATATATCTCATTTTAGTAAAAAACCACCGATTCAAACATTTCGGTAAAAATCGGTGGTTCATTAAATATTTGTAATTAAACTTAGTTGGCAATAACGAATCTAGTATGGTAAATAGCGTTTTCTGCATTGATACGAAGAATATAAATTCCGTTTCTCAATGTATTGACGTCAATTTCCACAGTTGTGTTGCCTTGAATTGCTAAATCTTTAACCTCTTTTCCGGTAGCATCCAATATTTGGATTTGCTTTACAAAGTTTTTTCCTGTATTACTTAAATACAAGGTATTCGAGGTAGGATTAGGGTATACTGAAAGTCCGGCTTCTGCAGCAGTTTCTTCAATACTCGAAATCACATCAACTAAACCAACTACAGTAGAGTCGCTACAGCCAAAATCAGATGATACAGTAAGTGTTACTGTGAAACTTCCTTCGTTTGCATAAAAATGCTCTACTGTTGGCACCTGAGTAACCTCTGTTTGACCATCACCAAAATCCCAACTATAAGTATCTGTGTATGTTGGATTAACCGCAGAAAGCAAATAGGTTCCTTCTTCAATAAACACCGAATTGATACCTTCTACTGCAGATGGGTTTGTAATATTAACAGCAACTGAAGCCAGATCAAAACAATTAGCAGTATCTGTAACGAGTACGGCATAGTTTCCGGCGTCATACACTGTAATAGTTTGGGTGGTTTCACCGTTGCTCCATGAATACATGTCGCCTGGATTACCAGCATCAATTACTGCGCTGTCACCGGCACAAATATTAATTGGCGTATCGATCTCAACCACAGGATTGATATTCTCAATCGTGTAAGTACCTACCATACTGTTACAACCCGCATCCGTACTGTTCATCCAGATATTGTAAGTTCCTTCTTCAAGGTCATTGAATTCACTGTTGATCTGCCATTCAGATGGCGGAGTAGTCTCAGATTCTGCAGTAATTCCGTACTCAAGTACGCTCAGGTTGATTGCTACATTATCAACTGCATGGCGTAGGGCATCTCCACCAGTTGCTGCTGAGAAACCTGTAATCCACTCACTCTTGTTAGCATTCATGTAGGCCTCAGGCATTTGTACGCCGTTGAAAATAATCACTCCATCAACTGTAAGTGTAGCTCTTCCCTGAGCATTGATTGAAAAATGAACAGGTAAATCTGTTTGAACCTTCCATGACATATTGGCTGAGTAAGCCACAACACTCGGATCGTTTGTTGGAATATTATTTCCACTATTGTAACCATAAACCAAATAGATACCTCTTTGATTTGAACCGTTGTCAGCTGCATCGAATGCTAATCTCAGTTTGGTTCCTGAACCATTATGCGGATTGTTGGTTCCGGCAGTTTCAATATCATCACCGAAACTAAATGCAAGACCATCGCCTCCACCAGTTCCAAAATTATTGATTGGCTGGTCGGCAGTAAGGTCAAAAGAAACATCCATTCCACCAAAATTAGCTGGAACATCCACATACTGGTAGTATCTACCTTGAACCCCTTGTTGAGAATCGGTAAGTACTAACCTTCCATCCTCAATGTGAGCATCACCTGATAAAAGAACTGAGTCTCCTTCAATTTCTTCAAAAGGAATTGAGAAATCATTTCCATAGATCAATGAATCAGTCATCAAACCAAATGTATTCTGCAATGAAATAATTCCTGTTGGCTGGTTACAGTTAATCATCGTAAGGTCGGCATCGGCACCAAAACCTACTGTAAAACTCACCTGACCAATACTGAAGAGAGTATCTTCATTACAAGAAGACGCCACCATATTTACTGAATAAGAATAGTTTCCAGCAGTATCCGGTGTGACAGAGAAATTTGAAATTGGACTAAAAGGCTGTACCTCATTTCCATTTGCATCCATCCACTGGTAGGACCAGTTTCCTCCTCCTGAAATGCCATCAGGAACTCCTTCGAGGGCAACTGTAACTAAATCACCTGGTTCACAGAATCCGGTTTGGTTTGGTATCGCCGAAATAGCTACCTGACTAATAGGAGCAACAGTAGCAACTGCTGTGTTTACGCAACCATATTCACTGGTTCCGGTAACTGTATAACTCGTTGAATTCGTAGGATTTGCTTGAACAGACGCACCCGTAGTAGCTGTTAAGCCAGCTGCTGGCGACCACGTGTAAGTTTCTGCTCCGGTAGCATTTAACACAGCAGATCCACCTTCACATAGTGCGAAACCTGTAGGATCAACTGCTACATCCGGCAATGGAATAACATCAACCAAAGTTGAATCCGAAAAAGCTGACTCACCAGAAGTAACACAAGTTAATTCGCATCTAAACCAGCTTGTTTCTGTTACATTATAAGTAGCTTCAAAAATCGTTTCGTTTTCAATGGGCATCCATCCATCGCCTGAGTTTATTAACCATTGGTATTCAATTTCTGAAAAACTTGTATAATCGTCTTCCAATGTGAAATTAACTATTGCACCTCCTGCACATACAGAATCGATTGAAGCGATGGTCATCCCTGGTTCCGGCGCACCTTCACAAGGTTCAAGTGCCTGAATAGTAACTAAATAATCTTCAGTCTCTCCGTAAGTATATCCAGTACAGGCGTTATCAGAACCTACTTCAGTATTATATCTGGCCCGAACACGCATTCTAGTTGTGCCCGGAGCTGTGCCAAAAGGAACTGTTATTTGAGCAGTAACTGTTGTATTGTTTCCGTTTCCAATAAATTGATATTCGCTTTCTTCAAACTCGCCGTTAAAATTATAATCTATCCAGACGCTTACATATTCATTACCTCCACTACCTGTGTTTGCTGAAAAATCATATGTCAAACTGGGTAGTATCAGAGCTGCGGCTACTGTGCCGGTATAGTCTGCATAACCATTTGTGTTGTCTGCATTTCCTGAACTACTGTTGTCAATTCCAGCGAATGTAACATTCGTGATTTCGTCATTAAAGTTCATATTCGTATTACCTGGAGTACAATAGCATTCATTCGCTGGATTTTGAGCAATGTTTAACACTGCCGAAGTATCGCTTTCCTCACTTCCCGAGCAAATCACGTAGTATCTGTAATCAGTACCCGCTTCCTGAGTTATGGAAATGGACTGTCCTGCTTCACCATCTATATCCATCCAGTTTTCTTCTCCTTCAGGAGATGATTGCCACTGGTATGAAATGCCTGGACCCGCTGTAACAACTTCATCAACATTAATAGTAAACTGGTTGCCTGAACAAACCGAACTTGTTGTGGATGCCGGTGTACCTGCAGTTGGAACGCCATCACACAGCGTATAAAAAGAAACCGGAAGACTCATTAAACTATTGTCATCTGCTCCACAATTTGACATTACGTAAAATTGATATTGAGTGGAAGGATCAAGGTTTGCCAGCGACACCATCGTCTCAGTAGTATTACCTGAAGCAAAAGGAGTAGCGGTTTCCGGGTCATCTCCCATATAGAAAACAGACCATTCATATCCTTCAGGAGCAGTTTCAGGTGCTGTCCATGCTGCTTCTGCAGATGAAGCTTGAACTTCTGTAACTGTAACACCTGTTGGGGGTTGGCATGATGCACTGTTGGTTACATCAATAGTCATATCAAACCAGCTTCCATACCCATAAGTTCCGCATGGAGAGCCTATAGGATTGCCTTCACCTGAGTTTGCATAAATATTCCAGGCTCTAAAGCGATAAGACCCTGTAAGAACATAGCCTGGAACAGTCATAGTGAAATCGTACACCTGAGGATTACCAGCCTGATAATCAACGAGCTCCATAACTTCACCTTCATCATCAAAATCACCATCGTTATTCCAGTCTCCGGCCACACCTACTGAGCAAAACCCACTGGAGGTAAGAGATATATCATTCGACTCACCAGCTACTACCGAGAATGATTGATCGGTGTAATCGTGGTTAAAATAGCTGATACCCTGGTTTAAACTACCAATTGTAATATTACTTATATTCCAGTTAAAACTACCTGAAGTATAAGTAGGCGAACAAGCCGGGGTTAATTGTCCATACGAGCTTGTCGTGAGAACGAAAAATAATACTAAAAAACTAGCAGTACTTAGTAGCCAATTGTGTAGAGCTTTCTTCATAGAATGATACGTATTTAGATTAGAAAATAGAATTAGAGTTAAAGGTTAAATTCATTAATTATGCTGAAGTTTTCATCTTATTTATCTTAACATTTCAGTAATCAGGAGGAACAAACAACTTAAAGCGACTGATCAACATCTTTATCTCCTACTAAGGTCCTAAGGAAAGGCTTACTTCTCCACTTAAACTGTTATTCCCGGTGCGTAAGCTTCTATCTGTATATCCGTACGAAAAGGTCCAAAAATAAACTCCTTCGGAAGCCTGGTTATCGTTAATCATCCCATCCCATCGGCTACCGCTCTCTGAGCTTGAGAACACTTCTTTACCCCAACGATTGAAAACAGTTAGAGTAAAATTGGTGTACTCACATTCGTCATCTTCAAGAGGGCCGAAAGTATCATTCTTACCATCACTGTTTGGGGTAAAAATATTTGGCATAACCAATTCGCAACCGCATGTCTCCAGAAGTCCTACATTAAAGAATCTTTCTACGGAAGTACATCCATTGCTTTCAACAGAAACAGTATAGAAGCCGGCAACTACCGGATCAATAGTAATTGTATCACCCGTTTGTTCAGTCGGGGTCCAAAAATAATTTCCACCTACAACATTAGAACCTGCAAAAACAGTTACGGGCTCAGCAGGACACACGAGGGTATCGTTCGGAGGATAAACAATTGGAACCTGATAAACTGTCACTGTAGCGAATGCGGGTTGAGATGGGCAATTATCAGCAATAGCCACAACACTGTAATCTGAAGTCGTGCTTGGATCTACAGTAATCTGAGAAACTGAGTCTTCTGTATTCCATATAAACAAGGTTCCCGGAATATTTGCAGAAGCTGTTAGCGTAATTTCAGAACCATTGCAAATTTGCCCTGCTCCGCTAATCTCAGCCACAGGTATTGGCAGCACTGTTAGCGTATAAGTTGTATCGGAAGAACAACCTAGCGACGAAACTCCTGTAATGGAATAGGTTGTAGTTGAGTTGGGATTGAGTTCTACATTTGCTCCAGATAACGAGCCTGGATTCCATTGGTATAGAAATCCAGGGAAATCTGCAGAAGCATTAAGCATTGCAGTATCACCCGGACAAATTTCAGAAGGACCGGTAATTGTAATTTTTGGGTCTACAACTTCTACCGTATAGGTGGCAGAAGATTCACACCCTTCATCAGATAAGCCAGTAACAGAATATGTGGTTGTCTCTGATGGCGATACTTGAATAACATCATTAGCCACGTTTCCGGGTTGCCAGGTAAATTCATAAGGATCAAAATACGAGCTAGCCGAAAGTGAAATTGTTTGACCTTGACAAATTAGCGGGGTTCCAGTGATGCTTACCTCCGGGTTTCGCACATTTACTGTAAATGATCTAGACGAAGGGCACCCAGTTTCTGGAGTTGCCGTAACTGTGTAAACAGTCGTTTCATCTGGAGATATTTCTATTGAATTCCCATTTAAATCGCCAGGGCTCCAGTTGTAACTGAGTCCGGTAGTATTTGAAGAGGCTGTGAGTGTAACTGTTTGGGCGGGACAAATGCTATCGGTTCCCGAAATCGTAAAATTTGGACCCTGATCAACAGTGATTACAACTGTTTTGGGAATGGAATTGCAATCTGCAGGAGAAGTGGCGATAGCAGTGTATTGAGTTGACGATGCTGGAGAAACAGTGATTTCATTTCCGGTGAGCGATCCAGGCTGCCAGTTTACAGTGGAACCATCAATAGTCGAGCTCGCAGTAAGCGTCACAGAATCGCCCGCACAAATGGTTTGAGCACCGGATAACGTTAATACTGGCTTTGGAGGTAAGGATACCACAATGCTGTCGGTGAAAACACAAGTAGGTGAAAATTGAATATCGTCGAGTGCAAAATCATTACCCGCTACTTGAGTATTCTGGTTTACTATAGAAATAGTTGCGGATGTGGCTGAACCAGAATTCCAGGTGGTAAAAAACTCTTGCCAGAGGCAGCTTGTTGCTGGAATATCAAAAGTTAACCCGATTTGGCTTCCGTTAATTGAGAAATTGAGCTGACCCGGATTATTCGGAGTCACAGACATAGCCCAGGTTGAAAAAATATAATCGGTATTTGGAGTAACCGCAATTGTTTGTGTCCAGATTTCCTGATCAGCAATAGCTGCACCGTTTACAATGAGCATAGATCCTGTAGCGTCACCTTGCGTATGATCAAAGCAAAATGCAAAATTGTCATGAACGTCACTGGAATTAGAAGATACAGCATATTGCCCTTCTAAACTCAATAACCCAAAAGCGCCTCCTGTTCCGGGAATATAATCGCTGGTAAAGCCTGTTAAACCATTAGAGAAATCTCCATTTACAGTTATGGATCCGAGGTTTTCAATTACTTGCACGGAGTATGTACCCGCCTGACTCACATTTATAGAATCCGTAACGTCACCGGTACTCCACAGGTAATTATATCCTTCAGGTGCACCAAGGGAAATACTGGAATTACAATTAATGGTTGTATCGTTACCCAAAGAAAATTCTAACTCGCAATCCTGCGCTTGAATTTCTGAAATTGAACCTATAAAAAATAGAATAAGAGTAGATAGAAGAGTAGTAAGGAGAGTTTTACTCATAAGTTGCATATGTTTTAGACAAAGCTATCAAAAATTGACTCCCTTGCTAGGCTCACTAGTATCTGCTGAAAAAATTCTGCCTTCCAAGCAAACAGGAACCATCGAATCATACAAAACTGACGTGTCTTGATAGTAAATAGTTGACTAAGTATATCTTTAATATTCCAATATTGGTTAACGTTTAATAATTTTGAGAATCTTCTTTTTGGAGCTTTCGTCAATTATTGTTTGGTTGTGAATCCAATCTCAAACAAAAAACGTTGCCCGTCTTTCCTAATTTAGTGCCTGATTACCTGAGGAGTTGAGTCACCAAACACTTTTAAGTAATATAAAGCGAATTGGTAAAAGTCAAACTTTGTGACAAACAATATTATACTTGAATCTCTAAAATTAGGTCAAAAAGTCATCAAAGCAGAGATATTAAAATAATGAACCATATTCTAAGCCAGTTGTTAGAAAACTGGAAACATGAAATCCAATATTAAAATGAAAAAAAAGGCCGATACAGATTACGATATTCACTCATTACTAACCGAGCGGTGGAGTCCACGTATGTTTGACAACAAGCCGGTGGAGGTAGAAAAACTCCATCAACTATTTGAGGCAGCAAGATGGGCAGCAAGCTCAAATAATGGTCAACCCTGGAGATTTATGTATGCACTCATAGGCTCGGATGAATACAAAAGAATTTTTGATCACCTGGCTGATTTTAATAAACAATGGGTTAAAAATGCACCGGTGTTGATGCTCACGGCTTACAAAAAGCAATTTGATAATGGAAAAGAAAACTTTCATGCTCTTCACGATCTTGGTTTAGCCACGGGAAACTTATCACTACAAGCTCAATCAATGGGTATTGCAGTTCACTCAATGGCTGGTGTTGACTGGAAAAAAGCACACGAAACTTACAATGTTCCGGATGGATACCACATTACAACCGCAATTGCTTTAGGGTATTATGGGGGCGATATTTCCAGTCTGCCTGAGGCCCTTGAAAAAGCCGAAAAAAGCGAAAGAAAAAGAATGAAGCAAACAGAATTTGTCGCAAAGGACAAGTGGACTTTCTAGCGTTAAACAAGTACTCAAAATAAAAAAATCGCAAGCTTACACTTGCGATTTTTTGTTTTATTTAAGATTCGAAATTAATTCCTCTGTGCCTGCAACTCCTTAAAAAGCTTTATCTCTTTTTCCGAAAGATCTGTTGGAATTTTAATCTGTATCTCCAGAATAAGATCTCCAAAAGTACCCTGCTTGTCGTAGTCTGGCATTCCTTTACCTTTTAGTCTTAACTTTTTACCGGATTGCGTACCTTTTTGGATGGGCATAGTTATTTTTCCATGAAGGGTATCAACACCAATCTTCCCGCCAAGAATAGCAGTATACACGTCAACATTTACCTTCTTGGTTAGTGTAAGGCCATTTATTTCATAATCCGCAGGTGAAGCAACGTTTAGAGTAATTATTAAATCACCGCCGCTTCTTCCTTTTCCGGTTACTTTTAACTTTTGACCATCCTTAACCCCCGGCTTTATATTCAGCTTAATCTTCTGCCCATCGAGTTGCACCACTTTTCCAACACCGGCAAAGGCTTCTTGAAATGAAAGAGCGAGCGTGGCCTGAGTATTGGTCTTTCGGAGCGATCTGCCGCGGCCTCGGCCATACTGGGCTTCCTGTCCGCCAAAAGCGCTGCCGGCACCCTCGTAACCTCCACCACCAAAAAAAGAGTTGAAAAAATCTGAGAAGCCACCCCCTGCTGAGCCACCAAAAAAGTCGCTATAATCTCCCGAGTACTGATAGGTTCTTTGACCACTACCCCGGCCACCGCCGGCGTTTTGAAACTGTTCATATTGCTTCCAGTTCGCACCTAATTCATCGTATTTCTTGCGCTTTTCAGGATCGCCCAGTACTTCATAAGCCTCATTAACATCTTTGAATTTGGCTTCAGAACCGGCATCATCCGGATTCTTATCAGGATGGTATTTGATTGCAAGCTTCCTGAATTTCTTTTTGATCTCAGGCTGTGTAGCCGATTTATCGACTCCAAGCGTTTTATAATAGTCTTTATAATTCATTTCTAATTTGCTTAATTGTCTTCAATAGCAAACAATATTCTAACTCATGTCACTTTATCAATCCAAACAAAGGTCGCCAATCTCATCGACTTTTACGGTTCAATCGGCATTCAAAAAAAATGCGGGAGCTTTTCAAACTCCCGCACTTCCAACCAATCAAAATATCTACTCCATTATTACTTAATGTCAATCTTGCGCACTTTTTTCGCTTCCAATTCTTTTTTAGGAATCTCAAGTGCTAGAATCCCGTTTTCATAATGAGCAGAAATATTTTCTGCATCTACTTCCTCGGGAAGTCTGAAGGACCTTACAAACGATGTGTAATTAAACTCACGCTTTGTAAATCGGGTGTCTTTCTCTTCTTTTTGAACTTCTTTCTCAGAGCGAATGGTAAGTAAATCTTCATCCAGCTCTATTTTAAAATCTTCCTTCGTCATACCAGGAGAAGCTAGTTCTACATGGTAGGCCTTTTCTGTTTCCTTTACATTGGCCGCAGGCATGGAACCAAAACTTCTATTTTTGCGCTGAGGCAAAAATTCTCCTTCGAAAAAATCATTGAAAAGGTTTTCAAAAGGATTTACTGCTGAATCGCTTGTTCTTACTTTAATTAGTGACATGGTATTTTCGTTTTTATTGTTTGAAATTTGAATACACCTCACCCCTTTCAAAACAGAGACCAAACAGAAATCGATTAAAATACATGCCGTTTTGGCGCTTTTACAGAGCGAGTACTGTCATTTTGTCGCATTTCAAATGAATTTCGTCGCCTTTTCGGCAGATCGGGATCAAATTAACCCAGCTACAGCATTCCAAACAGGATCATTAGGCACAGGCGCAGTAATGGTCATCTTATTCATTGTCACCGGATGTATAAACTCCAGCCTGTGCGCATGAAGATGAATGGATGCATCTTTGTTGCTTCTCGGAGCTCCGTACTTTAAGTCGCCCTTAATAACACAACCCATAGCCGAGAGTTGCACACGAATTTGATGATGGCGGCCGGTTTTAGGTTTTATTTCAAGAAAAAAATAGCGAGCGCTTTCGCCGATAAGGCGATAATCCAGGACAGCTTCCTTCGCTGTTTTATTCTTATCGCTTACAACTTTTGAGCGATTCTTTGCTCCATCCTTAATCATAAAATTTCTGGCCGTACCCGATTGAGCAGGTGGCATAGCGCAAACTGCAGCCAAATAAGTCTTCTTGATTTCTTTTGATTTAAACTGCTTGTTAACCCGAGCCAGAGCTTTACTGGTTTTTGCAAAAAGCACTACTCCACTTACGGGTCTATCTATTCTGTGAGCCACGCCCACGAAAACATTTCCGGGTTTGTCGTACTTCTTTTTTAGCCAAAGTTTCACCACCTCACTCAGTGGCATATCGCCGGTTTTATCGCCCTGCACAATATCTGATGGCTGCTTATTCACAGCAATCAAATGATTGTCTTCATAGAGCACTTCTAAATTATTTAATGTACTTATGGCCATTAATACTGCTCACTTTCATTCGGAAAATCCTTTGAACGCACATCCTTTACATAATGACCAACCGCGTCTTTTATATCATCGTATAAGTTGGCATAGCGGCGCAAAAATCGTGGGTTAAACTCATTGGTTATTCCCAATAGGTCGTGCACCACCAACACCTGACCATCAGCACCGGCTCCGGCTCCAATTCCAATTGTAGGCACATCAATACTCTTCGAGACTTTTTCAGTAAGGTGAGCAGGTATTTTTTCCAATACTATTCCAAAGCAACCAATCTCATCTAATATTTTAGCATCGCGCATCAGGTGCCCGGCTTCCTCATCTTCTTTTGCTCGAACTGTATACGTTCCAAACTTGTAAATACTTTGCGGGGTCAGGCCCAAATGCCCCATTACTGGAATCCCTGCAGATAAAATTCTTTCAACACTCTCTTTGATTTCTATGCCACCCTCAAGCTTTACCGCATGGGCTCCACTTTCTTTCATAATCCGAATGGATGAAGTGAGGGCTTCTTTACTATTTCCCTGATAGGCACCAAAAGGCAAATCTACAACTACCAGAGCACGCTTCACCGCGCGAACTACAGATGAAGCGTGATATATCATCTGATCAAGCGTTATGGGAAGCGTGGTTTCATGACCCGCCATAACGTTAGACGCGGAGTCTCCTACTAATATAACGTCGACACCCGCCTCATCTACAATTCTCGCCATAGAGAAGTCATAGGAAGTTAGCATAGCTATCTTTTCGCCTTTCTGCTTCATTTCCCGAAGCGTGTGCGTTGTAACGCGTTTTACTTGTGAGTGAACTGACATACGGTATAGAAATTTCTGTAAACCTAGCGAAGAAAATCGAGCCGTGAAAATGGTTCCGTAATATTGGACTGCCATGACACCGTTAAAAAATGCCGTTACTAAATTGAAATGATACTTATATTAATGAATAACTTACCTTTGACCCATTCAAAAAAAGTAAATGGTGATGAAATTAAAATCGGTTCTTTTTACAGCTCTCGTGGCTATAAGCCTCTCTGTTTTGATAAATGGCTGTAGCACCGAGGTAGACTTACTTGCTCCTTATAAAAGCACCCCCGTCGTAATTGGAATTTTAGATTACAAAGCCGATACTCAATTTGTTCGCATCAACAGGACTTATCTTGGAGAAGGAGATGCCACTATCTATGCACAGATAAAAGATAGTGTTGAATATAGTCCTTCAGAAGTAGAAGCCTGGCTTTATAAAAAGCGTAATGGCAACTTGGAGGATTCTATTCAGCTTCAATATATTGTTAAGCCATCGCGTGACCCGGGAGTATTTTACAATCAGGATGTTGGTTTTTATTATACAACCGAGGAGCTTTTTGACACAGAGGAAGTTTCGAATATCACCAATGCTGCAAGCGGAAATAACACACCGCGAATGTCATACGAATTGAAAGTAGTAGCGCGAGGTGAGACATTCACAGCTGAAACCGATTTTCCAAATATATCAAACGGAACAATCATTTATCCTTTGGGAGGACCAAATCCTGTAAAGCTTGATTTCTATAGTCCTTCATTTGGATCTTACCGGACTGTCAACTTCAGATACAACATGAGTCCTGGCACCGGGAGATATTTAAGCGTATTAAGAATGAATTTTGATTACGTAACAACAGATGGAACCACGGTTACAGATCAATTTATAGATTACAACTTAGGTGCTCAGGACAATAGTGAAAACAATTCGCGGGTAATATCTCTGGCCGTAAACGGCGAAAATTGGTTCGCTTCTTTCGGGCCAAAAATAAAGGCTATCCCAAACATAAGCCAGGTTCGCATTCGCGATGTCGAATTTAGATTAACTGGTGCCAATGACATTCTCAACGCCTATCTCAAAGCCGCAAACCCTGTAAGCGAATTTACACCGGTGCTTACTACGGTTTCCAATATTGACAATGGCGCCATTGGAATTCTTGGTTCACGAACGCGTGTGGCCAGAAGTGCTCAACTTCTTGACAACACCATAGAGATTATGAATAACGGTGAATATACATCTGCGCCCGGATTAACTTATTGCGTAATTGACTGGGCAGGTTCAAACTATGTTTGCAATCCGTAACCTTTCCTTTTCTGTCGTTTTGTCATTTGAATTGACATAAAAAGTGTCATAACTGCTCTTATTTCGTGTTTTTTGGCATTGGTATAATCATTGAGTATAGCTTACCAATTAAAAATAAAAAGCACGAACACAAATGAGTAAAATAATCGGAATTGACTTAGGTACCACAAACTCCTGCGTAGCCGTAATGGAGGGGAATGAGCCTCAAGTTATATCAAACAGCGAAGGAAAACGCACAACCCCATCTATAGTTGCTTTTGTTGAAGGCGGTGAACGTAAAGTTGGTGATCCTGCCAAAAGGCAAGCAATTACAAACCCTGAAAAAACGATTTCGTCTATTAAGCGATTTATGGGAAACTCCTTTGATGAAGTTTCTAAAGAAATTGCAAGGGTTCCTTATAAAGTAGTAAAAGGAGACAATAACACACCCCGCGTTCAGATAGGTGACAGACAGTACACGCCACAGGAAATTTCAGCCATGGTGCTTCAAAAAATGAAGAAAACAGCTGAAGACTTTTTGGGAACAAGTGTATCGGAAGCTGTAATTACGGTTCCTGCATATTTTAATGATTCACAACGTCAGGCAACGAAAGAAGCCGGAGAGATTGCTGGTCTTAAAGTGCGCAGAATCATAAACGAACCTACTGCCGCAGCTTTGGCATATGGTCTTGACAAAAAATCAAACGATGTAAAAGTTGTTGTTTTTGACCTTGGTGGTGGTACACACGATGTATCTATCCTGGAGTTAGGTGATGGTGTATTTGAAGTTCTCTCTACAGATGGTGACACACACCTTGGTGGTGATGACTTTGACCAGGCGATCATAGATTGGTTGGTAGCTGAATTTAAAAACGACAATGGATTGGATCTTACCAAAGACCCAATGGCACTACAGCGTTTGAAAGAAGCAGCCGAGAAAGCGAAAATTGAATTGTCGAGCTCAAGCTCAACAGAAATCAATCTTCCTTACATCATGCCAGTTGATGGTGTACCAAAACACCTTGTAAAAACGCTAAGCCGTTCTAAATTTGAGCAGCTATGTGACTCTCTTATCAAAAGATCAATAGAACCATGTGAAACAGCCCTTAAAGGCGCTGGATTGAGCAAAGGTGATATCGATGAAGTAATCCTCGTAGGTGGTTCTACACGTATCCCTGCAGTGCAGGATGCAGTTAAGAATTTCTTCGGAAAAGAACCTTCAAAGGGTGTTAATCCGGATGAGGTTGTTGCTGTAGGTGCTGCTATTCAAGGTGGTGTTCTTACAGGAGAAGTAAAAGATGTACTTCTTCTTGATGTAACTCCACTTTCACTTGGTATTGAAACCATGGGTGGTGTTTTCACTAAACTGATTGATGCAAATACAACGATTCCTACCAAAAAGTCGGAAACGTTCTCAACAGCATCAGACAATCAACCATCAGTTGACATCCACGTATTGCAAGGTGAGCGTCCAATGGCAAATGACAACAGATCAATCGGAAGATTCCAATTGACTGATATTCCACCAGCCCCAAGAGGTACACCTCAAATTGAAGTAACTTTTGACATTGATGCCAACGGAATAATGAACGTAGGTGCTAAAGATAAAGCTACTAACAAAGAGCAAAGCATTAGAATTGAAGCTTCAAGTGGATTGACAGATGCCGAGATCGAAAAAATGAAAAAAGAAGCTGAAGCAAACTCCGAAGCAGATAAAACAGCTATGGATCGTGTGGAAGCCATCAATAAAGCTGACTCTTTGATTTTCCAAACGGAAAAACAACTTAAAGAATTCGGTGATAAAATTCCTGCTGACAAAAAACAGCCAATTGAAGATGCTCTTGCAGAGCTTAAGAAAGCGCACGAAGCACAAGATGTTGAGGCGATAAACACTTCAATGGAAAAACTGAACACCGTTTTTCAAGCTGCATCTCAGGAAATGTATGCTCAACAACAGCAACAACCTCAAGGCGATGCTAATGCCAATGAGACCGGAGAAACCGGAGACGAGGAAGTTACCGATGTTGACTTCGAAGAAGTAAAAGACGAGAAGTAAGATTCTTGCATATTAAATGGTTAAAATGTGCCGCCCCGATCAGCCGATCGGGGCGGCTTTTTTTTGTCATCACGCAATTCATTGTGCTAAAAAGCAAATAAATCTATAATTGCCCAGTGTATTTCTTCTCAGATGCTTGACTTCAGCATTGCAAAGACCACTAAACTTTTTACCATACATCATGTTGTCCTGATGCATATCTTTGCCGTTATCAATGAATAAAAAGTGGGCAGTTTTCTTTCTCGTAGCCGTTGGTGTCATTACGGTTCTCTTTGGGCTCACCCTTCCTAACACAACTTTCGATTACGATTTCGATAAATTTTTTAAACCCGATGATGAACCTACTCAGTATTTCGAAAAGCACCGAGATACTTTTGGAACGGATAATGATTTCATCCTAATCGGAATTGTAAATAATTCAGGAGCCTTTGACCCAAATTTTCTGGCAGAAATCGAAAAACTCACCGCAGATGTAAAAACACTTCCACACGTCAAGGAAGTCATCTCTCCTGCTACGCTCAAAAATTATGTACGTGAACCGCTTACCGGTGTCCTTTTTCAAAACCCGGTGATTCGAGGCGATCGCGTAAAAGATTCAATTCGGGTATTTAATGATCCGGCTCTGGTCGACAATATATTTTCGGCTACTGCTCCGGCGGTGAGTATTGTGGTGATTACAGAACCCAAATTGAGCAAGAATAAATCGGATGTCATTTCAGGAGCCCTTCACAGCGCGCTCGATTCTTACAATTTTGACGAAACACATCTGGCGGGCCGCGCAATTGGTCAAGTGGTCTACGTGAATAAAATACAAACTGAGTTTAGCCTCTTTATGGGTATTGCACTGGTATTCATTATTGGGCTGCTCTTTGTTATGTTTCGCAGTTTCAGAGGGGTTATAATTCCTCTGGCCACAGTATTAATTGCAGTTGTATGGAGTATTGGTATTCTCAACCTTTCGGGAAAGGGCATTAGTATTTTACTAAATATGCTACCACCGGTCATATTTGTTGTGGGAATGAGCGATGCCGTGCATCTATATTCCAGATTTCTGGAAGAATTACGCAATGGTGCTTCAAAAGCGAGAGCCATTCACCAAACCATCTTTGACACAGGTTTGGCGGCTCTATTTACAAGTATAACAACTGCCATAGGGTTTGCTTCTCTTTACCTTACTGGGATTCCTGCCCTGCAGGAATTTGGGGTAATAACAGCTGCAGGAGTGATTGCTGCCTATGTCATTTCTATTTCCATGTTGCCAGCGTGGCTCGTACTGACAAATCCACCTCAAAAAACGATAGAAAGAGATAAAGGAAACTGGCAAAAATATCTCGAATGGATTTTAAAACCGGTTACCCGTTACCGAAAATGGGTGTTTCTGGGAACTGGGCTTTTGGCTGTCTTGCTCGTTGCTACCGCTTCCAATCTGGAGCTTAACAATTATATCCTTGAAGATTTAAAACCAGAAGAACCCTTGAGGAAAGATTTCACCTTCTTTGATAATAATTTTGCCGGGGTACGCCCCTTTGAGCTTGGCTTAAAGTTAAAAGATGACGATGGCAGCTTTTTAACTCCTCAGAACATGGCTTACCTAAGTGAAATTGAAATCTATCTCAAAGAAAATTACGGTGCGCATGCGCTTTTGTCACCATTGGCCGCAGCCAAAGAAAGCAATAGAATGCGGCATGGAGGCAAAAATGAATTTTATAGAATACCCGAATCAAACGGCGATTGGAAAAAAACAGAGAAAGATCTCAAGGAAGTATTTAAAACTGGCAAGTTAAAACCTGTGCTAGCCGAAGATCAGCAATATGCGAGAATCTCAGGAAGAACCGGTGATTATGGAGCTCAGTATTTTGATAGTGCCAACAGCGCTCTTTCAAATTATATAGAGACCCGAGGTATTAGCAAAGCTATGGATGTAGAGGTGACTGGTACAGGAACCTTGATTGATAGAACCAACCAAAACCTGGTATTCAGCTTAGCGAAAGGCCTTGGGACAGCCTTTTTGCTCATAGCACTGCTTATGGGAATCATGTTTCGCTCAATCAAAATGGTATTGATTGCCCTCGTTCCCAATATATTACCATTGCTTGCTATAGGCGCCCTGATGGCAGTTCTGGACATTGATTTAAAAATGAGTACGAGTATTATTTTTACAATAGCCTTCGGGATAGCTGTAGACGATACCATTCATTTGCTAAGTCGCTACAAACTCGAAATGATGAATGGACGCACCAATTCTGAAGCCTTGAGATATGCATTTACCTATACCGGTAAAGCACTAATTATCACGAGCATAATTTTGTTTGGTGGATTTATAAGCCTTTGCTTCAGTTCCTTTCAGAGCACTTTTTATATCGGCCTGCTCGTTACGCTTACTCTCTTTTTTGCTCTCTTCTTTGATCTTACCATTCTTCCAGCTTTGCTTTGGCGGAAAGATAAAGATTAAGTAATAAGTGCCTTAAGGAAAAGATTCGGGCACTTTTTTGCCAAATAATCTGAGTATTAAATAGAGCAATAAAATTCCAAGCGGAAAATTAAGATACCACGGCATTTCCAACAAAGCTGACAACACAGTAAAAGAAAGGGCCACGACCCCTACCGTTAAGGCATAGGGCATCTGCGTGCGAACGTGTTCGATATGATTTGTTTGAGTTGCAAGCGAACTCAAGATTGTGGTGTCGCTTATTGGTGAACAATGATCGCCCAGAACAGAGCCTGCCAACACGCAGGAAGTAACGTTTAAAAAGTGTCCGAGAGCAACACTTGCTTCCACTCCACCATCCATCGAAAGCTCCCAGCTAAGAGGTAACATTAACGGGTATACAATGGCCATTGTACCCCATGAAGATCCGGTGGAAAAGGCTACGATCGCAGCAATCACAAAAGTTATAGCGGGAACTGCCCACTCCACCACTGTTCCGGAAGCCAAACCAGCTAAATAATCTGCAGTGTGCATATCGTCCGTTAAGGATGCCAGCGACCAAGCCAAAATAAGGATCACCAGTGCATTAACCATTGTTTTAAATCCAGATATGCTTGTATCCACCGTTTCAGGAAAAGTTTGAATGCGTTGAACTGCAGTCATAATGACAGCTACAATCAATCCCCCCATCGATGACCACAGGAGCGCCTTGTAAGAATCTGAATTTCCAATTGTAATCGACAGCTTTTTCCCGAAAGAGGTGGCTGAATCATTCCACACTTCCGAATCCCAGCCTGTAACCATAAGTCCGACCAACGTTCCGAATACAATAATAAATATGGGTAAAATGGCATTAATCATTCGGTATTTCACTCCTTCTTCCGGTTCGAATTCAGAGACATCAATACTGGCCTTAACAGCTCCCTTGCCCACATTTCCCTGCTCGCGGGAGAGGGCTTCTGCTTTATACATTGGGCCGAAATCGCGGTTCATCAAAATCAACATCAGGATAAAGGCAAGAGTAAAAATGGGGTAATACGCAAACTCGAGCGAACCGAGAAAAATAGCGTAGGCTCCGTCGTCAATACCATGCGTATAGGCTACTCCGGCACGGGAATTTATGGTATCGAGGGCCCCTTGAATATAGCCGAGCTCAGCCCCTATCCAGGTTGTAATAAGTGCAATGGCGGCCACTGGAGCAGCAGTAGAGTCAACAATATAGCTCAATTTCTCACGAGAAATACGCAATTTATCGGTGAGCGGCCTCATGGTGTTACCAACCACCAAAGTATTGGCATAATCGTCAAAAAAGATAGCGATTCCCAAAAAGTAAGTTGCTAACTGTCCGCTTCGGGGATTTGTGGCTTTTCTGGAAAGTCTATCGACCACAGCCTGCATCCCTCCATTTTTAGAAATAATGGCCACTACACCACCTATGAGCACAGAGAAAACCATTACCGCAACATGACCAGAATCTGTCATGGCATTTACCAAATAGGTATCGATAAATCGGAATAAGCCTGACCACAAACTAGACTCGTGCGCGTAATATCCCGTTATGCATGCTCCGGAAACAATGCCGAGTATCAAACTGCTCACTACCTCTTTAAAAACAAGGGCCAGAACAATGACAATTAGCGGCGGAATGATGGAAAGCCAAAGCGGCATTGGTCTTACATCTCTAACATATGTGAATCCACCCGCCTTGACAGAAAGTGGCTCATTGCGATCAAACATCAACGAGAACGTGGCCTTCCCATTTTGAAAAAGCAATTCTTCACGTTTTCCGTTAATCACAACCGAAACAGAATATCCTGCCAGTGAAAGCTTACTTTGATTGAGGCAAATTAATGTTCCCTGCCTTTCGACACCGGAAACAAAAAAATCCGGAATTTCCAGCTGAAAATCCTCTTTAGTGAATTCCAACTCACCAAGTTCCGGTTCAACCGGCTGAGAATAAAGGTCGGACAGTCTGATAATAAAAAGCCCGAAAATGAAAAATAGTCTAAAAAACTTCCACATAGAGAGCCGCTAAGATAGAATTTTGATCATATCACATCCGCGATATGTTTATTAATTTCGCAGAATGAATCGTATTGTCTTATTTATAATCGGATTCTCGTTGCTCGCTTGCAAAAGCGAACCACCTTTGAAAAAGACCTTTACTGACTCTGCCGGAGCGCCAATAACTCTTAGCAGCTCCTTAGCTAAAGATAAAGGTGCAGTTTTGCTATTTCTCTCTCCTGAATGCCCGCTATGTCAAAATTATTCTGTAGCTATTAATCAGCTTAGGAATACGTATTCTGAAAATGAAATTTCGTTTATAGGAATAGTGAGCGGCAATTACTACACAGCAGATGAAGTGAATAGCTACAAAACGCAATACGACCTTGAAATGGATTTTATATTAGATCCTAAATTTGTAATATCCGATTTTTACAATGCAACAATCACCCCCGAAGCAATTTTGATAAATAAAGTTGGTAACCAGATGTACCAGGGTGCAATTGACAACTGGGCAATTTCGCTGGGCAAAAAAAGGCTTACTGCCACTGACCATTATTTAAAAGATGCGATTAATTCTTTCCTATCGGGAAATAAAATTCATCCCAAAGAAACGAAACCTGTTGGATGCTTTATAGAATAGTACTTTTCCTCCTTTTGTCTACTTCTCATTTGGGCATGTGATGACTCAAAGTTTGAAACAGAAACTGGCACTCTGGCCAAATCAGAAGACCTTTCATTACCCGATAGCGTTTTCTACTGGCAGCATATTGCTCCTGTAATATTTCAAAACTGTACACCTTGCCACCATGCCGATGGAGCCGGACCTTTTCCTCTTACAAGTTTCGACGATGCCAAAAAGCGAACCAAAACGATCCGATTAGTAATTGCTGATGGTATTATGCCACCCTGGCCTGCTGACACACTGTATTCCAGATTTAAAGATGAGAAAACGATAACTAGATTTGAAAAAGGCTTACTCTTAAAATGGATTGAACAAGGAGCGCTCGAGGGTCTGATTCCTGATAAGCCTCCCTCTCCACAGGTATTTGCCGTGAAGGATCTGGGTAAACCCGATTTGGTTCTTTCGTTTCCTGATACCGTTTTCATAGAAGGTGAGAATCGGGATATATTTCGTTTGGCTAAAGTTGCATTCGAGTTACCAAGAGATACGATCGTTCGTGCTATTTCTTTTGTACCAGGTAATAAACAACTGGTGCATCATGTTAACGGCCACCTAATAAATTACTCTGAAGGAAAAAAGTCAGATCCTTTTGAAGGCGATTGGATAAAAGATGCAGAGAAGGTAAATTCTCTATCTGCGTATAAAGACATGTCAATTCCAAACGACGATGGATCCTACCCCCCTCTACTTGTGTCTGCTTTTAATTATTTGCCAGGAGTAGAACCCCAATCCTATCCAGAAGGCATGGGAACCGTACAATTGAATAAGCAAGGTGCTTTTTTACTGAATACACTTCACTATGGCCCAACTCCGATAGACACCTTCGACCGTAGTACTATTGAAATTTACTTTGCTGAGAAGCGCTCTGAAAGGCCGTTTAAAGAACTGCATATGGGAACTCTGGGAGTTACACCGGTGGTACCTGATTTTATAATTGAACCGGGAAACATTTCTGAATTTACTACAAAATATAAAGTTCCTTCCGACATGTCGGTCGTTACCATAAACCCTCACATGCACTTGCTCGGAAAAGACTTTCTTGCCTATGCTATTTCTGAGAATAAACAGGATACGATTCCCTTGATTCACATACCCGATTGGGATTTTAGATGGCAGTATTTTTATACTTTCAAACAAATTCTCAAAATCCCGAAAGGCTATGAAATTATTGTGAAAGGGACATTTGACAATACAGTAAACAATCCCTTTAACCCGTATAATCCCCCAAAAAAAATAACCGAAACTGGAAAGCACATGAAAACAACGGATGAAATGTTCCAGTTTTTTATATCTTACATGACTTATCGCCCCGGCGATGAGAAAATTAAACTTTAAATCTAAAATGATGAATTTAAAAATTACTTTATTCGCTGCAATGCTTGCCACTGCTGGGATTTCAAATGCTCAGGAAACCTCAGAAAAATACGAAACCAAAGCTGAAATGCAGGAGCAAATGAGTCTAATTGTCAACGGTTTGAACCTTGAACCGGCACAAATACAGGAATTGGGCCAAATGATGGAAGCAAAAAGACAGCAAAAAGAAAAATTGATGCTGGAAATTGATGAAAAAAAAGCGCAGTTAAATACGCTTGAGCTCAATATCCAAAAACAAATTCAGGGTATGCTTACCGCAGATGAATGGGCTAAATATCAAAAAGAGATTAAGCCGCAGCTCGATGAGAATCTTGAAGAAAGAATGGAAAGGATTGAAGATTGATAATTTTAGAATTAGCTGTCTAATTCTGTTTACTAGCACTTTCTAATCGAAACATCCTGACCACTTGTGGTTCAGGCCACCTCGTTTTTTCTGAACACTCTCACATCTGCTTAGTCAGAAAGAGATTGCTCGAGAAGGTCACCCTGTGGTCAGATATCAAAGCTAATAAGGTAATACTAACCCTTGTGCGCTAAGAGAGATTTTATTTATTGCCAAAAAAAATCCCGCGACAATCGCGGGATTTTTTTGTTTAATGTTTTTTAATCTAGCTTGTTGGCCACCCAGCGAATTTCGCTCACCTCAATTCCAGTGCTTCTTTCACCTTCAAATTGAATTCCACAAACGACATTCACATGCGCCATCATTATTTGATCAAAATCGCGAAGAGGAATATTAACAGGTGTATAAATCGAATCATTGAATGAATGTGTAGAAATCTCGACAAAATCGCTCCTTCGATGTGGATCACAGCTTTCGGTTTGAAGAATTTTACCACCAATGTAGAGTCGAATATACTCCGGGGCTCCTGATTTTGTATCGGAAACGCGAATACCCATTCTCAAACTTCCTTCTGCGAAGTCTCGAGCATTTTGCTCGTTAATTACAGAGAAGTAAGATCTGTGTTGTGTGTCTCCTCCGGTTCCAAAGTATAAGCTGTGCTCCATCGAGACCGAGTCAAGTTCTTGAACTATTTCAGTAATCTCTCCCGAGCAAACGTCCATCCGAAAGGCTCCTTGCAATAAATCATCATTCCAGCCACCACCCATTCCTTCGGACCAGATGATTTGCTCTGCATCATTATAAACACAGGATCCGTCTTCTTTAAGTGCTCCGGGGTCATAATTTACCGCATACTGATCTGTACAACCCGTTTGTTCCGGATCTTTATCACAGGAAACCAAGACTAAAATTGGCAGGCAGAGGGTGAAAATTCTGAAAGAGTAGTTCATTTAAATGGGGTTTTTTATCTTTCCATATCTACTAAAATAGCCTCAAAAGGTTTCAATTAAACGGAATAATTGTTTTAGTTTTGTCGATAATAAATTTCATTTTAATAGATTTTATAAATGACTCTTATTCAATTGAAATATGTCGTTGCAGTAGATACTTACCGACATTTTGCGACGGCAGCAGACCATTGTTTCGTAACACAGCCAACGCTAAGCATGCAAATTAGCAAACTGGAAAAAGAGCTCGATATTCTTATTTTTGATAGAAGCAAGCATCCTGTGGAGCCCACGGAAATAGGAAAGAGAATTTTGACCCAGGCCAGACTTGCTCTATTGGAGGCATCTCGAATCGATGAAATTGTAAAAAGTAGTAAAGGACAAATATCGGGAGATTTCCGATTAGGGATTATTCCTACTGTTTCGACGGCCTTGCTCCCCCGTTTTCTACGAAAAATAACCAACGATTATCCGGATATTCATTTAAAGATTGAGGAGCTTCAAACTGACCAAATTCTAGACAAGCTGGATAAAGATCAGTTAGACGCCGGAATTTTGGCAACCCCGCTTGAAAAAGCGAGAATAATAGAAAAACCTCTTTATTACGAGCCTTTTATGGCATATATACCTCAAGGCCACCGATTGGTTAAAGAATCTTTTGTTCTCCACAGCGAATTGCAGCTACGTGATATTCTCTTACTCAAAAATGGTCATTGCTTTAGAGACAATGTAATAAACCTTTGTGAAGGAGCATTTACGCAAAGTGGGAATAGCAGTCAGCTTATGGAGTTTGAAAGCGGGAATTTTGAAACCTTAATCAAACTCGCAAACCAGGGTTTTGGAATGACACTTGTTCCGTATCTTACTGCTCTAGACTTAAACGAGTCAGACCGCGCCAATATTAAACCCATTGAGCATCCGCAACCCACACGCGAAATAAGCTTAGTGCATACCCGAGCCCAGCTTAAAATTAGTATTATTAACATATTAGTGGAAGAGATCAAAAAATTGGTTCCTAAAAAATTGCTTGAGCGGGATGAAACTGATTTGATTAGTCCCTTGCCAAAAAAGCTTTAACCAAATAAATTCGCAAATGCTGAATGAGCGAAAATGTATAGCTTGCGGCAAGTGGACCGACTCTACAAAAACGCATTGCACGCATTGCAATGCACTTACAGACCCTGAACTAATAGCAGAACAGAGGCGCATACAGGATAAGAAGGAGCGAACAGCCCACATGTTGGCAAACGAATCGAAAGTGGCGCGAAAAATTAAAAATTTACAAGAATCCAGCAACCCCTTTTACCGCCTACTTTTTGCCATTGGGAATATTCTTTTCACAATTTACATGGCCATTTTATCGTTTATAGTGTGGCTCATAGCATTAATATCCGGATAGTTGAGTACCACAAAAAACATATCTTTATTTATTCTGTCAGGTACTTACCTTTTGTTGCATTTTATGCAATCGTATGGAGTAGGCTCAGAAACTATTCGATTCTATGGTAAAGATATTATCCTCATACCATTTCTCATTTTGGGGATTAATGCCGCAAATGAAATTCTAAAGCTTAATTTAAGAATATCCTATAAGGAATTGATAATTACCACTGTATATTGCATCGTAGCCTTCGAGGGTGTTTTTCCTTATTACGGCATGGCTTTTGAAGCGGATACGATGGATATCTTATGCTACATCTTTGGTGCACTTTTATCCTACTTTGCCTTTTTTAAATCAAATGATAAAACAATAAAAGGCATTAAGGTTGAAACATAGTGAAATATTAATCGTTTATAAATTGAAATTTAACCAAACTATGACTCGTTTTATTCTTTCCATTTTTTCTCTTTCTATTTTATCTATTACGGCCGTAAGTGGTCAGGAAGATTTTGCCCAACTTTCTACGAAGGAACGCATTAACATTGCTGAAAACGAAGAAAAAGAGGCCAGCAGTGATGTTGCCTTTCAGACAATTATGCAGAATGGTCATGAACTTTTTAAGGAAAGACATTATTTGAAGGCTATTCGCAGTTACGAGCAAGCTCAAGAACGCAGGCCTTATAACGTTTATCCAAAAGTAATTATAGCTGACATCGAACTTTCGATGAAAGATACGCTTGAAACTCTTCGGGCTGCAGAGAAAGCAGAAACGAGAAAAGAGCAGATAAAGAAAGCACCTGAAAAGACAATTCAGCCGGAAAAGGACACTCCGGAGCCAGAATCTGAAAAGGAGAGACTAGAGAAGCTTGAAAAATGGGAAAATCAGGAGCGCGAACGTATGGAACGTGAGCGCGAGCTAGAAAAAGAGCGCAAGGAATCGCAGCCAGCCAAAACCCAAATGGAAGGCGACGTAGCAATACTGAGCACAGAAGATTTTCGTAAAGAACTCGGAGATCGCTACCCTAACGGTGTTACTGAAGAAGTATATACTGAAGGAAATAAAACCATTACCAAACGAATAATTGTATCAGACGGTATAGGTAATGAGTATAAAAAAGTAGTGCACGGATGGGGCGGAATATTTTATTTCAAAAATGGCGAAGCGGTAACCGAACGGGTTTGGACTCAGGAATCTGAGAAGTAAGAGATAGCTCTTTTATTTAACTGGCCAGACTTTATTTCAGAAGTGCGATTGCCAAACTAGTATTTGGTTTTTAGATGAGATTTTCTCTACAGTTGCTTTATCCTTACTTTCAAACTTTAAGAATCTCACACGCTAGCTTCTAGAGGCTTATCGAGATAACCTGGAGGTTCGCTAGTTTCCTATTGCAAATTTCATTCATACTGGGCACCTGCCTCTATCTTTACTTTTAAGTTATTCTCCCCTGGAGGTATAGGGCAAGAATATCCATCATTGTATGCGCAATAAGGATTGTAGGACATATTAAAATCAAGAACTACGATTACAGAATCTTCCTGGGGTTTAATAAAATCAATATAACGCCCACCACCATAGGTGTCAAATCCATTGGTTTCATCGGTGTAAGGAAGGAAAATGTAATCCTCATAAGCCGGATTTCTCATTAAGTCCAGACTGCGGTATGCCGCTAATTGCAAAGAGTCTGCTCCAATTTTAAAGTGTAATAAGGCAACTTTCTGATACATAGCCTTTCTTGAATCTGAGGTTTCAATTTTGAAAGGCTTCTCATATTTGCGCTCTTCCCACCTGGCTTCTACCCGAAATTTCGGATTGTAAGGGTATCGTGGAATGCTGTCAAAGTCCGCAATTTCATCTGTCGGCAGCGGACTTTCTTCCGGGCTTTTAAATTCCGCTTCCGTTTTTGACCAAAACTCCCGATATTCAGCCCCATTATCATCCACCTGAGCCAAAACAAACGTTGTTGAGAACAAAGAAACCACTAGAATTAGAATATTTTTCATGAAGCAAAGATAAGACTTGAAAATGTTAATAAGCCAACCAAACCTCCTTTCTGCGTCTAACCTATCACGAAACAGATGATGAAATGGATATAGGACAATCGATAAAAGATTCAGAGAATGCTTTACGAGACTTTTTAGAATACAGTCTGGAGCGCAACTTAGGAACCGAATGGCCCGAAAAATGCGGTATCCCTGCAGCGCGCGTAGACATGTGGAATGAGCGCAAAGCCCAGTCAGAGACCGACTCTGCTCCAAACTCAGGTGAAGAACGACTTCTGTACTATGCCCCTTACGAGGATCTTTACGACTTGATTTCGCAGAACTGGATTGGAGATTTTCAAGCTGCTTTTACCGATCGTGATCAGTTACTAGCCTACTTGAAAATCCTGGAAAAGTACCGCCACCCCGATATGCAGAGAAGAGAACTTTTAGTCTATCAAAAACACCTTATTCTCGGTATTTCAGGCGAGCTGCGCTCAAAGATTACAGCATTTCGCAGCCTCATGGAAATTGGCAAAGAAGGCTACCCAAGAGTAGAGTATATCAAAGACAGCCTTGGAAACATGTGGGTACCCGGAAAACCGAGAAGAGTAAAGACCAATTGTAATCTACACCCTGACATGACTGTGGAGTTCATTGTTCAAGCGCACGATCCTGAGGGAATGCCGCTTGAGTATAAGCTCCATGGCGACAAATGGCAATCTGGGAATATTCTCTTTTTTAAAGTTGCTCCAAAGCATGTTCAAAAACAAGCCCAACTCAGCATTACAATTAGGAGTCCAAGAAAATTTCACGCCTACCCACTTGGATACGACGATCGTGTAGTTTTTGAATACCAGATATTACCAAATAAAAAAGGCTAAAAAACACCTTTCCATCCTTATTTTCGGTGAGGAATCACCGTAGCTCTCCCGCACGATTATCTTTTTCTACCGTTCCTTAATTGAGCTAATGCGATGATTGGAAAGTGTGGGTTTGAGAACATTATATCTTTACCTTTAGTATATCCCGAAAGGGAAAAAATCTTCTGATGGTTGCTTTGAGCAGAGCACCGAAAAGCGAACACGCCATAGGCAGTTCGCTTTTCTTTTTTTCGTTATCAGTTAAAGAATTTTCGTACATTATGACTCTAAATTTAAGGTTATGAAATTCTTACACCAGCCATTTAATGCCAAAGCAAAAGAGCGCATTGTTATAGATTTTGATAAGCCTACCAAAGTTTTAATGGTTCACGCCAGCCAGATTAATCAATACAAAGGCGGCAGAACTTTCCGATATTATGGTGGTTATGCAGAAAAATCTCCTGTAGAGTTTACCATTCCATTTGATGGAGTATGGCATGCTGTTATCGAAAAAGGTACATATAACAATCCTCTTGAAATCAAAGGCAAAGCAAAGCTTGTAAAACCAAGACACCGGACACTCAACGGCGCAGAACAGAACGAAACGCATCACGAAAAAATTGAAGAGTACGACGATACATTAGAATAATGAGTGACATTTGGAAAGGAAAAAGTTGGGTTGTCTTTTTTTCCATTGCTATACTGCTGGGTTGCGGCTCACAGGGTGGAGAGGAAATTTCAAAAAACGAGGTAAAAACCACAAAAGTTGACTCTTCTCAGAATCAGAAAAAGAATTTAGATACCACCAAAACCAAGAGAGAGTTTCCGATTTTAAAATCTGAAAATGCCGAGGGATTTTTAAAACAGTATTTCGAAGAGAATCCTGAAAGAAAGGTGAAGCTTACAACCCGTCTTGGAACAATAAAAATTCGCCTTTTTGAGGACACCCCCATTCATACCGCCAACTTTTTGATGCTGGTTAAACGCGACTATTTCAACAACACCGAATTTACAAGAATTGTAGAAAATTTTGTGGTTCAAGGAGGCAATAACGACAAGGAACAAGAAGAAATTAAGCGTTTACTAATTGGCCGATATGAACTTCCTCCAGAAATTTTACCCAAAAATATCCATAAAAGAGGAGCTTTGGCGATGGCACGCCGCTATGAAGAAAACCCGGAAAAGAATTCATCAGCATATAATTTTTACTTGGTACAAGGTCAAACTTTTGTGGAACCACAGTTGATGGCACTCGAACGCGACCACGAAATAGATATCCCTGAATGGAAGAGAAATATTTACAAAACCATAGGAGGCGCGCCCCATTTAGACGGTGAACACACCGTATTTGGTGAGATTTATGAAGGACTGGATGTTCTAGAAAAAATGTCCCTAGTAGAAACTGATGAAAGTGAATGGCCAAAAAAACCTTTGGTGATGAAAATAGAAGTAATAGATGAATAGAATAATTGGAGTTGCTATTGGGTTATTTTTCTTTTTGGCTGGGTTTGCTCAAGAAGTTGATACCAAGATCAGTTTGGGAAAAAGCCTGAACAATCTGGATGCTGCAGTGTCGTGTGCACATCCCGCAGCGGCGAAAATTGGAGCCGAGATCTTAAGTCAGGGAGGGAATGCTGTTGACGCGGCGGTAGCTATTCAATGGGCATTGGCAGTGTGCTATCCGCGTGCAGGAAATATAGGTGGTGGTGGCTTTATGGTTTTGCGATTGGCAGATGGCACCACTAGCACCCTCGATTATAGAGAGAAAGCTCCTGCTCTGGCTACAGCCAATATGTATCTCGATGAGGATGGAAATATAATTCCCGGGAAAAGTCTAAATACACACATGTCTGTTGGTGTGCCCGGTTCGGTGAGCGGAATATTCGAAAGCCACAAAAAACATGGTCGCCTGCCAATGGTAAAACTCATAGCCCCAGCAATTGAGCTCGCTGAAAACGGATTTGAGATAACTGAAAATCAGGCAAAGCTGCTTACGAAGCACCAAGAAGAATTTAAGATACGTAATAGAAATCAAATACCATTTGTTGCTAAAAGCGGCAATTGGAAAGAAGGCGATATTCTTAAACAACCTAATCTTGCCCAAACTTTAAAGCGAATTGCCCAAAACGGAGAGTCAGAATTTTACACGGGCCGAACAGCCAACCTGATAGCAGAAGAAATGAAAGCCGGTGGCGGATTAATTACAAAAGCGGACCTTGCAAATTACAAACCCATTTGGCGGAAGCCGATAAGCTTTGATTTTAATGAATATACCATTTATTCCTTCCCTCCTCCTTCAAGCGGCGGAATTGCACTTGAGCAACTTATTGAAAATGTGGGAAGCGTCAGAAACTGAATCTATCCAGCATAATTCTGTAGAATATATTCACTTGATTACCGAAATGGAGCGCAGAGTTTATGCCGATCGCTCTGTTTATCTCGGTGATCCAGACTTTTATAAAGTGCCTCATCAAACGCTTACGGATACTAAATATCTGGAAGGCAGAATGAAAGATTACGACCCAGACAAAGCCACTCCAAGCTCGAAAATAAAAGGGGGAAAAATCAATGTTGAGTCAACTGAAACCACCCATATTTCGGTAGTAGATGCGGAAGGAAACGCCGTGTCGATAACTACAACGCTGAATGGTAATTATGGTAGTAAAATAGTGGTGACAGGTGCAGGTTTCTTCTTAAATAATGAGATGGACGACTTTAGCTCCAAGCCTGGCACTCCAAACCTTTTTGGACTATTAGGTGGAGAGGCTAATGCCATAGCCCCACAGAAACGGATGCTCAGCTCTATGACGCCCACCATTGTAGAGAAAAATAAGCAACTGTTTTTGGTAGCAGGATCTCCGGGAGGGTCAACCATTATTACCTCCGTATTTCAGACGATAATGAACACCGCGGTGTTTAATATGAATCTGGAAGAAGCCATAGCTGCTCCAAAATTCCACAGCCAGTGGTTGCCTGATGTAATATTTCTGGAAGAAAATAGATTTGATCCTGAACTAATTGACCAACTAAAGAGTTTAAAACACGAAATCGACTACTTTCCATCGCTTGGCAGAGTAGACGCGATTTTGGTAAATGATCAAAATAAATTGCAGAGCTGTGGAGATCCGAGAGCAGATGATACAGCAGCAGGATATTAAATAGAACCTGTCGATAAAGCCAACCTGGTATTTTGAGAGACTCTATCTGACTTCTGCCCTGAAGTGTATTAAAAAGCATGAATAAAAAATGAACCCCATACTTAAAAAGTACAACGAGATAAACAAATTCGGACTTTTAATTGGACTTGAACTCAAGGTAATTAAACCCGGCAAAGTTGAATACCGAATGCATATTACAGAAGACCATCTATCAAACCCCAGTGCTGCCCATGGTGGGGCTGTTGCTGCGATGATGGATGGCATTCTGGGTGTATCCGCGCTTTCACTCGCCGTTGAGAAAGATCGACTGG
Organism: uncultured Cryomorphaceae bacterium; assembly: GCA_963748925.1. Lineage (GTDB taxonomy): Bacteria > Bacteroidota > Bacteroidia > Flavobacteriales_D > Cryomorphaceae > Cryomorpha. Next base: position 223,283 of record CAVVKG010000008.1, on the reverse strand, counting down.
TAAGCACTGTAGAATTTAAAATCAACTATTACGCTCCGGTAAAACCAGGAGATAAACTCGTTGGTGTTGGCGAGGTGGTCTTTGAAGGAAACAGATTGATAAGTTCTGAAGGAAATATCTATTGCGAAAACAATGATATGAAATTGGTTTGCAAGGGTCTTGGCACTTTCAATGCTTACCCTGTTGCTAAGAATACTGCACTTGGAAATTGATTTAGTTGGTCTCTAGTCAATAGGTAGGAAGCCTTTCAACCTATATCATGAAGTGGCCAATTGCCCATTGCCAATTCACGAAACCTATTTCTCAATTTCATCAGGCATTAAATTCACCTTCATAAACTCCGGGCTCTGCCTTATGGCGTACATTACCTGATTCAGAATATCTTCTGCAGGGGCATCATAATCAATATCCAGAGGGTCGTAAAATTTCATCAGTAAGCGTGAGTCGCGCTTTTTTATCTTCAAGCCTTTCTTATCAAATGCGCGCCGAAATCCGTCTATATTAACGGGAACAACGATCGGTTTGTATTGCTTGATCAAGTGAGCAGTACCTTTTCGCCCCTGCTCAAAAGGCTTGGTGGTGCCCTGAGGGAATGTAACGAGCCAGCCTGATTTAATAGCCTTTCCTATCCTCTCAGGATCTTGCGGGTTTACGTCACGGTTTATTTCTTTTCCCGATTCACGCCAGGTGCGCTGAATCGATACAGCCCCCGCATACGCGAAGAGCTTCGGTAAAAAACCACTTTTCATAGTTTCCAATGCAGCAACATAAAAAACGGTTGTTTTGGGAGCGAGTAAGTAAAGTGGGTTCCTAATTCCTCTTTTCATTTTCCATTTCGCCGCACTAAATGCGTGATACATGAGCATCACATCTGCAAAGTAGGTTTGATGGTTTGAAACGAAAATTACATTTTTAGATGGCAGGTTTTGTAAAACGTCCAAACCTGCTACAACAGATTTGTTTGTCCATACAAACCTCGGCCAGGTTATCATTCCAAGAATGGAAATCACCAGGCGTTTCAAGAAAATCCACTGACCAAATATGTTTTTCAAGCTATTCGTTTAAGGCGCGAAAGATACTAGAATTTGACTTACCTATTGAGGGTCGACGTTGATAATAAGCCGTACAGCCCGAAATTGTGCATCTGCAAAAAAACGGTTGTTCAATTCAAGGAGCCTTGACTTTACAGCAGCAACACTTTGCTGGCGGTCAATTTTGATGATGATGTTCTTGTTAAACCTATTCTTAACCCTCGCCACTGCAGGATATTCAGGACCCAGGATATTGGCTTCGGTCAAGAAACCCAATAACTCCTTGTGGTATAGTGCTGCGCAGTAGTCAACCAACTCAAGCTGTTTATGCCTAAACGTAAGCTGTATAAGCCGCGAAAACGGGGGGTAGACAAACTTTTGTCTTTCTTTCAATTCCTGATTAGCTACAGCTTCAAAATTTCCTTGCACAACTTGCTGAATAACCCACTGAGAGGGGTCGTGGCTCTGGATAATTACTTTCCCCCGCTTCTGTCTTCTCCCCGCTCTACCTGCAACTTGGGTCATAAGTTGAAAACCCCTCTCGGTCGCTCTAAAATCCGGAAATTTAAGAAGTAAATCCGCATTGAGTATTCCTACCAAATTCACTTTACCAAAATCCAATCCCTTGGTTACCATCTGGGTACCAATAAGGATATCGATAAACCCGTCTTGAAAATCACTTAGAATTTTCTGATAGCCGTATTTACTTCTGGTGCTGTCCAGATCTAGTCTGGCAACTTTTGCCTCCGGAAAATGGATAAGAATCTCTTCTTCTATTCTCTCCGTTCCGAACCCGGCGAGCTTAAGCTTGTGCGAACCACAAGCCGAGCAAATATGTGGAGTCTGGTATTTGCTTCCGCAATAATGGCACACGAGACGATCTTGCGCTTTGTGAAAAGTAAGCGTCACATCACATCGGGTGCACTCGGGCGACCAACCACACATTTCGCATAGCAGTACAGGCGCATAACCCCTCCGGTTTTGGAATAGAATAACTTGTTCTTTCAGATCAAGAGAGGTTGTAATTTCTTTGAGCAGTTCTTGTGTAAAATATCCCGATGGAGCATTCTTTTTGCTCAACGAAGCTGTGGTAATTTCCGGTAGCTCCATACCTCCGTAACGCTCATTTAGCATAACATACCCATACTTTCCAAGCTTGGCGTTATGGATTGATTCGTAAGATGGCGTTGCCGACCCCAGCAGTGTTTTTGCCTTGTGAATCGCAGCCAAAACAATAGCCGAATCGCGGGCGTGGTATCGCGGAGCCGGCTCAAACTGCTTAAAAGAATTCTCGTGTTCTTCATCCACTATTACCAATCCCAAGTTTGCAAAAGGCAGAAAAACTGCACTTCTGGCTCCCAAAATCAGGCTGCCATTTTCACCATCATTTTTCAGCACCAAATTCCATATTTCAACCCGCTCATTCTGATTAAATTTTGAATGATAAACAGTCACTTTATTTCCAAAGTAGCGCTGGAGGCGTTGGATCATTTGGGTTGTAAGGGCAATTTCGGGAAGAATGTACAACACCTGTTTTCCCTTATCTAGCTCCTCGCGAATAAGGCGCGTATAAATCTCTGTTTTTCCCGAAGAAGTGATTCCATGTAATAAAACCGTGTCTTTGGTTTCAAAAAAGCTTTTGATCTCTTCGAATGCTTTCGTCTGAAAATCATTTAGTTCTACCTCAGCTACAGCGTTATCCGGTGCTGTCGGCAAACGACCTTCCTCCCGCTCTTCCAGCTCAAAAATTCCTTTTTTAACCAGCTCTTTTACCGTCGAGGAAGTCGCATTGGCATGTTTTTGAAGAACGGTTTTCTTTACATCCTTTAGATCCTTGCTATAATAGTCGCTCATTTGCAAATAAACCATCAGCAACTCCTCCTGTCGCGAGGCATTTTGCAATGCATTAAAAGCTGCTTTTAATCCATCCTCATCGGCTATGGCTTCCGCCAATTTCACATACGATTCGATCTTTGGCGTATATCGCTCCTTAAGATCTTCCATAATCATTATAGCGGCTCCATCGAGAAGTTTCTTGAGCGTAGACTGGATACTTTTGATTCCCAATACATCAGAAACTTCTTTGCTATCAAGGATTTCACGTGACGCCAGTGTCTCAAGCAATAAACATTCGCGCTCATTAAAAGGCGATAAATCTCCATCAAAAGCTGGGTTGAGCACGTATTTTGATTCGCTTGCAAGCCGAAGGCCAGCCGGTAGAGCGGCCATGAGAATATCGCCCCGGTTGCAGAGGTAATAGGCAGCCATCCATTCCCAAAATTTAATTTGCTCAGGGGTAACAATTGGGTCATCATCCAGAAGCGAATCTATGTACTTGGCCTGATAAGATTTCGGAGGATCTTCATGAATGGAAATCACGATTCCCGTGTACAACTTTTGTTTGCCGAAAGGCACCACTACCCGCAACCCCAAATGTACGTACGGCTCCATGTTTTGTGGAATGCGGTAAGTGAATGAATTTGGAACGGCAAGCGGAAGAAGAATCTCGGCGAAATAGGTTTTCAAGCTGACTTTTTGATTTTCTGAGAAAATGAATGGACAAATTTAGACCAAATTACCAACATCCAATAGTGGCAAGTTTTTACCAACACTCAAAAAACGTAGAGAATGACTGGTTATTTTGCGTGCTCAGAACAAGAATATGGGATTACACTGGATAGATTGGTCGATTATAGCTGCCTTTTTGATTTTTAGCTTGTTAATAGGGCTCTACTTCCGCAAAAGGGCATCTAAAAGCTTACTCAGTTTCTTCCTTGGTGATAGAAATATGCCTTGGCTCATTGCCGGAATTTCGATGGTGGCAACAACCTTTGCAGCAGACACACCGCTGGCAGTAACTGAGCTCGTAGGTCAAAGTGGAATTTCAGGTAATTGGCTTTGGTGGAGTTTCCTGGCGGGAGGAATGCTTACCACATTTTTCTTTGCCAAATTGTGGCGGCGTGCCGGTGTATTAACAGAAATAGAACTTATTGAACTGCGCTACGGAGGCAAACCCGCCGCCATACTGCGATGGTTTAAAGCAGTTTATCTCGGGCTATTTATGAATGTACTGATCATTGGGTGGGTAAATCTGGCGATGATATCTATTATTCAAGAATTTTTTGGCCTAGAAACGGGAACCGTCTATATGGTTTTGGGAGCTACCATGTTATTGGCAGCAGCCTACACTTCCATATCAGGAATTTGGGGAGTGGCAGTTACCGATGTGGTACAGTTCATTTTCGCGATTACAGGTACTATTATTCTATCCATTATTGTAGTAAGCAGTCCTGAGGTAGGTGGCATTGCTGGATTAAAATCAGCCTTACCTGAATCAACGTTCAATTTTTTCCCCTCGCTTAGCAATGGCAACCTTGATGGAAATACACTCGCCATTAGTGCCGGAGCTTTCCTTGCTTATATCGGCATACAGTGGTGGTCTAGCTGGTACCCTGGACAGGAGCCTGGCGGTGGTGGCTATGTAGCACAACGCATGATGAGCACAAAAACAGAAAAAGGAGCTGTTTATGCCACACTTCTTTTTCAAGTTGCGCATTACTGCCTGCGCCCATGGCCATGGATTCTTGTTGCACTTTCTTGTCTGGTTATTTACCCTTCCATCAGTCCTATCGAAAATCCCGGTATCGCTGCCGGCGAATTCGGTAAAGGATATGTATGGGCAATGCGTGACTTCTTGCCAATGGGATTAAAAGGACTTTTACTCGCATCGTTTCTAGGCGCCTACCTAAGCACAATTTCTACCCAGCTCAACTGGGGCGCGGGTTATTTAGTAAACGATGTTTACAAGCGATTTATCAATCCCAATGCGAGCGACCAGCGATTTGTTGCGGCGTCGCGCATAGTAACCCTCGCATTAATGGCGCTCGGGCTTGCAGTTACGACTCAAATGAATTCGATAAGCGGGGTTTGGTCATTTATTATGGAATGTGGAGCAGGCTTAGGGTTGGTTCTGATTCTGCGTTGGTACTGGTGGCGAATAAATGCCTGGAGTGAAATTGTTGCAACTATAGCGCCTTTTGTGGCTTATGCAGTTTCTCGATTTATCTTTCACTGGGAATTTCCCGATAGTTTCTTTTTTACCGTATTATTTACCACAGTTGCGTGGATAGTGGCTACGTATTTTACCAAACCAGAATCGAATGAAACGCTCCAGAAGTTTTACGATCAAGTAAAGCCCGATGGGAATTGGACGGCGTTTAGAGACAAAACCAAAAAAAGTCAAAACAATATACCCGCACTTCTCGTATGTTGGATAAGTTCTGTTGTGCTTGCCTATGGCGTTTTATTCCTCACAGGTAAAGTGATTTTCGCAGAATGGTTTGAAGCAGGAATGTACCTTATTGCAGTAATCATTGCTGCAGTGGTACTTTCATTTACTTTAAAAAGAACAAGTATCTGGGAATAAGTATTAAAACATAAGGATGAAATGAAAAAGATTATCTGTAATTTCAACCAACCCTTGTAAAACTATGATCTACTCAGAAAAATTTAAGCTTTTTGGTATTATTTGCGTTAGCGTGGCTTTTTTCTCAGCCTGTGATGAGCAAACTGTGAGCAGTGGCGAGATGGCTAGTGTTGAAATCGATAGCACAAAGACCGAGTTTGTAAATGTAGCCGGAAAACTCTTTAGTATTCCATCGCCCATTCAAACGGCTATATTAATTAAAGAATCTGAAGCCAGTTATAACAAGGAAGTGCTTAATAATCCTTCTAAAGCCGCGACTTATGTCTCTAAGAATCAGCGCGCCCTAAATTTGGGAGTGTACGGCACTGAAATGGCTTACTCTTCACTTTATGATGATAGTCAGGCATCACTTCGATATTTTAAAGCAGTTGAAAATCTTGCCGAAGAGTTGGAAATAAAAGGAGCCATGGATTCTGAAATCATAACCCGCCTTGGTTCAAATGTGGGTAATGCTGACTCGCTACTTATTCTTAGTGGTGAGTTTTTTGAAGCTTCCGACAAATATCTTAAAGAAAATGATAGATATGATCTGGCTGCATTGATTCTTGCAGGCGGGTGGGTTGAGGCCTCGTACCTTACGTCCTTAACGGCAAATGCGGGTAATGAAGCAGCCCGCAGTCGGTTGGCAGCTCAGAAAAAAGCAATTATTACTCTATGTGATGTATTGGAAACCACAGCCGATGACAACTTTAATTCTGGTGTAATAAGAGCCCAGTTTGATAGTTTAAAAACCGTTTTTAAAGCGGTAAGTCACGATTACACCTTTAAGCAGCCAGAAACAAATTCTGAAGAACGTCTTACGGTTATAACCAGCGAATCGACCTTTAAATTAACCGATGAACAATTGAAAGAAATAAGTTCAAGACTCAAAAGATTAAGAGCTTCAATCACAGAATAAAGTCATGAAAAAAAATATTCGCATCTTCCTTTTTCTGTTTCTTAGTGTTCTTGCTGGCGAAACTTTCGCTCAATGCGACTCTACAGCATATTATGCAAAACAGTATTTAAACGAAAAATTTATCTCGGATGGTCAAACTTACCGCGCTTTGATATTTGACGATCAGATCGCAGAATTTAATACCACATTTTACGGTGGGTCTAAGTATCGTATTGTGGCTTTCGCCGGAATGGAAAAAGATCAACTCCAGTTTTCGCTATTCGATCAGGATGGTAACACACTGTTTATTAACGCATCACACAACAATGCTCCCTACTGGGATTTTGAGGTACAATCTACCATAGAAGGTAGAATTGAGGCTAAACTCGATCTTACGAAACAAAAGTCAGGCTGCGCCGTATTACTCATTGGATTTGAACGCTAGTACAACACTAAAAAAAGTGCTAAAGCGTCTCTTATCCGGGACGCTTTTTTTGTTTTCATCCCCCAACTATGAGCGAAAGAATACTCAAGGCACTTATTCAACTCTTTGCAATCATTGCACGTGTAGATCCTTACCAAAAGGAAGATACGCTCAATGGCCGCCAAATTGTAGAGTCATTTCTTAAAGAAAGATTACCAAAAAAGCTGTTTAGCAAATACATGGATCTCTTTGAGGAGTATCTGGAGAGCTATCAAAAAATTTCGAAAATTAAAGACGGGGAGCAGAAGCGTACTTCTGTAAACAGCGTTAAAATACTTCGTATTTGTACGCAAATTAACGAGGAACTTACCCAGAGACAGAAAACCATTGTACTTATTAGACTGCTTGAATTTATTCACTCACACGATGAGGTGCGCGAACTTGAGCAAGAATTTATTGATACGGTAGCCTCTACCTTTAACTTTGATATGTCAGAGTACGAGCTCGCACGATTCTTTGTTGAAGAACGCGAAACTGAGCTTATCGAGTCCCCAAATGTGATGTATATTACCGACAGCACCGATTCGGGTGCCGGCTTTGGGAAGCATTATCTATCTGAAGGAATTGAAGGGTATATTCGCGTATTACGCATCCCGAGTATCAACCTCCATTTTCTTAAATACCGTGGCGATGGAAGTTACAACATCTCCGGCCAGGTTATTTACAACGATCGGTTTTATGTACTAAATCAAGGTGCTTCTATACGCGGTGCGAAAATTAAGCCCATTTACTACAGCGATATAATCGGTACTTTTCTTCAGGACGACAGCAGGGAACAAATCAGCTTTCAAACCAGAGACCTCGAATACAAATTTAAAAGAGGCAATATTGGTCTTCACGAAATTAATCTTGACGAAGAATCTGGCCGACTAGTAGGAATCATGGGTGCCAGCGGTAGCGGAAAATCAACGCTGCTCAATGTATTAAACGGAAATTTAAAACCTTCTTCAGGTTTTGTTCGAATCAATGGAATAGATATTCACCATGAAAAAGACGAAATAGAAGGTCTTATAGGATATGTAGCACAGGACGATTTGCTCATTGATGAGCTTACGGTTTTTCAAAACCTTTTTTACAACGCAAAACTCTGCTTTGGCCAAAAGGGTAAAGAAGAGATTACCGAGATGGTAGAAGAAATGCTATCGGTGCTCGGGTTGAGCGAAACGCGTAACCTGAAAGTTGGAAATCCGCTTGACAAGACAATCAGTGGTGGTCAGCGAAAAAGACTGAACATCGCCCTCGAATTAATACGTGAACCGGCAGTGCTCTTTGTTGATGAACCAACCTCGGGTTTATCCTCGCGCGATTCTGAAAATATTATGGATTTACTAAAAGAGCTGAGCCTGAAAGGCAAGCTTATTTTTGTTGTAATCCACCAACCATCATCAGACATTTTTAAAATGTTTGATAAGCTATTCGTTCTGGATAATGGCGGTTACCCGATTTATTATGGCAACCCGGTAGACAGCCTCGTTTATTTTAAACGAATGGTTAATCACATTAACTGCGAAGAGGCTGAATGCCTTACTTGTGGAAATGTAAAAACCGAAGATGTTTTTAACATTATTGAAGCCAAGGTAGTTGATGAATTTGGAAACCTCACCCACCAGCGAAAAGTTACCCCAACAGAGTGGAACAAGCTCTATATTGAAAACATTGAAATAACTCCTGAACTGGAAGAAGAGCGCCTGGCCACACCAGAGACTCACTTCACCATTCCTGGAAAAATAAAGCAGTTTGGCGTTTTTATACGTCGCGATTTGCTTTCAAAACTTACCAATAAGCAATACGTTTTAATAAACTTACTCGAAGCCCCTGCCCTGGCATTGATCCTTGCATTTTTTATGCGATTCTTTATACCGGCAGGCCAGGATAGCTATATATTTCGTGAAAACGAAAACATACCCGTTTACATCTTTATCTCGGTTATCGTGGCATTGTTTATTGGGCTGACGGTAAGCTCGGAAGAGATCATTCGAGATAAGAAAATCAGAAAGCGCGAGTCGTTTTTGAACCTCAGCAAGGGAAGTTATCTGTACAGTAAAATCTCTATTATGCTTGGTATTTCTGCCTTGCAAATGTTCCTGTTTGTAATAATCGGAAACTTCGTTTTAGAAATACAGGGAATGACCCTTCAATATTGGCTGATACTGTTCAGCACATGTTCTTTTGCCAACCTCTTAGGTCTCAATATATCATCGAGTTTTAACTCGGCCAAGGTTATTTATATCCTAATCCCAATTATCATTATTCCTCAGCTGCTTTTCAGCGGAATAATTGTAAAATTCGACAGGCTTAACCCAATTTTCGCATCTCAAGACGGGGTTCCATGGATTGGAAATATTATGGCCAGCCGATGGGCTTATGAAGCAATTGCAGTAACACAGTTTAAATGGAATGACTACGAAAAGGAGTTCTTTGAACTTGAAAAGAGGAAGAAATTTTCAAACTGGAAAAAAGACTATTGGGTAACCGAGCTCAAAAACAAAGTAGCTGTAACCAGCCGAATTATTGACGATGACGCAGCTACTGTCGAACTTGACCAAAATCTTACCTTACTCAGAAACGAGCTAAACAAAGAAAATGCCTTCCTGCAAGGATTGAAATTTGAAAAAGTAAACGATCTGACCCCGGAAAGGATAAACGATGAAGTATTAAAAAGTCTTTTGAATCACCTGGACTTACTTACTGAACATTACAAGCGCGTGTATCTCAAAGCCGACACTGAAAAGGAAGAGACGATCTATGCCATGACCCGCACAGAAGACAAGAATGCGGAGTATAAAGAACTTTTTGACAATTACAAAAACGACCAGCTCGAGAGTTTCGCTACCAACCGAAACGATATGAACTATATCGCCGAGTACAATGGGGAGCTGATTCAAAAGAAGGATTTGATTTACCTCATGCCATACAACAGTGATTTTTTCGGAGCTCACTTTTACGCTCCAGCGAAAAACTTTTATGGACGGTTTATAGATACTTTCTACGCCAACCTGATGGTGCTTTGGGGAATGACTATTGCCTTAGCTTTATGTTTGTTTTTTGATGTCTTTCCACGTACAATTCACATTTTGGAAGCTTCATTTAGTTTTATTGGAAAAAAAAGAAGGCACGACACGAATTCGCCGGGGTCGATTTAATTTTTCAAAAATGCTATACGGAGAGACGAAATGTTAGTCAATCTGCTCCGCAGCATCTGTGCTGCTGCGGAATCCAGCTTAGTATCAACTCCATCCTCCAAACTTACCCATTAAAATTCAAAAAGGGTGGCACCATACAACTGTAATTTCTTCTTTTTGACAGGCTAAAAGTAGAATAGTACTTATCAGAATAGTTATTTGTTTAAGTGTAGCAATCATGTTTTAACTATTTTATAACTTATAATATTACATAGAATTAAATTAGATTCTTTATTTCTTTGAAATATTGAGTCCTGAATTGTTACTATAATATTTTGTGAAGAATCATGAATATAGTAAAACCATACGAGTGTCAATATTAGAAACTAAGCGACGTTCTCAAAACTACATGGTGAAATACTGATAAAAACTACTGTTACAATCACTTGTTAAATCTAACTATTTAAAAAAGGTGTTTTACGTATAACCTCAGGGATTTTCGATTCAAATCCCTCTAGTTTAATAATGGTGGATAAATCTACTGGTCATTTTTCGTAAAAATAATTTAATATGTATTGAGAATAATTCTGGTTAAAATTAAAAGTTTCGAGATCAAATCCTACTACATAGATTAAACTAAAAGGTAATTCTTGACTGATGAACTTCATCTGTATACCATCGCTTATCTTTATACCAAGCCTTTGAACTGTCTGGTTTCATTATCGTCTGACGAAAAAAATATAATATGTTCAGTTTTTCTTTATAATTCTTTATGGGATAATTGCTTGTATATTGAAATGATTTTAATGAATAAGAGTAACTAATCGCAATTCAAATCTTGTTTTACAGTAGACTCTACTGCACCCGTACTATCGTATAAAATCCAAGTTCCGCAAGGTTCTCCATAAATATAGGGCGTTACTGATTCCAGATTTCCATTGTCGTACCAAGTTTTACTTTCACCGTTAAGCTTATTATTTATATAAATTTGTTCTGAGGCTCTGCTTCCGTCCGGATAAAGAATTAAGGCTTCCCCATTTCCATTTACTACCATATGTCTCCCGTCTACATTCCAAATATTAATATTAACTACGCTTCCGTCACGATAAACATGTTTACTCTTTAATTCACCAGAAGGATAGTATGATATCCATTCACCATCAAAATTGTCATCTTTAAATTTACCAACTGAAGAAAGTTGTCCGTTTCGATAATAGCTTTTCGATATACCTTCAAACTTCCCACAAGCTTTTTCCGACAATTTTTTTATGTTACCATTATCGTAATATATTTTTTCAGTCTGTTTGCTACAACATGAAAAGAGGTTAACTGTAATAAACAATAATACCCAAAAGAATGACCGAGAAAAAGTATTCTTAATCATAATTATTCTGGTAACCAGTTACTAAAAATACGGATTCTTAAATTTATAACGTCACTTATAGAGTTGAATTCAAAAGACCAATTTCTGGGTACTCCAGGCCCCCGCCAAAAATCTTTTGAAACACTACCCCTTGGCGGCAACCAATATGCAAAATCTCCACCAGGGTAAACTTGTCTTTTTATTCCTAACCAATTTTTTTTGTATTCATAATAAGAACGATTCGATACATTGAATCTCGCAAAATCAGTATAGGACATATTCTTTATATCCAATCGGATATGGGAACCAGCTTGGAAGTTAAAGGTTTCTGAAGACACAAAATTACCAGTCGAAAAACCGTACGTTTTATAATACTGTAGTTCATCTTGCTGCAATTCATTAGGATAACCATTATGATTACTCATGCCATACCCGGAATTCCCAGTACTCGCAGTCAACGGTTTATTCCATTCCACACTTGGCGGGGCTTCATATTCCGGCATACTAAAATCAACTCCTTTTGCTAAGCCATAAATACCGCCAAGGGCCGAACCAATTGTGGCACCAACTTGAGCCCCAAACACTCCGGCCTGATGACTGTAACCCCAATCACCTTTTGTTCTTAACATGGCACTTCCAAAACCGGCTCCATAGCCTGCAACTCCCATTGAAACACCACCTGCAATTGTGTATGCTGCCGCAGTACCACTCGCCCCAAAATTTGCAAAAAAGGCCGTCTGGGCGAGTGCAGGCCCGCCGACCGCAAAACCATTCCACCGCTCCGCCAGCATCTGCGCCAATACCCATCCCTGCCCATGTATGACCAGACTCCCAATTCCAATTACCAGGGTTCATATCACCATCGTTTGCCGTTGAGCCGCCAATGTAAGCTCCGATAGCCGCACCTATAATAATGGATGCTAAAATGATGGATTCTCCATTGGGATCTGTGAACATCACCGGATTATTCCCCATCGCCAAATATGGATTGTGAAACTGCTCGGCCGGGTCAGGTGTAAACCATCTTCCCAATTGGGGATCATAAAACCGCGCGTGAAAGTCAAACATCTCAAGGCCAGTCGAAAGTGATGGATCAAACTCTCCAGTTTGTAACTCTTTAGATGTATATTTATTTAAATACTCATCATAATCTCCTCCAAGTCCGGAGATGGATAATCCATAAGGGTAATAATGATTTATTTGCCTTGTTTTTCCTCTGAGATACGATACGAGCATATTGTCAAAACTCATGCTTTTTGCACTACCGTTGGTTACATAGGCATGTAGATAACCATCAGACCTAATTTCTATATCGTCTTGCAATATAGTTCTGAGTTCATTGGGGTCAGTAACCCGTATAGCACCCGAGCCTTCCGGGATCAGCTTCATACCGTTATCGTATAACATCCATACTAAATAAGCATGAGGCCTTTGAACATCAGTAGTATCAAAATTGGATGACATAAAATCTGAAACTGCCTGGCTGTAGTTTCCGGTACCAGTTGCTATATCTATTAATTGTGTTTCATTGAGATTCAATATCCCTGCACCACTTGCTGCCAAAGCTATAAGAACCTCATTCACCAGAAGGTTAAAATTGTCGTAAGTGGCACCTTCAGCATCTTCTGAATAAAAGTAATTGGTACTCAGACTAACCTTATCTCCCAACCTTACAGGCAAGACCATACTGGGTCCTATTTCCGTACCATTTTCCGAAGATAACAAAGCGATTTTTTCATTTAGATCTACAGAACCGTCTACAGGGTACCCCAAAGGCAAATCAGCGTCGGTTTCTTCAATGTTATCAAAATTATCTTCTTCAATTTGCCGGTGTACGAGCTCCATGGTTGCGAGAAACTTCTCGGTATATGTTGCGTTTTCTTCTGTTAGTACAACGCGAACATTTCCCAAATAATCTTTGATAAAATAATCGTAGACATATTCGGTTTCGTTATCGGCGTTTGAAGGGGTTGGACGAATTACTCCTTCAGGATGATAAATCATTTTTAACTCGTCGTCTTCATATACAAAGTTACCAATATAATCAGTAGTTACCGATGGCATTGCTGCACATAGAACACCTGGAGGACATATAGGACGCCCTGTAAATTTCTGTAATTTATTCCCGGAAGCGTCATACTTATATCCTATACTGTATCCTGTGCCATTACTGGAAATACTACGGGGTAATCCTAATCGGTTATAAGAAAAAGTAACGTTTCGATTATAGTCTTTTAAGGTGCGCCCAACATAATCATACGTGTATTCATTGGATAATGAGGCACCATCTACAAAATGCTTATACTGTTGAGTATGATTAGCTAATCCGTTATCTTCAACACTTTCCAACCTATAGCCTCCATTGGCATATGAATAAGATAAGTTATCCATAACATTGATTACCCCTTGTTGATTAACATCGTAAGTATTTCTAGATATTGCTTTTATTCTACCTCCCAAATTGTATTCAACTAATTCATTATAAGTACCTGAATTTTGATCGTATTCCCCTGGAAAAGAAGGATCATCGGCTGCATATAATGCTGCTGACATTTGGCCAAAATCATCATAATGATAAATGTATGCATTTTGGCTCAGAGTGGTAGCATCCTCATCCGGAGTTTTTGCATTCCACAACATTGCTGAGATATTTCCGTCATAGCGCGGTGCAATTTGATAATAAGAATTAGTGGGATCATATTCTAGTTCTCCACCTGTATCAAAATAAACAAGCTGCTGTCCAAATACATCGTCATTATCGCTATTCCCCCCTCCTGTTGGAACCAATGACGGATCATTAATATGAGTGAGCTGCCCTTGAGTATTGTAGCGGTAATTGATGTTTTGCAGGTAATTGCTTGTTCCTGGTTTTCTGTGCAATCTGAGCGTTTGTAATTGCCCCATTTGATTGTAAAAACGGTTGCTCACTAAAATCTCCGGATCGTTATCTATCTGACAATAGATATTTTGAAGTTGCCCGGTCTCCGCTATATACTTGTAGCGAGTGGTAAAGGTGTGCACAGTCGAAGTAGACTTATATTTTTGATGTTGAACTGTCTTATGTACTTCATTGAAATCTGTGTAGTAGGTATCAAATCTATCAAATCCCCCTCTATGGTTTTGAGTGAATGCCTGTATAGGTTTTTTTTCATCGTTATAGTATGATACCGTAGTAAGCCAACCTCCTAAAGATCCGGTAGGATTTAATATTCTCGTTTTGCTACCGGTAGGCATACCGCGCGTAACTTCCGTGGGGTTAGAAATTTCATTGAATGCTGTAAAATTAAAATTAGGAGGGAAATTAAAGTTGTAATTATCAAAATAGTATACATTCAACACATCACCTTCACCATTCAATAGTGGGTAGGCAATGTTAGTATAATACATTAAATCTCCCGATGTATTTCCTTCAAAAATTTCTTCTATAAATGCAGAAGCATCTGCCGATGTCTGATGAGCAGCTCTCGCAGTGGTTGATGAAATTTCTCCCTTAATTATTACTCTACCCCTGGTATCTCTCTTTACAACAGACCATCTCCCTTCTGCAAGTTGTTGCGCATCCTGCGACATAATTAATCGATCCTTCTGGTCATAAACCAATTTGCTTCTTCCCTGACCGGGAGTATGTTTAGTTGTGATTCTACCTCGATGATCGTATTCATAGTAATAAATCAATTCATCAAAAGCTTGAGATTGACTTGATGGGTTAAGCGTATAAACTCCATCCATTTGTTCAATTGCTGTCGCAGATATCTCATATGTTACTCTTCCGAAATCATCATAAACCATATAACTTGTAAAGATTTTTTCAATAACGGAGTTCCCATTTACCTGATGGGCACTTGAATAACTATTACCCTGATCATCTTCAGAAACCTCAGCTAAAACCGAGGCAGCCACAGTTCTTCCACGAGCATCAACAAAACTTATGGAAACGTTTCCGTCGGGACTCGTTGTGGTGGTTTTCCTTAATTCGTTGGCAGCATACTCTCCTACCGAATGCGCAACTCCTGTTGAGGAGTTGTAATTCCATTTTAAAATATGGTCATTAACATCATTCCATCCATATTGAATACCAGTGGTATGGCCTCCATCCAACTGAAGCTCGTCACCTACCCCCCCTTGCTGGATTGGTCTTTGAAGCGGGCTGTTCTCAAGTTCAGTTGCAACAAACGGACTATTGGTTGGCTGGTGTGGGTAACTTAGATTTGCGTAATAATCTGCCTGATCAGCTTTCGCAGTTTCTATATATTCGGTTTCTAAATCAAGGCCCGAAGTCCAATACGGAAGATGTTTTTCTGTTTCCCTTCCAAATTCGTCACAATCATGAATCTGAACAGCATCTCTGTTATTATAATCCGTATTTAGGTGAATGGTTTGTCTTACTCTACCCATCCCATCGCTATAACTTATAGTATGTTTAATGTCATCATTACTTACTTGAATATTCAAAAAATCAGCTTTGGGAATGTTATCTTTTTGTGCTGATGAAATGATGTGTTTATTATAGCTGCCTTCATCATTGATATTTTTTCCATCATATTGATGGCGCTCAATGACATTTCTTTTTCTGTCAAGCACCCATTCTAAACGACCTTTAGAATCGTATTCATAAGTTATTACATCTCCAGAAGGTGAACTTTTATATTTTGTTTTGCCATCAGGATAATACCCTATTGTTTCCATTGATGCATCTATTTCGTGCAAGCGAAGTTCGTCAATAAAACCATCACCATATACGTTAATATAGTTGTTACCGGAACTTGACCATTCTATAACTTTTTCATTGTATGTCCATAACCCTTCTTCATAAGTATCATGAGTATGTTCTATTCCCCCGTTTCCGTAGGTTTGATATACGTTATTCTTAGACCAATAGGTCAGTAAATATTTACCTGACTCAAAATAGTTTAACTTAATGATTAAATATTAAAATGGGATAGTTCTATAATTTAAGACTTGAGATTTTAAATCCACTTGAAGCTTGACCTCAGCTCTGCCGCATTTATGACCTGCGGAGATGAGATCGCAAGCTTAGTTGCAATGCTGTGGAATCCCTTCTTTCAATTTCCTTTCAAACCCATAACACGAATTTAAAGAATGAAATTTAAAATAGAGATAAGTCCACAATTTCAAGGTTTTTATATTTCAAATACTTTTGTGGTTTCACATCTAATCTTTCAGTTAAAATTAATGTTCTAAAGCCCCAGCATTGCAACCGACACCGAAGGAAGGAGCTCAGCGGAGCTAAATGATGGGGAGCGGAGAATGTGCAAGTAAGTTCCGCAGAAATACAATTGCAGCGGTGCTCAGCGCATGTTAGTGCATATAACGCCGGGGGGGTAAGAAAGATTAATCTCTTTCATTCTGTGGTAGTCGACTCAGTTGATCCAAGTTCTAAATCATAGCTCTAAGAAGCTAGATTCTGCCATAGTCAAGATCTTTAAATGATCTTTCTAATAATATATCCAGGGTTCCGTTGAAGGTTTTCAGTCCAAGAATGAAAGATTAAAACATCGCACGACTGTGCAGGACGAGATAATCATTGCAACACCGCAGTGCGCTTTCTGAAGCCATCTGACACCACCAATAAAAAAGCACCTGAAAATCAGGTGCTGCTTTTTTATTATCTGGCTTAGAGCCGGAGGAATCAAAAAGTAAAGAAGGTTTAAAACTCCGCTACTTTTATCATTTCAAAATTTATATCGATTATGGCATCATAATCTTCGCCGGCTTCCAGCATATCTTCATCATCTTCTTCGTAATGCCATTGTATCTGAACCTCTTTGCCTGCTTTTTTGATTAACTCAAGCTTCTTGAACACGTCGAGAATACACTTAGAACTACTCGTATTAAAATACTCGAGTCGCATATTAAGCACAGTTTTGTCTTTTGGACTTGTAGAATATGATTCTATCCAATCAACCAAAGGTTTGTAGAAGTCGATTGAGTTTTCCGGAATAGAACGTCCTTTTATTACCATGACGCCTGAAGCTCCGTCAAATTCTACTGTTGGGGTTTTCGTGGTACCCTCAATTGTGATGTTTTCCATAACTTTACTTTGTACTATTGATTAACCTTAACATTTAGACTAAAAAAAGAGCTGCCATCACCAAAAGGAATAAATCCATATTCCAACTTCTCTCCACTCTTCCTGGCTATATCTATCATTCCCAATCCGCCGCCGCCTTTTTCTGACAATTTTCCATCTGCCAGCACCGCTTTATAAAGATCTTTCACCTCAGTTTGACTCATACCGTTGATTTCTTCAAGTCGGTTTTTGAGCACGTCGGCATTATCGTCAAGCATAAAATTGCCTGTAATAATAGAGTATCCAATAACATTCTTTGCTACCATCACAATTACCGAAGGGGTATCTGATTCTGCTCGCTTTGGAGGCTGCTCAATGTGGTGGTACAAATTCTGCAAGCACTCTACAAGAATATTGAAAATGCGCTTTTTAACCCTTGGGCTTTCGCCAAATCGGTCTAACTTGTTTTCAATAATTTGCAAAATAGAGGTTAGCAAATCTGTAGACATATCACCTTTAAAGGAAAGCATAATGTTCTTGCGCTCCATAGAGTCATATAAATCGAATATCTCCTGTATTTTAGTCAATGGAATGAGGTTTTGACAAATATAGCATTTTGATTATTTGAGTCTGTTTAACCTCCTATACGATTTCATCATAGAAATGTTCATTAAATTCGTATAAACCTAAGTTCGATTGTTCTTCAGGGTTCAGAATGATTGTGAATTATTCGTTTCACTCACCCTGCCATACGGCCTTCCTTTGGTCGTCGGGCTCCCGCTGGTCCTGATGACGCAGGCGCTTAGTTGTGAGTCTCATGTGTTCTTGTCTATTTTAAAAGGTCACTTGGAACTCGCTATTTTACCTTACTACTGTTTGTCAATTTTTTGTCATGGCTCGTTTCAACTAAAAACAGCGGACTATTTAATTCGCGTGTTTGCTCCCTGAAGCTAAATTGAACTCCTTCATCGGTTCAAGCTGTTTTTAGGCGGGAAATCGCTGTTTAGAAGCGGGTTGCCCCGATGGATCGGAATATTCCATCTAAAAGCTTTCCCATAAAAGCTAATTTATCGCATTTCCTTTTCTCGCTTTAGCCCGCTAAAGCTTTGAAAACAAAATTTATAAATTAACATTTATGAAAACCTGAACCTCCAGATTAACAGTCGAACTCAGGTTGTAAAGAAATTCATAGCTTCGCAGATTATTTCAATCCTGAATTATTGAGCACCAAAAAAAACATAGTAAAAGAGTCGTGGTACCGGTCCTGGTTCGATTCTCCGTACTACCACATTCTCTATAAAAATAGGGATGATTATGAGGCGGCTTTATTTATCGACCGTGTTTTAAAGTACCTGGACCCTCCTTCCGATTCGCATTTTCTTGACTTGGCTTGTGGAAAAGGTCGCCACAGTGTCTACATTAATAAAGAAGGATTTCGGATTACGGGTGTTGATTTATCAAAACAAAATATTAAAACAGCACGCCAATTTGAAAACGAACGGCTAAAATTTGAGGTTCATGACATGCGCCTGCCCTTTGCAGAAGCAAAGTTTGATTATGTGCTTAATCTTTTTACCAGTTTCGGATATTTCCCAACAATAGAAGAGAATGAAGAGGTGCTTCGTGCATCTCATCAAAACTTAAAGCTTAAAGGCAAAATTCTGATTGACTTCTTAAATGTCAATCAGGTTTTAAAGGGATTGGTAAAAGAAGAGGTTCAGGAAATTGGAGGGATTCAATTCAAGATAAGCCGTGAAGTTGAAAATGGGATTATCAAGAAGAACATTGATATTAGAGATGGAAATCAAGAAATACGCTTTGTAGAGCGCGTGCTTGCCCTTACAAAACAAGATTTGACAGGTATGCTCTCGCGATGCGGTTTTGAAATTCTCGATACATTTGGCAACTACAATCTGGACACATACGACGCCGATAATTCGCAACGCTTAATTTTAATAGCTCGAAAAGTATAATGACCGCCGTACAAATAATAACACCCATTGCCGCCGGTTTATTAGGTGGTTTTGCCGGCATTTATCTGCATGGTCGCATCACTAAAGATGTAAAAATACTCCTTGCCTTCAGTGGGGCATACCTATTTGCACTTACCGTTTTGCACCTGCTCCCTGATATTTTTCACATTGCAGGAGGTTCTGCAGGATATTTCATTCTTATTGGGTTCCTGTTGCAAATCACGCTCGATTACTTTTCAAAAGGTATAGAACATGGCCATATTCACCACAGCGACCAGGCATCTAAAAAATTCCCTCTCGGCATATTCATCAGTTTGTTTTTGCACTCCATGCTCGAAGGCCTGCCCATTAGTGGCGGCGAAATACTCTCTCACGATCACCATGGCCATGGCAATGCATTACTAATTGGAATTGTTATACATAAAGTTCCGGAAGCCATTGCGCTTGCAGCCCTGCTTTACCATTTCTACGCTTCAAAAAAGAAGGTGATATGGTACATCTTGCTGTACTCAGCCGCTACACCTTTGGGTATCTTAGGCGGTTATTTCTTGATTCAATCAGGAATAGAAAATCCTGATATGCTTTACGCACAAATATTGGCCGTAGCCGTAGGAATTTTCATCCATGTATCTACAACTATCATTTTTGAAGCTGATGAACACCACAGGCTGAGCTGGAAAAAAATTGCCGCAATTCTTTTCGGGTTGGGACTTGTTTTGTTGATTTAATGCGCTTCTATGTATCGATAGAGAATAGCAATCAATAGAAATGGGTTACTGCGATACCAAGGCGTACCTTTGTACCATCATTAAAAAAAGGAAAAATATATGTCAGTATTAGTAGGAAAAAAAGCACCTAATTTCACAGCGTCAGCTGTAATAAACGGAGAAGAGATAGTAGATGATTTTTCATTGGATCAGTTTATAGGTTCAAAACATGTAATCCTATTCTTTTACCCAAAAGACTTTACATTTGTTTGCCCAACTGAGCTACACGCTTTTCAATCAAAAATTGAAGAATTCAGAGAGCGCGGTGTTGAGCTGGTAGCAGTATCTACAGACACAGAGCAATCGCACTGGGGATGGTTACAATTAGGAAAGGATAAAGGTGGTATTCAAGGAATTACCTATCCTTTGGTAGCAGATACCAACAAAACTATTTCGCACAATTACAATGTACTTGCAGGCGATTTCTTCTACGATGATGAAGGGATGCTTCAGGCAGATGGAGAATTGGTAGCTTACCGCGGATTGTTCCTGATAGATAAAGAAGGAATTGTACGTCACCAGGTTGTTAACGATCTTCCTCTAGGCAGAAACGTTGACGAAGCAATGCGTATGGTTGATGCACTTCAGTTTTTTGAAGAAAAAGGTGAGGTTTGCCCGGCAAACTGGAAAAAAGGTAGTGAAGGAATGAACGCAACCCACAGCGGTGTTGCTGAGTACCTTGCAGCAAACTAATTGTTTGTTCAATAAGTGATTAATTGAAAAGCCGGTCTATTGACCGGCTTTTTTATTGAAGAAATTTTTGATTTGAGAATGTTTGACCTCAAGAAGTACTCCAGGATATTCCCGATAACATTAAAGAATGTTAATCCATCAGGAAATTTAAAAAGTCAATTTTTTCCCAAAAATCGATAACTAACATCCTTATCAGGCATCATACAGGTATCTTTCTTGCCAAACCATTTATATCTGTTTCGCGCGATAAAGGCATAAACCACATCGCGTATAAACTTTGGAATAATCCAAAAAACGCCCATTAATGGCCAGAGAGCTCCCAGACCTGCAGCAATTTTGAGCGCCGCCGAGCTCTGGTCATAAATCTTTCCATCGCGATACACCAAAATGCTGTCAACATTCTGCAATTTTGGGAAATTGGCTAGTACTTCATCTGCAATTGGCCATGAAAGACTGGCGAAATAGAAACGCTCTTTTTTGTCGCGCTTTAGGATAAATTGCACGGCACCATTGCATAAATTGCAATATCCATCAAAGAGAACCAAGGTTTTTCCTTCGGGAATACCAAGATTGTTAGAAGATTTATCGCGATTCATTGGTACAAAAGTAAGCTTAAAACGCAAGTATTTTCTAATTTTGGCCAATAGCCAGATCAAGAAAACTTATGAAAAGAGATACGCAAGTATTCGATATAATTGACAAAGAGAAAAAACGTCAAACAGAAGGAATTGAATTAATCGCTTCTGAAAACTTTGTGAGCGACCAGGTTATGGAAGCCATGGGTTCTGTAATGACCAATAAATATGCTGAAGGACTTCCCGGCAAGCGCTACTATGGCGGTTGTGAGTTTGTGGATATGACCGAAAACCTGGCCATAGACCGTTTAAAAGAACTTTTTGGTGCTACATGGGCAAATGTTCAGCCACATAGTGGAGCTCAGGCCAATGCTGCGGTAATGCTTGCAATCTTGCAGCCTGGCGATAAGATAATGGGTTTTGACCTGAGTCATGGCGGTCACCTTACACACGGTTCGCCAGTAAATTACTCAGGGAAACTTTACCGCCCATGTTTTTATGGAGTTGAGAAAGAAACCGGTGTTATAGATTACGATAAGCTAGAGCAAAAGGCCATCGACGAAAAACCTAAGTTACTGATATGTGGTGCTTCTGCCTATTCGCGTGATTGGGACTACGAACGTCTCCGCTCCATAGCCGATAAAATCAATGCCCTTTTACTGGCCGACATTTCGCACCCCGCTGGCCTTATAGCCGCAGGCTTGCTTAACGACCCAATGCCACATTGCCACATCGTAACCTCAACCACGCACAAAACTTTGCGTGGACCAAGAGGAGGAATTATCATGATGGGACAAGATTTTGACAACCCATTTGGTTTAAAGACTCCAAAAGGAGCCATTCGTAAAATGTCTTCTCTACTTGACTCCGGAGTATTTCCCGGGACTCAGGGCGGTCCGCTAGAACATGTTATTGCTTCTAAAGCGGTGGCATTTGGCGAAGCACTAACTGATGAATACAAAGACTATATGAAGCAAGTTCTGGCCAATGCCAAAAAAATGGCTGCAGAATTTGTAAAAAGAGGATACCAGGTAATAAGTGGTGGAACGGATAATCACAGCATGCTGATTGACCTTCGCTCAAAAGACATAACCGGTAAGGATGCTGAAAACACATTGATCCTGGCTGATATTACCGTAAACAAAAATATGGTTCCCTTTGATGATAAATCACCTTTTGTAACTAGCGGAATGCGCATTGGAACACCCGCCATTACCACAAGGGGCTTAAAAGAGGAACACATGGAGGCCATAGTTGAGTTTATAGACGAGGCCTTAACAAACAGAGATAACTCTGAAAAACTGGATGCAATAAAAGGAAAAGTGCATGAAATGATGAGTTCATTTCCCCTTTTCGCATCATAATTAATCACTTGAAAAAACAAAGTTTTGATAGAAATTACAGCAAATAACCCGGATAGAAAATCCTGGATAGAAGTAGCAGAAAATAGCAATTTTCCAATTCAGAATATTCCTTTTGGAATTTATAGTCACAATAACAATTCGCCTAGAGCGTGCACAGCTATTGGCAGTAAGGTAGCCGACTTATACGAAATGGCGAAAGCCGGACATTTTAAGGATTTAGGTTTTGAGGTAGAAGACTTTAACAAGCCTCACCTTAACGACCTTATGAAATCGGGTAAGATGGGAATGCGCAAACTGCGCAACCGAATTGCCGATCTATTCGATAAGAATAACAATGAGCTACAAGGTAATGCCAACGACCAGTCTTTGATTTTCAAAAACCAGAGCGAGGTAGAGATGCATTTGCCCGTTCAGGTTGGCGATTATACCGATTTCTATTCAAGCATTGAGCACGCTACCAATATAGGCACCATGTTTCGCGACCCGAAGAATGCGTTATTGCCAAACTGGCGTCACATCCCGGTAGCATATCATGGCCGTAGTTCATCTATTGTGCCTAGTGGTGTGCCCATTCATAGGCCAAAAGGACAAACCCGACCAAACCCGGAGGAGCCGCCTGTTTTTGGCCCTACAAAACGGTTGGACTTTGAACTTGAAATGGCTTTTGTAACCTTTGACGGTAAACCGCTTGGTCAAAGCATTTCGACGAAAGAAGCTGACGAATACATTTTTGGAATGGTGGTTTTCAACGACTGGTCGGCACGTGACATTCAAAAATGGGAATATGTGCCTCTAGGGCCATTTCTCGCAAAGAACTTTGCTTCATCGGTATCTCCATGGATTGTAACGCTTGATGCATTGGAGCCCTACCGAACAATGGGGCCTGCTCAAAATCCGGAAGTACTTCCTTACCTGGAATGCGATGACGACAAGAATATCGACATCGACCTTTCTGTGGCAATTGAAACGGGAAGCGGTGATGAAACCACCGTGTGTTTTTCAAATTACAAATACCTCTACTGGTCGCTAAACCAGCAATTGGCACATCATACGGTAAATGGATGTAATATTCGCAGAGGCGATATGATGGCCTCGGGAACCATATCTGGATCGAAGTCATCCAGTTTTGGATCGATGCTGGAATTATCGTGGAGCGGAAGCAAGCCGGTGAAACTGAACGATGGAACTGAACGCAAATTTATCAACGATGGCGACACGGTAATCATGCGAGCTCATTGCTCTGGAAATGGTGCTAAAATTGGATTTGGAGAAGTGCGTACAAAAGTATTGCCTGCGGTATAGCTTCTTTCGGAAAAATTTAATGGTTTAAAATGCATCGTCGACAAATTTGGGCTGCAATTTCAGTTTTAAATATTCGAAGCTTAAAGGTCTATTGCATCTTTGGTTTGTTATGGTATTTTGAAAACTTCGGTTAATTATTAGCCTGTTTTTATAGTTGGGCATTTGGAGTGAGCATAGAATTCAGTTATTTCACCAGACTAAGTGTTAAGTTAACACTCTTTTCATATTTTTTTAGCGTAAATTTCGTCGACGAATTGCTTACATGGAATTAAAAATTGATTTAGAACAAGAGAGGAAGGAAATTCTTCAACGCTACCGCGGATTATTGCGTGTGGTAAAACACGCGAAATCGGCCCAGGACAGGAAAGATATCCGCAAGGCATTCGATGTAGCTTTGGACGCTCATAAGGATATGCGGCGCAAATCGGGCGAGCCTTACATCTACCATCCCATCGCTGTAGCGCGAATTGCTGCCGAGGAAATAGGTCTTGGCCCAACGGCTATTGTTGCTGCTTTGCTCCACGATACCGTTGAAGATACCGAAATTAGTCTCGACGATATTGATCACCTTTTTGGAGCTAAAGTGCGCGTAATTATTGATGGTCTCACTAAGATATCAGATGTATTTGACCATACAGCCAGTATCCAGGCTGAAAATTTCAAGAAAATGCTCCTTACCCTTTCCGATGATGTAAGGGTAATACTGATAAAGCTTGCCGACAGGCTTCACAATATGCGGACCCTGGAGTCCATGCGGCGCGACAAGCAGCTAAAAATAGCTAGCGAAACGCTATTCATGTACGCACCACTAGCGCACAGACTGGGATTATATTCGATCAAGACAGAGCTCGAAGATCTTTCTTTAAAGTATACAGAACCTGAAGAATACTCTGAAATTGCCCATAAACTCAAAAAAGGTCAGGCTGTAAGAACCCGTTTTATCAATCGGTTTACGCTACCCATTCGCAGAAAGCTGGATGAAGAGGGTTTCAAGTATGAAATTAAAAGTCGCCCAAAATCAATTTATAGCATTTGGAATAAGATTCACAAAAAGGATATTCCATTTGAAGAAATTTACGACCTCTTCGCCGTTCGTATTATCCTTGATACAAAACCGGAAAATGAAAAGGCTGATTGCTGGAAGGTTTATTCTATTGTAACTGATTTTTATCAGCCCAATCCCGATAGACTTAGAGATTGGATTTCGACCCCGAAAGCCAATGGATATGAGTCTCTGCACACAACAGCAATGAGTCCGACAGGAAAATGGGTTGAGGTTCAGATTAGAACCCAGCGTATGGATGAGGTGGCCGAAATGGGATATGCGGCACACTGGAAGTATAAGGACAAACAAGACGGTGAGTCCAGCCTTGACCAATGGTTGACGCGTATTCGCGATATGCTGGATTCAAGCACCAGCGGAGCCCTCGATTTTATTGACGACTTTAAACTTAACCTTTTTAGCGATGAGATTTTTGTC
Organism: uncultured Cryomorphaceae bacterium; assembly: GCA_963748925.1. Classification (GTDB taxonomy): domain Bacteria; phylum Bacteroidota; class Bacteroidia; order Flavobacteriales_D; family Cryomorphaceae; genus Cryomorpha. The sequence goes on along the minus strand of CAVVKG010000008.1, from coordinate 197,735 downwards.
TTCACTCCGGATGGTGAATTAAAAAGTCTTCCCACAGGAGCTACGGCCCTCGATTTTGCTTTCGAAATTCATAGTCAGGTTGGGGAATCGTGCATTGGTGCTAAAGTAAATCAGAAGCTTGTACCGCTTAGCCATCAACTTAAGAGCGGCGACCAGATAGAAATACTAACTTCCAAAAAGCAAAAAGCCAAGGAAGACTGGCTAAGCTATGTCGTAACGGGTAAGGCCAAATCGAAAATAAAAGCGGCACTAAAAGAAGAACAAAAAAAGGTAGCCAGCATAGGAAAAGAAATGGTACAGCGAAAATTCAAAAGCCTCGGTGCTGAATTTTCGAGTAAGAATATTACAGAGCTGGAGCAATACTACAAGTACAAAAACACGTTAGATTTATACCAGGATATTGCCAAAGGGAAAATCTCACTTAAGAAACTTAAAGGGCAGTCGGTTGAGAAGGGTGATCTTTCGTTTAAATCGAATAAAGTCATTGAGCCTGAAACCGGCGATAGTAAATCGACCAATGAAGGTGCAAAAATTCCCGGAGATACTTTATTTATTGGTGATGATGAAATGGACGTGCCTTATAAAATCTCACCTTGCTGTAACCCTATTCCGGGCGATGATGTATTTGGTTTTGTAACCCTAAACGACGGCATCAAAATTCACCGGATGAGCTGTCCCAACGCGGTTCAAATGCGTTCTAAACACGCCTACCGCGTAATAAAAGCAAAATGGCAGAGTCAGAAAGATAAAGAATTTCTGGCCAGCGTGCTGTTTAAAGGAATAGACGATCTCGGCCTCGTAAACAATATTACAAAAACCATTTCGAGCGACTTGAACGTGAATATGAAGTCGATTAGTTTTGAGAGTAATGATGGTGTATTTGATGGCCGGGTGAATGTGTATGTATACGACACCGACCATCTCAACAACCTGATAAAACGTTTAAAGCGTGTGGAAGGTGTGCTAACAGTAGAGCGCGGAGAATTGCATGCTGAAAAAGATAAAGGCATTTAAATGATTGATAGATCGTTTGAAATACTGTACTTTTGTAAGCTTAATTAAGCACTGTGTCAAGGTTAGAATTACAGGAAAAAGTAAAGCAAATATTTTCGGCTTATTTGGAGCAAAACGGCCACCGAAAAACTCCCGAGCGCTTTGCTATACTCAGTGAAATCTACGATTACGAAGGGCATTTTGATATAGAATCTCTCTATATTCAAATGAAGAACAAGAATTACCGTGTAAGCAGGGCGACATTATACAATACAATAGATTTATTGCTGGCATGCACGCTGGTGCGCAAGCACCAATTCGGAAAAAATCTGGCGCAGTTTGAAAAATCTCACGAATTTAAGCAGCACGATCACATCATTTGCACCGACACCGGCGAAGTCCTTGAGTTTTGCGATCCGCGAATAGAGACAATAAAAAAAACGATTGAAGAAGTATTTGACGTAAAAGTTATGCATCATAGCTTGTACTTTTACGCTGTAAAGAACGCTAAAAAAGAAGCGGAGCAACCCTAAAAACTAAATTTTAAGTATGGCATTTTCGTACGAAATCAAGAAAAATGACGGCATAGCCGTTTTGTCTATGGCCGGCAGACTGGTAGATAAAGTGGAGGCTATAGAAATCAGTGTAGAAATTGAGGAGGAACTGATAAGCGGAACACATCGATTTATCATAGAGCTTAGCAAGCTGGAGTACATGAATAGTACCGGCTTAAACATTCTGATTAACCTCATGAACAAAACCCGAAATGAAGGTGGTGAAGCGATCATCGTTGGTGCTTCGCCAAGAATAGAATCACTTTTTGCAGTTACCAAACTCAACTCTGTTTTCACCATGAAAAAAGATCTTGAGGAAGCTACTGCTTATTTTGCCGAACAGGAGTAAACCAAAGCAATGAGCACGAAAGTAGACGTACTTCTCGGTCTTCAATGGGGCGACGAGGGAAAAGGAAAAATTGTAGATGTGCTAACACCGCACTACGATATTATAGCGAGATTTCAGGGTGGCCCAAATGCCGGTCATACTTTAGAATTCAATAATATTAAGCACGTACTGCACACCATTCCATCTGGTATATTCCATACCGACAAGAAAAATGTGATTGGAAATGGAGTTGTTATTGACCCAATTATTTTCAAGCGCGAAATTGACGCACTTGAAAAAATGGGTGTGGACGTAAAAAGCCACCTCTATATTTCGCGAAAAGCGCACCTCATACTGCCTACACACTGTGTGCTAGACTCGGCAAACGAAGCTGAGAAAGGGAAGAAAAAAATTGGTTCTACCCTGAAAGGTATAGGACCCACTTATATGGACAAAACAGGAAGAAATGGGTTGCGAATTGGCGATTTATTTTTGACTGATTTCCAAACGCGCTATGATAATCTCAAAGCGAAGCACGAGCATATTTTGAAGCAATTTGACTTTGAATATGATGTAGCAGAGCAAGAGGCCAAATGGTTTGAAGGCGTTGACAAAATTAAGGAGCTGATTATCATTGACTCAGAGCAGTTCTTAAACGACGCAATGACCAACGGTCAAAGGGTACTTGCGGAAGGCGCACAGGGTAGTTTGCTTGATATTGATTTTGGGAGCTACCCATTTGTAACCTCCTCAAATACAGTAGCAGCCGGAGCTTGCACCGGGTTGGGGATTGCCCCAAACAGAATAGGAGAAGTAATTGGAATTTTTAAAGCTTACTGCACTCGTGTAGGTAGCGGCCCCTTCCCTACTGAGCTTTTTGACCAGACGGGTGAAGACCTGCGGAGAGAAGGAAATGAATTTGGCGCAACCACCGGACGCCCAAGACGTTGCGGATGGATAGATATCCCTGCACTGAAATATGCTATTATGATTAATGGCGTAACGCAGCTTAATATGATGAAAGCTGATGTGCTCTCTATCTTTGATGAAATCAAAGTTTGTACCCATTATCTTTACAATGGCGAACAGCTGGACTACCTGCCTTACGACCTCGATCCTGAGAATCTTGAACCCATTTACGAAAGTGTTCCCGGCTGGAAAAAAGATCTGACAAAGCTTGATAGAGAAGCCGACTTCCCACAGGAGCTCAGCGATTATATTGACTATCTCGAAAATAAACTTAACACACCCATCACGATCGTTTCGTTGGGGCCCGATAGAAAGCAAACCATTTTACGAAAGCCTGTAGCGGTCTAATTCTGGCATTACTTTTGACCTAAGCCAATCAATGAAAATAAAGCACTTATTCTTTAGCTGTTTTTTATTGATTTACGGTTTCTCTGGTGCTTTTGCTCAAGGCAATAAAATAGAATTGCTAGGAGCCAAAAGTCTCAAATTTGACAAGAAGCTCGGCGTTGATGCCCAGAGGCTACTGGGCGATGTTCGCTTTAAGCACAAAGGAGCGCTTATGTACTGCGATAGCGCTTACCTCTACAATGCGAATAATAGCCTCGATGCTTTTGGCAATGTGCGCGTAGTGCAGGGCGACACGCTTACATTGCTAAGTGACAAACTTTATTACAATGGCAATACGCAGTATGTAAAGGTGCGGGACCACGTAACCCTGGAAGATCAGGATATGAAACTCACCACCAACACTCTGGATTACGACCGGAAAACGGGTAGAGCGGTGTTTTTTGATCGCGGAACGATTACTTCGACTCAAAACGATAATAAGCTTATTTCTTGTGAGGGAATTTATGATTCCCAAAACTCATTTTTCTACTTCCGCGACAGCGTGGTACTCGAAAATCCAAAGTACCGCGTAGAGACTGATACCTTGAACTATGGGAACATAAGCGAAATAGCCTACTTTAAAGGTCCAACCTTTATTTTCTCTGATGAAAACACGATTTATTGTGAAAATGGCTGGTACGACACCAAAGCCGACATCTCCCAATTTAATGAAAATGCGTACCTGGATAATGGCAAGCAGGTATTGAGTGGCGATAGTTTATGGTACTCGCGAAATGAGGGAATAGGACGTGCTTACCAAAATGTATCTATTATTGACACGACCGATAGGCTCAACATTTACGGTGATTACGGAGAGTACTTTGAACTTCTGGGCAAAACCCTGATTACCGGAAGGGCGGAAATGATGCAGTACGATAAGCTTGATTCACTTTTTCTCCACGGCGATACATTACTGGCGGTGAAAGATTCTATTGCAGGCGATAAATTATTTGCTTATCACAATGTGAAATTTTACCGAAAGGATATGCAGGGCGCTGCAGATTCGGTTCTTTTTGCCCAGAGCGACAGCCTTATTCATATGTATACAAACCCCATTTTGTGGGCAGAAGACCTTCAGATCACCGGTGATACCATTCAGATAAAATCGGTGGAAGGAGCGATAGAAAACCTTTATGTATTTGATCACGCCTTTATGGTAAACAAGATTGATACGATTAAATACAACCAAATAAAAGGCAAGCACCTTACCGGTTACTTTAGGGATAATGATTTAGAAAAAGTGTTGATAAGTGGCAATGGGCAGTCATTATATTACGCTTCTGAAGAGAAGCGCGTTTCGAAAGATTCACTGACTTTAGCAGAAGAAAATATCGATGACAGCCTAAATACGAAGCCTTATATCACCTTGGTAAATTACATTGGGGTTAACAAGGCTATTTGCAGCAATATTGCTATTTATTTATCCGCAAACCGGGTTAAACGTATTGTATTCTTAAAGCAACCCGATGGTATTTTTTATCCGCTGGAAACATTCCCGGAAGACGAGCATTATTTTGATGGGTTTAGTTGGCAAATTGAGCGCAGACCACAATCTCGTCAAGATATTTTCAAAAAGGATATATCTATTAATCCTATTCGTATAAATAGTCCATTTGATTTCCAAATTGATTTACCAATAGAAAATCCAAAAGAAAACCTAAAAGGTTATTAGGCTATTGGAAGAAATTATCTTCAGAACCTCCGAGACTTCTATTTCGCTCAAACTTAAGATCCTTCAGCAAAGATGACTTGATGTAAAGACCGAGATTATAACTCCTCCTGTCACCAAATGGTATAACCCGAGCACTGAACTCCCAGCAGTTTAAGTCTACGATGGCATTGATACTAGTAGGGGTAAACTCTTTATTTACAAAGTCATACCCTGATTGAAATCTGACCTTTAGCCTGTCAAACAGTTCAAAATCGCCCTGAAACTGAAGAGACTGTACAATGGCGATGGTATCTCTAATACCGAAACCTTCGCTTAACTGAACCGTTTCCCTGCCTCTTCGGGCATCCAAAACATAGCCGAAACTAAGATTCCAGGGCACCTCAAAATCTTGGAAAAGTCCTTTGTCGCGTTTTATAACAGGCTCTGTTATAGGATCATCTTCGCCTGAAACACCCTCTTCTACAATCGTATTACCTTCGCGATTTCCGGTGTACATGGTACTACCAAAGCCGGTACCATTAATTGCTAAACGGCCATTCTCAAAACTGGCTAGTTTTCCGCTACTCTGCCTCAGGAAAACATCGACTTGACGAATATTCGCACTTTCAGAATTCTCATTATAGATTGCGACGTAGGTATAAGGGTTAAACTGAGCGCTCACTTGAATATTAGCGTACTTTGTAATTTTATTACGAGCCGTAACATTAATATTCGACAACTTTAAAGAATCGGCTGCAAAATTATAGCTTCCGTTTACAGAAAGGTTTTCGAGAAGATAAACCTTTTTAAACTTACTGGTGGTATCTCTTGGGCTTAAAACTTTGGCTTCTAAATTATTAATTAAATTAAACGATATTGCTTCACTACGCCCTGACGGCGGCCCTCCATAGGCAGTTCCGGCGTAAGGTGAGTAGCTTCCCAAGGAGCCATTTACTCCATAAAACCCATACACATTGGGATCAAAATCCGGGTTTATCCGATATGATAATGAAGGTGTTAATGTATGCCGAATGGCCTTAACCTTACCGCTTCTAAAGCTATACATTCCATACAACTTTGTAGAAACAGAAGCACCGAAATTGTAATTGTAATTTCTATCAAACCCATTAATAGTATCTTCTTCAAAAATATTGGTGTCATCATTGAGCACACGGCCATACGTTTTAAGATACCACCTTTCGGCATAATTAAAAGACGGTGTAATGGTTAGCGGTCCGGCATTTAGTGGAAGCGAAAGCCCTGCATTGTGTCTTACTCCATTTATAAATTCTTTCTGAAGCTCAGGCCAGTTATTTAGCGCAAGCAAAGTGTCATTAACACTCAGGGTGTTTCTAAAATTAGCTGAATAGGTTAAACCCAACTTCTCATAAAACTGTTGCTTCGGGTTATTGTTAAATAAGCCTTCTAAAGGCATTGTTCGTGCGCGATTAATAGCAATATCGGGCAAAGTGAATCTATAATTTCCGGTTTGCGAGTTTTGCTCATGACCCGCTTGCATGGTCATCGACCATGGAGAATCGTAAAATCCTTGAGAATAAGTTATGCTGGACCTAAATGTGTTTGTTAGATAATCAGTTTGAGAGGCATTCAAATCATTTCTAAAATTATTTGTACTACCTGCATTTACGCTTGCTGAGAAGTTGGAGTTGGGGCGCGCTTTTCTGTCCTGATTATGGTTCCAGGTAACGAAGAAAGAACTCGATTCCGAATAATTATTCAAATCTCTATCTCCTAAAACCCGCACATTATAGTCCAAATCAAGACCGCCTTGAAATTTATACCTTTTGTTATACCTGGTTTGATTTGAAAGACCCCAGCTCCCGCGCGAGTAAATATCAGCGAGAAATTTAGTGTCTATGTTATCATTTACCGGCATATAGAAACCAATGTCATTCAAAAAATAACCTTGCTCCCCTCCATTCCCATAGCTGGGAATAATTAATCCTGCTTGTTTTTCTTCAGAATTTGGAAAAAACCCAAATGGAAAAGCCAGCGGTGTTGGAACTTTCCCGAGGGTAAGGTATCCGGGCCCGGTTACAATTTGCTTGTCTTTGATAACTTTCAGTTTCCCAATTTTAAAGCGCGTCTTTGCATTGGGATCATCACAGGGGCAATATTCCCCATTTTTAATGTAAATAATATTGTTGTTATCAGTTGTTTTTACCCTATTACCAGTGAGCGTCCCATCTATTATTTCTGTTTGAACTTGTTTGACATAGGCCTTTTTGGATTTAAAGTTATAATCCATTTCGTTAGATGTAAAATCAGAAGTACCCTGAATGAAATTGGGAAGGTTCTGCCAGTTTCCTGATGTGTCGCGCACACCCTCGGCATGCACTGTGTATGATTCAAAGTCATATACTATGCGTGCAGCCGTTAAGGTTATATCCTCGTATTGAATCTTGGCGTTCCCGTAGAGGTAAACTTTCTTATTTACCACATCATTGTCTATAGAATCGGATGCGCTATAACTAATCTGACTCGAAATAACCGAGTCCGATTTCTTTTTTTTAACTTCCAGAGTATCGCCTTCTGCAGCCAGCGACAGGGTGTCGCCGGCACTAAAAATAGTGTCATTGACCATCTTCGGCATGGTATCTGTTTCTAGCGAATCGACGTTTGTTTGTGCAATTGAATCACTTAACCCAATTATGAACATCAATCCAAGGATAAAAACTAACTTTGATATGCGGCGATTTGGTGCGATGTATATAACTTTACCTATGATTTCTGTACATTTAAAATCGTCCAAAACTACGTAAATACCTTATTAAACATGGACGTTAAAATCCGAATATTAAAATGGTCTAAAAAAAGACCGAAAATCTTAATCGCATTATTCCTTTTTGCAGGAATAATTCTGATAGCATCTACCGTGCCAAAAAAACCGGAGAGCACTGCAATAACCCGCATTGTCATTGATGCAGGCCATGGTGGTAAAGATCCGGGCAATCTGGGTACAGGCCGATACAAAGTTACCGAGAAAACAATTGCATTAAATGTAGCCTTGAAAGTTGGCAACTATATTAAAGAGGCCTTTCCGGATGTGGAAGTGTATTACACCCGCGACGATGATACTTTTCTACCTCTTCATGAGCGCACAAAATTCGCAAACACAAGAAATGCCGACTTATTTATTTCCGTTCACTGCGATGCTTTTACCAAAGAATCGGCAAAAGGAACGGGTACTTATGTGATGGGAGCGGCGAAAACCGATGCAAATCTCCGTATGGCTCAAAGAGAGAATAAAGCTATGCTTCTGGAAGAAAATCAGGATGAAAATTATGGTGGCTTTGATCCCAATTCGCCGGAAGGCCTTATTGAACTTAGCTTACGCCAAAACACACATATTCACCAGAGTTTGAAATTCGCAAAAGAAGTGCAAGATCAAATGCGTGAGCGTGTTGGGAGAATTGACCGCGGCGTTCGTCAAGCTCCATATTGGGTTATTTCTTTTACTACAATGCCAAGTGTTCTCGTTGAGTTGGGGTTTTTAACCAACAAAGAAGAAGAAGATTTCTTAATGAGCGACCAAGGTCAGGATTATACTGCATCGGCTATATATAGAGCTTTCAAAACGTATAAAATGAATTTAGAATCTGTGGAGAGCACAAAATCTTCTGAGCCCGAAAAGGAAGAGCCCAAACCGACTGAACCCACAAATTCTGAAACAAAATCAGAAAAAGGTGTTATATATAAAGTACAGCTATTATCTTCATCGACTAAGGTAGATTTGCAGCCGGGGAACTTCCAGGGCATGGAAAACGTATCTGAATATAGAGATAATGGAATGTATAAATATCTTTACGGCGCAGCTACGACTTATGATGGGGCTAAAAACCTCCAAAAAGGGGCTCGCCAAAAAGGATATAAAGGAGCTTTTGTAGTTGCATTTGATGAAAACAATAATCGCATAGCGCTAGAAGAAGCAATAAAATTGACAACCGATAAATAAAAAATCGAATCTGTGAAAGTTCGTAAGGAAACAAAAATAGGAATCATAGTAGTTTTAGCCATCATACTCTTGTTTGTTGGCTTTAACTATTTAAAAGGAGTTTACGTTTTTGAGAAAGCCCGGACCTTCTACGGAGTTTATCATAAGGTAAATGGACTTGAAAAATCAAATCCCATTGTACTAAATGGTTTTAAAGTAGGCCAGGTAAAGAACATTGAAATCATTCAAGATGGATCAGGTAATCTTTTGGTTACCATTTCGGTACGTGAAGAGTTTGATATCCCAAAGGATACACGGGCATTGCTTAAGTCTGCCGACCTGCTGGGCTCAATGGAAATTCAACTGGTTTTAGGAAACAGCTCCGTATTGGCCGAGTCTGGTGATACGCTATCCCCGAGTATAGAAAAAGACCTAGTAGAAGGTGTGAATGAGCAGCTTAGGCCAATTAAAAATAAAGCCGAGGGACTTATTTCATCTGTAGATTCTGTAATTAAAGTTATTGAGGTCATCTTAAATCCTCAATCACAAAACAATCTTGTACAGAGTTTTAACGGGATTAACAATGCAATAGCCAGTTTAGAACGCACCTCTTTTAGAATTGACACCCTTGTGCGCGAAGAAAAGCTTCGTATTTCACAAATTCTGGAAAATATTAATAGCCTCACATCTGTGCTAAGCAGCAATGGGGACCAGCTAAACAATATCATCCAAAACTTCTCTCAGATATCTGACACCCTGGCAAAGGCTAATATCGCAGAAACATTGCTTAAAGCAAATGACGCCTTAAGTACTGTAAATGTGCTAGTTGAAAAGATAAACAATGGAGAGGGCTCGTTGGGTATGCTTATAAACAATCCTGAGCTTTACAATAAACTAGAATCGGCATCAACCAATCTCGACCTGCTCATGGAAGATGTAAGGGTTAATCCAAACCGCTATGTGCAGTTCTCTGTATTCGGACGAAAAAATAAGAGTGTTGAACTTACTAAGCAAGAGCTTGAAGAGTTGAAGGAGTATGTAAAAGACAGCGAAAACAACGAGTAAATTATGGGCATATCCAACATTATTTTTATCGTATTTTTAATAGGAGCTGCCGGTTTATTTGCCTTTCAGGTAAGTAAAATACGCCGGAATATTTTATTGGGACGAGATGTTGATCGAAGCGATAATAAAGGAGAACGTCTGGCAATGATGACCCGTGTGGCTCTCGGTCAATCAAAGATGGTTTCAAGGCCGCTTGCGGGAATAATGCACATTTTTATCTATGTAGGATTTGTAATTATCAACCTTGAAGTTCTAGAAATCATTATAGATGGAATTTTCGGTACTCACCGCATTTTTGCATTTTTAGGTGGGTTTTATGATTTCCTTATTGGAAGTTTTGAAATTCTTGCAATTTTAGTGCTTCTGGCTTGTGTCGTATTTCTAGTACGACGTAACATTGGCCGAATCAGAAGGTTTCATGCACGTGAGATGACCAGCTGGCCAAAAAGCGACGCTAACTATATCCTTATAATTGAGATATTGCTGATGGGTGCCTTCTTAACCATGAATGGTGCAGATTATGTACTTCAGCAAAAAGGTGCCGAGCATTATGTGCAGGCAGGCGCCTATCCGGTTAGCAGCTTACTGGTTCCGTTTCTTAGCGATTTATCTGTTTCTACACTTATTGGAATAGAACGTGGAGCGTGGTGGTTTCACATTGTTGGGATATTATTGTTTTTAAATTATCTTCCTATTTCAAAGCACTTCCATATTATTCTGGCTTTCCCAAATGTGTACTACGCCAGCCTTAAGCCTCAGGGTCAGTTTAGCAATATGGATAAGGTAACCGATGAGGTGAAGCTCATGATGGATCCTGAGGCAGATCCTTATGCCGCCCCACCCGAAGCAGACCCTGATGCCGTGCCAGAAAAATTTGGAGCAAAAGATGTCCAAGACTTGCATTGGAAGAATCTGATGGATGCCTATTCGTGCACCGAATGTGGAAGATGTACCTCCGTCTGTCCAGCAAATATTACCGGTAAACTCTTGTCGCCCAGGAAGATTATGATGGATACCCGAGACAGACTTTCTGAGGTTGGTAAAAACATAGACAAACACGGAGCTGATTATGATGACGGTAAATCGCTGCTGTTTGACTACATAAAAGAAGAAGAATTGTGGGCATGTACCACATGCAACGCATGTGTTGAAGCTTGCCCGGTAAATATTAACCCGTTAGAAATCATCGTTGATTTGCGCCGATACCTCGTGATGGAGGAATCAAAATCGCCGACGGAGCTAAATGGGATGTACACCAATATTGAAAACAATGGCGCACCTTGGGCGTTCCCTGCGAGCGACCGACTAAAATGGGCCGAAGAAAGCTAAAAGATATTAAGAATGAGCGAACCAGTAAAAGTTCCCACTATGGCCGAAATGGCCGCTGCAGGTGAGATGCCTGAAGTACTTTTTTGGGTGGGATGCTCGGGAAGTTTTGATGACCGTGCAAAAAAAATAACCAAAGCTATTGTGAAAATTCTTCACAAGGCAGGGATTAAATTTGCGGTTCTGGGCACTGAAGAAGGCTGTTCCGGAGACCCGGCTAAACGCGCCGGAAATGAATTCCTTTTTCAGATGCAAGCCATGATGAACATCCAGGTGCTAGATGGTTATGGCATTAAGAATGTAATTACCGGTTGTCCCCATTGTTTTAACACGATAAAAAACGAGTACCCAGTCTTAGGTGGGAATTATAAGGTACAACACCACAGTCAGTTTATCCAGGGTTTAATAAACGAGGGTAAGCTTACAATACAAGGCGGAGGCGCCTTTAAAGGAAAGCGAATAACTTTTCACGACCCTTGCTATTTGGGCAGAGGAAATGATGTTTACGAAGCACCACGCGCATTAATTGAAACACTGGATGCAGAGCTGGTAGAGATGAAACGCTGCAAAAGTAAAGGCCTTTGCTGCGGAGCGGGGGGAGCGCAGATGTTTAAGGAAGCTGAACCGGGAAACAAAGAAGTGAATATTGAGCGCACGGAAGAGGCATTAGGTATTAAGCCCAATATTATCGCAACCGGGTGTCCTTTTTGCAATACCATGATGACTGATGGTGTGAAGAATTTTAATAAAGAAGATGAAACGCAAGTGCTGGACATTGCCGAGCTCATCGCACAAGCAAACGACTTATAATGGTAAGCACCAAACCGCTTGAAATAAAAATTAAGGATAGAATAAGCCCAAAAGCCAAAGTTTGGATTTACCAGTCGTCAGATCCCTTTAATGCTGCTGATGCTGAAAAAATTTCATCTATCACTTCTGACTTTGTAAAAAATTGGGCTGCTCATGGCACCGGCCTGACTGCAGATTCCCAAATATTTTTTAACCGCTTTATCTGTCTTTTTGTTGATGAATCCGCACAGGGAGCTTCAGGATGCTCAATTGACAGCTCCGTTCATTTTATTCAAAATTTGGAGAAGCAATTTGGAATTTCATTGATGAATCGCACAGATGTTGCTTACGTAGATGCTCAGGGCGATATAAAGCTCATTGATCTTTACCAACTAAAAGATGCAGCTACGAAGGGGGATATAAGTGATAAAACATTTGTATTCAACAATCTGGTACGCACGAAGGAAGAAATGGAGAATTTCTGGCTCACGCCAATTTCCGAAAGTTGGCATAAGCGAATGCTTAGCTAACCGCCAATAAGTCCACGTTTTTCTGGGATATAATTTCGTTCGTATCCAAGTTAAAACAAACTAGTTTCCCATAGCCTGGTGCACCAGCTCGTATGCAGCCATTATCCAGGTTGATATTCTTAGATCCATTTTGAATATTTTCTGTAATTACAGAAAGTTCTTTCGGAACATGACCGTGAATAATCATCTTGTTTTTCAGCTTTTTCTCATGATAGCGAAACTCTCTCACCCATAGCATGTCTTTCCATCCTTCAAAAGGATTCTTAAGTCTCGTATCAAACCCGGCATGAACAAGGAACGCTATATCCGTTTCGTAGTAAAAAGGTAAATTCCCAAAAAACTTATCGACATCACTGTTTAGAGCACCATCAGAATCAATGAGATGCGTCGCATATTGTCGGGTAGCGAAAGTGTGTAGTTTGCTTGCATTTTCGCGATTAAAATTCAAGAAGAGCTGCTCATGATTTCCCCTTAGTGGAAATATCTGATATCCCCTATCGATTAGCTGCCATACCTTGTCGAGCACCAAATACGAATACGGACCGCGATCTATCAAATCGCCCAGGATAAAAAGTTGGTCGCGTTTCTTTAAATCAATCTTGTTCAGCAATTTCACAAAAGTGTGAAAGCAAGCATGAATATCGGTTACAGCAAAGCGTCGGCCTGAAGCTGGCTTCGGAACAAAAAACGATCTTCTACGCTTATCAAGTGAGTTGATAAGGTAAATATTCATCGCATCTATAGCTCTTTCGCTTCTACTTTTCAATTTTACTCGCCGTCTTTGAAATGTAAATCAATATAGTCGAGAACTTTGGTCATCAAGTGCACGCGATCTTTGCCCCTAACATTGTGCTCATGACCGGTATAGCTGAAGAAATCTACTTGCTTTCCTGATTTTACAATTTGCTCAAGGAGCGTATAGCTATGTTGAGGAACTACCACATTGTCATCTAACCCATGAATTAAAAGAAGGTCTCCTTCCAGATTATCCGTATAATTTTTAAGGTCAGCAGTTTCATAACCTTCCGGGTTAGTTTCCGGTGTGTCCATATAGCGTTCGCCATACATTATTTCATATAGTCTCCAATCGGTTACAGGACCACCGGCAACACCGATTTTAAAGACTCCCGGGTGTCTCAACATCAGTGAAGTGGTCATATATCCACCAAAACTCCAACCGTGGACGGCAAGTTTGTCAACATCTACAAAGGGTAAAGATTTTAAATATTCCACACCTTTCAACTGATCTTCCATTTCTAAGGTTCCCAATTGACGAAAAACGGTCTGTTCAAATTCTAATCCACGATTTCCACTACCGCGGCCATCAACTGTGAATACCAGGTAGCCCCTATTTGCAGCTTCAAACATCCATAAAGCCGCGCCACCCTTATAGTCGTTTCTAACCATTTGAGCATGAGGCCCACCGTAAACATAAACGATAACGGGATACTTTTTTGAAGCATCAAAATCATAGGGTTTTATAAGCCTTCCCTGAAGCTTTTTCCCGTCGTCGGCAGTTAAAATGGGAAACTCAACCTTTCCGAGCTTGTATTCATCAAGTGGATTCTCAGCATTCAACAATGTGGTAATCACTTTTCCAGATACATCATATACACTTACATTATTTGCCGCAGTGGGAGATGAATTTGAAAGAATAAAATACTCTCCATTGTCCATGGTAACTCCATAATTTCCTACACCAGAGGTAAGTTTCTTCATTTTACCGGATTTCAAACCAACACTGTAAATGGCTCTATCCATCAACCCATCAACCGCAGTTACTACAATGGTTTTGCCATCAGCAGTTTGCCCATTAATTTCTAAGACATCGAAATCACCATCCGTAAGCTGCTTTATCAGCTTCCCATCGGTGCTATAAGAATAAATGTGGTTGTACCCATCGCGTTCGCTCATCCATAAAAAAGCGTCGCTGTCTTCTTTCGGAAAATAAGGAGGCTGCTCAGGCTCTACGTATTCGGCATCTGTTTCTACAAATAAGGTTTCAATAAAGTTTCCGCTCGCTGATTCGTAAACATTGAGCTTCATTTCGTTTTGATCCCGGTTTACCTCTGCAAGGTAAGCCGACTGGCCATCTGGAGAAAAAGTAAAATTTGTAAGATAATGATCAAGCGGTTTACCCGTTTTTAAGTAGGTGAGACTTTTTGTGTTAACATTGAAAACTCCCGTCTTTGCATGGTGGCTCTTTTGCCCAGCCATGGGATATTTAATCAAATTTACCTCAGCAGGTATTGGACTGTAATTTGCCAGAGGATAATCTGTTACCATGCTTTCATCCATTTCATAAAAACCAAGCATCTTACCGTCCTGAGACCAAAAAAGCCCTTTGGTAATTCCAAATTCAGATCGATGAATGGCGATACCGGCACTCGTTTGTGAATTGCCATGATTGGTTACCCGAATAGCTGAATCGGAAGGAGTGGCTATCAAAACATCGTTTCCAAGGGTATAGGCCAGGAAACCGGATTGATCCGAGAACTCCAAATTTTCGGCATTTGAAGGAATATGCATGTGTAATTCAGCGCTTAGGTCACCTGTTTTAAATTTTACCAGTTCGTTTCCACAGCGAACTACGAACATCTCAGAACTGAGCCAGGCGTAAGGGCGAACACTTTTGATCGAATCAACCTCAAGCGAACTCAAAGCAGTATTCACTTCTTCAGGGGTTATCGTTCTTGTGGTATCACCCGAAATATTTAATATCATCAATTCACCCTTATCCCCAACAACAGTAAAAGTTTCTGAAGTAACCCATTCCAGCCCCGATAATCTGTCAGGGTAAAGTGAACGGTATTGCTCCATCACTGCCGTCTCAAGGTCGAGGTCTTTAAGTTCCTGCGCATTAACCGACAACGAAATCAAAAGGAATAAAATAGGAAAAAAGCGTTTTAACATATTGAAAATTTTGACCAAATATATGCCTATTTGCTGATAAAGCCAGAATTGAAGTCAGGCGGAAAAGTCAAATCCTAAGCATAAAAACTAAGGAGTAAAATCAACTGGAATTTCTCTGCGGGTCTGATTGTTATCAGAATCCAGGATTTTAACAATGAGCGATGCAGGGTACATCTCCTCATACTGAGGAAGAATAGAATCTACATTAAGGCCAAGGTTCCACAAGCCCACCGAATCGGGAATAGTATAAGACAACAGTTGAATACGTTCATTTTTGGTAGATCGTAAATCAATGCTCACCTCACTAAGCATGTTATCATCGATAGCAAGGCCCACGAACATGAGTGTATCATTGGAATTCAAGAAAAGTACATTATCAACGATGGGTGGTATCGTATTAAAACCAAATAAATAGGGTGCAAAACCGGGCTGCAAAATGGTAAAATAATTAATAGAATCTCTGGTTCCATTCCCTCTCATATCTGCACCTTGCACAGAATACTGGTAGTATCCCGCTTGGGCTGTATCGGGAACAGTGAAGCTGAATGAACCTTGATAACTTTGTCCGGAAACCTCCCTGATTTCAACAGCTTCCCATTCACCAAAAGACTTTGAGAAAGCAGACTGAATACGCACCCTCACTTGGTTCATATTCTCATTATCGCGCATACCCACGTCTATTGTTATGACATCCTGAGGGTTAAAAGTAGTCGAATTAATTTCCAACGATTCGAATACTGGAGCTATTTCATCCTCCACCGTTCTTTCACATCCGTAGAGAATGGCGATTACAAAAAAGATGGATAATGCGTATTTCATGGCCGAAAAATACGAAATACCATACTTCTGGATAGGACTAAAATCAAAAGAATGTTTGGATTATTAAAACATCCGGAGAATGAGATTCCAACTCTGACACATTGAGAGTCTTATAAAACTATAGAGTGAATAAGAATATCAAACGCTAGGGTTTGACATGAGTTAAAAAGGATGAAAAATTTGCATTCATACCCGTTCAGATTTCTATGTACATCACGCGATGAACGCCTATCTGAGGAATCAGAAAATTTTCACCAACACCCTTGAAACCAATTCTGGAATAAAACCCAAACGCCACTTCCCTTGCATTGCACCAAATAATCCTTACCTCCGATTCTTTGTAAATTGAAATGACGTGTTCGACAAGCGCCTTACCAAATCCACGGCCAACGAAATCGGGGTGAGTAGCCATCCCTCTCAATTGCAGCATTTTACTTTTTCCGACCACTTCATTGGTTATGAAATAAAAACTGGCAATAGTCACAATTTGGCCATTTACTAAGACACCAAAATGACGCGTTGTTGGCTCCAAATCTCCATCAAATGGGCATTCGATAGAGGGATTGCGGTTTCTAAGTACAAGCGACCTAAGGGGAAACGTATCTTTGGCAGATATTTCAGCAATACGGCTTTTTTCCATTTGAAATTAATAAGGAATACCAAGCTTGCGGTAAATGAAGTGAAGCAGCCATGCGGGTCCAATCATCAAAAATTTCAAATCGTCAAAAAAGGAGGGTTTCTCCCCTTCAATTTTATGGCCAATGAACTGCCCAATCCAGCTTAGCACAAAAACCGAGACAAAAAAGAGCCATGCTTGTTCTTGAAATACGCCGTAAGTAAGATTTACAAACCCCAGCATAACTGCGGATACGACGACCATGCCCAAAGCTATTGGCATGCTAAGCCGAAGAAAAAATAAGACTCCAAAAAGAACGAGAATGGTTCCCAAATGAATAAAAGGCTGGATCCCATATGGAAACCAACCTTTTATAAAATCAAATGGCACCAAGGACAATATTCCCAGAATAGAATAAAATATCAAAGGCACACAAATCCAATGTATCGTTTTATTGGTGGGATTGGTATGACTAACACCATACGCATCAAACCAATTCTGCATGGTTTTCATAATTCTGAATTGAATCATGAAAGTAATGATTTTTTAAATACCTAATCTTCCAGCCACAAAACACTCTTCGGAGCCACTCCCGTGGTGTAATTATCAACTTCAGCTCCATCAACTCCATAGAAATAAACCTTACCCGATTGAGAAAAATCAGGCGTATAAGTAGCCGCAATTTCCCCATTCTCAGGATTTACGCTGAGCGTATAAAATGGAGTGTTTTCTTTTTCAATAAAAGCTGTAGCCGGAAGGCTAGTTGCTGAAATGGACATTTTATAAATCTTGCCTCCCATCAGGTAAAGGACGCTTTGCTTATCTGCGCTCATTGTCAGATTTCCACCAAAACCGGTACCCGCAGGAAAGGAAAAGGTAGAGATCAATTCTTTCGTGTCGCCGTCAACATGATGCAGTGCCGGCTCTATAATGGTCTCAGAATATGTTCCTTGCGATAGAATCCAGAAATCATTATTGGCATCAAAACCCATATCACTCACACCTGCAGTGAGTTGAAGGCTATCTGTGATGACATCTACAGAAGAATCGAGGAAAAAAACTTTATCTTTTCCCGGTGCACTGCACCAAATATCACCGTTATATGCAATCATATGCTCAACCCAAAAACCCGTATTTATCAATGAGGTATATGTCCCGTTACTTGGATTGATAACGTGAATTCCATTCGCAAAAAGATCTGATACATAAGCCTTTGAATTATTTTCGAAAAGCATATAGCGCGGAGAAGTAAATCCTGTGATGGTTCTGTTTGAAGTAAGGTTATCTTCATCAACGACTTCAATTTTACCCGAGTTATTTACCACTAGGTAAAGTTCATCATTGTATTCGTACATGCTCTGCAATACATCGCCAAGTTCTGCATCCACATTTGAGTTATAATAAGCGTTTTGCGATGCCACACCGGCTTCTCTATCCAGCAATGTCAGGCTGGCATTATCTCCTAGAAAGGCACCTTCATTTCCGATGAGCACAAGATTATCAGAATCCGGTACATTTTGCACTTCCTGATCATCATCAGATTCACAAGAAAATAGAATTAGCGCCATAGCGCAGAGCAAATAGTTAAATTTCATTCTTTTGTTTTTTTAAATTGATTTTTAATTGAATACCCGCTTGAAAATTTAGTCCGGGCATATGATGTGAAGCTTGTAGTTGATATTCTGTGTTTAAAATATTCCGTGCTGCTGCGAATACAGCGAGCTGATTCCGTTTCATTTTCAGATTCCAGTAGCATTCCAGGTCGAGAATAAAATAAGGATCCAGGGCGTGGAGGTTATCGGCCGTGGTATATCTCTCACTGGTATATCTTCCGATAATATTGAGAACATATTTTCCATTTGCCGCGCTAACCTTTTCTTGGGCCATTAGTGACCATTTAGGCATATAAATCAATTGTTTATCAGCAGATTGATCACCTGAAAAGGCCTGGTCGAGATTAGTTGATTCCACGAAGGTCGCCGCAAAATGATGCTTAAAGGCCACCTGTTGCCAATTATTCTCTGCCGATATCAGGGCTTCTACACCCCTGCTTCTCACTCGCTTAATATTTTGAGGCGACCAGTAATCCTGCCCGGGTACCCATTGAATCCAGTTCTCTATGAGTCGGTTAAAACCAGTAACGGTGACCTCCAGATTTGCAGCCTTAGGCTTGTAGTTCAGTCCCAATTCTTGAAACCACCCGGACTCGGGTTTCAAATCAGGATTACCGCCAGGAATCCAAAATAAATCGTTCAGGCCGGGCAACCGATAAGCCTTTCCGGCAGATGCTGTAAGGTGGAACGATTCTATAATGCGCTGATCTAATGACAAAACCGGCACCAGTGGCAGTGCATTTCCATTTAAAAATTCCTGTCTGAGGACCAAAGAAACTTTTGTACTGGAATTCCAAAAATTGCCAGTTAAGCCACCTACCACCGCTGGGCTCAGACGCCGCTCTGCCTGTTCATAGGACTCTGTCAGAACATGAGAATCACGAAAAATACCAAGAGCGAAGAATTGGAAATGGTTAAAAGATCGGCGTAACTCTCCCTGCACATGAATTGTTGAATATTCAGAATCCTCATCCAGGCCGGCCTGAGAATCAGTATAATTAAGCCGGCCATGATCGAGCGCAGCATTCAGCTTAAAATCAACGTTTTTTAATGTCGTTTCAAATTCACCCTGCACCCTGTAGTTCTTATCATGCTGTCTCGCATCCGACTTGGCTTTTGACTTTATCGGTGGAATTTCACGGTAGGTATCTCCGGCCCAAATAAAAACGTGACCTTCAGATGGCCCTTTTCCATAAAAGTTCAGATCCTGAGCAATACCATAACTTTCAAAAAGCGCATTGGGCTGAGCTATCTCTTCATTTCTGTTATATGGATCGGGTCGCAGAAAATCATTTTTCGCCTTTTGGTAGTAAACGCTTGTAGCACCTGAAAAACGCTCGTTGCCATATTGCATTTTTGTAACTCCGTTCAAGCTGCCAAAGCTTCCCACTCCGATATTTTGCGTAAGAATCTCATCGGTTTCAGGCTCAAAGGATTCCATAATCAGGCTTCCGCCGATAGCGGCATTGCCCAAATATGCAGCTGCAGATCCGCGATAGACAGACATTCCGGAAAAAATGGCATTTGGTAAAGTAGAAACATCAGAAGTTGCCAGCCCCGGATTTTCGTAGGGAATACCATTTACCAAAATTTGAGTTTGGCTGGTACTGCTTCCGCGAATGGAGACACCGTAACTGCTCGCCGGGCCGAAGCCTCTGAGAACTAGATTAGAACGTGAAGAGAGCCAGTCATTAAGAGTGAGACCTAAAGTTAATGGAGCATCTTTTGGCTTGAGCTTCTGCAAATAAATTGCCGCGATGTCCTGCTCAAAATTGCTTGCTACAATTTCTACCCTATTTAGGGTTAACGTATCTTTTTGTGCAAAAGCGAGAGTAGAATACATCCCCAAAAGGATAATAATCCACAATTTCACTTCTACCCGAACCATCCAATGAGGCATAAACCTGCTATTTAATGCAATTCGGCTAAAAGGGTAAAAAGGTTGAAACACAAGGACGCGATGCCAGGTAATTTCATGCTTCTATTCCCGAAAGCCCGAAATAATTTTAATTGCAAAGGCAGGTCTTCTGACTCACTCCCCTCAGTCAGCCTTCCCACTCCAAAATATGAAGCAGTGGCCGCGAATGACTGAAGTATAAGAGCTTACAGCAGCGGGTACTGTTTAGGATTTTCACCTAATTCCCTATTAATCCTTATTGTTCCGGCTAGAACAAAATAGAACCTTAGCGCCGTAAAGGTAGTATTTCTGTGCAAATAGGTTAAAATATATTGATAGGAAAACTAATTGAAAAATTATACGTTTGTACTCTTATTAAAGAAGCAGTTAGTACCTATATTGGCTGACATTTTTAGAAGAAAATCTTCATGCGTATTATTATTGCAGGAGCTGGTGAAGTGGGGTTCCACCTGGCTAAGCTACTCACAATGGAAGGACATAATATTACAGTAATCGACATTAATGTCGATCAGCTGAAGAACATATCAAACCACCTAGACCTGGAGGTTATAAACGGAAGTTCGACATCCATCAGCATCCTTACACAAGCGGGCGTTCAAAAAGCAGATTTGCTTATTGGTGTTACCAATAGCGAAGACGTAAACCTTACTACGTGTATTATTGCGAAACATCTGGGAGCCAAAAAAACGGTGGCCCGTATTTTTAATATTGAGTTTTTAAACAGCCGCGAAAAACTCGACTTATGCAATATAGGAATTGATGAGCTTATTTCACCTGCCTCTCTCGTTGCTCGTGAAATCAAGCGTCTCTGCAAGGAATCTGCCCTAACCGACTTTATTGACTTTGACAAGGGTAAGCTCTCGCTAATAGGTATAAAGGTAGAACAAGACAGTCAGGTGGCCGGCCAAACCATTGAAGAAACTGCCCACCTCAACCCCAATCGCGATTTTCTTCCGGTAGCCATTCTGCGAAACAACTTAACGCTTATTCCTAAAGCTGACACGCGCTTTTTAGTAAATGATCACGCTTATTTTATTGCTACAAGCCATGGGCTCGATAAAGTCCTTGAGATATTTAATAAACATCGTATTGAGATAAAAAATCTGATGATACTCGGAGGTACCTCTGTGGGATATCATGCGGCAAAAGCACTGAGCAAAAAGTATCGCGTAAAACTCGTTGAAGCCGATCGCGAGCGCTGTCTGAAGCTTGCAGATATGCTTCCGGATACCCTTATCATAAATGCCGACGGTAGAAATGTAGATGTTTTGGAGCAGGAAAATCTCTCTGAAATGGATGCCTTTATCGCGGTAACAGATAATAGTGAAACCAATATCATTACCAGTCTCGTTGCAAAGAATCACGGAGTTGATAAGACGATTGCACTGGTTGAGAACATAGATTATATACACCTTTCTCAAAGCATTGGTGTGGATACGCTAATCAATAAAAAACTCATTGCAGCCAATTTCATTTTCAGGTACATCCGAAAAGGTGAAATTCTATCCCTCACCAGTTTGCACGGTGCTGATGTAGAAGTTTTGGAATATGAGGTAACCCCAACCTCCAAAATTAATGGAACCCGCCTTGCTGACATTCGTTTTCCGAAATCGTCATTGGTGGGAGGAGTCGTGCGGCATGAGAAGGGCTATATCCCCGATCAAAATTTTGTTTTTCAGGAACGAGATCATGTTGTGATCCTTGCGAAGATGGAGTCAATCCACAAAATAGAAAGCTTCTTTAAGTGAAAATTAACTTCATCGGAATACTCAATATTCTGAGTGTACTGCTATTTGTGAATGCAGCCTTAATGGCTCTTTGCATTCCTTTTTCAGTATATTATCTCGATGGTATGCTCACCGATTGGATTTACTCGGTAGTAATCAGTCTCATCCTAGGGCTAGTTCTTTGGTTGTCTACCTACAAGCACAAGGATCGGCAGAAAATCAGGAAGCGCGACGGTTACATAATCGTTACCTTCAGTTGGTTTGTAATGGCACTTTCGGGAGCGATTCCATATATGATTACGGGTTCCATCCCCAATTTTACGAATGCCTTCTTTGAGAGCATTTCGGGATTTACTACTACTGGAGCTTCCATTCTCGACAATATTGAAGAACTCCCGCAAAGCATTCTTTTCTGGAGAAGCTTGACCCAATGGGTCGGAGGACTCGGGTTTATCGTGCTGGTTATAAGTATTTTGCCCTCTCTCGGGATTGGGGGCATGCAGCTCTTCATGGCTGAGGCTCCTGGAATTACTGCCGACAAGCTTAAGCCACGTATTCAGGATACGAGTAAGCGACTTTGGTTTTTATACATCGTACTTACAGCTGCTGAAACCCTTTTGCTGTTTTTTGGAGACATGAACTTTTTTGATGCCATTAACCATAGTCTTACAACTATGTCAACAGGTGGCTTTTCTACCAAGCAGGCAAGTATCGCTTATTATAACTCAAGCTATATTGAGTATGTAATCACCCTTTTCATGTTTATGGGAGGAACCAACTTCGTACTTCTGTATCTTACTTTCAAAGGTCAGTTTAAAAAATTAATACAGAATGCCGAGTTCAAGACATATCTCGGCATTACTTTGGGAGCCACAGCTCTGGTTACTTCGGTGCTTTTTGCAGGACGCGATATGGCCTTCAGCATAGCATTTCGAGAGTCGATCTTTCAGGTTGTTTCTATTCTTACCACTACCGGTTATGCCTCTTCCGACTTTACTACTTGGGGTGGTAGCGTTTCGCTAATATTCTTCACTTTGATGTTTATAGGCGCCTGTGCAGGCTCTACCGCTGGAGGTGTAAAAATTGTGAGACACCTGGTTATCGCAAAAAATTCCATTATCGAATTCCGCCGTCAACTTCACCCATCAGCAATTATTCCCGTGCGTATAAACGGGAAGGCAATTGCGCATGAAGTGACTCGCAATATTATGGCCTTTGTAATAATCTATATCACCATATTCGGTGTATCGTCCGTTTTGCTTTCCCTCATGGGTATGGATGCCGTTACGGCTATGGGCTCTGTGGCGACTTCACTTGGAAATGTTGGCCCGGGGCTTAATGAAACAGGCCCTTCGTACAGTTATTCTCTAGTTCCGGCTTCCGCCAAATGGGTTTTAAGTGCTTTAATGGTAATTGGGAGGCTTGAGATATTCACGGTAATCATAATCTTTACACGCTATTTCTGGCGAAGCTCATGATAAAGGCAGTAATCTTTGATATGGATGGGTTGCTGATTGATTCAGAGCCTTTTTGGCGAAAAGCCGAAATTAAAGCTTTTGGAGAGGTCGGTATAAAGCTTACAGATTCTGACTGCCGAGAAACGATGGGCTATCGTTTAAACGAGGTTGTAGAACTATGGTATAGCCGTGATCCATGGCAGGGTTCTTCAATTAAGGAGGTCGAAGATCGCATACTCGCTTTGGTAAGCCAATACATTATTGAATATGGGAAACCACTTCCGGGTGTTGTAAAAATGATAGATAACTGCAAATCTCGCGGCTTAAAAATAGCTATTGCATCTTCATCGCCTATGGTTCTAATAAATAGCGTAGTGAATCTCCTGAATAAAAAGAACGAGTTTGATATTTTGCATTCGGCGCAGCATGAAGAATATGGTAAGCCGCACCCCGCTGTATTTATCACTACTGCCAAAAAGCTAGATCTATTGCCTCATGAATGTCTTGTTTTAGAAGATTCTTTTCATGGAGTGGTGGCGGCACTTGCTGCTAAGATGGCGGTTGTGGCTGTTCCTGATAAGGAAATGATAAGCGATAATCGTTTTAATGTAGCTACACTAACTATCAGCACCCTGGAAGATTTTAACTGGGAAGAGTTTTCTTAGAGATAACCATTTGGTAATAATTTCCGTATTAAGCGCGTATGCGCAGACAATTCACATTATTCGTGTTTCTATTTTTCACTTCAATTGTGGCCAGGTCTCAAGGGTCTATGGCGCTCACTGAAGCCCGTTCAAATTATGAGAATGCCCGATATTCAGAGGCCCTATCTTCATTAAATAAAATTATAGAAAGTGATCAGGCCGAATTCGAAGTTTGGCTTTTACAGGGAGATTGTCTTCAAAAAGAAGAAAAATTTGTTGCGGCTACCCAAGCTTATAAAATGGCCGAACGAGAAAATAATGAGTCGGCACTTCTGTATGCCAACTGGTCTGCTGCCCTATATAACCTCAAGCAAATAAAAGAGGGAGAAAAACAAGCAAAGACAGCTTTAAAACTCGACTCAGATTTGCCGGAAGCAAATTATTTCATGGGTAATTTTAAGCATTTTGATTACAACCTCTTATCAGCACTCAAATATTATAACACAGCTATCAAATTACGCCCAACCTACAGGGACGCGCTATACATGCGCGCCGCAACACATGCCGAACTAGCCAATTACAGCGATGCACTGCGTGATTATCAGTTGGTATTAGAACTCGACCCGGACTTAGAGATTGCCAAATACAATATTGGGGTTATTTTACTCGCAACCGAATCGTATGACGAGGCCGCTAAAACCTTTGCAGAGCTAAATCCTGAAAACTTAGATAAAAAAATAGATTTTTATTTCTATCAGGCGGAGGCCTTGTACTTCGCAGGAGATAAAGAAAAAGCTTGTAAATACTATGAGAAAGCTAAGGATCTTGGTGATACTGAGTCTGCTGAGATCTATCAGAAATACTGCGTGGAGAAGGCCGATCGCGAAAAACCTTCTGATAAAACGAGAACCATACGGGCCACTTTCTAATAGTCGCCGTAAATTTCCAGCAACATAGCCTCAATTTTCTGTCTGAGCTCTACCCCGCTACCATCAAAATTATTCACCAATACGGCAAATGATAGTTGTCTGCCTGACAAGGCGCTGAAATATCCTGCATAGGCTTTCACCTTATCCATCGATCCACTTTTCCCTTTAAGGTTTCCGGCTAAATTAGTGCGTTTTCCAAACCACTTCATGCTACCTTCCTCTCCTGCTTTGGGCAGATTTTCTAATAGATTTTTTCTGAGTGCATCATTCTGTGCGCAGTATTGAATTAAGTCTATAATCTGCGATGAAGACACTGCTGTAAATCGCGATAAACCGCTGCCATCGTAAGCGTAAAAAGGATAATCGCTTTGGCAAATTGGTTTATAAAATTCGTTCATGCTTTCCAGTCCGCCTTCAAGTGTGGCATCTCCATTCAAAACTCCTATTTGGAATAAAAACGCTTCTGCGAATAAGTTATCGCTATCCACGTTTGTATGGCGCACGAGCTCTACCAGCGGCGGGGATAATTGCTCATGAATTACGCGATAAGTAGCAGGCTCGCGAACAGTAAGTTGCTCAACCGTAATTCCTGAACTTACTCCAATTCCAATATTTATCAGAGCTTTTTGTAAATGACTGGCTGCGAACAGCGGTGGATTTGGCAGACTCCCTTTAATCTTATAATGATCGCGGCCGGCCGGCAGAGTTCCTCTTACAACGCGTTGATTATCAAATGGAGATCCAAAAATAAAGGCCTTATCTGCCTGAATGGTACTACTTTCAACAAGAGAAGTGATTTGCAATCCGGGCACATCGGGCTCAACAGAAAGAATTTTGGCTCTGCTTCCTATTTCTTCAGGCGTTTTAAAATCAACATAATAGGTGTTGTCGTTAATGTTTAACCCAGAAACGGCAGCCCCGTAGTAGTTTCCCATATCTTCCCATATCCGGGTTCTTGGAATTCCATCCCCTTGAAAATGAGCCGCATTTGCTACGACTTTACCGTTTACACTATCGATGCCTGCCGTTTTCACAGCAGTGGCCCACTCTTGAATTATTTGATCAAAGCCAGGTGAAAAAAAGCGCGAAGCTAATGACGGATCTCCACCACCAATAATGAAAAGATTCCCATTAAGTACTCCCGATTCTATTTTGCCATCATAAGCCAGAATAGTGCGAAATCTAAACTCGCTACCCAAATTCTTAATCGCTGCAGTAGTCGTAAAAAGTTTCCAGACAGAAGCCGGACAAAGTCGCTGGTCGGGATTTGCCGATTGAAGAATCTCTCCCGTTTCCATATCAGCTATTGCCACAGACACCACAGCACCCTTTAAGTCAGGTGATTGAACGAAATCATTAGCAGCATCCTGCCCACCTGCCAAAATGGAAATACAGGTAGAAATAAGTGTAATATGTAGTTTTAAATACCGTATCATTAAAAAGTCTTCTCTATTCTAATGCAAAGAAGAGACATTTGGTATAATTTCACCCAAATTTTATAAAGATTTGTGCGGAATAGCGGGAATATGGAATCTGAGTGAGCCAGGGCCTAATGATGAAAAAGCCGTAGGCGAAATGGTTAACTGCCTGAAAAGACGCGGACCAGATGCGCAGGCAGTGGTGACAAACAAATCAGCTGTGCTGGGACATACCCGACTTTCAATAATTGATGTTAGCGACCGAGCAAATCAGCCCATGAGCGATCCTTCGGGTAGGTATACACTCATCTTTAATGGTGAGATTTATAATTATTCCCAGCTAAAACAAGAGCTAAATCAGCACCACCAAGTTGATTATAAGACTACGAGCGATACGGAAGTTCTACTTTATGGGCTTATTCACTACGCTGAAAATTTTATCGAAAGACTAAACGGATTTTTTGCCTTTGGATTTTACGATAGCCAAACCAATGCCTTAATCGTTGCGAGAGACAGGTATGGCATAAAGCCACTTTACTACCGAAGTGACAAGAATAGTTTTCTGTTTTCGAGCAGTCTAACAGCACTCATGAAGGGCATCGACAAACCTGAACTTGAGCCTGAATAATCTGGCTACTTACATACAGTTGAGTTACAGTCCGGCACCATCAACTATTCTAAAAGACGTATTTAAACTCAATCCCGGAACGTTCCTTCGCGTAGATTCTAAAGGAATTGAAGAAAAAAAGTATTACACGGTTCCCGAAACCGCAGATAAAACGGAACGGTCCAAAAAACCTGTTGAGGAATTTAAAAAGCTTTTGGGTGAATCGGTAGAGCGCAGGCTGCAGGCCGATGTTCCTTTAGGTACTTTTTTGAGTGGTGGTTTTGACTCATCGGTTATTGCCCTTTTGGCGAGTCGCGAAAAACCAGATATTCCGGTTTTTTCAATGGGATTTCCCGATCAGCCTTTTTTTGACGAAAGTGATAGGGCTACAGCTATTGCTAAGCACTTAGGTGTTAAGCAGCACATTATTAACCTTCGGGAAAAAGAAATTGATGAAAAACTCCCCGAAATTCTCGATGCTTTTGATGAGCCATTTGCCGATTCCTCTGCCATTCTAGTAAACATTCTATCCGAGTATGCACGAAAAGAAGTGAAAGTGGTGCTGAGTGGCGATGGTGCTGACGAAATAATGGGAGGTTACAACAAGCAAAGGGCAATGTTGAGATCAATGAATGGCGGTTTGGTGAACTCAACAATCAAAGCTACCAGAGGGTCTTTGGGATCAGGTGCCGGAATCGAGAAACAGCAAGGTTTTAAATTCATTGCGCAAAGTTAAACGGTATAGTAGCGGTTTGAATCAAAACTTTACCGACCGTTACTTTGAGTGGTCAAGTTTTACTCCACGAGCCTTAGTTAATGAATTGCTCCTGGAAAAAACCAAACCAAATTTCCCTTTGCTGGAAATAGACCCATCTGATTTCAATACCGTCTTAAAGGCAGATTTAGATTTAGTGCTTCCCAATGACATGCTACACAAGGTTGACCTTATGAGCATGCACCAAAGTTTGGAAGTGCGCGTGCCTTTCCTGGACCACACCTTGGTAGATTTTTTATTCAAACTACCGGCTTCAGAGAAAATAAACCCGAAACAAGGGAAGCTTATTTTGCGGAAAGCTTTTGAAGATGATTTCCCAAAAGGTTTTTTCGACACATCAAAAAAAGGCTTCGAAGCACCACTTTCGCATTGGCTAAGAGGTCCACTGAGCCAAGTCTGTGACGCGTATCTAAATGAGTCCTTTATTCAGAAACAGGGAATCTTCAACTATTCAACCATTAAAAAACTGCTCAATAAAGCCAAAAGTAGCTTTCCCGGGGATACGCCTCACACGGTTTGGGCCCTGATTGTTTTTCAACATTGGTATGCTAAACACTTTTAATTTACTGTAAGCACCTAATTCTTTACCTTCGTGCCGCAATTCTCTCTATGCCCCGAATACTCAGAATAATAAACAGGTTTAATCTTGGTGGACCAACATACAATGCCGCCTACCTCACAAAGTACCTCCCTGAGAATTACGAAACCCTACTTTTGGGTGGGATGAAAGACAGTTCGGAAGACAGCTCGCAATTTATTGTTGAAAATTTAGGCATTCAGCCAATGGTTCTTACCGAGATGAAGCGAGCAATTAATCCGTTTCAAGATTACATTGCTTACAAAAAAATCAAAGAGGTAATCCGTGATTTCAAACCCGACATTGTTCATACGCACGCTTCGAAGCCGGGAGCCTTGGGCAGGTGGGCTGCGCATAAGATGAATGTTCCTGTAATTATTCACACTTTTCACGGCCACGTTTTTCATTCTTATTTTAACTCTGCGAAGACTAGTTTTTATAAGAATCTGGAGCGTAAGCTTGCGACTGTGAGTACGCGCATAATCGCCATTAGCGACAAGCAGAAATATGAAATCTCAACAGGACATGGAATTTGCGCACCGGAAAAAATTGCAGTAATCCCTTTGGGATTTGACTTACAGCGATTTCAGGACAATATTGAAGAAAAGCGGGCGGTTTTTCGCGAAGAATTCAAACTTGACGATGCTGATGTGGCGATTGCCATTGTGGGTAGGCTCGTTCCAATAAAAAATCACGGTCTCTTTTTAAAAGCATTCAAATGGGTTAAGGAAAGATCTCCTAAACGCATTAAAGCTTTTATTGTAGGCGATGGCGAATCGCGCACCGAAATTGAAGATATATGCAGC
Organism: uncultured Cryomorphaceae bacterium; assembly: GCA_963748925.1. Taxonomy (GTDB): domain Bacteria; phylum Bacteroidota; class Bacteroidia; order Flavobacteriales_D; family Cryomorphaceae; genus Cryomorpha. The sequence continues at coordinate 168,369 of CAVVKG010000008.1, read as the reverse complement.
TCGCTTGATTTAACTTTTAGTGGCGACTCGGAAGATAATGTAGATATTTACTTCACATCCTGGGTAAAGAACGTCGACTTTGTTAATGCCGGGGTTGATATCGTAGCGCTTACTTCAAAAAATGAAGGGACGCCTGTAAGTCTTATAGAAGCCCAGGCGAGCAACAAGGCTATTGTGAGCACAAATGTGGGCGGAATTGAAAACGTTGTAATCCCTGGTGAGACAGCCCTCTTAAGCAATAGCGACGATGAAGAAAGTTTTAAGAAAAACCTTCTGGAGATGGTTAATAACGACCAAAAAAGAATGGAATTTGGGGAAAAAGGATGGGAGTTTGTAAAGTCTAAATTCCATTATGAACGATTGGTAAAGGATATAACTGAACTTTACGACAGTCTATTGCCATAATTTTAATACTTTCGGCTATTAAATCTGAACACTACCAACGCATGAGGCACGTGCTTTTTTGGCTTTCGATGGCAATTTTATTGGGAAGCTGCACCGTAAATAAGGACATTCTCTTTAAAACGCCTACAGATTATGTATACGATGAATTACCTGATACGCTGGATCCTGAAACGCGTATTGCGCCTAACAATATAATTACGCTAAGCTTTTTTACCGGTGACGGTCATGTTCTTATTGAAAATGGATTGGGTTCTACCATACTTTCAGGTGGAAGCAATCAGAATAATAATATGAACACGGGTCGGAATCAAATAAGCTACCTGGTAGGTAAAGACGGAACCGCAAAACTCCCTGTTTTAGGCAGGGTTAATCTTGAAGGCTTAAGCATCCGTGAGGCAGAATCTAAGCTTGAAGAAATGTACAGCCTCTACTATAACGAGCCGTTTGTAATTCTTCAAGTAAGTAATAATCGTGTTATTGTATCGCCCGGTAACGGCGGTCGGGCTCAGGTTATTACCTTGGTTAACGCCAATACTACCGTTCTCGAAGCACTAGCTTTGGCAGGCGGGGTGGCAGATCGTGGTATAGCGAGTAAGATAAAACTAATAAGAGAAAACAAAGAAACAGGCGGGCGGGATATTTATCAAATAGACCTTTCTACCATTGATGGATTGGCGGAAGCCGACTTAATTGTACAGCCCAACGACATAATATATGTTGAACCACTTCCACTCATTGCCAGCGAGATAGTTAAAGAAATCGCTCCCGTTATTACGCTTATCACGACTACAGTTCTTATCATCACACTCGCTAGAAGCTTTTAGACAAGGATGTATAATGAAGACATAAATAAGCTCAATAGCAATTTTGATAGCTATAGAGAGAGGCTAACAAATTTCAGCAATGAATTTGAGCTAGGCTTGTTTCTTCACATTCTAAGGAAGAACCTCTATCTGGTAGCCATAATAATTTGCGTTGCACTTACAGGTGCCTATCTGTATTTACGCTATACCGCTCCGGTGTACGAGGCCAGGACCATTCTCCAGCTCAGCAATAAAGACAATGCCAAGCAGATTTTGAACGTAAATCAATTTTATGAAGACAATTCTATCCTCGCAGAGATAGAGCTCATGAAATCTAAACTGCTTGTAACACGGGTCGTGAAAAAATTACCTCTCGAAATCTCCTATTTTGAGAAAGGAAAAGTGCTCACCGATCAACGCTATCCTACATCATCGTTCGTTATAGAGCTTATTAGCATTAGAGACTCGTCTATAATGGACAGCCCAATTTTTGTTCATTTTAATAAAGACAACACCTACCAGCTCAAACTCGGGGAGAGAGAGTTGGGTGAGACAGAGAGAGTTGGTAAAACCGTTTCTAACAACTATTTTGAATACAAACTGCTCGTTATAGACGCCAATCACTTTAAGCGGGTTGAAGATGGAGAAATAGAATTTTACTTTAAGCTCAATCGGCCGGGAACGCTTGCCAGCAAATATATCAGGCAAATGGGGATTAAAATTCTCAACAGCACTGCGCAAACAATTGAGATAAGCCTGAAGGATAACAATCCTGGTATTGCCCGCGATTTTGTGGTCACCCATTCAACTGAATACATTCAATTTGACCTTGAAAACAGAGAGAAAAGCGCGAAAAGCATTCTGAAATTTATTGACAGCCAGCTTGATACAGTTTATCAAAATCTGCGTGACTCTGAACTTCAACTAAATATTTATAAGAAAGAAAACAAGATTTCCAATCTCGACAATTTGGCATCTTTATACTTTGACTATTTCAGGCAGTATGAAGACGAAATGGTGATGGTAGATCTGGAAACGAATATGCTTACTCAAGTATTGGCAACCATTTCTTCCGAAGAAAATGACGGAATGAATGTGTACAATATTATCCCCCTCCTTACCGGCACAAAATACGAGACATCGATTGCCGCGATGCTCAATCAACTCAGAGAATTGCTGGTTCAGCGTGAAGAAATTCAGTTTGATTTGAAGGAAACGAGTTCGCGTGTTCAGGCCCTTGATTACAGCATTAACATTCAGAAAAATCTGATCATCGAAAGTATTAAGTCGGCACTTGACAAACTTTCAATCCGCAAGGATTTCCTGGAAGCTAAAATCCTGGAATACGAAGGTGATTTTGGAACCTTACCTAAAAAAGAGCTTGAGTATGCCCGCTTGAAGCGACTCTTCGACATCAATGAAAAGTACTATACTTTACTATTGGAAAAGAAAACGCAATACCGAATTTCACAAGCGGGATATGTGCCTGAAAATCGAGTACTGGAACAAGTTATAAGCAGCAATGAACCAATTTCGCCTAAGAAAGGCCTCATAACTTCAAGTGCCATCGTGGCCGGAATACTTATGAGTCTGGCGATTATCATTATCAAATATTTATTGCATAATAATATCACTTCCCTTAGCGAAATAACCAAGCTTTCTAATGCCTCGATTACTATTTTGGGAATGATACCTAAGTACAAAAAGGATATCCCTACCTCTCAGTTGCTTATCGACAAGAGTCCAAAATCTATGATCTCGGAAGCATTCAGGAGTTTGCGTACCAACTTGCAATTTATGGGCGAGGCAGATAAGGGTGAAGATGCGCGTACGGTTGCTATTACATCAACCACCTCTGGTGAAGGGAAAACTTTTGTAGCAATAAATCTCGCCGGAATAATAGCCTACTCCGGACAACGTGTTATTGTAATTGACCTCGATATGAGAAAGCCAAAAATCCACCTCGGATTTGATGTTGACAATATTCGCGGTATGAGTACCATTCTTATCGGCAAGTCGCCTTTGGAAAACTGTATTCAGCACAGTAAAGTAGATAACCTTGATTTTATCACTGCCGGCCCTATTCCTCCGAATCCTGCTGAACTTATTATCAGCAATAAAATGAAGGAAGTGCTCAAGCAACTCAAACGTGATTATGACGTAATTATCATTGACAACCCACCTGTAGGACTTGTTACTGATGGAATTCAAATGATAAAACAAGCCGATCATCCCATCTTCATTTTTAGAGCAGATTTCTCTAAAAAGCAATACGTGCAAATGGTTGACAGGCTGATTAATGAGAACAACCTTCACAAGCTCTCTGTAGTGCTCAACTGTGTAGATGTAGATCGAAATAAATATGGCTATAGCTATGGATACGGCTATGGATACGGTTACGGGTATGGCTATGGGTATGGATACGGGTATTACGACGATAATAAAAAGCAAGCCGAAGGCAGCTGGCTGGGAAGAATTTTTAAAAGTTAATGCAAATAGAAAGATTTGAAATTGAAGGACTTATTCTTATAAAGCCTCGCGTTTTTTCCGATGAGAGAGGATATTTCTTTGAAAGCTTCAACCAAAAGCAATTTAATGACCTCACGGGCCTCAACCTGGACTTCGTGCAGGACAATGAGTCGAAATCAAATTACGGTGTATTGCGTGGGCTTCATCTTCAGAAACCTCCATACGCTCAAGGCAAGCTGGTGCGTGTAGTGCAGGGAAAGGTACTTGATGTAGCTGTAGACATTCGAAAAAAATCACCCACTTACGGAAAATATCAAAGTGCGCTATTATCAGGTGAAAACAAACACCAACTATATATTCCACCAGGTTTTGCCCATGGTTTTGCAGTTCTAGAGGATAATACCGTTTTTTGTTATAAATGTACCGGTATGTACAACAAGGAAAGCGAAGTGGCTATCAAGTGGAATGACGAAGATATTCATATCGATTGGGGGATAAAGAATCCCATCCTTTCAGATAAAGATCAAAAAAACAGTATTACTTTACAGTCCTTTAACTCACCATTTTAGGTATGTCCAATACTTTCTACCTCGCTATACTGTATACTTTCTTTTTTTGCGGCATGACTGCTTTCTCATTGCTAATCAACAGTATACTACTGAGATTTGTGAAAACTCTGGGAACAAAAAACCAGCCTGGAGCGGTTGTAAGGTGGAGTGAAGAAACAAAGCCCGCAATTGGCGGCTTGGCATTTTTCATTATTTTTTTGATCAGTATTTGCGTCTATTCCATTCTATTTGATCCCACTCATATATTTTCCAGCAAGCCCATTTTAGGTCTGCTAGTCGCGGGCACCATGGGATTCCTTTTAGGCCTAACTGATGATGCATATAACACACGCCCTATTTTAAAATTTACTGTACAGGTACTTTGCGGCATTATCCTACTTGTAACAGACACAAGAATAGAAATATTTGATCAAGAAATTCTGAATGGTACGCTCACCATATTGTGGGTAATCGGCATCATGAATTCTATCAATATGCTTGATAATATGGATGGAATCGCCACTTCAGTCACCGCTTTTATTTTAGTCGCGGCATTGGGGTATATTATTCTTCACGGACAATTTGGTGGGGTCGATTTTTTAATTTTAATTGGAATACTCGCTGCACTTGTTGGTTTTTTGTTCTACAACTGGCATCCCAGCCGAATGTATATGGGCGACACAGGCAGCCAGTTTATAGGCGTGTTTCTGGGGTATATCGGCATCCGTTATTGCTGGAATGCTGAGACACTTGCCGGAGATTCAAGCCCACTATTTGGAATTGCAGCACTCGCACTTGTTTTTATTCTTCCTCTTGTTGATACAGCTACGGTAACTATTAATAGAATCAGGAGGGGTCAATCTCCATTTGTGGGAGGAAAAGACCATACAACTCACAATTTATCTTATTTGGGATTTTCTGACAAACAAGTAGCAGCTTTATTTTGTACAATTGCCTTAATATCTGTAGTTTTCTATTTCCTACTAGTTTCAATGGGAACAGCATCAAATATTCTAATCGTCAGTTTAAGTATTGCTTTCCCTCTGGCCGTATTTTTGCTATTATTTGGTGTCACAGAGTATAACAAAAGGTCAGGTAATGGCGTAGAAGCTAACACCCAACACACAGAAAAAGATTAAATATGAAAATCACCCCCTTAAATACAATTACGAAAGTTTCGGCTTTTTTGCTTTTACTAGTTACAATGGCCGGTTTGGGATGGATAGCCGCTTCGTTTTCGTCAGAGACAGCAAACGTGGATCTATCATACCAACGGTATTTTAACGACAGTTATAAAATCTTTTCGCTCAATATGCCGTCAGAAATGACTTTTGCCGGCGAGCAGGTGCCATTGCAAATAGAGGATGTAAGAGAAAGCCTTGACCGTGAATTGCTGGTAAACACCTATTGGCAATCTCAATCCCTTCTATTTCACAAAAGAGCTAATCGCTGGTTTCCGGTAATTGAACCTATCCTGGCCGAGCAAGGTGTACCAGATGATTTTAAGTATCTGGCAGTCATAGAAAGTGGTCTTGAAAACGTAGTATCTCCGGCAGGAGCAACGGGCTATTGGCAATTATTGCGCGATACAGGCCGTGAGTATGGCTTGGAAATCAATAATGAAGTTGATGAACGTTACAGTGTAGAAAAATCGACTGTCGCAGCTTGTAAATATCTTAAAACAGCCTATGAACGCTATGGCAGCTGGACCATGGCAGCAGCTTCTTACAATATGGGTATGTATGGACTGGCAAAACAAGTTGACAGACAAAAAGCTGACAACTACTACGACCTTCTGCTAAATACAGAAACAGGCAGATACCTTTACAGGACCATTGCTGTAAAAGAGCTTTTAAGCAAACCGGCTCAATATGGATTCCATTTTAGGCCAAAGGATCTTTACCAACCTTATGAAACTTACGAAGTAACAGTAGACTCTGCGGTAAGCGACTTCACCGATTTCGCTTTCGAAAATGGAATAAACTACAAAATTTTAAAAATTCTTAATCCTTGGCTAAGAGATACGTATATCACTAACCCGGATAAAAAAGAGTATAAAATCAAGCTCCCCAAATCAACTGAAACGGGATTAGTGCCATTTGAGCTTAGACCTGAACAAAAAGCCTTAATTGACACTTTAAGTAGTGATTCAATTAAATAAAAACAGTGCAAGAAACAAACACCCTTGAAGAACTGGCCCAAATAGAAGTACGTGGTGCCAGAGTTCACAATTTAAAAAATATTGATGTTGTAATACCGCGTAATAAACTGGTAGTAATTACCGGTTTAAGCGGCAGCGGTAAGTCATCGCTAGCTTTCGATACCCTATATGCCGAAGGACAAAGACGTTATATTGAAACTTTTTCAGCGTATGCCAGGCAATTTCTTGGCAATATGGAACGACCCGATGTTGACCAAATTACAGGTCTTAGCCCGGTAATTAGCATTGAACAAAAAACAATAAGCAAGAGCCCGCGATCAACCGTGGGTACAATTACTGAGATTTACGATTTTCTAAGATTGCTTTACGCTCGCGTGGCAAACGCCTACTCTTACGAAACGGGTGAGAAAATGGTCCAATATAGCGAAGACCAGATTATTGATTTGATAATTGATTCTTATGGAGACCAGAAAATTTCCATTCTGGCTCCTCTTGTGCGCGGTAGAAAAGGACATTATAGAGAACTTTTTGAACAAATAGTAAAGCAGGGTTTTATCAGGGCTCGCATTGATGGAGAGATAACTGAAATTACCCAAAATCTCAAGCTCGACAGGTATAAGATTCATGATATTGAGGTGGTGGTAGACCGCGTCGTGGTAAATCAAAAGGATAAAGAGCGTTTGCGTCAGAGCGTGGCTAAAGCCATGGAAATGGGCAAAGGAGCTCTAATGGTTCACGCATTAGAAACCGAAGCTGTTCGCCATTTCAGTAAAAATCTGATGTGCCCTACAACTGGAATTTCATATCCTGAGCCTGAACCGAATCTATTTTCATTCAATTCGCCTTATGGCGTATGCAGCAGATGCAATGGAATAGGCGTCGTGAGCGAGATAGACCGAGCTAAACTTATTCCTGACGATAAGAAAAGCATAAAAAGCGGTGCATTAGCTCCCATGGGATCTTACAAGAACAATTGGATTTTTAATCAGGTAGATGCCCTCCTTCAAAAATATGATTTTAAGCTTACTACACCCATCAAAGAAATTGACGATGAGTTGGTAAATAAGATTTTGCACGGTACTGATGAAACCATCAAAGTGAATACCGGAAATGGGGTGAACGAGTTTAGCATGCAGTTTGAAGGTATTGTCAACTTTATTTCCAGGCAAGCTGATGAGAATAGCTCTGCTCCGCTCCAGCGCTGGGCTAAAAGCTTCATGAATCAAGTAGTATGTCCCAAGTGCGACGGTGCCCGCCTGAGAAAGGAAGCTCTTTTCTTTAAGCTGGATGGTAAAAACATCGCTGAAGTTTCGTCCATGGGAATCTCCGTCTTTGATTCCTGGATTAACAATATTGAATCGACCCTTACAAAACGTCAGGAGCGAATAGCACGCGATATCCTGAAAGAAATTACCAGCAGGTCTGGATTTTTACGGGATGTCGGACTCGACTATCTGAGTCTTAACAGAAGTGCAAAAACCCTTTCGGGTGGTGAAGCGCAGCGCATTCGCCTCGCTACTCAAATAGGCTCACAACTCGTAGGAGTTCTCTATATTCTGGATGAGCCGAGTATCGGCTTGCACCAGCGCGACAATAACAAGCTCATAGCCTCCCTGCAATCTCTTCGCGATCTTGGAAATTCTGTGCTCGTTGTAGAACATGATAAAGACATGATTCTCGCCGCAGACCATGTTATTGACATTGGTCCATATGCTGGCGTTCACGGTGGTGAAATTGTAGCTCAGGGAACAGGAGATGAAATTATGAAAAGTCATTCCCTCACTGCCGAGTATCTTACAGGAGCTAAAGAAATCGCAGTTCCGGAGAAACGCAGAAAAGGCAATGGTAAGAAAATAAGCTTGAAAGGCGCCGAAGGGCACAACTTAAAAAATGTTGACATTGATTTACCTCTGGGTAAGTTTATTTGCATTACCGGAGTATCAGGAAGCGGAAAATCAACGTTGATTAATCAAACCCTCTACCCTATTCTCAACGCAGAAATATACAGGGGAGTAAAAGAACCATTAAAGTACAAGTCGGTAAAAGGACTGGAGCATATCGACAAAGTGATTGAAATTGATCAGTCGCCAATAGGTAGAACTCCGCGTAGCAATCCGGCAACCTACACAGGGGTATTCACCCATATTAGAACACTTTTTGGTGAAATGCCGGAAGCCAAAATACGCGGATATAAAATAGGGCGTTTCTCGTTTAACACTTCCGGAGGTCGCTGTGAAACCTGCAAAGGTGCAGGGCTTAGAACGATAGAAATGAACTTCATGCCGGATGTATACGTAGAGTGCGAAACCTGCCAGGGGAAACGCTACAACCGCGAAACGCTGGAAGTAAGATTTAAGGGAAATTCGATAAGCGATGTATTAAACATGACCATCAATCATGCGGCTGAGTTCTTTTCTGATATTCCTAAAATTGCGCTTAAACTAAATACACTTGTAGATGTAGGCCTGGGTTATTTAACTCTGGGTCAACAATCTACAACGCTTTCCGGTGGAGAGGCACAACGCATAAAACTCGCTTCCGAACTCTCTAAAAGAGATACTGGAAGTACCTTCTACATAATGGATGAGCCGACTACAGGTTTGCATTTTGAGGACATTAGTATGTTAATAAATGTGTTAAACCGATTGGTTGACAATGGCAATACAGTGCTCGTAGTGGAACACAATCTTGATATAATAAAGGTGGCTGATTACATGATAGATCTAGGTCCTGAAGGTGGAGATGCCGGCGGTCATATCGTCGCGAAGGGCACACCCGAGCAAGTAGTAAAAGCCAACAAGGGATACACCGCGAAATATTTAAAAAACGAATTGAAATGAGCAAAAACGACCACGATAAAAAAATAAAAAAAGCGTTTAAACAAAGGAGCTGGAACGAGCAGAAAACGAATGACAGTTGGGCAATTTTCAAAATCATGTCCGAATTTGTAGAAGGCTATGAAAAAATGTCCCGGATAAAACCATGTGTGACCATCTTTGGATCCGCACGTTTTCCTGATGACGATCCCTCGTATATCGCGGCAGAAGAAATAGCATTCAAGCTAAGCCAGAAAGGATATGGAGTAATAACCGGTGGCGGTCCGGGAATTATGGAAGCTGGAAACAAAGGAGCCAATAGAGGTGGTGGAACAAGCGTTGGACTCAATATCGAACTTCCATTTGAACAAAAAGGCAATCCGTACATTGACAACGATAAGCTCATTACATTTGACTATTTCTTTGTGAGAAAAGTAATGTTTGTGAAGTACTCTCAAGGATTTGTGGTAATGCCCGGAGGGTTTGGAACTCTTGATGAAGTCTTTGAAGCACTCACACTCATTCAAACCGGAAAAATAGCTCGATTCCCTATAATTTTATATGGAAAAGACTATTGGGAAGGATTGCTTAACTGGTTTAAAGACACATTATTAGATAAGTACAAGTCAATCAATGAAGAAGATTTAATGCTTTTTAGACTTGTTAATACTCCAGATGAAGCGATAGAACATATTGATCGATTTTATAGCAAATACATGCTCAAGCCAAACTTCTAGTATTCACCCTTCTACCTAACTGAGATTTTCAACATTTTCCTGTTTGCAAAAAGGAGCAAACAGCTTAATTGTTGTGCACTTTATAAATAGATTTGTTTTAATACCAAGATATTAAGCAATCTCTAGCACGGCATGATTAGGACACTACTTTTAGGATTAAATGTTTTTGGTTTTCTATTGCTCGGCTTATACCAAAAGCAGGAAGTCGAAATAAGTCACAACCTACCGTCTCAACTCAAACCAGGTCAGGAAGCAGAAGTAGTGGTAAATATTGACAAGTCAAATGTTACCGGCTTCGCTAAGTATCAAATCACTCTTGATGAAGGACTCACAGCCGAAGTTATAGAAAGTTCCGGGGCATCATTTACCTTTAATGATCAAAAGGCCAAATTTATCTGGATGGCGCTGCCCGACGCAAAAAAATTCACCATTAAGTACCGGATTGTAGCAGGAAAGAGTGCCATTGGAAATCTCAATATTGACTCGCGCTTTTCATACATTTATGAAAATGAACGTAAAAATTATGACCTGCCATCGCAGATCATAGCTGTAGGTGACGCCAATTCTTTAGCAGCCCAGCAAATAAAATCTTCTATGGAAGAAAAAGCACTGAATAAAGAAGCTACCATCTCAGGCGACAGAGTGGTTACATCTGTAGGCATTAATCAATGGAAAGTAGATGTAACAATCGTAAAATCGAACTTGCAGGGATTTGCCAAAATAGAAGAATCTGTTCCTAATGGATATACAGTGATTGATTTAAAATCTAGCTCAGCCGTATTCTCATTAGATGATACCAAAGTAAAATATATCTGGTACGATATTCCTGAAAACGAGAATATTACCGTTTCGTATAAATTATTGCCGGTTATTGCTATGAATGCTGGTGCCCCGGAGATAGAAGGTGATTTTTCTTACCTCAAAAATGAGGAAACAATCACTGTTCCGATTGGGGATTCAGGTATGGAGATTGTGGATGACACAGAAGAAATCCTGGCCGACTCATCAGATATTACATCAGCGACAGGAGATGACGTTGCTGAAGAAATACAAGCAGAGGAAACTGCAATTGTTGAAGAAGAAGAAGAAGAAATAGCTGAAGCTGTTGAACCAAAATCGGCAGAACCTGAGAACACCGCCACTAATACTAAAGCACCGGTAGGTACGAAAGAAACAGCTCCTGATAAAACAGAAACCAAACAAATTTCAAAAGAGGAACCTAAGTCAGAACCGAAAACTTCACAAGAACAAAATAATTTAGCCGATAACGGAACTCAGAAAGGAAGGGTTAATTCCAATATCGTAAATGTACCTGAGCCTGAAACAGGGGTTTTCTACAGAGTGCAAATTGCTGCAGGTAAGAACAATCTTAAATCTGATGTTTTTGCCAAGCTCTACGGATTTAGCGAAGGCTATAAGTTGGAAAATGCTCACGGACTCTTTAAGTACACCACCGGGTATCATCAGGTATACAAGTCGGCCAGAGATGGAAGGGTGCGTATTACCGCAAAGTACGATAAGTTCCAGGGGCCTTTTGTTACCGCTTATAACGACGGAGAAAGGATTACTGTACAGGAAGCCTTAATGATTACAAATCAAAAGTGGTTCCAGTAGTATTTACAATGTTTTCGACTCATTCGGAAACATTTCATTCTAAATGCAGTATAAGTATGACAATTACTTATATGCATGTCCCCAAAGAACAAACATATTCTACTCGTTTTTTTGACCACTTTCGCTTTAGCTCAGCTAAATGCTCAGGGTCAATCTGATTCGCTGAACCTATCAACTAATAAACTATCCAGACCTCAAATAGAAATGGGCACAGGTGTGCTCAACTATTTTGGTGATGTTGGCAATTTAGGCGGTTCAGGCAAAAGCCATGACCTGAACTGGGCTTATAATATCGGATTCAGAAACCGCATTTCCAATTCATTTGGGCTTAGCCTATTTGCACTTTTTGGCAAGGTGAGCAGCAGTGAACAGTTTTTGGCAGGAAACACAAATTTTCAATCTGAAATTAGAATGGGTGGCCTATCTGTTGAGTATAATTTCGATGCACTACTTCCGAAAAAACGAAACATTACCCCATATCTAAGTGTGGGAATTTCCACTTTTGAATTTGCCCCTAAAGGCGATCTGTACGATGCAGATGGAAATGAATACCACTATTGGAATGACGGAACTATCCGTCGCGGAGCATTGACATCTGCCAAAGCGGAAAGCTCCGACATATTAACCCGCGATAATGTCTATGAAACGGATTTACGACAAACAAACGACCAAACGGAGCGCTACTCATTGCGTTCCCTTTCTGTTCCTGTAGGTGCGGGAGCACTATTAAATCTTACTGAAAGTTTTACCTTACGTATGGGTGCTGAGTTTCATTTCACAATGACTGATAATTTGGATAATGTGAACTCTGAGTCTACACAGCATTCTACGTCCAAAAAAGGGAATGATTTTTTATTGTACTCAAATCTTGCCTTAGCCTATAACTTGCACTACTTCGGAAAAACTAAAAACACTGAAGCAGATTATGGCAATCCAGACATTGAAGGACTGGAGTATGAGGATGAAGATAAAGATGGTGTAGCCGATATTATCGATTTATGCCCATTCACCCCTTCTACAGTATCTGTAAGTATGTATGGATGTCCGCTTGATTATGATGAAGACGGAGTTCCTGATTATTTAGATGAAGAGCCCAATTCGCCGCGCAATGCTTACGTCAATTCTGTGGGTGTAACCCTTACAGATGAGGAAATTGAACAAATGTACCTTACGTATGCTGATTCAATAGGAAATCTGCAGTTTAAAAAATCGGCAATGTATACCGCCGATATAAAAAGGAAAAACAAATTAGGTAATAGAAACAATGGATACCGTGTTAGAATTGCGAACACTTCAGATTTGAGTAGTGATCAAATTTCGAGAATGTTATCCATAAGCGATATTAAATCTGAAGAGACGACAGAGGGAATATCATATTATATTGGAAACTTTGAAAACCCTATTGAAGCACTTTCCAGACAAGCAGAAGTTGAAGCACTTGGCATTCAAACTAATTTGGTTTACAACGAGTCAGGCGATATTGAAAATGTTGATAAGTCTGAGCTAGAAATACTGAACCCACTCGTAAATTCAGAAGATCTGGATCCAAATCAAATTGTATTTAGAGTTCAAATTGGCGCATATCGCAACAAACTTTCCCAGGATGTATTTGGGGATGTTCCTCAACTACTTACCATAGAGGGTAATGATGGATTAACCAGATACCTTTCGGGCTCGTTTACTACAATACAAGAAGCCGCTGAGTATAAAATTAATCTTCTCTTAAAAGGTTTTGAAGGTGCATTTGTAACTTCGTATCGAGCAGGTAAACGTATTACACTGAAAGAAGCCGGAGCAAGAGTTACTAGTGAAGAAGATATCACATCCAAAGAGCAAACTTCCGGATCTATTAATTCAGAGTTTGTAGATTTCACAATCCAACTAGGATCATTTGATGGTCGCGTTCCCGCAGATGTATTAAGTGACTATATGAGTCTTGGAAATGTAAGACCACTGCGTGGTAAAGATGGTGTAACAAAGTACGTGTACAGCAAGTTTGAAACTCAAAAAGAAGCCATGGACGCACTCCGCACCATGACTGATAAAGGTTTTGGAAATGCCTTTATTGTGGGCGAATTCAACGGACAAATCATTCCAGCCAGCGAAGCACAGAAAATTAAAGATAACTAATTCGAAATGCCTTTATCGGCTAAAAAAGCGCCTTGATAATGCATATCCCAAAATGGAATTTGGTTTTCAATAAAAGAGGCTATTATCTGCTTACGCCGATATGCCGGAACGGAAGAGTCTATTATATACATTGTTTTGGGATCGTCTAATTCAAGCTTATAATCGCTTTGCCTGTTTGAAATAACAATATAATTAGGTTTGAGCTCATCATACGAATGGTTACGCTGCTCGTTAAATGGATAGGCAATCAGCAATCCATTAAAACTTACAAGCCCGGATTGAACGGAGAGATTGGGACTTTCAAAGTCAGAAGAATACTCTCTCCATTCAAGGTTATCAATCCCCGCTTTGTCACAAAAACCAGAAATAAAATAATGGTTTTTTGCCTTTTGAGTTGCTGATGTATCGTTGGTAAGCACTACTCCGCTTCTTCCTCTTTGGAGCAGAAGTAATGACTCATTTGATCCTACTAAAACATTCAATCCAACAGTATTCGCCACAGCTATCTTTCGATTTGCCCATAGGGAAGTGAGAAACATAAGTATTAAGAGTGGTCGCCAGAGATTCCATTTACGCGGATCCCGATAAAACTTTATTAACGAATAAATGAGGAAATAGACCAGGATAACCACTCCAGCTCCGAAATGGAGGTTATCAGACAAAGCGAATGATAATGTAGACACCCAGTCTATGAAATCATTCAAGCAGATTAAGGTCCAGTTCAAAATCACCCCAATCAAGGCTCCGACAAAAGGAATAATATGAAGAATCACAAAAAGTAACCCGGCATATAGGGCAAGTGTAGCTGCTGGAATAACAACCAAATTTGTGATCAGAAACAAATTGGGAAATTGTGAGAAATAGTAAATACTTAGTGGAAAAGTGGCGAGTTGGGCTGCAAATGAAATAACTATCAGAGACCATAACTTATCCGTAACCCAGTATTTAAAAATAAAAATTCTGTAGATGGGTTTATAGAATATCGAAATACCAAGCACTGCCAGGTACGAAAGCTGAAAACCAACTTCGCTTATAATTTGCGGATTTAAAACCACAAGAACAAAAGCACTGGCCGCCAACATATTGTATACATTGTTTCGCAATCCACCATGCTTGCCTACAGCAATAAATGAAAACATGGTTGCCGCTCGCAATACAGATGGTGATAACCCTGTAATACCCGCATAAATCCACAACAATAAAATGGTAAGGATGAGATTTACCATTCGCCACTTTTTATTCGGAAAGACTTTAGAGAAAAAGCCAAATACGAAAAGGTATATAATTCCAACATGGAGTCCGCTTACAGCGAGAATATGAACTGCCCCAGCGGTAGCAAAAGCCTCTTTAGTATCAGGAAGAACCAGGGAGCGTTCGCCCAGGATAAGTGCAGATGCCACGCCCAATTCACGAGGGGCGAGTCCCGCTTCTGCAAATGTTCTTACGCAATAGTTTTGAATATCAGCAAAAACAGAAAACAATGACCAAGTATTACCCTCAGGTCGGTTAGCCACAACTTGCTTGTGGAAATAAACCGTTCCGGCTATCCCATTTTTCTTCAAATAAGCACCATAATCAAACTGCCCGGGATTCGATGGTATTTTATGTGCCTGAAGCTTTGATTCAAACAAGATCACATCTCCCGGAATCAATGTATCAAGCATCATATAATTCGGCGCATATGCTAAAACCCGGGCCTCAGAATGTTCAACGGACTCACCCTCGTTATGAATAGTATTAATTTGCAGCATGAGCCTTACCGACTTCTCTTTTTGCTGTGGATATTCTAACACTTCAGAAGTAAAATAATCGCCGTGAGAAGGCAAGTCGAGCAGTGGTAGGGCATTATAACGCTGCTGAAGGGAAAGGCCTGCACCAGCGAATATAAAAGTTGTGGTTAATATCGCTCCAAAAACAATTTGATTTTTGAGGTATTTCCATTTCGAAATGAAAAGAAATATAATTGATAAACCAAGCACTATTCCGGCTACAAAGAGGCCAATGAGCACTGGATCAATGGGTAAATAAAATCCACAAAAAGCTCCGAAGATTAACGGAAATGTTAGTCTTAGACAAGGAGCTTTGTGCCAAATCGTTTCCATAAAAAAAGGGGCTAAAAAAAAGCCCCTTAAATTACGAAATACTTATTAAATATCGTTTTTCTAGAAAACAGAAACTTTTTTGGTAACGACATGATCGCCATTTACAGCGCGAAGCAAGTAAATTCCGGATGTAAATCCGGGTACTTTCCAGCTGATTCTATTTCCTTCTCTCACCACATACTCTGTTCTCTCAGCCACCAAGCGACCGTTTAAATCGTAAAGCTCGATGCGGGTAGTATTGTCAACATCCGCAGAAGCGATATCAAATACAATACCTTCTGAACTGCTGCTTCCATTATTGAGCAATACCATTTCTATCAACGTTTCATCGTGATTAACACTTGAAATTAGGCCGCCGTCATTGCCTTCTTTATCGTCACCATTATTACCAAAGGAAACAACCTCTTCCAAAAATGGGGCGGTAGATTCTCCTATAGTTATATTACAAACCAAAGAATAATCTCCATTTTTAGCACCTTGACGGGCTTTTACATCCACATCGTAATTGTCGCCGGGAATAAGGCCAGTAACCCATTCCAGTCGAATAAAGCGATTACCACCAGTACGGACGTAAATAAGGTCGGGCTGAACCTGACTCGTATTTCTAAAACGCCACGTATAGTTTTCTGCCTTACAAATTTCTATCGCCTGTACTTGAGAATTGATAGGATATGTCCCACCACATGGATAGATATCAGTGCGCAAACCGGTATTAGGAACTGTATTATTTGTATTGATGAAGCGAAAGGTTCCTGCCGGACTTTCCATGCCTGCAACCTCTGCAAAAACTGAAACGACATAGGTTTTTCCAAGTTTTATGCCCGGAACTTTAGAAATTCTTAGCAGCCGTTGGTTTCCATCTCCATACACATTAAGTGGTGTTTCAAAGTCATTAAAGTTCCAGCGATACCTATCCGCGCCACCTACATCATCCGCTCCTATTACATCGCAAAAATCCACGAAAGTACTTGCATATTGCTGTTCCATCTGTGTAGAGAGAACGTCTTCCTGAAGTTGAATGGTACACGATGGGCCGTAATCACCCACTGTTGCATCTGGATTTACTGCAAGACGAATACTTACATCGTAGCTACGATTGTACTCTATTTCGTTAAAAAACTTAAGCCTGTAATTCGGGTTTGTAGGCGTATCTGAAATCTCCTCATAAACGTTAAAAGGTGCTTCGAGCTCTTCAAAACGCCACTGGTAATACACAATTGATGATGTATTTACTGGTTGTACAGACGTTAGAATGTCATTGGTTGTGTAGTCATTAATACCGCAATCTTCGGCTTGTAGCTGAACGGTAGGGATGAAAGAAACCGCTGCCGTAAAACCTTGACTAGTTGCTGGAGAACCTCCCACGTGATAGGTCCTGAAATAATAGGTATTGCCTATACTCAGCCCGCTCAAACTTGCGGTTTCGCTACCTGCTGCACCAGTATTGTTAGCGCATGAAAGTACCGTTCCACCACATCCATCTAGAACCTCTAATGCCAGGTCAAGATCTCCGGATCCTATAACTCTTACAAACATTTTAGTTGCATTCGCTGTAAAGCGAAACCAAGAATCAGCCTGGGAGCCTGGACCTGTGCATTCGGTATCTCCCGAATAAGTTTCGCCAGAAAAAGAACCCGAAACTACATTTTGACTTAAAGACTGTCTTGGAGTGATTTGACTGGCCGACCCGCAATCGCTGGCTAACAGCCCACTAAACGTAAAAAACGGTAAAATAGCAAATAGTGAGAATCTAAGATTCTTCATAAATAGAAGTGTTATTGAAATAGTGTAGATTTAACGTACGAAGATAACAATCATATTAGATTTCATAAAATGTTTTATCAACCAATGTTTTCAACAAAACAAACAATCAAAAAGTGACTTTTAACGGAATAAAGGGAACCACTTAAACCATTGCCACGAGTTCTGCTGTTCGCGCAGAATATCCATATTCGTTATCATACCACGCTACGACTTTAATGAGATTGCCGTTGGCAGATGTAATTTGTGAATCAAAAATGCTGCTATATCGGCTTCCCACAATATCGATAGAAACAATTGGGTCTTCGGTGTATTCTACGATACCTTTTAATTTGCCTTCTGTTGCTTTTTTAATGGCTGCATTAATTTCATCCACTGTCACATCTTTATTGAGTACTGCAACCAAATCTGTCATAGATCCCGTAGGAACCGGCACCCGTGTTGCAATTCCGTCCAGTTTACCCTTCAGCTTTGGAAGAACCAGACCTACAGCAGCTGCGGCACCTGTGGTGGTAGGAATAATAGATTGAGCAGCCGCGCGTGCTCTGCGCAAATCACTGTGTGGTGCATCTTGCAAACTTTGATCGGCTGTATAGGCATGGATGGTATTGATATAACCCTTCTGGATACCAAATTCCTCATCTAAAACCATCGCAATTGGAGCGAGACAATTTGTTGTACAGCTGGCATTTGAAATGATTTTATCAGAATCTGTTATGGTATCTTCATTCACGCCAATCACAACAGTTTTCACATCATCTTTGGCAGGAGCACTGATTATAACACGCTTTGCACCAGCTGTAAGATGCTTTCCTGCAGAGTCTTTATCTCTGAATATTCCGGTACATTCGGCCACTACATCTATCTGAAGCTCTTTCCACGGTAGATTAGCCGGATCTCTCTCAGCATATAATTTTATCGATTTTCCGTTTACTATCAATCGGTCCTTCCCTTCATAACTAACTTCCCCGGGAAATCGTCCTTGATTTGAATCGTATTTTAACAGGTGAGCGAGAGTGTGAGCATCAGTTAAATCATTGATTGCTACAACCTCAACATTATCTTTAGTTAATAATTCCCTGAAAGTAAGTCTACCGATACGGCCAAATCCGTTTATTGCAATATTTTTCATTTCTTATTTATTATTTTACTTAGTGTCCTTATCACACAAAGATAACAAAATATCGAGCTTTCCGTTCTTAGAGATCAGAATATTGAGAGGCAGGTTATAAAAGCGACTCTACGATTTTTTCGACCGTTATTCCATCGGCTTCGGCCTGATAGTTTCTAACAACTCTGTGGCGTAAGATGGGCAGTGCAACCGCCTTAACGTCTTCAATATCCGGTGAGAACTTTCCGTGCAGAGCGGCGTGACATTTAGCCCCGACAATTAAAAATTGTGATGCTCTGGGACCTGCTCCCCAACTTAGATATTGATTGGTCTCAGCAGAGGCCAATTCTGTTCCCGGACGGGTTTTAGACGCTATGTTTACCGCATACTCCACTACATTGTCTGCAACAGGTATTTTCCGAATCAACTTTTGAAAGCGCAAAATTTCTTCAGAACTAATAACCTGATTCACTTTCTGACTTGAATCAGAAGTGGTGGCTTTCACCACATCAATCTCCTCTTGAAAGGTTGGGTAGTCAACCCAAATATTGAACATAAACCGGTCTAATTGAGCTTCGGGAAGAGGGTAGGTTCCTTCCTGCTCTATCGGATTCTGGGTTGCTAAAACGAAAAAGGGTTCAGGCAAAGGATAATTCTGACCGGCATTAGTAACTGACTTTTCCTGCATGGCCTCAAGCAAAGCCGCCTGTGTTTTAGGTGGTGTTCTGTTGATCTCATCAGCAAGTATAACGTTGCTGAAAAGTGGACCCTTCATAAATTTAAAATGACGATTCTCATCTAGAATTTCCGAACCAATGATATCACTGGGCATAAGGTCTGGAGTAAACTGAATGCGGTTAAAAGTCAATCCCAAAGTTTGAGCTATCGTATTAACCAAAAGGGTTTTCGCCAGACCGGGAACACCAACAATTAGGCAGTGGCCCCGACTGAAAATAGTGATCAGCAATTCATCGACAACAGATTGCTGACCAATGATCACTTTTCCTATTTCGCTGCGCATGGCAGCATACTTAGTCGTAAGTTCTTTTACAGCTTCTACATCGTTCATAGTTTCTTCTTATTTGAGGCTTCTTCTGGTTTTAGCCACGGATAATTGAATCCGCAATCTGTATAATTTTCAGTAATCTTAATGAAGGTTTGACTAATTTTTTGCCGCACCCACTTATCCATATTTTCAGCACTAAGCTTTTGAGAAGCCATACCCTGCAGCGCTTGATAATCATCTACCATGTTCGCTCTGTGGGGTTCAGTTTCTGAAACTAGTTTTACGATGCGGTATCCCTTTTCCCGATTTTCGCTCTGAAAGTAGAATGCTCCACTCACGCCGCCCACTTTAAGCGTATCTATTGCCATAAAGATGGTAGGGTCAAGCTCATCCATTTCAAAGATCGTGCTACCCTTTGAATTGTTTACCATCATTCCATTCTGATTTTTGGAACGTTCATCATCAGAATATTTGCTTGCCGCAAAGGCAAATGAAATAGAGTCACGAACTACAAGGGTACGAATCGAGTCTAGTTCAATACTCGCTTGCATCAGCTCATTTGCAGAAGTTTGCGGAATCAGCAAAATGTGATTGGCATCGTACATTTCTCCGCGGCGCTCAATCATTTGCATAATATGCCATCCATAATCTGTTTTAAAAGGAGCTGATATTTCACCGTCTTTTAAATTAAAAGCGACTGCGTCAAACTCAGGCACCCAGGTTCCGCGTGAGTTCATTCCCAGATTTCCACCTTTAGCTGCAGAACCGGGATCCTGACTGTATAGAGCTGCCAGAGTTTCAAAATCTTCCTGACCGGAGTCTGCCTGCTGTTTAAACTCCCGTAAACGGTTCCGCACACGCTCAATTTCTGCGCGGCTTACTTCCGGGTATTTAACGATTTGAGCCATCTCAACAGATGCATTTACAAACGGAAGGCTATCTTGAGGAATATTGTCGTAAAACTCTTGAACGTCCTGCGGAGTAACATTAAGCCCATCAGCAATAGTTCCCTGCATGCGCTGCACCAGTATCTGGTCTTTCAAAACGTCGAAAAACTCCTCTCTGATTTCGCCCATAGACTTTCCATAGTACTCCTCAAGTTTTTCAACCGAACCGATTTGCCGGATAAAAACACTCAATCGCTTTTCCAGCTCCACGTTTACCATATCGTCTGTTACTTCTATGGAATCGATCTTAGCTTGATTAAGCATGAGTTTTTCGAACAGAATTTCTTCGAGTACCTGGCAGTCGGAAATTGACCCCGGAAATCCTTGCTGTTTTAGTTGGTTCTTTTGGATTTGAATATCGCTAAATAGGATAATTTCATCTCCCACCACAGCGACTATTTCGTCAATTGTTTTTCCCTGACCATAAGCGGTAAATGAAAGAACAAAAGCAATACTTATTAAAATTAAACGGCTTCCCACTATTTGTAAACTTGAATTTTGTTATTCGCATAAGACTCTTTAACAACGTCTTCGCGCATTTGATTTATTAGTTCTACTTTTCTGCGATTCATAATCAGGTCACTAATTTTTGCCCGTTCAAGACTCAAGGGCGATCGATCGTCTTTAAGTTTATAATCGAAGAACCGCACAAGGTATTGAAATGATCCGGACTCAAACTTGTAATACGAGGTATTTCTCAAAAAATTGTCCCAATCTGATTCATTTATAGGAACTTCTTTTAAAACATCCTGTAAATACAGCCAGTTATTTTCTTCAAAGTAGAAGTTTTCGGCATATTTCTGGCAGTATTCATAAAGTTTTTCAAAGTCCTTCTCATCGTCACTCATAAACCATTTTTCGAGCTTATTCTGTTTCGGCGATTCAATATCCAGCTTCACAAAACGTAGCTTTACGATATAAGTCTTAAGCTTAAAGTTCTCTTGATTATCATCGTAATAGGCCTGAATTTCTTCATCAGAAATAACCGTATCGAGCTTTTGATTTACAAGTGCCCGTTCATAGGCGTACGTTACCAGGCTACTTCTGTAATCTTGCAGCTGTTTTGAGAAATCTTTCTGGCTCTCGCTCAAATTATTTTCGGCAAAATTAAGTACCGCTTTGTCGTGAATCCAATTTTTGATGATCTGATCGGCCATACGTGCAGAGTCTGCTGCCGGCAGTCCGAATGGTATTTTAGCAGCCAGATCAGAACGTAGCATCACATCGTCATAAACCCTTGCCACAATATCTTCGTCCGGTTCATCATTACCTCCTTTACAAGACAATAGCATGACTCCACAAATAAAAATTAGGAAAATTCGCATTGAACCGGGAGTCATTCTATTTTTTATCGTTTTTACTTGATACTGTAAAGTACGTCTTTATTAAGTTCTATGGTGTGTGCTTCACGTAATTCTGAAACCCATTGTTCCTCAAGCGCATTTTGATAAGCAGCTGTAATGATACCACGTGCCTCGTCAAATTCTTTGGGCTCAGCCGGACGAATTTCCTTTATTTGAACAACCTTCAGCTGACCGTTGTCGTTCACCACATCAGAAACTCCTGTTGTCCAGCTCACTTTCTCAAGAACCGGAACTTCATCTTTTTCTTTCATTCCGCTTTCAACTTTAATAGTTAGCGCATTATCTCCGCTTAGCTTTTCGCGAATTTCATCTTGATTTTTGCCCTTTTTCAGCATTTTGATTACTTCCTTCCCTTCTTTTTCATTCTCTACGGTATAAATGTCATATGCAGCGCGTTCGTCCCACATAAAATCTGATTTATGCTTTGCGTAATAATCTGCCAGGCCTGCGCTATCTTTAACTGCTTTTGACCATACTTTTTGATCTGTAAGGTCAAAGAGTAAAATTCCATCACGGTATTCGTTGATCAACGCCTTAAAAGCAGGATACTTTTTCTCGAGCTGATCGTCTTCATAACTCATTACACTAAGCTCAATCCAGCGATCATAACTATCGTTAACCATGGTTTTAATGGGCTCAGTTTGTCGTTTTGGACGCATTCGCGTTTGTAAAAACTCCAGGAAATCATTTTGTGAATATTCCTTCCCATCAAGAGTAAAAAGAACTTTATCACTCTTTTTCAATTTATCAGAAGGTACCCATCTACCTGTATAGTACGAAGTATCGATATCCGTATAAAATGGCTTTAACAGCCTTCTATCTTCTGAGAAATTGTATTCCTTCTTGCGCTTTTCAATAAACGATTCCCGGCTCACATTTGATCGGCCATCTTTTGCGATTTTATCTTGCAATTCCTTTGACATATCCTCATATGACTTTAGCGGAATAATTTCAAGTAGCTTAATAATATGCCATCCGTAAGGAGACTTTACCGGCTCAGAAATCTGCCCAACCGAATCAAGAGCAAAAGCTGCGTTTTCAAATTCAGGAACCATTTTCCCCGGACCAAATGCCGGCAATTCACCACCACGTCCTGAGGATGACCTGTCGTCTGAGAATTTCTTCGCAAGTGCAGAAAAGTCCTCACCTGCCACTAGTCTATCGTAAATCTCCTGAGCACGCTGTTGCATTCGCTGTTTCACATCGGCTGGATCTCCCTCTTCTGTTCTTATCATAATATGCGCTACGCGAACTTGGCCGCGTGCCTCACGCTTATCGGTAACCTTTACAACATGATAGCCATATTGCGTGCGAACCGGGCCACCGATTTCACCTACGGGAGTTGTAAAAACAATATTTTCAAATGGATAAACCATTTGTAAGGCAGTAAAATAGCCGAGGTCTCCTCCATTTTTAGCGGCACTTGGATCTTCACTTCTCGTGCGCGCCACCTTCTCAAATTTAGCAGGGTTGGCAATTAGATCTTTCTTAATCTCCATAGCCGTGTTGTATGCCTTGAGGGTATCTTCGGGCGTAGGGTCGGCGGGCAGCTTGATAAGAATGTGAGAAGCTTGCACCTCCAATTGCAGACGGTCATAAGCCTCTTGAACTAAAGAATCTGTCATTGACTTATCTACCAGGTAAGGCCGCGCTAGCTGATCGCGATAACCTTTTAGTTCACGGGCAAATTGAGGAATTGTATCCATTCCCATCTCTTCCGCTTCTGCTACCTTGAGTTTGAAATTGATAAAAAGCTCAACGTACTCATCCAAATCTGCTTTTGTAATAACGCTATCTCGGTTGTTTTTTCTAAAAATTGCTTCAAACTCTGACTTCGTAACCGGATTTTTATCAATAGTTAATAAAACAGGATCGTTTTGATCCTGGCTAAACGATTGCAAACCGGCAACTAAAAAAACGCCACAAATAAGAAATCTCAACATAGCTTTAAACTTCATAAGGTGTTATTTATCAATTATTTAATACTGTAATTTGGTGCTTCCCTAGTAATTAATACATCGTGTGGGTGACTTTCTCTAATTCCGGAATTGGTAATGCGCACAAATTTCGCTTCCGCTAATTTCTCAATATCGGCAGCACCGCAATAGCCCATTCCGGCTCTCAGGCCACCAATAAGCTGGTACATTACCTCGGCAAGTGTTCCTTTATAAGGTACCCTTCCTGAAATTCCTTCGGGAACAAGCTTGCTTATATCATCGGCATCATCCTGAAAGTAGCGATCGCTGCTGCCTTTCTGCATGGCTTCAATAGATCCCATTCCGCGATAAGACTTAAACTTTCGACCTTCGTATATTATTGTCTCTCCCGGTGATTCTTCCACTCCGGCAAAAAGAGAACCAATCATAATTGAATTTGCACCGGCAGCAAGGGCTTTCACCAAATCGCCCGTATAGCGGATTCCTCCATCTGCGATAAGCGGCACATCTCTGCCAACTAACGCCGTCGCCACCTCAAGTACAGCTGTAAACTGAGGCATCCCTACTCCTGCCACAACGCGTGTAGTACAAATAGACCCGGGGCCAATACCTACTTTTATTCCATCTGCTCCCGCATCAGCTAAGAACTGAGCAGCTTCGGCAGTTGCTATGTTTCCAACAATTACATCAATAGTTGGAAAATTCTTTTTTACTTCTTTAAGCACAGATACCACCCCGCGGGTATGGCCATGAGCGGTGTCGATAATTACCGCATCTACTCCAGCTTTTACCAAAGCTCCTGCCCTGTCGAGGGCGTCGGCTGTAACGCCAATAGCAGCAGCTACTCTCAAACGTCCGAAACTATCTTTGCAGCTATTTGGGTGCTGACGTACTTTTATAATATCGCGGTAAGTAATAAGTCCAATCAGATGATTTTCCGAATCTATTACCGGCAGTTTTTCAATTTTGTATTCCTGAAGCGTGATTTCGGCTTGCTGCAATGTGGTTCCTTTATTGGCCGTAATCAAATTTTCTTTGGTCATTACTTCGCTTACAGGCTTCTTCTTATCCTTTTGGAAGCGCAAATCTCTGTTGGTTACAATCCCTACCAGCTTACGATCAGAGTCTATAACCGGGATACCACCAATTTTATGCTCAGCCATTATTTGCAAAGCATCACCAACAACAGCTGTTTCGATGAGTGTAATTGGGTCTTGAATCATTCCACTTTCAGAGCGCTTTACCTTCCGCACTTCACGTGCCTGAGCTTCGATGCTCATATTCTTGTGCACCACGCCAATGCCGCCTTGCTGAGCTACTGCAATCGCCATATCCGCGCCCGTAACCGTATCCATAGCGGCAGACACTATGGGTGTATTAAGCATTATATTTCTGGAAAACCGTGATTTGATATCCACTTCTCTTGGAAGCACCTCAGAATATGCTGGAACGAGAAGCACATCATCGTAGGTGAGGCCTTCTCCTATAATTTTACTTGAATTTAGTGACATAAGACGCTGTTTACGGGTACAATAAATTCGGGCAAAAGTAAGAATTATTTGAGTGAAATAACCGGGTTAAAAACAATGTGAAAACTATCGCAAACTTTACAACCCAAAGAAAGTAAATAGAATAGTGGGTAAAACTGAGCTTAATCGTTTTCAAAATCGCATTTTTTATTGATAATCAGCGTTTTATGATTAAGGTAGTTCGATAGGCAACACCGATAGCATAATTAATGTTAAGAGCCTATTAATACATAAATAACGCCCTGCTCGAGGTATGACTTACCGGAGCCGTCTCTAAACACAATTATGTATCTGTAATAATCTTCTCTTACTATATTTCCGTTGCTAGTCCCATTCCATCCCTCGTCAATTTCGGAAGAGGAAAATATCTTTTGACCCCACTTATTATAAATCTCCATTTCGTAGGATTGGAAATCAATAAAACCTGCTACCGGTTTAAATACTTTATTAAATCCATTGAGCACGATGGTATTGGGAATCCATATAAGTGGCTCCTGTGTAATACAGTTTTCATTCGACTCAGAAACCGTCTCGCTGCTGTATTGATTGGCACCTTCCACAGCCACTATTTTATAGCAAAACTCACCCTCTTCCAGTAGAAAAGACTCTATATCCTCTTCATATTCAAAACTGCCCGGATCGACTGTGGTAAGCATCGAGTAATCTGTTTCGGAACCAAGCTTTCGCCAAACCTGGTATTCGGCAACGCCGCCATCCCAGGTAGAATAATTGGTCCAGCTTAGCGAATTAATCAAATTTTCTGAATTTGTAATCACATCCAATACCATATTCTTACCTGTATTGGACTCTGCCAGCTCCTCTCCGCAGCCATCAAATGCTTTCCATTTATATTTATAAACGGTATTTGAGCTATTTACATCTGTATCAAAAACAGTAAGTACTGGATCGCTTGTCGCGCCATAAATGCCAATAGATTGAAAATCATCATCACCTTCGGCTCGCAGCAATTCATAGGTAGTTCCTATCCCTTGCACATCCTGAAGCAAGTCTATTTGAATTCTGTCATCGCCAACTGTTGTAACCCGATTCAAATAGTTGAAATCAATAACATCAGGATAATTCGTTTCTACACAAGTAGGATTTGTCGTAGACGGACGCTGGCTTCCATTTGAAACAGCTTCTACATATATGCAATACTCCGAATTTGGCTCGATCTCCAATTCATAAGTATTAACCCCAGGAATAAGAGTGGTTTCTAATTGAAATCCACTATTATTCAAATTCACATAAATATTTTGCTCTGCCACACCTTCTTCCCAACCAGTATAATTGGTCCAGCTTAGCGCAAGAGATTGTTCGCAATCGTGATAGCTGCTGTTAGCGCGCATCGTTGTATACTCATCCACAAAACCGCTTTCCACATCACAGCTATCTTTAGCTATCATTTGAAAGGTAGTTGCCGTATTGAGATCGGCGTCGTCGTACACAAAAAACGTTTGCTGAAAAGCAGGAACAATACCAACCGCGGTTTCCTGCCCTCCTACATAGGCTCTAATAGTGTAGTTTTTCAAATCTGGCACACCGGTAATAGGATACCAATAAATTTCAGGAATTCCTGTAAGTGGATTTACTGTAACCGTCTCAACATCTACAAGCCCGGGACCCAGAACATCCCTGAATTCTCCCGATTCTTGTTGAGAAAACATTTCACATTCAGGCCGCTGATAAGAAACCTTATAATCTACATTGAACTGCAGATTGATATCTACCAAATCACAAAGCCCAAACAACGTATCTACGTATGTATTGTTGGAAACCGGAACTGTAGCAACCTCTATATATCCTGTATTCTCAATATTTCTATGGATAATATACTCACCGGTCGCTGGAGGATTGTCGTAAGGCGAATTCCACGAAAGCTGAGCGATGGAACTACCGCTTGGCAGCAATGACAAGAATAGTGTAGAAATGGTATTCCCAAAAGCAGAGCTCCCACTGTTATAAGTCTGCATACGATATTTTACAGCGGCATCTGTAGGATCTACGGCATTATCAGTATGAGTGGTGGTTGAAAACGAAAGATTATCAACCAACTGAACAAAACCATTGCCGACGTCGCGATAAATTCGATACAAATAGTCAGACTGGGCCCCGGGCGGAGTGTCCCAGGTAAGAACCACATTACCGTTTTGAATATCAGCACATAAAAGCGTGGGGGGTTGCGGCTGCGCCATAGCACTGCCTGCAATTGCCACAACAGCAATAAGGCTTAAATAAAATCGGCTTATGTATTGGTATATTTTCACTGGTTTGCTTACCAAGGTACTTTAACGGTTTTTTCCGTATGATATTTGACGGCTCGGAGTCAAAATTGTTGTATTCAATATATTATTTGCAAAGGTAGCATCGCAAAGCTAAAAGTATAGTAAGTACAACAAGAGTTTATCAGTTGTGTTTATGATAATTAACATTATCGGCAATCATAAAATTGAAACCTCTGTATATTGCACCTGATAAATATTAAGAGGTGGAATATCTAAAGGCTTTCTCATAAAAGCTAATTTATCACATTTCCTTTCCTCACTTTAGCCCACTAAAGATTTGAAAACGAAAATCATAAATCAACATTCATGAAAATCTGAACCCCCAGAGTAACAGTTGAACTCAGGATATTACGAAGTGTAAACTGAATTCCCTACTTTTGTTGCATATTCTGACCGTTTTTTACGTTAGTCACAATGAACTTGTGATAATTCCGGTAAAAATATTTCAGGAAAGATGAATAGAATCTTACTTTTCACATCTATTTACAAAAGAATATGTGGCTTTGTAGAAGTAGAAGCATGAATCACCACAAAATTTTATGAAAATATCTTATAATAGTTCAAGGCCAGATTTAGCCTTGCCCGAGTACGGTCGAAGTATTCACAACATGGTAAACCATTGCGTGAGTCTTGAAGACCGCGAAGAGCGCAACAAGTGTGCGATGTCAATCATCTCTATCATGGGGAACTTATTTCCTCACTTGCGCGACATTGAAGATTTCAAGCACAAACTTTGGGATCACCTGCACATCATGTCTGATTTCAAGCTTGAGGTGGACTCTCCATATCCAAAGCCTGCCAGAGAGACTTTTCAGGAAAAACCTCAGCGTGTGGCTTACCCTGCCGGGAAAATCAAATTTGGTCATTATGGTAAAACCATTGAGCAGATTATTGACAAAGTACTGGAAGAAACGGATGAAGAAAAGAGAAAAGAACTCGCCGTAAGTGTAGCCAACCTGATGAAACGCACCTATGTAGTGTGGAATCAGAACAGCGTTCGAGATGAAGTTATAGCGAGCGACTTGCTTAAGCTGTCTGATGGTAAGCTGGTGGTTGAAAATCCGGAAGAGGAGCTGGCTCCTACCAAGGAAGTACTTCAGCAAATGGGTGTTAACAACACTAACAAACCACAGCATAAAGGCAGATCACAAAATAAAGGACGCAAACGGAACAACAACCAGGGACGAAAAGGCCCTAGAAAAAAACGCAATTAATAAATGGGTGCATTTGAAATAATAGGTGGTAATAAGCTAAAAGGGGAGCTCATTCCGCAAGGAGCAAAAAATGAGGTTCTTCAAATTTTATGTGCCGTTTTGCTTACGCCGGAGCGCGTTGAAATAGAAAACGTTCCAAACATTATAGATGTAAACAAGCTAATAGACTTGCTTGGAGATCTGGGTGTTAAGGTTGAAAAACTAGGCCCTGAGCATTACGCTTTCACAGCTGAAAATGTAGATATAGAATACCTACACAGCGATATCTTCAAGAAAAAAGGCAGCGGCCTTCGCGGATCTATTATGCTCGTAGGGCCTTTACTCGCCCGTTTTGGAAAAGGATATATTCCAAAGCCGGGTGGTGATAAAATTGGGCGCAGAAGGCTCGACACCCACTTTATTGGTTTCCAAAAACTGGGAGCCAACTTTAATTACAGATCAAAAGAAAATTTTTACGAAGTAGAGGCAAATCACCTGAAAGGGACTTACCTCCACCTCGATGAGCCTTCGGTGACCGGTACTGCCAATATTTTGATGGCAGCCAGCATGGCCAAAGGTACTACCACACTTTACAATGCCGCATGTGAGCCTTATATCCAGCAACTTTGCAAAATGCTGAACAGCATGGGTGCAAAAATAAGCGGAGCTGGCTCAAACCGCCTCACCATTGAGGGAGTAGAATATCTTGGGGGCTGCAAGCACCGTGTACTTCCCGACATGATTGAGATTGGAAGTTTTATTGGCCTTGCGGCCATGACAGGCTCTGAAATTACAATTAAGGATGTTAATTACCCCATGCTGGGAATTATTCCGGATACTTTCAGGAGGCTGGGAATTAAGATTGAGCTTAAAGGCGATGACCTTTACATTCCTTCTCAAGACAGTTACGAAATCGACTCGTACATCGATGGTTCTATTATGACCATTTCTGACAATCCATGGCCCGGATTTACTCCTGACCTGCTCAGCATTGTGCTCGTTGTGGCTTCACAAGCCAAAGGATCGGTATTAATTCACCAAAAAATGTTTGAAAGCCGTTTGTTTTTTGTGGATAAACTCATTGACATGGGTGCTCAGATTATTCTTTGCGATCCGCACAGGGCCACAGTTATAGGACTTGACAACAAGGTGAACTTACGCGGTATTTCCATGACTTCGCCGGATATTCGCGCTGGAGTATCCCTTTTAATTGCTGCGCTTAGTGCAGAAGGAAAAAGCACCATTCACAACATTGAACAAATAGACCGTGGATACCAGAATATAGACACGCGCTTACAGGCGATTGGAGCAAATATCAAACGGATTTCGTAAATTGGAATAGAAATTGCTTACGTAACCACTAAATTGAAAATTATGAAATTGCTCAAAGTACTTATACCCGTTGCAGCCATTGCGTTGCTGGCAGCTTTTAACCTTCCCGAAACAGAATCGGTTAATCCCGATGCAAAAAGTGAATTTCAAGTTGCAAAAACCGGACTAAACATAGGCGATATAGCTCCTGATTTGGAATATGAAAATCCGGATGGAGAAATGATCAAACTTTCTTCCCTTCGCGGAAATATTGTTTTGGTTGATTTTTGGGCTTCGTGGTGCGGACCTTGTCGCCGGGAAAATCCAAATGTGGTAAATGCTTACGACAAATACAGCAAAGCGAAATTTAAAGATGCCAAGGGATTTGAAATTTACAGCGTAAGCCTTGACAAAGCAAAAGACAAATGGGTAAACGCCATAGCACAGGATAACCTGAAATGGGAATATCATGTAAGCGATCTTGGCGGATGGCAATCGAGTGCTGCCAAGACATATGGCGTAAACAGCATTCCACAAAGTTTCCTGCTTGACGAGGATGGTAGAATCCTGGCTAAGAACCTACGGGGTGTGAATTTGCACAAGACAATTGATGAATTGGTGAAAGGATTTTAATTCTTTTATCTAATGAACTTTTTGAATCACCTGACAACCGCCAGGTGATTTTTTTTTGGCTTTGTTTTAATACAATTAGGTTCGTATAAATCACTTCACAATTTGAATCTTGTGATTCTATTTCTTCTATTTATTCTAACACTTCCAAGGCCTTCTAGAATCGGAAGAATTATGAATAATAATGAACTTTAGAATGAGATTTCCTCATCTATCTTTATGATGACCTCAAAATTTAATTCTTCCCGTATTCCTGATTAAGGATCCCAATAACCACTGCCTATTTGTCACTTTCCCACTCTTGGCTTACTATTTGCCAAACAGGGATGGAAAATAACAGCTTGATAACTGAAATTATGAGTTCTAAAGATCAAACAGAAGAAATGGATGCAAAAGCTACTGCGGGCAAAGCAGAGGAAGCAACATCTAATGAAAATAAGAATACACCTGAGGAGGAAAACACCGGCACTGAAGAAAATAATGCTTCAGAAGGTCCAGATATGACTGACGCACTGACGGAATTGCAGAAAAAGTATGACACTTTAAACGATAAATACCTTCGTTTGTATAGCGAGTTTGAAAATTATCGTCGCCGTATGACTAAAGAAAAGTCGGATGCCTTGCGCAATGGTGGCGCTGATATAGCCAGAGAGCTATTACCGGTAGTAGATGATTTTGAACGCGCGATGTCATCAAATGAAAACATCGACGATTCTGACACACTCAAAGAAGCCTTTTCACTGATTCACCATAAATTACTGAGGATCCTTGAAACCCAAGGCCTAAAACCTATGGACAGTCTCGAAAAACCTTTTGATACTGAATATCACGAGGCCATAACCAATATTCCAGCTCCTACTGAAGAGTTGAAAGGAAAAGTAGTAGACGTAGCTGAAAAAGGCTATTTCTTTAACGACAGGATTCTGCGCTACGCCAAAGTAATCGTTGGGCAGTAAACCAATGAACCGTCGGGATTTCGGTAAGAGTGTGATCATTCACAAAAGAAATAGATTAAAAAAGAAGAGTAACCAAATAGCACATGGCTAAAAGAGATTATTACGAAGTACTTGGAGTATCGCGCAATGTAGAGCAGGCCGAATTAAAGAAATCGTACCGCAAAATGGCATTGAAATACCACCCGGACAAAAACCCGGATGACGAAAATGCCGAACATAAATTTAAGGAAGCTGCCGAAGCTTATGAAGTGTTGAGCAGCCCTGAAAAGCGTCAGCGATATGACAGATTCGGTCACGACGGTTTGCGTGGTGGTGCCGGCGGCGGCGGTTTTGGCGGAGGTATGAATATGGACGACATATTCTCTCAGTTTGGCGATATCTTTGGCAGCGCCTTTGGTGGCGGTGGCGGATTTAGTGGCGGTTTTGGTGGTGGCCAGCGTCGCAGCAGGAAAGGATCTAACTTGCGTATTAAGGTGAAGCTAGACCTAGCAGAAGTACTAAACGGAACTGCGAAAAAGATTAAAGTAAATAAGCTCGTTCAGGCCGAGGGTGCCACGTTTAAAACTTGCTCAACGTGTCACGGAAGTGGCCAGGTAACGCGTATTGCGAATACGATTTTGGGACAAATGCAAACGGCATCGACCTGTCCTACTTGTCACGGTTCAGGACAAATGCTTGATAAAAAGCCGGCCGGCAGTGATGAAAATGGATTGGTGCGCAAGGAAGAAGTGATGAGCATTGATATTCCTGCAGGGGTAGAAGAAGGAATGCAGCTAAACATTAGCGGTCGCGGAAACGCAGCTCCGATGGGTGGTGTGCCAGGCGACCTGCACGTGGTGATTGAAGAAGTTGAACACCCAACCATTAAGCGAAATGGCCAGAACTTACATACCGATTTGTATGTAACGTTCGTTGATGCCGCCCTGGGCGGAAGTGCTGAAGTAGACCTTGTAGAAGGAAAAGCGAAAATCACGATTCAACCGGGAACACAAAGCGGTAAAATGGTTCGTCTGCGCGGAAAAGGATTACCGAACGTGCAGCGACACGGAAAAGGAGATATGCTGGTAAATATTAATATATGGACGCCGAAAGAACTTTCTAAAGACGAAAAGAAAGTACTTGAAAAACTCCGCGACAGCGAGAACTTTAAACCTCAGGTAGATCACGATGAGAAGAACTTCTTTCAAAAAGTGAAAGATCTTTTTGAGTAATTCATAAATAGATTAAAAAGTTAAACCCCGACGGATTAGATTCTGCGGGGTTTTTTAATGGGGATATAATCTCATTTCCATAAGAATTAAACAAATAATACCGACTTTTGTAATGGAACAATCAATTACAGAGATGACCATAGATGAATTTATCCGCAACGCAATACGCGAAGATGTAGGCGATGGAGACTACACCTCAGAGGCATGTATTCCAGATGATGCTATCGGTCGCGCGCGAATGATTATAAAAGAAGACGGTATACTGGCAGGTACAGGCATTGCCGAAAGCATATTTCACCATATCGATCCCAATCTTCAGGTAAAAATATTAGTTACTGATGGCACACCTGTGAAAGTTGGCGATATTGTACTTACTGTGAGCGGACCCGTACGCAGCATTTTGAAAGGAGAACGACTTGCCCTAAACTGCACGCAGCGCATGAGTGGCATTGCCTCATTGACAAACAAGGTAGCAACAAAACTCGAAGGATTAAAAACCAAGGTACTGGATACCCGAAAGACCACTCCCGGCATACGGTTTTTGGAAAAAATGGCCGTAAAAACAGGTGGAGGCGAAAATCACCGTGCGGGTTTGTACGATATGATGATGATCAAAGACAATCATATTGATTATGCGGGATCAGTCGAAAACGCCATTAATCTTTGCGATGATTATCGAAAATCGAATAATCTGGATGTAAAGCTTGAAGTTGAAGCCAGAGACCTGAAAGAAGTAGACCGTATTCTGGCCGTTGGAAAAGTTGATAGAATAATGCTTGATAACTTCTCTTACAGCGATTTGCGAATAGCGGTAGAAAAGATAGGTGATAACTACGAAAAAGAAGCCAGCGGCAACATCACCATAGAAACAGCACGTAACTATGCCGAGTGCGGTGTGGATTTTATAAGTATGGGTGCTCTTACGCACAGTGCCAAAGGCCTTGACATCAGCTTAAAAGCATATTGAGTTTACGTGGGTTATTAAGGTTCGACCCTTGATACAATAAGTAAAAAGAAGTTCTATGGCAATTTCAAATTTTTACTTTAGCAAGCGATTGGTAAATATCTATGACGAGTATAATTACACGCTGGAAAATTAAGTTTCTTCGATCACAACCGGTTGCAAGGGCTACGGCATTAACCAAAAAACTAGTGTTGCCGGGTTTTAGCGGTCTTACTCTCTATCAAGTATTTAAATTTTCGTGGGCGGGTATTCAAAAAGGACGGATTACAAACAGGGCTGCTGCCGTCTCGTTTCGTATTCTGCTCTCGCTCCCTCCTGTGCTCATTGTTCTGCTATCTATTATACCCTTTATACCAATTGATGATTTTCAGGAAAACTTGCTGATGTATATCAATAAAACCATGCCTGCAAATGCCTTCAGCCTAGTTGAACAAACACTAAACGATCTTATCACTAAGAAACAACAGACGCTTATCAGCATCTCGTTTTTATTGGCCCTTTTTTATGCTTCAAATGCCATCCAGGCCATATTGGATGGTTTTAGCTATAGCTATAATATTGAAAAACCTCACAGCATGTTTATTCAATATGCGCGATCCTTTGGTTTAATGCTGGTCTTTAGCTTCGCTATGGTTATCGGTGTAGCTCTCATCACCTTCAGCGGTCCCGTTTTATCCTATCTCCAGGAGCTCAATATTATCGGAAACGACCTCTTCGTGTTCATGATAGAATTTGCCAAATGGATTGTTGTAATTGTAATCTTTGAAATTGCTATTTCGCTTCTCTACCGAGCAGGGCACACCGGCAAATGGCGCGCCTTAAATGCCGGAGCAGCCTTTGCTACACTCGGTTTTATTATTGTTTCGTCCTTATTCGGGTGGTACGTCAACAGCTTTGCCACCTACAACAAGCTTTATGGTTCAGTAGGAACAGTACTCGTAGTGATGTTGTG
Source organism: uncultured Cryomorphaceae bacterium (assembly GCA_963748925.1). Lineage (GTDB taxonomy): Bacteria > Bacteroidota > Bacteroidia > Flavobacteriales_D > Cryomorphaceae > Cryomorpha. Next base: position 133,427 of record CAVVKG010000008.1, on the reverse strand, counting down.
GCTTTATTTTAATTCAATAGTTCTCCTTATTGGATTTGAAATAAATGCTGGTATAGCGAAAGCCTCAGACCTTCAAGTGTCTGATATTGAGCCGGATGATGTTATGAAATAAATTTATTGATCTTCCGGTAGTCAATTATAAACTGCCAATTCTAATATACGTTTATCAACTGCTTCTGCTATTTAAATAGCATGTGTCCATTACCAATTTATTTATCGTTTTTTAAAATCCATAAAAGTCGATAATTTCTCATAGTTGGTTCCAAAGTCTTTGTCGAAAACCTACTAATATTCGCTATAAATCGAATTTTACCCGACGAATTCTTGTTATAACCCGATTAAATTATTAATTTCAAACATTCATTCAATTTAAACTCAATTCAATCCGACAAAAAGTACAGACAAAAAGTACAGACAAGATTTCACCTTTTCACAATTTTTTAACCAATTAAAATACCTCACAATGAAAACACTTAACCAATTAATGGCTCTGATTGCGTTTTTGGCTATGACCACTGCGCTAAGCGCCCAACCCGGTACTTCAACCCTCTCAAAAACAGGAGCGCTGATTCTAAGTACCGACCAACCTCTTCAGAGTCAATATGCTCTGGATGCATCCAATTTTAATTTTGCTACTGAGCAAGATGCTATTGATTATTTTGCAAGTAAGAATTCTGAATTTGTTTCGTTCAGGCCATCTCTGCAAAACGACATTATTCTGATTTACCTTCAGGTAAAACAACGTCCCAACTGGACTAAAGAAGACTGGAACGCTCATTTTCAAGAGCATAAGCTGAAAGATAATTCAGTAAAGGCCAGTCAGCAACTAACTAAATAACCAAAGCCATGAAAAACCTTAAAAATTATTTAATGGCAATAAGTTGCTTACTAGCATCTTCATTGGCCTTTAGTCAAATAAGCGTAACTACCGAAAGTGACGCTACTGTATTAGCAAACGCCCTAATAGGTTCTGAAAGTGGAATAACCATAGTAAGCGCAACCTACATCGGCGACGAGAACGCTGCTGGATTATTTAACGGAGGAGATTTTGGTATAAGCGAGGGAATTATTCTTACCTCAGGGCAAGCAACCAATGCAATAGGTCCTAATGACTCAGAAGGAACGACTTCAAGCAATAGCCAACCCGGAGATCCCGATTTGGATTTAGTAGCAGCGCCATTTCTAACTCAAGATGCCTGCATACTGGAAATAGAATTTATACCAGATGCTTCATCTATAGAGTTTACTTATGTATTTGGATCTGAAGAATACAATGAATGGGTGTGCTCAAGCTACAACGATGTTTTTGCATTTTATGTAGATGGTGGAACATACTCTAACCAAAATATTGCTTTACTACCAGGAACTGATCCTCCTGTACCGGTTTCTATTAATAATGTAAATAACGGAAGTGTGGGGAGCAGCGGAAGCATGCTAAACTGCACCGAAGATCAACTGGCAAACAGTTCATTCTATATCGACAATTTTGAAGGTACCAACATCGAATACGACGGATATACGGTGACACTTTCTGCAGTAATTAATGTTGTACCGGGTACAACTTACACCCTGAAATTAGCATTAGCTGACGCGGGAGACGGCGTATTAGATTCTGGAGTGTTTCTGGAGGGAAACAGTTTTGTTGCTGTAAATTGCGATGCCGGAGGAATAAGCTATGTTGATTCTGATGCCAATGTACTTGAATACTGCATAAACGATTTGCCCTCTTCTGTTGCTATGAGCAACAGTGGTGAAGGTGATAATGACTCTTATGCATATATTGTAACTGATGAAGCCGGAGACATTGTATATAGCACAACATCGAGCAGCTTAAACCTTGAAGGATTTAACATTGGAGATTACAGCGTTTATGGCGTAAGCTATTCAGGAAACCTCATAGGCTTGAATGGTAATATTGAAGATTTAACTTCTGACGGATGTTTTGATCAATCAGAGTCACTCACTTTAATCATTAATCCATGCTACGATTGTGAAGAATTGGAGGCATATATCGGTGATTCATGCGATGACGGGAATGAGAACACTGAAAACGATATGATTACAGCCGAATGCGAATGTGAAGGCACGTCGCTTGAAGTTGACTGCCCGGAGTTGGGATTAAATGTTGGCGATTCGTGTGATGATGGTGACGAGAACACCGAAAATGATATCATTTCTGAAAACTGTGTTTGCGCCGGTACACCACCACAAGTTGACTGCCCGGAATTAGGCCTAAATATTGGCGATCCATGTGAGCTCGCAGCAGAGAACGGAGTAGTACTAAATGCCATGGGAGTTGTAAGTCCGGAGTGTTTATGCCTCCCACTGCAACCGGGACCCGGCTGCAATGACTGGAGATATTATTTTGCTGATATAGCTAATAATGGCGTAACAGATATTTATGAAGTAACTCTAAATGGAAACTTTGCAGACCTGAGCTTACTGGCAATCAGTGATGAAGAAGTACATATCGCTTTCGGCGAATCTACAAAACTTCTCTATCTGGTAAGAAAAAGCGATGGTGCAGTCAGCTTGCTTGATCCAACTGCAGCTGTACCCGTTTTGGGACCATGGAATTTATTATCCATGAATATTCCCGGTGTTGTTACAGCTACCATAGCACCAGACGACAAACTCGTTATTGGTAGCGAATCTCAAGATCAATTGTACAGCGTAGATCTCAATTCATTCATGGTTTCTTCTTATGATACCTACTCACCAATTAGTGGAGGTGATATTGAATTTGACTCAAACGGTGCGTTGTATTTGGCTTCTTCATTCGGTCTGTTTCTTAATAACACGCAGCCGGCATCCGATCAATTTCTTGCCACCCTCAATAACCAATACAAGGTTACGGGATTGGCACTTACTGATAATGATGACTTAATCTCGTCTCATGTTGGTTTTGATCAATTTCTTGTTCACGATGTTTCGGGAGCACCACTTGGTAGCTTTGACGTTCGCTTAAATGGGAATCCACACGTCACCAATTTTGGTGATATGACTTCAGGTTGTATGCCTCCTGATGAGGTTCCAGGCGACTGCCAGGCTTTCTCTACATACTATGTGCACCATGGAGCAGGGGTAGCAGGTTCTGATCTTTATGAGGTGTCATTTAGCGGAAGCGACGCAAACCTTACCTTCCTTACAAACGTTCCTTTTGAAGCGCACATAGCATACAATGCGATGGCCGATCTTATTTATTTTGTAAATAAAAGTGGCTCATTTGTACGTTTCTACGACCCAACGGCAAACGCCTTCCAGGGTGACTTACCGCTCGCGGCTGGATTAACTCAGCTCACTGCAACTGTTTACAATGATAGTGATGGTTATCTTTATGTAGGGTCAGACAATCAGGATAAAGTTTTCCAGGTAGACCTAAATACAGGCGCTCATGTTTTTTACGCGAATGCACCCGTTTCTGGTGGTGACCTTGCCTTGAAAAACAATGAGCTGTATTTAGCTTCCAGAACAGGCAACTCGCTCCATAAATTTGTAGCTGGTGTACCTGTATTGTTAGGAAATGTACCGGTCTCTGTAACAGGTTTGGCTCAGGCCAATAATAATGCCGGATTGATCGTTTCCAGCAACGGAACCTCAAATTTTGTTGAAGTTGACGCTGCTAACGGAAATACCTTGAATACCTACGCAGCAAAACTAGGTGGAGCGCCTTTCACCTTGCTTAATGGAGACATGACTGCAGGATGTGCCGATGATGACCAAGGCGAAGAAGGTTGCCAAGACTTTGTATACTACTATATAGCAGATAATCATCCGGGAGTTCCACAAGGGAATGTTTACGGCGGATTGGTAAATGGTGGGGACTTTGAGCTTACTTACCTCTTCAATGCCGGATTTAGCGGACACATCGCGATTAGTGAAACGAACGGAAATATCTACGTCGTGCAAAATAACGGCGGAAGTATACGAACCTTCAATTCGGCGGGAGTGTTGTTGAACTCAGCACCACTTTCAGGATTGAATAGCACATATGCACTCGTATGGCATAAAGCCGATGGACTAATCTATGTGGGTAATGCCAACAGCGACCAGGTTTATACAGTAGATCCTGCAACGGGAGTTAAAACGCTCTTCGCAAACAATATGCCGGTACAAGGGGGTGATTTGATTAGTACTGACACCGGTGAACTATTACTTGTAAAAAGAGATGACAACGGACCATCAAAAGTATACGACATCTCTTCAGGAATAGCTGTGTTTCTCTATGATGTGTCTTCTTCAATTAACGGAGCTGCCGTTTATGAAACGGGCGGATCAATTATGGCAGAGGGAGATAATTCATTGAATTTCCACATCTATGACGCCGCTGGCGTACCGGGTGCTGTTCTGAATTCAGTAGATGACTCAGGCAATCCTTTCCCATTATTTGATGGTGACATGGCTAGTGGCTGCATGGACAATGTTATTGTTCCTCCAACTCCAGCAGGAAGTGATGTAATAAATGAAAGCCATCTTCAATCTTATCCAAACCCTACAATTGGTCAATCACAAGTCGTGTTCGAAACGAACATTACCGGTCGGGCCACACTTGAAGTGTTTGATATGAATGGAAGAAGTATAGCTACCCTTTACAATCAGGTAGCGGAAGAAGGGTTGGAATACCGCATTGACTTCAATAGCGGAGACCTTCCTAATGGAATCTATATTTACAAATTGACTACTGCAAATGAAGTAGTAATGAGTAAGTTTATGATTGCACGCTAGTGAAATATACCAATCATGATAACCTTTTGCCATAAATACCGAGGCAATAAGGATAATTAACCTAAAAGATAAAACCCCGACAAAATATTTTGTCGGGGTTTTAATTTTTTGCAATTCCCGTAAAATTCTCAGTCCTCCCACTCGCCGGCTACGGCAATGGTAAACAATTCAGGATTAAGATACTTACCTGCAACCTTTCGCACTTGCTCAGCATCCAAATCAAATATAGTCTTTGAAAAATTCGTATACCAATCAGCACTCAAGCCATTATTTAAAACAGCTTTAAGCCTGTCTGAAGTTGAAAAGGGACCATCAAAACGCTTCAGCAGGTTACCAGCGATATAGTGTTGAATCAATTCCAGCTCGTCGGCCGCCAAATTTTGAGTAGAGATAGTATGAAGTTCTTTTTTGATTTCATCAATTGTGGCCCGTGTAAACTCAGCGCCTACCTGAGTAGAAATACTTAGATATGAAGCCTGTTCGAGCACATTAATTGCCGAACCAATTCCATAAGTATAGCCCTTTTCTTCACGGATATTCTGCATAAGCCTGGATCCAAAGTACCCACCAAGCGCAACGTTGGCAAGATAAAGAGCAGGGTAATCGACATGATTTCGGTTCAAAGCAGGCGCCCCCATGCGAATAGCTGTTTGTACGGCTCCTTCTTTTTTTATCCATTTTTCACTCTGCGAATAATTCCAATTCGCGTCCGCGTTGTAGTTGGTCGACCGGCCGGAATCCTTCCTTTTCTTTGCTATTGAATCGTCCAAAATCTGCGCTGCCTGAGCCGTATCTTTTCCGCTTATTACGCAGTAGGCTTCCGCCAAATCAAAATGTGCCGAGAAAAAATCTTCTAAATCCTCCCGGCTAATCGCATCATAATAAGAAAGGTCATACAACTCACGGTAGTTTGAATTGGGGAACATTAATTCGCTGAAAAGCAGCCTGCACTTAAACTCCACCTTATCCAGATTTACCGCCAGCTTGCTCCGCGAACGTTTTTTGTACTGGTCTATTTCATTTTCAGGAAATGTGGGAGCCATAAAAACATCTGTGAAAATATCGACGAGCTTATCGAGGTGTTTATTTTGACAAAGCAGCGTAACCTCAGCACGATCTTTAGAAAGTCCGGTAGCAATTTGAGCTCCATAAAAATCAACCGTTTCGGCTATTTCTTCTGATGAAAAAAGTGCTGTACCTTCCTTAAGTGTGTTATTACAAATGCTTGATACCAATGGCTTTTTCTCAAATCGTGTGCCCGCCTTAAAAATCAAATCAATTTTAATAATCTCCTCGGTGCCGCCTTCGACTGTGTAGCATTTCAAGCCACCTGCCAACTCAATAGGGTTAGAATTTAAGGGTGGAGTGGAAGCAGCCGCTGTTCGCTCAGGTGCTTTTTTTCTATCTAAAATCATGGTTTCTCGATTTTTTGATAGCGGAGTTCTTTCAAAGCGTCATCTTTAAAAATGGATGATGCCACCCGCTGTATATCTTTAACTGATACATTTCTATATTTTCTCATCTCTTCATTTACCTTACCGGCATCGCCGAGCAACTCAAAGTATGCCAGACTCATAGCCTTGCTTAGCACATTCGATTCAGAAAGCAAATGACCAGTCTCAAGTTTATTTTTTACTTTTTCAAGTTCTGTTTCTGAAGGCCCTTCTTCAATTAGTTTTTTCACTTCGTTGAGCACTGCTGCTTTAGCATCTTCAAACGGAGTATTCTCGGTTACCATCCCGCTAACCAGGAGAAGGCCGGGATCAAGACTACCGAGAATGTAGCTGGAAAGCGATGTAAACAGCTCCCCTTTTCGGACAATATTTTGATAAAATCGCGCTGATTTTCCCTGCGACAAAACGTCTGTTATAAGGTCGGCAGAATAATAATCGGGAGAAAACCTATCAGGCATCGGCCAGGCCATGTAAAGTGCATTTTGGGGTACCGGCCTCATCAGCGTTTCGCATTCATAAACCTTCTCCTCGGATTCCAATGGCAAATTGCGACCTTCCTTTTTAATTGCCGGAATATCACCATACCACTTCTGCACCAGTTCGTAAGCCCTCTCTGCCTCAATATTTCCAGCTACAACAAGCACAGCATTTCCGGGATGGTAATGCCGCTTAAAAAAGGCTTTCACATCTTCAAGTGTAGCATCTTCAATATGGTCAATAGATTTCCCTATAGTAGCCCATTGATAAGGATGTTTCTTAAAAGCCATTGGGCGCAAATGCAGCCAGGCATCGCCATACGGTTGATTTAAATACCGCTGTTTAAACTCTTCTATAACTACTTTTCGCTGCACTTCAAGGCTCTCTGGGGTGAAGGCGAGACTCAACATTCTATCAGACTCCAGCCAAAAAGCCGTTTCAATATTCTCTACCGGAACTGTGATGTAATAGTTTGTATAGTCGTTATTGGTAAAAGCATTGTTGTTTCCCCCTACCCTTTGCAGCGGGTTGTCAAAATTGGGTATGTTTAGGCTTCCGCCAAACATCAGGTGCTCAAAGAGATGAGCAAAACCTGACTTATTGGGATCTTCATCTCTGGCACCCACATCGTATAGTGTGTTTACGGCTACAATGGGAGTGCTCCTATCCGTATGTACAATTAGCCTAAGGCCATTTTCAAGTGTATATCGTTTAAAATCTATCATTTTATTTTTTCAAAAACTTAAATGCTTTGTCTTCTCTATTTCCCTTTGGTATTCACTCACTAAATCATCGATTATGTCTTTGCATGATTCTATTTTATCCACCATCGATGCAACTTGCCCGATTTCTAACTCGCCCTCTACCATATCGCCTTCAAATATTCCTTTTTTCGCTCTTCCTTTGCCCAGCAAGCCACTCAATTCTAAAGGTGTGTAGCCTTTTTTATAACCTTCCAATACCTGGTCGTAAAAAGCATTCTTGATTAACCTTACCGGTGCCAGCTCTTTTAAAGTAAGCACCGTATCGCCCTCTTTGGCCGCCACAACACGTTCTTTGTAAATCTGATGAGCCGAACTTTCTCTTGCTGCGGCAAATCGGGTGCCTATTTGAACACCATCGGCACCTAAAACACGGGCGGCCAGAATCGCCTTTCCGCTGGCAATTCCACCAGCGGCGATAATAGGTATTTTTACCGCTCTGCGTACTTCAGGAATAAGGCAAAAGGTAGTGGTTTCTTCACGCCCGTTGTGATCACCGGCCTCAAAGCCCTCACAAATTACGGCGTCAACTCCTGCGTTTTCTGCCTTCACGGCAAATTTAGCACTACTCACCACATGAATTACTTTGATGCCTTTCGCTTTCAAAGCATCCGTATATTTTGCAGGCGAGCCGGCCGATGTAATCACAATCGGAACTCTGTGTTTTAAAATACTCTCCAAATGCGCGCCTATTTCCGGATAAAGCAGTGGCAAGTTTACCGCAAAAGGCTTATCGCATGACGCTTTGTATTTCGAAAGGTGCATATCAAGCACTTCGGGATACATCGAACCAGAACCAATAACACCCAGAATACCATTCTCAGAACAAGCGCGAGCAAGCTTCCAGCCACTGCACCAAACCATACCAGCTTGTATTATAGGATATTTGGTATTGAGGATAGATGTAAGTTCATTCATAAAATAAGTCATTGCTGAAACAAGATGCGAATTAACGAAAAAGATATTCGAAACCTATGGCACCCCTTCTATCGTAATACAAGATCAAAAAACTATTTTGTTTACAATCCGAACAATTCTGTGACACCCTAACTCATTCAAAAAGCTATTTTAACCAATGAAATCCAATTTTTTATCTTCAACCAAATTTTAGTTTAAATAAGACCCTATTCAGATTGGAGAATTCATAGACAAACTCTAAGCTAATGAGTCGAATACAGAAGATTTACCGGTTTCAGAAAAGGCAAAATGGAGATAAAGGACTTTATAGACAGACATTAACTATTCTTTTCATATAACTTTCTATATTTGCCTCTATGCTAAAAAAGCACATATTCATTTTTATCGCCATCTTTTTAGGTGTAAGCTCATCTCTTACAGCCCAGTACCGATGGGACTTCGGGGTGAATCTTGGAGCATCAAATTACCTCGGTGAGATAGGTGGACAAGAAGAAACGAGAAGAGATTTTGTGTTTGACATGAAGTTAAACCGCACACAATATGTTGTTGGGGGTTTTGCACGATATAAATTTTCACCTCAGCTTTCGGTAAATGTTGGTCTTAATTACGGCCAAATTAAAGGCAACGATTCCAACTCAAAAAATCCGGCTCGCGTAGCGCGTAACCTAAGTTTTAGAAACAATATTATTGAATTGACCGGAAGAATGGAGCTCACTCTTTTCTACGACAATGATGTGAGTGGTCGCGGTTATTACAATCCTGATTTTAGAATTTATGGATTTGTTGGTGCCGGCGTTATGAAGCACAATCCTAAAGTGCGGTATTCTGGTCCGCTTGATCAATACAATGGTGAGGTTATTGAGCTTCAGCCTCTTCAAACTGAAGGAATTGAATACAATTTATGGCAATTTACGCTTCCTGCCGGTATTGGTTTATATTTCACACATAAGAAAGTTCATCGTTTTGGCTGGGAAATTGGTTACAGAACAACCTTTACTGACTACCTTGATGATGTAAGTACCGATTATGCTTCGCCAGACGAGGTATCACAAGATAATGTTGATTTGGCCTATGGTTTATCAAATCGTACTGATGCAGAATCTCTTGCTAATGCAGCGGAATATGCAGCAGAATACGATTTGGACGTACCTAATGCCGGAAGTTTTGCTCCTGGAGAAAAGCGAGGTGATGTAACCAACAATGACGGTTATCTTTTTACACAGTTTAGCTACAGCTATGTAATAAAAGGACGAAGTAGTTTTTACAAGAGCCGCTATAGCTGGATTAAGAAAAAGAAACGTATACGCAGAAAGAGCAGAGCGAAATTTTAGCGTTTCCAAAACTGGCTCAACTTACGCAAAGGCTTTTTTATCAAAGTTAAATTACCTGGCTTTAACCCGTTTATTTTCCAGGCTAGCCTGTCTTCTTTGTTAGCTTTAATTCTGTTCTTGAAAGAGGCATTGCTCTGCCCGCCGGTTTTCATCTTCACAAGCACATCGTTTAAATAAACTGCCGTAGTATTGTGCTTGTATAAAAAGCGGAGCATCAGTTCGTAGTCGGCGCTGGTTTTTAGTGCTGTATTGAACAAGCCAAATTCGGTATACAATTTTTTCTTGGCAAAGAATGCCGGATGCGGCGGCATCCATCCATCCAAGAACGCTGATTTCTTATACTCCCCTGATATCCAGCGGCGAATTACCTTGCTGGTATCATTTCTGTCAACGTACTCAAGATCGCCATAGCAAACATCAGACCCGGAGCGCTCAAAAGCGGCTACCACATTGGCAATCACTTTGGGGTTGGCATAAGCATCATCCGCATTGAGAATGGCTATTATCTCCCCTTCGGCAAGAGCCAACCCTTTATTCATTGCGTCATAAACTCCTTTGTCGGGCTCAGAAATTAGCTTGTTTATTTTGGCATTATAACGGCCTGCAATGTTCAGGGTATCGTCCGTGGAACCACCGTCAATAAGAATGTACTCAATCGAATCATGGCTTTGATTAACAACAGATTGAATTGTTTCCTCAATTGTTTCAGCAGCATTATAGGCTATGGTAATTATGCTGACTTTCATTCAATTGTTCTTTTGCGAATCGGCAGGGCTGGATTTCCGGAATAGATCGTGAAGGACTCCAGATTCTTTGTGGCAATAGATCCCACACCCAGGACTGCATGCGACAGGCAAACAACTCCGGGACAGACTACAGCTTTAGCACCGATCCATACTCCATCTTCTATAACGATAGGATACACCTCCAAATCAAAAGCCTCCTTTTTATAATTGTGGTTTCCTGTGAGCAGCATTGCTCCCTGCGATATAGAAACATTGGCTCCGATTGAAACTTCTGCGAGATTATCTATCCATGCCCCCTCTCCAATCCAGCTGTTTTCACCGATTTTTAAAAACCATGGATACTTGATAAGTACATTAGGCTTTATAACCACACCTGGGGCGATATCTGCTCCAAAAAGTCTGAGTAGACTGCACTTAAGACCTGAAAAAGGAAAAATATAAGATTGAAAAAACACAAGACTCACCAAGTACCATAGCCCTCGTTTCACCGCTAATCCCGGTTGGTAAAAGCTGTTATCGTATTTTGAAAAGTCAACCGTTTTCATCCGAAAAGAGTTTTATAAGCCACAATATTTTCTGCTAAATGAATTCGCTTTTCAATGGTTCTGGCCACTGCACTAAACCGATTGTCATAATCGCGTTGATCCATAGCTGCAAGTTTACAAATATACTCTGTAAACATAGAACCCCCGTCAAGCGGTAAATCCATCCCTAAATTGTCTGCCTCGAGATTTCGCCATGGAGTTTGATCAGAAATAAGAACAGGGATACCAGCCAGCATTGACTCCACAATGGCGTGTCCATAGTTCTCTCCTAAGGTGGGCAGGAAAAAAAGGTGTGCTTCTGAAAATACAGCGCTTAGCTTTTCAGGTGGTACGGATCCTAAAAAACTGACCTCAACATTTTGCGGTAAGCTGGTGGCCGCTTTTTCACAAACCTGAAAATAAGCATCATCGTAAACAGGACCGAAAAATTTTACCCCAACCTTTAAATCTGAATCGATATTTTGCAGGCATTGAATAGCAAAAAGGGTATTCTTTTCGGGAGCTATTCGCGCTACGGAGATAATTTCCAGATGGTTTTTTATTTTTCCAATTTTCTTCACGCCTCCATTTGGAATGGTAGGTAAATTCGGTATAACCGTGATTGTTGCCCTTCGCGAAAGGACTTTCTTTATTTGATCGGCTTCCTGCTGGTGCGTGGCGTGAAAAGAAACTTGCCTATATAATCCCAGAAATTTGGCCAGAGAAAGAAACGTTCGTTTTTTCTTTGCTTTGATGCTAAGCGCTCCTGCAGCGAGCATTCCTCTGGGAGCCACAATAATATTTCTATTTAGCCTGTTTGCGATAAGAAGCGGGGTAATTGAAAAGTTGCGACTAAAGATTCCATTTATGTAAATTGTCGCCCGGGGATTTTCCAGAATTCTTTCGCGAATAACAGATTTGGAGGAATTCTTTTTCGACAGATAATAAACTTTTGCATTCCCTACCTCAACCCACGTGTCGCATGTTACATTTTGATAAGGCTCAGAATCGAGGTAATCGCGATCAGAGCAGACAATTTTGAAGTCAACTTCACTACCCAACAACCTGACCAAATTGGCACAAGAACTTATGGGACCGCCGGCCTTGTACCCGGGCAGATACCAATCGGTAAAAAGTAGAATTTGTGGCTTACTTGATTCCATTTTCTAACATCCAGGCTTGTAGGACGCACATTGGCCATATTTTCATCCAGGTTACATCGGGATCACTTTTAAGAAAAGCATCCCATCTTTTCGAAATTGCTTGAGCATTAAAAGCATTGCGTGCACCTAGCGATGCAAGATTATCGCCGCAAAATTCCTTGAGCTCATTGCGCATCCACGAATCCCAGGGAAAGCTAAAGCCCATTTTTGGTCTGTTCACAATCTCTGCAGGAAGCAAATCACCCATAGATTCTACCAAGAGCTTTTTAGGAGAAGTGGGATATTTATACTTATCGGGAATAGCCATGACCGCTCCTACCAGCTCATGATCTAAGAACGGGACCCGCATTTCTAGTGCGTGCGCCATGCTCATCTGATCTGAATCACGAAGCAAAACAGGTTGGATATACGAGACCAGCTCCGCATAACTCACACGACTCAATTTAGGCAGGTTGTAGCCTGGATTGCCAAAACCCACTCCTTCTTTTACTAAATTATAAACAGCGTTTTGAGCATGAAGCCCTTTCCGACTTAGTTTTTCAATATCCTTTCGTGAGTTCAACTCACGGCTATACTGGTATACATTTTCGAGATCAAGATAGTCCTCTGTAATTATCTGTTTGATTTTTGAACTCGCCACCCCAGGTCGAGCCAACTTCAACATACTTCCGCCCAGAGCGCGGGAAAATTTGGGAAAACTCATCAGCCATCCTTTGCTGCCCAAAGCATAAAACTGTTTGAAAATGGGGTAGCCGGCAAATAATTCGTCGCCCCCCAAGCCTGAGAGCACGACCGTAATGCCGTTATTTTTTGCCATTTTTGAAACAATGTATGTATTGATACCATCGCCTGTAGGATGATCCATGGCTTTGATGGCGGCTGGCAAATCATCAAGCAAAGTCTCCGGCGAGAGCTTTACTTCCGTATGATCAGTATGGTACTTCTCAGCAATTAATTTGGCATAACGCGCCTCACTAAATTCTTTTTCCTCGAAGGTAACCGTGAATGTCTTTAACCGGTCAACATGTTTTGAAGCCAGGGCCACAATGGCGCTACTATCAATACCACCCGATAAAAAAGCACCCATGGGAACATCAGAAATAAGTCTTCGCTCCACCGCTTTTTCAAGTCGATCTCTAACCAACAGTTTCGTGTCATCATAACTGAGCGAACTCACCTCCGACTCCATATCTGATACCAAATTCCAAAACGAACTTATTTGAATTTCGCTATCAGAAAAACGCATTAAGCCACCAGGAGGAAGCATAAAAACACCTTTCAATATGGTGTTGGCTCCATGAACAGTCTGGTATCTCAGATAGTCACCCACAACATTTTCATTCAATTCTCCGGAAATCAAACCGCTTTTTAAAATGGCTCTGATTTCACTCGAAAAAACCAAATTTTCATTGGTACGGGCATAATATAGCGGCTTTATTCCAAGTCGATCTCTTGCAAGGAGGAGCTCTTCCGTATGGTTATCCCACAAGGCAATGGCAAACATACCATTGCAATCTTTTAAAAACTTAATTCCATGACGAATAAGACCAACAAGCAGAACTTCCGTATCGCCATCTGAGATAAAATTATAATCAGAGAGCGATTGGCGTAGCTGTTTGTAATTATAGATCTCTCCATTGAAAATAAGGGTATATCTTCCCGAGGGATCCGTCATTGGCTGATTTGCGGAAGCAGAAAGATCAATAATACTCAGGCGACGGTGACCCAGGTGAATTGGACCTTTGTGAAATGAACCCTCAGCGTTTGGTCCGCGATGTGCCAATTCCCGGTTCATCCGGTCTATTCGCTCTGCACCGTCATTTCTCGGCAACGGGCCATAAATGCCATTTATGCCGCACATTAGCTCAGTATAAAGTAGGGATCTTCAAGAATTAATTTTATTCCTTCCTGAAGTGGAACCAGTTCGCGATTTAAGATAGACATCATCTTTGTATTGTCCGGCATTCTGCGCGTCATATCTCCCTCCTTTAGTGGTGGGAGATGAATGATTTCTGAGGATGAATTAGTGGTTTTGATAATCGTTTTCGCAAGGTCGAGAATAGTCATTTCCAGATTAGAACCAATATTTATGACATCGTTCACACATTCATTATTGTAAAGCGTGCCCAAAACAGTATCTACATTATCATCTACAAAACAGAAGGTTCGGGTTTGATCACCCTCGCCGTAAACTGTAAGAGGCTCGTTATTTAAAGCTGCTTTGATAAACTTAGAAATTACAAAATCAGGACTTTGCTTTCTGCCATAGGTGTTGAAAAAACGAAAAATAGTGAAATCGAGATCGTATTCCTGCTGATAAGATCTGAGGAAAGCTTCGCCAATATTTTTGACAATTGCATAAGGCAGCTTGGAATTTAAAGGGGTAGTATCTTCATTTTGAGGGATTTCTACCGGCTCGCCATACACTTCAGAACTGCTTGAAAAGAAAACGCGACGCACACCGGTATTTTTGCTTAAATCGAGAATATTTCGAATACCGTTTATATCATCAAGCACTTTAACCGGATAGTCTAATGTGCGCTGAACCCCCACGGTAGCAGCATAGTGAAACACATAGTCGAACTTATAGGCGAAGAAAACAGCAGATATATCATTAAAGCGATTTACATCGCACTTAATAAACTTCACATTTTGGTGCTTTCCTTGCGGCACTTTGTTACGCTGACCAGTTTGTAAATTATCTACAACTACTATTTCATTGTCTGCTTTATGTGAGAGCCTTTCTGCGAGTTCGCTGGCAATAAATCCAGCACCTCCTGTTACGAGAATTCTATTCATTCTTAGTTTCTAAAAAATTTAATGCGGTTTGCAGCCACATTTCAATGTTTACCTGGCTGGCAATCTCTTTGCTTTTCTGCCCCATTTTAAATAACTGATCATCAGAAGTATCAATTATATTCTGCATAACTTCCTGAAGAAGTAAAACCTCGTTTGGTTTGACCTGAAATCCATTTTCACCATTCTTTAAAAATGCAGAAGCAGCTCCCACGTTTTCCGAACAAATCAAAGGATATCCCGCGGCAGCGAATTCATGCAAAACTACTCCCCACGGTTCCTTATGGCTCGGTAGAATAAAAACTCCTCCGTCTGCCACAAATTTATCTAAATCAGCAGGCTGAACAAAGCCCTCATGGAAAATTCCTTCAAAAAGAGCGCGATCTTCATAAAGTTCACCACTTCCGGCACAGTAAAGCTCCCAATCTTTGGAATCTAACCGTCTATATGCCTCCCAAAGTTCTTTAATTCCCTTAAATTCAACATAGCGACCCACGTAAACAAACCTGTGGGGAAATGTGCCTTCGGGAGTATTCCATTCTAAGGCATTCCATCGTTTTACATCTACGGTATAAAAACCTTGATAGATTTCATTTTCTTGAAATCCAAGTTTGAGTGCATACTTCAATTGGGGAGCGCCGGGCACCCAGGCATCTTTGAAAACCGACTTGAAGAAAAGCTTTGCTCGTATAAATGCTAATCTGGCTTTAATGCCCTTCTGCAGCTGATTATCTAAAGCCAGAACACACTTAAACTTACCTTTAAGAGCTCTGCAAATAGCTACATACCCCTTGTCAATCCAGCCACTGCAAACGATTGCACCAGGGTTTATTCTTTTAATTTCTTGCTGAAGTTCACTATTGGAAAAGTCAGATCGCAAATGATAATTGCAGGAAGAAGATTTCAAATCAAACTCAAACGGGGCCTCGGGATTCACGGGGTAGTGAAACACGTGAACCTCAACTCCTTCTTCTATCAGCCGATCAAAGCAGCTTGTAATATAGCCTGCAAGCTCTGTGTAAAGAAAAACGATTCGCTTTGCCATTTTAATTCTTTTGGATGATTTTAAGCTCTGGCAAAATAGCCTTTTCAATTTTCAATAATCCAGATGGTTCCGGGTGAATTTCATCTCTATAATCAATAGGTTCAAGACCAGCATTTAATCCGGAAATTGTTCTGACTTGATTCTCCATTAAAAATCGCTCAAGCTCCACTCCCATTTCTGACCATTCTCCGGTTTTGGATTCTTTTTTATTGGCATGGTGATAAACCAATAGAGGAATATCTCTTTCCGCACAATATGTAATAAATTTATTCCACCCGTAGTCGTGATCTTTTAATGACGGCCTGTCTACTTTGGAATAGCCTAGTTCGTTCCAGTCAACTGAATTGAAAAAGCGACTGTAAGTCCAGCTTACCGCATCTGTAATAGCCAGTACGGGATTCTCATCGGGATAAAAAGGGGTTTCACCCACCACTTTTTGAAAGGTCATTTGATCTTGCCAGTCATGGCTGCTGAAAAGTAAAACTATCGCTTTAGCCCGATAATCGCCATGTTCCATTAACCAGGCGTAGGCATTACCTGCTCCCCAACTTCCTGCCGAAACATTTAAAACCTGATAGTTTCCTCCTTCCTGATTCAGATCGGCTTGAAGAATGGAGCTGGCTAATTCAGATTGATCTATTGCAACGCCCCCATTGAGAACAGAATCACCAAATTTTAAAATTTTATTTGAGTTGGCATCCAGTTCATCACTGCGCATGCCTTCTTTATTGATATAAATTTGGTTGCCAAATCGATTGATATCCTGATTTGGCTTAAGCGCATACTCAAACTGCGCTGATGAGTAATAAAGCGGTATGCTCCCAAAACCAATAAAGCGGAGGGCAGCTTCCAAAACCAAAAGGCCAAGAATAACAATTAAGAAATTACGCCAGAACCGCTTGCTCATCGGGGGTTTGATAAGAAGTTAATTCACCTTTTAAATAGGGTTGAAAAAGGGGATCAGTCACGGTGGTAATCGCCATTAAGAAAATGATCGTAAATGGATTTAATGAGGCCGCCAGCCAGGGTTCGAGCATAATACTGAACATAACCATCCACAAAATAGGAAATGCCACGCTGCTATTTTTTGACCCTTTGATAATAACCAGAAACAGACCTCGAATAAACATAACCAATCCAATAATACCTGTATTGAGCCAAATAATAAGGTACGTATTGTGAACACCACCCTGATGACCCAGATCACTTAAAGTATCAGCATTTTTCGCCATAACCCATTCATCATAAGCAAACCCGCGACCCAGCCAAAATACATCTTGAATGGCTTCCCAGGCAAAAGCCCAGGCGACGTATCTTCCAGAGCCGCCTTCTAGTGAATCAACCCTAAAAAAATCAGCTAAGCCAATGGACTGAACGATGACGACTAAATTCTGTGTTACAAGTTCGGCTGCAAATACAACTGCCAGGAAGAACACAAAACCAAGAAAGGGTGCCAATCGGTAAAAGCGAGTCATAATAAAAAACATGGCAGCGGCTATCACAGCGGTTCGTGAGCCCGACAATACCATTGCAAAAATTATCGTGATAAAAATCCAGCGTATTTCAGCTTTTGAGAAAAGTCCCTTGAAATACTCTCTAGCTAAAATCGCGAATGCAAAAAGAAGTATTGTGAAAATCCCCAAACCATTTGGATTTCCAAAAATTGCTCGAAACCTGCCATGATGAGAAAACGCAGTACCAGCATCTACAAATTGTATCAAGTAACCGATGAGAATTAGAAAAACACCAAAAAGTATAATGTCTTTGACAGCCACCGGTCCATGATCTGCCAGTGATTTGGTATAAAACTGAGGCACTGCATACAAGAGAAAAACGTAAGAAAGTGTTTTTTGAAAGCTCGTAAAAATGTATGGGGAAAATGCCATCGCCACGATTGCGACCGCTATAAAGGGGATGAAATAAGTGAGCAGACGATTTTGAGGTGGAAACTTATTTCGATCCAAAATCGCAATCAAGGTCAGAAGTAGGATATAGACATTCTTAAAAACCTTGGCAAAGTCTGTGGCCTCACTCAAGTTATCGCTTAAAATAAGGATAAAGAAAAAGCCGAGAAGTATTTCCAAATACATCGCCTTTCGCCAAAGCAAGAGGATAGTTACACCGCCTAAAGCAAAGAATGCAGGCACGCTAATAGAGCCAACGAGATACCATATTGCAAAAAGCAAGAGGACAACTTTATTTCTCGCAATAAACTCTATCACAATTTTTTACGGTTTAATTGATGAATCGACTTCTTGATTTTTAGAAGAATAGGTGATGCGTCTTATAGCGTTAAGTGTTTGAGTTGATACGTTATCCCAACTAAATTTTTCACGTACAATTTTTAAGCTCTCCTTCCGCAATTCCATTAATTCTGATTGCGACAGTGCCGCCATTTCTTTGATAGCTCTTCTTAATTCTTTTTCACTTCCAGGCTTAATCAATCGACCATTTTTATCTGAGATCATTTCAGGGATGGCTCCTACTCTCGTTGAGATGACTGCTAAGCCGCGCGCCATTGCTTCCAGAATAACATTGGGCATGCCCTCAGAATGACTGGGAGTGATAAGCACCTGACATTGATCAAATATCGCTTTTAATGCCTCTGAATCAGAAATTTCTCCATGGAAAAAATTCAGTGATTTCGTTCTTTTCTTTTTCTCAAAAAAAGGTCCCACCCAGTGCATTTCAGCTTTCGATGAGTCGAGTACCTTTGCACTATGCATCAATTCGCTTATACCTTTGCGACGCTCGTCTCTTCCCACAAATAAGAATTTTCTTTTCTCACCTTCCTCCTTTGGTTTATCGACAATCCAGGCATTATCTACACCTGAAGCAATCTCGACAATTCTAGATTCTGGCACGCCCATTTTCTTAATAATCTCGGTAATCTCGCCCCCATAGGAAAACACCACATTTGCATTTCGGCTATTAAAAACAACTGGTGGCCGAAGCATAAATTGCTCTATTCTGCTTTTTAAGTTCGGTGCTTTTTGAAACATTTCATACCCATGAAATTTCACACCCACAGGAGCGACATGATGGCCTTTTTTTTTCTTTTCGATTAGCGCCCAGGCCGAAAAACCTTTGGCATAGATAAAGTCAAAATTAGCCCATTCATCCTTTAAGGATTCGTAAACACTTTGAGAATACTTATAGGACTCTCGCAGATAATGACCCGGAACCTTCATACTCTTCGGGAAATTCAAACCGATTATTCTCAGCATTCCCTCAGGAGCATTGAGCAGTGCTCTTACTTCTTTTTCGGAAGGGATTTCGCTGTCATGCTCAATGGCGTGAACCAATGTGAGCTTTACACCCTGAGCGAGGAAATTCCGTGCTAAATGGTACGAATGGCGCTGCATTCCCCCGGTAACATACGGACTAATGCCATCTGTAATAAGCGCTATGTGCATAAAGTCAGTGTTTTTTTAGCCGCCTTATCCCATGTGTATTCTTCCATCACCTTTTTGTGCCAATTATGGGCTATCAAAGACCTGCGTGATTCATTATCAACCAATTTCATCAATGCCTCGTAAAAAGCTTCAACAGTCGGCTCTACAAGTTCTCCGTCATCAGGCCCCATTACATCGTGCATAGGAATTTCATCCGGCGCTATCACTGGTTTCTCAAGCAGGCCGTATTCAAATATTTTTACGGGCGACCCATACCAATTGCTCTTCGGCATACAACAAATATCCATTAATTGAATGTTTTTATACACCTCACGATGCGGCAAACTTCCTGTAAAAATAACCTTTTGAAATACATTGAGCGATTTCGCTTGTGCTTTTAGCTCATGCAGAATAGATCCATCTCCAACAATCAGGAGCCTGAGATTTGCTTCTGTGGGAATTTTTGCAAAAGCCTCAATCAACACATCTACTCCATGGTAAGGAAACATGGAGCCAACAAATCCAACGACCAGTTCATTATTAATCCCGTAATCACGTCTCAGCTTTTCAGTATCTTCTGTGGTAATCAATTTGTCTGAAGAATCTACCGAATTGGGCACCACTAAAATTTTCGACTCTGCGGAGGGAAGTATCTTAATCAAATAATTTTTCAAGGCCGAGCTAACGACTGATATACCTGAGCTGCGGCCGAGGATTTCTCTCTCAATATTTTTCGCTGCGCCAATAAAAAAAGATTTTCCCGAAAATGAAACGCGTTCTTCAGGATAAGGAGCGTTAATTTCCGCTACATGTTTAATCCCGTACTTTTCAGCACATTTTACACCTGAATTCTGAAGATAGGCTACTCTTTCGTATATAAAATCGGGTTGAAATTCAACAATCATATCAGAGAGAATTCGCTCTTGTTTCTTGTCAAATCGCATCAATAAAAAATCACGCAAGGATTGCCATACAATTCCAGGAACGATTTTTTTTACCCAGGAGAACCTTCCTGCACCAGCTTCTTCCCGGCTCTGATATTCACCTGCACTTGCATCACCAGCTATGCAGGTACGCACTTCTATTCCCATTCGCCGCCAGGCACCTATCATCTCGCGCATATGTGTGCCATAGCCTGTGGGGGCTTGCATCCTCAATTGCGGATGTGGAGAATAGTAGAGAATCTTCATTAAAACCCGGTGTTGAAAAATTGCTCAATCCGCGCTAAAATACGCTCCGTAGCTTTCCCATCCCAAAATTCCGGAATTTCTCCTTCTTTAAAGTTCCCTTCTACAATATCGCGCATTATTGGTGTTATCGCATTTACATCAAATGGCAGCAGTATATTCGTTCCTTTTTCAATCGTGCTAGGCCTTTCGGTATTAGGTCTCAATGTAAGGCAAGGCTTCCGCAAAAAGGTTGTTTCCTCCTGAATACCGCCACTATCCGTAAGAACGAAACGAGAATCGGAAACCAGTTTTTGAAAATCAAAATAGCCCAATGGCTCTATCAAGTGGATGGATTTAATTGCAGCGAGATCAGAATTCAATCCCAAATCGGCAATCTTCTTCCGGGTACGCGGATGCATTGGAAAAACAATTGGCAATAATTCCGCTGTCGCCTTCAATACCTTAAGCAACATTTTAATTCCCTCTTCGGTGTCTACATTTGACGGCCGATGGAGCGTAACAAGAGCATAATTCTCTTTTTCCAGACCGACTTTCGCTAAAATAGGCGATTTAGCAATTTCATCTTTAAAGGCCACTAAGGTATCGATCATCGTATTTCCTACAAAGGCAATTCCAGCCTCAGGCTTGCGCTCATTTCTCAAATTTTGCAACCCGGAATCTTCGGTAACAAAATGAAGATCGGCCATATCATCTGCCACTAATCTATTGTGTTCTTCGGGCATTTCTCGATCAAAACTCCGCAACCCGCTTTCGAGATGAGCTATCGGAATATGGCACTTATTAGCTGCTATGGCGGCCGCAAGCGTGCTATTTACATCACCCACCACAATAACCAGGGCTGGTTTTTTGTCTGAAAACAAATCGGTTAATGCTGCAATGGTTTCAGCTATCTGCCTGGCGGGATGATCTGGTTTGATATTTAAAAATTCATCAGGACGTAAACCGAATTGATCAAAAAACACTCCCGCCATTTTCTCGTCGTAGTGCTGACCGGTATGAACAATTTTCACCGAAAGTTCCGGAAACCTTTCTGCAACACACTTAAATTGAGTGACTTTAATGAAATTGGGGCGAGTACCTACCACAATCCATATCTCTCTTTGGCTTTCCATTGCTTAGTCAGATTTGAAATTAATCAGGTTGATAAGAATTTCGGTAACAAACTTCATTTCATGCTTTTCAACCCATTGTTTGTCCCTTCTATGTTTTGTTCTACCAGTATATGCCATTATGAACTCCGATTCAATCTCATCCATTCTCACGAAATTTCCCAACCCTTTTGAAACTATTAAATCGCTGAGAGTGCCCTGATATCCCACAGCGATGATTTTTTTCCCGGTGGCAGCAAATTCCAATAGCTTAGTCGGGAAACCATCTTTTAGCCCTTCCGGAATAAGCAGTAGAAGCTGCTTAGACTTTGCAACTCGAGCGAAAAAATCGGCTACAGGAATAGCATTGAAAAGCTTCATATCAGCTTGACGATTCACGACTTCATCAGGTAATTCGGTACTGGAATATATTTCAATTTTCGCTCTATTCGCCTGCGCGAACAGGGTTAAAAATCTCAGTAAAGGTTCAAAACCTTTGTAGAGATTTCCACCATAAATGAGATCTATATTTTGCTCACTAAAAGCTGTAGCATTAGGCTTAACGTCATTTTTATCCCACCCATGCGGTAAGAGTTTAAACTTTGATAAGCTCTCGGGATATCTCTCTGAAAAACCAGCTAATACCTTTTCCCATGGCGATACAATTAAATCGAAGGACTCAACAACGGTGCTCTCCTTCAATTTTTCCGCATCGAGTGCCTTTGCCGGTAGATTTCCGTATCCATATATATTGCCATCTAGCCATGGATCACGCAGGTCAGCTATAAATATTGTTTTGGGAAAGCGATCTCTAATTCCTGCTGCGTAGGTTAATAGATTAAATGGTGGGCCTGAAATGATCAGAGCATCCGGAATAAATTCAGTAAGTCTATTTTCCAGAGTTTCGAGAAAAGCTTTTTCATCAAATATTGCTCTGTCATAAGGAGTTCCATCCGCCTTAAGCTTCGCCTTAGTTAATTCCAATCTATATTGTAGTTTTCGCAAATAGCTGTGCGGATTTTCCGTGAGAACTTTAGGAAAATTATGCTTGTAATGGTATTGAGGGATTCCATCTACTTCTTCGGTCCACGCCTTTGTTGGGTCTACAGGCATCTGAGCTGAAATAACCTCAACATGAACCTCTTCTTTAAAAAGATAGGACGCGAACTTCGCCCAACGTCTCCCGCCTATCCCTTTTGAGGGCGGAAAAGTTTGCGATACAATTAAAACACGCTTTTGTATATCGCCTCGAACTTCCAAATTTACTTATCTTTTAATCTGTTCACTATTCGGTTTAAAACCGCGGTCGTGCTATACCCATGACTCCTGTCCAGATAATGTATTTTTGGAATAGCACCGCCGGCGGTAATAGGCTTTCCACGGTAATCATCACCGAGAAATCGTACGTCAAAATCTCCTTCACGCATCATTTCCGTTAGCTGATCTTCACTGGAGTAAAATTTTACTTCGTTCACGTACCTGATCGAAGAAATAATCATCTTTCGCTCATCAGCAGTAAAAACGGGGGCACGCTTACCGGGGTTAATGCGGCTGTCAAAATTTTCGGCGGTGTTGACGGCAACCGTAAGGTGATCGCAATGTTCAGCGCATTCCTGCAGCATCAGAACATGGCCGGGATGGTAAAAATCAAAAACTCCACATGCAAAACCGCGAATCATTTGATGCTTTCTTTAATAAAAGTTTCTAAATCATGCTTTGGCGCCCATCCCAAAATTCGTTTTGCTTTTGACACATCTGCATAAGTGATCTCGGCCTCGCCTTCGCGTTTAGGGATAAACTCGTATTTATCTGAAATCAATTTTGCCAATTTTATTACAGACATGGTATGCGAATGACCAATATTGAAAGCAGTATTTAGCTTTTCGGGATTTACGGCAGCCATGTAATTGGCTCTTGCCAAATCGGCAACATGAATAAAATCCCGCTGTTGCGATCCATCGCCTGTAATCAGCAATGGCTCGCTGTTTGCTGCTCTGTAAAGGAAAATCCCTATTACGCTGCTGTAGGCATTAAATTTATTTTCGGGATTAAAACTCCTCGGGCCATATGGATTGAAGTAGCGCAAATGCACAAAATCCAATGGGTAGCGCGTGCTGAGCATTTCAAAATACTTCTCTACCTCATACTTTTGAAATGCATATGGACTCAGGCAGTCAATTGACTCATCTTCTGTTGTGGGAATGGTTTCAGGCGTTCCGTAAATGGCACTCGAAGAACTATTTACAATTCTGGGAAAGTGATTCTCTTTTATCATCAACTCCACGAGATGCATACTGCTCATCAGGTTGGCATGGATGTGCTCATTGATCAGCTCAAAGCTCGGTTGAATTCGCGGAAGCGCTGCCAGATGAAACACCAAATCATACTCCTTAAGCGACTTCAAATTGAAAAGGGTGTCTTCGATCAGCTCAAACCGATCGTTTGAGTTGTGTTGAGCAATATTCTTTCTATTGCCCGTGCTGAAATCGTCAATCCCTACAATCTTCCAATCTGTGTTTTCGATAAGAAAATCGAGGAGATTACTACCTATAAAACCGGCTACACCGGTGATTAAAATGGTTTGTTTTTTCATGCTAGTTCATCGAGTATGGCGTGAAGAATAACTTGGTGAAAGCATTCTACAATTCCATAATTTTTACCAGGAGTTACAAAATTGATTTCTCCGAGTTTTGATAGCGAATTACCTGGCTCAAAACCGCTCAGGGTAACTACTTTTCCGCCTTTTGACTTATGCTTGTTTACTGCATTTAAAATATTCTTCGACTCGCCGGATGAGCTTATTGCAACGAGAATATCCCCTTCCTGAAAAGAAAAATTGATCCATTCAGCCATGGCATTTTCATAACCGTAGTCGTTTGCAAAACAAGTCACCAGAGCCGAATCTGTAAAGCTCAACGTTTGCTTGGAAGCAATTTTCATATAATCTTCCATCATGTGGCTGCAAATAGCATTGCTGCCTCCGTTGCCAATAAAAATAACCCTTTTGGCAGGGTTTATCAGCTCAACTGCTTCTCGTATTCCGCTCCGGATCGCTTCGGACGCGAAATATTCGGCGAAAGCCTTATTATATAAATCTATTTGCATGTAATTGCAATTTTTCTTTGGTTACCGCTTCCTGATTGCAAAGCCAGGTACACGAAAGGCTCGCCGCCAGCGACGGAACAAGCATAATATCTTCAACATTTTCATGCTGAATAGCAGCGCTGAGCGTTGCAAAGGCATAAAAAGTATCGCCGGCACCAATAGTATCGACAATGGGCCCTTTAAAAACGGGCTGATGAACGTAGTTTTTGCCATCGTAATAAACCGCTCCGCGTGCACCCAAAGTTAAAAAAAGCTTGTCGGCCAGCAGTTCATAATTGTACAAGTTTGAAATAGCGTTGCGTTCACTAAAATCGGTTTTAGCATTTACCTGCAAGCTGGCTTCGCGCAAATCCATGCAAGCACTAATTTTCTGATTCTCTTTCCACTTACTCATTCGATTGTAACCGAAGTTGTTGCTATTGGTTTGAGTCATAAAATGAAACTTGCCATTTACATTAAGCTTGTCACAAAAACCATGGCCAAAGTCGGCAACAATTATTACATCATAAGCACTGGTATCGATGTCGATCTCTCCAAAGTTACGGTCGTCAAACTTATTGATTTCGACATGTTTCTTCTTATCATCGCGGTCTATAAGGCGTGTTTTTACTATCTCGCCTTCCTTATTGCTGACCAAGTCTACTTTAGCCACAAAATCTTCTAGATGCCGGGCAATAGCTGCCGCGCCGCCCATTTGCTGTTCTTTATCAGCACCGTTTTCGGCATAGCGAAAAACCGGACAAAATGATTTCATGCTCTGTCCTTCGTACTTTACCTCAATAAACTCGTCAATAATTGTTTCGCCAATTACACAGACTCTTAGATCCTTAACCTGATTAATAAAGCTTTTTATCGCTCCTTCAATATTTGTCATCCTATTTACTAATCTTTTGTACTAAGCGATTTAAAATGGTTTTTTTGGGAAAGTTATACGTCTTAAGCTCTCCATTTTCGCGGCACCACAATTCCTTTAGTTCTTTTTCCAATTGCTTATCGGCAATAGGAAAAGGTGCTTTCCAATTACCAAAACCTGCTAAGTAATCGGCATAAGCTTTCAAGCCATTTTCCCTGGCCGTAATACTCCCGGGATTTAAGACTCTGAGATATAACGGATTATT
This sequence comes from uncultured Cryomorphaceae bacterium, assembly GCA_963748925.1. Classification (GTDB taxonomy): domain Bacteria; phylum Bacteroidota; class Bacteroidia; order Flavobacteriales_D; family Cryomorphaceae; genus Cryomorpha. The sequence continues at coordinate 107,591 of CAVVKG010000008.1, read as the reverse complement.
TTTGTCAGAATAAACCACCTTCTTATCTGCATAATAGCTATGCCAGGCCTGACTATGGTCGCAGGCAAAAAGAAAATTCTCTTTTCCGGCCAACTTAGAACCACCTGTTGCCGGTACCGTCTGCATGGCGTGCTCAAACTTGTGAATGGCAGTGTTCGGAATCCAGTCTCTTTTTTGGGCACTCACCGCTCCACTAGAAAGGTCATAAAACTGGTGGTACCTATCAGTAAAGCAATCAAAATCCTTATTGGCCGCAGCCTCAAAGGCAGAGACATTTATCAAATCATCGTCATCAAGCCTAACAATATATCGCGCCGGAGGTGTAAAACTCGCTTTCAAAATTTTACCGGCTTCCCAAAGCTTGTCTTCTTTGCTCGTTCCCTCAACTTTTATGGTTTGAAAATCTGATACTTCTTCATTTGCATCGCCAAGAAGCCATACTCGGCTCGAAGCGCCAAGCGATCGCAATTGCCTAAAGCACAGACTCCTGAGAGCCGCCCGCTGAGCATCCAGCTTTTCGGGAGGCATTAAAGGAATAAGAAAAAGGTAATCTACTTGCATTTAAAAAGTTCCAGAATCCGCAAAGTTCTCAATTTCGGCGAAATTAAAGGCATAATTAAGCGATTGAGAAGTAATATTCTTGCGAAAACGGATGGTGTCAATCAGCCCTTTAATCGGTGGATCACCATTAAAAATTATTAATACCGGAGTTTTAACATAGGCACCCAAATGAACAGCCCCTGAGTGCTGAGTGATTATCAAGTCGGCTTCCGCGCAATACCTGAGCGTGTCGCTATTGTCCAGAGACACCTTCAATTCTATGTTTCCCGAAGCTTCCACATCGGCACTGAGAGATGGATGACCTACGAGATATACTTTTTCAAAGAAGGGTGAAACCGTTTTTGAAATTTGAAAATAATCCCAGGGCCCACCATTATTTGGACTGAAATCAACTCCTTTTTTTCTCGGAAAAATAACGCATGATTTTCCTTTTGATTTGGCATAAACCTTTGAGAGATCATAAATTTCCTGCTTTCCTTCCAGCTGCCAATTTCGAAAGACAAACCAGTACATGTCTTTTTCGGAAATGTCTAAAAACGGCAAACCGGAGCCAATTGCCTGTTTTTTAAAATCATCTACAAGTTTTTTGATCGATGGTGGGAGCACTGTTTCGTTAGCCATGGGTTTCGCTTCCGCGAAAAAGTCGGGCAATGGAAACCACTCATGAATAATCGATTTGCCTGTTTCATCAACCAAAAAAGGCTTGTGAAGCTCCATACCGCAGTAGTGGATTTTGACTCCATTCTTGTGCAAATGAACTAAAAACGGGAGATTATGGAGTAAAAAATGGCCAAATTCACCTTTAAACGGTCCATAATAACATTCTTTCTTCTTTAGCGCCTGCCGATAAAAAGCATTCAGTTTGTTAATCGAACGCCTAACCATAAGTTTATATCCCAGCTTTCCCTTCCAATTCAACCCGCGCATTCCATATTCAATGGTTGTAGCCCCATCGGGAAACACTAACGATTTTTCAAGGTCGCTCAAACCATATATGTTTTTCGCCTTATCCATCGGGAAAAAGAGCTTTTTTCACAGCATCAGGTCCATACCGATCTTTAACTGAATCAATAATCACTTCAGAATTAAAAGACCCGTAATTAGCGACCATTTTATCCATTTTCTCAGCCAAGTCCGTGGCATTATCCGGTTCGAAAAAGTACCCGTTCGTATCGTTTACAATTTCGTTTGGGCCATCAATAAGTGATGAAATAGCAGGAATACCGCGAGCCATGGCTTCAATTATCACAACCCCAAAGGTCTCCGAATGTGAGCTTAGAACAAAACAATTCGATTCATCCAGAAGTTCTACTATTCGCTTTCGCGATTGAAACCCGAGAATCTGGCACTGATTGGCAATTCCTAAATCTTCGGCTTGTTTTCTCAGAGGCTCCAGAAGCGGGCCGTCACCGGCAATGGTGAGTTTAAATTTGGAATTACCTATAAACTTAAGTGCAAAAGCCTCAAGAATTAACTTTTGATTTTTACGCTTATCCAGAATAGCCACATTGATAAAACGGAACGTTTCTTCCGGCTTTTGTATATCGGCAGGATTTATAAAAAAATCATCGGTAATTACATTCGGACAATACTCGAATGGAACCCGGAACAGTTGACTCATTCTCCTGACATAGGCATCCGTAACAGCAAATCGTCGATCTGCAGTCTGAGCAAAATCAATCTGAGTATCCCGACTATCAAAAGAGTTCGCACACGGAAATTCGTTTTCTGACAGATTCGGCGAGTTTTCCATATACCAAACCGGAATATCAAAAACGTTGCGCACATGGGTGGTAAGGTAGCAATAGTCGAAAACGCCATGGTGAAAAACAACATCGGGTTTTCCGTTTTCGGAAATGTATTTTCTCAGCGTTTTTTCGGTTGTTGCTAAAATATTCTGCTTCCGCTGCTTTTCAGGATCTGAGAACATTCTAAGCGGAAGGTTGTGGATAGTAAGATTCTCCACATATTTAATATCAGAACGCTTCCGAAAAGGGAGGAATTTTTTCTTTTTGAACCCTTGTGCCGCATAATTTCCAAAAGTGGCTTCTCCCGAAAGGAGAACAGCACATTTACAGCCTCTCGATTGCAAGGCCAGCAAATGCAATTCCACGAAAGTGCCTGCCGAAGAACGATCGGTGGGAAACCAGGATGTAATGAAGAGAATGTGTGGTTTATTCATCATAATCGGCCATGGTAACCTGACAATACGTGGTACTTGGATGAAAAATTAAGTCGCCCAAATGCTTTCTGAAATTTTTCTCGAGGTATCGCTGCAAAAAGCCCAAACGGTTAAAAGTCATATTGTGTTTGAAACGAATATAAGTAATACCAACCCCATACCGATCCTTGCTTACAAGCTTCAATTCATAAGCTTTCTCCCACATGGCAAGAGCTTCAGTTTGAGCTTTTCTACCCAAATCGGCAATATGCCAACGCATCATTTGTGCGAGATCTAAAATGTATCTTGCCAAAAGCAGTCGCTCCTTTTCATTCAGTATCCCTTCTTCACGAAGCATTTCTTCATGGTGCAAAATCATATTGAATCGCTGCCTGAAATGATCTAATGACTGAGAAGTTCTTCTGGGAACACTGTCTACTTCTCTTCGGTAATAAATATCAGGAATGCGATGTATGTATTTATATCTCAACCCTTTAATAAGCGACCGAACGTGAAGGTCGTAATCTTGCTGACTTTGAAGATTCAAGTCAAAGCATCCCAGGTTTTCCAATGCGGATTTTTTCCAGGTAGGACCTGAAATAAGCCAAACAATGTCGCGATCTAAAAACCGGTGCAGGTCGCTTTTCTCGGTCGGAATATTTGAAATGAAATCTGAATCGCCAACTTCATTGAGAAACAAGCCCATCGGGTAAGTGATGAAATCTAAATCGGGCCACGTCGCAAAATCGTTTAATCGCTGTTCAAGGCAGTTCGGGGTCATGAGATCATCACTATCGAGGAAGATAACAAACTCTGATTTTACGTTTTCAATTCCTTGATTTCGCGCTGCATTTGCTCCTTTAATCCCGGTGGTATTTCTAGAAAATAGTATCCGTTCATCACCATTTGCCGCTTCAATTGCAGCTTCGTAACTACCGTCGGTTGAACCGTCGTCAACGAAATGAAGTTCCCAATTCTGAAACGATTGATTGATCAAGGATTCCACACATTCGCGAACCACTTCGCCTTTGTTGAAATTGGGTGTAACAATGCTAATTTTTGGATTCAAACCGAAATAATAGTCTTGATTTCTAGGGTGCAAAGCTATTTATAAAAGTTGAAGTGAACCCTATTGGGCAGCAGCAATACGAGTCGGCGGAAATATTTAACGCGCGGAAGCTGCATAGCCTGAGGCTCCAGCCTTTTTAGACGTTTTAAAAATATTAAATCACTTCGTTTTCGGGTGACCCACTTTTCGCTACCAAGGCAATTTAGCTCATAGTGGTATTTGAGTAAAACATTCACCACACTTTCTTTGTATTCGAAAGCGAGATTCTCTTCGACCATCCAATTCAACAATGTAAAGCACATTTCTACTCGGGATTGATGCAATAAGTCGGTGTTTTTTGAGCTATTGTGGGTGTGTAATCTGCGACGGGCAACGATATGACTTGGAGATCCGGGATGAGAGATTTGCCGTAAGCGAGAGCCTTGCCATCCACTCCGTATCCTGCGTTAACCGTAAATGTTCTGAGAAAAAATCCGCACGTTCTGCAGCTGCCCTCTTAACTGTGAGACCGATAAGCGAGAAATTACCGTTTTTGCCGAAAGGTTCCATATCCAGGAACGCATTTTCTGGACCGTGTTCAGGCTGCATCATAGTAACGTTGCCATTTTCCGATTCGGCAGCCCATGCTTCATCGGCAATAGCCTCATAGACAGCACCGGCATACTCATGGCTTGAAAAAATCTTCTTGGTCTCTGTAAATCGGTTCTCAATCCAATAATCATCCGCATCAAGAAATGCAATAAACTCAGATTTGGCATTCCTCAATCCGAGATTTCGGGAAGCTGCCGGGACCCAGATTCGTTTTCTCGGGGTGGGTAAACAATTGAACTCTCTCGTCTCGTTCTTGATACTTTCAAAATCTCTTGTACCGTCTCATCCGTGCTTCCATCATCAATCACCAAACACGCCTGCACCTCCGGCTGCAGCAAAACCGATTCGATAGCCTTCGAAATAAACGAAGCTACATTATAGGCAGGTATGATTACAGAAACTTTCAAGATATTTGAGCCAAAATACGAAACAAAGATAGCTGCATTGATTCGTCACGAAAATAATATGGAAGAGAGAAAAATCTTTTGCATTGGCTTTAACAAAACCGGCACAACTTCCCTTGAAGCATTTATGCGTGAAAACGGGTTTAAATGCGGCAATCAACAGGAAGGCGAACTACTGATAAAGAGCTATCTAAAAGACGATTGGGATAAAATTATAGCATTTTGCCAGAGTGCTGAATTTTTTCAAGACCTTCCATTTAGCGCTCCTAAAACAGCAGCCATTTTAGCGGAAGACTTACCCAAATGCTCAATACATCTTAACCGTAAGAGAAAATGCCGAAATTTGGTATAATTCCATCACCGAATTTCACAAAATAAAATTCGGTAAAAAGTGGAAATCCGCCTTCTAAAGCACGATCTTCAGAAAGCAGAATACCGCTACAAAGGCTTTGCATGGGATGCCAACAGGGCGCTTTACGAATCGCCGGAAAACGAGCCATACAACAAAGAGTCGCTTATAAAATCATACGAAAAGCATATTGAAAATGTGAAGCGAATTTTTAGCGGCAAGAAGAATTTAATTATCATTGACCTCAGCAAGCCCAATACCGTGGCTGAACTGAGTACCTTTTTAGGCATTGAATCGACATTAGAAACGATGCCCTGGCTAAACAAGACATCTGAAGTAAAGAAATGATTCCGGCTACTAAACCATATTTACCAAACAGGGAAGCTTACAACCAATTGATTGACGGAATCTGGGAACGAAACTGGGTAACCAATCATGGGCCATTGGTGCAAGAGCTGGAATTGAGAATAGCTCAACATCTCGATATTGAGCACCTCTCATTCGTAAGTAGCGGAACAACCGGCTTGCAGCTCATGCTTAAATCTCTGCCTTCGGGTGGTGAAATTATTACTACCCCTTTTTCGTATGTTGCGACCACTAGTGCTATTTCCTGGCAGGGATTTACACCCGTTTTTGCGGATGTTATACCGGGCCGACTTACCATTGACCCTGCCAAAATACGCGAAAAGATAAATTCTCAGACCAGAGCGATTCTCGCCACTCACATTTATGGAAATGCCTGTGAAATTGAAGCGCTGGACGCCATAGGAAAGGAATTTAATATTCCGGTTTTATACGATGGTGCTCATTGCTTTGGAAGTAAATACAAGGAAAGATCGCTTTTGACTTATGGTGATATGGCTGTATTAAGCACCCACGCTACCAAATTGTACCATACCGCTAATGGCGGATTTGTAGTTTCAAAAACGGCTGACCAAAAGAGGAAAATTGATCTCTTGCGAAACTTTGGCCACAATGGCACCAACAACTTCGAAGGTATTGGCATAAATGGAAAAAACAGTGAATTTCATGCTGCCATGGGCCTGGCTATCTTAAAGGATGCCGATGCTTTGCTGGAAAGAAGGAAAAAACAATCGGCCTACTATTTCGAAAGGCTTTTTGATTCCGGGTTTGAATTAATCGACATTAAAAATGTGGGAGAAACGAATGAATCGTATTTCCCTATAATTTGCAGCTCCAAAGAAAAATCGGAAGAACTTATTGCCCATTGTTTTAAAAAGGAAATTGAATTGAGAAGATACTTTAGTCCCTCGCTCAACAAATTAGATTATGTAAGCTACTCAGCCTGCCCGGTTGCAGAGGATATCTCTGAGCGCATTATTTGCCTTCCGCTCTATCATTCACTGCGACAGGAAGATCAGGATGAGATTTTGACAGAAATTCTTAAAATCCATGGCTAATCCGCTCGTTTCTGTAATCGTTCTCACCTACAATCAGGCTGCATTTATTGAAAAATGCCTAAGCTCTGTATTAGATCAAGAAACCGATTTTGCTTTTGAGATAATTGTGAGTGATGATGCTTCTGCCGATACGACACCGGACAAGGTGAAGAAAATAGGCAGCATAGTGAGCCTGGTTAAATTTCAAGAAAACGAAAAAAATCTTGGTGCCGCTCGCAATTTCGAAAGCGCTCTAAACCAATGCAGTGGCGAATTAATCGCTTTCTGCGAAGGAGATGACTTTTGGTGCGACCCGAAAAAATTAGCAAAACAGGTAGAAATTCTGAAAAAAGATTCTTCTTCATCGCTGGTTTATGCCAATTATGGAAAAGTAGATGAAGATGGTAAACTCATTGAAAAAGAGGTACTCACCCCTGCTAAAAATTCATTTGGATTGCACGATTTTATGGATGGACATGGTCCCACGACCCACAGCATGATGGTGAGGCGCTCAATTTTTCCCGAAAAACTTCCCAAGGCATTTTTTAGGGTTCACAATCCCGATGTTTTTATTGTGGGCTGGGCTCTGGCAGTAGGCCGCGGTGCTTATATTGCCGAAACACTTTCAATGTATCGGGTACACCAAGGCGGCATCTATGCATCGATGACAAGGCCAGAAAAACAGCTACTGCGGTATGCTACCCGCATGGAGTTTTTTGGAGCAATGCCCCTTTCTTACCGATCATTTTACTCCACTGCCATTCTAAGGTTCGAAGAAACGCTGGCCCGAACTAAGCGAAGTGGTGAGAAACGGCTTTTTGCCAAATATATCGCTATGCTGCCACTGGGGAGGCGCGTGCTATTTAGCTTAAAGCGAAATTATTACAAAGCAAAAACTGAGAGGCAGAAGAAAAACCTGAATTGGTCGGAGAATGATTTTTAGAAATACGAGGAATCACTTTGATTAACTTTATTCGCGAAGTTTTTTCTCAAGATCTAATAAATCTACTTTTCTCGTCTTAAGTACCTTACAGGGCTGCCCAACGGCTATTACACTTTCAGGAATGTTCTTGTCGACCAGAGAATATGCTCCAATAGCCGACCCGATGCCCACACTTACTCCGGGCAATATCGTTGCACAGGTGCCCACAATTACGTGTTTAGCAAGATGAACCTTGGCTGAGAAAACATTTCTATAAATCTGAGGAACCATTGGATTTGTAAGCGCTTCCCCGCTATAGTCATCGGTAGATGAATAGATAAAAACGCGTGAAGACAAACCTGAAAAGTCATCCATCCGAATCTCTTCGGCACCCATCAACCCACAAAAACTACCAATATGGATGTAACTACCAATGTTAATTCCGCCTTCTCCTGCTGAGAGAATGGCAAAATCATCAATACGCACGTGGCTACCAATACGAATCGCGGAAGGATTATATATCTGTGCTTTATCAGAGATGAGAACATTCTGTCCAAATGACTTCAACCCAATTTCTTCAAGCTGTTTTCTACTTAAAAATGCCATCTCAGTCTATAGTTTTCAGCGTGGTAACGAATTAATATTCCATTTAAAATGCGGTAAAAAATGACTTTTTGCTTGTCCCATCCACGACTCCGGATCGCGTGACGAAGTTGTGAAAGCGAGCTTAAGCAAATCATCAAATCTGTAAACAACAGATTGGCGATTTTCCAACACGAGGAGGTTAAGCCGGTATGTGCTTTGATTGAATATCGCAGCAGGAATCTCACAAGAAAAACGAAGAAAATTGGAATTTTCCGAATCACTTCTTTTCGCATCTTCAATATCGATGGTTGACCAGGCTGCCAAAAATTCACCGGCTTCGCTAAGCAATTGAAACGTTATATCTACACGGGCTGCGCTTTCTATCTGATGCAATTCAATCTCTAAAGTCAATCGATCACTAATAGTAAGAGGCTGACTACCTTCCTTCCCTTCGGCAATAACCTGTGCTTTCCGAAGTTTGTAGTTGTCATTTCCTGGAGCCGAATTTTCAGTCCAAACCCTGCTACGGCTCGTCTGTTCAATATCGTAACCCAGATATTTAGAAATGGCAGTATCAACGTTCCCATCGTAAGTCAATTCGCCTTTTTCTAGAACGATACACCTGCTACACAAGCTCTTTATTGAAGCCATGTTGTGGCTCACTATCAAAACTGTTTTTGACCGGTCGGCTGATATTTCCAATATTTTCTGAATGGCCTTGGATTGAAACCGGGCATCGCCTACCGCCAAAACCTCATCAATAATTATTATCTCAGGATCCAGAAAGGCTGCCACCGAAAAGCCCAGTCTAACTTTCATTCCCGAGGAGTAGCGCTTAATAGGTGTATCAATAAAATCTCCACACTCCGAAAAAGCGACAATCGCATCAAACTTGGAATTGATTTCGGCTTTGTCCATTCCCAAAATAGCACCATTCAAGAATATGTTTTCTCGGCCTGTTAGTTCAGGGTGCATACCCGTACCAACTTCTAAAAGGCTTGATATTTTACCTTTGGCACGTATCACTCCCGAGCTAGGCCGCGTAATTTGCGAAAGCAGCTTAAGCAAGGTAGATTTCCCTGCTCCGTTTGCACCAATAATGCCAAGTACCTCTCCACTTTCAACGGAAAATGAAACATCGTTTAAAGCTTTGAGATGACCATTCCCTTTAGCCAACAGCTCTTTCCTGTGCATCCGAGTCCCGGTTCCAAATTCACCAATTTGGTAAATTTTACTCAGTTGATCGATATGGAGAACAGTAGACATTTATATGGTATCGATAAAATTTCCTTCTGCTCTTTCAAATAATCGAATACCGACAAATAGAATTACAACAGCGAACACGAGGCTGTAAATCAAGTAGCTGACACTAAAAAAGCCTTGCCCCAAGAACGAAAACTTCACAGCCTCAATAATTGGCGCAAGCGGATTAAAAAGCAAAATCTGAAAGTAACCACCTTCGGCGAGACTAAGCGGATAGATTATGGGCGTGAGGTAAAAGAGTATTTGTAAACCGGTATCTATTACAAATCTCAAATCTCGGTACTTCACCGTAAGCGAAGACAAGATGAGACCAGCGCCGAGACCCAAGCAAGCGATAAGAATTAATAAAATCGGTAAACCTAGCAATGTCAAAGCAGGACTTACGGCGCCCTGGATCAAATAGTAAATCCACACAATTAGGAAGAGCGAAAATTGAATAGCCAGCTTCACTCCAGCCGAAGCCACCATTGATATTGGCATGATCATTCGCGGAAAAAAAACCTTTCCAAAGATGTGCTGATTTTCCTGAAACACATTGGACGATTTTCTGACAATGGCGGCAAAAAACTCCCAAAAGGTTATTCCCGTAAGGTAAAAGAGCACAGTTGGAACTCCATCGGTAGAAATACCTGCCAGTTTTCCGAAAACAAAATAGAAAATGGCAACTTTTAAAACAGGCTGAATAAGAAGCCAGAGTGGTCCAAGGAGTGTTTGCTTATAGATGGTAACGAGATCTCGCTTTACCAGCAAAGCAAACAAATCGCGGTATTGTAAAAAGTCTTTAAAATGATTGCGGCTCGATGATTTCCCGGCATCGATTATTAAATCCCATGATTCATTCTTATCTGAAAGATCCCGGGCGCTCATTATTAATTTTTATTAGATGAGCCGTAGCCCTTCCCATAACCATATCCATAGCCGTAACCATAGTTATAACTGTACCGGCCGTAGTAATATCTCCACTTTTTAAGCTTCACATTATTGAGAACAATGGCTGTATGGGCGAGCTTATTCGATTCCACAATTTCTTCCAGATGACGCACACCGCTTTTAGTTGCTTTTTCAGTGTTCATTACAAACATTCCAATATCCACAGCACGCATCAAAACCATTGAATCTGAAATCAACATGATTGGTGGGGTATCAATAATAATATAGTCGTACTGATCACGAAGTTTTTCGAGCAGCTCATCCACCCTCGGACTGAGCACCAGCTCTGACGCATTTGGCGGAACCGGACCGGCGGTGATCACAGAAAAATTAACAAGGTCTGATTCCTGAATAACTTCTTGGAGGGTGTTTTTCCCAACGATGTAAGAAGACAAACCTCTCTCATTATTCAGCTTCAGTGACTGGTGAACTTTGGGCTTATGCATGTCAAAATCGAGCAAAAGCACTTTCTTATTGGCACTTGCAATAATAGCAGCCGTGTTGATGCTACAAAAGGTTTTTCCTTCTCCGGGATGCAACGAGGTTAGCAATATGGTTTGACTACCCTGCTTATCACTAAAATATTGAAGATTTGTGCGGATACTTCTGAACGATTCGGCGATATTAGAACGCGAATGCTTGGCCACAACAAGGCGCTCGTCACCCCCTTCACTAGATCTGGGTACACCACCCAAAATAGGAAGATTTGTAATTTGCTTAAGCTCCCGAGTGTTCTGAATACGATCGAAAAACAAGGAGCGAATAAATGCGACAATCAGCGCCAGAAGCAAACCTACAGCCAGAAAGTAATAAACGATCTTCATTTTCTGAGGACCTACCACACCTATGCTTCGCGCCACTTCTATAATGCCAACTTCAGGAACTATGGCTGCACGGGCAATAATGGTATTTGCCTTTTTCTCAAGCAAATACACATACATTTTTTCATTTACATTCAGATTTCTCTCAATGTTTAATATCTCGCGCTGAGATTGTGGTAGCTTGCGCAGAATGGTTTCATAATAAGATATCTCCTTACTTACATCTTTGATTCTATCGTTGATGGCACTCCGCAAATTAGAGATATAAACCATTATATTCGAGCGCAACTGATCTATTGTTTTCTCTATCCGGTTTGAGCTGGGACTCGCCTCTTTAACATCGTAAGCAGCTTGAGATCGCTGCACTTCAAGGTTGTACAACTCTGTGAGTGAAGATTTTAAAAAATTATCATCCGTAATATATAGGGCGGGCGGGAGCAATCTTTCTTCCGTTTTTGTAACGAGATAATCCTCAAGACTAGAAAGCGTTTCAAGCTTCAGATTTTGTTGTCTTCTCTCGGCTTCAAAGTCGAGAAGCTTTTCAAAAAACTCAGACTGCTCTCTGGAGAGATCGAGAATATCTTTCTCTTTCTTATATTGTTCCAAGTCGGTTTCTATTGAATCGAGAATATGAATTATTCCGGTAAGCTGCCGGTCGATGTAATTCAGCGTATTTTCATTCAGGTGTATCTGTGCCTGAATGGTGTAATCAATGTACGTAGCCGAAAGTGTATCTAGAAACATCTTTGCTTTAGAAGCCAGATGATCTTTTACAGAAATAGCCAGAATACTTGTTTTATCCTCATTTTCTACTTCCAGTGCCGACTTATACTCGCCTATGAGGTATTTTCTGGTGTTAACCACAAACCGGTAATTGTTTTCTTTGAGTCGCTCAAAAGTTTCTTTACTCAGTAACTGGTTTCTATCCAACCTCAGCAGATATTCATTCTCAATAATTTCGGTATTAAAGGAATGGGTTCTTTGAACTGACTGATCGCCATCTTCAAAGGTTAGAACAAAAGTATCGTGGTCGATAATCTGAACATCAAATGGCACCCCATAAAGTTCCTCGCCTGATGATTCGATCAATTTCACGTTTACATCAAAAGCGTCAACCCGCGGAATTTCGGTGGTTTTTACCCGCCCTACTATGTAGTACGAAATCTGAAAATCGAGCTTATCAAGAGTCTTTGAAATCAAATCATGCGATTGCAGAACTCTTATCTGATTCGTGATTTGGCTAACCCCACCGCTATAACCGGTAAGGTTTCGGTAAATCTGCGATTGGTATTCATACCCGGATCCACTACCGAGAAGAATCTCGGTTTTTGCGCCATATTCATCTGGCATGCGGTGTACAAAAAGGTACGCTGCTACGCCTGCAATAATTGGAAAAAGAAGAATGATTAACCAGTTCTTCGAAATAAATTTCCAAACGATCAATAGATCATCAACATCTACAATGTTGCTTTTCCTTTCTGCCATTCCTGAGTTTGAAGATTTACAAAGGTAAAATTTAGCCGATACTTATTGCATGTCGTTTAAAAAGAGGTTGAAGTTTGTGGGATTTTGGGTTGGAGTCTTGAGGTTGTTGCGGATTATTTGTGTTTTTCTCAAACTAAAAAAGATGGCAGGAATTTCCGCAGCATTTTAAATGCAGCGGAGCGCATTATTCCCAATGGCCAAATATGGATTGGCAAACTGCAGGCGTAAACCAGCGGTGAGTCCCACTCTACGGATATTCAACAGTCCACTGCATAGAATTAAGTTGATCTATGTTGAGGTCATAGCGCGCGAGATAATTTTCCAAATTTACCACTTCTTGAAAAGAATACTTCCTTAAAGTATCGGGAGCTACTATAATCATGGAAACCCTGTTTTGCGGGCTAAGGCTATTGATATAGACTTCCCAATTTACTTGATTAAAGTGCTTATATGTAGAATTTGGCGGTATTTCCACAAAGCAGTATGTGCAAGTTCCTTCTTGGAGTAAAGTTGTATCAGGTTCCGGAATTTTGATTACCGAAAATATCGAGTCTGAAGAGTTATTGACGGTTGTTAATCTATCATCACCACTACCACTCTCTTCTTTGCAGCTATTGGATGACGCTATAAGAAGAAGTAAGAAAATAATTAAATATGATTTAATAAACTTCATCTTTCTATTGGGGGTTATTGCGATTAAAAATTATAACGAAAACACTACCAAGAGGACCACTAAAAATCAGAGTATACTTCGCTCCGCTACATTTATAATGCTGCGGAATCCCTTCTTCCAACTTGATATCAAACCCCATAATACGAATTTAATGATTGAACTTTTCTTAACTCAAAAAAGTTAAGGTATTATTTAAGAAATCAGCAGCTGCGCTATAAAACTAAGGGATGTAAACCTGCATAGAGTCCATCGCTTCACTTGGCGGGTAAGGCACAAAGAAATCAAGCGTTTCTAAATCAGCCAACGAAAGGTCATACCGGGCTAGAACTTTATATCCTTCGACTATTTGATCATCACTGAATGCGCCAAGCGTGTCAGGGTGAAAAATGAAGATTGATACTAAACCCAGAGTGGTTTCTTCCAAATATTCTTCAATTGAACCTCTGCCGCGAAAATCAAAATAAGCCTTATATCCAGGAGGAGTTTCCTGAAGCGATCCTTCAATAACTGTTGTTAGTGATGTATCAGGATAAAATGGCCCGTTGCGCAGAGGTACTATCGATCTTTCTAAGTGTTTAGATTGATTTTCAATTCTATCTTCTAAATTAGAAGATATCGGTTTCTTTGTCTTCAGAAATTCGCTATCTGGTGCGAACTATATTACAATGGTACTATCATCCATTTTGACTACTTCACGGATAATTTATCTGAAAATCAATATTCTTAAGATCCGACAGGCTCAAATAATAAGTTTCAAGAATGTCATTGTTTACCCCGATTGAGTCGCAATCATAATATTCTCCCGGTGGATTAAAATATTCAGCATTAACGATATAAATCACTATTCGATCATTTGTATTCCAATTATTTTCTATACAAGAATTAAAAGGACGATATTTCCAAGTTTGGTTCGGGTTTAATATGTTTCCATTTAACTTACAAGTTCCATTAGCGTTGAAACCGGGAACTGCATAGTAAACATTGCTGGAAGATGAATTCGTTACTTTTATATTATAGTGACAATCATCCCCTTCCTTCTTACAAGTTGTTGATGTCAATAAAATTAGGCAGATTAGGATTCTGATTTTCATTCTATAGAATTTAATTATTGTCGTGAATTGATAATGCCGATAATAATTGGTGTTACAGGAAAACCAATAAACCATCGTGCATAATCATACCATCTCGCATTTAACTGAATAGGGTTTAGTCCGCCTACTTGTCCCGTTCCGAAACATTTATAATGCTGCGGAATCCTGTCTTCCAACTTGATATCAAACCCTATAATACGAATTTAATGATTGAACTTTTCTTAACTCAAAAAAATTCAGAAATTATTTAAGAAATCAGCAGCTGCGCTATAAAACTAAGGGATGTAAACCTGCATTGAGTCCATCGCTTCACTTGGCGGGTAAGGCACATTGAAATCAAGCGTCTCTAAATCAGCCAACGAAAGGTCATACCGGGCTAGAACTTTATATCCTTCTACTATTTGATCATCACTGAATGCGCCAAGCGTGTCAAGGTGAAAAATGAAGATTGATACTAAACCCAGAGGGGTTTCTTCCAAATATTCTTCAATTGAACCTCTACCGTGAAAATCAAAATAAGCCTTAGATCCAGGAGTAGTTTCCTGAAGCGACCCTTTAACAACTGTTGTTAGTGATGTATCAGGATAAAATGTACCATTGCGCAGAGGAGCACTAGATTCAATATTATGATCAGAATTGTTTACTACACGAATCCTTTCTCTAATTACTGGTATATCTTCGCAACTGCTCAAAGTTAAAAGGATTGACAATCCTAAAAACATTACAAAATTGTGTAAGCTTTTCATAAACGTCAATTTAAATTTATTCATTTAATTATCTGCTCCGATTATTGGATTATTTCCCATTTCAAATAAGGATAGGAGAACTGCTATGCCGGAACTACCAGAAACCATGTGAGAGTCATGCTTGATGCGGATAGTCGACAGATCACTTCATAGAAAACACCTTGGTCTACGTTAGGGTCGTAGCGCGCCACCTAATTATCCAAATTTAACACTTCATGAAAAGAGTACTCCGCTCCGTTAAACTTAAAAACTAAGCGCACCGGTCTAATAACCGCTGGGCGTAATACTGAGCCAACAAACCTAAATCCCATTTCCAGAAAAAACAATTCCATTTCTCAAATTTATCAATTTAGGATTTAAAAAAGTTTATTCTCGAGCAACTTCAGGAATACCGATTATAAAACCGATTAAGTCCTAAAACTCACAAAAAAAGCCGCAACAATTAATATGTTGCGGCTCAATAAAATCACTTATTAAATTTTACGAAATCGAATTCCGAACTCGCTGTGTATAGTTTCTCAGAGCCTTTGGAAAGGAAACTCCATCTCTCACCATTTGGCGCTTTATTTCAAGCGCAGCCATGATATGTGTCAATTGCTCGCCTTCATCTGAACCTTCGATTTCAATTTCGGGCGTTTGCTCTTCTAATAAAGCTAGCTCAGCCTTTTCAAGCTCAAGAATTTCATATGTCTCGGCAATCTTTTTAATCGATGGAATCTTCATTAATTCAACTTATTTAATAGTTTTTCAACGTTTTCGATTTTTGAAGTGGCAGATCCTTCTACCATTTCTCCATTTTTGAATACGGCAAAAAACGGAAGGTTATCCACGTTGGCCGCCTTGCGCGCCGCTTCATTGATTTCTGCATTTACTTCCAGAAAATCAACACCTTCAAATCGCTCATCATCAGATAATCTGCGAAATTTTGGAGAAATTAGTTTGCACGATCCACACCAATCGGCAAAGTATTTTACAATAGCCTTATCCTTTCCAGAAATCGTGGTGCTAAAATCTTGATCTGTTATATTATGTACACTCATTTGTTCTTAATTTTGGTGCAAATTTAAATAGATAAAATCATGTGATCAATTAATTTCGATAAGGATAATCTATATCGTCATTAAAAATGCTTTCAAAAAATTCGGGCTAATCCTTCAGTGTTTTGGCTCTGTTCCAATACACATCCATCTCTTCAAGGCTCATCTCGCCCATTTGCTTCCCATCCTTTGCCGATTCTTTTTCCAGGTACTTAAATCGCTTTATAAACTTCCGGTTTGTTCGCTCCAGGGCGTCATCCGGATTGATTCCGAGAAAGCGCGCATAATTTATCATTGAGAAAAGTACGTCACCAAACTCTTCTTCCACTCTATCCGTTTTTCCATCCACTTCCACCTTTAGTTCGCCAAGCTCTTCGTGTACCTTCTCCAAAACCTGATCGGCATTATCCCAATCAAATCCCACACCGCGGGCTTTGTCCTGAATTCTTCCGGCTTTTACCAATGATGGAAGCGATTTTGGCACTCCTTCCAAAACAGATTTATTGCCTTTGCCTTCCTTCAATTTTATTTTTTCCCAGTTGGCTTTCACCTCATCTTCTCCACTCACCTTCACATCTCCATAAATATGTGGGTGTCTGTTAATCAACTTATCACAAACACCGTTTAGCACATCTGCTATATCAAAAGCCCCTTTCTCACTTCCTATTTTGCTGTAAAACACAAGGTGAAGCATTAAGTCGCCCAGCTCTTTTCTCACCTCTTCCAAATCATTGTCGATAATGGCATCAGAAAGCTCGTAAAGCTCCTCGATCGTTAGATGGCGCAGAGACTCCATGGTTTGCTTGCGATCCCATGGGCACTGCTCTCTAAGCTCGTCCATTATTATCAACAACCTTTCAAATGCTTTCAGCTTATCCTTCATAGGGTTTCTATTTCGTGCAAAATTAGCCATTTCAATTTGGCATATAACAATTCTAACTGCTAAGTTTGCTGTCTCAGTTTACGTAGTGTCTGTCCACAATGTCCACTATCGGCGTTGCCCTCCTTCTAAAAACAGTCATCCCGGTCTATCGGGACTCCTTGGTTTTTAGAACCACGCGCGCCTTGCTATTGAACATTCTGATCCAGCCAGTTGCGTATATTGAGAAACTCAAAGTAGCCAGCAATTTGAATCGTTTTCATCTTTCAGTTTTTATTATTTTATGGGGTGCCTTTTCGGCAAATGCACAAGATACTTTGCGGCATATCACGATGAGCATCGGACCGATGGGAGGTATTATCATGCCCCATCATCCCAATATGAAATATCTCATTGACGGGCATATTCCGGGCATAGAATTTGAATTGGCGTTCTCAACCGACGGATCTAAACAATGGCATCACGATTACAATTTCCCAACCTGGGGAGTTAGCGTAAACGCCTATGATTTGCAATCGCCTTACCTTGGGAAAGCAGCTGCTGCGCGGATGTTTTACGATCTTCCGCTTACGCGAAACAGAGGCTTAGGACTAAAGCTGGGACTGGGAGTGGCTTACGTAGAAAAGCCATTTGACCTGGAGTCAAACTTTCACAATTCGGCAATAGGCTCACACATGAATGTTGCTCTGGCACTCAATATTTATGGCAGAGTTCAGTTATCTGAAAAGTGGCTGGTAAAACCCGGCCTGGGCATACACCATTTTTCAAATGGAGCAATGAAATTACCAAATACCGGCATCAATGTGGCTATGCTCAAGCTTCTTTTCACTTACAGTCCCAATGGATTCAAAACTCCCACAAGGATAGAAAAAACACTTGAAAAACTACCGGGAGAATGGTTTGTGGGGTCGTCATTTGGCTTCAAGCAAATAGGCCCAATTGGATCGGAAAAATACGGGGTAGCCAATCTATTTACAGTTTGGCAAAAGCAAATTACTCCGAAATCAACCTTTGGTGGCGAACTGGGCATGAACTACAATGCCAGCCTGGCCTATCGGGATTTAGATATAAATGAACCCGCAAGAAACAGCAGCTACAATTACCGCCCGTATATCGCCGGAATCTATCAATTAAACTTCAACCCTATTGGTATACGACTTTCGCTGGGTTCATACATTTTCCCCAAGTTTGAAGGTGATGGAATGGTGTTTTTTAGGTATCACGTAGTATATAATTTTGATCGGTGGCAAGCCTTTGTAGGGCTGAAATCGCACTACGCAAAAGCTGATAATGGCGAACTCGGAATTGCATATCGACTGAAATGAAAAAAGGCATTCTACATAGCATTTATAGCTTTTCTGTCTCTCCAGAGTTGTAATAATGAAGATAGCTGGGATTGCTTAAAATCACTTGGCGACACGGTTACCGAAGAGCGATCAATCGGTGTTTTCGATCGGGTGTTTTTAAAAGACAAGATAAATCTGGAATACTATTATTCCGAAACGTGCTATGCAGAAGTGGAATTTGGTGAAAACATTGTGCACCACATTGAAACAAAACGCGATGGAAACTCCCTTTACATTTCAAACGAAGCTACTTGCAATTGGGTAAGATCGCTAAAGGAGATTCCACTTGTTAGAATTTATGCCCCCACCTTGAGTTATTTGGAAAACACTTCAAGTGCAAATATCACTTTTGTTGACTCGCTTAAAAGCCACGACTTTCTCTACGAACAACGGCTCTCAAATGGTGAGGTTTTTATGCTTTTCAATACGGACAGCGCCAGAGTGTATGCGCATACCGGATATACGGGAATTACCCTGGCCGGCCGAACTAAAAATGCAGGCCTGTACAATGCCTCGGTAGGTCAATTTGATGCTTCCAGACTACAATCTGATATTACGACAGTAAATAACACCTCACTTCAGGATATTCTTTGTGTGGCCAACGCCTATCTTTTTGGAGAAATAAATATGTCCGGCAACATTCTCTATTCAGGTGATCCTGATAATGTTGACACCAGTATAAACGGGAGCGGGCAGGTGTTGCCCCGGTAATCTATCGAACCAATTTTGGATTGCCAGGTTCTGGCATTACCTTTGTACCAAATTAAGCGTTATGATAAAGTTAATCTTAATTACTATCGCCCTTCTGGCCCTTGCATTTGCGGGAATCGCCATTAAAATTCTCGTTAAAAAAGACGGCCAATTTGCCGGCACATGTGCAAGCAATAACCCAATGCTAAGTGAAAAAGGAGCTAGCTGCGGCGTATGCGGAGCCCGACCTGAAGAGAAGTGTCAGAACCCTGACTAAATCTCTTCTATTTTTTCTTTCATCCCGGGACTCATATAGGATTTAAAGCCTTCGCTTTCATCATTGTAGATAAGGTAGATTTCTAAATTCAACTCCGGGTGATCCTCAACATATTTTTTTGAAGCCTCAAATCCCTTTACCATAAACGCTGTGGCAAAGGCATCGGCATTCGTACAATTTGGAGCCATAACAGTAGCGCTAAGCAACTGGTGATCAACCGGCTTCCCGGTAGCAGGATCGATGGTATGAGAATATCTCTTCCCATCTACTTCATAAAATTTCCTGTAACTACCTGATGTGGCTATTGCCCTATTGGTCAATTTTGCAATTGCCTGAAGTTCTCTTTGTTGGTCTAACGGCACGGGTTTATCTATTCCAATTCTCCAGGGCTCATCTGCATTATTTACCCCGTAAGCAAATACTTCGCCGCCTATCTCTACCATGAAATTCTCAACGCCTTTGGATTTCAAGAAATCTGCAATAACATCCACAGAATAACCCTGGGCAATTCCATTTACATCAATTTCCTGTCCCAGCATTTTTTGAATAAGAAAGGCCGGTAAATTTCCCTCCGAAGACGTATCAACCGGCGTAATTTCTAGTTCGGTATTTACCAGAACCATCAAAGTATCTGTGTTTAAATCGCCTTTTGGGTGAGCTCCTGTCGGACCAAATCCCCATGCACGGACAAGCGGCATAACCATTGGCTGAAATGCTCCATCCGTTAGATTTACAATTTCGCGCCCTCTAAAAAACACATTTAAAAAGTGTGGATCGTCGATTTTCATCGAATCCGCATTGTTAAACTTTGAAATGGTTGATTCTTGTACCCAAACAGATAAGGCCATATCAATTGCATCTAAAATAGAATCGGCTTCCTGTTTAGAGAAAACACCCCCGATAGAATCTAAATAGGTAATGGAATAAGTTGTTCCCTGAGCTTCGCCAGAAACATTTTTAAAATGATTCTCTTCCTCTGTCTCTGTATTCTGATTCGTGCAAGCAGCGGCTATCAGCAAAACACAGCATAGAAATGCAATTAATTCTTTATTTTTCGATCTTATCATGTCAACCAATACCTTAGTTTCGTGTTAAAGGAATACCTATTTGCAAACTTACGACCTTTTGGGCGTGCTTATGTAGCACTAGCATAAAGATTGTAAATACGATTAGAAATCAGAATGACGGATGTGCACGCGCCTTTCGGCAAAAAAAATAAGCATGACAAAGACTTCAGCAAGACCAGCAACGCTTAAAGAACTCAAAAAAACAGGCTACAAAACAGTTCCGGTTAAAGACGAACTGAGAAACAACCTGATTAAAAAATTACAGTCGAAAGAACCAGTTTTTGAAGGGGTTTTGGGATACGAAAACACGGTGTTTCCCGAAGTGGAGCGCGCTATTTTATCGCGTCACAACATCAACTTTCTTGGTCTTCGCGGGCAGGCAAAAACCAGAATGGCTCGTCAGCTGGTAAGTCTTCTAGATGAGTACATTCCTTATGTGAAAGGCTCTGACATTTTTGATGATCCGCTGAATCCTATTTCGCGCTACTCTCAGGATCTAATTGCCGAAAAAGGCGACGATACGCCTATCGCCTGGCTTCACCGCGACGAGCGCTACACTGAAAAGCTGGCAACACCTGATGTTACCGTGGCCGACCTTATTGGTGATGCCGATCCAATAAAAGCAGCAAACTTAAAACTTGATTATTCGGACGAACGGGTAATCCATTTTGGACTGATTCCCAGAGCTCACCGCGGAATATTTGTAATTAATGAATTACCTGATTTGCAGCCACGGATCCAGGTTGCACTCTTCAATATTTTGCAAGAAGGTGACATACAAATTCGAGGATTTAAACTTAGGCTACCGCTTGATGTAATGTTTGTTTTTACAGCAAACCCGGAAGATTACACCAATAGAGGAGCTATCATTACCCCGCTAAAGGATAGAATTCAGAGTCAAATTCTAACGCACTACCCCAAAAACACCGTGATTTCAGCGGCGATTACGAGGCAGGAAGCAAAGCTGGCAGCAGACCAGGAAAAGAATGTAGAAATTCCGCAAATGATCAGCATGCTCATTGAGCAAATAGCTGTAGAGGCGAGGAATAGCGAATTTATCGATCAAAAGAGTGGTGTCTCTGCGAGGCTCACTATCAGCGCATACGAAAACGTGGTGAGCACAGTTGAGCGCCGAATAATGATCAACAAAGAGAAATCGGGCAGAGCACGAATAGGAGATTTACTTGGTATCCTTCCCGCCATTACCGGAAAAGTGGAGCTCGTGTACGAAGGTGAGCAGGAAGGTTCGCGGAGTGTGGCACTCACCCTTCTGGGAAAAGCCATTAGAAATCAATTTGCCCAATTTTTTCCGGATCCCGAACTAGCTAAGAAAAGGAAAAATGAAATAAATCCTTACGACAAGATAACTCGCTGGTTTGGAAAAAACGAACTCGATCTTCCCGCAGATCTTCCTCAAGATGAATATCTTAAAAAACTCAAGGAAGTTCCCGGCTTAGAAGAGCTTACCAAAAAGTACAATCCAAATTCAAGTGAAGAAGACCGCTACTTACTAATGGAATTTGTACTCCACGGACTTGCAGAATACTCTATGCTCAGCAAGAATATTCTGGATGACGGCATGTCATTCTCAGATCTGTTCAGCTCTGTTTTTTCAATGGACGACTTTGAAGAATCAGGCAGCTAGTGAGGAAAAGAATTCTCTGGGCTGCTTTTCTAACTTTAACTGTTTTTCCCATTATAGGATGGGCAATACTCTATTTCTTTAGAGATAATCCCATTCAGATTATTCTGCGCTCCAATCAGAATATCTGGATTCAGATAATCAGCGGAGTATTGCTTGGTATTGTTTTAGGTTTGGGAGCGAAATATCTCGTTTCACAGCCTTTTTTGGTCGAGACTGAGAAAAAATATGCCAGGATTATTTCTAACTTAAAGTTTAAGGAATGGCAAATTATTTTCATTTCACTTTGTGCCGGATTTGGAGAGGAACTCCTTTTCAGAGGAGCTCTTCAGCCTCTGATGGGAATCTGGATTACAGCTATTATTTTCGTTGCCATTCACGGGTATCTCGATCCCCGAAACTGGAAAATGAGTATTTACGGAGTTTATATGACTCTCACCATAGCCGGTTTGGGATATTACACAGAATTCGCAGGCATATACGGAGCCTGCATTGCGCATGCTGCAATCGATTACGTTCTTTTCAAGCACCTCACGAGAGCAATTACTCCACCAGAAATCAAACACATTGACAATTTGGAGGAACAATAGTAAAATTGAATCCAAACGCTCTTTTTAATATTTACAATCACTAATATTAGCAATACCCAAAGTAAAATAGACTAGATATTTTTGACGTAACAATAAAAAAACCTCAACGCCATGAAAACTACTTTTGCTTGCCTATCGCTAATTATTGGATTTTTTCTTCTAACTGCTTGCGATAAAGATGATGATAAGGACGACCCAACCCCTCAGGCCAATCTGGCATACTCCTCAATTTCAGGCACAGAAGGAAGCAGTTTTGAATTTACCGAGAACGGTGAAAAATCTACTCATACCGGTAGCCTTGTAATCGGCTGGGAAGGTGGAAGTTTATTAAATTCAAATTATTTCAGACAGCTGAGATTTAGCAACAACGGAAACAGTTTTGCATTGCGATTTAACATTCCTAACGGGGCTGTTTTTACCGACTTTATTGAAGGAACTCATGAGCTCTATTCTACCCCGGTGTTGCTTCAGAACACGCAAAATCTGGATGAGGTTTTGGCAGAATTCCTTGTAAATAGTTCGTCTCCCTCAATAGATGGAAATGCTACAGGCACTGTTACTATTGAAAGAGATGTAACAATAGGTACTGAGGTTTACTCATTGGTTGCAACGTTGGAAACAGAATTTTACAATCAGGGCAATCCGGTAAAAGTGGAAGGAATTATTTGGGATCAGGACGCCCCCTGGTAGAGAGCCCATTTAGCAAAAGTTCTTGCTAACTTGCAGCTTGAAAAACCGTGAATACCATGTTTCAAATTGCAATTAAATCCACTTTCTTCTTTTCTGTTATCCTTATCTTCTCATCATGCGACGCGCAAGTGAACACGTCGCCTGATGATACCTTTGTTCAATCTCACCCCGAGCAATTTAGTGATTACTGGTACAACGGAAAGGCTGAGCTAACTCATTATGACCTCACCCAAATAAGGTATGGTCAGGAGCGCAAGGGCGACGCAGTGCTTATTTTTGTTACGGAAGATTTTCTTCTTGACGAGCAGGTGAAAAAAGAATTCGGAGATGGAAACGCGATATCCGTCCTAAAGCTGAACGCACAAAAAAAGTTCATTACCGGAATTTACGATTACTCCATAATGACCAGTATTTTCACTCCGATAGATTACCGAAAACATCCGGCTTCGCTGAAGGTCACCTTCTCATCCCAAGACTGGTGCGGACAGAGTTTTGCTCAAATGAACCTGCGTGATGGAAAGCTGAATTACGAACAGCGTTCTTACTTCCAGGCTGAGGGTGATGTTAACAAGTCGATTGATGCCACCTATTTTGAAGAGGATATATGGACACGGATGCGCCTCGAGCCGCAGATGCTACCTCTGGGCAAAATTCAAGTGGTGCCTTCAGAAGAGTTTTTACGGCTCCATCACAAAGAATTGAAGGCTTACGCAGCTGAAGCATCCCTCGTGCTGCAGGTGAATGATGCAAAAGAAAAAGGAGATAACGAGTTTTATGTTTACACGCTGAAATTTCCAGAATTTGATCGTGTTTTAAAAATCAACTGCCAGAGCAGGTTTCCCTTTAAAATCTTGTCGTGGGAAGAAGTTTTAAATGCATCAGATCCTTCCAGCACATTAACCACGACTGCCACGGCTACGGAGTCAATGCGTCTACCCTATTGGGAACTCAATAAAAATTCTGATCAAAGTCTCCGCGATTCGCTTGGGCTACATTATAAAATGGAATACTAAAATTGGTGTATCCAACTTTTGGAAAACCAATTCAGGGCTTGAGTAGAATGCATTCCTCTTAAAACAGAGCAAAAAAAACTCTGCCGGCATAAACCGGCAGAGTTAAATTTTTTAATATCTCAAAGATTTATTTCATCGTTTCGATCATAAACGAAACGCCTAATTGATCCCATTCAAGCTCTACTTTTCCATCATCTGAAATATCAAATTCCAATCTTTCTTCTTTCTCATCAAGCTTATAAGGTTTCGCTGTAAAGCGCAATACATCTTTTGATGACTCATAATTGTAATCACCCCATTGATCCCAAACACTATTGACTATAAAAGTCCACTCCTTTTCACCGGGAATTGAAAACAGACTGTATTTTCCCGCCTTAAGAGCTTTGCCATCGATTTTAACATCTTTAGAAACGGTAAGTGTAGTTGCTTCATTGGCTCCTGTGCGCCAAGTTTTTCCGTAAGGAACGAGATCTCCCCACACAGTTCTGCCTTTCACCGCGGGTGAAGAATAATCGATAGTTATTTCAGTTCCCTTTACGGTCTCAGATTCTGATTTCGGTGGACTTGGTCTATCTGTTTTATCCTGAGCAACCAGGTTTAAAGTAATCAGACTCATAAAAAGTAAAAAGCTAATTTTCAGTGTTTTCATTTTTGTTATTTTGGTTTATTCCTTACTAAATTTATGAACATCGCTGTTATCGCGTTCAATTTCATCTTTTACTACTTCAATTTTCTTGCCAATCAATGCCATCTCCCTGTGGTTGTTAGCAATAAGCCATTTAAAGGCATCCTCATCACCATCTCCCACTGCGGCGACGCGCGCAAGAATATCGAATTTACTCTTATACAACCACTCAATGGCGTCCTTGTTTCCCTCAGCCCCAGAAATTGTTGCAGCAAGATGGCGAAAATTATTTTCAAAAAGCCATTTCTTACCGTCGTCTTTATTGCGGAGAGCAAAAACAAAAATCCCAAGTTCCGGATACCCATTTTGGGTAAGCCATTCCCTAATTTTCTTATTTCCACTGATGGCCTCTCCCCAGGCCAATAAAATCTTTGCCGGATATGATGTTTTCAATATTCTAAATTTTAGTAGTTACTTTAGCAAAACAAAAAACAGAATAGAATGAATTTTGCTGAACCAATGCTTAAAGATAACGCTTTAAAAGGAAAAACAATTGTGGTAACCGGCGGCGGTACTGGTTTAGGAAAATCCATGTCTACCTATTTCTCTCAGCTCGGAGCAAATGTGGTTATTACCAGCCGCAAAATTGATGTGCTTGAAAAAACGGCTGCCGAAATGAGCGAAAAAACCGGAGGAAAAGTGCTTGCAGTGGCCTGCGACGTGCGCCATGAAGATCAAATAAAAAACCTCCTCCAAAAAACACTTGATGAATTTGGAGCAGTACACGGTTTGCTTAACAACGCAGCGGGAAACTTTATTAGCCCTACCGAAAGACTTAGCCCAAAGGCATTTAGCGTTATAATAGATATCGTTTTAAAAGGCACGATAAATATGACCATGGTTTTTGGCAAGCACTGGATTGAACAAGAACAACCAGCCACTGTGGTAAACATTGTTACAACTTATGCCACAACAGGATCAGCATATGTAGTACCTTCTGCTTGTGCAAAAGCGGGTGTGCAGGCTATGACGAGAAGTCTTGCCGTAGAATGGGCCAAATACGGAATCCGGTTTAATGGAATTGCTCCGGGACCATTTCCAACCAAAGGCGCATGGGACAGATTACTACCTGAACCACTTAAAAAGAAAATCTCAATGGAGCAGCGCATTCCCCTTCGTCGCACAGGCGAGCATCAGGAATTAGCAAATCTGGCAGCATACTTAATGAGTGATTTTGCAGCATATATGAATGGCGAGATCGTTACCATTGATGGTGGTGAATGGCTTCAGGGTGCCGGCCAGTTCAATCAATTAGAGGCTGTTCCAAACGAAATGTGGGATGCTATTGAGGCTTCAATAAGAAGTAAAAAAGGTAGCTAAATTGAATTGAACGAAACGACGCACGATTTCATCGATTAACTCCGCCTCTCCGTTTTAATTTCGTAACCAAACTCGAAAATATACAGTAAACAACCGAGAATCTTCATAAACGATTCTTGACTGTGAAACATTACTGGACGATATTATCGATGCTCGTTTTTACGAGTTTATTTGGACAAGTAGACCATCAAACACAATTGAGCGAATTTAATGAACATGCTGATCATCAGTGTGCTCACACAGAAATTCATGAGCGCTTGATGGAGGAGAACCCGCTATACAGAGCGGAGCAAGAGGAGCAATTACAATCGATTGAGGCCTTAGTGCAACAGTACAAATCTGGGATGGTTCCCAAGAACGGCACTATTCACACCATACCGGTGGTGGTGCACATTATCCACGATGGCGATGCCTATGGCACAGGATCTAATATTACTGATGAACAAGTATACAGTGCAATAAACGCACTAAACCAGGATTATCGAAAGATGGCCGGGACGCTAGGCGATGGAGACGGCGCCGATATTGAAGTTGAATTTTGTCTGGCCCAACGAGATCCTGACGGCAATGCCTCAACAGGTATAAACCGTGTAAGTGGCTGCAGTGTTACAGACTATTGTACCGAAGGAATAACGGCCGGAAACGGACAGGGAGCGAGTGAAGTTGATATTAAAAACCTCTCGAGATGGCCCAATCAGCAATATTATAACATTTGGGTAGTAACCGAAATTGAAAATAACAATGGCGGTTCGGGAATTCAAGGCTATGCCTATTTTCCAACTACTTCCATGGTCGATGGAACCGTTTTGTTATACAACGCATTTGGTACTGAAGGGGCCCTAAAATCTTACACTAACCGCAATAAGACACTAACGCATGAAATGGGTCATGCCTTCGCGCTTTTTCACACTTTTCAAGGTGGAAACTGCTCCGAATCTAATTGTACCCTACAAGGCGACAGGGTTTGCGATACCCCTCCTACCACGCTTAACTCAAATTGCAACAACCCGGCCTGTGGTGGCACTCAACAAGTAGAAAATTACATGGACTACACCAGTCAAACTTGTAAAAATATGTTTACTGAAGGCCAAAAACTTCGGATGCGCGCTGCAATTGAAAATTCGCGCAGTAACTTGATTAACTCAAATGGTTGCGAGCCAGTTACGACTATTTTGGCGGACGCCGCAATTACCGGAATAACATCTCCTACAGGAAATCTTTGCTCTAATTTAATTCAGCCTATCGTAACGCTTACAAATGAGGGCAGCTCGAATCTGAATAACGCTATTATTGAGTACCGTACAGGTGGTAGCTGGGAGACTTATAACTGGACAGGTCTTTTAGGCCAGGACCAATCTACAGAAATACAACTGCCTAACTACAATGGAGGGTGGGGAATACAAACAATAGAAGTTAGGTCAACTTTGCCAAATGGCAATAACGATTCAAACAACTCGAATAATTCGTTTTCTGCTGAATATAATGCAGTTCAAAATGGACACACGCTTACGCTTAACATTGTAAAAGATATTTTGGGGGGACAGACCACCTGGCTCTTTCGCAATAGCGACAATGAAGTAATTGCAAGTGGCGGGCCCTACACTAACTTTCAAAGTGGAACGGTAGAAACAGAGATTGTTTGTGTCGATAACGGCTGTTACGACTTTGTAATTATGGATATTGCAGGTGACGGTATTTGCTGTGGAAATGGAAATGGATCGTATACACTCACCGACGAAGATGGCAATATTCTCGCCTCAGGAGGGGATTTTGGAACTCAGGAAACCACCAATTTCTGTTTCGACAATGGTGGTGACGCTCCCGTTGCAAATTTTTCTGCCGCTTCAACCACAATTTGTGAAGGCGGTAGCACAACCTTTACAAACCTCACTACAGGTGATGTTGACTCTTATGAATGGAAATTTTTTGGCGGAAGCCCATTTACAGTTACTACCGCTAACCCTGGGACCATTACTTACGACACGCCGGGAACTTACAATGTTCGTTTAGTGGCGACTAATGCTTTTGGAAATGATGTAGAGCTAAAATCTGAATACATTACCGTTTCGGAACTACAAACCTGGTATGCCGATACGGATAATGACGGACACGGAAACCCGAGCTCAACTACAGAGTCATGTACACAGCCTGGAGGATATGTAGCCACCGGAGACGATTGTAACGACAGTAACGGAAGTGACTGGGACAGCTGCTACGACTGTCTGGGCGTAATGAATGGATCGGCACAGCTCGATAATTGCGGCACCTGCGACAGCAACACATCCAATGATTGTACTCAGGATTGTGCAGGCGTGTGGGGTGGGAACGCCTACGAAGATAATTGTGGAACTTGTGATGCAAACACTTCAAACGATTGCGTGCAGGATTGTGCCGGAGTATGGGGTGGAAACGCTTACGAAGATAATTGTGGAACGTGTGATGCAAATACTTCAAACGACTGTGTGCAGGATTGTGCAGGAGTATGGGGCGGAAACGCTTATGAAGACAATTGCGGAACGTGTGATGCTAATTCTTCCAATGATTGCGTGCAAGATTGTGCCGGAGTATGGGGTGGAAACGCGTATGAAGACAATTGCGGAACTTGTGATGCAAACACTTCAAACGACTGTGTGCAAGATTGTGCCGGAAATTGGGGTGGAACAGCTTATTTTGATGAATGTGGTACTTGTGATGACATACCTGAAAATGATTGTGTGCTTTGTGAAGGAGTAAGCATTTCACTTTTAGCCACCACATCGCCATTGTGTTTTGGTGATTCAACTGGAGAAATAGCCGTAGAAATTGCCACAAATACCAACGATTATTCCCTATCATGGAATAACGGAATGAACGGAACAATATTAACCGCGCTTAACGCAGGAACATATCAGGCTACCCTCACGGAAGGTGATTGTAATGCCTTTATAGAAGTTGTATTAGAACAGCCTGAAGAATTGACGGTAAGCATTAGCAATATTTTAAACGACGATTGTGCAGATGAGGAAACCGGATCAGCGAGTTTCGAAATATCAGGTGGTGTTGCTCCATACGCAGTAACCATTAATAATGAAATTATTAATGAAAATTCCCTCAATGGGTTGGCTGCAGGAGAATTTACCGTAGCCGTTTCTGACGCCAATGGTTGCGCGGCTTCCACGATTCTTGTCATTGAACAGATGAGTTGCGACACTCTTGATCAAACAGAAGTAATTGCCGCCTTGTGCGATTCTGGGTTTGTGAGAATTCAAGATGCTGTTCAAGCCATACCGGTTCAGGATGCTACAAGCTATATGTGGGAACTTCGCGATTTGGAAGATCTTAACAATCCTATCACATTTACTACAACTGATCCTGAATTTTATGGAAATGAAATTGACGAGATTACTCCAAATGTAACCTATGAGGTTAAGGTGAAAGGGGTGAATCCATTAATTCCTTCGGAATATGGATCAGAATGCA
Organism: uncultured Cryomorphaceae bacterium; assembly: GCA_963748925.1. GTDB lineage: Bacteria > Bacteroidota > Bacteroidia > Flavobacteriales_D > Cryomorphaceae > Cryomorpha. The sequence goes on along the minus strand of CAVVKG010000008.1, from coordinate 77,844 downwards.
CCTTGCTTTTCATGATTCCTATTACAAACTTGATTCAAAACGACTGTGGTAATTTAGCCTTGCCGGCAAATCATATCCTGACAGCTCTTGAAGTAGAGGGTGCGATGGACTATGAGTTTAGATTTGAAAACAAGGAAACACTCGACCGTCTCTACTACTATTCTGGTGGCGAAAACACGTGTGCTTTAACAGATGTTGATGGGCTAGAATTAGACACGGAATACAGCGTACTTATACGGGCAAAATATGGCAATATATGGGGTGATTACGGCAATAACTGCACGATAAAATCGGTTGCTATCGTAGTAACAACGAGCCTTACAGACGAGTGGTGCGAAAATTATTCAATTAATTTCGAATCTGATTTGATTTTAGTGCAACCAATTGAAAACGCCACCGTATACCAACTCAGAATTCAAAACGAAACAGAAAATTTCGAATTAATTCTCGAAAATAATCAACCAGAATTTTTAGCTACATCAGTTGAAGGCCTGGAGCCAGAAACAAATTACGAAGCTCAAGCGAGAGCTTTCAATGAAGGGTTTTGGACCCCATGGGGTGCCGTATGCGGCATTGCTTTAGAAGGTCAACAAAACTTAAAACTGAATATGTTCGTATTCCCGAATCCATCCCCACAAGGAAAGCACGTTAAACTGCTAACCAGAGGCGACTGGAAGAATGTTGTGATTACACTTTCAGACCTTCAGGGTCATAAACTAATAAGTTTTAGAAAAGACTTTAAAGATATGACTCCACAAGAAATGAATATTTCCAGATTGGAGAGTGGATTGTACATCTTACACATTACCCACGGTTTACAAACACTTTCTAAAAAGCTATTAGTACAGTAACACAAATCATATTTAAACGCATAGTTTAAGGGGAGAAGTCGCTGATTGGCCTTAGGGTCGTCAGCGGCTTTGCCTTTTTATATAACCGATACTTATCGAAATTGGCGACTCTCGCCAAGCAGGATCATTCCGGGTCTAAATTCCATATTCCCAATCAAATCTGTATTATTGCTTCCGCGAAAGCGAGAAAACAACTTTTCACACTTCATTATTTAGATTTAGCATGCCGATAATTTTAGAAGTTCAGGGATTGATAGACAATGATGCCATAACCTTGGGAATTCTGCTCGTAATACTGGGCATCATCTTCAAAACGAGCCAGGCACGACAATTCGCTGGTTTTTATAAGATTGTACCGGCCTTATTACTCTGTTATTTTATTCCGGCTATTCTCAATTCTTTAGGGCTTTTTTCGGCAGGTACATCTGACCGGCTGTATTTTATGGCATCACGATTTTTACTGCCTGCCAGTTTAGTATTACTCTGTCTTAATATTGATTTGAAAGGAGTATTTAAGCTGGGGCCAAAAGCACTCATTATGTTTGCCACATCTACGGTAAGTATTATAATCGGAGCGCCGATTGCTTTATTTATTATGGGCCAGTTTGAACCACAGTTGTTACAAGGCGGAGGCCCCGAAGCAATATGGCGAGGCCTTGCCACGGTAGCAGGAAGCTGGATAGGTGGAGGCGCCAATCAAACGGCTATGAAAGAAATATATGGAGCCAGCGATACGTTATTCTCAGCCATGATTGTTGTTGATGTGGTTGTAGCCAATATTTGGATGGCCTTTCTTTTATACGGCGCAGGGATTTCAGATAAGCTTGACAAATCGTTGAAAGCTGATAATACAGCTATTGCTGATCTAAAAATCCGCGTTGAGAAGCAACAACTTGCTAATGCACGTATTCCTTCATTCACTGACATAATGATGATTCTGGGTATCGGCTTTGGGACTGTTGCAATTGCACATGCCTTGAGCGATGCGGTTGCTCCGAATATTGGCGCAAACATTAGCGCCGCCTTAGAGGCTGACCCTGAGTCGTGGATACGCTTATTTACCTCCTTTGGCAGTTCGTTTTTCTGGCTTGTAGTTTTCGCTACAATTGGTGGTGTGGTGCTGTCGTTTACAAAATTTAAAAGATTTGAAGATGCAGGCGCATCCAAATTTGGAAGTGCCTTTCTCTATGTTCTTGTTGCAACAATTGGTATGCACATGGATATCGGCCAGCTCATTAAAGAATGGGAAGTCTTTAAATACATTATTTCCATTGGGTTTATTTGGATAATTATCCACATTTCAATCCTGCTCCTCATAGGAAAACTTATTCGCGCTCCGTTTTTCTTTATTGCTGTGGGAAGCCAGGCAAATATCGGAGGCGCTGCATCAGCTCCCATCGTGGCATCTGCATTTAGCCCGGCACTCGCTCCGGTTGGTGTTTTGCTAGCCGTTTTGGGATACGCAATCGGAACTTTTGGCGCAATTGCCTGCGCGATTTTGATGCAGAGTTTGACGATGTAAACTTGAGATAACCACAAAGTTGAAAACGCTTTTATTACGCTCACCCTCCCTTTTATGATTAAAGACCGGAGGGATGTCTCAACAATTAAACAAAGTACCTGTTAAAAGCTTCATGCTCAAAATTGCTTTTAGTCCGGCCTATCATCACACCCTTCCCGAAGGACATCGTTTTCCGATGGAAAAATACAGCCTATTACCTGCCCAGCTTCTTTACGAAGGCACGGTTACTGAAGCCAATTTTTTTGAGCCATCGGTAATTGAGGATTCGTTGGTCCTAAAAGTCCACGACCTGGAATACCTCGAAAAGCTCAAAACTTTAAGCCTTACAAAACGCGAACAACGTGTCACTGGTTTTCCCCTGAGCGCCAAGCTCGTTAAGCGCGAATTAGAAATCACTCAGGGAACAGTAACCGCAGTAGATTATGCTTTTAAACACGGGGTTTCAGGTAATATTGCCGGGGGAACGCACCACTCCTACCCCGATCATGGAGAAGGATTTTGCCTGCTAAATGATATTGCAATCGCTTCGCATTATGCCATGGACGAGTTGAATGTGAAAAAGATTCTAGTGATTGATCTGGACGTGCATCAAGGAAATGGAACTGCTTTTATCTTTAAAAATGATAAGCGCGTTTTTACCTTTAGCATGCACGGCGAGAAAAACTATCCGATGCACAAAGAAAAGTCAGATCTGGATATTGAACTTAAAGACAATACTGGCGACAAGGACTATCTGGAAGTTTTGCAAAAAACGGTTCCAGATTTAATAAGCGCTGAAAAACCGGAATTGATATTTTTTCAATCCGGTGTGGATGTGCTGGAAACCGATAAACTAGGACGACTCTCGTTGACAATTGAGGGATGCAAAAAGCGCGATAAGTTTGTATTTGAGGCAGCCCACTCAAACAACATCCCCATTGTTTTCAGCATGGGTGGAGGATATTCCAAACGGATTGCCACTATTGTAGACGCTCATGCGAATACTTTTAAGATGGCGCGGGATGTGTTTTTTTAAAACTGTCAATGGTCAATTGGCAATGAGCAAATTGATTCAACCATTCTGACCAAGTTCTACGCGCGGATTGCAAATTGCTTATTGCTTATTGCTTATTGCACATTACTCATTGCGTATTGCGTATTGCATATTGAAAATCACCCTTTCAAATGTCTCCGTGTTTCTTTTCGTAAAAAACTCAGCGCTATTTCGCCAGGTAGCTTATCAACTCTCGATGCCGATTCAAAAATCTTCCTGCTCAAATCCAGACCAGTACTCTTTTCATTCATGGCTTCTCCCATAGCTGATATAAACTTTATCATCTCCTCCTTAGCGCCCTTAACCAACTCCCAGGATTCTTCTGAAATATAGATTTGCTGCGACAAATTGTGATCAAATTCCTCCCGGATAGAGCGCAGCATTTCAGATTGCAACATTCGCGCGGTCATTCCGTTTTGGTGCAACCGCATTACAAGCCTGTCGGGTGAGATGCGCTCCAGATAAAGTGCAAATCGCTCGGCAGCCTGTAGCTCCAGTGCCACGACAGAATCGCTCTGCCCACCACTGCTAGAAGGTTTAGCAGTTGCCATCTTCACGTGAAGCAATTTTTCATCTCGCGCCTTGATGAATCTCATAGCTTCGTGAAACAAATAAATGAGCACGAATGAAATTATTAGGTAAGGTGCTAAAGCTAGAATTATCGAAAGGAAGTCGTTCATATAAATACGTCTTAAATTGAGTTTACGATGGGGTTTCGGTTTAGTTTCTTAGTCCTGATAAATTAAATATTTTGCTCTTACTTTTTTGAAATCAGCCAAATCATCCTGCCAACCGTCACGAATTTCATCAGCGGTTTTACCAGCTACCAGCTGCTTTCTGAGCACATCGGTACCAGCCAACAAATCAAAATAGCCGTCTTTTCTAAAAAAATCAGTTTTGCTATCTGTTTCCTGATACATTTTCACGAGCCACGATAACATTAAGGTATCCGGCAAGGAATCAAAATCAAGCTTACCTGCCAGGTTATATCCTATGCATACCTCCCCTTTGTGTTTTGGGTTTACAGAAGCATTCTCGATAGATACCGGTGTAAATTTAAACTCTCCGCCTGTATTTCCCGGTTCTCCAATAACGGTAAATGGATTTGGTGTTCCCCTTCCCACACTAACATCAGTACCTTCCATAAAACAAATGCTGGGATACCAATAAATAGACTCCATATCAGGCAAATTTGGAGACGGCTTAACCGGCAACTGATAAAGAGAACGATGCGTATAGTTTTGGCATTCAAAAACTTTTAAATCACATTTTACTTCATTTTTCAGCCATCCTTCACCGTTGATCATTTGAGCGCACTCGCCTAAAGTCATTCCGTAAACAACCGGGATGGGGTGCATTCCAATAAAGGACTTAAAATCAGGCTCAAGAACCGGCCCGTCGACATAGAAACCATTTGGATTGGGCCTGTCGATTACGACCATTTCAATTTTGTTTTCGGCGGCAGCCTCCATTGCATAATGCATCGTAGAAAGAAATGTATAAAACCGTGCTCCTACGTCCTGAATATCATAAACGATTACATCCACATCACTCAGCATTTCGGGAGTAGGCTTTTTGTTACTGCCGTACAGCGAAAGAATGGGAAGTCCGGTTTCGGCATCTTTTGTGTTGTCGATATGTGCTCCATCCGGCGCATCACCTCTGAATCCGTGCTCAGAGGCAAACACTTTTACGACTTCTATTCCCGAGTTGAGCAAAGTATCTACCAGGTGGGTATCGCCTATCATGCTGGTATGATTTGCAATGAGCGCTACTTTTTTTCCCGAAAGGTGGGTTACAATAGCCTGCATGGCATAAATTCCCGGTAATATTTCAAGTTCGGCGGTTTCGGCAACCCCGGCTGATTCCTCTTTCAGACTGGTTTCGGTCGTTTGTGCCCCACACGAAGCAATGAATGGCAAGAACAGACCACAAAGGCAAGCGATTTTTATACTTTTACGGACGTTTAAGAAAAACGCTAATTGAGAACAGGCCATTGAATACTCCATTATTTATTGCAAAACGATTAATTCGTAAAGAAAGTGTGGGCAAGGAACTTTCCAGGCCAATTGTGCGCATTGCCACTATAGGTATTGCACTTGGCATGGCGGTAATGATTCTTGCCATTGCGATCGTTACGGGTTTTCAGGGCGAAATTAGAGAAAAAGTAATAGGTTTTGGCTCTCATATTCAAATCACTAATTTCGGTACCGCCAGTAAGTTTGTAGAACCAAAATTAGAAATTAATCAAGATTTCTACCCCTCGCTTGACACTGTTGATGGCGTAAAGCACATAAATATTTTTGCTTTAAAGGAAGGGGTTTTAGAGACAAAGGAAAACATTCAGGGTGTGCTGGCAAAGGGTGTTGCAAGCGACTATGACTGGACTTTCCTGAAATCAAAGCTTATAGAAGGGACTGTTTTAGCATTAAGCGATACGGCAACCAGCAATGACATGATGTTGTCTGAGTTTTTGGCCAAAAGACTACAGGTAAATATTGGCGATAAGGTTCCCGTATATTTCCAAAATGCGCGAAGCTCCATGAGTCAGCGGAACTTCAACATAGTGGGTATTTTCAATACCGGCCTCAAGGAAATGGACGAAGAGTTTGTTTTTATTGATATCAATCAGATAAAAAAGCTCAACCAATGGGGCATTAATGCTCAGATGGCCTATCAGGGATGTGAAAACGAAAAGGTTAAGCTCTCGGCAAAAGGATTTGGTGGCGATGGAAATATACGTCTTAAATGGAGCGCAGATTCGCTAAAAGGAGAAGGCCCCTACTCTTTTTGTCTTCAAAGCGATACTAAAATCTTTGTCGTAGCAACCGATAGAAGCCAAACCATAGGCGATACTGCTTTTTTCAACTTTACTTCCTCAAATACAAACCAAGGCTGCCAATGTCCGGCAGAAAGCAGCTACAATATCACAACCTCCGGCGGCTCAGAAAGATATTATACCGGCGGTTTTGAAGTACAGCTTGATAGCTACGACGATCTGGATAGGATGGATCAGATCATTTACGAACATCTGAATTACGATCTGAAAACATCAACGATAAAGCAGCATTTACCCGAAATTTTTAACTGGCTGGAAATGCTCGATTTGAACACCTTAGTTATAGTAGGTCTCATGATTCTCATTTCGATTATTAACATGACTTCTGCCCTGCTTATCCTAATTATGGAGCGCACCAATATGATTGGAATGCTCAAGGCAATGGGCGGGTCTACCTGGTTTATTCAGCGAATCTTTATTATTCAGGCAGGTTATATTATTGCCATAGGCCTCCTTGCGGGAAATGTTCTAGGCATTGGACTTGGCTTGCTGCAAAAACACTTCGGATTTATCACCCTCGACCCGGAAAACTACTACGTTTCTGTGGTTCCGGTTTTGCTCGACCCCATGGTAATTCTTGTGCTAAATGTAGTTACTCTACTTATCTGTGTTGGTGCCATGCTGATTCCATCACTTGCAGTGGCGCAAATACGGCCTACAAAGGCAATTCGGTTTGATTAGTATCTCTCTATAGTCTCCTAGCCTCTTAACTTGACTTACATCGCACAACTTTAGGCAGAAACTGCTTGGTTTCTAATAGTTCGATAGCCTATACTTTCGGCTCGACCGGAAAACTTGACATTCTAAACTCTGACCTGGACAATTTAACTTGTGGACAGTCATTATCTAAAAACTTTAATGAGCAGTATCTGCCTCAATAATTTCTAAGGCTTTGATTAAAGCATCATCTGAACTCGTTTCGATATCCGGTTTAACTCCTGTCTGGTCTAACCGCATACCGTCATACGTATAGAAGTCTGCCAGAGGAAGGTACAACTTATACTTTCCTTCAATTTCAAAAAGGGCTGCACTGAGCATTGCCCCGGCCGTATTTTCCCCAATAATAATAGTCGCCTTTTTCTTTTCTTTTAGCAAATAGACAATGGGTTCGCATGTACTGGCGGTATTCTCATTCGTAAGAATATATATTTTACCCGAAAATACCGGCACTTCAGATTTGTTAAAAACAAGCTTGGCTCCCCGACCAGATTTAAGATCTGTTATAAACTCTTCGGTGGTCTGTGGTTTAGCTTCCGGAAGAGTTTCGAAAAGTGCGGCATCAAACCCATCGTAGTCTAACTTATTTGTTACAAAATAACCTATATCCAAAGACTCGTTGATAATATGACGCCCGAATTCATTTGCAGCTTCAATTCCTCCTCCACCGTTGTTTCTTAAATCTATAATTAGATTTTGATAAGCCTTATTATTGACAATTTTTGGAAGAATTTCAGAAAGCTCTCCCTCAGATGAACTGAAATTTTCCACTCTCAAATAGGCTGTATTATTGCCTTTCTCTTCAAAAAATACAGTTTTCTCATTTGTTAATTCATCACTGTCCTCTTCAATCTCATCCTCCTGCATCATCAGGAACAAATGGCTAAATGGTAGATTGGAACTCATCATACTAAAACCTATCAAAAGTTCCAGATCATCAGTTGCCTTATCACACAATTTCTTAAAGCTCTTTTTAAACTTTAACCATTCTTTAGTTTGGAGAACCTCTTTAGAATAAATATTGGCTTGAACAGTGTCAATAATCGATTGATAAAGATATCTGAAATTCAAATAATTCTCCCGGGTCGGCCTTCCTGATATTGTGCCGACCACTAAGGTATCATTCATTATTAACTCTCCTGATAAAGCGCTTTCTGTTAGGTTCCCTTTAAATTGAGTTTTACCCAAAGCGGGAAGCAGCGCACTTCCCACCAGACTATCACCCTTTTGAATAGCGTTAATAGTTAATAGAATTCCTTTTTTGGGACTTTTGCCAAACAATCTACCCGTTCTGGCTTTAGTCCACCCAACCACCCTGGCATCTGCGTTCTTTGGTGATGTTAAGGTGGCTTCATTTTTATCTTTTACTACATCTAAAAATGTGGTAAGCAAAAAGCTACCATCATCAATGCTTATTTCCGTTTTCCATTGGTCCCGGTTGTTTTGTGAAAATACCAGAGTCGGGGCTAAAAAAAAGAAAAGAGCAGCCAATAATCTCCTTGAATTTGAAATTCGCATCATTCTACAGATTTAAGTTTTCGCATCTCCATTGTTTAATTTAAATCAGCTCCATTGTCGATTCTATAGGGCACTTAACCGCATAAAATAGTTGGTGAAGATTGATTTGGAGATGGTTTTGCAAATGAAATGCTAAATCGCCCTTGTATCAACAATAAGTGATGAATTGCTAATTATTTTGACTAATGGATAGGGGAATTTTGGTGATCCTGATTTAATCTTTCAAGAACCTTTGTTTTTAGTTCTTTGTAAAGTGATTTTGAAAGGGGTATTTCTTTGTCAATATTTCGAAAAGAAATTTTTGCACTCTGAGAATTACCCGTTATGCCACTCACATTATTAAGGTTTACGAGATAAGACCTATGGCATTTTTCTAAAAAGGGTAACTGTTGATGAACGTTTGTGAGCGTTTGTCTGAACGTTTTCGAAACCAACTTTTCTCGGGCATCTACAAAACATATCTCAATGTAGTTTTCCACAGACTGGATATATAATATTTCGCTCTTTCGTAATTCTAATAATTCATTTTTATTCTCTCCCGATATGATAAAAGTATCAGGTGATACAGGAACGATCAACTCGCCAAATTTTTGCCTTAAATAAATAGCTAGTGGAGCAAAAATAGGAATCATAAAAATCACAATACTCTTATAATACCGCAAATGCATTTCCAGAGAATAAACTTCATCATTTACTATTAGGTGGTTGTACAAAAAGATAAATGTACCCGAGACAGAAAAAATGATAACTATTGAAATAATCTCATAAAACGTCAACCAGCTCTTATTAACCTTATGATAATAAGCATTTTCCATAACACTTAGGATAAAATAAGCTCCAAAAAACACAATTCCAAAACCTGTCAGCAACAAAAATCTATTCTTAGATTCGAATTGATTCGTATCAAATGGTTCAAGAAAAATGATTACAAAAGATAGAAAAGTACCTAATATTAATCCAACTAAAAATTTTCCTTTCAGAGAGGATGTAAAGTGGATTTGTTTATTAAGAAAACTCAAAAACGTAATATTCTAGTGTGAATTATGTGGGCTAACTGAAGACGAGCATGGGAATTTTGGTGCAGTAGCCCTAATCATTTTGGGAACTACACCACCCCACTTTCAACCGTAATTTTACAATTTATATGTCATTTGGACAACATTGAGATTCGCTACAATGCTTCTCTCTGGAAACTAAACTCAATGGAACAAATAAACCTTGCCATCTTAAATCTTCCTGTTCTTATTTCTAACATTGATCATTGTGACATTTTCCCGAGCACACACTCTCTCACGACGGGTTGCGTAATTGATTCATTATTCCCTCACTCATAATTCGTAATTCGTAATTCGTAATTCGCATTAAACCTCCCTTTTAAAAATCGAATCAAGATGTGTATTTTTGCACAAAATTTATAGCATGGCATTCAGAAAAGCTTACAACAATATATTAGAGACTATTGGTGATACACCGCTTATTCGCATGAACAAAATTTGCAAGCACATTCCTGCAAAGATTTATGCTAAAGTAGAGTATTTTAATCCCGGTCACAGTGTGAAAGACCGCATGGCATTGCAGATGATTGAAGATGCCGAGGCATCGGGAAAATTGAAGCCAGGCGGGACTGTAATAGAATGTACTTCGGGAAATACAGGAATGGGCCTTGCCCTCGCCTGTATCGTTAAAGGATACAAGCTTATTTGCACGCTTAGCGACAAGCAGAGTAAGGAAAAAATGGATATCCTTCGTGCCATGGGCGCAGAAGTATATGTTTGTCCAACAAATGTATCACCAGATCATCCTGATTCATACTACTCTGTAGCTTCGAGACTTAACAAAGAAATACCAAACTCTTTTTATCCATATCAATACGATAACCCGGGCAATGCGCGTGCGCACTACCTTACTACAGGTCCCGAAATTTGGGAGCAGACAGAAGGTAAAATCACACACTTTGTAGTAGGCGTTGGAACCGGTGGAACAATATCGGGCGTTGGAAAATACCTGAAAGAAAAGAATCCGAACATCAAACTTTGGGGTGCTGATACCTATGGTTCGGTTTTCAAAAAATACCACGAGACGAAAGAATTTGATGAAAATGAAATCTACTCGTACATAACTGAGGGTATTGGTGAAGACATTCTACCTAAGAACGTAGATTTCGATATTATTGACCATTTTGAGAAAGTAACGGATAAAGACGGCGCTGTTTATACACGTGAATTGGCACGCAAAGAAGGCCTTTTCATGGGTTACTCTGCCGGATCTGCATATGGCGTTATTGAGCAAATGAAAGATGAGTTAACTGAAGACGACGTTGTGGTTGTTCTCTTTCACGACCATGGATCTCGCTATGTAGGTAAAGTTTATAACGATGATTGGATGCGTGACAGAGGTTTCCTTAATGACAGAAATAAATCGGCTCTTGACCTGGTTAATAAGCATGGTGATAAGCCTTTGCTTACTATTGGTACTGAAGAACTGGTTTCACACGCGATTGAAAAGCTACGCAAATATGATATTTCCCAAATACCCGTTGTACAGGATGGTAAGTTTGTAGGCTCGATTGATGAACGCGCTATATTCGATTTGATGGTTGAAAATAAATCTATTGACAATATGAAAATTAAGGATATCATGGCTATCCCGTTTCCTGTTGTAGATAGCGATATGGACTTGAAAGACGTGATGAAAATGGTGAACAAAAATGTTTCCGCTGTAATGGTGAAAATCGATGACAGCAAGCACCACATTATTACGCGTCATGATCTGATTGCCGCCTTGCATTAATGCCGGCATATAGGGATCAAATAGGAAGGAAAATTGAGCTAAAAGTTGCTCCAAAGCGCATTGTTTCTTTGGTTCCATCCCTAACCGAATTGCTATGCGATTTGGGGTTGGAAGACTGTTTGGTAGGTGTTACCAAATTTTGTGTACACCCAGAAAATTTGCGGAAAGCTAAGACGGATATTGGAGGCACAAAAAAGCTTCACTTAGACCGAATAGAAGATTTAAATCCCGACCTGATCATTGCCAATAAGGAGGAGAACAACCGCGATGAAGTAGAAGAGCTTGCGAAAAACTACCCGGTTTATGTAAGCGATATTGAAAGTTTTGACGATGTTCATTCTTTCATTTTCGATATAGGTGCCCTTTCGGGTAATGTGAGCCAGGCGCAAAAACTAAATTCTGAAATTACTGAGGCCGTGAGCACTGTAAAGAATAGGGCTCTCAATAAAGAACCTTTGCGCGCCGTGTACCTCATCTGGAAAGATCCATTTATGGCTGCAGGCACAGATACATTTATCACCAAAATGCTAAACCTCTGTGGTGTTCAAAATGCTTTATCAGATTGGGGCGAAAAGGGTCTGAGATATCCGGAGCTTACTATTGAAGACATTAAAACGATAAACCCGGAAATCGTTTTATTGAGTTCTGAACCTTACCCATTTAAAGACAAACACTTGAAAGAAATTGGCGCTGAGACAGGTCTGCCCGTAAAACTCGTGGATGGAGAAGCTTTTTCGTGGTATGGCTCGCGAATTTTGCATTGCCTACCGTACCTCCAAAGATTCGTACAAGATTTGCCCTCTTTTTACCGTTAATCTTATTCTTGTTTGAACTCTATTCAAAAAATGTAATTTTACCGTACGGCAGGCGGCTATGAAAAACACGCATCTTTCACTTTTTTTGATACTCCTATTAGTTCTTTGCATAGGTTCTGCGAAGGCTCAGAAGGTAGGCCTTGTTCTGAGTGGTGGTGGTGCTGCCGGGCTTGCTCATATTGGGGTTCTCAAAGCATTGGAAGAAAATGACATTCCTATTGATTACATCAGTGGAACATCAATGGGAGCGCTGATTGGAGCTTTTTATGCTTCGGGATACACCATTGAAGAAATTACCGAATTTGTAAAAGACGAAGATTTCGTACTGGCCGTAACGGGCGAGTTTTCTGATAAAGATGTTTTCTATTTTACTGAAGACCTTACAGACGCCTCCATATTCCGGCTAAAGATTTCTCCTAAGCGGCTTCTCCGTAATTCCATCCCGACCAACCTGGTTACACCCGACCTGATGGAATACATGTTGCTCAATTTCTTTGAACAACCAGCAGCCAAAGCTCATTACGATTTTGACAGCCTAATGATTCCTTTCAGGTGCGTCGCATCAGACATTGTTCAAAAAGAAGAAGTAGTATTTAGCGAAGGAAGCCTCGCCCTGGCCTTGCGCGCCTCTACGACTTACCCTTTTTATTACAAGCCGGTAATTGTAGATAGTACCTTACTCTTTGATGGCGGACTCTACAACAATTTTCCTGCTGATGTGATGTACGATGCTTTCATGCCGGATGTAATTATTGGGAGCAACGTCGCATCACAAATCGAGCCTCCAGATGAAGATGATTTGCTTTCGCTTGTGAGAAATATGATAACCAGTCCCCGCGATTTTACACTCAAATGTGAGGAAGGCGTAATTATAGAACCCAGTTCCGAAATCGGAGTTTTTGATTTTTCTCAAATTGACGCAGAAATAGCTCAGGGGTATAATGCCACGATAGATAAACTTGCCGAGATTAAAGCCATAACAGTCAATGCCAGACGGACGGCTCAGGATCTGAATATAATGCGATCGGAATTTAATGCTGATTTCCCTGATAAACACATAGGAGATATAACGATTAGCGGTGATTTGAATGACCAACAGGTTGAATATGTAGAATCAACTTTAGGAAAAGACCCGGCAGACTCAAATTTTACATTTGCCGATTTTAAACCGCAGTATTTACGGCTGGCTCAGGATGGTAAGATTAAGTATTTGCAACCTTTAGCAAAATATGACTCAGTAAAAAGCCTATACGATATAGATTTAAGAGTGCGAAGAGAGAAAGATCTCACACTCTACTTTGGAGGAAACTTCTCATCCAGACCCATTAATATTGGGTATGTTGGTTTAAAGTACAATCTTTTTGGGAGAACATCGGCGAGCCTGATGGCAAACAGCTATTTCGGGAAATTTTACGGATCGTTTCTGGTAAAAGCTAACCTTGATTTTGGTGGTAAAACTCAAATGAGCATTTCCCCTCATTTTGTGGCCAACAGGTGGGATTATTTTAGAAGTTTCGCGACTTTCTTTGAACTATCACGACCCTCTTACATTATTAAAAACGAACTTTATGGAGGTTTCGAATATCGACTTTCCCTGGGTCATAACACAGTTCTTCTGGGTGATATAAGGTATGGCCAAAACGAGGATCGCTACTATCAATCAGATGATTTTACTGTACTCGACACCGCTGATCTTACCAACTTTGATTTTGGAACAATGGCTACGGGAATCGATAGAAATACGCTTAACCGTAAGCAATATGCAAGCAAAGGATCAAGACTTCAAGTGTCTGTACGTGGTGTAACAGGTAATGAAAGAACCGATTACGGAACGACCGGAAATATCACGGAAGAATTCAAGGACAATCATGCGTGGGTTGAAACGAAACTGAAATACCAAAAATACTTTCCAAGCCTCGGGCCTGTAACATTAGGAATTGACATTGAAGGATTGTATTCGAACAAACCTTTTTTTGAGAATTACTACGCATCTATTATTTCAGCTCCTGCTTATCAACCAATTCCAGAGAGCAAAACCATATTTATTCAGGAGTTCAGAACCACAGAATACCTCGGACTCGGTCTCTCATCTATCGTGGCCATACGCAAGAATATTGATTTCAGATTGGAAGGGTTTGTCTTACTTCCGGGGCAGGCAATCGTCCCTGATGCAAACAATAAGGCTGTATTTAGCGATCCAGCCGAAAGCCGCTACTTTATTGGCTCAAGCACCCTGGTATACCACAGTCCTTTGGGACCTGTGAGCCTAAACCTAAACTACTACGACAACCGTGAAGAAGGGCCGTGGAGTTTCTTTTTCAACTTTGGTTACACCATTTTTAATAAGAGTGTTTACGAGCTTTGATTTTGAGCCTCAAGCTTTAAGCCTTTAGCTGCTAGATAAATTTCGTCAGGATACAATCATTTCCTACTCGACATTAACTACGCAGATAGAACCTATAAGGGATTGTTGGCGATGCTACACCCAGCTTGGCTCTCTCGAGACGCGAGCGTGAGGAAAAGTGTGTTACTGCTGTCGCTTCGCGTCTCGCGAGGGACTTATTTTCCGGCATCCTGCCGGGTTCGCTTGGATAATATTACTTTATTCCCAAGTTCTTTCCTTACTTAAAAGTTAGTTTATAGTAAGCCTTGCGAGACGCAAGATGAAGCCACCCTCGCGAGACGCGAGCGTGGGCGGTAAGTATCCTGAAAGGTATTAAGCAACTGATCGTATATTATGTATCACCAGTTAACTAAATCCATTCGGCCCGACTAACCTAAATTTCAACTAAATAGCGTCAGCTTTATCACGAAGTACTGCCAATTGCAAGTTGCCAATTGCACGTTGCCTATTTCCTTATTGCCGATTGCCGGTTAATTAAATAACAACCAAAACCTTACTTCCGATTCCTTTCTCAGTGGTTACCGTAACAATATAAATCCCCGATTCAAAAGCAGTCATATCAACTTCTACATTTCTACCAGGAAAGCCCCGCTGAATCTTTTTCACAGATCTACCAGTCTGATCGTAAATCACGACATCAATCTTATTCAAATTGTCATCGAGCCCAATGTTAAATTTCCCTGTCGAAGGATTTGGATAGATATTAAAGGCTGTAAATGAATTGTCGATATCATTGATACCTACCGGACCATCAAGTGGCGCTGAGCCTTTTGATATGAGGTAAGAGCTTACAATCAAATGCGGATTAAAACCACCATCGCAATTATCGCAAGTTACACCGCTTATACAGTCGGGGTTGTTGGGGTGGCAATAATCGATATAGCTTTCGTCAAATACATAATCCAGGGTAACCTGACCGGAAGAAACATCGCTTAAGTTGAAGTCAAAAAACTGCGCAATTGATCCCGGACACCAGCCCGCACGGTCAAATTGCCATGTTCCAGACTGAGGGCTGCAGTTATCAGGATTCGGGTTGCAATCATTCCAGTTGTGCTGTTCGAAAGTCTCTTGCCCATCTACCCAAATATTGTGAGTGTTTTCACTAAACTCAGCTGCATTGTTGGTGTTTTCAGTTTCTGAATTTTCATCTACACCCCATCCATGGCCTGTAGAAACCAACTTGATCTTGGCTGCGGTAGTATTTACCGGATATTGCATGGTAAGCTCCTCAGCCGGCTGCAAATTGGCTAAATCGCCAAACTGGTAAGTTTGGTACCAGAGCTTTTGCACTTGAGAATAAGGGTTGGATGGCTCGCCGGCATTATAATCTAAGTCGAGAGTGTATTCAAACCCATTTGCGAAAGTGGTGAGATTTACTCTAAATGCTGTTTTACCGCTTAAAAACGACATAAAATCCGTTAAATCGATTGTGTGATTACAAGCCACTCCATAAGGAGTTAAGTAGCGAATAATCTCATACCACTCGCCATCTTTCCCTTGAACTTCTACCGAAGAAACTCTGTCCCATGGATCGCATCCACCGGGAGGGCAAGAAATGGTAAGCGTTCCAATAATCTCATCGAAAGCACCCACATAACTTGGCAAATCGGCTTCAACGGTTACACTTGGAACTTCAATATAAACGTGTGCCTCATCCATGGCATTAACCGTGAGGTCATCCATTTCGGCTACTACGTTAATTTCGGCCTCCGCTTCCGCAGAACTTCCAAAATTATTTGAAGAAGTAACGGTCATAGTTTGGGTTCCATATTCCAGAGGAGTCCACCATCCGGTATAAAAACCATTCCCAGAGCTTTCGAGTACTATTTCTTCATCGCCAATACCTACTGTAACAGTTCCCGTTTCAAAAAGATCCGGATAACCAATCACACTCTTTACAGCAAGTTGCAATGGACGTAATGTTGGCACATAAACATCTCCGGCAAGTGGATGTAAAATGGTGATTTCAGGAAGGGTTGTTTCCGGGTCGAGCACACTAAAAGTGGAAAATGCATCGGTTGCCGGATCAAAAATATCGTTTCCGGGCTGGCTCGCCATCACCGTTACTTCACCTTCATCACCTGAAAGTGTAATGGTATTTCCATCAATTGTGGCAGGACCAGATACAATGCTAAATTCTACAGGAAGTCCTGAGTTGGCTTCCGCCGATATTTCAAATGGCTCCTGAGTAATTAGTTTATCTGTAATAGGAGGAAAACTGATGGCCTGAAAACCCGACTCAAGTTCACCTAAAAAGTTAGAGTCATTTCCTGTAAGGGCAAACCCAATAAGATCAGCATTTCTTTCGCCTGTACCTACCTGCGAGATAAGCTCATTTATGCTTTGATTATCACCACCCGGTGTTCCCTGATTAAATTTGTAATACGTAATAAGATCTTCTTCATCGCCTACGAGTTCATTGGCAATCATATCCTGAACCTCAGTTTCACTAAGCGCTTTGCTCCATAGCGAAACCTCATCAGCCCCACCTTTATAAATAAAGTTGAAACCAGCCTGCAGCGTAATCCCTACGGTAAATGGTCTTGTTGATCCTTGAAAAGTCCCTGATGCTGTGGAAGTTCCGATTGAAACCCCGTCAACAAATAGCTCAAGTGTATTTTGATTAAAAACCCATGCATAATGCTGCCACTCTCCTGCAACAACTGTTCCTGCCGGAGCAACAAATTCATGAAGGCCGGTACTGGTTATCACACGACATTCTATCACACCATTATTCAACTGAATCATGTACATCTGCCCGTCTCCTGTTCCGCCTCCGCGAATACTCATCATACCCTGACCATATGTTAAGGCATCGGTTTTAAACCAACCGGCCATTGAAACGGTATTCATACCTGTTAAATACTGCGCCGCCGCCGGAAATTCAGTGTAATCGTTATTTCCATCAAACTGGAGATATTGATTGGACTGGGCATTGACATTTATCCCTGCTAAAGAAAAAGCTACTGCAATAAGAATGGTGGTGAAAGAGTAAAATGATTTCATCAAATGGGTTTTTCAAATTTAAGCTACAAGTATAACTAAAGATGAAGGTTAATTGCACATCTTATTGAAAATGAAATTGGATTGCTGTTTGGCATTGAACATAACACGCTCTAATAAGTATGAAAGATTAAATACACCTAGTTAGAAAACAAAAAAGCCACAAGGATTTAAACTTGTGGCGATTTGAAATTATTTTGGGTAACGATTATGCCTGCGCCGTCGGCCCGCTAAAGCCCATCGGAATTCCGCCTTCAGGGCCTTTTGTATCAGAAATTTTGCCGTGAGCCGTTTCGTACTTCCCAATATTATCCGCCAGAGCTCGCATAAGTCGCTTGGCATGCTGTGGTGTAAGCAAAATGCGCGATTTCACTTTCGCCTTCGGCATTCCCGGCATTACACGTACAAAGTCTATTACAAACTCAGCATTTGAGTGCGTGATCACTGCCAAATTAGAATAGATTCCATCTGCTACTTCTTCGCTAAGTTCAATATTGAGTTGATTCTTATCTTTTTGCTGATCAGCCATATTCTTATGGTATAAAAAAAGGTCTCCCAGATTGGGAGACCTTTTTGTGTTATTAAATTAATTTTTCAGTTCGAGTTCTTCTTCAGTCTCGGTCTTTTTTGCGCTTGTCAATCGCTCGTAGTCTTCTTTCGATCCTACGATCGTTTTTTGATAAGATCGCAATCCTGTACCTGCAGGAATAAGGTGTCCTACAATTACATTCTCTTTCAGTCCGAGGAGCTGATCGCGCTTACCATTTACTGCAGCTTCGTTAAGCACTTTCGTCGTTTCCTGGAAAGATGCGGCTGAGATAAATGACTTAGTCTGCAACGATGCTCTTGTGATACCCTGTAGAAGTGGTCGCGAAGTTGATGGAACTGCGTCTCTCGCTTCAACTAGTTTCTGATCCTTACGTCGCAACTGCGAATTCTCATCGCGCAATTTACGAGCTGTAATAATCATACCAGCTTTCACATTAGGCGAGTCGCCCGGTTCTACAACTACTTTCTTACCGTAAAGGCTGTCGTTCTCTTCCATGAAGTCAAGTTTTTCGATACTTTGCTTCTCAAGAAACTTGCTATCACCCTGATCTTCGATTTCTACTTTACGCATCATCTGTCGTACGATAATCTCAAAGTGCTTATCGTTGATCTTAACCCCTTGAAGTCGGTAAACTTCCTGAACTTCATTTACAAGGTATTCCTGAACTTTTGTAGGACCTTCAATCGCCAATATATCGCTTGGAGTTATTGCTCCATCAGACAATGGCGCTCCTGCTCTTACAAAGTCATTTTCCTGTACAAGGATGTGTTTCGACAGTGATACAAGATATTTCTTGGTCTCTCCGGTTTTGCTTTCTACGATGATCTCGCGGTTACCACGCTTGATTTTACCGTATGATACAATTCCGTCAATCTCACTTACAACTGATGGGTTTGACGGGTTACGCGCTTCGAAAAGCTCAGTAACTCGTGGCAGACCCCCTGTGATATCTCCGGACTTACCGGCAACACGTGGAATTTTACCAAGAATAAAACCTGCAGTAACATCAAGGCCTTCCTGAACACTAACGTGTGCTCCAACAGGCAAGTTATATGATCGTACAATCTCTTTCGATTTTTTATCAACGATGTTGATTGTAGGATTTTTCTTCTTATCACGACGCTCAGTAATTACCTTCTCACGGTATCCGGTTTGCTCATCAACCTCTTCACGGTAAGTAATACCATCTTCAAAGTTTTCAAATTGAACAACCCCAGTACCTTCAGTAATAATTACCGCGTTGTATGGATCCCATTTACAAATAAGGTCTCCTTTCTTAACTTTCTGACTTTCTTTAACGAATAGCTCAGCACCGTAAGGAATGTTGTTGGTAGCGATTACAACTCCGGTTTTACTTTCCGTAAGTCTCATCTCACCAGATCGTCCTACAACGATTACTTTATCAGAGCCATCTTTGGCTTTCTGCTCAACAGTACGCAACTCTTCGATTTCGAGTATACCATCCGCTTTCGCGCGAATTTCAGATTCATCGGCAATGTTTGATGCAGTACCCCCAACGTGGAATGTACGTAGTGTAAGCTGTGTACCCGGCTCACCAATACTCTGAGCTGCAATAACACCAACTGCTTCACCACGCTCTACCATTCTACCGGTAGCGAGGTTTCTACCATAACATTTAGCACATACCCCTGATTTTTCCTCACAGGTAAGTACCGATCTGATTTCTACTTCATCAATTCCTGAATCTATTATAGTTGTTGCAACTTCCTCAGAAATTTGATCTCCTGAAGCAACCAACAGCTCATCCGATTCTGGATGATAGATATCATGAACTGAAGTTCTACCAAGAATTCGCTCGTATAGTCCTTCTACAACCTCTTCGTTTTTCTTAAGTGCAGTTGCCATAAGACCACGAAGTGTTCCACAGTCAACTCCACGAATTACAACATCCTGAGCTACGTCAACAAGTCGTCTGGTCAGATAACCTGCATCGGCAGTTTTAAGGGCCGTATCGGCAAGACCTTTACGCGCACCGTGAGTAGAGATGAAGTATTCAAGAATAGAAAGTCCTTCCTTAAAGTTTGCAAGAATTGGATTTTCGATAATGTCCTGACCACCTGTAGCTCCAGATTTCTGAGGCTTAGCCATCAATCCACGCATACCTGAAAGCTGACGAATCTGCTCTTTCGATCCACGTGCTCCAGAGTCAAACATCATGTAAATAGAGTTGAATCCTTGTTTATCAGTTTTCAACCTATCCATAAGGATATTTGTAAGCTTAGAGTTGGTATGCGTCCAGATGTCAATGATTTGATTGTATCGCTCATTGTTTGTAATCAGACCCATCGCATAATTATCCATTACGCCACTTACCTCTTCTTTCGCTTTCTCTACTAGTTTTTCCTTCTCTGGTGGAATAATTACATCACTCAGGTTGAATGACAATCCTCCTTTAAAGGCCATAAAGTATCCAAGCTCCTTAATATCATCAAGGAATTGAGCAGCGCGAGCCATCCCTACTTCCTTAATTACAGTACCGATGATATCACGAAGTGCTTTTTTGGTCAATATCTGATTGATAAAGCCTACTTCTTTTGGAACAAGGTTATTGAACAGAACTCTACCGGCGGTAGTTTCTATCATCTCCTTTTCTCCATCAGCATTCATATACTTGAAGTTGATATGCGCGTGAAGTGCCAACTGGCCTTCATTGTATGCAATCTCAACTTCTTCAGCGCTGTAGAAATATTTTCCTTCACCTTTTACAATATTGTCACCCTCAGTCTTACGTCCTTTTGTAATGTAGTACAGACCAAGAACCATGTCTTGAGAAGGTACTGCAATCGGAGCACCGTTAGCAGGGTTAAGAATATTGTGAGATGCAAGCATCAACATTTGTGCTTCCAAAATGGCAGCATTACCCAGTGGAAGGTGAACAGCCATCTGGTCACCGTCAAAGTCGGCGTTGAATGCTGTACATACCAATGGGTGAAGTTGAATTGCTTTACCTTCAATCAATTTTGGTTGAAACGCCTGAATACCCAGTCTGTGAAGTGTTGGGGCACGGTTTAGAAGAACAGGATGTCCTTTCAATACGTTCTCCAATATATCCCAAACCACTGGTTCTTTGCGGTCAACAATTTTCTTTGCAGATTTTACTGTCTTCACAATTCCGCGTTCTATCATCTTACGGATAATAAACGGCTTGTAAAGCTCAGCAGCCATGTCTTTTGGAATTCCACATTCGTGCAATTTCAAGCTTGGCCCTACAACAATTACCGAACGAGCTGAATAGTCAACACGTTTACCCAGAAGGTTTTGACGGAAACGACCTTGCTTACCTTTCAAGCTATCTGAAAGGGATTTCAATGGTCTGTTTGACTCAGTTTTAACCGCACTCGATTTACGCGAGTTGTCAAAGAGTGAATCAACAGATTCTTGAAGCATACGCTTCTCGTTTCTCAAAATTACTTCAGGAGCTTTAATCTCAATCAATCGCTTCAAGCGGTTGTTTCTAATTATTACTCTTCGGTAAAGGTCGTTCAAATCTGATGTTGCAAACCTACCACCATCAAGAGGCACAAGCGGACGAAGCTCTGGCGGAATAACCGGCACAACTTTAATAATCATCCACTCTGGCTTATTCTCTATACGTGTATTCGCTTCGCGGAAAGCTTCAACAACCTGAAGACGCTTAAGCGCTTCGTTCTTACGTTGTTGTGAAGTCTCCGTATCTGCTTTGTGACGCAAGTCGTAAGAAAGCTCATCAAGCTGAGTAGTTTTAAGCAAATCGTGAAGTGCATCAGCACCCATTTTCGCTACAAACTTGTTTGGATCAGCTTCATCAAGATATTGATTCTCTTTTGGAAGTGTTTCAAGAATATCAATGTATTCTTCTTCCGTAAGGAAATCCATACGATTTAGTTGCTCGCCTTCAATATTTACAGCAGGACCTGCATTAATTACTACATATCTTTCGTAGTAAATAATTTGATCTAGCTTTTTAGTAGGCAATCCTAAAAGGTATCCTATTTTATTTGGAAGCGACTTGAAGTACCAAATATGAGCAACCGGAACAACAAGGCTAATATGCCCCATGCGCTCACGACGTACTTTCTTTTCAGTAACTTCTACACCACATCTGTCGCATACAATACCCTTGTAACGGATACGCTTGTATTTCCCACAGTGACATTCAAAATCCTTTACAGGACCGAATATGCGCTCGCAGAAAAGGCCATCACGCTCTGGCTTGTATGTTCGGTAATTAATCGTTTCTGGCTTCAAAACCTCACCGAAACTTCTGTTCAAAATCTCTTCTGGAGATGATAAACTTATGGTGATGTTATTGAAATTTGAATTTACTCTACTATCCTTTTTTAAGGCCATCAGTATTGTCCTTTAAATTGAAATAAACTCTATAAACCACTCTTAGTCGAGTGTAACATTAAGTCCTAAACCACCCAACTCGTGGAGGAGTACATTGAAAGACTCTGGAATACCAGGCTCAGGCATATTTTCACCCTTTACAATAGCTTCATATGCTTTGGCACGACCGATTACATCATCAGATTTAACCGTAAGTACCTCGCGAAGAATATTGGCTGCACCAAATGCTTCAAGGGCCCAAACCTCCATCTCTCCAAAACGCTGACCTCCAAACTGGGCTTTACCACCAAGCGGTTGCTGCGTAATAAGTGAGTATGGTCCGATAGAACGTGCGTGCATCTTGTCATCAACCATGTGCGCCAGTTTAAGCATATAAATAACGCCTACTGTAGCCGGTTGGTCAAACAGCTCTCCCGTTCCACCATCTCTAAGCTGTGTAACACCATATCTTGGAATACCTGCTTTATCAGAGTATTCATCGATTTGTGCTGGTGATGCACCGTCAAAGATTGGGGTTGAAAACTTAAGTCCAAGTTTCTCTCCTGCCCATCCAAGAACAGTTTCGTAAATCTGCCCAAGGTTCATACGCGATGGTACACCCAGTGGGTTCAATACAATATCTACCGGAGTTCCATCATCAAGATATGGCATATCTTCCTGACGTACTATTCGTGCTACGATACCTTTATTACCGTGGCGTCCAGCCATTTTATCACCAACTTTCAGCTTCCGCTTTTTAGCGATATAAACTTTGGCAAGTTTCAAAATTCCGCTTGGTAGTTCATCACCAATTGTAATTTGGAACTTTTGACGCTTATGCAATCCTGCATAATCGTTGAACTTGATATTGTAGTTGTGAATCAACTTCTTAATCATATCGTTGATATGATCGTCCGTTGTCCAGCGACTTGGATTTACGATGCTATAATCTATAGCTGCAAGGGCTTTTTGAGTAAACTTAACACCTTTCTTGATTTGCTCTTCCTTGAAGTTGTTAAATACACCTTGCGATGTTTTACCGGTTACAAGTTTTGCAAGCTTCTCAATAAGTTTGTTTTTAAGCTCTGCTTTATCTTTGTCAAAAGCTTTGTCTAATACTTCAACTTTTGATTTTTCTTCTGTTTTAGATTTTGAAGTTTTTACCGCTTTCGCGAATAGCTTCTTATCTATAACCACACCACGCAATGATGGAGAAGCTTTAAGCGATGCATCTTTTACATCACCGGCTTTATCTCCAAAAATAGCACGAAGTAGTTTTTCCTCAGGTGAAGGATCCGTTTCTCCCTTAGGTGTGATTTTACCAATAAGGATATCTCCCTCCTTGATATCAGCACCTACGCGGATCATACCGTTCTCATCCAGATCTTTGGTAGCTTCTTCACTAACATTTGGAATATCTGGAGTTAACTCTTCCTGACCTCGTTTTGTATCACGTACTTCAAGAATATACTCATCAATGTGTATAGAAGTAAAGATATCTTCTCTTACTACATCTTCAGAAATTACGATTGCATCCTCAAAGTTGTATCCTTTCCAGGGCATAAACGCCACCTTAAGGTTACGACCTATCGCTAGCTCACCATTTTCTGTTGCGTATCCTTCGCTGAGAACCTGACCGGGCGTAACACGATCTCCTTTAGACACGATAGGTCTAAGGTTCATGCTGGTACCCTGGTTGGTTTTTTGGAATTTGATAAGCGAATACTCTTTTGTATCACCATCAAAACTCACCAACTGCTCTTCTTCATTTCGTTTGTACGTGATCACGATTTTCTTCGCATCCACATATTCCACTGTACCCTCTCCTTCTGCAGTAATAAGAACACGTGAATCACGCGCTACCAATGGCTCAAGACCTGTTCCAACAATCGGCGCCTGTGGGCGAAGAAGTGGCACTGCCTGACGCATCATATTCGATCCCATCAATGCACGGTTGGCATCATCGTGTTCCAAAAATGGAATAAGTGATGCAGCAATCGATGCAATCTGGTTTGGAGCAACATCAATAAGGTCAATATCCGTAGGTGTAACCACCGGGAAGTCTCCCTCTTTACGCGCCTTAACCTGGTCGCTGTCCAGTTTTCCTTTTTCGGAAACCTGAGCATTAGCCTGAGCGATCATTTTCTGATCTTCCTCTTCTGCACTTAAGAAAATAGGCGTATCAGTAAGGTTTACCATTCCATCCTTAACCGTGCGGTAAGGAGTCTCGATAAATCCTAGTCTATTGATTTTTGCAAATACACAAAGTGAAGAGATCAAACCAATATTCGGACCCTCAGGAGTCTCAATAGTACAAAGACGACCGTAGTGGGTGTAGTGAACATCACGAACCTCGAAACCTGCACGCTCACGCGACAGACCACCAGGCCCAAGAGCCGACATACGGCGTTTATGTGTAACCTCAGCCAATGGATTCGTTTGATCCATAAACTGAGATAGCTGGTTTGTTCCAAAGAAAGAGTTGATAACAGAAGACAAAGTCTTAGCGTTAATCAAATCTGTAGGAGTAAATACCTCGTTATCACGAACGTTCATTCGCTCGCGGATGGTACGCGCCATACGCGCCAAACCAACACCAAACTGGTTGTGAAGTTGCTCACCAACTGTCCTTACACGACGGTTACTAAGGTGGTCAATATCGTCAACGTCTGTATTTGAATTGATCAGGTCAATCAAATACTTGATGATCATGATGATGTCTTCACGTGTTAGCGTGCGCTCCTCATAACCGGTATCAAGACCTAATTTCTTATTAATTCTAAAACGTCCTACTTCACCCAGATCGTATCTTGTTTCAGAGAAGAACAACTTGTCGATAACACCACGAGCCGTTTCCATATCCGGTGGCTCAGCATTACGAAGCTGACGGTAAATGTGTTCTACCGCTTCTTTCTCAGAGTTAGAAGTATCCTTTTGAAGTGTATTGTATATAATCGAGAAGTCAGCGCTGTTGGCATTTTCTTTATGAAGAATTACCGTTTTAGCACCAGATTCCAGAATTTGCTCGACATGTTCGTCTTCGATAATAGTTTCACGATCGATAATAACTTCATTACGTTCTATCGATACTACTTCACCTGTATCTTCATCTACGAAGTCTTCAATCCACGATTTAAGAACACGAGCAGCAAGTTTCCTACCCAAAAGCTTTTTGGCTCCTGTTTTGGTAACTTTTACTTCGTCTGCAAGGTCAAATATCTCAAGGATATCTTTATCGCTTTCGAAACCAATTGCGCGAAGCAATGTAGTAACAGGAAGCTTTTTCTTACGGTCAATGTATGCATACATAACCGCATTGATATCAGTAGCAAACTCAATCCACGAACCTTTGAAAGGAATTACTCGAGCTGAGTATAATTTGGTACCATTGGCGTGACGGCTTTGACCGAAGAACACCCCTGGTGACCTGTGCAACTGAGAAACGATTACACGCTCCGCACCGTTGATCACGAATGATCCTCGAGGAGTCATATAAGGAATTGTACCTAGATATACATCCTGAACGATAGTTTCAAAATCTTCGTGTTCAGGGTCAGTACAGTATAATTTCAATTTTGCCTTGAGCGGTACGGCATGGGTCAACCCACGCTCCACGCATTCTTGAATGCTGTAGCGGGGTGGATCGATAAAATAATCCAAAAATTCGAGCACGAATTGATTTCGTGTATCGGTAATTGGAAAATTTTCACTGAATACTTTATAAAGACCTTCATGTTCCCGGTCTTCAGGGTTTGTTTCGAGTTGAAAAAATTCACGAAACGATTTCAATTGTACTTCCAGAAAGTCGGGGTAATCAATTAGATGTCGACTGGAGGCAAAACTGATGCGCTCATTAGATTTCGTAAGTGTAGCCAAGACTTGAGTATTTGGAGTTTAAAGAAGAACGCTGTTTGCGAAGTTAAACGCAAAAGGGTTTAGACCACCCTCCCGCTTTGGGAGGTGGTCTAAACCATAACAATTACTTGTATAGGATGTTGTAATTCTTACTTAATTTCAACTTCAGCACCAGCTTCTTCAAGTTGTGATTTAAGTGATTCTGCTTCTTCTTTAGAAACACCTTCCTTGATAGGAGCAGGAGCACTATCTACCACACCTTTAGCTTCTTTCAAGCCGAGACCGGTAAGTTCTTTTACAAGTTTAACAACTCCTAGTTTTGAACCACCAGCTGCTTTTAGAATTACGTCAAATTCAGTTTGTTCTTCAGCTGCACCCTCAGCACCTGCACCTGCTCCAGGACCAGCCATAACTGCTGCCGCTGCTGCCGGTTCAATTCCGTGCTCTTCTTTAAGGTATGCTGCCAATTCGTTAACTTCTTTTACGGTAAGGCCTACCAGTGTATCGCCTAAAGCTTTAACGTCTGCCATTTTTATTTGATTTTAGTTCTTGATTCTTATTGTTTGTAAATACTATTTATTTTATCGCTCAGATAATGTTTTAACGAGTCCAGCCACGGTGTGTCCACCAGATTGAAGCGCACCAAGAACATTCTTAATTGGTGACTGCAACAACATGATAACGTCTCCGATAAGCTCTTCACGCGATTTGATCTCGGTAAGAGCTGTAAGCTGGTCATCGCCTATATAACACATTTCTTCTACGAATGCCGCTTTTAAAATCGGCCTTTCATTTTTCTTTCTAAACTCTTTGATAAGTTTTGCCGGTACATTACCTGTATCTGAAATCATCAGAGAGGTAGGTCCTGCAAGAACATCGTAAAGCTCACTGAAATCTTTTCCTTCTACACGTTCGAATGCTTTTTTAAGAAGGGTGTTTTTTACAACACTCATCTTCACATTCTTCTTGTAGCATGCTCTGCGCAATGCGGAAGTAGTTTCAGAATTAAGCTCTGATGTATCAGCGAGATAGATTACGCCTGCGGATGATAAGGTTACGGTCAAATCATCGACAAACTGATTTTTTTCTTCTTTCGTCATTTCTTCGTTTTTTTAACCGTTAAGCCGATACAGATTTAGCTTCTACCTTAACGCTAGGCGTCATGGTTCCGCTCATGTAGATACTTTTGATATATGCACCTTTAGCTGCTGCTGGCTTCAATTTAATTAAGCTTTGAATTACCTCATTGGCATTCTCCCTAATTTTTTGAGCATCAAAAGATGCTTTACCAACAGATGCGTGTACGATACCGTACTTATCTACTTTAAAATCAATCTTACCGGCTTTTACATCATGTACAGCCTTTGCAACATCCATCGTTACAGTTCCGGTTTTTGGATTCGGCATCAACCCTCGGGGACCGAGAATTCTACCAAGTGCACCAACCTTACCCATTACGTTTGGAGTTGTAATAATTACATCTACATCGGTCCATCCGTTCTTGATCTTTTCTACATACTCGTCAAGTCCTACAAAATCAGCACCAGCTTCAGTAGCTTCGGCTTCTTTATCAGGGTTGCAAAGTACTAGAACGCGAACGTCTTTTCCGGTACCATGTGGAAGCGACACTGAGCCCCTTACCATTTGGTTTGCTTTTCGTGGATCCACGCCAAGTCGAACCGCCAGATCTATCGATGAATCGAATTTGGCATTGGAAATTTCTTTCACAATACCAGATGCTTCTTCAAGAGAATAGACCTGTGTTGGATCGTATTTACTTAGCGCTTCTTTTTGTTTTTTTGATACTCGCATAACAAAAGTTTTAACCGTTAGAAGGGAATTTACCCTTTACATTTAGTCCCATACTACGTGCTGTTCCGGCAACCATCTTCATAGCCGACTCTACATTGAAACAGTTTAAGTCTGCCATTTTATCTTCTGCGATCGCTTTTATTTGATCCCAGGTTACGGCACCTACCTTAACTCTGTTTGGTTCTGCAGAACCAGACTTTAATTTGGCTGCGTCGATAAGCTGAATTGCAGCAGGAGGAGTTTTAACGATGAAGTCAAATGACTTATCGCCATAAACGGTAATGACAACAGGTAAAACTTTCCCAGCTTGTTCTTGTGTGCGGGCATTGAACTGCTTACAAAATTCCATAATATTCACACCTTTCGCACCGAGTGCCGGTCCTACGGGTGGAGATGGATTTGCAGCTCCGCCTTTAATCTGAAGCTTTATCAGCCCACTAACTTCTCTAGCCATTTCAAGTTTTAATTTATTGTGTATGATAATCAGTAGTCCTGGAAGCGCTCCATTGTTAAATGGAAAGAATACTGGTAAATCCTAATTTAATTTAACTCTCTTTCTCTACTTGCATATACCCAAGTTCAAGCGGCGTTTTTCTTCCGAAAATCTTCACCATTACCTTGAGTTTCTTCTTCTCTTCATTTATCTCCTCTATCACACCATTAAAGTTATTGAATGGTCCATCAATTACTTTAACGTTTTCACCCACTACAAATGGGATGCTCATTTCCTCTTCGCTATCAGCAAGCTCATCCACTTTACCGAGAATTCGCTTTACTTCAGATGAACGAAGTGGTACTGGATCTCCACCTTTTTCGGCACCAAGAAAACCTATTACGTTATTCACGCTTTTAATTACGTGAGGAACCTCCCCTACCAGGTCGGCTTCTATCATAACATAACCGGGAAAGAAATTTCTTTCCTTACTGATTTTCTTACCGTTTCTAATCTGAAAAACTTTCTCAGTAGGTATTAATACCTGATGAACAAAGTCTTCAAGATTATTTCGTTTAACTTCAAGTTCTATAAGGTCTTTTACCTTCTTTTCCTTGCCGCTAATCGCGCGAACGACATACCACTTTTTACTTGTAGTTTCAGTCATCGACATTTGATTATAATCCGCTTAATATTTGATAAATAAAACCAAGCATCCCTCTCCATTGAAAACCGGATTCGGTGCTGCTCACTTCTTGAATACCAAATATGTAGTCCATTAGAAATATAATAAGAGCAATAATCACAGAAGCTACGAGCACAAGAATGCTGCTGCTCTGCAATTGTTTCCATGACGGCCAGGTAACTTTGTGTACCATCTCGTCATAAGATTCCTGAAAAGTAGTTTTTATGCTAGCCACCTTAGTATTTTTTGTTTGCACGGGTGGTAAGATTCGAACTCACGACACCTGGTTTTGGAGACCAGTGCTCTACCAACTGAGCTACACCCGTATATTGACAAGTAAAGGTGAACGCTCAAAAAGCGTTCACCTCAACCTGTTATTCTTATATTAATTACTGTAGAATCTCAGTTACCTGACCTGCACCAACTGTACGTCCACCTTCACGAATTGCAAAGCGAAGACCTTTATCCATTGCTACCGGTACGATAAGCTCAACTGTAATTGTTACGTTATCACCAGGCATTACCATTTCACGACCTTCGCCAAGGATAATTTCTCCTGTTACATCAGTTGTACGGAAGTAAAACTGTGGGCGGTATCTGTTGTGGAATGGAGTGTGACGTCCACCTTCTTCTTTCTTCAAAACATAAATTTCAGCTTTGAATTTAGTGTGAGGTGTAATAGATCCCGGCTTAGCGATAACCATACCACGACGAATAGCTGATTTCTCAATACCACGAAGTAGTAAACCTACGTTATCTCCTGCTTCACCTCTGTTAAGAATCTTACGGAACATCTCAACTCCTGTAACTACAGATTTCAATTTTTCAACCTGCATTCCAAGAATTTCAACTTCCTCACCAGAGTTTACAATACCTGTTTCGATACGACCTGTTGCTACAGTTCCACGACCAGTAATAGAGAATACATCCTCAACTGGCATCAAGAAAGGCTTCTCGATATCACGTGGTGGAATTTCGATCCACTCATCAACGGCATCCATCAAGTCTTTAACTGTCTGTACCCATTTCTCTTCACCATTAAGTGCACCCAAAGCAGAACCTTGAATTACCGGAGAGTTATCTCCATCATAATCGTAGAAAGAAAGAAGTTCACGGATTTCCATTTCAACAAGCTCAAGAAGCTCTTCATCGTCAACCATGTCAACTTTGTTCATGAAAACAACGATACGTGGAATACCTACCTGGCGACCAAGAAGGATGTGCTCACGTGTTTGTGGCATAGGACCATCAGTTGCAGCTACTACTAGAATAGCACCATCCATCTGCGCAGCACCAGTTACCATGTTTTTTACATAGTCGGCGTGACCTGGACAGTCAACGTGTGCGTAGTGACGGTTGGCCGTTGTATACTCAACGTGCGACGTATTAATTGTAATACCACGCTCTTTTTCTTCAGGAGCGTTATCAATTGAGTCAAAGCTTTTCATTTCTGAAAGCCCCATACCCGCTAGTACTGTAGTAATCGCTGCAGTCAAAGTAGTTTTACCATGGTCAACGTGACCGATTGTACCGATGTTAAGGTGTGCTTTGGAGCGATCGAATTGTTCTTTAGCCATTGCTAAGTAATTTTAGTGATTATTTATTCTTATTTCAAGTAAATTAAATGCCAAAAGTGAGCCAATGATGGGAATTGAACCCATGACCTCATCCTTACCAAGGATGCGCTCTACCCCTGAGCTACATCGGCTTTTAAAAAAAGAGCGGGAGACGAGGTTCGAACTCGCGACATTTAGCTTGGAAGGCTAATGCTCTACCAGCTGAGCTACTCCCGCTTAATCTTTTCCGATTGTATTGCAATTTCAAGTGGGGAGAGCAGGATTCGAACCTGCGAAGGTGAAACCAGCAGATTTACAGTCTGCCCTCGTTGGCCGCTTGAGTATCTCCCCAATCATAAATTTCAGAGAGCCGATGGAGGGACTCGAACCCCCGACCTGCTGATTACAAATCAGCTGCTCTAGCCAGCTGAGCTACATCGGCGCAATATTTTAAGATTTAATATGTTTAGAACGTGTCGGGCATTTACGCCCAGCCTCTTCGTAAAAAGGTTTGCAAATGTACGAAAGTTTTCTGTTGCTCAAAACACTTTTGAAAAAATTTATTTCAATCAGTGAAAATCTATGGTAAATAAGGTGTTTTAAGAGTGCGAAGGTGGTGATAATTTTTGATTTGCAAAAAATGGCATGCGGAAATATTGCCTTTTTTCTGAAAAATTGACATTGGAAATCTAGAGGATTAATCTGGATATATTTATGCCCCACGACGAAATTCAGTAACTCGTATCAATTCGAATTCTCCGTTGCAGAAGTAAACAAGAACGCTCCTGAGGATTAAGTCATCGAGAGGCTCTCTAGAATTGATTTATTCTTAGTATTGTATATACCATCTACAACAAGTCCGTTATCTGCCTGAAAGATCTTAAGGGCATTTTGAGTTTTAGGTCCAAAATCTGCGTCGGGATCTCCGCAGTTATAACCAGTAGCATTCAGAATCTTTTGAAGCTTAAAAACTTCCACGCCCTTACCTCCCATTTGTAATACCGGTTTAGGTATCTGAGACACGGCCATTGACGATAATCGCTGAAATCGCAAAACTTTTCCTATTCCATATGCCTCAATACTTACCGAGTTCCCTTGATTTCCTCCTAAACAAAACACTTTTGAGAGGTCATCAGAAAAGCCAAGAAAAAAACCAACGTGACCTTCCCAGGAAGTAACACTTCCCCTCCAAAACACAACAACATCACCTGGAAAAGGACTTGTGGTAGTTTCACCAACATGAACCCACGATCGCGCATTGGCCTTATTGCTCAGGGGTAACCCTGCCTTTTTACAAACCCAGTTTACGAATATACTGCACCAAGGAGTCTCATCATCATTAACCCAGCCCATACCGGCTTCTTCGGCATATTCGAGAATGCGCTCATTGTGTTTATTACCTTTTATTTCTTTAATACCGAGCTCGGCAAAAGCTATTGTTAACTGATTGGTCATTTGGTTTGGTTATTTGTGGTTGATCTATTTAAACAGTTAAAAATAAACATTTTAATGCCTATTGATTTGAAGCAAACCTAAAAAGTATAAAAATCGTTGCTAAGCCAGGTTATTTTACCAGTCAGCTTTTGAAGGCAGAACTCCAGATCAAAAACAAAAAACGCCACTTCTCAGTGGCGCTCAATTTTTTCCTCATAAATTCTTCTAGGGCTAACTAGCCAGTGCAGCTCGCTTTCCTTTTGCCTTTCTAATTTGCCGGCGAAGTGCCTCGATTACCAAATCGGTTGATTCTTCGAAAGAAGCAGTTTGGCGTTTAGCAAAAAGATCTTTTCCAGGGATATTGATTTTAATCTCGGTAATTTTATTTCCCTCCACGCTGTTTTTATCGAGTTTAAGGAATACTTCTGCGCCAATCATCTTGTCGTGAAACAATTGCAGTTTATTGAGTTTGGCTTCTATAAAGTCGATAAGCTTTGCATCGGCTTTAAATTGAATGGAATGAACATTTACCTGCATATACGGGTAGTTTTATGGTTAGTAATTTCGCTTAGCCGTTTGGATGGGCCTTGCGGTGAATCTCTTTTAATTTCTCAATACTGTTATGCGTATAAACCTGCGTAGCCGCTAGCGAGGCGTGCCCAAGTAATTCTTTTATTGCATTGAGGTCAGCTCCCCTGTTGAGCATGTGTGTGGCAAAAGTGTGGCGCAAAACATGCGGACTTTTTTTGCTTAGCGAACTGACTCTTCCAAGGTATGTATTTACTATCTTATAAACAAGTTTTGGATATAAGGAATCTCCCTTTAAGGTGATAAAAAAGAACGGGGTAGAATCAAATTCTTCTGTTCTTATTTTATGATATGGCTCCATCAACTTAATTACATCTTGGCCTACGGGAATAATTCTCTCCTTGTTTCGCTTTCCAAGCACCTTTATGGTTCCTCGCTGGAAATCAACATCATTCGTTTTCAACATTAGTAACTCATTGCTGCGAATGCCTGTTTGGTAAAACAGCTCTACGATAATTCTATCACGCATTCCTTCAAAGCTATTTGGAAACTGACCCTCGGTGTGGAGCTCAGCCATCTGCTCTTCGTCTACAAAAACCGGCAGTCGTTTTGATATCTTGGGAAGGCTTATTTTCAGAGTAGGATCTGATGTAAGGAATTCCATTTTTCGCGCCCACTTAAAAAATGATTTCACCGCACTGATTTTTCGACCTACTGAGCGCGGAGAAATTTTAGCCTCCATAAGTGATACCATCCATGAACGAAGCATATCATGGCTTAGAGATTCTATATTTGCCTCGTCGTAAGCCTCATTGAGATAGACTTGTAATTGATCCAGATCAGTCTTGTATGACTTGAGGGTATGCTGACTGTACCGTTTTTCTAACTCGAGATATTCTAAAAATTTATTGACCATAAAAAAAGGCAGAACCGTGAAAGTTCTGCCTTAAATATCTAAATAAAAACGATACTTTATTCCTGCTCGGAACGAATTTTATTTACGTAGATCGCTTTTAACTTTTCTTTTCTATTAACAACTGAAGGTTTTGTGAAAGCCTGACGACTTCTCAATTCTTTGATAACGCCAGTACGGTCAAATTTCTTCTTAAACTTCTTGAGGGCTCTTTCGATGTTTTCGCCTTCTTTTACAGGAATGATAAGCATGTTGTTGTCCTTATTTTTTTTGAGAGTGCAAATATATAGATTTTTTTGATTCTAAATCAACTAACTTAGAATATTTCTGGAAATTACAAGCTTTTGTATCTCGCTCGTTCCTTCGCCTATTGTGCAGAGCTTGCTATCCCGATAAAATTTCTCTGCCGGAAAATCTTTTGTATAACCGTATCCGCCAAAAATCTGAACTCCTTCAGTTGCAACTCGCACACAGGTTTCGCTGGCGTAATATTTAGCCATAGCCGATTTAAGGGTAACATCCTGACCGGTGTTTTTAAGATGGGCCGCCTGCAGAGTAAGTAATTCTGACGCTTCAATATCGGTAGCCATATCTGCAAGCTTAAAAGCAATAGCCTGAAATCTTGAAATAGCTTGTCCAAACTGCTCCCTTTCCTTACTGTATTTCAGCGCTGCGTCATAAGCTCCTTTTGCAATACCAACAGATAGAGCCGCTATAGAAATCCGCCCACCGTCTAGTACTTTCATTGCCTGGATAAATCCTTGACCTACTTCACCAAGTACATTCTCCTGTGGTATACGGCAATCTTCAAATATCATTTCAGCTGTTTCTGACGCACGCATCCCCAGCTTATTTTCCTTCTTACCGGCTTTAAAACCTTTTGCTCCTCGTTCTACCACAAATGCTGTGATACCTTTTGAGTCCAGCAATTCGCCGGAACGGGCGAGAACAACGGCCACATCTCCACTAATTCCGTGAGTAATCCAGTTTTTAGCTCCGTTCAGAACCCATTCATTTCCTTCTTTCACAGCTGTGGTCTTCATGCGCAACGCATCACTTCCTGTATTGCTTTCAGTAAGACCCCACGCTCCTATCCACTCGCCAGTTGCAAGTTTTGGAAGCCATCTTTTCTTTTGCTCTTCATTTCCAAACGCCAGTATATGACCAGTGCACAGCGAATTGTGTGCAGCAACTGACAAACCAATAGATCCGCATATACGCGATATCTCAGATACGGCTGTGTAATATTCGTTATAACCAAACCCAGCTCCGCCATATTCCTCCGGTACGAGAACGCCCAGGAGTCCAAGCTCACCCATTTTCTTCATTACATCAACGGGAAAATGCTGACGCTCATCCCAATCCATGAAATGCGGACGTATTTCTTTCTCCCCGAAATCACGTACCATTTGGGTAATCATTTTTTGGTTTTCACTTAAGTCTTTCATGTTAATTTTAATCTTGTAGTATCAATAATTTCAATCGTAACGCACTAAGCTGATGATAGGTCTATCAAATTGTGCTAGCCTTTGACGACCATTTAACTCATTTAATTCTATCAAAAAAGAAAAACCAGCAACCGTGCCACCTTCCATTTGAATCAATCCTGCCGCTGCACCTGCTGTTCCTCCTGTGGCGAGCAAATCATCATGAACCAAAACGTTCATTCCATTTTTAATTGATCCTTTGTGCACTTCTATTTCCGCCGACCCGTATTCCAGATCATACTTGTAACTAACGGTTTCTGCCGGTAATTTCCCCTTCTTTCTTACAACAATAAAAGGTAGATTAAGTTCCATCGCTAGTGGAAGTCCGTACAGAAAGCCTCGGCTTTCTACGCCAGCCACTGCATCTATCTTCACTCCTCGATATTGCTTAACAAACTCAGCAACAATCGCCCTGCTTAAAACAGGGTCTTCTAAAATGGGTGTAATATCTTTAAATTGAATGCCAGGTTTCGGGAAATTTGGTATTGTCCTTATCGTTTCCTGAATTGCTGCATTTACATCCATAAATTTCAAAAGCTTAAATAGGGTGCAAGTTTAAGGCATAATTCGGCATTTAACAAACCTGTAGCACAAAGCTGATCCATATTTTCATACCCTCCGTTAGTTTCGCGTTTGGCCACTAGCTTATTTGCCAAAGCAAAATCAATGTAAGGATGAGCCGAGAGCTCCTGCGCTGTTGCTGTTGAAATATCTATTTTTTTAACAAATGTCTTATCTATAGTTACCTTATCGGCAAATTTATCGATGGTTTCAGGACTCATTTTATAAAGCTCTAAAAGTTGAGCGAGTGAATGATACCCTCCCAACTCTTTTCGGTAGCGCACAATTTCACGCGCATAAAACGATCCCACATACGGCAGTTTCTTCAATTCTGTGGTATCCGCCAGATTTAAATCACAGGTAAAAGGCTTGTAAGAATAATTTGCCAGGTTAGTGGTATCAGACCATTTGGTGGTGTCGCGCTTTCGCGAATAATCCCTCGTTTGAAACTCAGGTTTTTCGAATTTTTTCTTCGGGTAGACGTCAGGAAGGTCTATAAATTCTTCTAGTTCCTCATACCGGCCGTCGTCGACAAAATACAGCTTCTTAAAATCTGATTTAATTTCAAACTCGGCGCCTGCTTTCTGATAGTTTCTCAATGTGCTAATTTGCTTTTCAGTAAATCCGAGCTTGGCAAAACCCGAATCGCCCAGGGTATTCGGATTAAACAGAAAGGGATCTGATTCAATTCTGCTGGTCAGGTTTTTGAATTCATCTTTCTGGTTACTTTCTTCTTCTATCAACTGCTTCATCGCCAGTAGCGGAGTAATCTCCTTAACAGGTGGCTCATACCAGAGGTAGTACATTTGACTCACCACTCCTACGATAAGCAGAATAATCAAAATAGCTAAAGCGCCATTTCGTTCTGACCTATTATGTTCAAAATATGCCTTAAGGTTGTTGAGCATGGGTTTTGGTTAAGTGAAGAAAGTCAGGTTATAACTATCTTCGTTTCATGCTAGAAGACCAACAAAATACAAAAATAAATTGAAATCAGCTTCACTATTCGAGGTCTAAACGGTATCCGGATTGCCGCAAATAAGAATGATAAGCAGAGCCATTTATCTCATACACCCCTTAAAATCTGCGCAAAGGAGTTCTTCCCCTGACCGACGGGCATAGAGAAATTCCATTTAGCTTAACCTATTATTTGAAGACGGTTTCAGTTGATACCAAACCCTGAGCAGGAGACTTCTGTTCAACCCGATCTTCTCTATCCGCGAAAGCGAATGCTACTTAAAGCGCTTAATCGTGCCATCTTTAATTCCCTTAAAGTAAGCTTTCAAATCGGCACGAACTTCTCCCGAAAGGAGAAAAAGACCAAGGATATTAGGGAAAGCCATACCGAGAATCATTAAATCTGAGAACACAAGCACACTACCAAGACCCACTGAAGAGCCTATCACGACAAAGACTAAGAAAATAAGCTTATAGCTGTATTCTGATTTCTTGGTATTTCCAAAAAGGTAGCTCCAGGCTTTAAGTCCATAATACGACCATGAGATCATAGTAGAAAAAGCAAACAGCACAATTGCCACCAGCAGAACCCAGTCAAACCAGGAAAACACGCTACTAAAAGCAGCCGAAGTTAACTCAGACCCGTTCATTCCACCTGCATCATTCGCAAAACCCGTAAAAATCAAGACCAAAGCAGTCATTGTACAAACAACAACAGTATCTATAAATGGCTCAAGGAGTGCAACTATACCTTCACTGATGGGATATTTTGTTTTAGATGCTGAGTGAGCTATAGAAGCCGAACCAACTCCTGCCTCATTAGAAAATGCTGCACGCTGGAACCCGATGACCAAAACTCCTATTACACCACCCTTAAGTGCCGATGGGGAGAATGCACCATGCCAGATAGCACTTAATGCAGCAGACAGGTTTTCGATATTAAGAAAGATTATAAGCAATGCAAATCCAACATAAACTGCCACCATTATCGGAACAATCTTATCGGTTACTTTTGCAATACTTTTTATACCACCGACGATAACAAGACCAACGAGGATGGCCAGAATTACACCAAATAGTGCTCCATTATCCTGAAATAGTGCAACTTTTGCCGAGACCTGCACAAATGCCTGATTGGCCTGAAACATATTTCCGCCACCAAAAGAAGCGCCCACACACAATATGGCAAATAAGACCGCGAGGACTTTGCCCAGTCCGGCCATATTCCTTTTTCTCAATCCTTCACTCAAATAGTACATTGGTCCACCTGAAACCTCTCCGGCTTCATTTATTTTCCGGTATTTAACCCCAAGAGTACATTCAACAAATTTACTTGCCATACCAAGCAAGCCGGCAACGATCATCCAAAACGTAGCGCCTGCGCCACCTACTACGATAGCTACAGCCACACCGGCGATATTTCCGAGACCTACAGTGGCGGACAGAGCAGTGGTAAGCGCTTGAAAATGAGAAACCTCTCCTTTGTCATCCGGATCGCTAAATTTACCTCTCACGAGGTTAATTGCCTGTTTTATACCCGTAAAATTGATAAAGCCCATTCTCAGCGTAAAAAACAGAGCTCCTAGAATAAGCCATACTACGATAAGAGGTATTGCGTTTTTCTGAGTTGTTCCGTTGGGTAGCAATACCGGACGGGGTTCATCGTAAACCATTGTAGCAAATACTGCTGTGTTGGCCTTTGCGATGGACTCCACATCGGTTCTGTCGTAAACTAACTCTCCTTCAGAAAACCAGTGATGCACCTTTCCCTGCTCGGGAGCATAGACTGAAATTGTATCATTTGTATTTCTGCGTAAGAGAGCTATTCGCTCACCTTCTTTTGCTTCCTCTCCTTCCGCCTTGTACCATTTCATCAGGAAGATTTTCTGAACATCGTCATTCTTATAGCCTTTTGCAAAGACACGACGCTCATCTGCATAAACCACAGGATCGTATATATTGAAGGCTGCAAACGGATCCCAAAATAGCACAGAAGCCATGCCATTTACAATAGGAAGAAAAACTGCGTTAATGCGCTCTTCTGTAGATTCCGGCTTGACCCGTCCCTCTAGTTTAATTGATTCGCCTGTAACATCAACTACTTCTACGGAAAAAGTAACACCTTCTGTAAGGCCGGCACTGTTTTCAGAATCGAGTTCGGTATTGGGGTTTGACCATTTATAAATGAAAGGAGGTGTACCCGAAAGCATTACCACTTTAGCTCTACCGTCATTAATTTTTTCACTATCGTTGGCAACTTCTAATTTGGCGGAGAGCTGGGCACTTAAACTTGAAGTTAAAAAGAGGGCTACAAGTAGGTGTATAATGTGCTTCATGGTAGTGATTAAGTAAATAAAAACAGGGATTCGCGTATTAAGCGGTCGCTAAAAAACTAAATTTTTACGTCCTTACAAAATTAATACTCGAAGATAAAGCAATTTAGAGGTCCCAAATGGTCTTTTTGTGCTTGAAATTAAATTTGAAATAAGATTTGTGCTCAAGCAAAAAGGCCATTACCAAGTACACAATTAGTGGCGAACCCAGGGTTATAAATGAGAGGTAAATAAAGTATAAACGCACCTTAGAAGTGGCGATACCGAGCTTATCACCCCACCAGGAGCAAACACCAAAAGCGCGTTCTTCGAAGAAATTATAAATGTGGCTGGTAAGCTTTTCCATGATTATTTAATATTTGTATCCCTACCTTACAAGTAAGACATTTTAATTGTTCGCAATAACTTTTCTTTAAGCCAATTAAACCTTGCGAGTCAAAGGCATGTTTTGCTGTAAAACCCAAAGCTTCATATTTTGAGATTACACTGTTCTTCTCAGGTGGCAATTGCTCAAGCAAACTTACGGCCTTTTCCTGAAAAGATCCATTTTTATTATAAGAGGCCAGGGCAAATAAAAACGGCACCACTGCATTGATGATTATTAAATGAATTGTACTTATCCCCAACCTTTTTGTAACCGGCTCACTTTCTGAATTCAACGTAAAGTGGGTTCTCCAAAAGTCGCTCTCTAGTTCCGACTCAAAAAGTTGAACATATTCTTCAACACTGCTGTATTCTGTTACTAGTTGCGCAAGTGACCGGTGCTTTGCATAGATTAATGAAAGTTGCGCTATTCTCACCGCCGGGAAGTTTTGCGGTCTCAAGCGAAACAGTTTCCATGCGGTTGCCGGCATTGGTTTTAAACCAAACTTTTGTTTTTGCAGTAAATAGGTTGATTTTAGTTTTTTTAGAAAGGGTACATTATCGTCTGCTTGTTCCAAAAATCCCGATTGACCTAGAAGCAAGGCCTGCAGGTCTTCTGCAGATTTGGAATTTTTTCTAATGAGTTTAAAAGGCGTAATGATAGCCAGTTGCTCAAAAGGCATTGCGTTGACTTTTAGTCCAAGTGCTTTGCAGAAAACGCGGTAGAAGCTTTCTTCTATGTCACCATTCGTGCAGTTTAACAGATCGAGGCAAAGCTCAGATTTTATTTGCAAGCGATCTACGGCAGCAGACTGAACGGCAGCGATCCTTACGATATCAGGAACTGTCTGGACGAGGTTCTCACAGGGAATAAAATTAGATTTTTTGACCCACGACTTATAATATC
The DNA here is from genome assembly GCA_963748925.1 of uncultured Cryomorphaceae bacterium. GTDB lineage: Bacteria > Bacteroidota > Bacteroidia > Flavobacteriales_D > Cryomorphaceae > Cryomorpha. The sequence continues at coordinate 37,649 of CAVVKG010000008.1, read as the reverse complement.
GGTAAGATTGATAATCAATCAAATCACTTAAAGTAATGACGGGAATCTCATTATTTGATTTATCCAGAACGGGCTTATCCGCGGTATAGACAACGTGAAGAATAACATTCTCGTAAGCGGGATCAGATTGATGGTTGTGCTTATACCAGTCAGAGGCAGTAATATGAACTTCGACGTTGCCTGCCCAGGTGGTGTCGCCAATACGAATGCGGGCATTTAAAAAATCAGGTCCGGCATTAAAATTCTGAATTCCGGGTTTTAAGACCTGCAATTCCTGGCCATCCTTACACTTTAATTCGTGCGAAGTAAAGTGCTGGAACTTCCATACATATTGCAAAAAGTCTTCGTTCATGGAAAAAAATTTCCATTAAATTACACTTTTTTTCTGAAGAATACTTTTCATTTCTATAGAAATACGCCTGGCTTCTGCTTGTGCTGCTTCCGCAAAATCTTCTCCCGAACTTGCATAAATCACAGAACGGGAAGCATTCACCAACAGGCCAACATCCGCGTTCATTCCATTTTCTGCCACCTCGGAAAGACTGCCTCCCTGAGCGCCGACTCCGGGTACTAAAAGAAAATGGTCGGGAATTAGATTCCTGATTTCGCGCAGATACTCAGGTCGCGTAGCACCCACAACGTACATCATATCACTCGCAGTTCCCCATGTGCTCGAAGTTTTTATAACACGCTCATAGAGCTTTTCTGCTCCGTCTTCCATAGACTTCAATTGAAAATCGTCAGCTCCCGGATTTGAGGTTAGCGCAAGCAGGATAACCCATTTATCATCGAAACCCAGAAAGGGTTTCACGCTATCGCGCCCCATGTAGGGGGCAATAGTAATTGAATCGAATGCCATATGTTGGAAGAATGCTTCGGCATATTTGCGTGAAGTATTCCCAATATCACCGCGCTTCGCATCTGCAATAGTAAAGTGGCTATTGCCAATGTATTCAATCGTTTTTTGCAGTGACTGCCATCCCGATAACCCTACACACTCGTAAAATGCAAGATTGGGTTTGTAAGCCACGCAGTAATCGCGGGTGGCGTCAATTATCGCTTTGTTAAACTCAAAAATCGGATCTTCCTTTTCGAGAAGGTGACTAGGAATTTTATCTAAATCCGGATCAAGACCGACACATAAAAAGGATTGTCGCGACTTAATAATCTCTACTAATTTTTCGCGGTTCATTCTTTATTGAGTTACGCTTTCTTTCAATTTTTCAGCATTTTCTGCTACTTGCAGGGCTTCAACCATTTCGCCAATATCACCATCCACAAAACCGGATAGGTTATATATATTCATATTTATGCGGTGATCGGTAACACGTCCCTGCGAGTAATTGTAAGTTCGAATCTTCGCACTTCTGTCACCACTTGAAACCATCGACTTTCGAATTTTCGAATCTGCCGCGAGCTTTTTCTCAAGCTCCATTTCATAAATACGGGTGCGCAAAACGCTCATTGCCTTTTCATGATTTTTCAGCTTTGATTTTTGATCCTGACATTGAGCCACGATACCGGTAGGCACGTGTGTAAGCCTGATAGCTGAATAAGTCGTGTTTACTGACTGACCACCCGGACCGGATGAACAATAGCTATCAACGCGAATATCTGAATCCTTGATATCCACATCAAATTCCTCAGCTTCGGGAAGCACAATTACGGTAGCTGCAGAGGTATGTACACGACCCTGAGTCTCTGTTTGAGGCACGCGCTGCACGCGATGCACGCCACCTTCATATTTCAAAATTCCGTAAACGTTGTTGCCAGTCACATTAAAAATGATTTCCTTAAAACCACCGGACGAACCATAATTGGTGTCTACAATCTCTATTTTCCATCCCTTTGACTCAATGTATTTGGTGTACATCCTGAACAGGTCTCCGGCAAAAATACTTGCTTCATCTCCACCTGTCCCGGCGCGAATTTCCATAATGGCGTTCTTAGAATCATCCGGGTCTTTGGGAATTAGAAGCACCTTTATTGCTTCTTCCTGCTTCTCCTTCTCTTCTTCCAGCTCTGAAACTTCCATTTTGGCCATCTCACGAAACTCTTCGTCCTTCTCGGTACGCATCATTTCTTTGGCATTCTTAAGATTCTCAACCAATAACACATACGAGTCGTAGGCCTCTACGATTGATTCAAGTTCCTTGTATTCTTTTGTGAGGCGAACATATTGCTTCATATCGGCAATGATCTCAGGATCAACGATACTCTTACCGATTTCCTGATAGTGATCTTTTACCGCGCCCAACCGGGCTATTATTTCTTTTTCATCCATAATTATCTGTAATTAAAGGTGCCCGCAGACGTGGTAATCGTGAGTTTCTTTTCTTCACTTACTTCTACTCTTCCCACAATTCTGGCTTCTATTCCGAAAGATTCAGCTATCTGAATCATCTCCTCGGCTGAATCTTTATCAGTATAGATCTCCATGCGGTGCCCCATATTAAATACCTTATACATTTCTTCCCACGAAGTACCCGACACTTGCTGTATCATTTTAAAAAGTGGTGGCACTGGAAAGAGATTGTCCTTAATAACGTGATTCTTCTCTATGAAATGCAGTACTTTGGTTTGGGCACCACCGCTGCAGTGCACCATTCCGTCAATTTTATCACGGTGGCTCTCCAATATTTTCTTAATCAACGGAGCATAAGTTCGCGTTGGGGAAAGCACTGATTTACCGACTGTATCCGGCAGACCGTTTACCTTATCGGTAAGGTTGTATTTACCGCTGTAAGCTAAATCTTCTGGCACGGCATTGTCAAAAGTCTCTGGATATTTCTCGCCTACCGACTTATTGAAAACATCGTGTCGTGCCGAAGTGAGCCCATTGCTTCCCATGCCTGCGTTGTATTCACTTTCGTAAGATGCTTGTCCGTAAGAGGCTAATCCAAGGATTACATTTCCGGGTTGAATATTGGAATTATCTATTATTTCGCTTCTTCTTGCTCGTGCTGTTACGGTGCTATCTACAATAATGGTTCTCACGAGATCTCCAACATCTGCGGTTTCCCCACCGGTAGAATATATCCCTATTCCCTCGTTTCTCAATTGCTCCAGCAGGGTTTCAGTTCCCTGAATAATCTCCTTAATAACATCGCCGGGAATAAGATGTTTATTACGGCCTATTGTTGAACTAACCAATATTTGGTCGGTTACACCCACGCAGAGGAGGTCGTCAATATTCATCACAATGGCATCTTGAGCGATTCCTTTCCAAACCGAAAGGTCGCCGGTTTCTTTCCAGTACGCATAGGCCAAAGAAGACTTTGTGCCTGCGCCATCAGCGTGCATTACGATGCAATGGTCTTTGCTCCCGGTTAAAAAGTCGGGTATTACCTTACAAAAAGCTTTAGGAAAAAGTCCCTTGTCTATGCCGGCAATTGCAGCATGTACATCTTCCTTTCCGGCACTTACTCCTCTGGCTTGATATCTCTTTTCGGTACTCATTATAGGCTATAAAAAAAAGCATCCCGACAGTATATCGTCAGGACGCTTTTCAATTATTTAATATACGCTAATTATCTTGTGATTCCTTCGGAATATAGTCAAAACTCAATACAGAGAACTCCGTTCTTCTGTTCTTTTGGTGAGCAGCTTCTTTCTCTTCTTCCGTTTTCATTTTAGCAATTTGAGCATCACTAATTCTCAAACGGGTTTCGCCGTATCCTTTGGCCACCATTCGCTCTTCAGGTATTCCCTTAGATGCGAGGTAGTCAACACAACTCTGAGCACGACGCTGTGATAAGTCCTTGTTATTGGCATCAGATCCGCGTGAATCTGTATGAGCCTGAAGCTCAATGATAATAGTAGGGTTATCTACCAAAGTTTGGTACAAGTAATCAAGAGAGTCTTTAGAATTCACTTCCGAGTTTACCTGAAGCTCCGCTTTCGCGAAAGCATAACGCACTTCCGGGAACTCAATTGGTTTATCGGGATTAGTAAATGTGATAAAGTATTCCTTAAGGAAAGTAGTAGACTCACTCAATCCTACCGTGCTTATCTGGTCTTTAGCTACAAGATAATCAGGCTTAGAAACCTCTATTGAATAGTTAGTTTCGGGATTGATGTACCGATCTTCACCCTTCGTATCAAAAGTAAACGCACCACCACCGTCGCTAAGAGCCTCGAAGGAAGCACCATCACTACCTACTACTTTAATTGTAGCTTCAGGTACAGGTAATTGTGTGTCTTTGTCGTAAACCACACCTTCTAAAGCAAAGAGAAGTGGTGGCATATTGAATGAGTAAATATCATCTTTCCCTTTTCCTCCGTTTCTATCTGATGACAAATAACCGCGTTGTGCATCCCCTTGCCAAATTATTCCGAAGTCATGACCAATTGAGTTGATTGGTACTCCAAGGTTTTCAACATTATTCCAGGTATTATCGCCTGAAGTTTCAGCGCTAAAAATGTCTAAGCCGCCCATCCCTAAATGACCGTCTGAAGCGAAATACAACATTCCATCTTTACGAATAAAGGGAAACATCTCATCGCCTTTGGTATTTATATCAGGACCTAGATTTACAGCATTACCAGCTGTTCTTGATGCTTTATCGAATGGTGCAATCCATAAGTCTTTTCCACCCAATCCGCCTGGCATATCGCTGGCAAATATGATGTGAGATCCATCATTTGTTAAGCCGGGGTGACCTACTGTAGTTAAATCGGTACTCTCATCGTTTTTAAGAGGAACCAGTTGCGCCGTAGTCCAGTTATCATCTACTTTTCTTGTTAGAAATATATCACACCCTTTGTTTGCATCCTTATCGCTTTCACATCGGGTAAAGAACATCATAGACTTATCTTCAGTAAGCGTTGGAACAGCTTCATTATGCTCCGTATTAATGCGGTAAGTCAATCTTTCCGGCTCACTCCATTTTCCTTTAGAATCTCTGGTTGCAAAGAAAATATCCTGAAAGCTTTCACCTGTGCGCTGGTCAATTTCGATACCCTGGGCACCTTGTCTTGAAGAGCTGTAGAAAATCGTATTAAACTCTTCATCCGCCCATGCAGGACCAAAGTCATACTCGTTCGAATTCAATAAAACTTCATTCTGAACGATATATCTCGATGGGTTATCGAGCATTTCCTGAGCATACTCCGCTTCTTGCAATCCTGTATCTGCCAAATTATCGCCTGGATTGCTAGCCTTATATTTATTGTAATTTTCTACTGCCTGTTTAAAATCGCCTTGTCGGTGTGCCGCTTGTGCGAGGTATAGAAAGGCCTTCGGGTCGTCAAACTGCGCCTTTAGTGCTTTATTATACCAAATTATTTGTTGGTCATAATCGAGCGTATGGCGATAGGATTCGGCTATTTGAAAAAGCATTCTGGCTTTTTCATCTGCATCAGATGTTTTGGCATAAGCTTTTTTGTACAGGTCAATTGCCCCATAATAAGCTTCGTTTTCGTATGCGTTGTCCGCTTCCTTAATAAGTCTCTCAGCCTGCGCCATCATAGCAGTTCCGCTAAACGCGAATAGGGCAACCAAGAGTAGATTTCTAATAATTTGCATCTGGTATTTTTGTTTGTTAAGGCTTCTAAATTATCCCCGAAAATAAACATAAAGTTCTAAACTCAATAACTAGAGCGCAAAACAACCAAAAAAAATTCAGAAAATCTTGGTTTCTTGAGTTTGGTTTTTGGCACTGACCAAGTCTGAGTCTTGTCATATGCGCTCCTTAAAGTCTTCAGCATCTTCGATTTCACATACAGGTCCCCATTCGTTTTTGAGTAATAGTTTTTGGAATAAATTAATGAAATCAATAGTGATATCTACATTGAATTACTCTTATTTGGCCTTCATTCATTCTATAAACCAAACGGTGTTCTAAGGTTATTCGTCTCGACCAATATCCAGTCAATTCATGTTTTAAAGGTTCGGGAGCACCTATTCCATCATAAGGGTTTCGATCTATATCTTTCAATATGGTATTTATTTTTTTCAAGATTTTTTTATCCTGTTTCTGCCAGTATAAATAGTCTGCCCAACCCTGATCTAAGAATAAAACTTCCATCAATCCAACAGCTCTCTCACTTCCCCTTCATTTGCCTTATCAGCCTTTATTGCCTTCAATAACCGCTCGGCGTTCGCCGGGCTGCACAGTAAATGAAAAGTTTCTTGCATACTAGTATACTCACTCTTGCTCATCAAAACCATGTCTTTTCCTTTTGGTCTTTTGATAAACAATGGCTTACCCATATTCAGCACTTGCTCAAAATATGTTTTCATGTTTCGCCTGAAGTCGGTAAAAGTGGTAATTTCCATAAGTCCTAAGTATTAAACTCATACGAAGATACTAAAAAGTACAACCTTTTGTACGTTTTTTACTTTCCAATGTATTTATTACGCGATCAGTTTGAATGAATTCCTGTGGCTAAAAACTAAAGGTCTATTGACCCAATTAATCTTGCTTCATTCAAGAATATTTTCAATTACTATTACAGGCGGAGTTCCAAGAAATAATTACTCAATGATTTTGACAACTCTCATCTGCTAAAAAAATTGAGATAAACTCCATTTCCTAAATGATGAATTGTTTCAATAATGGGTGTTTAAGAGCGTTTTTATTGCCTTAGAGCCAAGAGAATCGATTGTCAGCTTTCAATCTTGATTATGCTAAAGTGGCCGACAAAATGTAATTGGGACTTAGTTACCCCTTAGTTAGTGTTTAGTTGCCCTTTAGTAAGGTATAGACTTACCCCTTAGTTGGCCTTGAGTTTTATACAAGGTGTAAAGGTGCTAATGTTCTTTTAATACTTTCCCGGTTCGTATTTTATCCCCCGCCATAAATTGAACCAGATAAATACCGCTTTCAAAAATTAGAAAGTGCCCTGAAATAATAATTTTCACGTCTTTGAGAAGAATGCCGGAGTTTGTGGTTTCGAATATTTGGCTATTTAAAATCCCATTGCCTGTAAACTTTGGGACAGTACTTGAATATATTGAAATCTTAGTAGCATATACAATATTGTTTGATGCCCCCTCCTAGTCCCTTTACACGAATAAGCTGTGAAAATTGAGAGTTTAAAACTCACAGCAATAAAAAAGACCACCTTTTAGGGGTGGTCTTTACTAATATGAAATAGGGTTCTGATTTAAGAATTTAAAATCAGCGTTCTATCTTGTAAATAACAATTCACGCAATTTCGGCATTGGCCATAACTCATCGTCAACCAAAAGTTCCAGTTTATCAACGTGATATCTAATCTCATCCATAAATGGTTTTATAACATCACAGTAAGCTACTGCAGCGTCAAAAGCATCTTCGATTTTGTTTGCTTTTTTTCGCTCTTCAATCATTGAGTCTACTTTGGTCTTAATGACTTCAACACGTTCTGAAATCTCTTCAACAATTTCCAGTTGTGTTTTTCCGGCTTTAGTAGCCGCTGCTTTTGACAAAATCTGGTTTAAACCCTGAATATTGCCTATCAGCATGCTTTGATAGCGTAGAGCAATGGGTAGGATATGGCTCAAGGCAATATCTCCACAAATCCGCGATTCAATCTGAATTTGCATTTTGTACTTCTCCAGTTCTATTTCTACCCTGGCCATTAATTCACGCTCGGTAAGTACGTTTTGTTTTGCGTATAAATCGATGAATTTTTTATTGCGAAGCAGGGTAATCGCGCGCGGTGCATCTTTTACGTTTGATAAACCACGTTTCTTAGCCTCTTTCACCCATTCTTCACCGTATCCGTTTCCTTCAAACCTAATTTTTTTGGAATGCTTAATTAAGGTCTGTAATTCTTTAAGGATAGCCTCATCTTTCTTCGTACCCTTTGCAACTTCGCCATCAATCTTATCTGCGAAATCACTGAGTTGCTGAGATACCATCGCATTCAATGCCGCCATTGGAACTCCGCAATTTGCGGATGAGCCTACAGCTCTAAACTCAAATTTATTTCCTGTAAAGGCAAAAGGCGACGTACGGTTTCTATCTGTATTGTCTAAAAGTATTTCAGGTATCTTACCGATATCAAGCTTAAGCTGCGTTTTATCGTCCGGAGTCATTTTTCCGGCTTTTACACTTTTTTCAAGAAGGTCTAAAACCCTGGTAAGCTCAGACCCGATAAAAACTGAAATAATTGCGGGTGGAGCCTCATTGGCACCAAGCCTGTGATCATTACCGGCGCTGGCAATGTGCGCGCGAAGCAGATCAGCATAATCGTGAATCGCAGTAATGGTATTAACTAAGAATGTTAAAAACTGAAGGTTAGATTTTGGGTTTTTACCCGGAGACAAGAGATTTACTCCGGTATCGGTAGCCAGAGACCAGTTATTGTGCTTACCACTTCCATTAAGGCCTCCAAAAGGTTTTTCGTGTAACAACACTCTGAAGTTATGCTTCCGCGCAATTTTCTCCAAAAGATCCATCAACAAGAGGTTGTGGTCGTTCGCCAAATTGGTTTCTTCAAACATGGGAGCAACCTCAAATTGGTTCGGGGCTACTTCATTGTGACGAGTAGTAACCGGAATCCCAAGAAGGTGCGACTCTGTTTCAAAATCGCGCATAAACATGTGAATACGCTCTGGTATTGATCCAAAATAATGATCATCGAGCTGTTGACCCTTTGCAGGATTGTGACCAAACAAAGTCCTTCCGGTAAATTGAATATCCGGACGGGCATTGTACAATGAACTATCAATCAAAAAATATTCTTGTTCCCAGCCCAGGGTTGCAATTACCTTCGAAACATTCTTATCGAAAAACTTGCAAACCCGCGTAGCCGAAAGGTCTACAGAATGCAGCGCTTTCAACAACGGCATTTTATTGTCAAGCGCTTCTCCTGTATAGGCAATAAAAATGGTAGGAATACAAAGGGTACGGCCAATGATAAAAGCAGGCGACGATGGATCCCATGCCGTGTAACCGCGTGCTTCAAAGGTGTTTCTAATCCCACCATTTGGAAAGGACGAAGCATCCGGCTCTTGCTGTGATAAATTGGCTCCAGCGAATTTCTCTAAAGCCTTTCCTCCTCCTAGCGGAGTAAAGAAAGAGTCATGCTTCTCGGCGGTTGAGCCTGTAAGTGGTTGAAACCAGTGTGTATAGTGCGTAGCGCCCATTGAAATAGCCCAGTCTTTCATAGCTGAAGCCACTTGATCTGCAACAGTTCTTGGAATACGCTTACCGGTGTTCATTGATTCATTGACGGCTTTCAATGCATCGTCGGCTAAATATTCGCGCATCTTATCCATTACGAAAACGCGCTTTGAAAAATAATCTGAAATTTTTACTGATGGGGTTTCGATGTGAATCGGTTTGCGATCCAATACATCTTCCAGTGCTTTAAAGCGAAAGCTTGACATGTGAGTTAGTTTTTTTTGACAAAAATAACGCTCTAATCGAAAGCCAGCGAATTTTTTACTAACTTTTTATCAACACGCCTAAAATTTTAGGGGGTGCCGATAAAAATTATATGGTTTTATCAATCACACCCCTATTCAAAAAGGGGTCGAAAGCAATAAATACATAAATGCGAAATAAGCAGATAACAACACAAAACCCTGCCAGCGACCAAGCTTATATTTAATAATACCCAGGGGCAGAATAATAAATGAAATGGCTAGCATCCAATAAATATCTGATTTCATTATTTCATCAGCCACTTCTATGGGATGAACCAATGAAGTAATTCCTAAAATGGCTAGAATATTAAAAAGGTTTGAGCCAATAATGTTTCCAAGGGAAATATCCTGCTCTTTTTTAAATGCAGCGATCACTGAAGCGGCCAGCTCAGGAACGCTCGTACCAAAAGCAACGAGAGAAATTGCAATTACCCGATCTGAAACTCCAAAATTACGCGCAACGGTTTCGGCTCCTTCCAAAAACCATCTGGCTCCAAAAATAAGTCCGACTATTCCTAAAGCGACATAAAGGATATAGATTCCCAACTTCTTTTGGCTTCCCGAGTGGGGAATATCTACTCCTAAACTTTCGTCCTGCGCCTCCTTTTTCTTGCGCTTTTTGCGAACCCTGTAGAAGCTGTACCAAATAAATAATGCAAGACTCAATAAAAACAATACCCCATCAAGCCGGGAAATATCACCATCTAAAGCGAAAACGTAGAATGCAATACTCGCTGCCATCATCACCACCCAGTCGTAGCGCAAGGAATCTTTTTTAATGGCAATGGGAAATATAATTACGGTTATACCCAGGATGAGGGCAATGTTAGAAATATTGCTTCCAATTACGTTTCCAATGGCGATATCAGGCTTCCCCGCCAAGGCTGCCTGAACGGTTACCACGAGCTCCGGAGAGGACGTACCCAAAGCCACAACCGTCATCCCGACGAGCATGGGCGGTACATTTAATCGCAAAGCCAAGCCGGTAGCTCCTCTTACCAAATAATCACCACCGAAAACCAGAATAACAAGCCCGGCTACAATTAAAAGAAATTCCATTTAAACTATTTATCTTCCTTATTTCGCTTTTCTTCGAAGGTATCCTTCACCTGATCTTTAACAGAATTAGCTGAGTTCTGAATGTCGCGCTGAATATCAGACGTAGCATCTTTTACCTGACGTATGGTTCTACCCATAGTTCGCGCAATGCCGGGAATCTTATCGGCACCAAAAAATATAAGAATGAAAAGTAGAACTACGAATATCTCTCCACCACTAATTCCGAATAGAAGTACCATTGCAAATAATTTTCGGTACAAATGTAAAAAGCCTCCCTGTCAATAAGGGAGGCTTTTCAATTTATTTATGAGTTTTATTTTAAACTGCTGCTTGCACTTCAGGTTTTGATTCATCAAGACTCGCTCCGGTTTTATCCGTTAAGTCAACCACAAGTGGAGCTGCGATGTATAATGAAGAGTAAGTACCCACAAATACACCAAGCATCAGTGCGAAGATAAATCCTCGGATTGACTCACCACCAAATATGAAGATAATAAGCAATACCACAAATGTGGTTAGGGATGTATTAACCGTTCGCGAAAGCGTATCGTTCAAGGCCTTATTTATTACCATTGCCATTTTCTCCTTACGGTGATCAAGAAGGTACTCCCTTATTCTGTCAAATACAATAACTGTATCATTAATGGAATAACCCACTACGGTAAGTATTGCCGCTATAAATGCCTGGTCAATTTCTAGAGAGAACGGAAGAACACCATGCAAAAGTGAATAAAATCCAAGAACGATAATAACATCATGGAACATAGCAGATATTGCACCAACACCATACTGCCATTTTCTAAATCGGAAAACGATATATGCAAAAATGATAATCAATGAGAACAAAACTGCCGAAGTAGAAGATGTTTGGAAGTCATCTGAAATAGAAGGATCAACTTTTCGCGATTCGATAACCGTATATGGATCATTTAACTTATCGAGACCCTCATTAAGTGCATCTTCCACTCTGCCGTCTGCATCCTGACTATCGTCATCAACCAAAAACTTGGTTGTAATCTTTACCTGATTTGATGCCCCAAAAGTTTTTACTTCCGGCTCAAGGTTGCGGCCTTCTTCTACAAAAGAAAGTGAAAGTGTTTTACGCACTTCATCAAGATCTGCTGTTTTGTCAAATTTCACGGTATAGGTTCTACCACCGGTAAAGTCAACACCAAAGTTAAGACCGCGAGTAGCCAAGCTACCAATACTGATAACAATAGCTATAGCTGAAATAATGTAAGCTACTTTTCTTTTTCCAATAAATGGAATCGTGGTTTTGGTCAGAATTTCTTTTGACCAATTCATCCAGAAAGAAAGCTGTTTACCTTTATTCAGGCGACTGTCAAAAATAAGTCGGGTAATGAAAATGGCTGAGAAGAGAGACGTAAAAATCCCTATTATCAAGGTCGTTGCAAAACCTTTGATTGGTCCTGTACCCAGAGTTACCAGTACTATCGCAGTAAGAAGTGTTGTAAGGTTGGCATCGATAATAGCCGAGTAAGCCTTAGAATAACCTTCTTTAACGGCGGCTTTAATACTCCTGCCGTTTCGCAACTCCTCTCGCACCCTTTCATATATAAGTACGTTGGCATCTACTGCCATACCTATGGTAAGTACAATACCGGCAATACCGGGCAGAGTAAGAGCAGCCTTAAGCGATGCAAGGGCACCAATAAGGAAGAAAAGGTTTGCTATCAATGCAATATCTGAGACAATACCAGCACCTTTATAGTAGAAAATCATATAGAAAAGCACCATAACAAGCGCAATCCCAAATGACATTAAACCGTCATCAATATTCTGCTGACCCAATGAAGGACCTACTACAGATTCGTCAACAATGTTTGCAGGAGCAGGAAGTGCACCCGCTTTCAGCAAATTCGAAAGGTCAAGTGCTTCTTGTATTTGTTCATTTCTAGAACCCTGTCCCATGCTAATAGAAGATTGTCCGGTAGGGATTTCGCTCTGTACCACAGGAGCCGAGTACACATAATTATCAAGAACGATAGCTACTGTGCGCTTCGGGTTTTGCGAAGAAGCTTCACGGGTAATATCTTTCCAGGCTCGGGCACCTTCACTATTCATTAACATAGATACCTCTACCTGACCGGTAACATCGTATTGCTGAGAAGCATCTACTATAACCGATCCGTCAAGTGGAGCCTTGTTGTCGCGGGTATCTACCTTAATAGCATACAGACGCATCACGTTTCCGGTTCCCGGAGCAGGCTCTGCCGACCATAACAGTCTAAGATCGTTTGGTAAAATATCCTGAACTACTTCTTCACGTAGCATCCGATTTACAGCAGCCGTATCAGTAAGCTGAGCATATCCAACTACTGAACCAGGAGCAGGTTGCCCTTGAGCTGTAAGAGAAGGATTAAGCTTTGAAAACAAAGGAATTTGCTTTAATTGCTCGGCCTCAGATAGCTCTTGTGCATCGGCATTTGCGGCCGAGTCAGCATCAGCTTCACCTTCGAGACCAAGAAGTTCTTCTGCAGAAAGTGAAGAATCAGGCTCCTGTGTTGCAGTTTCCAAGGTATCAACAGGCTCTGCATCTGCTACATCTGTAGTGTCAACCGGGTCTAAATCTACTCCTGAAGTTTCATCTTCAGCTAGTTCCGGATTGTAATATTCGCTAAGAGCGGTATTCGCTCTATCCAAAAAGCCAAGAACTTCTGAATTCTCATACGTATTCCAAAACTCAAGATTGGCCGTACTTTTCAGTTGTTTTCTTACCCTGTCTTTATCTTTAACACCCGGAAGCTCAACAAGAATACGACCTGAAAACTGTTGTTTTTGGATAGTCGGCTGAGTTACGCCAAACTTATCGATACGTGTTCTGAGAATTTTCTCGGTGTTATTAATAGCGACTTTAGATTCTTCGCGAAGAATTTCAATGATTTCTTCATTAGAAGCATCTCGTGGAAATCGTTCTTTGTTATCACGGCTGTGAAAAACAGAGGCCAACTGAGCATCGGGATAATTCTTATTCCAGGCTTCGCTAAACAATGAAACGAAGTCTTCCTGAGAATCTTCGCGCATCTTTTTAGCTTCATTAACCGCAGTTACAAGCTGTTCATTCTGGACGTTATTACTTAAGTTCAGAATCAAATCCGGAATGGAAACCTCGAGGGTAACACTCATACCACCAGCCAAATCGAGACCCAAATTGATCTGTTTCGCTTTAGACTCCTCATACGTGTAGCCAAATAACGGATAGATCTCCGTATTTGCATTTCGGTTCAAGAATTCTGTTTTGTATTTTTCCAGAAGATTTGACTCTTCAAGAAGTGAAAGTTCTTCACTTGTTGCCAATCTAACTGAATCTACTTTGTACTTTGCTACCTCTTCTGCTTTACTTTCGTAAGAAGAAGTTACAAATGAAAATGAGATTTGAAAGAGGCAGGCCAGAGCCAATAGTATGGTAAATAGCCAAATAGCACCTTTGTTTTGCATGCGTATTGATTTGCGATTTTTTATCGAGCCGCAAATATAGTTTTAAATGACTAATTTCCCAATCCAGTTTATAAACCATTAATTTTTTTGTAGGGCATTGGCTTTCTGGCATGTATATTAAAATAGGGAGCTTATTCTTACTATAATGACCCGATCAATTATTAGAGTATTACTTATTTTTATATGAATTCAATCACTACGATGAAGATTAGCGTATTGTTACTTGTTCTTTTATTACCACAGATCTTTACAGCCCAGATGGTGGTTACTCCAATAGCCGACGTGCCTGTGTATCGGGAAAACCTTTCCGAAATACATAACCCGTGGACCGGGGGAATTAATGCTGCCGAGCTCTCCGTTTTTGATGCCGATTATGACGGCGAAGCCGATGACTTATTTATTTTTGACAAGGCCGGGGACAGAGTTTTGATTTTTACCGGCGAAATGGATGGAAATGAGCGGATTTACTCCTTTCGCCCTGAAATGGCCAGGAATTTTCCCAATTTAAGAAGCTGGGCGCTCATGCGCGATTTTGATTGTGATGGAAATGATGACATATTTACTTATGGGGTGGGCTCTTTTGCGGTATACAGAAACACCGGTAACAGTCAGGATGGCATCGCCTTTGAATTTCATACCGAAGCCGTTTTGAGTGATTACGTCTTTCAAAACAATCAATATGAGACAAATATATACGTATCGAGTCAAGATATTCCGGCCATTTTTGATTTTGAAGGTGATGGCGATCTCGACATCCTTACATTTAGTGTAAACGGAACTATGGTTGAGCTGCACATCAACTATTCGGTGGAAACCAATGGGATTTGTGGGCTAGATACTTTTTTGCTAAAAAATAGGTGCTATGGAAGATTTGTGGAAGGAAGCGAAAACAATGGTATAATTCAGGATCCAGAAGTGGTAAGCTCTACCTGTACTTTTAATGTGGTAAACCCTAAGTCGAATAAGGCAGGTGGAAATCAAAAGGGTGCAAGGCACATCGGCTCAACCATTCTGGCTTTTGATGCCAACCAGGATGTGGTACCCGAAATAATACTTGGCGATGTGACTTATACCAATTTAACCTATCTCGAAAATAATGACAGGCCAGATCCTCAGGTGGATAGCGTGGGATTTATTACTGCTGATTTTCCCGCCAATCTGGGAGGTGAGGCCGTTGATATCGATAATTTTCCGGCAGGATTTTATGAGGACGTAAGCGGTGATGGAATTCGCGATTTAATTGTGGGAGTCAATAGTTCAAGCTCTTCAGCAAATAAGGAATCTGTATGGTATTATAAAAATAACGGTGAAGACAATTTACCCGATTTTGAATTAATTCAGCATAATTTCCTTCAGGATCAAACCATAGATTATGGTGAAGGCTCTGCTCCTGCTTTTTTTGATTACAATGCCGATGGCTTGATGGATATGGTAATAGGCAGCAGGGGCGTATATTTGGGATTGGGCAACTATAAACCTGCTCTTTCCCTTTATCTAAATACGGGTACGCTTTCGAGTCCAGAGTTTACAATAGCCGATGAAGACTGGTTGAGCGTATCGACCTTAGAATTGGGTCAGTATCCCAACCCCACTTTTGGAGATATTGACGGCGATGGAGATATTGACTTGCTACTGGGTAGCGCCAATGGTGAAGTTTTTCTATTCGCGAATTCTGCCGGTGCAGGAAATACGGCAAACCTCACCCTGCAGGGCAATATCATGGCTGACGGTGAGACTCTCGACGCCGGACAAAACAGTGCCCCACAGCTTTTTGACTTGAATCAAGATGGTAAATTGGATTTAATAGTGGGAGAAAGAAATGGCAATTTGAATTATTTTGAAAATATTGGCTCTGCAACCAACTACTCCTTCAGCTTAATTACTGACACTTTGGGCGGTCTAACCAGCATAGAGCCCAACTATTTTATTGGAAACAGCAGTCCTGATTTTTATCGTTTTGATGGTGAAACCTATCTCGCTCTGGGAGGCGAATCAGGAAAAATTCATCTTTACACAGGTATTGATAATAACCTTTCGGGAAATTTTGAACTGATAAGCCTGTCAGCTTTCAATATCGACGCGGGTAAAATAAGCTCCCCAAAGATTTTAGACATTAATAATGACAATATCCCAGATGTTTTTTGTGGTGGAATTGGCGGGGGAATAAGTTTATTTCTCGGCGATTATCTTGTGGGACTTAATGAAGCAAACGGTAAAAACGCTTTGATAAAAATCTATCCCAATCCCGCTCAAAATAGTATTCGGGTAGCTTTTCCTGACTCTGAAACAGGTACTTTCAACTATACTCTCTATTCCATTTCAGGAAAAAGTGTACTAAAGGGAGCTACCAGCGATAACACAATTGACATTAGCGGTATAGCAAGAGGAATGTTCATTTTGGAAGTAAATAGATCAGGTTTAATATATCGTACTAAGGTGCTGAAAAACTAAATTGCTATATTTCTCCTATCCGGCTCGAAAGCTTTCATTAAAAAAAAGTCCCACCAATTGGCGGGACTTTTAATATCAAAAATTACATTGAAGTTATGTCTTAAGCCGACATCACACCCATATTATCAAGGGTCTCCATAACTTCTTTTACTGAATTTGCAGAATCGTAAAGCAATCCTTTTTCTGAATCGTTCAAATCGAGCTCAATAATTTGCTCAATTCCATTTTTACCCAGTTTTGTAGGCACTCCAAGATAAATATCTTTCAAACCATACTCACCTTGAAGCCATGCACACGTAGGGAAAATTCTTTTTTGATCGCGAACAACTGCTTCAACCATTTGAGCAGCAGCAGCTCCTGGCGCATACCAGGCAGATGTACCAAGAAGGTTTACTATTTCTCCACCGCCTTTTTTGGTACGTTCGATAATTGCATTTAAGGCATTCTCACTCATCAATTCTGTAACCGGAATACCAGCAACTGTTGTGTATCTTGGAAGTGGAACCATCGTATCACCATGCCCTCCCATCAATACTGCCTGAATATCTTTTGGCGAGCAGTTTAATTCTGAAGCGATAAAAGACCGGTATCGAGCTGTATCGAGAACTCCGGCCATACCAAATACACGATTCGAATCGATTTTTGCCGTAAGGTAAGCCGCGTAAGTCATTACGTCTAGCGGGTTACTCACTATAATAATTTTAGCATCGGGCGAGTGCTTAATTGCCTGCTCAGTTACATTTTTAACAATTCCGGCATTTGTAGCTATCAAATCATCACGGCTCATGCCGGGCTTTCGAGGCAATCCTGAAGTGATAACAATAACCTCAGATCCGGCTGTTTTGCTGTAATCATTTGTAGAGCCTATCGTGCGGCTATCGTACAAATTAATTGGAGACGTTTCCCAGATATCAAGTGCCTTACCTTCCGCAAAGCCATCTTTAATATCCAGTAATACGATTTCATTCGCAATTTCGTGATGTGCAAGTACATTTGCACATGTAGCACCCACATTTCCGGCACCTACAACTGTTACTTTCATATTATTTTGAGATTTTCTATGAGTTTTCTTTGTGCAGCAAATATAAGATATGCCATTGATTTTTACGTTATAAACTTATAGGTTTGGGGTGAACGCCGCACTTTAAAAAGGCTGCATGTTAAATCCAATCGGCATATAGACCTGTATTTCAGATATTAAATTTATGCCACAGATTTAACCAAAACTAAAAATTATAAGCTTAGTGAATCACGTGAATGTAATATCAGGATGCTAAAAAGCGACCATTAATATTCTTTCAAATAGCCCTTCCTTTAATATAAATCTTGCACAATTATATTTCTTTGTTTTCATTAGAATTGAATAAATGTATATTTAGCACAATTTTATTAACTATAAATACCGAAAGACCGTAAAATTTAAAGCGATTAATTTTATCGATGGTTTGATTCTGATTTTGACTTTAGCCTACAGTTTAATGAAATCTGCGTTTTGTCTTTTTTTAAGCAAAGAAATACCACGTAGAAGACTAATAAATAAGCATAATGCTAATGAGATTCTATGGTAAGATTTCGCGTAATATGTAATTAAATGGCAACCCGAGCATCAAATCGCCGTCTTGGCAATGAATAGTATAAACAATATAAGCGAAGATCAGCTTAAAGTGCTGGTTAACGGTTGCATACGAAATCATCGTAAAAGCCAGGAAATGGTTTATAAGATGTTTTATGGCAAAATGATGGCGGTTTGCAGACGTTATACTAGAAATGAAGATCAAGCAAAAGACATTCTTCAGGATGGCTTCATCAAAGTGTTCAAAAGCATGGAGAGGTTTAATTTTGAAGGCTCTTTTGAAGGTTGGGTACGAAGAATAGTGGTCAATACGGCAATCGATTTTACACGAAAAGCCAAGAATGATTTCACTTTAATGAATGAGGACCAATCGCTCGAAGAGTTTGAAAATAGTCTTTTGGATGATAGTGATGAAGAAGAATATGAGAATCCTGTTAAAGTGGCTGATGTCATAAAAGGTATGGAACTTCTCTCAAACGCTTACCGTACAGTGTTTAACCTGTATGTTTTTGAAAACTATTCGCATCAGGAAATAGCTGATGCACTGAGTATAAGTGTGGGCACAAGCAAGTCAAATTTGGCGAAAGCACGTGCAAACCTTAAAAAAATATTGATTAAAGAACTTGATTTATAAAAATGGCGAATCCACTAGATAATTTTGATCAGCTCATCAAAGACAGCTTTGAGGGGTTTGAGGTACCTTACGAACCCAAGCACTGGGATGAACTTCAGGCTAACCTCGATACGACCACTCCAAGCTTAACAAGCTATTTTGGCGCTATTACCACGGGCCTCGCGGCCACGGGTATCGTTTTTCTATCTATGCTTTTCTTTTTCTCTGATTACCAGAGCAATGATAAAAGCATCGCCCAAACTGAAGATATTTATCCTGAAGACATTCAGGGAACAGGGACTGGAACAGATAGCAATACGAACACAGCCGAACTGAGTAATTCAGAAAACAAAGCGAGCCATACTGATCTAAAAGTTTCAGAGGTTGGAAATACTGTCCTCACAGATTCAGACAGACCAAATCAGGAAGAAGGAATCAGCACTAAAAAAGTTGAGGAAAATTCCTTGGGAGAAAATCCTGGAAACAATACTAAATCAATTATCCCTGTAAAAACTATAAAAGGTAAGTCGGGGACTGAAAATGTATCGAAAGTAAGAACGGGCTGCACTGGACTTGTAATTAATTTTGATGCTTCAGAACAGTACGGCGCCGATGCTAAATACTTGTGGAACTTCGGTGATGGTTTTTTCAGTAACGAACCGAATCCTTCTCATACTTTTAACAAAGAAGGAGTATTTGACGTTTCTCTTTCCGTAACATCAAAGACTACCGGGCAAATATCATCAAATGTTGTACAAGCGATGATTGAAGTGAAAGAAGCTCCTGTAGCTAATTTAAAAGTGGAGATTGATAACACCCAATCAATTACAGTTATGAATGATAGCTACAATGACAGCGATTTATCATGGAATTTAAACGGTGAGTCTATTATTGATAAGAATGAAATCAATGTAAGTGTTGCTGACAACACACGGCAAAATTTAACGATGACTGTAGGCAACGATGGCGGGTGTACAGACACATTGGAAACATCGATAAATGCTATAAATGGAGGCTCCGTATTTCCCCGAGCACTTGATTTATCCTTCGGAGTGAATTTTGCACCAGGCGCAATTCTTGATAATGGCGATGTTCAATCGGTAAAAATCTTTGAAAAATCAACCGGTAACCTTGTGTTCGCCGGGTCGGGGAACAAAGGCTGGAATGGAACTGACATGTCTGGAAACCCAGCACCTAAAGGTTCATATAGTTGGTTGATGGCCGTTAAAAAAACTGGGGCTTTTGATATCTACAAAGGTGAAATAGAATTGCGTTAAGCAGTTCAAACCTTTCCTATAAAAAATAAGAATATCATTTGCTCTTAGCGAACCCTTGAATGCACCTTCATCTGATGTTCCTACAAAAGACATTTTCTCAATGTCAGGCTTCAGAGAAATTAAAGCATATCACTTTTGTTTAATTCACTTCACGTTAAGGAGAAACAGGAATTATCAGGACGTATTAAACTTTTAGGAAGCCTTAATTTTTGATACTCACATCTAGCTATTTGCAAACTTGTGAAAGGCCTGATTATTTTTATTGAAACTGTCTCCTTCCTAAATTAGAATTGACATTCCTTCTCTACAGGTTTATATTAGGTATTCTTTGAATCCTAACAACCTGAAATTTGAAAAAATGCAAGAATTTACAAGATACTTTTCAAAATCCATCAGGATATTATTGATGGTTGAAACCCCTGTATAACAGCCAGAAAATTTTTGTTTTGGACACAATGTGCTAGACAGTTTTTACCAAACAAGTCTTTCTTGTATTCGCAGGGGCAACTTTATGATAAGTTCGTCGTCAATTATAATAGCCGCAATATGTAACGATTTCTGTGGCTTCCAAAGGCAGCGTTTTGTATCTTTGGAGTTTATGCTTACAAATTTAACCATTCAGAATATGATGAAGATATTTACCAAAGGATTTTTATCGATTACCGTTTTTATGTTCAGCCTATTTGCGTTTGCCAACGCGAATAGCCAGTGCGCAACACCTGGATTGGGACTTTAACCACCCAACCAGTAAATGGCGCATATGAGCCAGGTCAAGTTGTCACTCGCCTGCCTTACGATCTTAATATAAACACGCTAGTGCCAACTGGCTTCACGGCATCGTTCTGGACTTTTCCGCCAGGCTGGGACGTGAGCAGCAGTAACAAATACCTCAGCACCTCCCGGTTGTTCCGGAAGTGGAGACGGAACTGGAATTTCTATCCAAATGGCACTACTGGTACGGGCTCCGGACAGTCTTTTGGTGCGGGATTTTTCTATGAGGTCAAGCGGTGCCCAAGATGGTAATCCCGGCAATAACTTTGGTGATCCGTGTACTACTCCTGCTCAATTTCGGAGTGACTTTACATTTTGTTTCGACATTACGTATCTCAGACGACGATCTATTGGTTGGTAGCGGAAATCCATTAGATGGAAATGATATTACTCGCCGCTGTCCAAATAACCGGTGATGGTCGAATCGGGATCATGGGGTGGAATTTGGGCTCCTTGTTCGCAATCCGTATCTACAGATCCGGTGTTCTTCGATAACTATAAATTGTTGTGATGCCGAGTCTGGAGTAAGCCCGGGCACCTTATCTATTTGTGAAAATGGTACTTTCAACTTAATCGATGAACTCGGTGCTCCGGTTGACTGCCGGCGGATTCTGGACAGGACCTACCGGTTCTACGGACTGACCCGAGTGGTACCCGAGACTTACGGAACCTTTGATCCTACATCAGATCCTGCCGGTGAATATACTTACAATGTTTTCGGAACCGATAATTGTATCAGTTCTACCACGCTTATTATGGAATTCAACACCTTGGTTTAGTGCAGAGTGCTGCCTATTGTCAATACAAGACCTACAACCCTCGGCTCCCTATTACATCATGGTTTTCCCGTGCCGGGGTACCTGGTATGAACCAGGATATCCTGGAACTAGTGTAGCTGTTCCTGGTGGCGTTATTGATCCGTAACCAGCACTCCCGGC
This sequence comes from uncultured Cryomorphaceae bacterium, assembly GCA_963748925.1. Lineage (GTDB taxonomy): Bacteria > Bacteroidota > Bacteroidia > Flavobacteriales_D > Cryomorphaceae > Cryomorpha. The sequence continues at coordinate 16,147 of CAVVKG010000008.1, read as the reverse complement.
ATATACACCTATGCATATTACGACTCAGGTAACTGTCTTACGACCTTGAATTTTCAGGTAACCTTTGCCCTGGTGGAGCAGCGGCAGGAGTGCCTGGCTCTGCGGAGATTTGCACCTCTGATCCCGGTTGCTACCAACCTTTTTATTCTCTGGGTGGTAGTCCCACTGCAGGTGGAAACTGGATTGTCTATGATTCTACAGGAACTGCTTTCCTCAGTTATATTGTTGAATGGGACAACTGCTTTGACCTTGAGGTTTTCCATCCCAATTACCTCGGATCTCCATACTATGGTGACTTTATATTTACCTATATTCTTGGAGCTCCTCCTTGTACACCTGCACTGTAGATGTTGATGTAGATGTTTATGAACCTGTTAATACGGGTTAAATACTACCACCTCTATTTGCATTACTGATCCACCGGTTATTTTAGAAACAACACTTGACGGAACCCCGGATATGGGGTTGAGTTGGTCTGACGCCATTTACTGGCGTTCCCATTGACAACCTTTTGGATCCAAGCACATATCCTGCCGGTACGAATCTTCAATTGCTCTATAGCGGAGGTTTGGCGGGTACATCCTGCGAAAGCAATACCCTACTTACCTTACCATACTACCTGCTTTTGCTTATGCCGGAGAGGACCTAACACCATCACTCTTTGTCAGTCTGACCCTTCTCTTTTCATGCCGGCTGAAATCCCCGGGAACGGAACAGATGTTCCACAAACAGGAGGTACCTTCACAGATGCAGTAGGTAACAATTATGGAGACTATTTCACCCCTGCCGAAACCCTCCAGGTACTTATGAATTTACGTATACCATTACGAGTACTTGTGCCACCGACCAGACTACACTGACAATAATACTAGAACCTACCCTCAACCCGGGTCAGGATGGCACGCTTGATATTTGCGATAATGAAACCAACGTAGAATTAAGTGATGGTCTCACCGGAACTTTTGACACGGCCGGAACATGGTACTATCGGGGTCACCTCAATCAGCTACAGTAGATGGAAATGCGGTAACAGATGGTGCTGTATACACTTATATAGTTGGAACACCGGCCTGTGAGGAATCTGCCGAGGTTACTATAAACCTTATACCTTCTCCAAATGCAGGAGTTCTTACAACTGCTCCGCAAAACTATTGCGATTCTGATGCTCCCATTGCATTTAATGACGCTATTCACCACAGCCCGTCTGCAACACCACCAAATGCTTCGTGGACTGGACCTATGGTTACGGGTACGTCGACAGTAAATCCTTCTAACGGTTCTGCGGCATCAGGTGTTTATACCTATACAATTGACGATACCGGCTGTGGACCGGCAAGTGTTTCAATAACTATCACGATTGAAGATACTCCAAGTGCGGGTACAGATGCTACTGTTACTGCATGTCCAAATGGAACAGGTACTATAGATTTATTCGCAGCGCTTGGTGGAACTCCAGCAAGTGGCGGTTCCTGGTCAGGGCCAGGCGGTTCCACAAGTGGAATATTTGACCCAGCAGCTGGCGACCCAGCCGGAGTTTATACATACACTGTGGGAACGAATTGTACCGACCAGGCTACAGTTACTGTTACTTATTCTACTTTACCTAACCCCGGTACCTCAAACTCTATAACCGTTTGTGCCGGTGATCCTCCTTTTGATTTAATTGATGAAATGGGAGCCGGAGCAACTTCAGGGGTATGGAGCAATAGCACCAACCCCAACTTCGGAAATACATTTAATCCTGCTTCCGATCCTGCCGGGTTGTATACCAATACAGTTAATGCTGGAACTTGCCCATCAGTTACAGCGACACTAACCATTACCGTAACGCCGCTTCCTGATGCCGGTATTGATGCATCGACATCATTCTGCGAAACTGCTGGTTTTGTTGATCTTACAAGCTACCTGGGTGGCACTCCTGATAGTCCGGGTAACTGGACAGATGCCGGCGGAATTCCGGTAACTAATCCACTTAATGTCACTTCGCTTTGTGGCAATAGTTTTGTTTATACGTATACCGTTGGTACGGGTACTTGTAGTGCCTCGTCTACCCTTTCGTTTGATGTAATTTGTACTCCAAGCGCAGGAACAGATGGAACTCTTGATCTTTGTTCCAACAGCGCTAATTTCTCACTCTTTACCGGCCTAAATGGTACTTATGATACAGGTGGAGAATGGACAAACAGCGGTGGCCCGGTATTAGATCCAACGAATATGAATCCTGCAGCACTTGGCACAGGAGACACGTTTACGTATGAAGTTACCGCTAATCCGTGTGTCACTGCTACCGCTGATGTTGTAGTAGGAATAACTCCTGCAATGGTTGCTCAAAACAATTCGGCCGACTGCACCCCTGCTCAAACAGATTATATTCTGACTTTTGAAATAACCGGAGGTCAGCCACCTTACTCTATTCTTACAGGTAATGCGGGATCAATATCAATAGTTGATAATGAGTATACAAGTAATCCTATTCCTGCAGGGACTAACTATAGCGTTACGATTTCTGACGCAAGCTCTTGTGGAGACTTGGTAGTATCGGGCGTTTCACCAAATTGTAGCTGTCCTGTTGCAGCCAGCTTTAGTACGGGAAGTCAAACAATCTGCATTGGAAGCTCTGTTGATATTGGTCTTTCACTGTCAGGTGGAACTGATGGACAGTATACAGTTGAATATTCAGCGGGTGGCATCTTGCAAACACCTATCACTGGTGCCTCCAATGGCGATGTAATAACTGTTAGTCCTGTCGTTACTACCACCTATCTTATTGAAAGTGTAACAGATGGCAATTGTGCCGGAAGTATAAATGGTTCTTCAGTCACTATCACTGTTGATCCATTAAATGATGCAGGAAATGATGCAACGCAAGATTACTGTGGCGATGGCTCAACCCTTGTTTTAAGTCCGGAGCCCGGTGAACCAACCAATGGATCCTTCAATCCCGCCAGTATTGTATTGAATACGGCGAACGCAGGTGATTATAATTACACTGTTGCAAGTGGTCAATGTCCGCCAGATATTGCGGTTTATACCATAAATATTGATGAGCCACTAAGCACATCGCTTGTACAGGCTTCTTGTGAGCCAAATCAAACAGAGTATACTGTTTCATTTACTATAAATGGAGGGACTGGACCATATACGGTAAATGGAGATCCTCTTCCCTTAAATGAGAACACGTATACTTCTGCTGTGATACCAACACCTACAGGATACAGTTTCACCATTTCAGATTCAGGCCCTTGTGGAGATATTACCCTTACCGGAAATGCACCTAATTGCAACTGTCCAGTAACTGCAGGGTTTAGTTCCGGGAACGAGACAATCTGTATTGGAAGCTCTGTTGATTTGATATTTAACTTAGGTGGAGGAACAAATGGAGACTATACCATAGGTTACACTGCGGGTACAACACCATTAACTCAGTCAGGTTTATCAAGCGGAGATGCAATAACGGTGAGTCCCCTTGTTACCACAACTTATACCCTGACAAGTGTTGAAGATAGCAACTGTCAGACTTCTGCAAACGGAAGTGTTACTATAACGGTAGAGCAATTACCTGATGCAGGAAATCCGGTCGCTGATAATTACTGTGGTGATGGTTCAACGCTTGTATTAACTCCAGGCACAGGTGAACCAACGGGTGGTACATTTTCACCTTCTTCAGTTGTCCTAAATGAAGGTACAGCTTCTGCTACTTATACCATGCCAGGAAATGTATGTCCTGACGATGTTGTAACTTATACTCTAAATATTGATCCGGAACTCGAAATAACCGATTTGACTGCTGTTTGTGCACCGAATCAATTAGAGTATACCGTATGCTTCACGATTGTTGGAGGTACACCTCCCTACTCTATTAATGGAGGAGACGATACATTCGACACCTCATTTTGTGAAACCCTGGTTTTTGCAGACAATCCTAGTTTTTCCTATACCGTTTCAGATAATGGGCCATGCGATGATGTGATTTTAAATAATGTAACTGCACCCGATTGTAATTGTATTGCTGAAGGATCTATTAGTGGTTCAACATCCATTTGCTTTGGAGACTGCACTGATATCGTTTTCACCGGTATAGGGGATGCCCCGTTTAATATTACTTATACAAATTCCACTTCAGGTGCTTCAACATCACTAACAGGAATAAACAACGGACATGTGATATCTGTATGTCCGACGGCAAATACTACTTACACACTCACAGCTGTAAGCGATTCATATTGTGAAGGTGTTGTCTCCGGCAACGCTGTTACGGTAGGCGTTGACAGCCCTGTTGTTGTTTCAACTGAGACTCAGATTTGTAATAGTACAGCTGAGTCTTATCAGGTGCAATTTACCTACACAGGAGGTGTCGGTCCTTATACCTTCGTTCCTGCTAACAACTCAACCACTCCGGGCACCTATCTCAGTGCGCCGATAGTGAGTGGACTTGGATACAATATTACTGTCGGGAATGCTGGTGCTTGTGAAAATGTTGTGGTATCTAACCCTGGTCACACTTGCGCGTGTATTAGCGAAGCGGGTTCATTACCAGCTACACCCGTTGAGGTTTGTTATGGTGAAACGCTTACTTTTGATACAGATGGAACAGAAACACTCGATGGCAATGATGCGCTTCAGTATGTTCTACACGATGGAAGTGCAGGAAGTATAGGGACTGTTATCGCGAGTACCGGTGGCACATTCACATTTACTTATCCAACGATGACTCCCGGTGCGGTTTACTATATTCATGCTGTGGTTGGAAACAACATCGGTGGGGGTAATGTAAACCTCAATGACGATTGTACTTCTATTTCAAATGGAGTTCAGGTGGTAATGAATGCATTGCCAACAGCTACTATTTCTGGTGGAGGTATTGTTTGTCCCGGAGAATCTGTTGATCTTATTGTAACGCGCACAGGTGAAGGTCCCTGGGATTTTGAATATGCCGTTGGTGGTGATATTCAAGCAAATCAAACCGTGACTTCCGGCGATCAATTTATCCTAACTGTTACCCAGCCTGGTCAATATACGTTGATTTCTACCAGCGATTCTAATTGTGCTGGTACCGTTTCCGGAAATGGAACTGTTCAGAATTATGAAACACCAACTGCGACGCTATCTGGCGAACCTACCGTATGTGAAGGAACCGGTGATGGACCTCAAATCGTATTTACCGGAGATGGCCCATGGAATTTTGTATATAGCATTGATGGTGATGATCAAGAGCAGGTAACAACCAACTTCCCTACCTACACTATTCCTGTAGAAGTAGACGGAAATTATGCCCTCGTTTCATTGGAAGGAGCGAATTGTACAGGTACTGTTAGCGGTTCGCAAGAAGTTGCCATTTTGGCTTCTCCAACTGCTTCTATCACAGGTGGGGGAACAGTGTGTGCCGGGGAGACAGCAACGTTTGACGTCGATCTTACTGGTACAGGCCCCTGGAATGTGCAGTACACCGTAGATGGTGTTCCACAAAATCAACTCACTGGTATTACCGACGGATATAGCTTCGAATCAAGTGTAGATGGAGACTATGTACTTATAGGTGTAAGCGATGCAAACTGCACCGGTGAAGTTCTTACCAGTCAAGCATCTCTTCTGGTTAACCCATTGCCTACAGGAGAAATCACGGCTAGCAAGTCTGCCGTATGTATAGGTGAAGAAGTTGAGATCGGAATAGATCTGGAAGGTGTACCTCCGTTTAATGTAACATATGTTTTAAATGGCGATACAACAACAGCTACCGGTCTCTACAGCGACTATTTTGAGACCCTTCAACCAGAGAACCCAGTGAATTTCGGAGTTCTTTATATTGAAGATGGATCAAACCCAACTTGTACTTCAGAGCCTATGGATTTCACTTATATCGATGCTGTATTACTTCCAAATGCTCCTATTTTAACGAGCGACACGATTTGTTCTTATAACGGGCCGGTAAATATTGGAGTAAATGCTGCACCAAATCTTACATACTCATGGAGTCCGGAAGACTATTTATCAGCTCCGAATTCTTCGAATACTATGTTTCAGCCAACTTTAGGTGGTCCATATGCAAAAACCTTTGAATATGTGCTTACAGCGACAAATGGAGAATGTTCTGCAACTGATACAATGACCATAACTGTGGAGCCCGGACCAAGAGCGAATTTCAGCTTTACTCCTGACCCCGTTTCCAGCGAAGACCCAACCGTCTTCTTTCAAAACAAAACGATAGGTAGAGATGAAGTATTCTATTTCTGGGAATTTGATTCACTTGATACGTCTAATGAATTTGAGCCAGTTTACAAATTCCCTGATGGTATCAATGACAACTACTCCATTACCTTAACGGCCATTGATCCAATCACGGGTTGTATGGATGAGTATACAGACTTGCTTCAAATTAAGCCTGAAATGCTTATTTACGTTCCTAATGCATTCACCCCTGATGGTGATGGTAAGAACGACCTATGGGCACCTGTTTTGACGAATGTTGACGGAGACGATTACAAACTAAGCGTTTACAACCGCTACGGGCTTCTCGTTTTTTCAACTACTGATGTAGATCAAAAATGGAACGGTGGCATGATGAACGACAACTTTTATGTTGAACCCGGTGTTTATGTCTGGATGATTGAAACCAAAAACAACGTATCACTTGAAGAAATTGATATGAAAGGAATCGTTACAGTTGTGAGATAATACAACTACGTTACTTTTATATCGTCAATACATTGAAAGTTTGAAACCTTATGAAATCCATTAAAATATTTGCTGTATTACTGGCACTACTTGCTTATGGAAGTGGCCAGGCTCAAAGTGCAGATGACTATGCGGTATTAAGCACTTTTCTACCAGCAGAGAAGCTGGATTCAATTCAGGAAACTGAAATTGGTTATGCACAATATGCTTACCTAAATCGACATGGATACCATCTATCAAGTTTTGGTGAGAAGGATGTTCCTGCTTATCCTATGATATCTGAGGTTTCTGCTTTATACCCGGGTCTTCCAACAATTACAATAGAATTAATCGAAAACGGGGAACTCAACCTAATGGGTTATAACTTTGTAATTAAACAAGACTTTTACTCATATTACAAAATATCCGGAAGTGATAAAGTTCTGGTTATACTTCCCATTTCTTTAACTGAAAAAAAACGACTCTCTGAATCTGAATAAGAATGAGAAATCTAGAAATAAGTAAATTTTATAATTTTTGTGCCTGGCTACTTGCCATTTCTTTTACTCTATCCATTCCACTTGTTGGAAATTCACAAGATATTGTAATAACCAATGGAGATGTAACTACCTGTGGTGGCGTTTTTATTGATGACGGTGGGCCTGGAGGTTTACCTTATACAGCTGGTAATGACTACACCTTTACCATCTGCCCTGATAATCCAGGAGATGTTATCCAAGTTGAATTTGTGGCTTTTGCATTGTATCAAAGTCCCAATCCTAATAACAGTGACTACCTATTTATATATGATGGAGATGATGCCTCGGCTACTGGCTTAGGAAGTTATACGGGGAATGCTCTTCAAGGGCTTCCAGTTACAGGAACTATTAATAACACTTCGGGTTGTCTCACTTTCGTTTTTCAATCCAATCCAAATGGCAGTGGAACTTTCCCTGGATGGGAAGCAAATGTTTCCTGCACTACGCCTTGCGCAACCCCAACCGCTGCATCGGAAATCACAAACCCAACACCACCTGGTATAGAACAATCGGTAGGTGTATGTCTCAATGCACCCGTTACATTCAGCGATAATGGTTCCTTTGCAGAACCAACATTCAATTTACAATACTGGGTTTGGAACTTCGATGATGGAAGCATTGATACTTTAACAACACCTTCAGACATAACTCATTCATTCACAGAGCCAGGCGAGTACCTTGTTACCTTATCGGTGATTGACAACAATGGATGTCGAAGCTTGAATATTGACCCCCTTCAGGTATTGGTTTCTACTATTCCTATTTTCAACACTAATTTCGAGTCTCCTGTATGTGTTGGTGATGGACAGAGTACAATTGATGGTAATCCGGTTCAAAGTATTACGTGGACAGCCCTCCCACCACAAGTGGTTGCAGGCGAAACTTATCTTGCCGATGGTGCCGGTTTCTCATACTCATCCACTCTCACTTTTGACTTTTTTGAGCCCGGAGCAACCTTAGATAATTGCGATGATTTTTTAGATGTTTTTGTAAATATGGAGCACTCCTATTTGGGTGACCTACAAATGTCAATTACTTGTCCAGATGGAACCAATGTGATCATGGTAGAATATCCCAATGGTGGTGGAGGAACTTTCCTTGGAGAAGCTATTGATGATTTGTCACAAGACCCTGGAATAGGATATGACTATGCGTGGGCTCCTGGCCAGACAAATGGAAATTTATCGGATGCTACAGCAATACCTGTAAATGGACCTCCCCCATTAACTCCGGGAAACACAGTTCCTCCTGGAATCTATCAAAGCGATTATGATCTCTGCGACTTGGTAGGATGTCCGTTAAATGGTGACTGGACTTTTAATGTACTCGATAATCTCGGAGCTGACAACGGATTTATCTTTGAATGGGGGATCAACTTCAATCCTGCACTATTTCCTGATGTAACAACATTTACACCGGTTGTAGGGCTTGAGTCTGATTCATCATTCTGGGAAGGTCCAAATATCATAAGCACCTCATCTAATGGAAATTCCATCGAAACATCTTACGATACTCCTGGAAGTTACGACTATACTTTCTTTGCGACGAATAATTTTGGATGTACGTTTGATACCACAATCACTGTAGAAGTTATAGAAGGACCTGAAATCACTGCCGGCCCTAATTTAACATACTGCGAGGATCCCGTGACTCTTCAAGCCGGTCTGGTAGGCTCAGGATCAGGATCCGATTTAATCTGGTCATGGTCTCCCGCAACTGGGCTGTCTGATCCAAATATTCAAAATCCTACTGCTGTAGTTAATCAAACTACTGTATACACGGTGTCCGCATATCCAATAGGATTGCCGGGTTGCCTTATTATTGATCAAGTTACTGTTTCACCTGATGCACTCGCAGATCCCGGTTTGGATACAGACACTACGCTCTGTTACAATTCTCCAATAGCATTCCTTACTGATTATTTAGGAGGAGATCCAACCCTTGGAGGGGTATGGACGGATCAAGACGGAAATGTGGTTTCAAACCAGATTAACCCGACTGATTTTGTGGATGGAGGAAATCTCAATTATACCTACACTGTTACCAATGGAACGTGTGAGGGAACCTCAAACCTTATAATAACTTATTTACCAGCAACGGATGCTACGTGTTGTCAAACAAATGCTCAGGCTGGCCCTGACGCGACAGCATGTGCACTCACTTATGAGCTGAATGCTGACGATGCACTGGGTCTTGGAACATGGACAGCTGCGGCAGATGTTGAGTTTAGCGATATTCATGACCCCCATGCTATTGCCACATGCACCACTCCCGGTGGTGGATCTCGAACGCTAACATGGACAGATGATAACGGTTTTCAATGTTCGGCATCAGATGATATTGTAATTCAATTCTCAGATCCGCTTAACTTGATTATTGTAAGCGAAGACGCTCTATGTTATAATGAATGTACAGGTGTTGCTGTTGGAATTGGTGATGGTGGTACCGTAACCGGAGGAAGCTATGTATATGAATGGTACGAGAATGGCACCCCCGGATTAATACCACAAACAAGAGACTCGCTTTGCTCAGGTACCTATCAGGTGAAAATTATTGATGACTTTGGATGTGCTGATTCTACTATTTTCGAAATAGGACAGCCCGAAGCTCAGGAAATATTCTTAACTCAGACTCCGCCACTCTGTGCGGAATCCTGTGATGGTAAAGTAGAAGTGATTTCACCAGATGCGGTTGAATATAGTTTCGATGGAGGAGAATCTTACCAGTCTAACAATTTAGGTACACTTTGTGAAGGAGAGCACGTAGTAATCGCTAAAAATTCTAATGGTTGCGAGATCTCACAATTGGTAAGTCTTGTTGACCCGCCAAAATTTGAAGCGAATTTTAATATCAATCCTTTACCCACAACGACAAAAGATACACGAATTACTTTTCAGGATGTTTCCACTCCCGGTCCAGTCCAAAAATCACTGTACACTTTCGGGGATGACCCGGTTCTCGGAGAAAGCGATTTTAGAATCTCGACGTTTACATTTCCAAAGGACACTTCCGGAACTTATCCTGTGACCTTGTTTTCAACTAATATCAATGGTTGTATGGATACGCTTACCAAACAAGTGATAATAAAAGATGATTTGTTGTGGTATATTCCTAATAGCTTTTCTCCCAATGAAGATGGCATTAATGATATATGGAAACCAGTTGGTGCCACTATTGACGCTACAAATTATAAACTAACCATTTTTGATAGGTGGGGTGATCAGGTTTTCACAACGGCTAATATTGATGAAGGATGGAATGGTAGCAGTAACGGAAATGACCATTATGTTGACACGGGAATTTACACCTACCTAATAAAGGTAACCTCAGCGACTACTGAAGAAAAATTTGAGTTTACAGGTTTTATTACGGTCGTTCGATAATAGTCAGCAAAAATAAAAATGATAGCCTGCCGGATAGTTTATTAACTCGGCAGGCTTTTTTTATGCACTCTAATTTGATTGATTAAATTCGCAGGGTAAATACACCATTTGACTTGAATACTCTACTTACAATTATATGGGACGTAGATCCCGAGGCATTTACCATTCCTTTTATAGACTGGCCCGTGCGCTGGTATGGCATTTTATTCGTGACAGGCTTACTAGTGAGCCAGTACATCTTGTTTCATATTTTCGAAAAAGATGGAAAAACCCGGCAGAATGTAGAAGACCTAACTATATATGTGGTGATCGGCACAATTATCGGAGCCAGGCTGGGTCACGTTTTCTTTTACGATGCATCTTACTATCTAAGCCACCCACTCGAAATCTTTCAAATTTGGAAAGGTGGTTTGGCCAGTCATGGCGGAGCCATCGGAATCATTATTGCAATATATCTCTACTGCAAAAAGTACAAGTTTAATTTTCTTTGGGTATTCGATCGGTTGGTAATAGTAGTCTGCTTTACCGGGGCCTGTATTCGGACAGGTAATCTAATGAATTCTGAAATTATTGGTAAAATAACGGATGTGCCATGGGCCTTTAAATTTGTGCAAGCGTACCCACCAGAAATGGCCTTAGACTTTAGACATCCTGCACAGATGTACGAAGCGATCTATTGTTTACTCTTGATGGCTTTGCTATTTTATATCTGGAAAACTCAGCGCCACAAATTAAATAATGGCTTTATTTTCGGATTATTTCTTGTTATTCTTTTTACTCTTCGGTTTATTGATGAGTTCTTTAAAGTTAACCAAGAGGCATTCGAAGATGGATTGCCAATTAATATGGGACAGATTTTGAGTATTCCCTTTGTGATAGCCGGAATTTATCTAATCTATAACGCTAAGTCTAAACAGCTAAAAACAAGTTGAAAATCCACAGTCTCCTCTTCACCCTGATGGCTCTTTGCTTTTCACTACTTGTGAAAGGACAGGAAGAGCCCTTTCTGCGGTATGAGGACGCTATAAAAAGTCGATCGGAGCAGGACTTTAGAATTTGCTTTTACAATTTGGAAAATCTCTTCGATCTGGAAGATGACAGCCTTACGCGAGATGAAGCCTTTACCCCTGAAGGCGAAAACCACTATTCTTTCGGGAAGTATAAGAAGAAATCTACCGGTCTTGCGCGAACCATCATTGCTGCTGGTGGGTGGGAGCCCGTTGACATTGTGGGAGTGTGTGAAGTTGAAAGCCGATGGGTACTTGAAGGGTTTACGAAATTCTCCCCGCTAAAAAATGTCGGGTACAACATTATTCATGAAGACTCGCCCGATAGAAGGGGAATAGATGTAGCTTGCTTATATCGACCCGAAAAATTCAACTTAATTCTATATAAGTATTACGAAGTAATTTTTCCCTTTGATCCCGAAAGAAAAACACGCGACATGCTCTATGTCAAGGGGATTTTGCCAAACTCAGATACGCTTCACGTATTTATTAATCACTGGCCCTCGCGCTATGGCGGACAATTTAGCTCAGAACCATCGCGAGCGTTTCTAGCCGAAATGGTGCGGCAGAAAGTAGACAGTTTAAATGACAAGTTTAAAGACCCCTTAATTGTAATTACCGGCGACTTCAATGACGAGCCTGATGATATCAGTGTAAAAGATATACTCAATGCGAAGCTTGAGCCGGAAGAGGCTGGCAATGGTGACTTAATAAACCTTATGGCTCCTATTAAGTATAGATTCGGAACTCATTCCTTTGCAGGAGAATGGGGTGTTCTTGACCAGTTTATAGTGAGTCATTCTTTACTAACAGGAGAAAGCACGAATACACGCCCTGGGTCAGTAGGAATTTTTGATGCACCCTGGCTATTAACAAAAAATGCAGCCGGAAATGCAGTGCCTCTGCGCACTTTTCAAGGGCCTGCATACAAAGGGGGTTATAGCGATCACCTTCCAATCTTTTTAGACATTTACCTAAGCGACAGGGCAAAAATCGATTCTAAAAATTCTCCATAAAAAAACGGTGCTCCTTGAAAAGAGCACCGTTAAATTGTTTGATTTCAGTTTTAGTTAAACGTCAATCTTCGCATATTTCGCATTCTTTTCAATAAAAGCTCTACGTGGCGGAACGTCATCTCCCATAAGCATAGAGAAAATTCGATCTGCTTCTACCGCATTATCTATCGTTACTTGACGCAACGTTCTGAATTCAGGATTCATTGTCGTATCCCACAATTGGCTGGCGTTCATCTCACCAAGACCTTTATATCGCTGAATTCCAACACTACTTTCCTTCCCATTTCCTTTCAGCTCTTCCACAAATTCATCACGCTGTTTATCATTCCACGCGTACTTAAGTGACCCACCTTTCTTAACAAGATAGAGCGGTGGTGTAGCGATATAAATATTTCCTCCTTCAATAAGTTCGCGCATATGACGAAAGAAGAAAGTAAGAATCAAAGTTTCAATGTGGCTACCATCTACATCGGCATCACACATGATTATTACTTTATGGTAACGTAATTTACTAGTATCAAGAGCTTTGCTATCTTCCTCGGTACCTACGCGCACTCCTAGGGCCGTGTAGATATTTTTTATCTCTTCATTATCGAAGATTTTGTGGTGCATAGCTTTCTCCACGTTGAGAATTTTACCACGCAATGGAAGAATCGCTTGAAAATTACGGTCTCTTCCCTGCTTTGCAGTTCCACCTGCAGAATCTCCCTCGACTAGATAAACCTCACAATTCTCTGGATTTCTATCCGAGCAATCGCTGAGTTTACCAGGAAGTCCACTTCCAGTAAGCACATTCTTACGCTGTACCATTTCACGCGCCTTACGGGCGGCATGGCGGGCTTGAGCTGCCAGAATAACTTTGTTTACGATGGTTCTTGCATCGTTTGGATTTTCCTCAAGGTAATTGGAAAGCATTTCTGACACTGCCTGAGATACCGGAGCATTCACCTCTCGATTTCCCAATTTAGTCTTTGTCTGACCTTCAAATTGTGGTTCTTGAACTTTTACAGAAATAACTGCGGTAAGTCCTTCACGGAAGTCATCTCCTGCAATGTCAAACTTGAGCTTGGCAAGCATTCCCGAATCTTCGGCGTATTTCTTAAGGGTAGCAGTAAGACCACGTCTAAAACCCTGTAAGTGCGTACCACCCTCATGCGTATTGATATTATTTACGTAGGCATGAATGTTTTCAGAGAAAGAAGTGTTATAAATCAATGCTACTTCCACAGGGATTCCACTCTTTTCACCTTCCATGTAGATGGGTGCGCTAATCAGTGGTTCTCTTGATTCGTCCAAAAACTGAACAAATTCATAAAGTCCTCCTTCTGAATAGAACTCCTCTCCTATTGGATTACCTTCTTCATCAAGCTGGCGTCTATCGGTAAGTGTTATGCGAATTCCTTTATTAAGGAAAGCAAGTTCACGCATTCTGCTAGCTAGCGTATCGTAACTATATATGTTCTCTGAAAATATTGTCGTATCCGGTTTAAAGTGGATCTGAGTACCAGAATCGTCGGCCTCTCCAATAATTTTCACATCGTATTGAGGCTTACCGATATTGTATTCCTGCTGCCATATTTTACCATCGCGGTAAACGGTGGCAATTAGTTGTTCAGAAAGCGCGTTTACACAACTTACCCCTACACCGTGAAGACCTCCGGATACTTTATAAGTGTCTTTGTCAAACTTACCACCTGCGTGAAGCACGGTCATTACTACTTCCAGTGCCGATCTTCCTTCCTTTTCGTGAAAGTCTGTCGGAATTCCCCTTCCGTTATCTTTTACGGTTATTGAATTATCCTCATTGATAAAGACACCAATAACATCGCAGTAGCCTGCAAGCGCCTCATCAATAGAGTTATCAACTACCTCATATACAAGATGGTGTAATCCTTTTAATCCAGTGTCTCCAATATACATTGAAGGCCTCTTACGTACGGCCTCCAATCCTTCAAGCACCTGGATATTACCAGCCGAATAACCTGTGTTATTCTTCTTCTGTTCTTCAGTCATATATTTCTAAATGTGTGTAGAAAATTCGTTCTCACAAAAATACGAATTTAAACCCTAACATTACCTTAAAAGCCGCATAAACACTATGGTTTTTCAACAATTATATGACGTTATTAACAGTTCAGATTTCGTTTCTTAAAAAAGACCCCATTTAAGGGGGTAAAGCACACTTTTTCAGCGACTAAACGGTTGATTATTTTATGAGTGCGTCAAGAAATAATTATATAAAGAAAGATTCTCGGCCGACTCGTTATACTTTATGTCAAATTATAACTAAGGTGGTGGAATCTCAGCATTAAATGCATTCAAGAAGTCCTTTTAAATTCTTTCCTAGAAAGAAAATTTAAGCCCACCCATCACAAATACGCGCTGAACGGGGAATCGATAATACATATCGTACTTCGTACCTGTCAGATTATTCGCTTCAACAAAGGCTGAAAGCCGTGCAGAATATTTATACTCGACGTTTAATGATAAATCAATATAGGGGTCAAGGGTTACCTTGTAGTACCCCGTTGGCTGAATATCTAAATCAGAAACAGAACGAAGCGATTTAGCATATCGTTTTCCAACGAAGGCTATTTCGGCACCAACCAGGAATTTGTCGAAAAGAGAATACGATCCAAGCAATGAAAACCTATATTTTGGCATATGCCAGGCTTCGTCTTCATTGTCAGTGCTATAAGAAAAGACCTCCCCTCGAGCAGTTGCCGACCATTTATCGCCGCTTCTATATGACAATTCGCCAAGCATCGAAAATGTATTCACCTGATCGTATATCACTGAAAATCTATTTTCTGCGCTAACCAGGGTATCATTGACAAAAAGTGGTGTATTATCTACATTCTTTAGTCCAATCCGCGTATTGAAACTCAACTTATCGCTTATGCTTCCGCGGATACCACCATAAAGATCGAGTTTTACAACAGAATTGACCAGTGGCTTGCCATCGCCATAAAACGGAGCGGTATTAGACAGGATAAACGGATTCTCACGACTCAGCGTTTTATAGCTATTTCGATCTACCTTTCCGGTTATTCCTGCATATGGTATAAAAAGATCGTCAAAAAGAGAATAAGAAACCTCCACATCGGGAAAGATGTGAACTTTAGCTTTGCTATCAAACTGAGCATAAATTCCCATACCAGCCATAGCTCTTAGCCCACCCTTGGTCACCAAAATACGGGGAGTGGCATTAAAAATAGCATTGGTATAAGATCCCCCGGGAAGTACTATTCCCGTGGTATCATTCATGAATTCAAAGGGAGCCAAATCACCTGTACTGTACGATATTAAATCCAAACCTCCATCAAGTGTGAAATAGTTTTCACCTCTCCAAGAACGCAGTTGAGTAGTGGCGTTCACACCTATTTCATTTGCATCGTAACTATCTGCATAATAATAGGCATCCAGTCCAATGTTGTGGTGAATGCGAGCAGAGTCCCTATAGTAACTTTTATAATCGGCACTGAGCGCAAAATCGTTAAACCTCTGGCGAATATCTTTTTTGTCTATTTCGGTATCCTGCGGGTCGAATC
>CAVVKG010000007.1:120000-587202 GCA_963748925.1 uncultured Cryomorphaceae bacterium | reverse complement strand
TTTGAGATACCAGTAAATTCCACCATAACTAGCTGAGTGGAAATCACCGTTGATATGAACAAATAGGGTATTTTTTTCAAGGTTATTTGCAATAGACTCTGCCATAGTTGCATCTTTCAGCGCCTGAGCCTGTATAATGTTGTCGGAGCCGGCACCGTGGCCGCCCATCATTTCTATCATTTCGCTGTATCCCGGAGTATCCATACTAAAGGCTACAGGTAATTTGGGCAATAGCTTTTTTGCTTCATTAGAAAGTACACTTAGCGTATCGAGGCCTCCTTTGGCAACGAGTGCGGCATACCTTCTGGGTACATTTGTTGCAATAAACGTAATGCCTGAATCGCGGGCTAAATCTACGAGGGGTTTGTAATCAGTATCGTAATTTGGCCAAAGTCTTGCTTCAGACTCAAAGTTTCTGGCCGGAATAAGCCCAGATGTATATTCATTTATTTTAAGCTGGTCATCTCGCTCAAAAAATTCTGCACCGAGAACTAGATTCTCAGTCTTCATTAAGTCTTTAACCATTCTGAGCTGGATATAATGTATCATCGCATCATTGTGCAGTTCGCCAAATAGAACTACATCTGCATCTTTAATTTCATCAATTACTTGATTGTAAGAAAGTTCAGGCCCTTCCGAATTGTAGAATACAGAGGTGTTGAGAGTGTAATTTTTATCCTGTGCGATGCTAATATTTACAGTAAGGATCAGGGCTAATCCAAGAAAAAACGATTTCATAATAAAGACTTATAGAATGCGATTTTACAATAATTTAGAGAATAATGCCCCATACGAGCGGGCAACTTAGTATTTTTGGCCTAATGGAGAAAGTTTTAGTACTTGGTAGGGATGGCCAATTGGGCAAGGCACTGCAACGGATTTCGGTAGCAGGTTCCTGGAAATTTATAGGTAGGAATGAAATAAACTTATCCGAAACCGAGAAAATTCTAGGAAAGCTGGAGCGAGAAGATTTTGATGTGCTGGTAAATTGTGCTGCTTACACTGCGGTAGATCAAGCTGAAGATGAACCTCAGATTGCTCAGCGAATTAATGCTGCGGCTCTGGCTCCTATCGCAGAAGCGTGCAGGCAAAAAAATGCGATACTCATCCACGTTTCTACCGATTATGTTTTTGGAAATGTTTCTCCGGTCCCAATTACGGAAGAAGCAGAAACGAATCCCACGAGTGAATACGGCAAAACGAAACTGGCCGGTGAAGAGACTATTCGATCTATTTTAGATCAACACATTATTATCCGAACGTCATGGCTTTATGGGATAGATGGAAATAACTTCCTGCAAACCATGCTTAAACTGGGAAAATCGAAAAAGAGTATTAAGGTGGTTTATGATCAGGTGGGAACTCCCACTTTCGTAGAGCATCTGGCGGGAACAATCATTGATATTATAAAACTTCAAAAACCGACTTACGGTACTTATAATTATAGCAATGAAGGGGTTTGCAGTTGGTTTGACTTTGCGCATGCTATTTTTGACTTAACCGGTTTGAATACCGAAATTGAGCCCGTACTTTCCGATACATTTCCTTCCAGGGCTAAACGGCCGAATTACAGTGTTTTAGACAAACAAAAAATAAAAAATACTTTTGGAATTGAGATTCCTTTTTGGCGCAACGGGCTAAAGGCCTGCTTGCATAAAATGAACGAATTAAATGAGTAAAAAGACACTAGTAACTGGCGGTGCGGGTTTTATAGGATCAAATTTTATAGAGCTATCGTTAAAAGAAAACCCTGACCTTGAAATAATCAATCTCGACAGCATGACTTATGCCGGAGACGCCAATAATATGGAGTCTTTTGCTTCAAATGATCGGTATACTTTCATAAAAGGAGATATACGAGACAGAGCGTTAGTTCAGAAGCTTTTTGATCAGTATGATTTTGACGGTGTGATTCATTTTGCTGCCGAGTCGCATGTTGATAATAGCATTTCAGGACCTGAAGCATTTATTACCACCAATGTTAATGGTACTTTCACCCTTCTCGATGTAGCTCGAAATCATTGGATGGAAGAACCATTTAAACCAAAACCGGGAAAAGAGAATAACCGTTTCCTTCATATCAGCACAGATGAAGTGTATGGATCATTAGGTGCCCAGGGCCTGTTTAAGGAAACCACACCCTATGCGCCAAACAGTCCGTATAGTGCGAGCAAGGCGGCAAGCGATATGATTGTGCGGAGCTACTTTCACACCTTTGGGATGAATGTGGTAACTACTAATTGCTCAAATAATTATGGCCCTCACCAGCACGATGAAAAATTAATTCCCACCATTATAAGAAGTGCTGTAAACAGGAAGAGTATTCCCATTTATGGGGATGGAATGAATGTGCGTGACTGGTTGTATGTAACTGATCATTGTCAAGGTATTAATTTGGCTTTCGCCAAAGGAAGGCCAGGGGAGACATACAATATTGGCGGCAAAAACGAACGTACTAATCTGTATATTGCAGAGAAAATATGTGCACTGATGGACGAATTATTTCCATCAGCAGAAGGAAGCCACAAAGACCTGATTACATTTGTAAAAGATCGTCCCGGCCACGATAAACGCTATGCTATTGACGCTTCCAAAATAAGCAAGGAGCTCAATTGGAAGGCCAGCGAAAATTTTGAATCGGGAATTGAGAAAACAGTAAAATATTACGTTGAGAAATACACCAATTAATGGATGCTACAATAAGAGAAAAGGCGCAGTTTTGGACTAGCGACGCATTTGATGAAAATACACGAACAGAAGTTCAAACTTTAATAGATACCGACCCAAAGAGTCTGGAAGACGCATTTTACAAAGGTCTTGAATTTGGAACCGGCGGCTTGCGCGGAGTGATGGGAGCTGGTACAAATCGCATGAATAGCTACACAGTAGCCATGGCGACTCAGGGCCTAGCGAACTATATCAATAAGAATGTGGATGGTGAAAAAAGCATTGCGATAGCCCACGATCCTAGAAACAACAGCCACCTATTTGCCCGGAAGGCTGCTGAGGTGATGGCTGCAAATGGAATAAAGGCATATCTTTTTCCTGATCTGCGTCCTACTCCTGAGCTTTCATTTGCCGTAAGGCACTTTAAGTGCACAGCCGGTATTGTGGTTACTGCTTCGCACAATCCAAAGGAGTACAATGGTTATAAGGTTTATTGGAGCGACGGTGCACAGATTGTTGCACCTCAGGATAAAGCGATCATTGAAGAAGTTGCTAAAATTACCAGTCCTACACAAGTTGCCGGCGATGTAAAACCGGAGCTGATAGAGATTATCGGAGAAAATATAGATCAGATTTACCGTGATACCCTCAAAAAAGAATCTATTCATCCTGAGATTATTGCGGCAGAAAAGGATATGCCTATTGTCTACACATCCATACATGGAACAGGTATTACCCAAGTGCCACAGCTACTTGCCGACTTGGGTTTTGAAAATGTTCATATTGTTAAAGAACAGGAAAAACCTGATGGTGATTTCCCAACAGTACATTCACCAAACCCTGAAGAAAAAGCGGCTCTGGACTTGGCTCTGGATCTTGCTAAAAAGGTTGATGCAGAAATACTGATGGGAACCGATCCTGATGCGGACCGGGTAGGAATTGCCGTGAAAGACCTCAATGGAGAAATGGTGCTGCTGAATGGAAATGAAACCGTTTCAATGTTGGTTTACTACCAACTTTCTCAGCTTAAGGAAATGGGAAAGCTTCCGCAGAATGGTTTTGTATGTCGCACGATTGTAACTACAGAGCTTACAGATAAAATTGCCGCTCATTTTGATACAAAGTGTTACGTAACGCTTACCGGGTTTAAGTATATAGCTGCGAAGATTCGCGACCTTGAAGGGAAAGAAAAATTTATAGGTGGGGGCGAAGAAAGCTACGGCTATATGATAGGCGACGAAGTGCGCGATAAGGACGCGGTGGTAACCGGTGCGATGCTATGCGAAATTGCTGCATGGGCCAGAAACAAAGACAGTTCCTTTTTTCAGGAAATGATCAATATGTACCTTCAGTTTGGCCTTTATCGGGAAGGTCTGGTGTCTGTAGTACGCAAAGGAAGAGACGGTGCTGAAGAGATTGCCAATATCATGACCGGATACCGTGAAGAAACACCGAAAGTGATTGCCGGAAGTGAAGTCGTTGAAATGCGTGATTACTTAACTGATGAAACGATTAACTTCAAAACAGGAGAGAAAGGCAAAACCCACCAGCCAAAATCCAACGTTATCCAGTTTTATCTGGCAGATGGCAGCAAAGTTACTGCACGTCCTTCGGGTACAGAGCCTAAGATTAAGTTTTACTTCAGTGTAAATGCTGAGCTTAAGTCTGAGGAGGATTTCGAAAATACTCGTAATAAGCTTGACAGCCGGATTGAAGAATTGAAAGAGGCTTTTATTGGGTAGTTTGAATGTTCAATCACTGATGCTTCGATCAGGATCTCCGATGCGCCGCACTGATGTACTCGAAGTGTGTGAATCCTGACGCTAGTGGTACGTACGCACTCCCGCGGTCGTCAGGATCTTCGATGTTCAATGTGTTAATCGTTTTAGGTGGCTGGTCTTTAATAACGGTTGATTTCAAATCTTTTGTTTTCCGAAAAGGAAATATCAAAAAAAAATGCTGAATCAAATTCAGCATTTTATAAATATCAATCCATTAAAATCTTTAAGGCTTCAAATCGAAAGTCTCCAGGAACTTCGTTGTAAAATTACCTTTCTTAAATTGCTCGTCTTCAAAGAGGCGAATGTGAAAAGGAATAGTGGTTTTTACTCCGTCAATAATGTATTCGCTTAGGGCGCGGTACATTTTCTTGATGGCTTCTTCGCGTGTTTGTGCTACGACGATAAGCTTAGAAATCATAGAGTCGTAGTTTGGCGGAATGGTATAGTCTGCGTAAACGTGTGTGTCAATACGAACTCCGTGGCCACCGGGAGCGTGGTAAACTGTAATTTTCCCAGGACTTGGTCTGAAGTCGTTGAAGGGATCTTCAGCATTGATACGGCATTGGATGGCGTGCATCTGTGGCTCGTAATTAATACCGCTGATTGGAATTCCGGCAGCAATTTTAATTTGTTCTTTTATCAGGTCAAAATTGATTACTTCTTCAGTTATGGTATGTTCTACCTGAATACGGGTATTCATCTCCATAAAGTAGAAGTTGCGGTGTTTATCAACCAGAAATTCTACGGTACCTACACCTTCGTAATTAACGGCTGCGGCCGCTTTGATAGCTGCTTCACCCATTTTTTTACGAAGCGCTTTTGTCATAAACGGACTCGGAGTTTCTTCTACAAGCTTTTGGTGGCGACGCTGAATTGAGCAGTCGCGCTCACTCATGTGGCAGAATGTACCAAACTGGTCGCCGGCAATCTGAATTTCAATGTGGCGAGGCTCTTCAATGAATTTCTCCATATAAACCCCATCATTTCCAAATGCGGCTTGTGCTTCCCTTTGGATTGCTTCAAGAGAGCTTTCTACATCTTCTTCTTTCCAGACAACTCTCATTCCCTTACCACCGCCACCGGCAGTAGCTTTCATCATTACCGGGAGGCCAACTTCCTTAGCCATTTTAAGGGCATGTTTGCCGTCTTTGAGCAAACCTTCAGAGCCTGGTACACAAGGTACCCCCGCTGCAATCATGGTTTTTTTAGCACTAGCTTTATCACCCATTCCCTCAATTTGTTCGGGAAGAGCGCCAATGAATTTGATTCCATTTTCGGCACAAATTCTAGAAAACTTAGCATTTTCAGATAAGAATCCGTAACCCGGATGTATGGCATCTGCATTGGTAATTTCTGCAGCGGCTATAATATTGGGAATGCGTAAATATGATTCAGAGCTTTGAGGTGGACCGATACATACGGCTTCATCCGCAAAGCGAACAGGCAAACTTTCTGCATCTGCAGTGCTGTAAACCGCAACGGTTTTAATTCCCATTTCCTTGCAGGTTCTGATAACGCGCAAAGCTATTTCACCGCGATTGGCAATAAGTATTTTCTTAAACATAAGAAGTGACGTCAGGTTTCAAAATAGGTGTAATCCTTAAGAAGGATCAACCAGGAACAAAGGCTGGTCGTACTGAACCGGCGATGCATCTTCTGCCAAAACTTTCACAATTTTTCCGCTCATTTCAGCTTCAATTTCGTTGAATAGTTTCATCGCTTCTATGATACAAATAACTTTACCGGGCTTAATGTCGTCGCCTACTGCCAGGTATGGGTCTTTGTCTGGTCCTGCTGAGCGATAGAAAGTACCGATCATTGGCGATTTTATGGTAATGTATTTTGATTCATCATCCGCTTTTTCACCTTTCGGAGTTTCAGCAGCTGGAGCTTGTTGCTGTTGTTGTTGTGCAGGAGCCTGTTGCTGAGCGTGCATTTGCTGTGGCATCATTTGCGGCATCATCTGCATAGGTTGCTGGAGGTATGCCTCCGGCATTTGTTGCTGTGAGCCTTTTGCTCCCTTCTTCTTGTCGGATTCACTTTTAATGGTGATCTTAAAGTTTGCTTGTTCTATTTCCACTTCGGTAACTCCCGAGCGGGCTACAAACTTAATCAAATCCTGTATCTCAGTTAATTTCATAATTGGTGAGTTGGATAATTCAGCGCGTTAAATATAAAAATGTTTCGGCTATTTGCCGTCGTAGGCCCATTTTAAATAAATGGAGCCCCAGGTAAAACCACCTCCGAAGGCAGCCAGAATAATGTTATCACCTTTCTTTAGCTTTTCTTCCCATTCCCAGAGGCATATAGGAATTGTTCCGTTGGTGGTGTTACCGAATTTATGAATGTTAATCATTACTTTAGATGGGTCCAGACCCATTCTATTGGCGGTCGCATCAATAATGCGCAAGTTGGCCTGATGCGGCACCAGCCAATTAACATCATCACCGGTCAGATTGTTTCTCTCAAGAATTTCGGCCGATACATCAGCCATTTTGCTCACGGCAAATTTGAATACAGTACGTCCTTCCTGAAAGATAAAGTGGTCTTTGTTTTCAACTGTTTTAACCGTTGCCGGATTAAGTGATCCACCGGCTTTTTGATGAAGGAATTCCCTTCCACTGCCATCGGTATGTAAAATTGAATCCTGAATTCCATTGCCCTCGTCGTTTGCTTCGAGGAGCACAGCCCCGGCGCCATCGCCAAAGATAATGCATGTGCTTCGATCCGTATAGTCTACGATAGAACTCATTTTATCGGCTCCTACAACTATAATCTTTTTGTACTTACCTGTTTCAATAAATTGGCTTGCGGTAGCCAGGGAATAAAGAAAACCGCTACAAGCAGCCATAATATCGTAAGACCATGCATTTTTGATTCCGCACTTGTCTGATATTATGTTAGCTGTCGAGGGAAAAAGGTGGTCTGGAGTAGCTGTTGCGCAAATTAGCATATCTATTTCATCGGGAGATATGCCGCGTTTTTTGAGCAGGCCTTTTACAGCTTCGGCACCCAGATCGCTACTTGCCTTGGTAGGGTCTTTTAATATTCTTCGTTCTTTGATTCCGGTTCGTGCTATGATCCATTCGTCGTTGGTATCAACGATTTTTTCTAAATCAGCATTCGTTAGCTTATCTTCTGGCACGTAGCCATTAACCGCTGTAATTGCTGCCCGTATTTTGGTCATTTGATTTGCAGTTTATCTGGAAAAAAGGATATGATTTCGCCGCTAAGTTAGAAAACTTATTGTAGCGGGAACACTTTGAGATGCTACACAAAAAAAAATCAGCCATAGTGGCTGATTCAAATTGCTTTTACAATTCTTTATTCTGCGGCAGTGGGGTCCATTACTACTTTACCTTTATAGTAAAGTTTCCCTTCATACCAGTGTGCTCTGTGGTATAAATGCGCTTCTCCGGTAGTAGGATCAGTAGCCAAAGTAGGCCCGCTGGTTTTGTAGTGCGTACGACGTTTATCTCTTCTGGTTTTGGATATTTTTCGCTTAGGATGTGCCATTATATATAAGTTTACGTTACTTCAATTTTTTTAATGCATCCCATCTGGGATCTGTCGTTTTTATTTCTTCTTCCTTGATTTTAAATTGCTCCAGTCGCTCTATTGCTTCCTGATTACAATCGCTTTTTTTTGTATGCACCCGCTTATTTGGCAAACTCAACACTAAAAACTCATAAATTAGATGCGATACATCAATTTCATGCGTTTCGTGACTAAGTACGAGAATATCATCTGTTTGGTCATAGGTTTCATCACCAAACTTCACATATACTCTTTCTTTTGCCTTGATGGGAAGAGTAAAATCATCTCCACATCTATCGCAGGGCACAGCAGTTTTACCTTTTGCCTTAAAGTCTAAAACAAGCATGCTGCTCGTTTTTTCAAGTTCGAGTTTTATCTCAATCTCGGCGTCTTCAATTAAGCTGCTTTCAAAAGCCTCAAAGAACGACCGGTCAATATTGAACTTAAACTTATGTATGCCTTCTTTTAAACCAAAGAAGGGAATGATAAATTCTTTCATGACCAACCTCCCCAAATAATTAGGACGGCAAATGTAGTCAAAAATTCAGAAACTCAATACCCTTATTTTAATCTTTTTTTGATGTTTGCATGGCATCTGCAATAAGCTGTCTGTTTTCCATACGGGTATCGTATATATCACAGGCCATATAAAGCGCCTGCCTAAAACTTTGCTCGCTCGCAATGCCTTTACCTGCAAGGTCATAGGCGGTTCCATGTGCAGGAGAAGTACGCACAATCGGCAACCCTGCTGTGAAGTTCACCCCATATTCTCCGGCAATCGACTTGAAAGGTATCAAACCCTGATCGTGATACATGGCGAGTATAGCGTCAAAGTTTTTCCAGTTTGAACTCGCAAAAAAGCCATCAGCCGGGTAGGGGCCAACGGCAAGAACTCCTTGGTCTCGTGCTTCTTGAATAGCTGGAATGATAGTGTCTTTCTCTTCCATTCCCAGCAATCCGGCATCGCCGGCGTGCGGATTTAGTCCCATAACTGCTATCCTTGGCCTTTCTATTGAGAAGTCCTGGCGCAGTGTTTTATCGATAGCAAGAATTTTGTCGAGCACGGCTTTTTTGGTAATCTTCTCGCTTATGTCTTTGAGAGGAATGTGGCCTGTAACTATTCCTACGCGAAGCGTTTCGCTGCACATCAGCATTAAGGCATCTTCTACGTTGCTATATTTTGCCAGGTACTCGGTGTGACCAGGAAAATTAAAATCTTCGCTTTGAATATTCTTTTTGTTGATAGGCGCAGTTACCAGCACATCTATTTTATTACTTGCGAGGTCTTGCACTGCTTGTTGGAGCGACATGAAAGCTAGTTTGCCCGCCTGAGCAGTAACTTTTCCCGGCTCTACAAGCAGTTCTTCTTTGGTAATAGAAATGAGATTTGCTTTTTTATGCACTGCCTGCTCTGCATCTTTTATTCCTTGAAAGGTTATTTCATTGAGTTGAAATTCCTTTTTGTAAAAGTTCATTACTCGGTTTGATCCATATACCACAGGCGTGATATTTTGAAAAAGGCGATTGTCAGAAAGGGCTTTGAGAATGATTTCCGGCCCAATACCGTTCATATCGCCAAGGGTAATACCTATTCTAATTCTATTTATGTGGTTCATTATTTATAGTCCTTCAGGAAATTAAACAGCAAATTTACACCAAATCCGGTTCCGCCTTTCGGCAAATATCCGCGCGACGAAGGTAAATATGCCGGGCCTGCAATGTCAATATGCATCCAGGGGTAATCTGTGAATCCTTCCAGGAATTTCCCGGCATGGATTAAGCCTCCAAAAGATGGTGAGCCAAGGTTTTTAATGTCAGCTATATCGCTTTTAAGGTCGTTTCCATAGTCATCCCAAAGCGGAAATTCTACTACACGCTCCCAACTTGAGGTGCCTGCATTTTTAAGATTCAATTTTGCAGAATCATCTGCTGTGCCCATCATAGCAGCCGCATAATAGCCAAGTGCAGCCATAGCCGAGCCTGTAAGCGTGGCGAGATCTATTGTAAGCAAGGGCTTTAATTTTTTGGCGTAAGCCAATGCATCCGCCATTACGAGGCGCCCCTCAGCATCGGTGTTCATCACTTCTACCTTAGTCCCGTCCATCATCGTTATTACATCTCCCGGAGCATAAGCGTCTGGGCCGGGCTGGTTATCTGTGGCGGGTATTAAACCAATAATGTGCACAGGAAGTTCTGCCGCAGCCGCGGCATAAATTGCTCCCGCAACAGCCGCGGCACCGCCCATGTCACATTTCATGATATCCATGGAGTTGGGAGTCGGTTTGAGGCTTAGACCGCCGGTATCGTATACAATTCCCTTTCCTACCAGAACGATTGGTTGTTTGTTTTTAGGCTTGGAAGGCTTGTATTCAATTATAGAAAATGTAGGGTCTTTTGTACTGCCTTGATTTACAGAAAGCAGTCCACCCATCTTAAGTGCTTTAATTTTGGTTTTTCCAAAAATGTCGACGGTGTATCCCGCCTTCTTACCTGCTTCCTTAATCCGTTTAGCCATTTCGGTAGCGGTAAGAATATTGGCTGGTTCATTAACAAGGTCGCGAGCAAAGCAAATGCCGTCTAATTTCGCAATCAGTGATTGAACCTCTTTTTTCGTGCTTACTTCATTTTGGATGCCAATACTTTTAATCTCGAAAGGGTCTTTTTTCTTCTTGTACTTTTCAAAGCGGTAATTCTTTAACGATATCCCTTCGGCTATAGCCAATGCCTGCTCTGAAGTGCCTGAAACAATGGTAACACTGTTGCGGTTTATGGCTTTAAGCAAATCCCAAATTGCGGCCCCCGCCTGGCGGTAATGTTCTAACTCGTTTACACCCTTTTTTGCTTCGGGGATATTAATATATGTTATGCCAGAAATGGTTGTGCTAATCAAATTTTGCCATTCCTTAGGCTTAACTAGTAGGGCTTTCTTGTCGCTATTTGTAATATCCGTGGCATAAGCAGAAGGGATTTTCCCATTAATTAGGCAAATCGCATCTTCGCCCGAAGGCTTAGATTTAAGCTTGAGTGGAACAGGCATACATGTTTATTTTGCGCTAATTTAATGTTTTATTGTTGCAAACCTATTGCGTGTATTCGAGTGGAGATGACCGAAAAGCGCAATAGATTTATATAGAAATACGTTTAACTAACAGATTTTTCACTACCTTTAAAACTCTCAACGTACACAGGACTTGAAACATTTTTTCATTACAATAATAGCTTCATTTTTCATTGTTTCGGCTTTGTATGCTACGCATAATCGAGCAGGGGAAATTACCTATAGATATATTTCCGGAAATACGTACGAGATTACCGTTACCACCTGCACCAAAACGTCGGCTCCTGCTGACAGGCCATTCTTACCGATATTTTGGGGAGATGGATCACCGGCAGACAGCTTGGAGCGGTCTGAAATAATTTTTGACCCTCTGCGCGACGCGCAAACTAATATTTACATAAAGAATCACACTTTTCCCGGTAGTGGTCTTTACGATATATGCGTGACTGACCCCAATAGAAATGGCAATATATTGAATATTGACAATGGGAATTCTGTTCTTGTGGTCTTCGCTATTCAAACCACGTTGCGCATTTCTGCTGCAGTAGAGCGAAATAGCTCGGTGGTTTTTACCAATGGCTGTTTACAGGATGCCTGTCTTTATCAACCATGGGTTTATAGTCCGGGTGCTGTTGATCCTGATGGCGATAGCCTTGTGTTCAGTTTGGTACCGGGAATGCGTGAAAATTGTGAAACATTTCCGCTTGGTTTCTATAAATATCCCAATGAAATTGGTCCCGCTGCCGGGGTTATATCACCTAATCCAGCTCAGAATCTAAGTATAGATTCACAAACTGGAACCATAATATGGGAAGTGCCTCAGCGGCTTGGCGAGTATAATATTGCTATTTTGGTAGAAGAGTTCCAAAATGGTATCAGTGTTGGTACTGTGCTTCGCGACATGCAAATTACAGTTTCGGATTGTGATAATTTGCCTCCGGTACTGGAAGCTCTAAAGGATACTTGCGTAGAAGCTGGCCAAAATTTAAATTTTAGTGTTTTTGCCGACGATCCGAATAGCACCAATGTGAAAATTACTGGATTTGGTGCTCCTTTTGTAGTGCCCAGTTCGCCGGCAGATCCTATTACACAGGGCGGGGAATTGCCACCGGTGGAAGCCACCTTTAATTGGACTACCAATTGCAGCCATGTGAGGCTGGCTCCTTATCAAGCAGTTTTTCAGGCGACGGATAACGGGCCGGGAGTAGATCTGGTAGATATTGAAACGATGAATATTTATGTGGTGGCGCCTGCACCTGAAAATCTATTGGCGGAAGCCGTAGGAAGTTCTATTCAATTAAATTGGGATCAATCGCCGTGTTCCGAAGCAACAGGTTATAAAATTTACAGGCGAATAGGACCTTACGGATTTATTCCGGATGCTTGCGAAACTGGCGTGCCGGAGTATACAGGTTTTACGCAAATAGCAAGTCTGGAAGGGTTGGAGAATACCTCTTATTTGGATACAGATGAAATTATTTTTGGTAGGGAAACCTGCTATATGGTTGTGGCCTGTTTTGCCGATGGTGCCGAAAGCTACGCGAGCAACGAGTCTTGCGATCAGATAAAATTTGAGATACCGATTATCAAAAAAAACAGTATTGGAATTACAGCTCTGCTTGGAGTTGATACCATTTATTGGCGAAGTCCCATAGAGCTCGATACTGATATTTTTCCTGGGCCTTACCAATATAAGTTACTTCGCTCGGAAGGGTATTCCGATCCAGCTAATTTGGTTTTCGAATCTACCACTGAAGCCAATATTGACGACCTGGCAACATCATTTATTTCTAACGATTTGAATACTGCTGACACGGCTCACACTTACCGGGTAGAGCTATATAGCAATGGTGAATTTGCTGCGCAGTCCAATAAAGCTTCATCCATATTTCTGGTTTTAACCCCTAATGATAATCAAATGGGATTGAGCTGGCAGGAAGCAGTTCCATGGCTTAACTATGAGTACGAGATTTACCGTCAGACTGATGGGTCCGGTCCTTTTGAATTAATCACTACAGCTACTGAAGTGGGCTATGTTGATGAGAATCTTGATAATAATAGAAATTATTGTTACTACATTATAAGCCGTGGTTCTTATCAGGCGGTGGAAGAGAATGACACTCTTGTAAACTTTTCTCAACAGGTGTGCGCTCAGCCTTATGACCGCACTCCACCATGCCCGCCTGAGTTTACTGGTGATGGAGATTGCGTAGAATTCAGTCTGGATTTTGAATGGACCAATCCTATTGTCACTTGTCCGGAAACAGATGATGTAACGGCTTACAATATTTATTTTTCACCGGTAGAAGGTGGTGAATTTGAACTGTTGGAAACCATTAACTCAAGTAATCAAACTGATTTTCAGCTCTTTTTTGAAAACTCCATAGCGGGTTGTTATGCTATTACTGCTTTAGATTCTCTGTCACTATGGCCCGATGGATCCGTGGTACAAAATGAAAGTGAGTTTAGTAATATTCTCTGCTTTGATAATTGTCCTATTTATGAGTTTCCAAACGTGATAACGCCAAATGGTGATGGGAGAAATGACGTTTTCGGACCATTTCCTTATCGGTCTGTGGAATCAGTAGAATTCACAATTTTCAATAGATGGGGTGGAATTGTTTTCCAGACTACGGATCCTGATATTCTTTGGGATGGGACCAACAAAGAAACTGGCGAGAAGGTGACTGATGGAACTTATTTTTATACATGTAAGGTCTTTTCCATTCGGTTATCCGGTCTCGATCCGGTAAATTTGTCGGGTTATGTTACTGTTTTTGCAGATAAACCACAGAATTAGAAGTTAGAAAAGCAATGTTTACCGGAATTATTGAAACGATTGGTGTTATTCGTTCTATCGAAAAAGACCGCGGAAATATTCATTTCACCATCGAATCAGGGATTAGTCATGAATTGAAAATTGATCAAAGTGTTGCTCACGATGGAGTTTGTCTCACAGTGGTTGAGGTAAAGGAAGGAACTCATCGCGTAACAGCTATTGGCGAAACTCTCCAGAAATCAAATTTGGGTTATTGGGCAATAGGCTCTTTGGTGAACCTTGAGCGCTGTATGGCTCCAACAGGACGGTTTGATGGTCATATTGTTCAGGGACATGTAGATACTACAGGGTTGGTAGTGAAGGTTGAGGAAACAAACGGTAGCTGGAGATATTATTTTTCGCATGCGGTTTCCACCGATTTTATTACGGTTAAAAAGGGATCGATCACGATTAATGGGGTAAGCCTTACAGTGGTCGACAGCTCAGAAGAGGGGTTTTCCGTAGCACTTATTCCATATACTTATGAGCATACCAATTTCCGGAATTTCAGCCCTGGCGACACAGTAAATTTAGAATTTGATATCGTAGGTAAATATGTTGCAGAGATGATGCGACGTGGGATTAATGCGCAATCTGCAATAGGCAATTAGCAAGTCATTTTGCTTGATAATTACTTAGAATACCGAATTCCGCTCTGCCTGGGCTCGCGTGTACAGTGCATGCTGACTTGCTGCGTAGGGTTGTGAGGTATGCCGGATAGAGTTTTCTTCACCCCAACCTTACGGGAGCAGCAAGATTCCACGCAAAGGTGCGAGGAAAACTGAGCGATTGCCAAGGTGATTTAGTAAACGGACTCTGGTCAATAAAACCTGCCCCACCCCTGAAACGAATTCTTTTCAGGGTATAAAGAAAATCAGAGTTTAAATCATTTCAATTGATTCATAGATCAAAACGGTAAATCCTTTTTCGTCGAGAACTTACCCATTGCTAATTGAAGCTAGCGTTTTCCAAAGACTTCCGTTGCAATTGCCTTTACTGATTCAGATCGCCCCATGGTGTAATAATGAATACACGGAGCGCCGGCATCTACCAGAGCCTGACTTTGCTCAATGGCCCATTTTATACCTACCTTATTTACGTCTGCATCGGTTTTGCACTGCATTAAATCATCTGCCAGGTCATCCGGAAAGTCAACGTAGAATGTTTTTGGTAAAAATGCAATGTGGCGCAGCTTAGTAATGGGTTTTATTCCCGGTATAATGGGAACCGTAATTCCTATAGAACGGCAGCGGTCTACAAAATCAAAGTATTTTTTGTTGTCAAAAAACATTTGTGTGGTAATGTAGTCTGCTCCGGCATCCACTTTTTGCTTGAGGTATGAGAGGTCTGTTTTTAAACTCATAGACTCGTAGTGCTTTTCGGGATAACCCGCAGCGCCAATACAAAACAAACTCTTCGCTGTGTTTTTGCTCTCTTCATGAAGCAAAATACCTTTGTTCATGTCAGAGATTTGGGTAATTAAATCAACGGCATAGCGGTGCCCACTCTCCTCGGGTTTAAAAGTGCTTTCGCCGTTAATTGCATCTCCTCTAAGCGCCAATACATTGTCTATTCCCAAAAACTGTAGATCGATAAGTGCATTCTCAGTTTCCTCAACAGAGAAGCCTCCGCAGATGAGGTGTGGCACGGCATCAATATCATACTTGTTCATTATAGCTGCACAAATTCCTACTGTACCGGGTCTCTTCCGAATACTTACTTTCTTTAAAAGATCGTTGGGGAACTTTTTATAAATATATTCTTCACGATGGTAAGTTACATTGATAAATGGAGGGTTAAACTCCATAAGAGGGTCAATTCCTTCAAAGATATCATCAATTCTTTTGCCCTTCAAAGGAGGAAGAATTTCGAAGGAAAAAAGAGTTTTTTTGCTTTTGCTGAGGTGTTCTGTAATCTTCACAATAAAAATTTATGACGACAAATATAAATGTATAATGAACAAGCCCGGAAAAATGTTCCCGGGCTTGTTAACTATTTTACTTTTTATTGAAAATCAATCTCCGGATCCGTCTTTTAAAACCTGAACATATCCAGATTCTATTCTATCCACATGTGGAATAAGTAATTCGTAGAAATACGTGCCCGAGTTTACATCGTTTGGATCCCAACCGCCGGTTGATGCTTGGTACTTATCGTAATTAGCTTGTTCAAAAACCGTCTTACCCCATCTGTCATACACAGTTAACTTTGTATTCGGGAAGTACTCAATAAATTCAACATGGAATCGATCATTTTTATTATCACCATTCGGCGTTACAACATTTGGAATATTGTAAGTACACCATTTTCCGGTAAAGTTGGTCTCACCAGTAGCTAAAGGACATACGCTGAATGCGTCCTGCACCAGAACTGAAATCAAGTAATCTTCCAATGGATCGAAGTATTCAACAGGAAAAAACAAGGAGTCGTTTTGAGAGAGTTGTTGCGTTCCGTTGACATTCCAGATATAGGTTCCATTAAAGCTTCCATTAACTGTAGCACTGAGAATAAGTTCATCAAGATCTACACAAAAGTCAGGGTTCGCCGGAATAATAACAGCTTCCGGTTGCTCTACAAAATTAAAGTCATGTGTTACTTCGTCTGCCGGGCACCTGTCGTCGGTATAGGTTATGGGATAAATTCCAAAGAGGCTCGATGATATCTGAGTATTAAGAAGGTTGGCATTGCTAAAGGAAATATTTTCAGGACCGCTCCAAACACCTGGGCCCGGAGGGTCGAGCTCGGCACTTGCCGATGATTGCAAACCACACACAGTACTCGCTTCAAAGTCGAGAGTTATAGCCACAACATCTGTAGTATCGGATGCTGTGCCGCAGACGCCGCTAATAAAAACAACATAAAGACCGGTTTCGTCCACGGTTACCAAGTAGTCTTCGGTGTTATAACTTCCTCCATTCTGCGTCCAAACGATATTAAAATTATCAGAATTTGCTTCCTGTGGTCCGGCATCAAGATCAATTGAGGCGCCGATACAAAGAACGGTATCAGAAATCAGGGGTGCGACGACCGGGTCGGGACGATAGTCTATTTCGGCTTCAGCGGTATAGCCACAAAACCCTTCAGATTAAATAAGACGAGTATATGACCATACTCATGCTGTATCGGCAGAATAAGTAGAACCTGCCAATTGATCAAACACAAGGTTGGATGTATTAGATGGTGTGCTGATAACCGTATAAATCCCATTGAAACAGAATTTCCCAAATCGTCAATTGGTGTAAGGTGTGTGTTAAATCACAGGCGATGTCATCCTCAAGATTTACTTCTGGTCGAACGTAAACATTGACTATAGTGTCGTGTATACATCCAAATTCTTCAATAGCAATAAAAGTGAATGATTGTTTCCGGGTTTGACGATGGCTGAACTACTATGGAAGTCCCTTGATCTATCAATTATATCAGTGTTTGCTTCCCAGTAAACACTACAATAGTTGGGCTGTAATAAACAGTAGAGGGGTTGATATTTGGGTCAGAAGAAAATTGACCAATTAATACAAACCCGTCATCAGAGAATAAGTTGTCTCTGATTGTAAGAGTCCATCCCATTAATTGGGCAGCCGATAAAATTCGTTAAAAAGCTCTCTTCGGGCTGATAATTTCCAGGAGCCATTGCATTACCTCCCCCGTCCAAAAGTAGCGACCGGTACGGTATTTCCGTCAGCAAACTCTTCAGCAAGTGTTCCAAAGGTTGCATCATCTTAAAACAATAATCCAAACCATTCCCGGAACACCATCCGGGAGAGGGCTCATCATTTGCATCGGTATCTTGCACCAAAATAGGTGTCTCCACCACCAAACCCACCAGTAAATAGGCCATCGCCTGTAACGGATTGAAACATATTGATACACGTTACCCGTGGACATGTTAACATCACTTCAAGGTCCCCAAGATATGAGTGCTCCATGTTCACACAGAAGTTTACAAAATCACGAAAGATTCAATCACTTGATCATCGTCAAATTCAGCTATATTAATCCCTGATGTTTCGTAATTCTCGTCCTTGCCATCTGGCAGATGCAAAGAATTCCCGAGAATTCCACCACCTAGTATTGCTCCTGTAGATCGGTCTATACCAACTGTGTCAGCACCTTGTATTCCACCGCTTTAACAGTGTGAGCACCAATACAAAGAGTGTCGTCCACAAGCTAGACTCGAGAAGTTGGGTCGGGAGCAACTAACACGTAAATCTTATCAAATTCTTACCTTTCCCATTTCACATCTATAATAATTACCGTAACTACATATCCAAAAGGATCGTTAAGCATGAGAAATTTCAGTCTAAACCAAGACCTTGATAAATTGTTCCATCTCCCAATCCCATATCGGAAAAGCGTAGTTTCGTCGGTTTGCTCATATCCATTTCCTCTAGCCTCTGACAAGGGAAAACGAGATTAGTATTGACAATGAAATAGAGTCGCTAAAACAAATTTTGAATTGACGGGGTTGTAGAATTTGAATCCCTCAATCCTGAGCGGGTACGCCGTGGGGTCAATAGCATGTACTACTCTTCAAACGGTTGGCTAACTTCTAACATCATTTCGCAGTAAACCCTTCTCCAGAGCTACCTTCCCTGAAATAAACTACAAATGTGAAACATGATCCGTCCGAGAAAGAAAACACCGGCAGGATAAGATTCACTAATTGAATTCACCCAGTAAGGAGCACCTGTTTTCCTCGCCTTCGTAATACAACAAAGACTCGAATTTGCATCCACATCCCATACATTACCCGTTGAAAGATCCGGTGGAAAATTAAAAGCTGTGGGTTGGTCCCTTCAATCCTGTTCAACATAAAGAAGTTATGACAAACGATTCATTTGAATCATAATTTCCTCCATTACATTGCTATCCGTAATCACTACTGATCCTGCGCAGGATACATCTGTAATCGTTGTCCTTGCCTCTGAAATAGAAACTATTGGTTGACTATGCGAAGTAAGAAATGCAAGCGCAAAAACCGAACGAGAATACCGACTTGAATACTGAGTAAACGTTTTTATCGAATTATTTATTTGCGCGATATTCGTTAAACTTTTCAGTAAACTCATTGCTAGAAAGAACACCAGACATTTATTTGTGCCTGATATCATAAGCTTTCTTACAATTCTATCCATATGAAGTCGTAGCTCCAGAATGTTAAAGTTTTTCAGGAGACTTATACTTTTATACTTTCTCCAGAGTCTTAGAGCTTTTGCCGGTAGCATCTCCTAACAACGATATAACTATTATCCAAATAATATTCCCAGTATTCGAGAGAGTTCTGATGATCAGCTTCCATTCTTCAATATTTGTTCTTCACTAAATTTAGCTAGAAGCCTTTTGTCAAAATCACCTTGTGAGAAGGAGGAAAGAGAAACTCCGAAAAATAAGAGTATCAGGATGAATTTCATAAGTCTTTATTTAATAAAATGACGTACCAGAGGCCCATTTAGTTGGCCATGGTATTGCAAATATATCATTATTGTATTTCCAATTTGGAAAGATGGGATAAATAAGAACGGCATTCAAAGAAAAAATCCCGAATTCTTTTAATCCAAAGTCAGCAATTTACTTCTTTATAATCAATCCTGAAGATTTAAAAGTTTCGCCTCTGATTGTTAGAATATATGATCCTGATTCAAGATTATCGAGGTTAATCCTTTGATTCGGTTTTCCGGACGGTAGCCGGTGTTTCGCTTTTGATGCTACTTTACCATCTACAGTTGTCAAGGTTATTTGCACATTCTGTGCTTTGCGAATTTCAAATTTCACCTCGGTAAAATGGGAAGCAGGGTTTGGTGCAAGGGTAAATTGCTTGTTAAAATCTATTTCCTGAATGCTCGTGATGCAGGCGGGATCACTTTCTTCCAGAAAGGTAAGGTTTGCCTGAGCTGCGCTGCTACAATCAAAATAGTTGAACTCAAAAGTGTAATCACCTGTTTCCGGAACTTCTATTTCAATATTAGCTCCATTATTTGAGATGGTTACATTTGAAGAAGGGCCTGATAAGAAGTTAACTTCGCCAATGGAAGATGACCATTCGAGGTTTTAAGAGAACTTCCAAAACACTCAAATTAACCCTCACACTATCAAGCTCCCTCCTTTTATAGGCAGCCTTGTTTTCTTAATTTTAAAATCAGCTCTACCGCATTTTATATCAAAGAAAACCTGTTTACAATCTCCCTGTTTTTAAGTACTTTTGCACACTTATAAATTGCTGAATGAAGAACATCCGAAATTTTTGCATTATCGCGCATATTGATCACGGGAAGAGTACACTGGCCGACAGATTACTGCATTTTACCGGCACCATTACCGACAGGGAATTGCAGGAGCAAACTCTTGACGATATGGATCTGGAGCGCGAACGCGGAATAACCATTAAAAGCCACGCCATTCAAATGGATTACGCGGTAAATGGTGAAAAGTATGTTTTGAATTTGATTGATACTCCCGGTCACGTTGATTTCTCCTATGAGGTATCGCGTTCGATTGCGGCATGCGAGGGAGCACTGCTTATTGTGGATGCTACCCAGGGTATTCAGGCTCAAACCATTTCAAATCTTTATTTGGCCCTAGAACAAGATCTGGAGATTATTCCCATTTTAAATAAAATGGACCTAGATAGTGCTATGGCCGAAGAAGTTACGGATCAAATAGTGGAACTTATAGGATGTAAGCCTGAAGATGTAATTCCGGCAAGCGGTAAAACAGGAATGGGTGTACCCGAAATTTTACAAGCTGTAATTGATCGTATTCCGGCACCAAAAGGTGACCCTGAAGCACCTCTTCAAGCTATGATTTTTGATTCTGTTTTTAATTCCTTTCGGGGAATAATTGCCTATTTCAGAATTAAACACGGTACTATTCGCAAAGGAGATCAAGTGCAATTTGTAAATACCGGCAAAAAGTATCATGCTGACGAGATTGGAACGCTAAAACTAACAATGACTCCCAAAAAGGAGCTTTCAGCAGGTGATGTTGGATATATTATTTCAGGAATTAAGCAAGCCAAAGAAGTAAAGGTAGGAGATACCATTACACTGGTAGACCGGCCTTGTAAAGATGTAGTTAAAGGTTTTGAAGATGTAAAACCAATGGTATTTGCCGGGATTTATCCTGTGGATACCGATGATTTTGAAGAGCTGCGTAGTTCTCTCGAGAAACTTCAGCTCAATGATGCTTCTCTGGTTTATGAGCCGGAGTCGTCGGCAGCTCTTGGATTTGGTTTCCGTTGTGGATTTCTTGGAATGCTCCACATGGAGATTGTGCAGGAACGCCTGGAGCGTGAGTTTGATATGACGGTTATTACGACTGTTCCAAACGTTGGCTACCGTGCTACAACAACTAAAGATGAATTGCTAATAGTAAATAATCCGAGTGATTTACCCGACCCCAGTACGCTTGCTTCTGTGGAGGAGCCCTACATTAAAGCTCAGATAATAACAAAATCTGATTTCGTAGGGCAGGTAATGACCTTATGTATTCAAAAACGCGGCGTTTTAACCAATCAGGTTTATCTCACTGCCGACAGGGTTGAAATTTCGTTTGAAATGCCGCTGGGTGAAATTGTCTTTGATTTTTACGATAAGTTAAAAACCATTTCAAAGGGATACGCTTCGTTCGATTATCACCCTATTGGATACAAAGAGAGCAAGCTGGTTAAACTCGATATTATGCTCAATGGCGATCAGGTAGATGCCCTTTCAGCTCTTATTCACCGCGACAATGCCTACGATCTAGGTAAGCGTATTTGCATGAAATTGCGCGAACTCATACCACGTCAGCAATTCGAAATTGCCATCCAGGCGGGTATTGGAACCAAAGTTATTGCCAGAGAAACTGTTCGTGCTCTGAGAAAAGACGTTACCGCTAAATGTTATGGTGGGGATATTACGCGTAAGCGTAAACTTCTTGAAAAGCAGAAGAAAGGTAAAAAGCGTATGCGTCAGGTTGGAAATGTAGAAGTTCCGCAGCAAGCCTTTTTAGCTGTTCTGCAGCTTGATTGATGTTTCTAATATAAGTTAAATGTTTATTTATTAACACGTTATTGGTTCTGATTATAGATCGGGGTTACTCATTGTGACTTTTTTTTGAAATTGCTGTAACGAATCACTACCCTTGCGCGTCATACATCTAACCACACCGCAAAGCCTATGACCGTAGATGATTACAACAGGTGCGTAGATCAACACGCCGATGGACTTTATCGATTCATGCTTAAGCATGTACGCGATACAGAGAAAGCGCGTGACCTGGTACAAGATGCGTTTACCAAAGTGTGGCTTAAAGTGGAAGAAATTGATGGCGCAAAAGCCAAAAGCTACCTTTTTTCTACCGGTTATCACACCATGATTGACTTGATAAGAAGAGAAAAGAAGCAAGGAAACTATGACGCAGTTAAGGCTGAGCGACTATCTCATTCTAATCAGTATTCTGATTTGAACGAGATTTTGCACGAAGCACTTAATACACTTCCTGAAATTCAGAAGTCGGTGGTGCTACTAAGAGATTACGAAGGATATAGTTATGAAGAGATTGGAGAGATTTGTTCCCTTTCTGAAGCTCAGGTTAAGGTGTACATATTTCGGGCACGCAAGGCGCTCAAAGAGAAAATAGGAAGCATAGAAGCGATAATCTGATGGAAAAAATCAATAGACATAATTACGAGGCTTACTTTCTTGATTTCGCAGAGGGCAATCTTTCGCCAGAACAAATTGTAGAGCTTGAAAAGTTTCTCGAGAAGAATCCGGAGCTTAGATCTGAACTGGAGGATTTTGAAGTTTTTCAGCTTCCTGATGCTGCTGCGGATACGGAGACCTGGAGCAATTTGAAAAAACCTAATTTGAAGGCATTGCATGAAAATGCTGAGCTAAGAGATTCATTTTTCCTTCGCGCAGTAGATAATGACTTAAGTTCTTTTGAGCTTAAAATGCTTGAAGAGCTTATTAAGGAAAGTACTTACGCCAAAGAATATGATTTGTGGAAACGAATTGTTCTTATCGCCGATGACAGCAAAATGCAGAAAGATTCGCTGTATCAGTTTGGTTTGGATCAAGCCATTACAGACTTCAATTACGATTACTTTTTAATAGCTCGCAGTGAAGCGTTGCTAAGCTCGAAGCAAAACACAGATTTGGAAAAATTCGCGGAAGCGAGACCAAATGGAGCGAGAGAATTGACCATAGCCGATAATTTAAAACTAAAGCCGGCTAAAGGGATTTTCTATCCGAATAAATCTGAATTATACCAAAAGAAGAAAAAAGGTGCTATAATTTGGCTTTACCGCGCTGCCGCAATTGCTGCAGTGCTTTTGCTGGGTGTTTTCATTTGGAATCAGTCTTGCGAATCGACTCAATTGAAACAGCACCAATTGCCAATATAGAATCAAAGAAGGTGCAGGGATCTGAAACTCCTGGTGACACCAATAATTTGGAGAAGGCGGTAAAGAGAGATTCTTTCCCGGAAGTGGAAGTTATTGAGGAGCCATTGCTGGAAGACTGGCAAGTGCGCGAGCCAGACCCTGTTGAATATGCGGAGGCCCCGTAGAAATGAAAAAACCCGAGTCGATTGTACCCGAAGACGAGCATGAAATCGATTACAAGGAAATTGAGTCTATTGAAAAAATAGGAACTGATAATATGGCTCTCAACAAGGAGACCCAGGATTTAGAAGAAGATACTTTAAGTACCAACCCCAATCCGGATATAGAAAGCTTTGATACTGAAACATTGGCGGAAGCCAAGCCAGCCAGTAAATTTAAAACAGTGCCCGAGCTAGCGGAAGATCTGATGGCTCAAAAGCTGAACATTCCCGATAGCGAAAAAGACGAAATGGCGCTGATACTTGCCAAGCGGATTACCAGTCGCGCGAGTGAATTGCTCGATGCTGAATACACCAAAGAAGAGACAGGTAATGAAGGAGATGAGTCGCTTACTTATACCCTTAGAATAGGTAGTTTTAAAGTAATGCGGTCAAAATCCAAATAGTCTTGTAACTTTTTAGAATAGCTGTCCGTCACACAATCAGAACAAACAAACACAATTATCATGAAGACATTAGCAACAATAATTTTACTGAGTATTGGCCTTGTAGCTTTTGCCCAGGAACCTGAGAAAAGTGATACGCTTAAGACAAGAAGTCAAGCTGAAATCAGCATGAAAGATGGTAAGCTAAAGGCCGGGGTACATACCTATAATCCTGACAGCACAAAATCTGATACGACGCGTATTGATCTTAAAAATGCTCAAATTACTATAATTAGCAAAAATAAGGAATCGGACGGCCAATGGGATGATGGCGAGGAGGAGAAAGACGACAATAAATACGAGCTTACCTGGTGGAATGGAGTTGATATAGGAGTGAACGGTATTTTGGGTGGAAACCACGATTTTAATTTGAGTGAAGCGACGGAATTTTTAGAACCTGAATACGGCAAATCCCGATACATATCTTTTAATATGGGACAGGTGAAAGGAAATATTGTAAAAGATTATGTTGGCTTTACAATGGGCTTTAGCTTCCAGTTTTACAACTACAAATACAGTGGTGACAATGATTTCGTCTTTTCCGGAGACAGCTTGTTTCCCGTTCCTTCAGGCGATAAGAATGTGAGCAAGAATAAATTGCGTGCTACGTACATTGCTATCCCGGCCATGCTTGAGTTTAATACTTCCCTCGATCCAAAAAAATCGTTTCACATTAGCGCAGGAGTAGTTGGTAAAGTGCTGATTGGAGATATGTATAAGCAGAAATACAGTTTTGAAGGCAATGATAATAAAGCGTCAATTAAAGGCGACCTTGGCTTTAACCGATGGGCTGCAGACGCTATGGTGAGAGTGGGGTATAGAAAACTAACTTTCTTTACTCAGGTTGGGTTACTGCCATTGTTTGACAATGAAAATACAGAAGATGTATACACTTTCGCAGCAGGTTTATTTATAAAAATTTAAACGTGCTTTTTTGCAACAAGAAGAAAAGCGCCTAACGAGGCGCTTTTTTATTGAATTACTTTTTTATATCAATCCTTATTTTCCACAACCTTGGGCACTTTGAAGTAGAACGAATCGTGATTGGGTCCATTTTTCAAAGCCTGTGCCTGGGTTAGTTCTTCGGTGATAGCATCAGCACGGTAAACGTTCTTTTCAGGATTTACGTGAATTAATGGCTCAAGACCATCGGTGTTTATGCTATTTAGCTCTTCAAAAAAGGAAAGCATACGCTGGATGTCAGCCTTCATTGATTCCCGGTCTGCATCTTTAAATTCAAGCTTCGACAGGCTGGCAAGCTTGTCCATTAATTTGTCATCAACTTCCATAAGCGCAAATTTAAGTAATGCCCGGCACTTGGCCACCAATTATTTAGGATAAGTAAGATCCATTCTCAATTACAATACAGTCAACAAAATCCGGTACTATTTGTTAAAGTTAAAAATTATAAAAGACTAATAATATGCCATTTATAGAAACAAAACATACAGAAAAAGGAGAAAAAACGAAGCTTTACTATGAAGACTATGGTGAAGGTAAACCGATTGTTTTAATCCATGGCTGGCCACTTTCGCATAGTACCTGGGAGCGTCAAATTCCAAGTCTGGTTGAAGCCGGATATCGATGTATCGCTTATGATCGTCGAGGTTTCGGGCAATCGTCCAAACCTTGGGCTTCTTATGATTACAGTACGCTTGCCAGTGATCTGAATGATCTGATTACGAAACTCGATTTAAAAGATGTTACCATTTGTGGTTTTTCAATGGGTGGTGGTGAAGTAGTTCGCTATTTTACAGATTTTGGAAGCGCAAAGATTTCGAAAGCAATATTAATTTCTTCTATAATTCCGCTCGTCGCTGAGAAGTCAGATAATCCGGATGGAGTTCCTGAGGAAGATTTGAAAGGCATTATGAAAAGCCTTCAGGGCGATTACCCTGGTTTTATGAATGAGTTTGGAAAGAACTATTTCAATTTCGAAGACAACAAAGACACGGTTTCACAAGCGCATGCTTGATTTTACCTGGGGTCTGGCTATGCAGGCTTCAAAACACGCCGCAGTAGAGTGTGCAAAATCATGGGCGGGAACTGATTTTAGAAGTGAGCTTAAGAATGTTGATGTTCCTACCTTGATTGTACATGGTAAAGAGGATAATGTTGTGCCTATAGCTACTTCCGCAGATCAGGCAGCAAAAGGAATCAAGAACAACCGCTATGAGAAATTTGATGATGCTCCCCACGGATTGTATGTAACCCATACTGAAAAACTTAACAAAATTCTATTGGAGTTTTTAAAGAGCTGAGTCAATCTTATTTAAAGTATAAAGGGTGATCTTTTTGAGGGTCACCTTTTTTTGTTGGAGATTATTTGGACAATAGTGGATAACCGACCAGGCGAAACCTAATTCAGGTATTCTATGTAGACAAGGGTCGCTAAAATTTATATTTTTACCAACTACGGTGTTTCCAGAAGTAAAAATATGCCATTTAGTTTTTTTTCAAACTCTCAGTTGTTGCCGCTTTACCCTTCTGTTGGAATGTTGATTTTGGCTATAATTCTATTTCATGCAAATAAGAACAAGCTGGCTATCATTATCTTGTTTCTCGGAATTCTGGCACTGGGATTTTTCATGGCAAATCTGGATCCTTTTCTGGTGCTTTGGGATGAGCAATACCATGCTTTAGTTGCGAAAAATTTGGCCAGCAACTCTTTAAAGCCCGTTTTGTATAATGATCCTGTATTGCCTTATTATTTCGCCGACTGGACCAAGAATTACATCTGGCTCCATAAGCAACCGCTTTTTCTCTGGCATATGGCCTTGAGCATTAAGATTTTTGGGGCCAATGTAATTGCTGTAAGACTTCCAAGTGTTCTTATGCATGCCCTCACTTCCTTGATAATTTATAGAATTGGTGAGGTAGCCATAAACAGTAAAGCAGGATTTTATGGTGCTCTTTTTTTTGGGCTGGCATACTACCAACTAGAACATGTGGCAGGAAGATTTACTACAGATCACAATGATGTAGCTTTTCTATTTTATGTCACAGCCAGCTTATGGTCCTGGTTAGAGTATCAGCGATCTGAAAGACCCATCTATTTAGTTTTAACCGGACTCTTTTCTGGTGGTGCGGTACTGGTGAAATGGCTTGTGGGTATGCTCGTTTATGCAGTCTGGTTTGTTGCGCTAGGTGCTGAGAGCAAGCAGAATTGGTTATTTACTAAATCTTATGCTCCCATTGTAATAAGTGTCTTAATCGCCCTGGCTGTATTTCTTCCATGGCAGATTTTCATCCATTTAAAATATCCCGTTGAAGCTGCATTTGAGACAAATCTAAATACCGAACATTTTTTCAATGTGGTAGAAGGGCATGGGGGCACATTTTGGTTTCATTTCGATGCAATTTCTGATATATATGGCTCGGGCGATTTGATACCTTACTTAATTCTGGCCGGAATTATTTTTCTTATCGTGAAAACCAAAAAGAACGTTTACCGTTTCGCATTTATCGCAATGATAACCTTGGTTTATCTTTTCTACTCTGTCGCTGCCACCAAAATGACCTCGTTCACAATTTTGGTTTCTCCCATGGTTTACTTGGGGTTTGGTGTAATGATCAATACCTTATTTAATTGGCTTGACCGATTTACTTTAAACTCGAGGAGTATTTTAGCTTTGAGAATTGTCACTGTAATTGGTTTTGGTTTTATGTGTCTCAATCTGGGCAAGATTGAAAAAAATCATACCATGAAGAAGCCACATGATAATTTTGGGAGAGAAAGGGAACTCGCGCAAATGGAATTTTTCAATACTGTAATGAACGAACTCGGTGATGAAAACTACGTAGTATTTAATGCTGATATTGGTGTGAATGGCAATATTGCATTCATGTTTTTTAGTG
Source organism: uncultured Cryomorphaceae bacterium (assembly GCA_963748925.1). Taxonomy (GTDB): domain Bacteria; phylum Bacteroidota; class Bacteroidia; order Flavobacteriales_D; family Cryomorphaceae; genus Cryomorpha. The sequence goes on along the minus strand of CAVVKG010000007.1, from coordinate 559,455 downwards.
ATTATGTAGCCTATGGACGTGTTCCCACTCCTCTTGAACTAAAACAGGTTTGGAATAGAAACTATAAAATTGCCATTCGCGATGATGGAACCTTACCTGATTATATTCTCAATAATTCATCGATCATTAAAATAAGTGGTAAGTATCCTAATTGATTTATGTCCAACCTAAAATCCTTAACTTCGCTGGCTCAAGTAAAATCAAAATGGCACGCATTCTAACCGGAATTCAAAGTACAGGTATACCACATCTTGGAAATATTTTAGGAGCTATAAAGCCCGCAATTCAAATGTCAAATGAAGGGGGCAATGAAGCCTTCTTGTTTATTGCAAACTTACATTCGCTTACAGCTATAAAAGATGCTGAACTGCGTCGCAAGAATGTACACGGGGTGGCTGCTGCATGGCTTGCCTTTGGTTTGGATACCGATAAACATACTTTTTATCGTCAAAGCGACATACCCGAAGTAGCGGAATTAACATGGTACCTAAGTTGTTTTACTCCCTTTCCGATGCTTGCTAATGCACATAGCTTTAAGGATAAGAGCGACAGGCTTGCTGATGTGAATGCAGGACTTTTTACATACCCTATTTTAATGGCTTCGGATATTTTGCTTTACAATGCGAATATCGTCCCGGTTGGGAAAGATCAGCTTCAGCATTTGGAAATGACAAGAGACATTGCGACGAGTTTTAACCACAAAATGGGAGAAACATTCGTGGTTCCCGAAGCGCAGGTTCAGCAAGAAACTATGTATGTGCCTGGCACTGATGGCCAGAAAATGAGTAAATCCTATGGGAATTTTATCAATATTTTTGAAGCAGATAAACCATTGCGAAAGTCTGTTATGAAGATTGTAACGGACAGCATGGGAGTAGAAGAGTCAAAAGATCCCGACTCCTGCAATGTTTTCAATATTTTTAAATTAGTAGCTAAACCTGATGCCGTTGCAGAAATGCGTGAGAATTACGTAAAAGGTGGTTATGGTTATGGGCATGCCAAGCAGCAACTTTTTGAAACCATTGTAGAAAGATTTGGCACAGAGCGGGAAGCTTTTCAAATGCTTATGAAAAACCCGGCTCAAATAGAGGAGAAATTAGAAGCAGGAGCCAACAAAGCACGTGTAACTGCTCGCGAGGTAATAGAAAGAACCAGAGATATTCTGGGTTATTAGGCTCCTGAGAACTCAGCCAGGATCTTTCGCAGGTTGGATTTTTTGTATTCAAGTTGTTCCGGAACGTTGTCCAGAAAAGCTTCAGTTTTAGCAGTTTTTGGTTTCCGCCCAGCTTTTGCAGCGCGGTGCTTATAAAACTCCTTGCTCGTTACCCACTTTAAATTGTCAAATCGGTTGTTGTCCCGATCGTAGTTTTTATGCAAGACAAATATATCTTCCTCATTAGTAGCTTCCACAAAAAACTCGGCTACAAGGCGATGTAGATAAATGGTTTCTCGGGTTTTATTGAGTGTAGTAAAGGAAATGTATTTATATCCTCCAATATTTTTTGGTTCAAACGGAATTTCAGAACCTGTACCTTTTTTTATTTTAACTACATTACCAAAATTACTGAGCTTAAAATGATGCAGTAAAGGCTCTCCGTTGAGCTCGGTCATTAATACCCATTTCTCTTCTTCTACTTTCTTTTTGCTCATAACTACCTTATTTATCTAGTAAAAAAAACCAATATTTTCTCCTTTTTTAATTCCCGCGCTAACATTTTCAAAACCAATAGCATTAAAAAAATCTCCGGTTTTGTTTTCAGCTTAACCTCGCTTTTAAATGAGCGGGAAAATTATTTTCATCAGCTTAACAGTAAGACAATTTAAGATGGGTTTTGTTTAAATCATTCAGAATACTTTTTACCATATTTTTGGAATAATTCCTTTTGCAGGATGGAACTATTATCAATTCTCCTTTCAACCACAAGCCTTTCACAGTAATGGTTCTCACATCAAAAAGGTCTCTTGTCGTATGAATGAAATTTGCCTCGTTGCCAATTTCTACACTTCCCATTTTATCTGCTATTCCTCAAAACTTGGCGGGGCAGGGTGTGCCCGCTGTAAGAGTAGTTTTTAAATTCAGCCAAAAGGAATATCGGTACGAATATTAAATGGCAAGTTTCGGTTGCCTGAAAAAAAATGGTTCACCAATGTGTTGTTAAGACGATAGGTTGGTATAATGTTCTTATTTTTAGGCAACCTAAATCAAAATTTTAGCGTAACAACCTTTAAAGTAAAGCACCCTTTATAACCTCTCTAATGAAATCATTAAAACTTTTAGCGGCTGCATTGCTGCTTCTCTTTGCATTCAATTCATGTGTAAAGGAAGAGATTGAAGTCAATAATTTTGATTACGGTATTCAACCCGAATTTGGTGTTCCAATAGCCAACGTAACCGTACTTGCAGCCCGACTTATTGATAATTTTGATGAAGAAGGATTGGTAAGTGTTGGTGAGAATGGAAGCATATCGGTGATTTATCGCGATACGCTTGATCCGCTCAGTGCAGGCGAACTTCTCGATGTTGAACACCAAGAATATAAGGATACTATAAACTTGTCTACGCTTGAATTTAATGAACTAATTGATTTTGGATCGGTGACAGTTCAGGGCGTTGAATCATACGAATTTGAATCAAATGAAGGAGATCGACTTGATTCGATTACTTTCGAAACAGGTATCCTGGGTCTCAACATCAATACCGAGGGCAGTTTTCCTATCTCAGGATTCTTTAAAATAGTAAATGCGGATAATACGGATGCAATAATTCACAATTTTTCTGATGCAGTGCCACCTATTTCGGTTGAGAACCAATTGAATTTTGAAGATCTAAGGATTCTATTTACTAATAATGCTTCAATCTCAAACGGACTGAGAATTGAGTATGAAATAACGCTTACCAGCCAAGGATCAGGCAGTTCAGCACCAATTTATTTTGATGTGTACTTGAACGATTTTTCCATGAAAAATGCGGGAGGCTATATTGCTCCGCGTGTAATAAATTTAGATAATGAGAATATTTCAATTTCCCTCTTTGATGATCCAAGTGTAACTCGCGTGCGCCTGGAAGACCCGCGGATAAACTTGAATTTTGAAAATGAGTTTGGCCTGGGTCTCGGGTTGGAAATTTACGAGTTCATTGGAACCAACGTGGATGATGAGACCCTCTCTGTTTCTGGCGCAAATATAAGTCAGTTGTCTCCTATATCGGCAGCACCGCAAAACGGAGAAGTGGCCTATTCTACCTTAACTATCTTCAATGATATGATGACTCCTACGGTCTCAGATTTCCTTGCTTTTGGACCCAATAACCTTATGGCGGATGTGGGGCTCTCTATTAATCCCGAGGATACTCAAAATGCCTTTGTAACCAATGAAAATGAGTTGAGAATTAATTTTGAAGTGGAAGTACCTATTTACGGATCAATTGCCGATTTTCAATTAATTGACACCACTGCGCTCAATTTGGGCGATTTGATTAAAGATATTGAAGACATTAGTGAAATTGAAGCACTTGATATTCGCCTAATTGTTGACAATGGTTTTCCAATTGACGCCGGAGTGCAGATAATTTTTACTGATTCTGTATTTAACCAAATCGATGCTCTTTTTGAAAACCCCGACCTTATTTATGCCTCTGCGCCGGTTAATCTTTCCGTACCGCCTGGCGATCCCGAATACGGAAGGGCTATAGGAAAAACAAAGACTATTACGGATATATCTATTCCGAAGTCAAGAATTCTCGCTCTGGAAAATGCCTCTCAGATGATTATATCTATTTATGGAAACACCTCAGGTAATGGCGATTATCCCATCAGGCTATTTTCCAATGATGCCTTTGACGTAAAGCTTGGAGCAAAAGCAACTCTAAACTTTAGGAATGATGAATAAAGGAACGATTTTAATTTTCGGTTTTCTACTTTTTACTTACCAGGCGAGTTTTGCTCAACAGAGTGGCCAGGTTGGAATTTTTGATTTCTTACCTCAGTCTGTATATGCTAATCCTGCTCTGAGACCTCAGGGTAAGGTGAATATTGGAATTCCCGGGTTAAGCCAGGTTTACTTTGATCATGGAAACAATTGGTTCACGCCCGACAGATTTATTAATACCGACGGAAATGGAACTGCGACAATCAACGCTGAAGACATTTTAAACAATATTGACGATGATGCATTCCTCGGGCAAAACCTGGCTTTTGAGCTTATTCATTTTGGTTATGGATTTGGCAAACACTACCTTCATGCCAGAGCAGTCAGAGCGAGTCCAGATAGGTTTAACTCTACCAAAAGACCTTTTTTACCTGGCTGTATACGGAAATGCCGGTGAGCATGAATTTGATGACAATACCGTAAATCTGAGTGGTCTGAGTCTGGACGCGATTCATTTTCGAGAATATGCAATAGGCTACAATTATCAGCTCAATGAGAAATGGTCGTTTGGGTTTACCGGGAAATACCTATACGGAATGGAGCGGATTCAAACAGAACAATCGACTCTTAAAATGCGTACAGATCCTGTTACGTACGACTTACAGACTTCAGGTAGTTTGCTCATCAATACGTCTGGAATTTATGGTTCTGTAAACGGTGAAGACGAAGGTATTCACAACAATTTAAGCTCGTATCTTCTGGGACTAAAAAATACTGGTTTCGGTGCCGACATCGGCGCAGTTTACCGACCTATTGAAAAATTACAGCTTGAGTTTTCTGCAAATGACATCGGATTTATCAAATGGAAGTCGGATGTGGCAAATTACGGTACCGATGACGCCAACTTTGCTTATAATGGTATAGACCTTACTGAGTTTATTTTCACCGAAGGACAAAGTTTTAGCGATTCTTTTCAGGACAAGTTAGATACGCTTTTAGACGATCTTGAAGATACTTATAATTTTGAACGTACCGATGAAGCTTTTACCACCTCGCTTAACGGATATTTTAGGTATGCTGCCAGCTACGAAGTGCTTTCTAAAGAGAAGTTTACAGGGAAGGCCTGGGCAAGTTTTTACCATGGAATTGGTCAAAGCGAAGTGCCATTCAGCCTTAGCATTGGTTACAACCAAAAACTTTGGAAAGCTATTCAGGCCGATATACATTTTTCGAAGAGGGCAGGGTTCTCAGGAACCATAGGTGCCGGTCTTTCTTTAAACGCCGGGCCATTTCAAATTTACTGTCTAGCAGAGAACCTTAGATTTACGAATTATACGTCTGTTACAATTGTCGATAAAAACAATCCGGATGACCAGACAAAACTCATTTATTTCACCAATCCTCAGGATGTTAGGGTGAATGTGGGTATCAATCTCACCTTCGGAATGAAGAAAGATGACAAGCCGAAAGGACCACCAATGAAACGTTAAAATCAAAGGATAATTTATAGTTTCAATTCCTGTTTCTAAGATATCCTTTAACTTGGCAGCTTTTAAAGCATTTAAAAGCCAGGTAGAATGAAAGCTTCTCTTTTTGCCCTTTGTGAGCCTCATGGCGCAATATGTCATTCATTAAATGATCCAAGGCGACCTGGCAGGTCTTATAACTGGATATTTCGCTCTGAGAAAAAAGTAATTCTTCACCATTTATTAAACTTCGATAAGTGTTAAAAAAATCCCCTGATGCTATTGTCATCATCTCGGCCGTTTTATTGCTTTTTGTTGTACTTACCTGGATAGTTCCATCTGGCGAATATGCCAGACAGGTAATTGATGATAAAACGGTTGTAGTAGCCGGTACTTATCAATCATTGGAGGCAAACCCACAAGGGGTTGGTGATTTACTGATGGCTCCTATAAAAGGAATTGTAGGAGCAGCTCATATAATTGCATTTGTGCTTTTGGTAGGAGGGGCATTTTCAATACTATCTGCTACAGGCGCTCTTGATGCCGGATTGGGCTCTGTACTCAAATACGCGCAAAGAAATCCGGGGATGAGACATCTTATTATTCCCTTGCTTATGGTATTTTTCTCTTTGGCAGGTAGTACTTTCGGAATGTCTGAAGAAGGACTCGTTTTCATTCTTATTACCATTCCGCTGGCTCAAAGCATGGGTTATGATAATATTGTAGGAATAGCTATTCCATTTATTGGTGCGGGAGCAGGTTTTGCAGGAGCTGTTATTAATCCGTTCACCGTAGGTATTGCTCAAGGTATTTCTGAGTTGCCTGTGGGCAGCGGTGCAGGCTATCGATGGATTGTGTGGACAGTATTTACCATTATTGCCATTGCATTTGTTATGTCTTATGTGTTTAAGCTTGAAAAGAATCCTGATTTTGGATTTAAAGCAGAGACGGATTCTGAGCCTCACGCACTCAAGGATGCACCTTTTAATACAGGGCGCAAAATAGTTTTGATACTTTTTGCCATAGCCATAGGATTACTTATGTATGGCTCTAACTACTGGGGATGGTACATAGATGAGATTTCGGCACTTTTTATTGCACTTGGTTTAGTCGCTGCGGTGATTACCCGAATGAAAATTTCAGAGACTGTTTCGGCATTCACGGTGGGTGCTAAAGACATGCTTGTAGCGGCAATAATTATTGGTCTTTCTAAAGGTGTTTTGGTAATAGCCGAAGACGGAAAAATAATTGACACCGTCCTCTATGCGATGTCGAATGCAGTGGGCGATTTCCCAAATTATGTCAGTGTACAAATCATGTTTTTGGTGCAGGGTTTTATAAATATTTTTATTCCTTCGGGCTCAGGACAGGCAGCCATCACCATGCCTATTATGACTCCTCTGGCTGATTTATTGAGCATCCATAGACAAACTGCTGTGCTCGCCTTCCAGTTTGGTGATGGTTTGCTCAATTTAATTATCCCCACAAGTGGAGTTACAATGGGTATACTCGCTATTGGAAAAATTCCTTACAATGTGTGGATGAAGTGGATTTGGAAGTTGATGGTTATTTTTATTCTCGCTTCTATGATTTTACTCGCTTTACCCGAGTTTATTGATGTCTGGCCCAAATAGAGGCTTTTCTTATCAATAAGCAAATTCCTCTAAGAATACTGTGCATTAATGCATTATAAGTACCAAACTGTCATAGGGGATTTTTATAGGTAACCATAGATTCAATCGAACGAGAGCAGTCATCTCAGCTATATCGAGTGACCTCTTTTCCTCAAGGTCTTAAAAAAACATAGATACCTCAGTCAATGCATTGCTAGTTTACTATTCCCCGGCACGGCCATGCCTTCGAGTTTCGTTTAGAGACTTGGTTATCGAATTATATAAAAATCTGAACTTCCTTTTTATAATCGAACTCAAATTAATAGCTGTCTAAAAGTAATTGTCTGTTATATTTTGCCATCTACCAATTGAATGATGTGTTCACCTTTTTTATTTGTATCGATAAGTAAGTGATATTTCACGACCAACTGTTCTAAAGCAACTTCAAAAGGCTTTTGTTTTCAGTTGATTGCGTATTAACTAATTTAAATTACCACTTATGAAAAAGATGCTTACAACCAAACCAGGATGGGTAATACTTATTTTGGCATTTTTCTGTTTCGGTCTGCAAAGCTATGCAGATACCGAACCCAACAATGACTTGGCCACTGCCGAAAACGCCGCTTTTGGCGTAACGGTCAGCGGTTCGCTCAATCAGGCGCCTGTTGGCGATCTGGATGACTATTATCTAATCGTGGCACCGAGTGATGGTGACATTACCGTCTCTGTAGATATTGGCGCAGGGCTTGCTGCGTATATAGTTGTTTATGACAAGTTAGGGGCTGGAGGTGTTCAGCTCTTTGCGTCAGAAGGAAACACCACTAGCGTTACTAAATATTGCATGGCTGCTGATACCTTTGCTGTGCGAATAGACCATTATCAAGGTGCAGGTAGTTATTCGTTTATTACTTCCATAGCAGGCTCTTCTATTGGCAACGATACCGAAGACAATGGGAGTATTGAAAATGTTACTCAATTTATTTCCGCTGGACAAAGTGTAACGGGTCACATTGGTTATTATGATACAGATTTAGGATATGATGAGCACGACTACTTTGGTATTATACTACCCGAAGATGGAAATTATACTTTTAAGGTTATCAGAGACCAAAGCTATGCCCCCAATTTTTACACACGTGTAAAAGGAAAGATTAATAATGAATACACAAATAATTATTCTTACGGCGATACGACTTTAGTTACTGTAAATTGCCTTGCGGCTGATACGGTATATGTCAATATTGATATATATAGTGGATGTGGTGGCTATACTTTAAGTTTTGAAAACACCACCCCATCAGGGACAACTAATGATATTGAGGACAATAGCAGCATAGAAAATGTTTCTCAATTTATCTCTGAAGGCGAATCTGTTTCCGGTCATATTGGATATTATGATACTGATATTGACTTCGACGAGCATGATTATTTTGGCGTAGTACTACCCGAAGATGGAAATTATACTTTCAAGGTTATTAGAAATCAAAGTTCTGCACCCCTATTTTATACACGTGTAAAAGGAAAGATTAACAATGAATACGCAAATAATTATTCTTACGGCGATACGACTTTGGTTACTGTAAATTGCCTTGCGGCTGATACGGTATATGTCGATATTGACAGATATAGCGGTTGCGGCGGATATACCTTGAGTTTTGAAAATACCACTCCATCGGGAACGGCTAATGATAATGAGGACAATAGCAGTATAGAAAATGTTTCTCAATTTATCTCTGAAGGAGAATCTGTATCCGGTCATATTGGTTATTTCGATACCGACAATGACCTCGACGAAAATGATTATTTTGGAGTTGTTCTTACCAGAGATGGAAATTATACGTTTAGGGTTGTAAGAGATTCAGATTCGCAACCCATTTTTTATGCGCGCGTTAAGGACAAGAATAACTTTGAGTACGCTAATAGTTATTCTTCTGGTGATACAACGCTTGTTACAGTTAACTGCTTGGCTGAAGACACTGTTTATGTCAATATTGACCAATATCTTTACTGTGGTGGATATACCCTGAATTTTAGTGCTACAGCATTAACTTATGGCAATGATTCTGGCGATAATGAGACTCTTGAAGCGGCTTCTTCGGTTCCAACATCAAGCGTAAATGAAGGACATTTGGGCTTTTATGATACCGATACGGGAACGGATGAGTATGATTACTATAAGTTTAATGTGGTTCAGGTTCCTTTTGATTTGGACATAAAAGTGGATATGACAGAAAGCTTAATTACCTATTTCCGTTTGTATGATTCAGCTGGAAACGAAATCCAAAATGCATATTACCCTCCCGGTAGCTACAACTTTACCAGAACAATAACTGTTGCCGGGGATTATTATGTCGCACTAGATCGTTATCTATATTGTGGTTCTTATTCTCTTGGAAATTTTTGTGCCAATGCTCCTGAAGTCGCCATTTCTGCCGACGGCCCAACAGATATTTGCCCTGGAGAATCTGTGCTTTTAACTGCTACTGCAGGATTGAGCGCCTATAGTTGGTTGCGAAATGGCGTTGAAGTAGGCACAACTCAAATTTATCTTGCTTCAGAGCCGGGCACATACGTTGTTGCCGGATACGATGTAAATGGCTGCGATGGTCTATCAGAAGAAGTAGTAATTGGCGTATTTGATGTGCCTGCGGTTTCTATTTCTACTGATGATGAAACTACTTTTTGTGAAGGCGAAAGCATTACACTTTCTGCTACAGCAGGATTTGACAGCTATGAATGGAGCAATGGAGCCTCAGGCCAAACTATCGAGGTTGCCGACGGTGGGAACTATACAGTAACAGCCACTACCGAAGATGGCTGCGACGCAGTGTCATCAAACAATATTGATGTTACCGTTCTCCCTGATTCTGACGAAGATGGTGTATGCGATGTAGATGATAATTGTCCTCTTCTATATGGTCAAATTGGCGAGGCCTGCGATGACGGCAATGCAAATACTGAAAATGATATAATAACCGAAGACTGTGAATGTGTCGGTGTTGTATCCTTTAATGGGTCTGTTGGTTGGAATGCAAATTGCGATGATCGCGAATCGACCGTTACTTTCTACTTGGTAAACACTGCTACGGTGGCTGCTACCTATACGACTACTGTAAACACTGAGGGTGACTTCACTATTCCTAATGTGCTTCTTGGTACCTATGACATCATTGTTGATGTGCCGGGCTTCCTTAACAAAGGTCTAGCAAATGTTATAACCGGATCGGGTGGAAGCACTGTTGAATTTGGAAATATTACAGGTGGTGATGCAAATGACAGTAACACCATTAATATTGCTGACTTCTCAGGGTTAAATGCTGCATTTGGATCTGTGGAAGGCGATGCCAACTACAATCTATATGCCGACTTTAACTGTAGCGGTACAATTAACATTGCTGACTTTTCTGGCTTGAATGCGGCCTTTGGTCAAGGTGGTGCGAATGCTCCATTACCGTAATAGTGCGCGCCAATTACTATCGGAGTTCATCCATAAGGAAGATTTTAAGTTCTGGATTCACGTCCGACGCCAAAGAGCAATTTACCCCTTCTGCAAATTGCAGGAGGGGTTTTTTAAATGTCAAAAATATGCTCCCTATTTTAATGTTTCGTTTCGAAAACCCGAGGGTAATCTGATTCATTATCCAACTGTTGTTTATATAATGATGGTTTATGAGTTCAGTTAACATCTTTTTTATAGGTGTAATTAGGGTCTTCCTGGGTCCATTAATCCTTTAATGCAAAATTAGAGTGGAAAAGATGACGCTATAAGGAGGCTTAGTTCAATCAAAAAACGTAAGGTAATGACCTTATTGCTGGCCATTCACTAAAGTAATCAATAAGGTGATGGTAGTGAGAGTTACTCAAATAACTTCAGCAACTGCAAATGCATTTTTTCCGGGTTTCCTAACTCGTTGATATTCAAAAAAAATGAATCGCGAAGGAAATTGGCATATTGATTTTTTATTTTCTAAATTAGCGCTTTATAACCGATTGACCAATTGTATGTTGACCAAAATTTACCTAGCCATTCTCATGGCTGTATCGCTCTCGTATTCGCTTTTTTCCCAAGTTCCAGAATCATTTGATGCACCCATTATTGTCTGTCCCGTAGGGGAATACTCAGGATCTCATTACACCCCAACTCCAGATCATATTCTTAATAATATGTTGATGCGCAGTGCGAATGATCCTTGCGCAAATATTACTGTAACTTACAACAATTTTCCTGCTGCGGCTCAAGAAGCCTTTCAGGCTGCAGTAGATATATGGGCTTATTCCCTTAGTAGCTCTGTAACTATTCGAATTACTGCAAACTGGACTTTTCTGGCATCTAATTTATTGGGATCTGCAGGCTCTTCATATGTGTACCGCAATTTTGCAAATGCTCCCGACGATAGATATTATGGTTCTGCCTTGGCAGATCAAATTGCAGGATATGATCTCGCTCCTACTGAACCTGATATTATTGCAAATTTCAATTCTCTCCAAAATTGGTATTTTGGATTAGATGGGGGAGGCACTTTTAGTCAGTTTGACCTCGTATCAGTCGTCTTGCATGAATTGGGACATGGTTTCGGCTTTGCATCATCATTCGGCTATAGCGGAGGAAATGGAAGTTATGGGGTTGGAGCAAACGACATACCCATGGCTTATGATGAAATGCTTATTCTTGGGCAAAGTGGATCGCCATTAGTCTCCCTGGCAGAAGGTAGTGTTTTAGGAAATGCTTTAACAAGTAATAATGTTTACTGCAACGGTAATCATGCTACTGATGCCAATGGCGGAAATCACCCACGGTTTTATGCGCCCGTTTCATTTAACTTCGGCTCATCTATTTCCCACCTTAACGAGTTTACCTATCTGGCGGGATCAGAAAACAGCTTAATGACTCCCAGCATGGGGCCGAGTGAAGTAATTCACAATCCGGGACCTATTGCGCTCGGTGTTCTGCAAGATCTTGGATGGGTGCTATGCGACGGAGCTCCGGATGCAGAGCCTTGTATTTCCTGGACGCAGCCATCATCAACTTCAGGAAGCCAAATTTTTAATGATACTTTTGATGGTGCTCCCTGCGATTTTGGAAACGGATGTCCTACGTTTGAAATATCTAATCAAGTTACGGCAGGAACCGCCTACGACATTGACAACTTTCAACAGGGAGGGGTATATACGTTTAGCATCTGCAATGGTCCCAACGCTGGCAGCTGGGTGCCTGAATTTACAATAATGACTCCTCTTGGAGGAGTTGATGCCTTTGGTCCCGGAATTGATGAATGCTCTATTACCTGGACCGCAACACAATCAGGCACATATACAATTATTGTAAATGAAGCCAATAACTGTGGGATTGCAAACAGCACTCTAAATGGATACCCATCGCTCGAATGCCAGGATGGTACAGCGATTTGTGACCCTGCAATGTGTTCAATAGGGGTTTTACAGCTTCAAGGTCCTCAGGCAATTTGCCCCGATCAAACTTTTTCTTTGTCTATGGCCAACACACCCTCAGTACCCGTCGGAGGCGGGGTAGGATTGCGGTTTATCAATTCAGATACACAAGCCGAAATCCTATTACAAGATGTAAATCTACCTTTTGTTTTCGATAATCTCTTAAATGGAGCGCTTCCCGCAAACGGTATTTCAAATCTGGAGGGAGATTACGAGGTATCGGCTTTTGTTTATTCAGAAGCAGATGATTTCGAAGGTACTATTTGTGGTAACTCACCTCAAAGCATTTCTATTGGTTTCTTGTCGGAGTTTGATCCGCAATGCGGTGGAGATCCCTGTATGGCAGATACGGAGAGTCCCGTTGCCGTCTGTGCAAATATTACGACCTCCCTGAATGCTTCAGGGCTGAAAACTATCGGAGCCTCTCTAGTAAATCTTGGATCAACCGACAATTGTCCAGATCTGAGTTTTCAATTGAGCAAGACACAATTTACATGTGATGATTTAGGTGAAAATAGTGTGACGCTCACTGTAACAGACCTGGCAGGAAACGCTGATTTTTGTGTGTCTAATATTACTGTGGTAGATTTGTTAAGTCCTTCGTTAACAGCGCCTCCAAACCTCACAGTAACTGCGAATATAGGCAATTGTGCAGCATCATCTGTCGAATTGGGAAACCCTGTTTTTTCTGATAATTGCAGCGCTACTGTTTCAAATAATGCCCCGGAGATTTTCCCGGTTGGAATTAACCCCGTAGTGTGGCAAGCTGTAGATCAATCTGGAAATATTAGAACGCGGACACAATATGTTACTGTTTTAGAAGATGAATTTATAAATCTAACAATTTCGGTGAATGGTTCTTCTACAATTTGTCAGGGGGAGTCGGTAACTCTAACTGCTACTCCCGGATTTGAATCTTACGAATGGTCTAATGGAGAATCGTCCAGTGAAATAGTAGTGAATACTGCCGGCTTATATAGCGTGAATGCAACAATGTCTGATAACTGTGATGCTATACTTTCAGACGAAATTGAGATTGTAGTACTTCCTGATTCAGATGGGGACGGCGTGTGCGATGTAGATGATGATTGCCCCGATGATCCCAATAAAATAGAGGCCGGAAGCTGCGGTTGTGGTGTGCCTGATTTGGATACAGATAACGATCAAATTCCAGACTGTATAGATATGTGCCCTGAATTGGCTTTGGCTATAGGCGAACCTTGTGATGATGGAGATCCTTTAACTGGAAATGACAAGGTTAGAGAAAACTGCGAATGCGTGGGATCTCAATTATGGAGCCAACTTGATGGCCTTGTAGAATGGAATCCTATTTGCGGAAGCAGGCAAATTAAATTTGAGTTTTATGAGCCGAATACAGATATTTTGGTGGATCAGTATTTTGGTCTGATTGGCGAAACTGGTGATTACTCAGTGCCTGAAGTAGTGCCAGGTGTTTACGATATCTATTTTAAAGTAAAGGGTTTTTTAGCGCGAGGAATTTATTCGTTCGAGACCGATCCAGGAATTAATGTTCTATATGTCGGGTCAATTATTCCTGGAGATATTAATGATGACAATGTGGTTAACATTTCAGATCTTTCTCTTTTGAATTGGTCCTACGGATCACAGGATGGTAATACGAATTTCTCTATTGGGTCAGATTTGAATTGTGATGGGGCAGTAAATGTAATTGACCTTTCTATTTTGAGTCCTGCATTCGGTACTATAGGAGATCAACCGGATTAAAAGCCAAGTTTTAGGTCGATACCAATTTGTAATATTGTTCTGGGTTTTTTGAGCCTTCTTCCGGGGTTATTAACAGCTGATTGTAACCAGCGCACCGTTCGATAGAACTCCTTTCATTTCATGAATTTTCGCCCTAAATTGTGGAACTATTCAGATAATTATCAAACCAGTTATAAGATGCTTAGACTTCTACTTTCCCTGTTTATAGTTTTATTTCCTTTTTTTTCTCTGTTTTCGCAATCATTGTGGACCGAAGACGCCCAATCCAATAGTGCAAAGCAATTGATAAATGTGAAATCATATCGCCAAATGTCGGTTGATTTTGAAAACATTAAAAGTGAGCTGCTTCGCGCACCAAAAGAGACTTCTATTGCTGGAGTAAAATCAGATTTTATCTTTTCGTTGCCTAATCCCGACGGCGGTTTTCAGGATTTTTTAATTGCTGAATCATCGATTATGGAGCCCGCTCTACAAGAAAAGTATCCCGACATCCGTACATTTTCCGGTCAAGGTATTGGCGACAATAAAGATGCCACAATACGTCTTGATTTTACGTTAAAGGGATTCCATGCGCAAGTGCTAAGTGCAGAAAATTCCTATTATATCGATCCTTATTCTGATGGCGACCTGAACACATATATTATTTATTCGCGGGAAGCATTTTATAGCCAAAACACGAAGCGAATTCCATCATGTGAAGTAATTAGCAACAACATTCTCAACGCACCAAAACCGGCGAATTCTTCAAGAGATTACAGAGAGAGCCATAAAGAAAATTACCCAAAATGGGCCGCAGCACAAAGTGCCGACAGAGCTACCAACGGGACTCAGTTGCGCACATATAGACTCGCGCTGGCGTGTACAGGAGAGTATGCTCAGTTTCATGGCGGTACAGTACCTCAAGTAATGTCTGCTTTTACTACAAGTATGAACCGGGTAAATGGTGTCTTTGAGCGCGATGTAAGCCTTCGCATGGTTATGATATCCAATACGGACGATTTAATTTATCTGAATGGTAGCACAGACCCATACAGCAATACCAATGGTGGTGCCATGCTAGGTCAAAATCAAACTACCTGCGACAACGTTATTGGCTCCGCTAATTATGATATCGGACATGTTTTTAGCACAGGTGGAGGTGGAGTAGCCTATCTGGCTTCCCCGTGCGGATCAAATAAAGCGGGTGGTGTTACAGGAGGTAATTCTCCAGTGGGCGACCCCTTCGATATTGATTATGTAGCGCATGAAATGGGACACCAATGGGGCGCTAATCATACGCAAAACAATTCATGCAATCGGTCCTCGGGGGCAGCTTTCGAACCAGGCTCGGCATCTACAATAATGGGGTATGCAGGAATTTGCTCACCCAATCTTCAAAACAATAGCGATGCACATTTCCATAATCATAGCTACAATGAGATGGTAAACTTTACCGTAAACGGAAATGGAAATAATTGTGCCGTAACAACTTCTACTAATAATACACCGCCCAGCGTTTCTGTTCGATCTGGTGGGTTTTTTATTCCAAAGGAAACGGCTTTTGAACTCACAGGTACTGCTACAGACCCCGATGGAGATTTGCTAACGTATTGCTGGGAACAATACAATCTGGGCCCCTCCACGGCTTCAGGCGATAATAACCTTACAAACCCAAGCGGAAACGCACCTATTTTTAGATCGTGGCCGCCAACATCAAACCCCACCCGTGTATTTCCACGTATTTCAAACCTTGTAAATAATACAACAGTTATTGGTGAACACTTGCCGACGTATTCCCGCGATTTGACTTTTAGATGTACCGTTCGAGATAATGCTGCAAATGGCGGAGGTGTTACTGATGCTCAGGTGGCTTTTGAGGCGACCAATAGTGCGGGTCCATTTCTTGTTCAATCTCCAAATTCACCGGTTTCGTGGCTAGGAAATTCGAGCCAAACGGTAAGCTGGGCAGTGGCAAATACCGACATAGCGCCGGTTAACTGCAGCAATGTCGATATTTTCCTATCTGTCGATGGTGGCTACACCTATCCCATTACCCTTCTTACTAATACGCCAAATGATGGATCAGCTACTGTTATTATCCCCAATATTTCAACCACTAGCGCCAGAATAAAAGTAAAAGCCTCAAACAATATTTTCTTTGACATTTCAAATCAGAATTTTACAATTCAACTTACCAGCACTAATAGTTACGATATTGCTTTTCAGGAAGTTATTCAGCCTACTGGCGATGTCTGTGGAAATGATGTAAGCCCTGTAATTACATTTATTAACCTGGGTCAAACTATTATCACCAATGCTCAGATTTTATATAATCTGAACGGCTCGTCAAACGCTGTATTTAACTGGGTTGGAAGTTTAAGTACATTTGAAATTGGAACAGTTACGCTTCCGGATATCACAGTAGGTAGTGGAGTCAACACCCTGAATGTGACGATTCAGAATCCAAATGGGCAAACCGATCAAGTAAGTGGAAATAACACAGGTTCCGAAACATTTAATGTAAATGATATTGCAGGTTTGTCATTGCCTGTAGCCAATGATTTTGAAGGCTCTTTTCCTGGTTCAGGGTGGTCGATTACCAATCCCGACAACGACATTACCTGGGAGTCTGTGAATGTAAGCAATGACGTGAACTGCAACAGCGGAAATGCCGCTACCATAGAGTTTTATTCCTACAACGCATCAGGTGAAACAGATGATATTGTTTCTCCGCTTATAGACCTTGAGGGTGCTCTTGAACCTCAATTAACTTTTGATTATTCTTATGCACGTTACAGTAATTTTTACAGTGACAGAATGCAAGTACAGATTTTAACAGGCTGCAGCGAGACCTGGATAACTCTTTGGGATAAGGAGAACACAGAATTATTGACAGCTGGTACTAAAACTAGTCCGCACATTCCTCAATGTGGTGAATGGTCTTCAGAAACCATAGATCTTTCAGCTTATGCAGGATTAGTTGTTCAAGTGCGCTTTCGAGGATTAACCGGTTTTGGAAACAATCTCTATTTAGATAATATCAATGTTTTCTCAAACACTACAGTTGATTGCGCCGGTGTATCTAATGGAACAGCATCAATTGATGATTGCGGCATTTGTTCTGGCGGAACGACGGGATTAACACCAAATGCATCATGTTCAGATTGTAATGGTGTTGTAAACGGATCGGCGTTCCTTGACAATTGCGAGATCTGCGTAGGCGGCGATACCGGCCTTGAGGCTTGCGTTGCAGATTGCAACGGCGACTTTGGAGGCACGGCGTATACCGACGAATGTGGTGTTTGCGACAGCAACCCTTCAAATGACAATAATACTTGTCTGGACTGTGCTGGCGTGATTAACGGAACAGCTTCAATTGATGAATGTGGTCTTTGTACCGGTGGTGACACGGGTCTTGATCCCAATGAATCGTGCACCGATTGTAACGGAGTTGTAAACGGGTCGGCTTTCCTTGACAATTGCGAAACCTGCGTAGGTGGTAATACAGGCCTTGAGGCTTGTATTGCCGATTGCAACGGCGACTTTGGAGGCACGGCTACTGAAGACGAATGTGGTGTTTGCGATAGCGATCCATCAAACGACAACGCAACTTGTCTTGACTGTGCTGGCGTGATAAACGGAACAGCTTCGATTGATGGATGTGGTCTTTGTACCGGTGGCGACACGGGTCTTGAACCCAACGAGGCGTGTACCGATTGTAACGGAGTTGTAAACGGAACGGCCTTCTTTGACAATTGCGAAACCTGCGTAGGTGGAAATACCGGCCTTGATGCTTGCTTAGCCGATTGCAATGGTGATTTTGGCGGAACAGCATATACCGATGAATGTGGTGTTTGCGACAGTGATCCATCAAATGACAATACTACTTGCCTGGATTGTGCCGGCGTAATTAGCGGAACAGCTTCGATAGATGAATGTGGAATTTGTTCGGGAGGCGACACA
Source organism: uncultured Cryomorphaceae bacterium (assembly GCA_963748925.1). GTDB lineage: Bacteria > Bacteroidota > Bacteroidia > Flavobacteriales_D > Cryomorphaceae > Cryomorpha. Next base: position 541,373 of record CAVVKG010000007.1, on the reverse strand, counting down.
GGTCTCGAGCCTAATGAATCGTGCACGGATTGTGAGGGCGCATTGAACGGTCATGCACAACCAGGGACACTTTGTTTTGAAGGCGAAATGGCTGGGATTTATTCGTCAGATTGCAATTGTGAACCAATTCCTAACGTAGCTATTCAAGGAAGTACCGATTGGAATGCATCATGCGGTTCGAGAAACGTAATTATTGAGGTTAGCAATTTAGATTACCCTGAACTAAGCACAGTTTACAACACAACAGTAAATGAAAACGGAAGTTTTGAAAGTCCGGAATTCCCTGAAGGCACGTATAATATTCTCATCACTGTTGAGGGATATTTGTCAAAACTCTTCTCAAATATTGAGTTGTCAGAAGGAAGCAATGCTTTGGCAATAAGTCCAATAATTGCGGGTGATTTGAATGCGAGTAATTCAATAAGCGTGACTGACCTATCTGTAGTTGGTTTGGCATTTGGGTCTATAGAAACCAATGCGAACTATAATTTCTTGGCAGATTTTAATTGTGATGGAGTTATAAACGTGGTTGACATCTCTATCCTGAATCTTGGCTTTGGTCTTGCAGGTGATGCTTTACCTGATATTGACTAGTTTGCCTTATTTGTAGCATACATTGATTTAAAAAAGCCCAATTGATCCAATTTTGGTGAGTTGGTTGGACGTTTTTCTGCTTGAATTAATCTGATTCAAGAACGATTTAAAGGTATTTTTTTAATACTTCTTGCTAGTTAATGATTGTTTTTAGTGGTTGAGTTTTAAATTTTATAAAAACCAAACAATCATTGATTAAAGCTGTTTTATATTTCACAGTTCATGCTTAAAAAAAAGCAAAAATTGCTTTGGGTTTTATTTCATAGCGCAGGAAATATGTGTCATGTTACATTAGCATGAATGCCAAGAAAACCTGTGTTATCAAATGTTTTCACAAAATTAAAATAGAACAAGATTATGTCGAAATGGAAATATAAAGTTCAGGTTGAGGAGTTGGAAGATATTCACGAAATGCCTGAAGGGTGGACAAATGAAAAGTATCTGGAATTATTAAAATTTCTGGAAGCTGAAGACCCGGAATCAATTCCTGAAGATGAGCTTAGGGATATGGCTGCGATGGCATTGATTGATTTTGAGCCGGAGGAAGCTGCAGAAAAGATGTTGGAATTCCGTTTTGGAGATGACTTTAATGCCGGCCAGCGTGAGAATATTGCGGTAGATGCGCGACGTATAGCACTTTGGGAGCGATACCCAGATGTGAAGTTTCACCAGGAAATGTTCAATGTAGGGTATATGCTTAATCTCGCTTTTCCTATGAAATTTCGTCAGCCGGGTGTTGCACGAATTACTTTGAAAGTAAAGGCTTTAAACCACGATTCAGCAGAGGCGCTGAAGAATCCGGATAGCGCATTTGTCGCGCGGATGCTGGCAAATGGTATGGATGATCACAATACCATTTATCGGCTCTATCAGGACAACGTTGAAGGAGAACAATTCAGCGATGCTGAAGACATTATCTGGCAATTTAAAGAGTCTGATTATAATGAAAAGGAGCAAACCAATACGCTTGTGGTCTACACATCATGGAATTGGGTTGACGAACTAAAAGGAGTGGAAGAATTTGAATCGGCGGCTTATCAGGATGTTGAAACTGAATAATACGCAAGGAGCGATTAGATCGAATATTCCCATTTATTCCTAATCACTTTTTTGAACGAACCGAGTTGATTAATCTCAGGTAATATATTCTCAAAAATCTCATAATTTGATTTTTTACATATCTTTCATGTGTTTTTAATTAACACATGTCCGATTTAGAGTTCCGTCCCCGTTTTAAAATTGAAACTGAGCTAAGTACTGAACAGGCTCAGGAAAAAATTAAACTGCTTTTCAGAACGCCACATGACTTTGAAACAGAACATGTGAAAGGTCATTTTATTGTAAAAATGCCGGAGCAGGTTCGCCATTACTGGTCTCCTCAAATGGATGTGTCCGTTTATCACGATGATTATTCAGAGTCAACACAAGTGCGCTGCCTCCTTGCTCCTGCGCCGGCGGTTTGGACCCTGTTTATGTTTGTTTACAGCTTTGCCGGTTTTGGCGCCTTGTTTGGATTGCTTCTAGGAAGCTCGCAATACAATCTAGACAAGAATCCCTGGGGTTTCTGGATGGCTCTTGGCTTTTTTATCCTTGCTATTATCCTTTTTGGAATAGCTCAATTTGGCAAGAGCATCTCAAAAGAAGAAATGCGAAGCATGAAGAAGTTTATTTACCAGGCTGAGTGGTAAACAGCTTTACTTCTCAACCTTTTTCAGCGAAAGTGCCAACTCATCAAGTTGTTTTTCATCAATAGGAGCAGGTGCATCGATCATCACATCTCTTCCTGAATTGTTTTTCGGGAAAGCAATGTAATCACGGATAGATTCTGAACCGCCGAAAAGTGATGACAAACGATCAAATCCAAAAGCGATTCCACCGTGGGGCGGCGCACCGTATTCAAAAGCATTCATCAAAAAGCCAAACTGCTGCTGAGCTTCCTCGCGGGTAAAAGCAAGGAGATCAAAGATTTTGGCTTGCAACTCCCTGTCGTGAATACGGATGGATCCACCACCAATTTCTACACCATTAATTACTAAATCGTAAGCATTGGCGCGAACTTCGGTTGTTGCGGTTTCGAGCTTGTGAATGTCTTCCGGTTTGGGCGATGTAAAAGGGTGGTGCATTGCAAAATGGCGACCTTCCTCAGCATCGTATTCCATAAGCGGGAAGTCTACAACCCATAATGGAGCGAAATGGGTGGCATTGCGCAGATTGAGTTCCTTACCCATGTGCAGGCGCAGTTCGCCAATCTGTTTTTGGGTCGTATCCAGGTCGCCGCTTAGTGCAAGCAGCATATCGCCTGGCTTGGCTCCACAAGCTTTGCACCATTCTTCCAGTTGCTCCACTTCAAAGAATTTGTCAATAGAAGATTTTACAATGCCTTCGCCCTGATATTTTACATAAACCAGTCCTTTTGCACCTATCTGCGGACGCTTCACCCAATCTGTAAGTGCATCAACCTGTTTGCGGCTGTAGTCTGCACAACCTTCGGCAACTATGGCCAACACAGCTTCTGAATTATCAAAAACCTGAAAGCCTTTTCCCTTAGCCAGATTAGAAATGTCGTTGATCTCCATTCCAAAACGGATGTCCGGTTTATCAGATCCGTATTTGGCCATAGCTGTCGCATAATCCATTCGCGGAAAAGCGGGAAGCTCAGTTTTCAGTATTTCTTTAAAGAGGTGCTTAGTAAGACCCTCAAATGTGTTAAGAATATCTTCCTGCTCTACAAAGGCCATCTCACAGTCAATCTGTGTGAACTCAGGCTGGCGATCGGCACGTAAATCTTCATCGCGAAAGCAGCGAACGATTTGAAAATAGCGATCAAAGCCTGATACCATTAGCAATTGTTTGAACGTTTGCGGCGATTGAGGAAGAGCGTAAAACTCACCTGGATTCATACGGCTTGGAACCACAAAATCACGCGCTCCTTCGGGAGTTGACTTGATAAGATAGGGAGTTTCAATTTCCAGAAAGCCAGATTTATCCAGATAGGCTCGAGTGGCAATGGCTAGCTTGTGTCTTAAAATCAACTTTTGCTGAACCGTATTTCTGCGCAAGTCGAGGTAGCGGTATTGCATACGCAATTCTTCACCTCCGTCGGTTTCATCTTCAATAGTAAAAGGCGGGGTCTTGCTAACGTTGAGAATCTCGAGATTCTCGGCTTTAATTTCAATATCACCCGTATGCATTTTTGGGTTTTTATTGCTTCGCTCGTTTACCGTTCCGGTAATTTTCACAACAAATTCACGACCCAGTTTGCGGGCTTTTTCGCAAAGCTGTGCATTGACTTCCATGTTAAACACCACCTGAGTAATTCCGTAGCGATCTCGTAAATCAACGAAGGTCATTCCGCCCAAATCGCGCGAGCGTTGTACCCATCCCGAAAGGATAACCGTATTTCCTGAATCTTCTATTCTTAGCTGTCCGCAAGTATGTGTTCTGTGCATGGTTTTGTCTTTAAAGCCGCAAAGTTAAAATTTTGTCCCTAGGGATTCTATCAATTCTTTGTGCATCATCAAAAAACCACTCGCGGGCAGCAATATTCAAAAACCCAACCCTTATCTTCGCCCCATGACATTACAAGTGCAGAGCGACGAATATTTTATGAAACAAGCCTTTCGCGAGGCAAAAATGGCCTATGAAGTTGATGAGATTCCGGTAGGAGCGGTGGTGGTTTGTAAAGGACAAATTATAGCTCGTGCCCACAATCTTACCGAAAGGCTCAATGATGTAACTGCTCATGCTGAGATGCAGGCTATTACAGCTGCAGCCGATTATATTGGCGGTAAATATCTTAGCCAATGTGTTTTATATGTCACTTTAGAGCCTTGTGTTATGTGTGCCGGAGCCTTGGCATGGTCGCAAATAAGCAAAATAGTTTTTGGCGCCTACGACCAGAAAAAAGGGTTTTCGCTTATTAAGCAACCCATTTTGCACCCCAAAACTTCCTGGGAAGGAGGATTGATGGGCGATGAATCGGCGGAATTGTTGCAACGCTTTTTTGCTGAAAAGCGGAAAGATAAATAGACAAAGCCTATATGCTCTTAGCACTTTTTAAGCTTTTACATCGTTAGCCTTTCATATCTTTGTATAAAATTTAGAAAACTATGTATCCACCAGAATTAGTAGCACCAATGAAGGCAGATCTGACTGAGGTTGGATTTACCGAATTACATACTCCAGATGCAGTTGATGCAGCCTTAACCCAAAAAGAGGGAACTACACTTGTAGTCGTGAACTCTGTATGCGGATGTGCAGCAGGAGCAGCTCGTCCGGGAATAAAAATGTCACTTACAGGGAATAAAAAACCTGAAAACTTAACGACTGTTTTTGCAGGAGTTGATGCTGAAGCAACCGAAAGAGCGCGGCAGTATTTTTTACCTTACCCTCCATCTTCGCCGGCTATCGGACTTTTTAAAGATGGAAAGCTGGTTCACTTTATTGAGCGACACCACATTGAGGGTCGTCCTGCAGAAATGATTGCTGAAAATTTAAAAATGGCTTATGAAGAATACTGTTAAGAAACTATCATTCAGAAATATGAATAAGTTTGGTTTAATTGGAATATTCGCTGTAGCGGGATTCCTTATGGTTTTGGCCTTTTCGTACCCCGGTAGTGCTGAAACGGATATTTTAAAAATTGGAGAGACTGCTCCTGAGCAAGATCTTCAAATGGCAGACGTTTCCGGTGAGCAGGTTACTTTGAAATCTGCAGCACAAAAAAATGGTCTGCTTGTAATTTTTAGCTGCAATACTTGCCCGTTTGTAATTGGAAATGGAACCAAATCTGAAGGTTGGGAAGGACGCTATCCTGGACTTTTTGACCTGGCTTCAAAGTCAGACATCGGAATGGTACTGGTAAACTCCAATGAAGCAAAACGTGATAATGGCGATAGCATGAGCGATATGCAAAAGCGCTATACCGACGAGGGTTTAAAAGGATACTATGCTCTTGATGAAAATCACAAGCTGGCAGATGCCTTTGGAGCACTTACTACTCCTCATGTATTTCTCTTTGATAAAGACATGAAGCTCATATATAAAGGTGCCATCGATGATGCCGTTGATAGCAGCGAAGAGGTTGAAGAAGCTTACCTTAATAATGCGATCGCTTCTTACCTTGCAGGAGATAAAATAGAACCTAATAGCACGAAGCAATTGGGTTGCAGTATCAAGCGTGTAAAGAAATAATTTCAATTAAGATAAATTGACAAGGGGAGCATTTTGCTCCCCTTTTTTATTCATTCTCCTGCTTCAAATGCCGGTAGGTTGAGAATCTGGAATTCAATTTAATTTCTCAGGATTCTTTATTTCATGAAAAAGACAATTTTTCGGGTTCTATTTCATTGGCAAACTTACCTTTGCAAAAAAGAGAATAATGAAAGTTTTAGTCCTCGGTTCAGGTGGTAGAGAACATGCGCTGGCATGGAAAATTGCTCAAAGTGAAAGATGTGAAAAACTATACTCCGCACCTGGGAATCCGGGAACTGCGCAAGTAGGTGAAAATATTGAGCTAAACCCTGAGGACTTCGAGGCCGTAGCAAATAAAGTACTTAGCCTTAAAATAGATTTGGTGGTGGTTGGTCCCGAGGCTCCACTGGTAAATGGGATAAGCGATTATTTTAAGAGTCGAGAAGACCTGAACCATGTTATGCTCATAGGGCCCGGTAAGGAAGGTGCAAAGCTGGAAGGGAGCAAGGATTATGCGAAAGCTTTTATGGCTAAATACAATATCCCAACTGCTGCCTACAGCACATTTACTAAGGCTACCCTCGCCGAAGCAAAGGCCTATCTTGAAACTATTGAGCCTCCCTACGTTTTAAAGGCAGATGGACTCGCGGCCGGAAAAGGAGTTGTTATTTTAAACGATTTGGCAGAAGCGCGGCAGGAACTCGATGAGATGCTCGGTGAGGCAAAATTTGGTGCTGCTTCGGCTCAGGTGGTTATTGAGAATTTTTTAGATGGCATTGAACTCTCGGTTTTTGCCCTTACCGATGGAAAAGATTATGTGCTTTTGCCAGGAGCGAAAGATTATAAGCGAATAGGAGAGGGTGATACCGGTTTGAATACCGGGGGGATGGGAGCAGTTAGTCCTGTACCATTTGCCGATAAGGAATTTATGCAAAAAGTTGAAAACCGAATCGTTAAGCCGACTATTCAGGGTCTGTATACTGAGAAAATGGATTATGTGGGATTCGTATTTATAGGATTAATAAAGGTCGGCGACGATCCGTTTGTAATTGAGTACAATGTACGCATGGGCGATCCGGAAACGGAGGTTGTAATGCCACGTATTCAATCAGATTTTTTAGACTTGCTTGAGGCTGCTGCGAAAAAAGAACTCGGTGGTAAGTCAATCGATATTAGCGATAATTTTGCTACAACCGTTATGCTAGTTTCGGGAGGCTACCCGGGATCTTACCCCAAAGGAAAGAGTATTGAAGGCCTGGAGAAACTTACCGAAAACACCCTGTTTCATGCTGGCACACTAGAGAAGGATGGAAAAATTGTGACCAATGGCGGGCGGGTTTTAACAGCAACTGCTATGGATAGCACTATGCAAGGTGCGTTGAAAAAATCGTATGCTATGTTAGATAAACTAAGCTTTGAGGGAATGTACTTTCGAAAAGATATTGGACGAGATTTGATGCCGTAAAGCGATGGCACTTTTGCTTTTCTTGATAAAACAAAAAAAAGCCTGATTGAAAGGGTCCAACAGGCTGAAATCAACAATTGTTAACGTGCTTTCCAGAGATTCCGAAAAGGAATTCCGCAATTTGAAATGAGGGGATTTTATTTAATTCCTCCTTCGCGCTCTGCCTTCTTATTGTATTTATTTTGAAGGATCAACCAGTAGATTAAACCAATAAAACCAAGAGCCAAAAAGATATAATTTGGATTTATGATGATTGGCAACTCTCCGATTGGAACAAGAATGTTATCAAAAGACCATTTAATAATGGCAGCTAAAGGACCTGTGATGTATTGCATGTTTGTTTATTTTGCACGCCAAAAGTAAGTATAAATTTCGCAAGGTAAAAGCAGTATATTCGCCTCTCATGGTACATTCAGTATTTGGTTCTAACCGACCCATGGTGCTCGGTTTTTTGATTGTTCCGGCAATAGCCTTCGGGGTTTTGGCTTCATATTTCACCCAAGTGCCTGTGCACCCATTAGGTGGGCCTCTTTTTGATTGGTTGTATATTGCGCTCAGCGACTCATCTATTTTATTGACTGTAGGTATAGTTATTAATTTAACGGGGGCTTTTTTAGTCAATTTATTATACAATGCACATAACTATGCTGAGCGAGAAAATTATTTTCCTGCCCTCATTTACTTTTTATTCGCTTCCTTGCAGCTCAGTTGGGAATTTCTAAACCCGGTGATGGTAGGCAATGTTTTTGTCTTGCTTGCCTTACGGCGAATTTTAAGCATGTATCGAGTGCAGGAAATAACTTCCATGATTTACGATGCGAGCTTATTTCTATCATCTTGGAGCACTGTTTTTTCCTTTATTGATTCTTGCGTTTCCTTTATTGTGGTTTAGTCTTATTCAATTGCGCACCTTCAATTTACGCGAATGGATTGTGCCATTAATGGGTGTTTCAACTCCTGCCCTTTTTGCCGGGGTAGTATTTTGGTGGAATGATTATACAATAGATTACAGTGAGTTTGTTAATTTCTCGGATCAGCCTTTTAAGCAAGTCTTTACCGCACATGGCTTTTGGTATTACTTGCTTGTCATTATTTCATTATTTATTTTTCTGGCAGGGCTACTCGCCTTTTTGAACGATATGAGTACATCTACCGTCCACAAAAAGAACACGAAGAAAGTTTACGTAACAGTGAGTCTATTTCTACTGGGAATTTATATTTATGGCATCACCCTGTACGAGAATCAAACCGGCTTGATGGCGGTTCTTGCAGCACCAGTGGCTGTTTTTTCCGGGGTCTATTTTTCGCAAACGCGTCGTAGAAAGCTTAGGCAAATACTCTTTTATATCTGGATTTTACTTCTTATTATTTACCCGATATTAGGCTCAGTACAATAAGGATAATTACCTTTTTTAGGTACCTTTGTGGCACAAAATAAAAATGTAAAAATGAAATTTGGCGTTGTAATTTTTCCTGGATCAAACTGCGATGAAGATTTAATTTATACTTTCGAAAGCATCCTGGGTCAGGAGGTTGCGAGATTGTGGCATAAAGATAAAGACCTACAGGGAGCGGATTTTATACTTGTGCCTGGTGGTTTTTCGTACGGAGATTATCTGCGCTCGGGTGCAATTGCGCGGTTTTCGCCAATAATGGAAAGTGTAATTGAACACTGCAATAAAGGAGGCTTTGCTCTTGGGATTTGCAACGGATTTCAAATTCTTTGTGAGGCCGGTTTGTTACCGGGTACACTACTACACAATACTAGCCATAAGTTCATGTGCAAGAATGTATTCATCAAGGCGGCAACCAGATCTACAATTCTTACCTCAGGGTTAGAGTCTGACGCTGTGCTTAAAATTCCTATTGCTCATGGTGAAGGGCGCTATTATGCGAATCCGCAAGACCTGAAAAAGCTGAATGAAAACGAGCAGGTAGTTTTTAGATATTGTGATAAAGACGGCTTGTTTAATTCGGAGGCTAATCCTAACGGATCTTTGGAAAATATAGCAGGAGTATGCAATGCATCAAAAAATGTATTTGGTATGATGCCCCACCCGGAGCGTGCTGCTGATGTAGCTTTGGGCAATACAAATGGGCGTTTGATCTTTGAGTCGATTCTCGATTCAATAGAATTAGCCTAGCATAAAGTCAAGGTTTTTCATAAAAATTATCAGCAGATAGGTGTTGGTAAAACATTTCTAATTCTTTTGCGTTAAACAGAATATTCTTCGTTACTTGGAGATATCAAATCCGGCAGGTAGTCGGTTGCTTCGAAGCAAGGGTCATAAATTGCTTGACTACATTTCGGGGTAATGTCTTACTAATTTAAAGGAGGTGTGTAATGTCTGATAATTCCACCGCAGTAATTGAGTCTTATGTTTCATTAATCTCTAATAGAGATAACTTCTGAAACGAAGTCCTTTCCGAAGGATTGGATAAGATCCAATGACCTGCGGAACCAATATTTGAAGCCTTTCCGATACGTCGGGAAGGCTTTTTTATTTGATTATGATTCATCTTTGTGTTAGTTGCGACGAAGCCCCATTACATTAAGATTAGCCGGAAGGGCTTTGCTATCTCCTTCTCCTCAGTGTTTCTTTTCAGGTTTGTTCCAAGGTCTTAATTGCCTATCGTATTTGATTTCTCAATTTAAATTTTGATGCCGGTCTGGCTTATACTATGGCCCTGAAAAAAACTGCGAAAGAAGAATGTTTCATTTAATTCAAAAAATCTAACTTAGATTTAAATATGAAACGATGAAATACTTACCGACGACTTTGACCTTCTTATGTTTAGCTTTAGCGTTCAGCGGATTTTCTCAAACAGAAAAAACTGAAACAGACGTGCCAAACCGACCTGTTGCGGATCGGAAGAATGAAATTAAACTCGGAGCTGTGAAGCTCATTGCCGGCCCTATCCTTGATCTTGAATACGAAAGAGCATTAAACAGTTCGTCCTCCATAGGTGCAAATGTAGTGGCCAACCTCAGTGAAGATGAATTCTTACACGACTTTGCCTTTACTCCTTATTTTAGAATGTACTTTACAGAATCCAGAGAATATGGTACCAAAGGATTTTTTGCTCAGGCGTTCATGGGATACTCAAGTGGTAAAGATTATGATTACGATTATGATTCTAACACAGGAATCTATGAAGAATACGAACAGAACTGGAATTCTTTAGGAGCCGGTCTCGGCGTACGGAACTAAATGGGTGAATAGGCATGGATTTGTTTTTCAACTTGTCTTCGGTCTTGGGCGAAATTTTATTGTTAATGATTACGCTCCGGAAATATTCTTGCAAGGTGATGCTTATATCGGATACCGTTTCTGACAGAGTTCATCAAGAAACATTAAATTAAACGCCATTGAGTATTTTAGTGAATAAGGTACTTTCAGGTAAGCAGAGTTAAACCATTACTTAGCCCCACCACAGAAGTACCGGATTTTTTCACGAGCTCGTTCATATCCCATTGACAAACTTTTTTGCAAATCTTCGCACCCATCAATACCCTGATATCCCAAAACTTTAGTTATACCCCTGTTGTAGAGGGCTTCAGGAAATTCAGGATTCAAATCTAAAGCGGTATTGTAGTCCTCAAGCGCTTCATGGTATTTTCCAAAAAAGGCATTTACATTGCCACGAAGATTATAGACATTTGGGTTGTTTGGATTTGACTCTACTGCAAGATCATAGTCTACTATACTCTCGGCGTATTGACCCAACATACTTTTCGTAAAGCCCCGGTTTAGAAGCGCCTCAGTAAAATCACTTTTTATAGCGATTGCCTTATTGTAATCTTCAAGTGCATTTTCCTCATTTCCAAACATTTTGTGCGTTACGGCACGGTTAAAATAGGCATTCGGAAAATCCTGATTTAGCGATATAGCGATGTTCAAATTGTTAAGTGAGTCGTCTATTCTTCCAAGTTTTTTTTGCGCCACGCTTAGGTTGTAGTAGGCCATTGGGAAAGCAGGGTTCAAATCGATAGCTTTTTCGAAGGAGGCAATAGCTTTTTCTACCTCATTGGTGGTGAGGTAATAAAGACCTTGAACGTCATGCACCAATTCAGAGTTTGGCGCTAAAGTGAGAGCTGAATCAAGATCGGCCTTAGCCAGTTCATAAGCATTTTGCTTACTATAGATGATTGCTCGTTTCAATAAGGAGATAGTATCCAAAGGATTGATTTCAAGAAGAAAATTTAAGTCTTCCAAAGCCTTTTCATACTGACTGTCTTCCATAAGGGCTATAGATCGGATATCTACCAGATATTGATCGTAGGGACTTAGCTCTAAAGCCTTGTCAAGATCAGTTATGGCATCCTGATAGTCCGTTTGATAAATTTTTAGCCGGGCGCGTTTATCATAGTAAACTTCACTGTAAGGGTTGAGGTCGATAGCCCTATTATGGTCTTTCATGCTCTCGGTGTAGCGTCCCATTTGCTGTAAAAGAAGAGCTCGCTTCATGTAAGCCTCAGCATAGGTTTGATCCAGAGCTATTGCATTCGTGTAATCCAAAAAAGCTTCAGAAAGCAAACCCCTGCGCTTGTTCATTTCAGCTTGCTGCATATACTGCATCGCCTCTTGCCTGCTTTGTGTGTATATATTTTGCCCTTTTACGGTGAGTTGTAAAGCAACAATTGAAATGAAAATCAAAAAATATTTTAATCCACTTTGCATTTTAGTCGTGTTATGGCTTGAAAATACATAATTTTGCGCTCCAAATGCCGAAAAAACCAAATTCGACATATTTAGTTGGTATTGCCGGTGGGAGCGCTTCGGGTAAAAGTAGAATTCTCCGTGAACTCCTTTCACATTTTAACACCGAAGATGTCTCTTTTGTTACGCAAGATAATTATTATCTCGATCGTTTAAAGCAAGCCGTGGATGAAAACGGTGAAGTTAACTTTGATCTTCCTACTGCTATTGACAGGGAAGCGCTTGTTTCAGATATTGATTTACTACTTAAAGGAGAGACCATCACACGGAAGGAGTATACCTTCAATAATCCCAAGGTTATTCCCGATTATATTACTGTAAAGCCAGCCAAAATAGTGATTGTGGAAGGTCTTTTTGTATTTCACTTCAGTGAATTAGCTCAAAGACTAGACTTAAGAGTATATATAGATGCCCGAGATGATGTAAAGTTGCTGCGTAGGCTAAAGCGTGATGCCGAAGAACGAGGCTATTCTGAGAGCGATGTTCGCTATCGTTGGGAAAAGCACGTGAAACCTTGCTATAAAAATTATCTACGCCCTTATCGGGATCACTGTGATATTATTCTTGCCAATAATGTGAATTATGTGAAAGGATTGGCGGTACTCGTAAATCACTTGAAAACCTGGTTTAGAGCTGCTATTAACCTTTTCGTGTGATTCGGCTTCCGATTATTTTTCTAAATTTTTATGGAATTCATTCCGCTTTTTCATCTCAATGGAAAAGCAATATGAAAACATCAATTCTTACACTCTTATTTCTCCTTTCAATCTCCATTGGCTACAGCCAAAACTATGGAGAGATTCACGGAAGGGTAATCGATTACACAACGGGTGATCCCATTTTATATGCCACGGTTAGTACCGAATATGGCGGCAAATTAATTGGAACCATTACCGATGAGGAAGGGAAATTCAGGTTAAAACCTCTACAGCCCGGAAAATATGCATTAGTAGTGAGTTACCTTGGTTATAAGCCACGTACACTAGGCGATCTTGAAGTTACCTCCGGAAAAATTAATGTGCAGGAGATATTGAAATCTCAACCAATAATGAGCTCACGAAGTTTATGAAGTGGTGGGTCACAAACTTATCGATGTTGATGAGCCAAACACTTTGGTAATCAAATCAGCGGAATTAAAGCACAACGCTTTAATCAAGAATCCGGCAAAGCTAATTGGTAGCCTCACCCCCGAACTTAAAACCGACGAAAACGGGCAATTCATCGTTCGCGGATCCCGTGCGGGATCAACAGCCACTTATATAGATGGAATGAGGCTTACAGGAGGTTTAGGTAATTTTCCGGGATCGGCGATTAAATCCATATCCGTTTATACAGGAGGAGTACCCGCTAAATACGGAGACATAACCGGTGGTGTAGTGGTGATAGAAACTAAGAGTTATTTTGATTATTTCTACAATAGTCAATCTCGATAATGAAGTATGGATCGGTTTAAAAACACATTTGATAAAATGGAAGATGCGCAGCTTTTGGCTGCCTTTTCCGCTTATCCAAATGTGGTTTTGGCCGAGCTCTACAAGCGATATCACGTGCGTACTTTTGGGTTATGCATCAACTATTTAAACGATAGAGAAAAAGCGAAAGATGCAGTATCTGAAATTTTTATGAATCTGCGGGAAGATTTGAATAAGCATGAGGTGAAAAGCTTTAAATCATGGTTTTATGTTTACTCAAAGAATCATTGTTTGGGCTATTTGCGGAAAGCGAAAACCGTAAAAAAACACGAGCAAATATGGCAAGATGAGAATGATTATGCGCTTGCTCCGCATCATATTTCAGAAGAGGATTTAAATCGGTTAAGAAATGGGTTGGAAAATTTAAAAAAAGACCAGCGTGAGTGCATTCGCTTGTTTTTTTATCAAAAGCAATCTTACACTGAAATTGCTGGAGTTTTATCGATTTCAGAGAAAAAAGTGAAGTCTCATTTACAGAATGGGAAACGGAATTTACGCTTGTTTTTAGAAGGGTTTAAACAAACCGCCAATCAGAAGAAAAATGGATAAGGAAGCAATTGAAATAGGCCGTTACATCAAAGGAGAGATGGCAGAGGCCGAGAGGATAGACTTTGAGACCAGGATGGACGATGATCCTTTTTTGGGCGAAGCTGTAGCCGGATTTCAAAAAGATCCTGGTGCTTTGTTTGATTTGCCAATCAATACTAATCTGGTAACTATTCAATGGTGGGGGACATTGATCGGCGTATTTGCTGTGGCAGTGGTTTTTCTACTTATTCCGCAAAAAGTAATCGATGTTCCTATTCTTGCTCAGGATAAGAATTATACTGTACACGAGGAGTTAGAAAGAGAAGAGCCTGCAGTGGTAGAATTGATTGAAGTGCATGAATATATAGAGAATGCTTCTGCAGAGATCGATTGGAGTTTAGAGTCGGCAAAAATTGAAGAGAGTATAGATCTAGAAGCTGATCGCATTTTTATAAAGCCGGCTAAACTATATGTAGAAAGTGAAGTTCCCGCACTAAAGGTAGAAGAGAAGATAATTTTTATTCTCGATTTGAAAGTAGTGAAAACCGCTCAGAAAGATGAAACAGAGCCGCTCTACGAATTGTCTGATTTAACCGATTTTACACCTGCGAATTTTTCAACTACTACAGCTTTTAAAAGAGCGGAAAAAAATAAAGGGATATTTCCTGAGCCGCATGAACCAACTTATTTGGAAAGGATTGAGCGTGGATTAAAATACCTTAAATCAGAAGATTATTCTAGTGCGCTGCGCATTTTTTCTCTTATTTTAAAAGAGAATAATCAGGATGTTAATGCAATTTTCTATTCCGCATTGAGCCGATATAAATTAGGCAACTACGAATTAGCAACGAGGGATTTTGCAAAAGTTGAGGGTCTGGCCAATCAAGCCTTTATTCCGGAATCAGAATGGTACCGCGCTCTAAGTTTAGAAAAACTTGGAAGAAAAGCTGAAGCGCGTGGTTTACTCCTTAAAATAGCAAATGAAGGTGGTCATTATGCTGAGCGTGCGAGAGCGCTTTTAATTGCGAATTACTAGTTTTAGTAGCAAATCAGTTTTTTAATATGCTCATCATTGCATGAAAATTTTCGTGCCTGAGTAGCAAAAGAACCGAGTACCAACGGCATAAAAAAACCGCCCCTAACAGGAGCGGTTTTAAGTTCAATATGTATTTCGGATTAAAGCCCTAGCAATATTTCTGCAGGATCTTTCGCTCCAAAAAGCATTTTCTCCGGCTGCTCAAGCATCTCTTTCACTTTTACCAAAAAGCTTACAGATTCCTTTCCATCAATAATGCGGTGATCATAAGAAAGCGCCAAATACATCATCGGCAAAATAACCACTTCGCCATTTACTGCCATTGGACGATCAACAATATTGTGCATTCCCAGAATAGCCGATTGCGGCGGGTTAATAATTGGAGTGCTCATCATAGATCCAAAAACACCACCGTTCGTAATAGTAAATGTACCACCTTGCATCTCATCAATGCCGATTTTTCCATCACGGGCTTTGATGGCGAGGCGCTTAATCTCCGATTCAATCTCAGCCAGGCTCATTTGCTCTGCATTGCGCACCACAGGAACCATAAGGCCTTTTGGAGAGCTCACAGCGATACCAATATCGGCGTAATTATGAGTAACCATTTCATCCCCATCTATCATCGCATTCACTGTAGGAAACATATTTAATGCTTCTGTTACTGCCTTGGTGAAGAATGACATAAAGCCGAGGCCAACACCATGATTTTCTTTAAAAACTTCTTTGTATTTCGTACGAATATCCATGATTGGCTTCATATTCACCTCATTAAATGTGGTGAGCATGGCGGTTTCATTTTTCACTCCTACAAGGCGCTCTGCAACTTTCCTGCGGAGCATTGACATACGTTTTTTCTCCGTGTCGCGTGTTCCGCCCCATCCGGAAGCAGCCGATGAGTCAAAACCACCTGCCATAGCAGATACAACATCCTGTTTGGTAATTCTTCCATCAGGACCTGATCCTTTCACTTTGTTTGCAGGTACATTGTTTTCATCCATCATTTTCTTTGCAGATGGTGATGGGTGACCTTTGGCATAGGAATCCTTAGAATCTTTCGACTCTGACTTCTCAGGAGCCGATTCTTTTTTAGACTCTTCTGCCTTAGCAGTTTCTTTTTTATCCGACTCCGCTTTCGGAGCTGACTTTACATCCTCGGAATTTTCCTCAGATTTTTCCTTTTCTTCATCATCTTTCGGCTTCTCATCTTTCTTGTCATCTCCACTTCCGGCAGGCTTTTCGGCATCGGTATCAATCAAACACACCACCTGACCAACAGATACCGTATCGCCCTCTTCCGCTTTGAGTTGAATGGTTCCGGCTACTTCTGCCGGAAGCTCAAGTGTCGCCTTATCAGAATCGATTTCTGCAATGGGCTGGTCTTTTTCTACATAGTCGCCATCGCTCACGAGCCATGCAGCTATTTCTACTTCAGATATGGATTCGCCCGGACTGGGCACTTTCATTTCAAACATTGTATTTCTTATTTAACGGTTTGTTTGGCGTTTGCAAACAGTCTTGTTAATATATCTTTTTGCCTAATTTCTGCAGTTTTACTCGATCCGGAAGCCGGACTAGCGCTTGCCTTGAGGGAAATGCATTCCAGGTTTACCCTTCTGTAATTTAATGCGATAAATGCCCAGGCGCCCATGTTTTGTGGTTCTTCCTGCAACCAAATGTATTTTTTGGCATTTTTGTATTTCTCAACAATAGCATCCAATTGTTTTTCGGGCAAAGGATAAAGCTGCTCGATACGAACTACAGCCATATTGTCGCCACTCTCTGTACTTTCTTTTTCTTCCAGCACTTCGTAGTAGATCTTTCCGGAACAAAATACCAGCGTATCTATATCATCGACGTTGGCGTTTGGATCATCCAGTACTTCCTGGAAGTTACCATTAGCCATTTCATCCAGCTTTGATATTGCCTTTGGATAGCGCAATAGTTTCTTAGGTGAAAAGACTATTAACGGCTTTCTAAAAGTTCTGTGCATCTGACGACGCAATAAGTGGAAGAAGTTTGCTGGAGTAGTTGCGTTGCAAACCTGAATGTTGTATTCTGCGGCAGATTGTAAAAATCGCTCAATTCGCCCACTGGAGTGCTCTGAGCCCATTCCTTCATATCCGTGAGGTAGCAGCATAACAAGTCCATTCATCGTTCTCCACTTGTCTTCGGCAGCAGTGATAAACTGATCTACAATAATTTGAGCTCCATTAAAGAAGTCACCAAACTGTGCCTCCCAAATAGGTAAACATTGTGGACTGGCAAAAGCATATCCGTAATCAAATCCTAAAACACCGTATTCAGAAAGCAATGAATTGTAGATTCTAAAATTTGCTTTTTCGTTTATCTGGTCGAGAGGTACATACTCCTCTTCATCATTTTCGGTTTTGAGAACTGCGTGGCGATGCGAAAATGTGCCTCGCTCAACATCCTGACCGGAAATACGTACATCGTATCCTTCGTCAAGCAGCGTCGCATAGGCCAACTGCTCACCCAGAGCCCAGTCGAGGGTGTCTTCCTTAATCATCTTCAGCCTGTCCTTCATCAGCTTGTTAACCTTCCGGAAAAAATCTTTATCCTTAGGTAAAGTATTAACTTGGTTAGCTAATTTCAGAAGCGCTTCTTTATTAAAACCTGTATCTGGCGACTTTTCAAAATCATGCGGCTTTGCAGGCACCATGTTTTTCCATGTCGATTCCATGAAGTGTTTTACATAAACATTTGGAATTTCCTTTGATGCATCAAACTGAGATTCCAGCAAGGAATCAAATTTTTCCATAATGCCATCCACTCCCTCTTGGGAAATGACCTCCTCCTTGAGCAATTGCTTTAGGTAAATCTCTCTTGGGTTGGGGTGGTTTGCAATGATTTCGTATAACTTAGGCTGGGTGAATTTTGGCTCATCACCCTCATTATGTCCATATTTTCTGTAGCAAAGAAGATCGATGAACACATCGCGACCAAACTCCTGACGATACTGAAATGCTACAAGCATAGTTTGAATCACCGCTTCAATATCATCTCCATTTACATGGAAAACAGGGCAAAGCGTAGCCTTACCAACATCTGTACAATAAGTAGAAGATCTTCCGTCCAGGTAATTTGTGGTAAATCCAACTTGGTTATTTACTACAATATGAATCGTTCCACCTGTTCTATATCCTTCAAGTTGAGCCATTTGAACTACCTCATATACTACGCCTTGAGCCGCAACGGCAGCATCACCGTGAATAAGAATAGGAAGAATAGCTCTTTCGTCTTTTAAGTAGTTGTCAATCTTTGCACGAGTCATTCCTTCCACTACTGGGTCAACTGCCTCAAGGTGAGAAGGGTTGGGGCAAAGTGTCATGTGCACCGGCTCGCCGTTTTCAGCAGTGATGGTATTTGAATATCCCAAATGGTATTTCACATCTCCGTCAAACTCTTCTCCTTCAATGTCATATTCGTATTGCTTGCCCTCAAACTCGCTAAAAATATTCTTGAAGTCTTTTTTGAAGATATTTCCAAGAACATTAAGGCGTCCACGGTGGGCCATACCGAATACCATTTCTTTAATTCCAAACCGCGATCCGCGTTGTATTACGGCATGAAGAGCGGGAATCAAAGCCTCTCCACCTTCCAGTGAAAATCGTTTTTGACCAACAAACTTCTTTTGAAGAAATTGCTCAAATGAAGTGGCTCGATTGAGCATGTTAAAGATGATTCGCTTTTCACGCGTATCAAACTTTGGCAAATTATCGAGCTCCATTTTATCTTTTAACCATCGACGGCGCTCAGGGTGGCGTATGTATGAAAACTCAATTCCAATACTTCCACAGTACACTTTTTTCAAGTGGGCCACAATGTCGCGCAGTGGGGATGCACCTATTCCCACTTCTTCACCAGCTTGAAAAACAGTATCAAGATCGCTTTCCGACAATCCAAAATTCTCTATATCGAGTGTAGGTTTGTATTGCCTGCGCTCACGCACGGGATTGGTTCGCGTAAATAGATGACCGCGCGATCGGTACCCCTGAATGAGGTTTAAAACTTTAAATTCATTGCGAACAGCTTCGCCGCCGAGTTCCTCGCCGTCGTAATTTTTACGTGAAAACTCAAATCCTTCAAAAAAATGCGCCCAATCTGGTTCTACCGATTTGGCGTCTTTCCGATATTTCTCGTATTGATCCTCTATCCAATCTATCGATGTATTGCCGAGGAATGAAAATTTATCCATGTACTATTCCGCTACCTTTGGTAATAGACGCAAAAATACAATTTTATAAATGCCTATGGATGTATTGGGATGCATATATGATTAACAAGTGATCGATTTACTCTATTCGCCTTTCATTTTCTGACGCCAATACACTTTTTCAAAGCACTTTTTAAGAATTCTATCAGCCAGAAAAAAATACGTTTCGTTCGGATTCAGGTTTTGAAGATTCAAAACCAGTTCAAGTTCGTTAAGGTCTATTTGGTAAAGTGTTGCAGGGAGTTTCGAATGCTCAATAAAGTTCATTTCTTCCAGCGCTTCGGCAAGTGATTTCACAAGTTTGGGATAGTTACTTGTCGAATTCTCCAATGAGATATTTAATCCATGAAGCGCAAAGTCTTTTTGCACCTGGAGGATAGTTTCCCGAGCCATTTCAGCTTTAAGTTTCCAGTTTCCGGGTTCTGGAAAAGTGGCTCCTGAACTTAGATTACTCATGAATTTATCCAGCTTTTTCTAATCTTGAGTTGTTCAGGAGTAGGATTATCCATCGGCTCAAGCACATCTCTGCGAGTTCGTTTAATTTCTACAGCCTTTGCCTTGAGTTTTTTCTTTTTATCCTTGTTCTTCTTTACCTCGCGCACCACCGTTACAGAGACTTTATCACCGGGATTGACCGTTTTTTTAAATTTATTCAATACTTCCTGTACATTCTCTAATGTAAGTTCCTCACCATTCCAGGATAGGATCTCATCGTGGTATTCCAATCCCAGATCTTTTCCAAAGTCATCCATTTCTTTTACATCAACTACAACCATTTTTTCAGTTTTCGGGTTGTACCCAAGGCTAAAGCCTCCTCCGGAAACCACATTTTCAGTAATGGAATCGCGAAAGGTTATGCCAACATAATCAAACAATTCTTCAAAAGGTAGAGGTGCCGGATTTCCGACATAGTTTTCCAAGAATGCTTCAGTTTCCGGATACCCTGAGATACGTCCAATTTCTGAAAAGAGTGTGCTATCTACAAATGGTTTATCGGGACCGTAGGCTTTCGCTAAATCACGCATGAGTTCTTGCGTGCCATAGGCACCATCGCTTAATTCGCGCAATTTTATATCCAGCGCCATACCAATAAGAGCACCTTGCTGATATACATTTCCGTACTGACTTTCATGCTCTTCCAGTACCTTCTTACTCATTTCTGTGAATGCGATGCCGGTATCATATCCAGAAGCCGCAACGATCTTGTCGCGCATCACCGTTAAAAATTCATCCATCGGCATCAATCCTTGTTTTACTTGTACATGTTGAGCAGCATATTCGGTACAACCCTCATACAGCCACAAGTGGGCGCTCATTTGCGGGTTCATAAAGTCGTAGTCATCAATCTGCTCAGAATGAATGCTTAAGGGAGTTACAATATGGAAAAATTCGTGAGCAGTAACATCTTTAATTGTTTGTCCAAGGATGCCAATTGGCACATCCGGCAGTACAAAAACAGTAGAGGTACTGTGTTCAAGGGCTCCCATGCCTCCCGACATGGATGGGCCTGACATGAGATACACCAAAAGGGTATACTGCTCAACAGGTAGTTTTCCACCCAGGTATTCTTCGGCAGCGGGAAAAAGATTCTCTACGGTATCAAGAACATCTCTACTCGACAGTTTTTTTCCGGGAGAATAGACCGAAACGGCTATACGCGTATTTCCCACCATCATACTCGCAGTATCGGGAATGCAATACATAATAGGACAGTCGTGTAATTCAAAATAATCTTTTGCAGAAAAAGTGTCTAATGAATCGGTTGCAGAAATTCTTGAAAGTGAAGTTTCACCATAAAATTCCACTGGTTTGGTGATTTCCATTTGGTATGGATTGTTTTTCAACCCGTCAAAATAGCCCACGAAGCCGTAAGGATTAAACACTATATTTTTACTTGCTTCAATATTAGTTCCGGCAGGTTCGAAAATTCCGCTTTGCATATCGTCAAAACTGTCGTTAACCTTGTAATAAAGGTGATGGAGAGTTTTGGAATTCGTAATCTTCCATCGGTTTTCATCAATTTTCTCAACACCCAGCATTTTTCCATTTTCATCAAATGCTTTTAAGCTGTCAATATACCTTCCAAAATCGCTAACCGAATACGTACCGGGAACAATTTTAGGGATATTGTATATGATGGTATCAACGCCTATTGCAGGAGGGAAAATTTTTACACTCACTTGATCATTTGTGATGTTTTTAATATCAACTTCCACATTATAGATAGAATCAGATAGTGACTGAGCAGAGGCAAAAGTGGCGGTGGTAAAGC
Source organism: uncultured Cryomorphaceae bacterium (assembly GCA_963748925.1). Classification (GTDB taxonomy): domain Bacteria; phylum Bacteroidota; class Bacteroidia; order Flavobacteriales_D; family Cryomorphaceae; genus Cryomorpha. The sequence goes on along the minus strand of CAVVKG010000007.1, from coordinate 519,855 downwards.
AGAAAACGAAAAAGAGCAAGCGCATATTTTATTTTAAATAGGTTTTTGCGAAGTTATGACCTAATAATCGTCAACTGCAATATTTATAGAAATTTAAGAGGTGCCTCTTTTGAATTTACGGATATTGCATCAAAAATTAATTTAATGAAAGAAAAATTTATACCGGGGATTGTTGAATTAGATGATGACGAGTACGGTGCATATTATGCGGGATATATCTCCAATATTCAAAAGGGAAGCGTGGTTGAAATCCTGAATTCTGATATGAAAGATTGGGAAAGCCTGTTTGCCTCACTTACAGATAAGGAAGGTCTTAAAGCATACGCGCCAGGCAAGTGGACAGTTAAAGAAATGATTCTTCACTGTATTGATACGGAGCGTATTTTTTGCACCCGCGCACTTATGATAGCAAGAGGAGAAAGTAATAATATTCCGGGTTATGATCACGAGGCTTATGTAGACCATTCAAATGCAAATGATCGCTCTCTCGAAAGCCTAAAATTAGAACTCTTTAATCAACGCACTTCCACTCAAACACTATTCGATACTTTTTCGGATGCTGAATTGAAAAGGCGTGGCATCGCAAATGAAAACAGACTATCCGTAAGGGCTGCTGCCTATATTATTCCCGGTCACTGCAAGCATCACATGAAAGTGCTGCGCGAGAAGTATGAATTAGAGTTTTAAGTTTGATAGAATACTTGCCAGATGTAACATGATTAACAGCTGAATTTTATTTTTCACCATCGGGAAAGTTAAATCCAATATGTCAAACCGATTCGGCAACTACCTCTTTTACCACCGGTAGCTCTGATGTTAAAATAGCCTCTATTCCTTGCTTTAAAGTAACAGTTGATGAAGGACAACCTGAACAAGAGCCGCGCAGCTCAACAGTTACAACCCCATCCTTAAATGAAACAAAATCAATGGCACCACCATCACTTTCTACTGCCGGCTTCACCATTTCTGTGAGGATGTTTTTAATTGCTTCATCGTACTCGCTAGGAGCAATATCCCGATATTTCTTAGGCGCTTCTTCTTTTTGCGCTAGTAGACTGACGTTGAGGCAATTTCTCAACTACAAATTCGGTTTTTACCAAATACTCTCTAATAAACTCCCGCAATTCGAATGTAATAAGGTCCCAGCTCAAATCGGCTGATTTTGTAATCGTCACGAAATTGCTTGCGATAAATACACCCGTTACAAATGGGAAATTGAAAAGCTGAGAAGCCAGCTCGGATGACCCTTTAGCTTCTACCTGCATTTTGTACTCTACAGGATCATCTGATTTGAAAATGATTCTGTCAGCAACAAATTTCATTGTGTTGGGGTTGGGAGTAAGCTCCGCATATAGTGTAGTAGGAAACATCGTTCTAAAATTGTATTTTTGCAAAGATAAAACCTTTATTACAGTACTTTGAATCAAAAGCAACATAATACTTTTTCGTGGTGGAAATCCTCTGGTAGCCTGATCATTGCTTTGTCGATGATGGTGTTTACCGGTTATGGAGCCGTTACTACCATGGAATGCTTAATGAGCGGTACTAAAACGCTTAAGGTTGGTACTGTTGATGACTGTTGCAAATCAGAAAAACTACCTTATCAAACTGTAAATGCTAAGTGTTGTGATGTTAGCACTTCCGAGTTTTCTTTTCACAATATTGTAGTGCCTATTCGAGATTTCGTCTTTATGCCCATCCTCACTTTCGCGGAAGCATACGAAACCTACTCGGTACCTTTTATTGATGAAAGACAAGTTTTCTTTCCTCATTTCGCCCATGCACCTCCCATTCCGGGGCGGCAAATTCTTATCCAAATCTGTAAGTACTCTATTTGATTTCAGGCTTTTAGACCTTTTATTTCTAATTGCTTAAAATCAAATATATGTATAAATTCATTTTCATATTACTGGGATTGGGAATCTGTTTTCCAGCTCAGGCACAAAACCTTGAAGGCAAAGTACGCGATATAAAAAGCGAAACTTCACTTCCCGGAGCCAACGTATACTGGAGTAATACAACCATTGGAACCACGACAGATACGGATGGTAGTTTTTCTTTACAAAGCGATGTTGAGCTTCCGCATAAATTAATAACCAGCTTTGTGGGTTATCAAAACGACACAACCATAGTTAGCGACCTGACGAAGCCTGTTACAATTTACCTCAAGTCATCTGTAAATATTGATGCAGTTGAGGTATTCGGTAATCAGGGCGCTTTTACCATGTCATCAGTAGATAAACTCAATACGGAGCATATTAACAGAGGAGTTTTACGAAAGGCTGCCTGCTGCAACCTTTCTGAAAGTTTTGAAACGACTGCTTCTGTAGATGTAGTGCTCAATGATGCCATAACGGGAACACGAAAAATTCAGATGCTTGGCCTGGATGGAATCTATGTTCAAAATCTTTTTGAAGGGATTCCATTTACACGTGGCCTTGCGAATGTGCAGGGGTTTGATCAAATTCCCGGTTCCTGGATTAATTCTATCCAACTTACTAAAGGTGTCGGAACAGTGCAGAATGGTTATGAAAGCATGACCGGCCAAATCAATATTAGTTTTTTGCCTTCAGATGGCGAGGAGACTTTTTATTTTGACGCCTTCGCGAATAATCAAAACAGGCTGGAAGCTAATGCCATCTGGACAAAGCACATCACCCCGAAATGGTCAACCGGGCTTTTCGTTGGTGGAAACTTTGAGAATAAACGTATAGATAATAATGATGACGGCTTTATGGATATGCCTTTAAGGGAAGGTGTTAAGCTTATGAATCGGTGGAAATATACAGGTGATTTTGTACGAAGCCAATTTATTGTAAAGTATAATACAGAGGATCGTACCGCGGGTCAAACCAGTTTCGACTATAGTGACGATTTTGGTACGAGTACCTCATATGGGTTTGGTCTCAACTTCAATCAGGTAGAGCTTCTGGGTAAGGTTGGAATACTCTCTAAAGAGCGGGAAGACCGCAGTTTAGGAATTACAGCAATTTATAGTTACACAGATGTGGATTCATATTTTGGAAACACAATTTATAAAGGTCTGGAGCAATCGGCGAGGTTGAATTCACTTTTTGCGAGCAGATTTTCACAATACTCGGATCATAGCTATACGGCAGGTCTTCATTTTCTTTATGATAATTACGAGGAATCTTTCAGTGATTCGTCATTTTCACGTGAAGAAATTGTACCGGGAGCTTTTGTAGAGTATACTTACGATCGTCCTCGCTTTACATTGATTGCAGGTATGCGGAGTGATTTTCACAATATATACGGCACACAGTTTTCACCCCGAATTCATGGGAAGTACAATTTAAAACCTCTTACCACATTAAGAGCTACTGTGGGGCGGGGGTTCAGGTCGCCAAATGCCTTTGCAGATCAATTGGGAATTCTAGCCACCTCACGGCAGGTACGAGTTTTGCAAACACCTGAAGCTGAATCTAGCTGGAATACGGGCGCTTCCTTGTTACACAAGTTTCAGCTATTTGGACGCGATGCAGTGGTCAATGCCGATTATTACTACACAACGTTTGAAAATCAACTCGTTGTAGACAGAGATTACGATGTGAATCAATTGCTTTTTTACAATCTGGATGGCACAAGCGATGCGCATAGTTTTCAAACCGATTTTCAAGCCGAAGTGTTTAAAGGATTAGGTGTGAAACTCTCCTATAAATATCAGGTTGTAAAGGTTGATTACATTTCAGGAAAACTGGACAAACCTTTGGTGCCAAAACACAGAGCTCTCTTTAATGTGGGTTATACATCACCTGAAGGGAAATGGTATATTGATGCTACAGCAAATTACTATGGTGTTTCGCGCTTGCCTGATACTTCACAAAACCCTGAGCAATTTCGTCTCGGCTCAGAGTCGGAAGAATTCTTTATTTTTAACTCCCAAATAACACGCGTGCTGAAGAATTTCGAAGTGTATGTGGGAGCAGAGAACCTTGGCAATTTCATTCAAAAAAATGCGATTGTTGACGCAGAAAACCCTTTTGGTTCAAATTTTGATTCATCAATGATATACGGACCGGTAAATGGAAGAACTTTTTATGCGGGCGTGAGACTTTCTTTAACAAATAAAAACTGATTTAAAATAAATAACATGAAATATCTAATAGCAAGTATTCTTTTCATTCTCTCTTTATCAACCGCTAATGCTCAAAAGGAAGATTTGGTGGTTAAATCAACTATTGTTTGCGAAATGTGCAAAGAAACAATTGAAGAGGGGTTGGCCTATGTCGATGGAATTAAATCGACGAGGGTAGATGTAGAAAATAAAGAGATCACGGTAAAATATAAGGCCGACAAAATCTCTGAAGAAGAGGTAAAAACTGCCATTACAAAGCTCGGTTACGCTGCGGGAGATATGCCTGCGGATAAAGAAGCGTACGATAAACTACACGGTTGTTGCAAGGGTGGTAGTTGTGAGTAACGATCAGAAACCCATCATTCAAAAAGTTAATGGTATGGCTCCCTTTATTGGGGAGCATACTTTTATTGCTCCAAATGCAACTATTCTTGGCGATGTTCATATCGGTACCAACTGCAGTATTTGGTACCAAGCTGTGCTTCGGGGTGATGTAGGTCGTATCCTGATTGGCGATGAAACCAATATTCAGGATGGGGCGATACTTCATTCTACCACCGGAAAGAGCAGGGTTACTATAGGAAATAGAGTGACTGTTGGTCATAGAGCCATTGTTCACGGTTGCACAATTCACGATCACGCACTAATTGGAATGGGATCTATAGTTCTTGACAATGCGGTAATTGAAAAAGGAGCCGTTGTGGCTGCCGGAGCAGTAGTTCTGGAGAATACGTTGGTTCCCACCGGCACTATTTGGGCTGGTGTTCCAGCTAAACAGGTGAAAAAACTTGATCCTAAAAAATCAGTTGAAATGATGAAGAAGATGGCTGCCGGATATGTAGCTTATAAGGATTGGTACGAATAGACTCTTTCGCTTTTCATGTTGCAAAGTCCCATTTGCGTTTCGCGAGGAGTGATTAGCCTTATTCAATCAATCCCGGCAGGATGCGGGAAATAGACAGCTCGCAAGACGCGAGCCTAAGCGTTAGGAAATTTTAAGCCCAGAGGTTCTTTTTTTCCAGCTTAAGCTTTTTACCGAAAAATATTTTTGTGCTCTCGGCAAATGATGACGTGAGATCTGACACATAGAAATGGTGAGCTCCGCCCGGGCTCATATTTAAAAGTCCATTTTTTTCAAGGATTGAGCGTGTATGCTGCGCAACTATTTCAGTAGAATCAATTACTTCCGTTGAGGAATGATAGAATTTTTGAACTTCTTTTTTAATCAGCGGAAAGTGCGTACAGCCCAAAATAAGACCGTCTATTTCTTTTAAATTCGACTTGCTTAAGTAGGAGTCGATAATTGCCTGCGAGATGTTGTTGTTAAAAAAACCCTCTTCTATCATTGAAACGAGAAGGGGGGTTGCCAGCATGGTTACTTTGAGATTTTGATTCAATTTTTCAATTCGCTTGGCATAAACTCGGCTGTTTACTGTTGCCTTTGTGGCGATGGCTCCAATTTTTCCTGATTGAAATTGATTGGCGACATATCGCGCTGTTGGATCAATAACGTTTATTACAGGAATATCTTTTCCGGCAAGAGCGCGCACAGTACTTGTTGCTACAGCAGAAGCAGTATTACACGCAATTACAATTGCCTTGCAATTCTTAGATTTTAAAAATTCAAATATGCCTGCAGAATAGGAGCGTATGGCTGCGGGAGATTTATCGCCATATGGAAGGTGCGCAGTATCGCCAAAATAGACGATTCGCTCATTAGGCATGGCACGGGCAATTGCGGAAGCAACTGTAAGACCACCAATCCCAGAGTCAAAAATGCCAATTGGCCTGCTGTCTGATTTTGTTTTCACAGATTTATTTTCTTAGTCATTTTCTTAAGCTAGAATCTTGAGCTCTCAATGGGCTCCCGCCTATACATCCATGACTTATGACGCTAAAGTACAAACAAAAAAACATCCCAAAAGAGGGATGTTTTTAATAAAAGATTTCAAACTGGAATTACAGACCCAGCTGTGTTCTGATTTTTGAAGTAACATCTTCGCCACCTGCATAAAGCACGCTGCCACCAGGACCTGAATCAAAGATATAAGTGTAAGTGTCAGCTTTTCCAACCTCGACGGCAGCTTTTCTTACTTTCTCTATCATTTTGCCCATAAGCTCATTCTGCTTCGTTTCTATATCTGTGTAGGCAGTTTGCTGAGTCTCTTGAATTCTTTTTTCGAAGTCGGCAATTTCATTCCTCAAACTAGCACGCATGCTTGGAGTGAGTGTTGTATCTGTTTGAAATTCGTTCGCTTTGGTTTGGTAAGTTTCAACCATTGAATTTAATCGGTTTTCCCAATTCTTTTGCAAGTCTTGAACTTCTTTTTCGGCAGCTGCACGCTCTGGTAATAGACTTACGATTTCTTCAAAATTCGCATGGCCAAATTTTTGAGCCATTGATTGTGTCATTACCCCAATTGTAAGAACTGCCAGTATGATTATTCGCTTCATGTTGTGTTGTTTCTATTCGTGATTTTAAAATTATCTTTTACTTCCAGAATCTCTTTGTGCAGGCTCACTTTGATCGGGATTGTCGTCCCTGTCATCGGTATCGCTGTCATCGTCATTTCTGTCTTTAGCACTAATACCCAATCGGCTTAATACGCGGTCGCTCTTATCGTACCGCGGGTCGGCGTATAGAATGTTCGACTGGTTAGCTTTATCAAATATTACAGAAAAACCTCCACCTTGAGCTACCTCTTTAATGGCGTCATAAATATCATCCTGTATAGGCTGAATAAGTTCCTGACGCTTTGAAAACAAGTCGCCGTCTACTCCAAATTTTTGTCGTTGGTAATCCTTCGCTTCTTGCTCTTTTCTTACGATTTCGTCTTCGCGCTCTTTTCGCATTTCTTCGGTAAGAAGAACTTTCTCCGCCTGATATGCTTTGTAAAGCCGGTCTATTGATTCGTAACGCTGTTCAATTTCATTTTGCCATTGCTTAGATAAACGATCAAGTTCTTTTTGAGCATCGTCATAAGAAGCAAGGTTTTTCAAAATATACTCTGTATCAACATATGCGTAACGCTGCGCGGTGGCCGACAGGAAGCAAAATGTTGCGATAACTAATGTGAATATAAGCTTTTTCATAAGTTCTAATGACTCTTTAAGCAGTTGGCGAAAATACTATTTTTTTACAGTTCTCCAAGATTCATGCCAATCGTAAAGTGGAATTGGCTGCGCGCCATATTCTGGTTTAAGTGGCACATCGTCAAATCTCCATCCGTAATCCAGACCCATGAGTCCAAACATTGGTAAAAATATTCGGAGGCCTACACCTGCTGATCGATAAATTCTGAAGGGGTCAAAATTCTCAATTCCGTCATAAGTATTACCGGCTTCCAGGAAGGTAAGAGCAAAAATTGTCGCAGAAGGATTTGGAGAAATCAAATAGCGAAGCTCCATTGTTTGCTTCATTACAATATTAGACCCTGTTGCAGGTGATAGACTCAAATCGTCATAACCTCTTAGCCCAATAATTTCCCGTCCATCGAGAGAGAATCCGGAAAGTGCAGATCCACCCATGTAGAAGCGCTCAAATGCAGAAACTCCTTTGTCCCGATTGTAATATCCCAAAAATCCGAATCCACTACGAGTCATTAATACCAGTTTTGGTGCCAGTTCGGTATACCACTCAGCCACTAATTTCCATTTGTAGTATTCCGCATTTTTATAACGGGTTTCGTCGGTAATGTCGCCTGCGTAATCAATTCCATCCCAAGCCGAGTATGGTAGGGTAAGTTTTGTGTTCAAGCGAATGTTTGATCCATAGCGAGGGTAAATAGGATCGAAGACAGAATTTCTTGAGAGATTAAAAATTAGTGCGAGATTATTTGATGTTCCATTACTCAAGGCGAATATCCCTGTGTTATTTCCGCTTGTGTAATTGTTAATATCATAATACAAATAACTTACTCCTACGAGCATTTGAAAATAATCATCAGGCCAGCCCAAGCGTTTTCCAAGGCTCACACTACCCCCTGTAATGGTAAGAGATTGTTCTCTTTCTCCAGAAAATTGTCTTTGGATCGATCGCTGAAGACCGACGGTGAAGGCGTTTGGTTTTTTTCCGCCCAGCCAAGGCTCCGTGAATGAGGCATTGTAAGATTGAAACCATTTTCCATTCGTTTGCGCTCGAATAGAGAGGCGCTGCCCATCTCCGGAAGGCAATGGATCCCAGGCATCAGCCTTGAAGAAGTTGCGCATTGAGAAATTGGTAAACGAAAGACCAAGCGTTCCTACGATGCTTCCCGCTCCCCATCCACCAGAAAGTTCTATCTGATCTGATGGTCGCTCAGAAACAGTGTAAATAATATCAACGGTTCCATCCTGATCGTTTTGTACAGGATTAATTCCAAATGATTCAGGGTCGAAATAGCCTAACTGCGAAAGCTCTCTCTGCGTTCTGATAATGTCGGATCTGCTAAAAAGATCACCGGGTTTTGTCCGAATTTCCCTTCGTACAACACGGTCATTGGTCTTGGTATTTCCTTTTATGATTACGCGATTAATTCGGTATTGGCGACCTTCGTAAATCTTGATCTGCACATCTATCGTGTCATTGTATACACGCTTCTCAACCGGAATTGCCTGAAAGGCTAAGTATCCATCATCGAGATAAAGCGAACTTACATCCCCACCATTGGCATTCATGATTAGGCGCGATTCAAATTTTGACTGGTCGTAAATTTCTCCTCTTTCTATTCCGAGCACTTCGGAAAGTTTGGAAGAAGAGTATTTGGTATTACCCACCCACTCAATATCTCCAAAATAGAATTGGTTACCCTCGTAAATATCTATGTCAATACCTACTGTTCCGTCTGGATTTCTATAAACGGAATCGCGTTTTACTTTGGCATTTCTGTAACCTAATGCGTTGTAAACCTGAGCAATATTCTTCAAATCTTCCCGGTAGGCAGAACGTATGAACTTACTTCGTTTCCAAATTCTAAAAAAGTTCTTTTCCTTGGTGCTCTTCAGTGCTTTTCGAAGTTTCGATTCTTTTACATTACTTACACCGTTGAAAGTAATATTCCCGATTTTTACCTTCTCGTTTTTGTCAACATTCAAAATCAGGTATTCGCTGTTTGGAACAAGTGTATCGGGATGTTCGGTAATATCAACCTCAGTATCGAGATATCCTTTTTCTTCAAAGTACTTCTCAATAATATTTGAAGTATTGGTGAGGAGGTTTTCATTCACGATAGATCCGCGAATCAAATTAATCTTCTCTCTGAGATTTTCGGCTTCACCCTTAGAAATACCTTCAAATTTATACCGTGATAATCGTGCTCGCTCAACAAGGCCAATATCAAGAAAAATTTCATTTCCTTTTATCTCCGATATACTCACGGTGATATTGTCAAAGAGTTTTTGTTTCCACAGATTTTTAATAGCCTGAGAAATCTGATCACCGGGAATCGTGATTTTCTGGCCAACGCTCAATCCGGAAAATAAAATGATCGCCTGTGTATCAAAATTTCGGGCTCCTGATACGGTGAGTCCACCAATTGTAAATTCGCGCGGGCTTCTGTAGTCTATATTAAAGTCGCCAATACCAACCTGTCCGTTTGCCGGATGGTAAACTCCCATTAAAGCCACTACACAGGCCAGGAATATATTAAAGCGTGTCTTGTTCACTAATCTTGCCAAATCTTCTTTCTCGATTTTGATAAGCAACAACCGCCTCAAAGAAATTTTCTTTCTTGAAATCTGGCCATAGCGTTTCGGTGAAATATAGTTCACTATAGGCGATTTGCCACAGTAAAAAGTTACTAATTCGTTTTTCTCCGCTTGTTCTGATAAGCAATTCAGGATCCGGGTAGTTTCGGGTTTCAAGGTATCGACTTATGGTATTCTGATCAATGTCATCGGGCATTATTTGACCCTTTTTAACATCTCTTGCAATTTCTTGAACTGCTTTTTGAATCTCCCAGCGCGAGCTATAGCTCAATGCAAGCGTAAGTGTTATTCGGGTGTTTTTCTTCGTTCTTTCTATTGCTTCAAGCAATGCCTGATGACAGTTTCCAGGCAGAAGTGATAAATCGCCAATGGCTTCGAGTCGTACTTCATTTTTTTGAAGCGATTCAATTTCTTTCAAAATGGTTTGCACCAGCAGATCCATTAAAGCAGATACTTCTTCGCGCGGGCGGTCCCAGTTTTCTGTACTAAAGGCGTAGAGTGTAAGATATTTAACACCAATCTCTGAAGCAGCTTCCAGTGTTTCACGCACGCTATTTACCCCGTTCAGATGACCAAATACGCGGTCTTCTCCACGGTTTTTTGCCCAGCGTCCATTGCCATCCATTATTACAGCTATGTGTTTTGGAATAGCTTCAGCTTTTATTTTGCTCTTGAGACTCATATTTATTGCGCGTGCAAAGGTCTGAATTTTAGGTCAGATCAGAAAACGAAATTATTCCGAAGTAATATTGATTTTAAATGGATCTTTTTTCGCTTTACTTATCCTTTACCTTATTTTAATTAGCATCGATCAATTAATCCAAAACCTAAGAGTTATATCGTTAATTATGATTGTATTACAAAGGGTTAATGGCCTTCTGAAAATAGGAGAAATACCAAAATAAAACATGTAGTACGATCAATTAATTAAAAGCTCCGGGACATTTTATCCTTGGTTTACCAATTTTAAATGTAATCATGACTCCCGTAAAAACGTACCAGTCTTCTCTATTTGTCTCACCTCTTTGCATATTCGTATTTGTGCCATCAGGACCCAGCGGCTCTAAACTTCTATCTGCAAGTTCTGCGGCGAGAGGACCGTTTTCGTCATCTAGCAAATTTGCATCCACATACACGGAGCTTACATCGTCAATATAATCGGTAAAGGTGCGACGAATACCCCACTCTACTGCTCCACCGATATTGCGCCAAATATTAAATTTATACCCTATTCCAAAAGGAACCGTAATTTGAGTGAGTGTGTACCTATCTTCGAAGCCGTCGATGCCTTGTCCTTCAGTGCCCAGCGGTTGTAAATCTACCCAGCGATCATTAAATTCAGCTTGTGGATTAAATCTAAAAATCCCGATTCCTGCAAATAGATAAGGACTGGAAGGTCTTCTCTCATCGCCAATTTCGTAAGTGAGAAAATTTATTTCAATCTGTCCGCTTACTTCAAAAATGTCAGATCTAAAGCTGAGATTTCTGTTTTTGCGCCATGGATCATCAGAATCCTGGTCGTCTCCATAAACTCTTCCATAAAGCACATTTCCTTTAAATGCGACACGATCATTAAAGTTATATCGGTAAATTAAACCGCCACCCGGTGTGAATTGCGTGGGTATATGGTTTACAGGATTTATATCACCAATGTAATAGGACGTGGCAAACATGCCGCCAATTTCATGGTATTGACCAGAGGCGCCAAGTCCACAAATAATAAATATGATGAATAAAATGTGTTTCACTTTTCTAAATCGTTGTATGGCGGGTTTTATTGTGCTAAACACTATTTTGATCTGTCCGCAAAGGTATGTTTTCTTTGGATGATATTATTTGAGATCGTAACCCTTACGGCAAGATTCTTGGTTTTTTTTCAAGCGATTAATTACGCTTGTCTAGTCCCCAGGCAAGTTTATTTCTCATCGCACTAATAAAGCTATGTCCTTTTGGCTGTATGAGTTTAAAATTAAACGGAGCTCTGGAAACGTAAACCTCCTCATTTGGATATATAACTTCAGACCGGCTGTCGATTGTAATTAAGAAGGTATCGCTCCTTCCGCTCATTCTTAACCTTATTTTTGATGTGTTGGAAATTACGACAGGTCGCACCGTAAGATTGTGAGGAGCGATGGGTGTAATCACCACATTTTCTGATCCCGGAACGATTATGGGCCCTCCACAGCTCAAATTGTATGCTGTACTTCCTGTTGGCGTGCTTATTACTAATCCATCGGCCCAATAGGTGTTTAGTATTTCATCATCCAAATAGGTGTCTATCTTCACCATGGAAGAAGTATCCTTTTTATGAAGGGTCAATTCATTGAGTGCAAAGTTGGAGTCGCCAAAAATTTTCCGTTCGGTTTCTATTAGCAACAATGATCGTTCGTCGCAGCTAAAACTTCCATCTTTTAATGTAACCAGTACTTCCGAAAATTCATCTGTAGAAATACTTGAAATAAACCCCAGTCTACCTGCATTTATTCCGATAACCGGCACCCCAGAGTCACCGATTATTGTTACGGTATCAAGTAGGGTTCCGTCACCTCCAATACTCACTAGGCAGGTATATTCTTCAATGTTTACATCAGATCGGTTAAAGGTGGGGTAGTCAGATTTTAGTATGTGGTTTTCTTTTAAAAATTGGGCATACCGCTCATAAATGGCAATTTCAAAACCACTTTTATCAATTAGGTCAAGCAGATGTTCAACACTTTCATTGAGTCGGTTTTTATATGGCTTGCCGTAAATTGCAATTTTCATTTGATTAAAATTTAAAAAGGATGTGGTGAGAATGTCTAATTTACGATCATTTTATGATCTGTGCGCCAGTCATTAAAAAGATTGCTTGAATGCTACATAAACCCCAAATTGGCCTTCTGCATTTAATGAACCTTCAACACGCATTACCTTATCGTAATAGGTTACCAGATCCAGACCTAATCCAAAGCTGTAAATGTATTGATTAACAAGGGAATTATTTTCTGCAAAATCTTCACCATAAACATAGCCGGCATCAACAAAAGCATTACCGTAAAGGGCTATAAATGTTTTATTGAATTTTTTGTTTTGAATAAGGGGAAGGGTTATAGATTTAGGTTTTATTATTTCATATTTTATATTGGTTTGTATAAGGCCCCAATGGGTTCCATCAATAACAGACAGTATATCCACGTACTACATTTCCATAACCGAACCCTTCTGTGAGATAGTATGGAGGCCTGCTCCAGTTTACTTTACCACTAAGGGAATGGGCAAAATAGAATTTATCAGATATCTTAAAGTGATGGTTGTAACCCACTTGCGAAGTGAACAAGTTTAAGCCCTCTTTATTGATCAACCCAAGACCACTCTGCTGAAAGGTTCCATAGAGTAAAACTCCCTTCAGTGGGTAACGCTTGTAATCTCTCGTATCATAGTCTATTACATAAGTGGCTCTCAGAAATTTTGAATTGCTTTGGCTACCGGCAAAAGTAGTTCGGCTGTAACTCCAGCACGCTATCCCTCACGGTGGCACTAAACATTGAAATCTCTGCGTAATGTTTGATAAATATGTTTTCGCGATACCCCAGTCCGAGTTTAAACTGATAATACTTTCTTGCCTTGTCTTCTGAGTTTTCGTAAAAAACCCGCTCATTGCCGAAGGTGTTGTAGGTTATCTGCTCATTTTCAAAATATCCCGCGCTGGTATAAAGACTTAATGTCTGCTTGCGATTTAAATTGGGAATGCTGTAGCTGGCGCTAAACTTTTTGGTGTACCCAAAACGGGCCGTGAATTTAACTTTCTCATTTCGTCCTCTGAAATTTTGGTGCGATACATAAACCCCGTAATTCAGCCAGCGAAGTTCTTTGGTTTCCCACCAGGTATTGAAGTTGGTTTGCGCAATTTCAAGTATCGGAACCGGATAGATATACCACCGTTCCTGGACAGATATCAATAGAATATTATATTCTCATTATCGGTTTGGATTGGCTCAATTTTCACAAAATTGAAAAGACTCGAGGTTCATGATATTGTTTTCTGATTGAGCCATTCCGGCTTTCAGGTTTCCCCAATAGAGCGTATCGCCGAGTTGGAGGGTTACTTCACGTAGAATAATCCGTTTCTTCGTGGTTTTGTTGCCTTCAATCAGAATATCTGTAATTACCTTTTTACCGAGTGTATCGAGCTGTACACTGGTTACTTGTTGACCGTAAATAAATGCGGTACAGCACAGCATCAACGCGGTGAGAACTAGTAAACGAAGGTGTTTCAATAGAGATTAGATTTTAAGATATCTCATCAATTCGTCGTATCGATCATGCAGGGTGTCATCAAGTGATGACTGGTGAAAAGACGCACTGATGGTGTAGTCAAACCTCGAGAAAGTCTGGATAATTCCATCCATATTTGTGCGGTTTACCTTTAGAGTAATTTCCATCTTGGTAGAGTTCGGGATAGAAGTAACGTTGGCGCTTAAAATTAGCGCGTCATTGCCTTCTACAATGCGGGCTATTTCGCTTAGCGAATAGTCGTGTTGGTTCATTTCCAATACGATAATTCCACCCGGCTCTTTCATGGCGGCAATATTTGATAATTCCCTAATGAGGCTGTAGATGCTTACAACACCGGCAAAATTTTGATTTAGATCTAATATTGGAATGGCGCTAAGCTGAAATTCTGCAGCCAGATTTACAACGTCGTAAACATGTTGATCTTGCTGGATATATACCTTTTGAAGTAAATCTGAGCTTTCACGAAGGGGGGCTTCGTAATTTGAAATATCTAAAACAGCCGAATCAGAAAGCAATCCTAAAAAATGTTTGTGGTCAACCACGGCAAGGTGCTTCATTTTATACTCGTCGAGCAGTTGCATGGCAAACAGGGCGTTGTCATCTCCCGTAAGAGTTGGAATTTCATCGCTTATTAAATCTCCTGCACGCATGAATTAATTATTTTAAAACTGTTAATACCTTTTTATTTAAGTCAATGTAGGTTTAAAATCAGGGAATTGACTCATGTCAAAACCTGTTTTCAAAACAAGTACAACACCGATATAGTTCTTCCTATACAGACACTTTATAAACACTTAACTTTGCAGTGCCTTAGCGGCGAAATATACAACGAACACATGACAAAGTTAAGCGTCAACATCAACAAGTTTGCCACACTGCGAAATGCGCGTGGCGGAAACAATCCCGATTTATTAAAAGTAGCACGTGATTGCCAACATTTCGGAGCGGAAGGAATCACTATTCATCCACGACCCGATGAGCGGCATATCACCACCCGTGATGTTTACAATCTCAAACCACTTATCACTACCGAATACAATATTGAAGGATATCCGGATGAGCGATTTCTCAGGTTGGTTACCGATACAAAACCCGAGCAAGCTACGCTGGTGCCTGATGGTCCGGATGTGCTCACAAGCAATGCCGGTTGGGACACGATAAAACACAAGCAACTTTTGCAGGATATTATCGGAAAGCTGAAAGAAACTGGCACACGGGTGAGCATTTTTGTAGACCCCAATGCTGAGCTGGCTGCGGCTGCTGCCGAAACGGGTGCCGATAGAATAGAGCTTTACACTGAAAGCTATGCTTTGGGATTTAAGCAGAATCCGCGGGAAGCTCTGGCCCCATATCTCGAAGCTGCAATAGCGGCTCAGGAAAAAGGATTGGAAATCAATGCGGGTCATGACCTTGATTTAGAGAACCTTCGCTATTTCCACCTAAACATTCCACAACTGGCTGAGGTTTCCATAGGGCATGCCCTGGTTTGCGATGCCCTTTATTTGGGGCTGGAAAATGCAATACGGATGTACTTGCGCGAACTGAGATAAATTATGAAACTGCAGGTTTAGCTTCGGCAAATTAAGGCGGTACAAAACATTGAATAAAATGAAGTTAGCTTTTAAAAAGATGGGCGAAGGAAAGCCCATGGTTATTTTACACGGTCTCTTCGGCTCGTCAGACAACTGGCAAAGCATGGGGCGTGAGTTTGCTGAAAATTTTACCGTTTACCTTGTAGATCAGCGCAATCACGGCCACTCTCCACATAGCGAAGCTTTCTCTTACGAGATAATGGCCAATGATTTAAAATCGTTTTTTACCGATGAGGGAATTTCCAATGCCATTGTTATTGGGCATTCTATGGGAGGTAAAACAGCTATGCGTTTTGCGCAGCTCTATCCGGATAAAATTGACAGATTAATTGTTGTTGATATAGGAGTAAAATCCTATGAACCTCATCATCAGGATATAATTGATGCTTTCCATTCGCTTGATTTGCCAAAATTAGAATCTCGAAAGGATGCAGAAGAAGCGATGAAAAACCGTATTCCGGATTTCGGTGTTCGTCAGTTTTTACTAAAAAATCTATATCGCAAGTCGAAAACAGAATTTGCCTGGCGTCATAATTTTCCGGTGCTCGAGGAAAAGATGGATGAAATTTTGGCTCCAATTCCGGGGAATAGCGTTGATAAACCAACGCTTTTTATTCGTGGTGAGAAGTCGGATTATATAAATCCTTCTGATTTTGAATCAATAAAAATGGTTTTTCCTAAAGCAGAATTTGTCGCACTGGCTACCGGTCATTGGGTACACGCCGAAGATTCTGAAGGATTTTATAAAAAAGTTATGGAATTTGTAACACCTGGTTAGCGAGTTACGTAATCTCACCAAGGATTTAATTGATTAAGGTTAAATTGGTGATTAAGAGAAAGGGTCGGCGCAAGCCGACCCTTTTTTATTTTATCCTTATTGTTCGGTTTCAGATCTAAAACACCACCAACTTCTCAACCGTACTTCCCCATTCTCCCGAAAGGGAAACCATATAAATACCTTGAGGAAGTGAGCCAATATATAGTTCCATCTTGTTTTGCCCGCTGTAGGAATTAAAGTTTTGATTGAAAACAGCTTTCCCTTGCGTATCTGTGATTATCAGAGATCCCTCTAATATTACGCTGGGTATCAAACAAGATTGAAACAGTTTCACTGGCCGGGTTCGGGTAAAGTATCAGGTTTTTAACTTCTATATCTTCCACACTCGACACCACTGAAAAAAGTGCCTGAAACTCTTGTAAGAAAAGATTAGCAATTGTTGCGTCGTGAATCACCAATGTGTTTTCATCATTTACAGACTCAGCTGATGCGCTCCAGTTATGTGATCCGGTAACTACCGTTGGATCAGACTCGGGCTGAGAATAATCAATTGTTGCGTATTTGTGATGCAGTTGTCCTGATATGCCCTCATGAGAAAGCATGGTAACGCCTTCGCTCAGGAGGAAATCAAAGTCACTTCCCGTACTATTAGGTTGTTCTACAATTCCACGTGGAGTTACGAATAAGCTTGTCTGACTTACTACGGCATCTGCTAATACATTATTGTTAAAAGTAAGCAGCGCGAAATCAAGGTTGTAATCTGTATCCAGAATTGCCTTTTCTATTGCTGCAGTTGTATTATCAGAAGGTGAGAAGTAAAGCTCAACTTCCTTACCACCAATTAAAAATTTCTTTGGGGTATTGTTTATTTTTTCTTCACCAAAGCGCGATTCCGATGCATTTGGCTCAGGACCTTCACTTCCCCACATTTCGTTAAATTCCAGGGTGTATGCTCTTGCAAGCGCTTGATCTTGAATGATAACCATGTTGTTAGGGTCAGTGAACAAATTGTTTGAAGTGAAGTTCGTAGAACCCATAAGTACAAGCGCACTGTCCACATTGTTAGCATCAACGATCAAAAATTTATTGTGCATTCCACTTCCTGTTGCATTCTGACGATAAAGCACTGGGATGGCATCATCGAGGTTGGCGAGAGCGGTATTTGCAGTTTGTCCTTCTGCGATGTAGCGCACGGTTACTCCACGATCAAGCGCATTGTTGATAGCTTGTACAATAGGTCCGCTATTGTTGTTGTAAACTGCAATATCGAGGGTGGTTTGCGCACGATCTATCTGAGCAATAATCGTATCATCTGTAGCTCCAAAAAGGCTGATCGCATCAACACCTGTATGAAAAATTAGTATCAACAGTTCTATTAAAATAAACATTCATAGTTCCCGATGATTCCGAAACGGTAGAATAAACACCCACATTACTAAATGCCGTGTCGATGCCGGCTACAGAATAAACCTGACAATAATAGGGCGTACCTGATTCGAGACCATTTATCGTAATCTCATGGTTTTGAACACTTTCTTCAGTATAACCGTCCTGATCAAAGTTTGGAGACATGCCGTAAAGTATACCAGTAGATGAACTAACGTCAGTAGTCCACTCTAAGGTGATGCTCGATGTGCTAAGGTCGATCTGATTAATCTGCGAGGTAATATTAATAGCAAATTCAGAGATGAAATCGCTCATACTTCGTGGCAGGAGCTGATACCCATCATTTGGGTCAGCAAAGCTGAACTGTGAAAGAATTCCTATCACATCAATGGTTCCCAGGGGAACTAATTCGCCTATTAAATTTGAATTGGCATTTGCATAGATGATGCCATCTTCGCCACTGATATCTGTAAATCCATAGGTCGATGCTCCAAAAACGCTTCCGCCGTCAGCAAAATTAACCCCGTTTATTTGTACGATTTGTCCTTCATATGACTCATTAAGCTGGTTTGGTGTTAAGACCACCGGCTCAGGAAGAGGATTAGAAGTGCTAAGCAAGTCAAGCTGAGAAATGCTTGGCCCCACTTCAAGTAAATTTGCAAACATACTTAACGTTCCGGTAATAGAAACTTCATCACCTGGTTGAGGATTAAAATCGAAGCTATTCCAATTCGATCCGGGATAAAGCGCTATACCACCTGTTTCATCTTGCAGGTATCTAACCGATCCCAATTCGCTACCATTGGTTATAATTCCTGTAACAGTTACTTCATCATCTACGCCGTAGTTTGCTTTGGCATCAGCGATATTTTCCTGGGCACCGGACTCTAAAAAAAATAGAAATACAGATGCGAAAGCTAAAATATTTTTGATCATGTTTTTTATTTAAAGCGTGGCTTTAAGAGAAATTCCGAAAGTTCTTTGTAGTCCAAAATAGACAGCTGATGAATTAGCATCAAAAGCTACAGTGGCTTGTGGTGGGCTATTCAGATAATCGGTAGTCACAAGAGCACCTCCGGCATTGTTCTCGCCGTCGGCAAGGTATTTAACATTGAATACGTTATCAACTACTACATTAAAGTCCATTCTAACCTTTTCAATATTAAAGTTGAAACCGGTAGAGATACTCATTGTTCCGTAATTTGGCATCTGCCAGGATTGCTTTCCTGCCTTTTCCCCTTGTAATTGAAGTGGATCGAAATCGGTAAAGTATCTAGCAAAATAGGTGTAACGAACCTGAAAGTATGCACGTTCTTCTTTCAGGAATTTAAATCTTGCAGAACCACCAATTTGCGTTTGTGGAGCATCTCCAACAGCTACTCCGTCGGCATCAAAGGCTATTATCAGAGGCTCATCTGTTAGGTTTCCATCCGGTCCTACCGTGGTTACCAACTGGCCATTATCATCAAAGAAGTTTACGGTATCCTTGCTTGTCCATTTCCAATCTCCAATGGCAGCAAAAGCCTCAAATGAAAGGTTCTTGTTGAAGTTATAAACTCCATTTAATTCCACCCCTTTGTGCACTGCATTCATTGCATTGATATTAGCTTGAACAGAAATTTCACGACCCGGAAGCCTCACGCGCACCCCTCCTTCATAAGGACGATTTTTCCAGTCAGTATAATAGGCGTTAATATTACCTGCAAATTTCCCACTACTATATCCATAGCCAAGTTCAATAGATGAAATTCTTTCATTTTCAATATCTCTAAAGAACTGGTTGAGATTGCTAATGTCAATTACATTTCTAAATCGCGGAGTACGGCTCAGGTATCCAAGGTTTATAAACACATTGTGGTTATCATTGATTATATAACCGGCACCGGTTTTAATCGTAAACCCCGGTATGTTTTTCCAAGGAGTTTCTGAGGTTTGTGTTCGGGAATCGTCGTATTCAATTTGCTCAGCACCGACAATGTATTCGGTTCCGTTAGGAGCATAATCGTTGAAGTTTCTATTTGGGTTTGTTACAAATGTTGTGTCACCGCTTTGATAAAATGAAGATGAACCCTGGTTAATGTTGTCAGCAGCTACAAGTACATTGGTACCATTGTAAAACAGGTGATCTCCATAGCCAATGGCGTTGGCATATCGGGTTCCATCATTGGTGATAAAATCGCGATTTCCAAAGTAATCAATTCGTTTATAGCCACTTATCACACCAGAGAGATTTAAGAAGGCAGTCCATTTCTCTTTCTTGTATTTTGCTTCTCCAAAAAATGCTCCCCAGCGAATGATGCTCTCACTGTTAATGTCGTATTTATCGCCCTCGCGGTACATTCTATTTTGTGGATCTGTAGGACGATCTTCTGGTAGGTTTTCCAAATCCGGCACATAATAATCGCCCCCTAATAAATCGTCTATAGTAGCAAAACGCTGAGCACTGTAGTACCTAAAATCTAGACCTCCGGCAAATGACCAATTCTCATTCATCTGAAAATCTAGCGTAGACAGTATTCCTGCCCAGTAATGGTTGTCGAAGACTTTTCTCATAATTACCCCAGATTTTAGTTCGGAGTCAGAGTAAAGTGGGTCAATTGGTGGTCCAAAAATACCACCTTGAGTATTTCCATCGTAGTCGCCCTGAAAGTCAGCCTGAAGGTTATCGTCATAATCTCCAAATCCTAAAAATGGAATTCGGTTGGTTATACCACCCTTTCCATAAGAGAAATAGGCTTTGTTTGATAGATTTAACCTTTCAGAAATTCTCCAAAAATCGCTCAGGGAAAATATAGGTTTGTGGTAATCTCTCTGACGTTCATTTTTAACATCACCATTAAGATACCCCCAGTGATTGTTGTATCTAATTCCTTTTGAAATAACTCCGGCAGTATCAATAAAATCATTTTCCGAAGCAATTTGGTAGAATTGGTTCGGATCCACCACAAACTCTCCGGTTTCCGGATCTACTGACCCCCAACCGTATTGTTCAGCAAGAGCATTTCGTTCGCTCATGTTGTTGGTTTCTCTACCGATATTTTGAGCAACATTGTAGGCTGAAAGTCGGCGGTATAAATCATCATCTCCTTGAAACAAGCCAGTAGCGTAATCCTTATCATAAACAGGAATTTTATTGAGGTCGCTTCTTATTCCATACTTTACAGGAGATCCCATTGCAGTTAATGAAACGATGTGTGTGCCAAAGTCTTTCTGAACTTTACCGTAGTAAAAATATTCTTCTCTAAACTGCTGTTCGTAAAAACCATCTCCTTTTCTAAACGAGCCGGCAACTGAGAAACCCCAGCCTCCTTTCATTCTGCCCGAGTTATATCCCAGTGAAGTTCTAAAAGTGTTAAAGCTTCCGTAGCTCTGTTCAACAAATAAGCTGGGCTTATTTTCAATACTTTTTGTGATGTAATTGATTGTTCCCCCGATGGCTGGGAGAGCTAATTTTGACGAGGTCAACCCACGCTGAACCTGAAGATTTCCGAGTACAGCATCTATTCCAAAAGTGTTAGACCAAAATACGCGGCCGTCATCCATATTATTGATTGGAATACCGTCGATAAGAACAGAAATATTTCGCTCTTTAAAACCGCGAATAGCAATTCTTGGACCACCGTCAGATCCTCCCGTAGGAGTAGCGTAGACGCCCGGGGTAGCGCTCAAAAGCATAGGTACATCATTCGTTCCCAGCTCCTGACTTATTCTTGCAGGTTTAATATTTGTAAAGGCCACCGGAGTTTCCTTTTCGATCGCGATATCCGCAACAACCTCTATTTCTTTGAGTGTGGTGCTCTCAAGTGTAAAATCAAGATTTATAAAATTCTTGTTTACCGTTATATTTTGAGATGTTGAATTATATCCAACATAAGACACAGTGAGCGTATAATCACCATAAGGCAGATTCATTTGGTAATTCCCATCCATGTCTGTAGTAACACCTTTTCCTGGAGCGTAGACTATGGTTGCTCCAATAAGTGTTTCGCCCGTGCTTTTGTCTGATACAGTTCCGCCAATGGTTCCTTCAGGAGTTTGGGCAGACAATAGTGAACAGAAAAATAATCCCGTTAGAATCCCTAGTAATTTTTTCACAACAACGACTTTAGGTAAAAAAGAAAAAGCCCACCGTTTCATGATGGGCTTTTTCAAAATTCAGAGTAATTAATTTTTGATAATTCGTGTAGAGAATGTAATGTTATTCTCCATGTAAACATTTAATATATAGGCTCCTGATGTCAGGTTTCCAAGACTTACTGATCCAGCATTTGCATTTGAAAGGTTTAAAGTAGTGCGGATAATTCTACCTGTGATATCATAAACTTCTACTTCGCGAATCGCGTAGTTTGTTTTGATGTTGATAGGCTCATTTGTTCCAATTAGAGTTGGGTAAACCGAAATATCTAGTGGTGTTCTGTCTTCAACTCCAACAAAAGTTGG
Source organism: uncultured Cryomorphaceae bacterium (assembly GCA_963748925.1). Classification (GTDB taxonomy): domain Bacteria; phylum Bacteroidota; class Bacteroidia; order Flavobacteriales_D; family Cryomorphaceae; genus Cryomorpha. The sequence continues at coordinate 497,603 of CAVVKG010000007.1, read as the reverse complement.
GTCGCATAGACAATCGTGGAAACCAAGGTTTGTCCAGGTATCAGCAGCAAGAGTATCCCACTGAGCCAGAGGGTCAAACGTGATTGGAATAGTTGTTACTCCATCTTGAACATCCCACTTTCTAACCATGGTGTGACCAGAAGTAATGAAGGTGCCATCAGGTGCTGTCCATGCCTCTCCCGGGTCCTCTCCAGGTTTTCCGAAAATGTCACAAATCGTAGAAGTATTGAGCACAAGAATCAACGCGTCATTACCATTCATAAACGTTGGTGCAGGATAAGGATTGTCCAGTTGATCTGCTAAAGCCTGAAGTTCTGGATCACAAGCCGGAGATATAAAGGTTCCCAAATCAATATCTTCTGTTTGACCGTTAGCAACTACCCAAGTTCCGAAAGCCGGAATAGTTCCCGAAAGGATAGTTTCATCTGTAGAAGATTGCTCTCCGTTAGACCAACGTTGCAAAACGTAACCATTAAGATTTATGGCTTCTGAAGTTGGATTGTAAAGTTCATAGGCTTTGTTGTTGCCTGTTCCAACTACATATTCTGAGATAAATAGTTGGTCGCACTGCGCGGTAGAAGCAAGAACTACTGCCATTGCTGCAATTGAGAGTAAAAGTTTTTTCATGCTATTTGGATTTGGATTTATTTTGGTGCAAAAGTACTATTTCTCTAACTTAGAAATAGACCTCTATCTTAAAATTCATCTAAAGTTAATATATCATCTTTGATTCTCAAATAGGACGTTAACAAGATTCATATCTTTGTGAGGAAGTTTATTTAGAAAGATCGCTCGGAAGCTCATGTTTCAATCCTTTTTTTCTCGCACTTTTTTTGTTTTTATTATTTCCATACTTATGGGAATGAGCGCGTTAGCGAGCCATATTTCTGGGGTTAATATAAGTTATGAATGTCTGGGAGGCGAAGATTACCTTATCACAGTCAACCTTTTTAGAGACTGTCAAGATCAAAACGACCTTCCGGCAAATCTCAATGTCTTCATAGGATCAACTTGCCTTAACGTGGGCTATACCGCTTTTCCACAGGTAGATCTAATTGAGGTTTCGCAGCTTTGTGCTGCAGAATTACCCAACAGCACATGCAGCGGAGGCTTGCAGCCTGGAGTGCAGATGGGAGTCTACCAAGCTGTGGTGCAACTTGAGCAATGCATCGACTGGCGTATTATTGTCTCTGAGCAAAACCGTGATGGTGCTATTGTAAATTTAGTGGACCCCGAGTTGTTTAGTGTGCACTCAGAGGCCTTTCTTGATAACTCATCAGGCGCATGCAACTCATCGCCCATGCTATCGCTTCTCAACCTTCCATCGATTTGTGTTGGTACACCACTTTTTTACAATCTTGGATTCCTTGAAACAGATGGAGACAGTCTTTCTTATGCCTTGGTTAACGCCCAAACTTCCGTTACTCCAAACATTCCAACTGATTTGACCTACACCGCCCCTTATTCGGGTTCTGAGCCTATTACCGGCATGACTATTGACCCCGTTACAGGACAAATATCCGTAACCCCAAATTCTATTGGGAAGTTTACTACAGTAGTAGAAGTGAGCGAATACCGCGACGGCGAACTCATTGGAGTAGTGCAGTACGATTTTATTTTTTTGGTGAATGGATGTCCCATTCCGCCGCCAGAACCTGATATTTCAACCTTTGCAAACGTTAGCGGAGGAGGGTATCCACTCGATGAAAATACCATAGGGATTTGTCCGGAAGATGACTTTTGCTTCGAGATCGCTTTTACCTCTGTCGACCCTACAATTAACGTAGACTTAACATCAAATATAGGTCTGCTAATTCCCGGAGCCACTGAAACGGTAACAGGAAGCAACCCGGCTACCATCCAGTTTTGTGGCACCTTGCCACCCGGTTTTGAAGGCGGGTCTTTTATTATTACCGCCATAGACGATGCCTGCCCGGTATACGGCCAGAATTTTTATACAATCGATTTTTCTTTTCGTCAGCCTATTCAAGCTTTTAGTGATACCTCTATTTGCCTCGGCGAATCCGTTAATTTATCAGCTATAAATGATACCTCTTATTCGTGGTATTCCCTTTCGGGAGATTTGCTGAGTCCTGGATCAGAAGTTTCCTGCAATCCATGTCAGCAAACCACGGTGTCGCCCGATACATCCACCACTTACGTAGTTCAAGGAATGTATGCAAATAGCACCTGCGCCAATACCGATACCATTCAGGTGAATATTCCTTTGCGTATTGACGCCACAGTGGCTGATGAAACCTGCACCGGCGATGACGGAATCATAGATATAGATGTGCTTACCGGTTCTGGAGATTACGATGTTATTTGGAATGATATCGGCGAAGGCCCGCTTACCCGAACTGACCTCGTCGCAGGAACCTATTACGTTTTCATTTTCGACAATGAACACAGCTGCAGCCGAATAGATTCTTTCAATCTTATCCAGCTTTCACCTCCCATTGCCGATGCCGGTAGCGATTTTGAAATTTGTGGCCTTTCAGCAAATCTTGAAGCCATACCTAGCTATGGAATTCCGCTGTGGATCGATGCGCCAGGAATATCATTTTCCAATCCGGCCGATGAGAATACTGAAGTAACGGTGACATCAGAGGGGGTTTACGATTTTGTATGGAGCGAGGATGCCGGAATAGGCTGCTACGAAACCGACACGTTGCAAGTCACCTTTTATGCTGAGCCTACCGCCCAAATTCTAGCCGAAGATTCGGTTTGCGGCCTTTCGGCAAATCTAGATGCTAATATTGTAAACGGTTTACCTCAATGGACAGCATCTGCAGGGATTTTATTCGACGATCAAACTATTCAAAATCCTGAGGTAACGACAGATGGTTTCGGACTTTCATCTATTTATCTCCAAGTTCAGAACGGTCTCTGTCTTACCGGCGATACCGTCGATATTTTATTTATTGAACAGCCCACAACCAATGCGGGCGCCGATGTGGAAGTCTGTGGATTTGAAGTAGAGATTGCCGCTGTCGACGGCATCGGAAATGGAGTTTGGACTCTTCCAGCCGAACTCAACTCAGTCGATAATCTAACTGATCTTCTCATTTCTATAACAGCCGATACTTATGGATCTTTTGAGGCCATTCGCACACTCACGAATCAAGGTTATTGTGTGGATGCCGATACCACAAATATACTCTTCACCGAGATTCCCAATGTGGATATTGGAGATGATTGGGAGGTTTGCGACAGCCTTACAGAAGTGAGTTTCACCCTCCCTGTTGGTGATTTGAGCTGGGAGCTTTCGCCAAACCTCAACGCGATTGTAGGGGTCTCAAACCCCGAAGAAATCAGCGGCTCTTACGGATTTCATCAAGCTATTCTACACGCCGACAATGGTTACGGATGCATTGACAGCGATACACTGAATCTAAATTTTGTTGTACAGCCAGAACTGCAATCTGTAATTAGCGATACCATTTGCGGACTGGAGTACATCCTGAATGCCGAAATTGCCGGTGAAAATCACTATTGGCTCAATCCAACCAATGCGACCATATCAGATCTTAATTTTGAAAATTCGCCAGTCACAGTCGGTTCCGAAGGCAATTACATTTTTCAGTGGGTTGCCGAAAATGGCGGTTTTTGCCTCGATACCGCAGCTGTTCCTGTTACATTTTACGATCAGCCGGTTTCTGAAGCTGGTGAAGATTTAATGATTTGCGGTCTTTCTACTAATCTGGGTGCCACCGCATCTTATGGTACACTCGTTTGGCAAGATCAACCCGGACTCACATTTTCCAATCCCCTAAGCCAAACTTCCAACCTCGCCGCCGATTGGTATGGCTCTTATACGATTTCACTAACCGAAACAAACGGAATTTGCACGGATACCGATGATGTGGAAGTTGAGTTTATAAGCACACCTCAAATCCTGAATCCCCAGTGGGAATGCACAGGTATTGACGCACAGTTTACCCTGACTTTTGATGTTTCGCTGGGCGATACTTCCAGCTATGAAATTCTGGGACTGGATGGTGAGCTGAGTGATTTTACATTTCAGTCTGCTCCATTGCTTTCCGAAACACCTGTCGAAGTAATTTTTGAAGATTATGGCTATTGCGGGGGCGATACATTGGTAGGAACTCAGTTTTGTCCAGTGCTTACCAATGCAGGTGTTATGGATTCTGATACTTTGCGCCTTTGCGGAAACGAGCTCGTAGAAGTTTTGCCTCCAACTGGTTCTGTGCTAGACGGAAACGATACGCTCCTCTACGCATTTCATAACGGGTCGCCCGGGGCGCTCGGTACGGTTTATGAGTGGAATAGCGAACCGGAATTTATCTTTTCTACAGTTCTCGATTTTAACCAGACATATTTCATCTCGGCTGTAGCCGGAAATGAGATGAATGGAGGTGTTGATCTCGATGATCCATACTTATCGGTTTCAGGTGGCACGCCTGTTGAATTTTATCAGTTGCCTTACGGCGAAATATCCGGTGAATTCGACGCTTGTCCATACGATACCGTTTTTATTCCAGTCGATCTCAGCGGAGCTATGCCGCAGGAAATTACGTATTCTGTTAATGATCAAACGTATTCTGTGATGGCAGATTCTCCCGATTTTTCTCTCGCTATCGCCGATTCGGGACTGGTAAGCCTTTTGTCAACAAATTCTCAATATTGCACTGGTGAGGTAGTCGGGGCGGCTCACCTTTCCTACTATAGAATTCCGGAAGTTTCTATGTCAGGTCCTTCAGCTGTTTGTGATGGCGACTCCGCTTTGATCGAGATTGAGATGGATGGGTGGGCACCTTTCAATTCAGTGGTTTATCAGAATGGATTGCCCATTGAAACGATTAATACCTCTGAAGATTATTTATCATTTAACACATTTACGGGCGGTGAGTTTACTATCGTAAATCTGTCAGATGCAAACTGCACACTTTTCGACACCCTGTCAACTTCGCTTACAATCAAGCCACTACCTGATTTTTCGGCAGGTGAAGATTTGGCGCTTTGTACCGGTGATACCTTATTAATAGGCGAGGTTGCCCAACCCGGCCAAATTTATTCGTGGTCGGCCAATGAAGCCCTGCTCTCACTTAACTCGGCTCAAGTACCATTTGCTGCAGAAAGCAATTCGCCATTTCCCCAATCTTCACAGGTTTATCTCACTGCTGAGCTAAACGGCTGTTTCGGAATAGACTCGGCAACAATTACCATTCATGCTGTTCCTCAGCCTCAGTTTGCGGGACAAACCGTAGTCTGCAGCAGCGACACAATCTCATTGGTGGCCTTTGGAGGTGAGACGTATGAATGGTCGCCCGTTCAGTATTTCTCCAACCCATATGAGTTGGTTACGGGTTTTTCAGCTACCGCCAATACAGAAATCGAACTTACTGCAATTTCAGCTGTCGGTTGCGAGTCAACCATTAGCATCGATATGGAAATCTTGCCTTCACCCATCGCAGCATTTGCTGTATCGGAATTGAGTGGCTGTGCTCCCCTCGATATTGAGTTGGATGCCATTTCCGGCAACAGCCTAAATACCTACAATTGGCTTATTCCGGGGGAGGCTAATCTTCCGAATACGCCTTCCCAGACCACCACATTGGCGGAAGCCGGCGAATACCCCATATCATTGATGGTAACGGCTCCAAACGGTTGTTCAGAGAGGGAATCGCTACCCGACACTATCCGGGTTTTCTCTACTAGAGCCGAATTCACCTTCGCACCTCAAAAACCGAGTTTTAATAATCCCGAAGTCTATTTTATGAATCAATCGCCTCATAACGTAAGTTCAGAGTGGACCGTCGATTCACTTCTTTTCAGCGAAAGCAGGAATGCGACTTATACCTTTCCCGAATACATTGGCGGAAGCTATAACGTATGTCTCAATGTGACTGATGAGAATGACTGCACGGCAGAATATTGCGATGTGGTGAAAATCAAACGTGAATTTGACCTGTACGTACCCAATGCTTTCACTCCAAATGGCGATGGGCTCAACGATCTTTTCTATCCCGTCATGACCAATATTGATGTGACGGAATACAAGTTTTGGATTAACGATTCACGTGGCAGATTGGTGTTTTCTAGTACCGATATTAACGCGAAGTGGGATGGGCACACCGCAGATGAAGACTACTACGGGGAGAATAAAATTTACAACTGGTATTTAATCGTAAAACCGGATTACAATGTGGAAACCACTTATTTTACGGGGCAGGTGATGTTAGTGAGATAGGTTGGCCTTATAGCCATTACACCTTCAAAGAATCGGGTGCAATATTTATCATTAGGACACCATTTAAAAGTGTCTAGAAGTCGAACTCATTTAACTCGCCGATTAGAGGATAAAAAAAACCCGGCTCAGAAATTTCCGAGCCGGGTTTTGAATTTACTTAATAAACTCTGATTATCGTGCTATCTGAACTTTAACTGTTCCCTGGTTTTCACCAACAGTAAGGTTCATAAAGTAGATACCATTTTCCAGGTCATTAACATCAATATATTCTCTGTTAAGTCCTACAGAACGGGTTCCAAGGTCAACAGATTTAACTACTTGACCAACTACGTTAATCAAATCAACGCTAACATTCTCAGATGTGTTAAGCTCTATGTCAAGAGTAAATTGGTTGTTTGTCGGATTAGGAAAAACGCGCAATTCATTCACCGCCTCCAGATTGTCAACATTTACAACTGTAGGAACCAACACTGCATCAATTACGTGTACTACACCATTCGAAGCAACAATATCAGCTACAATTACTTCAGCACTCACTCCTGTAGAAGAAGTGATGGTAACTACTTCTCCGTCGATTCCAACTGTTACATCTTCTCCAAGAAGCGTCGGTATAGACTGGCCGTCAGAAAGGCTAGCTGAATAAGCAACCTCATTTACAACATGGTGGGTAAGAACAGTTGTCAAAGCACCACTCGGGTCAGCAAGTAAATCGTCAAGCAAACCGGCTGGAAGTGCAGCAAATGCATCATCCGTAGGAGCGAAAACTGTGAAAGGGCCTTCACCGGCTAAAGTGCCATCAAGTCCTGCGGCAATTACTGCTGTTTCTAATGTGGTATGGTCAGGACTGTTTACTACAATGTCAGTGATGGAAACTGAGCCTGCGCAAGTAATAAATTGAAAACCATTGTCTACTCCGGTATTGTCGGATTGATTTCCGCAGAAACCTTCTTCTTGCACTATCACATTGTTTACTCCATCAGCAGGGGCAGTCCAAGTAACTGTAAAGCCATTTACTTCTGAATCAATCACAGGACCAAGATTCTCAGCGCCTTCTCTTACAACAAAAGTAGGTGTCCATGCTCCAACAGCACCGCCTATAAGCCCAAATGTATAAGTTGTACCTTCTACACAATTATCAAATGAGTACACTTCACCGGCATAAACTTCAAATGCCTCATTTACAAAAAGAGGACAAACACCATCTTCAGCTGCCGGGGCACCACCAAATTGAACGTTAAACGTTTCTTGGAGGAAGGGGTTAGCTACTTCTGTACATGATTCCGGAACCAAAACTGCATCAATTACGTGCACTACTCCATTACCGGCTTCAAGATCAGCAATAGTTACTTCAGCCCCGTTTATGGTGATAGTAGAACCATCAATTGCAACGGTGACAGTCTCTCCTTGTGCGGTGAGAATTTCCTGACCATCTGATAAATCTGTACTTAAAGCAGTTCCTCCAACAACGTGATACAATAGCACATTAGCTAACGCACCTGTAGGATCAAGTAGCAATTCATCCACAACTGACTGAATTGCAGCGAAAGCATCATCAGTTGGCGCAAAAAGCGTGAAATCTCCATCAAGATTTGACAGAGGAACATCAAATCCTGATGCGATTAGTGCCGTTTCTAATGTTGTGTGCACATCGCTGTTTGCAACAATCGAAAAGACTGTTGGGGTAACTCCTTCGGTTATTGTGAAATTCCCGGAAAGATCGGCAGGAGCAGCACCAAAAGCGTCTCCACTTATAAAGAAATCACCAGTTTGATCGCCACTTACTGTGCCATCTACAGTTACGTTTACACTGAAGTTGTAAACACCGGGGGCAGGTACACCGCCAAAATCATTATCATTATCTCCCCACGAGATAGTTTGACCGTCAATTCCATTGAAGTCCTCATCAAGATCTTCATCATCGGCGAAGAAAACTTCATTGTTGGAAACATCATTGATGGTAAAACCAGTTGGGAATGTTATCGATATAGAGTCAGCGTACTCACCGTCCTCATTTGTAAGGTCGAGAACAAAAGGAATGTCCAATGTGGTTCCTGCTTCATATCCATTGGCAGCTTCTAGTGCGCCTTCAACGGCTTTAGCTTCAGAATTTGCCTTAATCAAATTCTCAAGTGGATTCAAAGAAGTTTTCCCCTCTGTTTTAGTGCTCTGTGCCATTGCCATTCCGGCAAATAAAGCTACAGCTAATGTTAGGTAAGTAAATTTTAACTTCATAAATCTTTAGTTTAGGTTTATAGATAACTACAAATCTCAACAGGCTTAGAATATCATTGTTTTGCAGATTTCGCGGGCGTTTTTGACTTAATTGGAGTCCTAATATTTGTTGAGTTTGTCCCTTGAATCAGATGTGAAGAAGTTTCGAACACAACTTTAGAAAGAAAGTTGCTCTACTAAGTGTTTGAATTATAGAGCGCTGAATTTAGAATGCTTTTTCTTGTTTAACGAATATTCAACTTTCAACGGAAACAGGGATTATTGTATTTTAAGACTACCCAAATGATCAAAATTTATTATTCATTAACATTGGGCTCACTATTAAAGCTTTATGAAAATTCTAGCTGATACAATTGTCAACAACCATCCAAGAAATTTCATTTCCAAGTTGTAAATATCAGACGTTCTTCAGGTGCCTAAATAATTGGAAGGGCAATTTTCTGGGCATGAAAGATCCCTCAATAAATAAATGGACTTTGTATAGGCCGACTACTAATAGATTGATCATTCCGATATTTCTCGAAAGAATTATTTACGAAATGAAAACTTCTAAAATCCGGATACTTCTAGTTAGTTCAAAAACGGATTGTTTTTCTTTTCAAAACCAATGGTTGTTGGTTCCATGTGGCCGGCATAAACCTTAGTGGCGTCGGGCAAAACAAAAAGCTCTGTTCTTATTGAATTGAGCAAGGTGTCCATATCGCCTCCTGGCAAATCGGTGCGGCCAATGCTCTGCCTGAAAAGGACGTCGCCGGCAATTACTGACCCACTTCCAGAATGGTACAAGGCAATATGCCCAGGACTATGACCTGGTACAAACAAAACTTTGAAACGTTCTGTTCCCAACACAATATCCTCTTCCTTGAGTAATTTAGGTTTGGGCGAAGGTGTGTATTCCAACCCATACATCTCTGCTACACGACTCACCGCGCTTAACATTGGTTCTTCAATTGGGTGAATAATGGGGGTGAGGTTGTATTTCTCAGACACGAATTTATTTCCAAACACATGATCAATATGGCAGTGAGTGTTAACAAGTAACACAGGCTTTAACTCCTTCTGAGTAATGAAGTCACTCAAAATCTTTTCTTCTGCTTTATCATAACATCCGGGGTCGATAATCATGCACTCACCGGCATCTGTAAAGACTACATATGTGTTTTCCTGAAAAGGACTAAAAGTAAACGACTGAATATGAATCATGAAAGGGCAAATATTTTAAGTAGGGAAAATGCTCCTAAATCTGTTTTATAATAACGAAAATTAAAATTGAGTGCAAGGTAAAATAATCACAGTTCAATTTGGTTATATTTACATCTTCTTCTAATGCAAAAACTGGCGTTCTACATCTCTATATCTTTCCTGCTCCTTTTGAGCGGAAGCTCTGCATACGCTCAGTTTTACCAAGGCTCTCAAAATGAATTTGGAAAAAACAGGGTGCAATACCGCGATTTTTTGTGGCAACAATATCGTTTTGCAGAATATGACACCTATTTCTATGAAGGTGGTCAGCAATTGGCATCATTTACCAGTAAGGTGGCCAAAAAAAATATTCTGGAGATGGAAGATATTTTTGATTACACCATAAGCGACAAAATCCAGTTTATCGTATATAACACGCACTCTGACTTTAAGCAGAGTAATATTGGAATTACCGGCGATGAGCAATACAACATAGGGGGAGCCACAAGAATTGTTGGCTCGAAGGTGTTTGTCTATTTCGAAGGTGACTATGTGAAATTTGAAAAGCAGATAAAAGACGGTATAGCACGAGTTTTAGTTACCAGCACACTTTACGGTGGTAACTGGCGCGATGTGATAAAGAGTTCAACATTACTAAACCTTCCCGATTGGTATATCGAAGGTCTCATTATGTATGCTTCAAAAAATCTCAATCGCGATACCGAAAGCATAATCCGCGATGGAATAATGAGCGGCGAATACGAAAAATTTAATCGCCTCGAAGGTCGTAAGTCGCATATTGCAGGTTATGCCTTGTGGGATTATGTGGCAGAAACTTACGGTGAGAATATTATTCCCAATATTCTTTATATGTCTCGACAAACGCGTAATGTCGAGAGCGGATTTCTGTATGTACTCGGAAAATCTCTTGAAACAATTACCAAAGAATTTATCGCCTATCATAAAGGAGAATACACTTTGGCGGGGATGCAAAAAAATGAAGTAGACCTTGTTGAGCTTCCTATGAAGACCAAAAAGAAACGAGTTTATACGCAATATGAAGTTAGTCCCAACGGGAGGTATGCAGCCTATGTGAGCAATATTCTCGGGCAATACCGCATTTATGTTTACGATATTTCAAAAGGTAAAAGGAAGAAAATTCTAAAGGCTGAGCACAAGTTAGATAGAATTGTAGATTATAGTTATCCGGTCTTAGCCTGGCACCCATCGGGAGAGGCCTTGACCTACATTACCGAAAAACGTGGTAAGCTTGTGCTGAATTCCTACAATGTTGATGACAATAAAACAACTAAGCGAGAGATTTTTCAGTTAGATAAAATACTTTCCATGAAATACAGCCCCAATGGCCAGCAAATTGTTTTTTCCGGGGTTGATAACGGACAGACCGATATTTATCTTTACTACAATATTGGGAACAGGCAGGAGCGACTGACCGATGATTTTTATGGAGATTTCGATCCGAGTTTCTCCTTTGATGGAAATAAAATCATTTTTGCTTCAAACAGACCTGACGACACCCTTCGCACGGGAGTAATGCCTGCGGTGGTGCGCGAAAACCGTGATGTTTTTTCTTTCGATCTTAAAACGCGATCGAAGTATTTAGAGCGAATAACCGATACGCCCGATCTTATAGAGCAAGATCCTTTCCAATACGACAGCATTCGTTATACATTCAGAGCCGATTTTGAAGGGGTTCTCAATAGGTATGTTGCCACCTACGACAGTACGATAAGTAGAATCGACACCACCGTTCACTACCGATACTTTACTACAGCTGCTCCAGTTAGTAATTATGAAAATGATCTGCTCAATTATTCAGCATATCCTACAAAAGGGTTATACAATACCATGACATTTAAAGATGGAAAATACCATTTTTACACTGGCTCATTTAAAGACGACAGGCTTGTTGGTGTTGTGCGAAACGAGGATGAAACAGAGGATAGCGATCAGGAAAGTGTAGAGAGCGAGGTAGATTTTAACGACGGCATTGAAACCATCACACCTATAAAAATATACAAATCGGATAAGGATTCAATCGATACCGGACCTGAAGATGAAATAGATATCGATAATTATGTCTTTGAAGGTGAGAAGAACTTTGATTATGAAAGAGAGACGATAACCATTACTGAGGTAGTGCCTGATAATCCGCGGTATCTGCCCAAAAAGGAAGGCGTGTCTAGACTCGATTCAATCACACTTCCGGGAGCACGTAATTACAATATTAATTTCACCACAGATTATGTGCTAACACAGCTCGACAACACGTTTATGACTGATTTTTATCAGAATTTGTCGGGTGCAGATAATTTAAATCCCGGACTCAGTGGGTTGATGAAATTTGGCGCCAGCGATCTTTTTGAAGATTATAAAATTGTTGGTGGGTTTAGAATAGCAGGAAGTTTCGATAACAACACTTACATGCTCAGCGGCGAGGATTTAAGCAAACGTCTAGATAAGCGGCTCCAACTCTTTCGCCAGTCACAGCGTTATTTCAGTCCTTTTACGGTTGTGCAGGTTGTTACCTACTCAGGCGCATATCGTGTAAGTTGGCCAATAAATGAAGTATTTAGTCTGCGCGGTTCGGCTATTTATAGAAACGATAGATTTATTCCTCAGGCTACGGATCAAACTACTGCTTCAACCAATATTCTGTCTATAAATTACGCCGGCCTAAAAGGGGAGGTTGTTTTCGATAATGCCTTGAATCTGGGAATAAACCTGCGCCAGGGGGTTCGCGCAAAAATTTGGGGAGAGTACTACAAAGATCCGCTTAATTTCGATAGGGATTTTATGACGTTTGGTTTGGATTTGAGGCATTATACTAAGATTCACCGAAATTTAATCTGGGCAAACCGGCTAGGAGCAAGCTCATCTCTTGGGAAGGAACGTCTTGTGTTTTTTCTTGGAGGAGTGGATAACTGGCTAATACCTAAACAGGATAATAGCTTACCACTCGATCCGGAACAGAATTATCAATACCAAACACAGGGAAGCCCAATGCGTGGTTTCTTTACAAACTCGCGAAATGGAAACAGTTTTGCAGTCCTCAATTCCGAATTGCGATGGCCTGTGTTTAGTTACTTTTTCAGCAAGCCCTTAAAAAGCGATTTTCTTGAGAATTTCCAGATCATTGGTTTTGGTGATGTAGGCTCGGCATGGACAGGGCTTCATCCTTACGCAGATGAAAACACGTTCAATACTAGCACTATTGAAAGTGGGAATTTAACCATAGAGGTGCAGAACAATAGAGATCCCGTGGTGTATGGTTATGGTTTCGGGCTAAGAAGCCGTGTTCTTGGATATTTTGTGCGTGTTGACTGGGCTTGGGGAGTCGACGATGGTGTAGTTCTCGATTCTGTATTTTATCTATCTTTAGCGTTAGATTTTTAAAATGAAGATGGATTCATCTACACTTTTTATTCTTATTGCAATCGGGATTTTTGCCGGAATGCTTTCAGGTTTTATAGGTGTTGGAGGGGGGATTATCATCGTTCCTGCCTTAATCTATTTCGTGGGGCTTTCTCAGCACATGGCTCAGGGTACGAGCCTGGCCCTTATGATTCCACCCATTGGTATTTTGGCCGTTTACAATTATTATAAGGCAGGCGAGATAAATTTCTCATACGCTGGAGTCATTGCTGTAGCCTTTGTAGTAGGAGGGTTTATTGGGTCAAGAATTTCGTTAAAGCTTCCGCCAAATACCGTAAAATTCATTTTTGGTTTGGTAATGCTTTACATTTCCATTAGGCTCATTGGCGCGTCGTGTAAATCTTTTTTTAGGCAATTTTGATTACTTCTCAAGACATATCCGCGAAGGCTAGCGCCAGCCGCGATGAGTTAATTAAAGATCGCAGACACCTCCACGCTCACCCAGAGCTTTCGTATCAGGAGAAAGAAACCGCAAAATACATTGCCGGCAGGTTAACTGAAATGGGCATACCTTTTCAGGAAAATGTTGGAGGGTATGGCATTATCGCTCATGTGGGAAAGGATGGAGGAAAGCTTGTGGCCTTGCGTGGTGATATGGATGCCCTGCCGATTACCGAAGAGAATGAAATAGATTACGCTTCGAAAAACCGGGGAGTCATGCATGCCTGCGGACACGATGTGCATACAACCTGCCTTCTGGGAGCAGCTCAGATTTTGAAATCGATGGAGGGTGAACTGAACGGAAAAGTCCGGCTTTTGTTTCAGCCGGCAGAGGAGCGTTTACCGGGTGGCGCCTCGCTCATGATTGCTGATGGGGCCTTAAAAAATCCGGATGTTCAGTTAATATTTGGGCAGCACGTTTTTCCCGATATGGAAGTTGGTCAGGTTGGTTTTCGGGAAGGAATGTATATGGCCTCGGCCGATGAAATTTACATCACAGTAAAAGGTAAAGGCGGGCATGCCGCATTGCCACATACTTGTATTGATCCCGTTTTGGTTTCAGCTCATTTGCTCACAGCTTTGCAACAAATGGTCAGCCGCCGGGCACAACCAGATCTTCCAACGGTGCTTTCTTTTGGGAAAGTAATTGCAAATGGAGCTACGAATGTTATTCCCGATAAGGTGATGCTGGAAGGAACCATGCGCACTTTAAATGAAGAATGGCGCGGCAAAATGCATGAACATATTACAGAGATCGTCCACGGGTTGTGCAAATCAATGGGTGCCGAGGCAGAGCTTGAAATCAGAAGGGGATATCCTTGTCTTGTAAACGATCCGGAATTAACATCCTGGTCAAAACAAAAGGCCATTGAGCTGCTAGGCGAGGAAAATGTACACGACTTGCCCTTGCGCATGACGGCTGAAGACTTCGCATATTTTGCGCAAGAAATACCGGCTTGTTTTTATAGATTGGGAACGAGCAATGCTATCAAGAAAATTGGCGCTCCGCTTCACACCAGCAGGTTTAATATTGATGAAGATGCTCTGGAAATTGGGGCTTCTCTAATGGCAACTTTGGCTGCCAAGGCACTAGATGAACTCTAATAGAAACCTCTCTCATGCGATATAGATTCTCACAAAAAAAAACCCGAAAACAATCGTCTTCGGGTTTGAATTTTATGTAACAGGTAGTTTTAATTTGCAACTTCACTCATAAACTTCAAGCGCATCAGGCGCAATTGCTCTTCAGTAAAATCTCCATCAAACTCATCGTAAGCGTCCTGGATTTCCTCCGTTTCAGCTTCCATAAAGTAGGTGTAAATATCTTCCTGATCATCTTCATCAAGAATTTCGTTAATGTAATAGTCAATATTTACTTTGGTACCTGATCCAACAATTGCTTCTATCTCGCTAATTACATCCTCAAGTTCTTTTCCTTTGGCACTCGCTATATCATCAAGAGGCACCTTGCGGTCAATATTCTGAATAATATGAACTTTAAGTCCCGATTTATTCACTACAGATTTTACTACAAAATCTTGCGGGCGATCTATCTCATTTTCTTCTACATAAGTAGAAATTAAATCGAGAAACGGCTTACCAAACTTTTTAGCTTTTCCGGCTCCAACTCCTACAATATGAGTTAGTTCCTCCTGGGTAATGGGGTATTGGGTTGCCATTTCCTGTATAGAAGGATCTTGAAAAATAACGTATGGAGGCAATCCTTTTTTAGAGCTTATTTCTTTTCTCAGGCTCAAAAGCATTTTATAAAGTGCTTCATCAGATGAAGCTCTGCCGCCATCGCGCGCCCCTTCGTAGGCATCATCGACATCGGTGTAGTCATTTTCTTTAATCAACTTAAAAGAAACAGGTTTTTTGATAAAAGCATGTCCTTTTTCGGTGATGTGTAAGGTCCCGTAGGTTTCGATTTCTTTGTGCAGCAATCCGCGAAGATTCGCCTGACGAATCGCGGCGTGCCAGAACTTTTCGTCCTCATCTTTACCTGCGCCAAAAATTTCCAGCTCATCATCGCGGTAAGTTTTTACTTCCGCAGTTTCCGTACCGGTAAGCACATTTAGGATATGGCGGGCCTTATGTTTTTCTTTGGTTTCCTTAATTGTTTCCAAAATAAGTTGAACAGCTTCTTTCCCCTCAAATTCTTCTTTCGGATATCGGCAATTGTCGCACATTCCACCACAATCTTCGCTGTCAAATTCTTCACCAAAATAGTGAAGAATAAACTTCCTGCGGCACATACTTGACTCCGCATAGGATACAATTTCCTGCAAAAGCTGGCGACCTATTTCCATTTCGGAGATATGCTTCCCGTGTAGGAATTTCTCCAGCTTTTCAATGTCTTTATAACTGTAAAAGGCAAGACAATCGCCTTCGCCTCCATCACGTCCGCCACGACCGGTTTCCTGGTAGTAGCTCTCAATACTTTTTGGGATGTCATGATGAATTACAAACCTCACATCCGGTTTGTCAATACCCATTCCAAAGGCGATTGTCGCAACAATCACATCTACGTCCTCATTGAGGAAGGCATCCTGATGCCGGCTTCTTTGCGAAGCATCCATACCGGCGTGATACGCCAAAGCCTTAATGCCGTTTACTTTAAGCGCTTCCGCAATTTCTTCTACTTTTTTTCTGCTCAGGCAGTATACAATTCCCGATTTTCCGGGTTTTGTTTTTACAAATTTGATTATTTCGCGTGCTACATCCTTTTTTGGACGTACCTCATAGTAAAGATTGGGACGATTAAAGGATGCTTTAAAAACCTTCTCGTCCGTCATTCCCAAATTTTTGCGAATATCCTGCTGCACCTTTTCAGTTGCAGTAGCGGTAAGCGCAATAATGGGTGCATATTTTATTTCTTCAATAATCGCACGAAGCCGTCTGTACTCAGGCCTGAAATCATGACCCCATTCTGAAATACAATGGGCTTCATCCACAGCAAAGAAAGAAACATCAGCTTCTCTTAAAAAGTCGATATAATCTTGCTTAGTTAAACTTTCAGGAGCCATGTAAAGCAGTTTGGTAATACCGCTGTTTACATCATCTTTTACCCGCTGCACCTCAGACTTATTGAGCGAGGAATTTAAAAAGTGGGCTACTCCTTCATGCTCGCTTACAGCACGTATTGCATCTACTTGATTTTTCATCAAGGCAATAAGCGGAGAAACTACTATCGCAGTTCCTGATTTCATCAGGGCGGGTAACTGGTAACAAAGAGATTTACCTCCGCCTGTGGGCATTATGACAAAAGTGTGATGGCCGGCGAGAATGCTCTCGATAATTTGCTCCTGTTCACCTTTAAATTGTGTGAAGCCGAAATATTTCGAAAGTGCGTCTTTCGGTGAAAGTGTATCAGTAATCATGAATATATAATATGGTACTTATCTGGAAAAGTTCAACAACAATAAATCAATCTACTACAATTGGCAGGATTAAGTTACTACAATTAAATGGAATAGCAACTTGTTTGAATATCATTTTCTTAACGAGAAAAAATTAATTTGATTTTAAACGGTATCAAATATCGATAGGTTTAATTTAAAACGCAACTCTTAAGTACTGAATTGTTTTACTTTTGCACCCATTAACATTTAGGTTAATAAATAAGCATGAGTGAATCAGAGCAAATGTCTTTTTTACAGCATCTCGAGGAGATGCGTTGGCGTGTAATTCGCTCGGCTATAGCTATTCTCGCCTTTGCTTCACTTGCGTTTGTCTTCAAGGGTATAGTTTTCGATCAGATTATTCTTGCTCCTAAGAGTGCCTCTTTTATTACCTACCGTGCTATGTGTTCATTGTCAGAAGGTATTGGTATGGCCGATGGTCTTTGCATTACTTCCGACTTTGAACTGCAGAATATCAGTATGAGCGGGCAGTTTACCAGCCATATTGTGGTTTCTATTATCGCAGGATTAATTCTTGCCTTCCCTTACGTTTTCTACCAACTCTGGTCTTTTATTAAGCCGGGCCTGAAGGAAAATGAGAAAAGTACGGCCAGGGGTGTAGTGTTTTTTACGTCGCTTTTGTTTATGTCCGGTATTGCTTTTGGATATTTCCTGATAGCTCCATTGTCTATCCAGTTTTTAGGTGGCTACAAGGTGAGCGAGCAGGTTGATAACATAATTACCCTCAATTCTTTTATTACCACCATTACATCTACCACGCTGGCAAGCGGAATAGTATTTCAATTGCCTATGGTTGTGTATTTTCTGGCTAAAATTGGAATCGTAACTCCGTTAACGTTGAGAACCTACAGGAAACATGCTTTTGTAGGTGTTTTAATTCTCTCTGCTATTATTACACCACCTGATATTACCAGTCAGATTTTGGTAACTTTACCTTTGGTAATATTGTATGAGATTAGTATACACATTGCTCGGATTGTAGTTAAAAAATCTGATCGTAAGGAACTAATTAATAATAATTAAGCCGTAATTTTCTCAATTTATTTCTGCAAGGCGTGATAGCGTTTAAAAACCATAACCTTTATTATTCTTTTAAGATTCTGCTCGTATTGATTACGTGTGGACTGGGGTCTGGTGTGTTCGCTCAAAAAACGGTAATTACCGGTAAGATTTACGATGCAGAAACCAAAGAAAGCCTGCCCTTTGTAAATGTTGCCTTTAAGGGGAGTAAAATAGGTACAACGACTGATATTGATGGTGCATATAGTCTCGATACTTATTATGCGGAAGATTCTTTAATGGCCAGCTTTATTGGCTACAAGCCAATGGCAAAAGCTGTGATGCGGGATAAAACCCAAGAGATAGATTTTTTCCTTGAACCCGGCTCTGTGAGTTTAGGGGAGGTCGTAATTAATGCCAAGGATTTTGAGAATCCGGCGCATATCATTCTTAAGAAGATTATTAAGAATAAGCCGATCAACAACCGTGAAAAGCTGGATTCATACGAGTATGAGGTGTATAATAAAATTGAGTTTGACCTGAATAATCTATCCAAAAAATTTACCGAGAGGAAAATATTTAAAGATTTCGATTTTATATTCGATCGGATAGACTCAACAACAGAAAAGGTAGCGCTTCCCTTCTTTATGACTGAATCCCTATCCGACTATTATTATCAGCGACAGCCAAAGGGAAGAAAGGAGATTATTCATGGGACAAAGATTTCAGGAATTGAAAACGAGAGCATTACTCAGTTCTTAGGGCAGATGTATCTCGATGTCAATATTTACGACAATTCACTCGGGATATTTGGAAAGAACTTTGTAAGCCCAATTTCGAATTATGGTCTACTATTCTATCAATATTATTTGGTAGATAGCATGTACATTGACAATAAGTGGTGCTACCGACTAGACTTTAATCCCAAGAATGAGAACGAACTTGTTTTTAAAGGACACTTTTGGGTGAATGATACAACCTACGCTATCAAAGAAATTGATGCACGAATACTAAAGAGTGCCAACATAAATTTCATCACCGATTTAAGGGTCAGCCATCAGTATCAGGAAGTTGAAAGAGAGGTATGGATGCTCACCAGGGAATCGATTCTGGCCGACTTTACAATTGTAGAAGGCGAAATGGGCTTCTATGGAAAAAAGCTAACTACCTACCGCGATTTTGTAATAAATGAACCTAAAGAAAGCGCATTTTATGGAGGGGCGGAGCATGTTATCTCAGAATCTCAGATTAATGAAAAGTCGGATGAATATTGGCAAGAGGTCAGGCATGAAACTATAACTTCCGATCAACAGGCAATCTACGATATGGTAGACAGCTTAAAGACCAATCCGAGGTTTATGACCTATGTGGATGTGGTAAATTTTTTAATCTTGGGATATAAAGTAGAGGGCCCGGTCGAGATTGGGCCGGTATTTACTTTTCTCAGCTACAATGATGTGGAAGGGGTTCGTCCAAAGTTTGGTTTGAGAACCAGCAATGATTTTAGCACTCAGCTTTTGCTAGAAGGGTATTTGGCGTATGGATTAAGAGATAAACGATTTAAATACATGCTCGGAGGTCAGTATTTTTTGAGTAAAAAACCCCGGCAGATCGTGGGGGCTTATTATTCGGAAGATTTGGAACTTATTGGGCAGGTTCCCAATCTCTTTCCACGAGATCACTGGATTCAGTTTCTTACATCGAGAAATCCACAAAACCGGCTCTTGCTAAATAAACAAGCGCGTATTTTTACGGAAAGAGAGTGGTTTACAGGATTTTCTTCGCGCTTGGAATTTAAACGGAGAGATTTGGCTCCAAGAGGTGACTGGCAGTTTGAGCGAAATGAAATAATTAATGGTGAGGTGCAGACTGTAAATATTAGCTCCATAATTACATCTGAAGTATCAGTGGGTGTGCGCTTCGCTTATCGCGAGAATTTTGTGGAAGGTGAGTTTGAACGTGTAAGTTTGGGTAGTACCTGGCCAATTTTCTCTGCCAATATTGACTTTGGTGTTCCGGGTATTTTTGGAAGCGAATACCAATATCAAAAACTTACTGCTTCCATAACGGATAAAATTCCAATAGGACCCTTTGGGACTTTGCGGTATAATTTAGAAGGTGGTCGTTCCTGGCAGGCCTTACCTTACGTACTGCAATTTGTGCATGCGGGAAGTGAAAGTATATTCCAGAACTCCAATGCGTTTAACACGATGAACTATTTTGAGTTTGTAAGTGATCAATATGTTTCTCTTAGAGCAGAACATCATTTTGACGGGCTGTTCTTTAACAAAATACCATTGTTTCAAAAACTCAAGTGGCGTGAACTTGTGGGAGTTAATGCAATTTATGGTAACTTCAGTGATCAGAATCTGGACTTAATGACACTTCCGGATAGGACTTTTACTTTTGATACCCGTCCCTTTATGGAAGCATACGTGGGGATTGAAAACATATTTAAATTCGTGCGTATTGATGCAATTTGGAGATTAACTTATCTTGATAATCCAAATACACATGATTTTGGCGTACTTATTGGATTTGATATCCAGTTCTAAAGAAAGCTTATGATTTTAAAAACTGGTAGTCTTATAAAGAAATACAAAAGCAGAACTGTTGTAAAAGGTGTTTCAGTTCAGGTAGCTCAAGGCGAAATTGTAGGGCTTCTGGGTCCGAATGGTGCAGGGAAAACCACTACTTTTTACATGATAGTGGGGCTTGTTAGTCCCAACTCCGGTCGCATTTATTTAGATAATGACGACATAACCAACCGGGCCATGTACGAGAGGGCAAAACTAGGGATAGGCTATCTGCCACAGGAAGCTAGTGTGTTCAGAAAATTAAGCGTAGAAGATAATATTAAGGCAGTTTTGGAAATGACCAAACTCACCCGGAAAGAACAGCAGCTGAGGCTTGAAACTCTGATTGATGAATTTGGATTAGGTCATGTACGTACCAACCGGGGCGATTTTCTTTCGGGGGGTGAGCGACGACGAACAGAGATTGCACGAGCGCTCGCCACAGATCCGAAATTTATTCTGCTCGATGAGCCATTTGCAGGAGTTGACCCTATAGCTGTAGAGGATATTCAATCTATTGTTGCTGCACTTAAAACCAAAAATATAGGCATACTGATTACAGACCATAACGTTCAGGAAACCCTGTCTATTACAGATCGTGCCTACTTACTTTTTGAAGGAAATATCCTAAAATCGGGAACTGCCGAAGAACTTGCCGCCGATGAAACGGTTCGCAAGGTATATCTCGGAAAGAACTTTGAGCTGAGAAGAAAGGTTTTTGATTGAGAGAGGTTTAACTTACCCCACCAATTCCTTCAATGTAAAGCTATACCGCTCCATTATCTGATTGGCGAGTAGTTTTTTGCATGCCTCATCTACCTTAGCTTCGGCTGCACCTTTATCTTTCGCTTCTACTTTAAGCGTGATGTGCTTTCCAATACGCACGTTTGAAATTTCGTTTAGTCCAAGATTTTTCATGCTTGCTGTTACCGTTTTTCCTTGTGGGTCAAGTAAAGCTTCCAATGGCATGATGTCTATTTCGGCTGTAAATTCCATGTTATTTTCGAGTGATGTGATGAATAATAGAAAGAATAAAGTACAAAAGTAATATAATCGGCAATGCCTGCACCCCAAAAATGAGGAGTAATGCAAGGCTTCCAAGAATAAGGATAAATCGCAGCTCATTTCCTGTCCATTTCATAGACTTAAATTTAAGCGAGAAAAACCTGATTTCAGAAACCATCAAGATCGAGAAAAGCAATGCCACAATGTTCACAGCTATCTGCGATTCGGCGAAAGACAAATACAACCCACCAAGCCCGGAACTCGTATCACTGTAAGCAATTATCAATGGAATGGATAGCCAAAAAAGCGCATTGCTCGGCGAGGCCAAGCCTATAAAATCGCTGGTTTGTCGTTCGTCGATATTGAACTTGGCCAGCCTGTAAGCAGCAAATGGTGCAATAATAATAGGGGTGAATGCCCAAATTGAAAACTCCTGATTTTCGGCGAAAGCGCCGGCCAAATGCATCGCAATAAATGCGGGAGCCAGACCAAAACTAATCAAATCGGCTAGCGAGTCGAGTTGTTTTCCCATCTCTCCGGACACTCCTAACAGTCTGGCTGCCAGCCCATCGAAAAAGTCTAAAAAAGCTCCACCCAAAATTAGAATGGCCGCCAAAGGAAGATTACCTTGCGTGACGAAATAAACAGAAAGCGCTCCACAAAGTAGGTTGCTCAGTGTTATGATATTAGGAATCTGAGATTTTACATTCATTGCCGCGAAATTAACGAATCCTTATGCAATTTTTTTACGTTCAATTAGTTTTAGATCAGAATCGATCGTTAACTTCGGGTTTATGTTGAAGAATTATTACCGTCCGGGCCTCGTCTCGATGCTTATACTTTTTTTGGGAATGTCATTTGTCACTCATGCGCAGACGCGTAAGTACAGCAACGAGTTTTTGAGTATTGGAGTGGGAGCTAGAGCCCTCGGAATGTCTGGTGCCAATGTGGCCAGCGTTACTGATGTTACAGCGGGTTACTGGAATCCTGCAAACCTTACAGATATCACTGCCGACCTGGAGATAGCCGGGATGCACGCTGAGTATTTTGCCGGGATAGCCCAATACGATTATGGTGCTGTGGCTAAACCAATAGACTCTACCAGCGTCCTTGCCTTTTCGGTAATTCGCTTTGGGGTTGATGGAATTCCCAATACCACTCAGCTGATTGATGGAGATGGGAATTTAAATTACGATCGTATTACAACCTTTTCCGCAGTAGATTATGGTTTTGTACTCAGCTATGCAAAGAAGATGAAAGTGCCGGGACTCTCTGTGGGTGGAAACGTTAAAGTAGTACACCGTTTCATCGGTGATTTTGCCAAAAGCTGGGGTTTCGGTATAGATCTGGCAGCCACCTACCGACATAAAAACTGGCGTTTTTCTGCTATGGGGCGCGATCTTACTACAACTTATAACTCCTGGACTTACTCGCTCGATGACGCTACCAAAGATGTGTTTATTGCTACAGATAACGAACTTCCTCAAAACGGTCTTGAAATAACCCTACCTAAAATCATTCTGGGAGCAGCCTATAAAAAAGAGCTAAACAAATTTTCCTTACAGGGCGAAATAAATGCCGTTGTGAGCACCGACGGTCAGCGAAATGTTTTGGTAAGTGCCGATCCAGTTAGTATAGAGCCGCTTATAGGGCTTGAAGCGAGTTACATAAATTTAATTTACCTTAGAGCTGGCCTTGGAAACATTCAGCGCATAAAAACTTTTAGAGGTACCGAAGAGATTTCCGTTCAGCCTAATTTGGGTGTTGGACTTCGATTAGGTAACTTTTTCCTCGATTATGCGATAACAGATATAGGGAATCAATCGGAAGCCTTGTATTCCAATATATTCTCTCTGAAATTCCTGGTGGTTAAAGCTCCTGGTTCGTGAAAAAAATTGGATTTGTTGTAGTATTTGCTCTATTTTCAGTACTTGCCTTCGGTCAGCCCTTCGGCAATGAGTGGATTAATTATGACCAAAAGCACTACCGGATTCCAATATTTGAAGACGGTGTTTATAGAGTTACCTACCAGGATTTTGTAGCAGCCGGTATTCCTATCTCCCTTATCGATCCTGCTAATATTCAGATGTTCGCTTTCGCGGAAGAGGTTCCAATATTTGTAAACGACGGCCAGGACGGAGTTATTAATTCAGGTGATTACATTGAGTTTATTGGTGAGAAAAACGACGGGAGAAAAGATGTTTCGCTCTACAACTTGCCGCAGGAGCAAGGAAACCCTGATTACAGCCTTTACAACGATACTGCGCGGTATTTTTTGACCATTACCCCGGGTGGCAATCACTTGAGATTTAACAATTCAAACGATCAGAATTTTGATGCCTATCAGCCGGTAGATTACATTTGGAAAGAGTCTAAAATTGTTTTTTCAAACAGGTATTACGATCAGCCGCAGTTGCTCGATCAGCCCCCGGCTAGTCAGCCAAATTTCCGACTTTCGTTAAGTGAGTTTATTACCGGTGAGGGTTGGCTAAGCAATCCGCTTACCCTAAGCAGTTCGTCACTTACGGTAAATGTTCCCTCGCCCAATGCTTACACAGGTGTTAATGCACCAACCGCAGAAGCAACCACAGTCGTAGTTGGTGTGAGCGACATGGCAGAAGCCGGAAACGATCACTTCATCCAGGTTAAATATGGAACCGCTCAGTCGCTTGTGGTTAATTACCAATATGACGGTTACCGAATCAATAATTTCGATTTTAATATTCCGCCGGCCAATCTAGGCGCTTCCGAGACTCCCATCCTACATCAGGTTGTAAATGGGCTAGGCCTTGTACGCGATGATCAGGCGATTGCCAAAACTGAAATTACATATGCCCATAACACGGATTTGGCAGGTGCTAATTTCTTTAAATTTCAATACCGACTGAATAACGTCCAGAGCAAAACCCGGTTTGATTTTGCCAATATTTCCGGTGCGAACCCAAGAATTTATTCTTTGAAACCTAGTTCACAGCGGGTTGCGCTTTCGGCAAATGGCACGGAATACAGGGCGCTTCTGTCAAATAGTTTCGGTGCTGATGAGTTTGACTGCCTATTGGTTACAGATGCATCTGTAAAATCTATATCGGGGATTGAAACTGTGGGAAATAATGGCTTTTTCACCAATTTTGGCCAAACTCAGGTCGACTCTGCCTTCGTGATTGTAACGCATGAATCGCTGATGGTTCCGGCTCAGGCTTACACTAATTTTCGACAGCAAGATTTTAATACGATTCTGGTGGATGTCGACGAACTTTACGACCAATTTGGTTTTGGTGTAGAGAAGAGTGGTTTGTCTATCCGGAATTTTGCCAATTTCTTGATTCAAACGTGGACTTCCACACCCCAGCATCTGCTTCTTCTAGGTAAAGATATCCGAACGGCATCTCTGGGCAACCTGCCGGGGACACGAAAAAATTCAATTCATTTCCAAAACAGCCTTGTGCCTTCGCTCGGATTTCCGCCAAGCGATAATTACCTCACTTCCGGATTGGGAAGTACCTACCTGGAGCCCGCTCTTCGCACTGGAAGGATTAGTGCTAAAACACCTGAAGAAGTTGAGTGGTACCTCAACAAGCTTCAATCGTTTGAAGCACAGGAACCGGCTATTTGGATGAAGAATGTTATGCATTTTGGTGGCGGTGGAAATACAGCCGAGCAAACCCGATTTGCGAATCATCTGGCAACCTATGAAACAGCTATCGAAGACTCGAGTTTTGGTGGGGTTGTAAGTACGTTTTTGAAATCTACTTCAGATCCTATTCAAATAAATGTAAGTGAAGAAGTTTCTAACCTGATTGAGAATGAAGGGGTTTCATTGATGACTTTCTTTGCACATGCTGGTTCCGAAGGATTTGACCAATCTATTGACAATCCTCAAAATTTTGATTGGAACGGGAAGTATCCTTTTCTACTTGGAAATGGTTGTTACAGCGGTGATTATCACGGGCCGGGAGCAGGTAGTACGAGCGAAAAATACACCATTCTCAATCAGAAGGGTGTTATTGGTTTTCTCGCTTCAGTAGAACTGGGAATTGAAGGTGATTTGCACGCGTTTAGTACCGAGTTTTACAAGCAACTTTCCAGAGAGAGTTACGGGCATACAGTCGGAGATCAGGTACGTACTACCATCTCAAATGTGGCAGCACCCACCGTTTTAAGAAGATATCTATGCTACGACATGGGGCTTCAGGGAGATCCGGCGGTAGTGATTAACTCATTTCCTTACCCCGATTTTGAGATTAAAAATCAAGATATCTTTTTTACTCCTCAGGAAATTACCGCCGAAATTGACAGTTTTACCGTAAATGTGGCGGTGAAGAATATAGCGCGAGCTACCAATCAACCATTCGTGGTAACGCTTGAGCACCAAACTCCTGAGGGCGTGGGCGACTCTGTATATGTTTACCAAATGGATGGTCTTTATTACCGTGATACCGCCCGGTTCAGGCTTCCGGTAGATTTGCAATATGGTGTTGGACTTCACCAGTTTAATGTTTTTGTCGATTTGCCCGAAAATGCCGTTCGTGAGCTCAGTGGATTTGAACAAATTAACAATCAAGTGATTGGAAAAGATCTTTTCATTTCCAATGGTGGTTTAGTACCGGTCTATCCGTATTCCTTTGCGGTTATTCCCGATCCTAATCCAACTTTGAAAGCTTCAACGGGAAATCCATTGGCCGGAGAGCGAACATACCGAATAGAAATAGATACCACCGATCAGTTTAATTCACCACTATTGCAAACTACGGAAACTGTTCAAACCGGAGGTGTTATCAGCTGGCAGCCCAACCTGAATTACCCCGATAGTGTAGTTTACTTTTGGCGTTGTGCCGAACTTACGGATAGTGAGACGCTTTGGCGCGAAAGCTCATTCCAATACATACCCGAAAAAACAGGGTGGGGACAAGCACAGATTTTCCAGTTTAAAAACAACAATTATTTCCTCACCGAATTCAATCGCCCGGAGCGAAAGGTTGATTTTTTCAGCGGTTCGGTGAATTTGCGAAATCAGGTAATTGGAAACTCTTTTGCTAATGCCAATAATATTGTACTCAATACCAATGAAATAGAGTATGGCGCCTGCGGAACCACTCCTTCCATTCATCTGGCCGTGTTTGATCCAATAACCTTCGAAGCCTGGGGTACAAATTACAATGGTGAAAATCCAGATCACGAATTTGGGAATGCCAATGTGAATAGTTGCCGTGCCCGAGTGGAATACTATTTTATTTATCGGCAGAATAACCCTGCACAGATGCAGGCACTGGCAGACTTACTTCTTTCAGAAACCATTCCCGATGATCATTATGTGGTTCTTTACACTCTGCGAAATGTATCTTACGATGACTGGGATAACACGCCCGATATTTACACTGCTTTTGAGTCACTCGGAGCAAGTATGATAGGAGCTGAGATGGCTCAGGACAGTGTGCCGTTTTCGCTGATTACTCGAAAGGGAGACCCTTCGTTTTTATATGAGCTCTACGGATCATCAGCAACGGAAGTGCTGGTTAATAACGTGGCTATCCCATCAAACGGGAAGGAGGGTAGTATGAGCACCCAAAAAATTGGTCCTGCAACAAGTTGGAAAACTGCGAGTTGGAATACTTCCTCTCTTGATATTAATGAAGGTGACATCTCAGAAATTAAAATTATTGGAATCGACGCTTCCGGCATAGAAACAGATATTCCCGGGGGAGAATTTTCCGCGGATGATGGCGAAGTGGATCTCTCAGCTCTCGTGTCAGCTCAGAATTACCCCTATCTGCGTTTATCAGCTCATCATGTAGATGAACAAAATCTTACTCCTCTGCAAATCGATAACTGGCATGTGCTCTACGATAAAGTGCCCGAGGCCGCGGTAGACCCCAATGACTATCTCGTATTTGAGAAAACAGAACTGCAGCAGGGTGAGAAAGGTCTATTGGCTGTGGCTATTACCAATGTAAGCGATCTCGATATGGATTCACTCCTTGTGCACTACTGGATTGAAGACGGCGATAGAAATAGAATTGATATTCCTTATCCCCGCCAGGATTCACTTCAAGCCGGCGAGGTTTTAATAGATAGCGTGTATTTTGATACGCGTAATCTTGTTGGAGAGAATACCTTGTGGATGGAAGTAAATCCCCGAAACCAAAATGGGAATGGATATGACCAACCTGAGCAATCCCATTTTAATAATATTCTACAGTTTCCATTTTCAGTAAGC
This sequence comes from uncultured Cryomorphaceae bacterium, assembly GCA_963748925.1. Taxonomy (GTDB): domain Bacteria; phylum Bacteroidota; class Bacteroidia; order Flavobacteriales_D; family Cryomorphaceae; genus Cryomorpha. The sequence continues at coordinate 469,862 of CAVVKG010000007.1, read as the reverse complement.
CGCGATAATCAGAATCCTTTACTCGATGTAACTTTCGATGGTATTCACATCATCAATGGTGAAATTGTAGCGCCAAACCCTGAAATACTAATAGTGCTGAAAGACGAGAATCCATTTCTTATTATGGACGAACCTTCAGACACGTCATTGTTTAAAATTTTCATTTCGTCACCGGGCGGTTCTTTGGTTCGAACTTATTTTAGCACCGACATGGATAATTCGCTCGAGTTTATTCCGGCCACTGACGCAAAAAATAGAGCCAGGATTTGGTATAGACCCAAGTTGAAAGAAGATGGAACGTACAGTCTTTTAATTCAGGCTACCGATAAATCAGGTAATAGCTCCGGGAATATTGACTACCAGATTGAATTTGAAGTAGTAAATCAATCATCTATTTCTGAGGTGCTTAATTATCCCAACCCCTTCTCTACGAGCACACAATTTATTTTTACACTCACCGGTTCTCAGATTCCCGATGAATTTAAAATTCAAATTATGACGATTAGCGGAAAAATCGTTCGTGAGATTATGCAACACGAGTTTGGAACCATTCGCATAGGACGAAACTTTTCAGAATACAGATGGGATGGGCGCGATGAGTACGGAGACAGGCTTGCGAATGGAGTGTACCTTTATCGCGTAATTGCCAGATTGAACGGCGAAGCCATTGATAAGCGTGAAAATGCCGCTTCGCAATACTTTACTGATTCATGGGGTAAGATGGTGCTGTTTAGATAGTGTTTTTGGAATGGATCGTTAAAGTTTGCTGTGAAAACACAATTGTTTTTTAATATATAATTTCGAGTAAAGCAGATTAAATTATCTTAGTCCAAAATTTTTATTCTTGCATCAAGGAATAGTCATAATACCTACCTACAACGAGAAGGGTAATATTCAGCGAATTGTCGAAGCCGTGCTCGCTTTAGATGTTGATTTTCATATCCTTGTGGTTGATGATAATTCGCCGGACGGCACCGCCGATATTGTGCGTGAACTCCAAAAAACCCATTCTGAAGAGCTTCATTTGCTGGAGCGAAAAAAGAAGGAAGGCCTTGGAACCGCTTACATAGCCGGATTTAAATGGTCTCTTGCTCGCGACTACACCTACATTTTTGAAATGGATGCGGATTTTTCACACAATCCGGCTGATTTGCCTCGTTTGCTACAGGCTTGCAAGGATGGGGCTGATGTGAGCATCGGATCACGTTATGTAAAGGGCGGAGAAGTTTCAAACTGGGACTATACGCGAATTCTTATTTCGTATTTCGCCTCGCTTTATGTGCGGTCAATACTTTGGATAGGGGTAAAAGATGCAACGGCAGGTTTTGTTTGCTATCACCGAAAGGTACTGGAAGCCATAGATCTTGATAACATTGAGTTTGTGGGTTATGCATTTCAGATTGAGATGAAATACAACGCCATTCGCAAAGGGTTTAAGCTTGTGGAAGTTCCCATAACTTTTATAGACCGGCAAGTTGGGCAAAGTAAGATGAGCATGAAAATCTTTACAGAAGCTTTTGTGGGGGTTGTGAAAATGCGGTTTTAGGCTGGTTGGCTCACTTAAGGATTAACTAGTTTTAAAACCATATCTCAAACCCTAGTTATAACTTGTTAAAATATTCTTATATTTATGGGAACAAAAAACTATTTGAGATGAACTTAACCAAGATTCTTGCTCTGGCTATCCTACTATCCCTAATTCTCTTTGCTGCCATATCATGTTCTAAAACAGACGATTTGCCGAATCCGGCTCGTACATCGCTCGAAAATGTAGAGGAATTAGATTTGGGCAGGGTTCTATTTTACGATAAAAGTCTTTCCGTTAATAACGCTGTATCGTGCGGGTCATGTCACAAACAGGCCAATGCATTTGCGGATGACGAAGCTTTTAGTACTGGATTTGAAGGTGTAAAAACCTTGAGAAACACTCCCCCAATCCAAAACGTGACCTCCAGCTTTTTCACGGGAGAAGAGTCGTCCGGACAAGCCCTATTCTGGGATGGACGAACTCGAAATTTAAATGAACTTGTAATAGAACCGACTCAAAACCATATTGAGATGGGGATGCGATCTGCCGATGATATTGTTGAAAAACTGGCTGCGAAGCCTTATTACGCCGCACTTTTTCAAAATCAATTCGGAACTTCTGAGATTACAATCGGCAAAGTCTCCTCGGCGTTAACTTTTTTTCTGTCAAAGTTTCAATCCCACAATTCAAGATTTGACCTTCAGTTTTTTTCTCAGTCAGGGTCTAGTTTGACTCCTTTGGAAGATCAGGGATTTGAACTTTTCACTGGTAAGTATGATTGTATGAGCTGCCACGATATATTTAGTAATAACGGTTATAGCGAAGCTATTGGAGAAGAGTTTGTTAATATTGGTTTGAATACTACCTATGAAGATAATGGTCGTGGAGCTGTAACAAATAATGAGGCAGACAAAGGAAAGTTTCGTATTCCAAACTTGAGGAATGTTGCTTTAACTGCTCCCTATATGCATGATGGCCGCTTCGCAACCTTAGAAGAAGTAATTGGTCATTACAGCACAGATATTAAGCCTCATAATAATTTAGATTCGCGCTTGCAGAACCCTATGGGGGAGCCTATGATAATGAATATTACTTCAGCGGAGACTGAAGCTCTCATTGCCTTTCTTAATAGCCTTACAGATCTTAATTTACCCAATGATAAAACACTTTCAGATCCGTTTATTAAATGAGGGCGATATTGATTAATACTTTTGCAACCCTTGGTTTAATCTTCATGTTGAGCATTGTGTATTCCACAAAGTCTTACAGTCAAGATTCCAAAAACTCAGATCCAAAGAAATTCGATCACTTTATTGGTTTACAAGGTAACCTACTCATTCGAGAATTTTTCAGTTTTAATGAGTCCTCAGATGATATTGAGAATCCCTACCTGGTTACCTACACTTTGAGAAATAATGAAACAGGATTTTCACTTAATACGGGCTTCGGTTTTAACTCAAACAAGCGGGAAAACGACGATGGAGTTAATATAAACCAAGAAATATTGGATATTAGGGTTGGTCCAGGGTACCAGGTTAAGAGTGGAAAATTTGAGTTTGGTGTGGGATTGGATGCGATTTATCGCGGCAGAGGTATTGACACATACTCTCAACAAATTGTTGACTTCGGAAATGGAATAGACTCTACTGTAGCGAAAACCACTTCAACCTCCAGAGGGTTCGGAGCGGGTATACAAACCAGTGCTCGGTTTTACCTGTCTGAAAGATTTTTAATTGGAACGGAAGCCAGTTTTCGATATTTATCAGAAAAGGAAAAGTTTCATTCTGAAAATTTCAATTTTATTTTCTTTCAAAATACAGAGAGTACCACATATCAAGTTGAAAATGAAGAAGCTGATATAAAATCCTGGCAATTCAGATTGCCAGTTGTAATCTATTTAATAGTAAAGTTCTAAAGATGAAGAATTTTCGTTTTTTGATAGTTATTTTCTTCCTGACTCTAATCGCCGGTTGTAAAACCGAGGGATGCACAGATAAAGATGCCCTTAACTTCAACATAACTGCAGATAGCGACGATGGTAGCTGTGTTTATTGTCCGGAAGGAAGCGGTGAACCTATCCTTTTGGATTATGGTAGCGTTGTAGAATGGCGCTCCAATACTATGTATGAGGATGTTGAGGTGCTTGAAGTTAAGTTGAAACAAGAAGGTGTTAGAATCTCCCAAATAACAAACTGTGACGGGGCAAATCAGGAATGTTTATTAACGGTGACATTTAAAAATATCAGTGGCGCCACCTTACAGAATTTTCAGGTTTCAATGGTAAGAGCATTTCCAGGTTTCAGTATAGAATCAAATATTTACCTTGATACAGTTTATCCCGATTCCGAAGTACAAAGAGTGTTTTCAATAGGAAGCGGTGGTTCTCAAAGCTGTTTTCCGATAACCGATTATGATGTTTTGGAATTTCAGGTATATGGAGGCTTTTATGAAGAATGAGCATGAAAATCTTTTCAGAAGCTTTTGTTGGGGTTGTAAAAATGCGGTTTTAGATTCTCGTTGAAGCTCTATTCACAGTTCTTTCTTCAAATAATACTCTAGAAAAATATACCTGTACCAAAGTAACAATTATAGATTGTTCGGTGGTTCAAATCATCCCGAGGTAAACCGAGTCCCTCCAATTACTTATTTATCCTTACCCGAAGGATTTAATTGGGTAGTAACTTGCAAGTGGTTTGATAAACCACAAAGCAGAGATGATCTGGGATATATATTCAAGTTTCTTTGATATCAAATCCATTGAACAGTTGAGTCATCGTTGACAGCTGGTCATTTTGGAATATCTCTAGCTCAAAACTTGATCCCTGACCTTTGAAATTATACTATAAATCAAGGAAAAATTATTTTCCCTTGTCGGAAAAGTATTGTACATTGACCTTCATAAAACGACCTGTAAACGACAATAATAACGCATTCGTCGAAATCAAGTAAATCTTTTTAATGCCACCTTACCTATTCCTCAGCTATGAAAACCTTAACTTATTTAGCAATTCTCGTATTTGTAATTGCTGTTAATACAACCAATGCTCAATCTTTTATTACTGCATTTGAAACTGATTATTCCGGTGAAATTACTAACGACGCCGACGGCAATCTCTACCTAAATGGAAATTTTACAGGCACCAAAGACTTTGACCCTGGAAGTGGTGTCTTTAACCTAACCGCTGATGGCGGTGCCATAGGGTCATCATTTGTTGTTAAGCTCAATCCGGAAGGAGAGTTTTTATGGGCCATTAAATATGTCAGGAATACATTTTTTGGTGTCACACCATCTGGATCCATTTTTCTAGCCGGTGTTTTTAGCGGAACGGTAGATTTCAATCCGGGGTCAGGCACTACTAATCTGACTTCTAGTGGAGGTGACGATATTTTTGTTGTCAGGCTAAACACGAATGGCGGTTTTATTCAGGCAAAGAAATTAGGCGGTGCTACTAGTGAAAAACTTTCGGGAATGGCTGTGAGTGCTTCTGGTAATATGAAATTAGTTGGTGAGTTTTTTGGTCCTACTGATTTTGACCTTAGCGAAGAGACTTACATTTTATTTCCCGCCCCAGGAGGGTCAAGATTTAATCTTACACTTAATTCCTCCTTAAATTATCAATCTGTCGAGGTTTTTACTATCCCTGCTCTTTATATAAATATAGAACCTGAAGGTATAACTACCCCTGCCAACGCAAACATTGGGCAAGTATTAGTAAATGGTAGCGGGGAGACTTATATAACAGGTTCCAAAGATGCATATTTAGAACCTTATGTAAGTTTAAACGAAGTTTTCGTTCAGAAAATTGGTGATTATTCATACACATACGAAAGTTGGTCACGGCCTCGCATATTAGGCTCTGCTCTTGACGGTGAGGGAAATCTGCTAATTGTCGGAGGATATGATTTTACTTTCAATGGGTTTGCATGTTGTTCAGGTGGTTTTATCATTAAAAGAAATAGTGCAGGTAGCATTTGGGAAATAAATATAAACGATTTGGTATATGATGAAGCTTCTGGAATTGCCACAGACGTTGCCGTTGATGCTGACGGATATATTTATGTTGCAGGATATAGAAGTGATCCTTATGATTTTGATCCCGGTTCTGGCACTGCAACTGTCACTGGAGGTTTTTTACTAAAGCTAAATTCAGATGGAGAGTTTCAATGGGTTGAATCTGTTCCTGAAGAATATAAAAGAATCTCTTTAGATAATAATGGGGCGATATGGGTGCATGGTGACCTGACGGGTACAAGAGATTTTGATCCTGGGCCAGAAACTTACAATCTTACGCCAAGCTCATCATCATCCGGATTTTGCGTGAAATTAGATATTCCAAATTGTGCTAGTTCTCCCTACTCAGTTCACGACCCTATTTGGCAACAAGTTATTGAAGACGATCCGTTTTGTTGCGGCACGAGTTGGGATGGAGCTTGTCAAGATCAATATTATGATATCCTATTGCCGACTTGCGCGGAGTCGCCATATAACCTTGATGATCCCAATTACTTAGATGTTATCGAAAATGATTCATATTGTTGTGAAACAAGTTGGGATATCATCTGCCAGGAAGCTTACGAATACAATTTATCTGAATGCGCAGATTCTCCTTTTGACGCAGATGATCCTATTTATCAGCAAGTAATCTATGAAGACCCGTATTGTTGCAATACTGCATGGGACAGTTTTTGCAGCAATACTTATCAAATAATTTCTCTTGGAACGAATATAGCAGGTTCGGTCACCTGGAATTCTGCCTGTGGTGTGAGAGCGGGATCTGTGAAATTGTACAATCCGGGTACTACACACCTTGTTGGTCAGTACCCCATAAATATCCTTGCAACCGGCCAGTTTTCAATTGGACAAATTGCTATCGGGACCTTTGATATTTTTATAAAAATCAATGGCTACCTTCAAAAATCTCTTGCCAATCAGACAATTGATATGAATAATCAATTTAGTTTCGGAGCGTTGACCCCTGGTGATTTAAATAGTGATAATCAAGTTACTGTTACCGACATTTCCATATTGAGCGGCTCGTTTGCCAAGACGCCCGGACAATCGGGCTATAACGCCTTGGCCGATTTTAATTGTGATGGCAATATAAATGTAGTGGATATCTCGATTTTGAGCGGTTCATTTGGCTTGGTTGGTCAGCAACCTCCATTGTGATATTATCGAGATTTAAAGATTGCGATTGGTGTTGTTTTTATCCATGGATGTATAAATTCATTTGATCTTCATTAAGTAATTTATCCAGGATAGTTTGTGTTGAGCAAGTTTCACATTTACCTTAATCCTGGAAGGGATCAACAGAATATTCGCTAATCATTTTCCAAAACCATTTGACTAACTTTGCTCTCCAGAACATATGACCATGGCAAAATATCTTATAAAAGGGGCGAAAATTGTAAACGAAGGAGAGCAAAAAGTTGCTGATTTATTGATCTCTTATGGCTCCATTGAAAAGATTGGTCAGAATATAGAAGCTCCGTCGCATTGCGAAATAATACATGCCGAAGGTCTTCACCTCTTTCCGGGTCTTATTGACGATCAGGTGCACTTCCGTGAACCGGGACTGACACATAAAGGGGAAATTGAAACCGAAAGTCGTGCGGCCGTCGCCGGAGGCATAACTAGTTTTATGGAAATGCCCAACACAGTTCCTAACACCCTGACGCAAGAACTACTGGAAGAGAAGTACCAGCGGGCAGCTGAGGTGAGCAGAGCTAATTACTCCTTCTTTATGGGTGCTTCTAACGACAATTTAAAGGAAGTTGTAAAAACCGACCCAAAGCGGGTTTGCGGAATCAAAGTATTTATGGGTTCATCAACCGGTAATATGCTGGTAGATAGCGAACAGGCCTTGGAAAATTTATTTAAAGAAAGTCCTATAATTGTTGCTTCTCACTGTGAAGATGAAGCGACCATAAGGGAGAATATTGCTCAGTATAAAGCGCGGTATGGCGAAGACGTTCCAATGTGGGCTCACCCGCTGATTCGTTCGGCAGAAGCCTGCTACAAAAGCTCTTCACGAGCCATAGAACTAGCCACAAAGTACAATGCCCGATTGCACATTCTTCATATTTCTACTGAAAGGGAAACTATGTTGTTTTCTAATGATATCCCTCTTGAAGAAAAACGAATCACTGCAGAGGCATGTACGCACCACCTGTGGTTTACCGATGCAGATTATGAAAGTAAGGGTAGTTTTATTAAGTGGAATCCCGCAGTTAAAACATACGAAGATCGCCACGCTGTTCGCGCTGCTGTAAACTCGGGAAGAATAGACGTCATCGCCACAGATCATGCGCCACATACACTGGAAGAAAAGCAAAACTTATATTTCAGCGCTCCCTCGGGTGGCCCTCTCGTTCAGCACACGCTATCAGCTTTGATCGACTTATACCATTCTGGTGTTTTTTCACTCGAAAAAATCGTCGAGAAAACAAGCCACAATGTTGCCCGGCTTTTTGAAATTGAAAACCGTGGATTTATTCGGGAAGGTTACGTCGCCGATCTCGTGTTAGTTGATTTAAATGGACGTACTGAAGTTAACAAATCAAACATTTTGTATAAATGTGGCTGGAGTCCCTTTGAAGGTCATACCTTTAAATCAGAAGTGAAATACACATTTGTGAATGGAGAAGCGGCCTATAAAGATGGTGCGGTTGTTGATTCTGTACGTGGAAAGCGCCTAAGTTTTAACAGATCATGAAAAACCTGATTTCCATAAGTTTCCTGCTTCTTCTGCTCAGCTGCAGCGACAACGAAGAAGTAATGCCAACGGATATTCTCGATGCCAATACATTTGCTGCTGTGATGATTGACATCCAGCTTGCTGAAGGCATGAACTCACAGAAAAGTTATACTTCTCTAAATAGGGGAGAACCCAACAAGAAGGTAGACCCATATACCGAGATATTTGAGAAGCTGGATGTAGATCCCGATGAATTTAGAAGAACCTACGACTATTACAGCAAGCGACCGGGGAAGATGGAACTCATTTACGAACAGGTTTTAGATAGTCTTACAAAGCTCGATGTTGAGGTAAAGCAGCGCTATACCCAGAGCGAGCGTTCCAAGAATGACAGTTTGCGGGATGCTAGTCAAAGAAGGAGCGATAGTATTCGAGGGATTCTTCGACTGAAATAAATTGAAAATCCAGCGCCTCCCGAATTTTGGAGTTGTCGAAAACGCTTATGCTAGATGCGCTTTTGGACGTTTCGCGGGTCACCTTAGGTCGAGAGCCTGATAACTTACCCCAAACATTTGCCCCAATCCAGGCTATTGAGAGCATCCACGGTTTTAACTTGTATTTTGGTGGCTTGTTTCCAAAAATGTTAGCAGCCGTACTTAGTAGGTTTTTGTAGCTCAGGTTCTCTCCGTTTAATACGTATCGCTTATTGGTGATTTCGCTATTCATCAATGCAATACAAGCTGAACTCACGTCGCGAACATCCACATAGCCGGCCATTCCTTTTGGGTAAAAGCTAATTCCTTTCCGCAATACCGACATGAGCATGCCGCTGCTCTGGTTAGGTTTGGAAGGGCCTAGAATAATGCTCGGATTAACAACAATAGCCGGAAGTCCTTCTGCCGTGCCACGCCAAACCTCCCGCTCGGCCATAAACTTGCTTAAACCGTAAGAAGAGCTGTTTTGATCTCGATTCCAGTGGTTGTCTTCTGACGTAAGCTTGTCGGCTTCGGCTCGCCCCAAAGCAGCTACCGAACTGATGTGGCAGATTTTTTTAACACCCATTTCCAAGGCTACATTTACCACTTTTTCTGTTCCTCCGGCATTGATTTCAATAAGCGCTTTTTCATCTCGTGGATCATAAGAAACCAGTGCAGCTGTGTGGTAGCAGGTATCTATTCCGTTAAAGGCTTTTTCGAGTGAATCTATATCAGTGATATCGCCATCGCACCAATTAATTTTTTCATAGAATTCAACCCCGGTTTTACTGTCGTAAAAAAGGAACACTCGTTTTACAAAATCGGTATCGCTATCCTGCCTTTTCAGTGCACGCACCCTGTTGCCCGACTTGATAAGATCGAATAAGAGTCTGGTTCCTACAATTCCTGTGCTACCCGTAACGAGAATCATGGTGCAAAAGTAAGGTATAAATGTGGATGCATAAGTGGAGATTTAAACCCTAGAAACCAGCCTTTTTGCTAAATTAGCCCTTTCAAAGTTTAATTTTACAGCCTAACAGAGCGATCGTTATCCACAAAGCAAGTAATTCGCTTATGCTAACCAAACTATGGGCGTCGCAACTTTGAGGGTGTTGATATTGTTAAACCACAAATTGAAAGAAGTTTTTTAGTAAACATAGAACTTATAAATGGCCACCAAAACCGTTATTTCTCACAGCCTCTTTACGGATTTTGATATCTCACTATTCAAATCAGGAAAGCACTTTAAGCTTTACGAGAAAATGGGTAATACCTTAACGGAGGTAGATGGCCGTAAAGGAACCTATTTTGCCGTATGGGCGCCCAATGCCAAGGAAGTTGGCGTAATGGGTACATTCAACAATTGGAGTAAAACCACCCATCAACTCAGCGCCCGTTGGGACGGATCGGGAATATGGGAAGGCTTTTTACCTGATGTAACTGAAGGGGCTATTTATAAATATGCTGTTAAAATGCGAAACGGCATTTTTGTTGAAAAAGGAGATCCTTATGCCGAGCAGTGGCAGATTCCACCAGATACGGCATCAGTCGTTTCCAAGTTTGGATTTAAGTGGAGCGACTCAAAATGGATGAAATCCCGAAAGAAAGCCAATTCACTTGAAGCCCCTATTTCTGTTTATGAGGTGCATATTGGCTCCTGGAAGCGAAAAGAAAATGACGGGAATAGATCTCTTTCTTACCGAGAACTTGCTGCCGATCTTATTCCTTATGTTAAGGAAATGGGCTTTACACATGTTGAGCTTATGCCCGTTATGGAGCATCCTTTTTTTGGCTCCTGGGGATATCAGATCACCGGTTACTTTGCTCCCAGCTCACGTTATGGAAGCCAGGACGATTTTGCCTACTTAGTTAACGAATTTCATAAAAATGGAATTGGTGTATTCTTAGACTGGGTGCCGAGTCATTTCCCGGGCGATATACATGGCCTTTTTCAGTTTGACGGTACTTCTCTTTACGAGCATAGCGATTATCGTATGGGCTATCACCCTGACTGGAGTAGCTTTATTTTTAATTATGGACGTAATGAGGTAAGAGCATTTTTGATTAGCAATGCGCTGTATTGGCTTGACCGGTTTCATGTAGATGGAATAAGGGTAGATGCCGTCGCGTCTATGCTTTACCTTGATTATAGCCGCAAGGAGGGAGAGTGGATTCCCAATAAATATGGAGGCAGAGAAAATTTAGACGCCATCTCGCTTCTCCGCGAAATGAATGAGTCGATTTACAAGGAATTTCCCGATGTGCAAAGCATTGCTGAAGAAAGTACATCATGGCCTATGGTTTCAAAACCTACAAGCCAGGGCGGATTGGGTTTCGGAATGAAATGGATGATGGGATGGATGAACGATATGCTCTCTTACTTTAAACGGGATCCTATTTACCGTCGTTTTCATCAAAATGAAATCACCTTTAGTCTGGTTTACGCATTTAGCGAAAATTTCATGCTCCCGCTCTCTCACGATGAGGTGGTGCATGGAAAAGGCTCAATCCTGAGCAGAATGCCCGGAGATAATTGGCAGCGTTTTGCCAATGTGCGCACCCTATTCTCGTGGATGTATTTCCACCCTGGAGTGAAATTACTTTTTATGGGCAACGAATTTGCCCAGAAGGATGAATGGCGTCATGACGATAGCCTGGCCTGGAATTCCCTTCAAGGGAGCAACCACAAAGGGGTTTCGGAGCTGGTAAAAGCTCTCAATAAACTCTATAGAAGTGAGAAAGCCCTTTACGAACTCAATTTTGATTACGAAGGATTTGAATGGATTGACTATGGCGATGCTAAAAATTCGGTCATCGCATTTTACCGTAAGGGCAAGGAAGAACGGTTGCTTATTTTGGGTAATTTTGGAGTGAGAGCCATTGATAACTATGAAATCGGAGTAGATGAAGAAGGATTTTTCAAAGAAATCTTTAATAGTGATAAGAAAGAATTTGAAGGTAGCGGATTTATAAATACAGAATTAATTGAAACGGTAAACTTCCCAAAACACAGCAGGGAGAATACGGTGTCATTGCGTATCCCTCCTATGGGTTTTACCGTATTAAAGTATCAGGAAACTGAAAAGTAATTCAAGACGGAACTTGTAGCATGAAGAAATACATTTGTGTCCATGGACACTTTTATCAACCACCCAGAGAAAATGCCTGGTTGGAAAAAATTGAATATCAAGATTCAGCAGCACCCTATCACGATTGGAATGAGCGCATTAGCCGCGAATGTTACGGTCCAAACGCTGTATCGCGCATATTAGGTGATGAGCGCAGTATTGTAGATATCGTGAATAATTATTCGCGAATGAGTTATAATTTTGGCCCCACATTGCTTAGCTGGCTTGAGGTAAATCGCCCAAAAACATATCGCAGGATTATCGATGCCGATAAAAAAAGCATGGAGCTTTTTGGTGGCCACGGATCGGCAATGGCTCAGGTATACAACCATATTATTATGCCTCTTGCCAATCGCCGCGACAAGGAAACGCAGGTGATTTGGGGAATGCACGATTTTGAAAAGCGCTTTGGCAGAAAAGCGGAAGGTATGTGGCTGGCAGAAACTGCCGTTGATACAGAAACGCTGGAAGTACTGGCCGAACAGGGAATTAAATTTACCGTTCTGGCTCCCCGCCAGGCTAAGCAGTACCGCCGTATCGGCGAATCTGAATGGACAGAAGGAGCTGACTCTAAAGTTACTTATCTCTGCAAATTACCTTCCGGAAAAGAAATTAATCTTTTTTTCTACGACGGGGAGAGATCACAGGCAGTTGCTTTCAAAGGTTTGCTCAAAGATGGAAAGGGGTTTGCAAATTACCTTGTAGATGCTTTTGATGACCGCGAAGACAATCAGCTGGTACACATTGCTACCGACGGCGAAAGCTATGGGCACCACCACCGTCATGGCGATATGGCCCTTGCTTATTGCATTCGGTTTATTGAATCTAATAACCTCGCTACTATCACAAACTATGGTCAGTACCTGGAGCTTAGTCCACCTCAGCATGAGGCCGTAATCCACGAAAATTCTTCGTGGAGCTGCGTGCATGGTGTGGAGCGCTGGCGAACCAATTGCGGGTGCAACTCGGGAGGAAAACCAGGTTGGGATCAGGAGTGGCGCGCACCTTTAAGGCAAAGTTTAGACTGGCTTCGCGATGAATTGGCCAAGATTTACGAAGAGAGTATGCGCGCCTACCACCCGGATCCGTGGTTGCTGCGCAACGAATATATTGATGTAATTCTTGATCGAACTCCTGAAAAGGTTGATGCTTTTCTCGAAAATAATTTCCCGAAACTCGTTACCCGAGAGCGCACGCACATGATGCGCCTGCTGGAAATGCAACGGCATGAATTGCTTATGTACACCAGCTGTGGTTGGTTCTTTGACGAAATATCCGGAATTGAAACCATTCAGGTTTTACAGTATGCTTCGCGTGCAATTCAACTCGCTGAGAGTGAAAGCGATTACAAACTTGAAGATACATTTGAAGACATGCTGAGTAAAGCTCATTCGAATGTTCCAGAGCTAGGCAGCGGAAAAGACGTGTATGCTAAAAAAGTGAAACCCTCTACGCTCACGCTTACGCAAATAGGCATGCACTATGCTGTTTCTTCCTTATACGCGGAAGATCCTGATGAAATTTCGGTGTTTAACTATGCATGTAAATCAACCGATTTTCGACGTATTGTGCAAGGTACACAGCGCCTCGCCGTAGGTCGCACGCACGTAAATTCAAGGGTAACGCTTAGCAATAAAGATTTTAGTTTTGTAGTGATTTATATCGGTCAGCACCACTTGGTAGGTATGGCTTTTGAGAAAATTCCATTCGGAGAATTTCAGGAGTTTACCGATAAAGTGATTGACGCATTTCAACGATCAAACCTTTCTGAAGTAATCGAGCTTTTTAAAATGCATCCCGAGAATCGTAGCTTCTCGTTTTTTGATATGTTTAAAGATGAACAGATTAAAATGCTCAACCATATTCTTGAACATAGTCTTGATCTGGCTGCCTCATCTTATGTGAAAATAAATGACAGGAATTACAACTTGCTCAACGTAATGAAGTCCACCCATTTGCAGCCACCTGCTATGCTTGTCAAGAATTTGGAGTTGGCACTCAATAATGAATTGCGAAGTCTTTTCGAAGGTGAACCTGACAAAATTGATATTTATGGGCTCCGCAGAGTTATTGCTGAAATCAAAAAGTGGGATTTTAAAATGGACCACAATGAGCTCAACTTTATCTGTGCGCGCACGCTGGATACGATGCTTTCAACAATGGGCACACTTACCAATGGGAATGCCCAAAGAGCAAGAGCGTTACTGGACAATGCGCAGGAAGCTCTTGAGCTACTTGGTAAGGTTGGTATAATACCTGATCTGAATGAAATACAGGATGTTATATTTAGCCATCTGGTAAATATCGATCCGGAAATTCCACTAGATGTACAGCAGAGGCTAATGACATTCGCCGTTTTTATAAACCTGGATGTAAAGCTGATATTCAACAGGGAGCAACCGGCTGCGGTGTAAAGCACAACAAGCTCATTTGGTGAGACCAAACCCTTTCACGAAATAAGTAAGATGAAAATTAGGATAAAAAAAACCGCTGGGCCCATGGCACAGCGGTTTTTTAATAAGCAGGGAGTAGTGAGCTTACAAGCTAACTACTGAGTTCTCTTCAAAGGTCATTTTATTGGGTACATAAGCATCGGCTGCCCAATCGTTTTCCCATTTTTCACCGTTAATCAAGTAGCGGAACTCATAGTCTTTGCCTTTTTCAAGGTCTACAGTAGTTTTAAACTCGCCGTTTTTAAGTTTTTTCATTTTAATTGGTGACGCATTCCATTCGCTGAAATCTCCTACTAATTCAACTTTCTTTGCATCAGCTGTTGCTTCTGCACCAATTGTGAAGGTTACCTTACAAACCGGTTTCGATTTTAGAAACTGTTTTTTGATCATGACTTTATTTAATTCTAATATTTGGCCGCAAAAGTACTGTATTTCTTTTGTTAATCATGCATCTAATTGCGTTATTTTTAGGTTATTAAGAATTTAACTAAATGTCTTTTCAGAACCCTTGAATTAACTCAGGTTTCAAAGTCACTTATTGAAATAGTAAGCAGATAAAAGTTTAATTCCAAAGAAAATAAAGCACACTCTTAGAAAAAAGGAAAGGTCAAAATCATACAAGCGACCTGAATGCCAAAAATTAATCGAATTCAGCTTATTATATTTGTTCCAAATAAAGATCTATGAATTTAATTGAAGAGCTGGAGTGGCGTGGCCTCATCCAGGATATAACACCAGACACTAAAGAACAACTTGCAAGAGAGCTTACCAAAGGATATGTTGGTTTTGACCCGACTGCCGATTCGCTTCACATTGGAAATCTAGTGCCTATCATGCTATTAACGCACCTTCAGCGATGTGGACATAAGCCTTATGCGCTTATTGGTGGTGCAACAGGCCGTGTGGGCGACCCCTCCGGAAAAACTCAGGAGCGACAGCTTCTCACCCCCGAATTAATTGAATACAATTTAGCGGCACAGAAAAAACAGCTTGAGCAATTTCTTAAGTTCGGAAGTGGCCCTACTGATGCAGAAATCGTAAATAATTATGACTGGTTTAAGGAGTTCTCATTTTTGGATTTCATTCGTGAAGTAGGAAAGCACCTCACCATAAATTATATGATGAGTAAAGATTCTGTAAAAACCAGACTTGACAGCGGAATGTCTTTTACAGAATTTTCATACCAGCTTATTCAGGGTTACGATTTTTATCACCTGAATAAAGAAAAAGATGTAAAGCTGCAGATGGGTGGCAGCGATCAATGGGGAAATATTACAACCGGTATTGAACTTACCCGCAGAATGGGTGGAGGCGATACTTTTGCGATCACAGCACCACTTGTAAAGAAAGCAGACGGTACTAAATTTGGGAAGTCTGAAGGTGGCAACGTATGGCTCGATCCCGAAAAAACTAGTCCGTACAATTTCTACCAATTTTGGTTAAATGCTTCAGATGAGGACATAGAGAATTTCATAAAAGTGTTTTCGCTGCACTCTCGCGAAGACATAGAGAAACTAATTTCGGAACATTCAGAATCTCCACATCTGCGATTGCTCCAGCGCACTTTGGCAGATGAGCTCACACTTAGAATTCACGGAGCCCATGCGCTCGAAATGGCGATTGAGGCGAGCAATATTCTGTTTGGAAAGGCTACGGCCGAAAGTTTGAAGAAGCTATCTGAGCGCGATTTTCTCGATGTATTTCAAGGGGTGGAACAGGTTGAGATTTCGAGAGTTTTGGTAGAAGCCGGGGTTAATATTGTGGATATGCTTTCTGATATTTCCGGATTCTTATCTTCAAAAAGCGAAGCGCGCCGCTCTCTCAAAGAAAATGCGATAAGCGTAAATAAGGAGAAAGTTGATGAAGACTATATTCTATCGGTTACCGATTTAATAAACGATTCCTACATCCTGTTGCAGCGCGGAAAGAAGAAGTACTTTATTGTAAGGGTGGTTTAAGAGACAATTGGCAACAAGCAATTTGCAATATTCCCGAACAGGATTTGCATTTTGGTCAATGATTTATTTATCTACATTTTCCTTATAAAGGAAGAGAACTACCTTGCTTGAACCCGACGAGGTTTTTCACCAATAGGTATGCACAGTCGGTGAATATAAATAGGAAATTTTGCAATGCTCTGTAAGTTGCTAATTTGCTTTTGGAAAATTTTCAACGTTTAATACAATCACATAGTTATCGTTCATCTCTGGTTTAGCTTTCGTTAGGAAATCATTCATTGTATTAAATCTACAAAAGAATAGAATCGCTCAGCTGGTGATAAAGCTAAAAATGCTTTCTGCTGCACAGCTTTACTTTCTGCTTTTGATTGAAATTTAATTTCCATAAGCTGCTAATTATAAACGTGAAAATACAAAATTTTGTTCGGCATGTTCTGAACATGAGTCTTTGATTTTGCCTATTGCCAACTAAACGTAAGCGACCTTACCGACCCCAGGGAGGTAATTGCCTATTGCCTATTGCTAATTGCAAATTGCAAATTGCCTATTGCTTTACGTCTTAACAAACTAATTGGGTACTTTTGACTGAAAAGGACAATTCCAATTTAGCAATAAAAAAGTGCCCGGTTTTAGAGAAAAGTTTATTCATAAATTGAACAGGGCAACGAGGATTGCGCCTGGTTCTACCTGGCAAAAGTTGAGTGGTCAAAAGTTAGTTATGCCTTTTTATCACACCATTTCTGATAGGTCAGTTCCACATATCCGACATCTTTACCCAATCAAGACTGTTGAGGGTTTTACAAGTGATTTGGATTTTCTTCTCAGCAACTATAACCCCATCAGTTACGCAGATTTGCAAGAGCTTACCAGAAAAGGAGAGGAGCCTTCAAAGCCCTCTTTTTTGCTATCGTTCGATGATGGCTTAAGTGAGTTTAACGATATTATCGCTCCAATTTTATTGAAAAAAGGAGTTCCGGCTATTTGCTTCCTCAATTCGGCGTTTATCGATAATGCCGATTTGTTTTTTCGCTATAAAGCGAGCCTTCTTATTGAAGAGATAAGTGTGAATCCGGATTTGACTAATCAATTGAACGGAATATTTGATGTCGACAAAAATTTCAAAGAGCAAATTAGGTCCGTGTCTTATTCAGACCGGGCTGTTCTCCATAAAATTGCAGATCGAATTGACTTTGATTATCAGGCTTACCTGACTCACGAGAAGCCTTATCTCACTGCTATTCAAATAGAAAAATTAATTTCTCAGGGTTTTCATTTTGGTGCGCACAGTATCGATCATCCCGAATATCAATTTATAGATTACAAAGAGCAGCTCAGGCAGACCAAGGTTAGTATGGATGCTGTGGCGTCGAGGTTTAACTTGAACTACAGAGCATTTTCTTTCCCTTTTACTGACTTCAATATTTCGAAAGCGTTTTTTGACGATATTCAAAAAAATGGAACAGTAGAGATTAGCTTTGGATGCGCGGGACATCGAAAAGAAACCCTTCCAAATCATTATCAACGCATAGCTTTTGAGATGGGAAATCTTTCGGGTGAGCAAATTCTCAATGCCGAATTGCTTTATTTTATGCTCAAGCAACCCTTTGGCAAAAACCGTATTTTCAGGAAATGATACGAATAGAGGAGTTAAATAAAAAGGCGGTTCAGGAATACATTGATTCTAAGCAATATGCGGAAAGTTTGGTGGTGCCTATCTCTCCTCACCGAGCTCTGTCTCAGATTATGAATCCTGAATGCGGTGATAATGATGTGATTTTACTTCTCGCTAAAAAAGACACAAAGCTTGTTGGATATGTCGGAATACTGCCGCAAATTTTATATTTAAAAAGTGGAAAGAAAGAAAAAATAGGATGGCTTAGTGCCCTTTGGGTAAATCCGCAAGAGCGGGGACAAGGAATAGCCGGTAAACTCATGGAGCGCGCTGTGAAGGTTTGGAATGAGAAATTGCTTTCGGCAGATTATGTGCCTGCTACAAAGGCTATCTACGACAGGTCGGGTTGTTTTAACGAAACACCTTTCGTGAAAAACGGAGTACGACTCTATGTGAAAGCTGATTTTCAAATGCTCCTGCCTCCTAAAAAACCTATTTTCAAAAAAATGAAATGGGCGCTGAAACAGGCTGATTTTGTTGCAAACGGAATCTTGAACCTTTCAAGAAAATCAAGTTTATCATCTGCTCCTGATATGATCTTTAGCTATCCTCAGAATATTGATGAGGAAATGGGTAGTTTTATAGAGCCGCATCTGGCAAAATCTACCTTTCGGCGCGGTAAGGAGGAGTTGAATGTTATTCTCAACTATCCATGGCTTATCCAAAAGCGAGCAGCCGGGCCAATAGATCTCAAGTACTATTTCTCATCCTGGGCAGAGTCTTTTGAAAATAAAATACTTAAGGTTCAATCAGAAAATGGAACTTTGATTGCCGTTTTATTTTTCACGTTGAGAAACGGCTCGTTGAAATTGCCCTATCTCTATTTTCAAGGTGATATGGCGAGAATAGTGGATGTTGTAAATTATCATGTCTTACTTTGGAATGCCACCATGTTTACAACCTTTAATCAGGTACTTGCGGCACAATTGCTGAAGCAATCCACACCTGGATTTTTCAAGAAAAAAATGGAAAGAAAGTATCTAATCTCTAATTTGCTTTCGCCAGAATTTTTTGAAAACTCTCCTTCTTTTCAAGATGGTGACGGCGATTGTGTTTTTACGTAGACAATAAAGTCTCTAAACCATCAAATTGCACCCACGCATATCGCTGTAATCAAACCTTCCCAGAATTTCTACTTTTCCATTTTCTAATTTACGTCCCAAATCAGAGGTGGCGATAAAGCTGCAGCTATACAAATTGGCAAGGTCTATCACGTTTAGCCCTCCTGTTTTTCCTTCAGCAGCCTGACTCAGAGGGTCGTTAATATCGCGAATGGTGAGACTCATCCAATTGGGATACTCAAATTCGCCATTCGCGGAAGCGTAGGCCTGAGAAAGCAGCTCGGTCATGCCATACTCAGAATGAATGGTGTCCACCTCAAAACCCGATTTGAGCAAATCGTGAAGCTCTGCTCTCGTTAGTTCTTTCCGGCGACCCTTCATGCCTCCCGTTTCCATTACAATGGTGTTTTTAAGTGGTAGCTTGCCCGCTTCAACTAAATCTAAAAGTGCGAAACTCACACCGATGAGTAAGGTTTTCCTGGTGCTTTCCTTTGAAAGCAATTTGCGCAATTTGGTGATATCATTCAGGAAAAAACCACTTTCGGAATCTCCGCTTTTGGCAATCAGCTTGTTGACCATATAAACAAGCGATGAACCCTGCCGCTCAAGATAGTTGGGCAGTAAAGCTAAAATTCGGTACTTTTCAGGATTGCCATAAAACTGATTAAAGGCAGCATAAAATGACTTTTCGTAGAGGGATGTACTAAGCAAATGATGTTTGGAGGTGGCTGATCCTGTGGTGCCGCTACTTTCGAAGGTCGTTTCTATGGCGCCGCTTCCCGAAAGGATACGATGCTTCTTGAAAAGTTCAATAGGAAGGTAGGGAATTTCTTCAACCCGCTTCACCAAATTGACGTCGATACCGAGGTAATCGCAAAATTTCTGATAAGTAGAATTGTTTTCTATTTGAAAGAAAAATATTTCGAGCGCCAATGCTTCAAAATCACCTTTTCCTGAGAGGGAGAATATGCGTTTTTCTAATGCTTTCGAATTTTGCAAGTAGGGATGCGATTAGATTATTTGTACTTTTACTACTACAAAGATAACGACACTTGACGACCTTGCGTTTTAGATATACAATTTTGATTTTATCCTTCGGGTTCTTCGCCTTCCTCTTGTCATGCGATCGAAGCAAAGATTTCCCGGATGAGCCGGTTATTAACTCACTGAGATTTGACTCGGCTGAGAAAGACCTGATTATCAATTTTACAGATGGTGACGGCGATTTTGGAATCGACAGTGATGCACCGCCATTTCAGGAGTTTCTAGATCCTGACAGTACCATACCCAACCCGTATTATTACAATCTTTGGTTAGATTATTATGAAAAAAGAAACGGTGTATGGGAGTTGATAGAAACACCCAGTACATTTAATTTCAGGGTGCCTGTACTTACACCTATGGGGCAAAACAAGCAGCTCGATGTGAAGATTACTTACGATATGTCATTTGATTTGCCTTTGCCCAATGCTGAGAGCGATACCGTTAAGTTTAATGTAACGCTTGTCGATAGGGCTAAGCGTGAAAGTATTCCGGTTGAGACTGAAGAAATTGTTCTTACCGATTAATCCGAAACAACATCTTCTTCTTCATTCCATTTTTTCTTAAAGGGCATTGTAGCCATATTTTGCGATGCGTGATAACTCGATACGACTAACAGTACACCTGTACCTGCCAGCGCACTGTATTGTAGCAAGGGTATTTCTCCCCAGTGCCTTACGGCTATGGCTATTAAGCCCCAAACAATTACCATCGAAAATTCGCGCATATTGCGTGTCAAAATCATAAAGATTCCGAGTAGTGTGGCAACAGCAATCATGATTATTGTCCATGTTGATTCTGCAATTCCACCTGTCCAGCCAATTTTTGCAAGCAAGGCTGCTATATTGGCAATTGTCGCAACAGCAATCCAGCCGCTGTAAAGGCAAATGGGCCACCAAATAAAAGTAATGATCTTAAGAGGAGCATCCCAGCGCTCCATATTTGTTCGCACAATCACAGAGAGCAGGGTTATAAGAAGTAAAATCATTACCACCACAGATATGCCGGTATATTCATTGAGCCAGGCAAGTAGCCAACTAATATTAAGCAAATTGGCCAGAAATATTCCCAGCCCGATTTGTGTAATGGGCGCTTGATTTTTTTTGGGTTTAAAGGCTCGCGCTACCAGAAAAATTGCCTGAACTAAAAGGGCAAGAAAGATAATTCCCCAAATTGCAAAAGCGTAACCCGCAGGAGTGAAAAGGTTGGCATATTCTTCGCTCAATGAGCCTGCCGTATTGCCGTTTATTCCCTTTGCGTTGAGATAATAGTTGAAAAATATGACTGCAATAACACCTATTAAATTAGTGATGGATAAGGCTTTCGTATTCATTATTTCTCTGGGTTTAGTTCTTTTAAATCCTGTAGCATGGTGGGAATTAATTCACAAACTGTAGGATGCGTTTGTACAGAATCGCGGAGTGTTTTATAAGAAGCTCCTGCATACATTGCAGCTAGGAAGAGTCCGATTATTTCATCTCCCCCAATTCCTAACACCGTGGCTCCAATAATTTTTTCAGTTTGCTTGTCAATCACCACCTCCATAAAGCCATCGGTTTCTCCTTTTTCCACTGCTCTGGCCACACGCTTCATTTCTCTGCGTCCGTAAAGAATATCTATTCCCTTCTCGAGTGCTGCATCGCGGCTCAGGCCAGCTCTGCCCAACGGCGGATCCATGTAAAGAGCGTAATTCGTAATCCGATCGCTCAGCTTCCGGTTGCCACCGTTCAAAAAGCTGCTCACAATTTCAAAATCATTGTAAGCGGTATGTGTAAAAGCTCCTTCTCCGTTACAATCGCCCATGGCAAAGACGCCTTCAGCGTTTGTTTCGCAAAACTCGTTTACACTGATGTGATCTCGCTGGTCGTGTTTTATTCCGGCATTATTGAGCTCGAGCAAGTCGGCATTGCTCTGTCTGCCGATAGCCATTAGAATTGAGCTTCCGCGAATGCTTCGTTTCTCGCCCGAACAGTGCAACTGCACTTCTACACCATTATCGCCAAAAGGCTTACCGCCAATACATTTTGCTCCTAGCTCTAATTCTATTCCTTCATTTCCCAGTATTTCAGCGATTATATTCGAGGTTTCTTCATCTTCCCGACTAATTAGCCGATCGTTCATTTCTACTATCGTTACACTACTACCAAACCGGCTGAAAATTTGTGCAAACTCAATTCCTATATAGCTTCCACCTACAATAATGAGCTTTTCAGGAATTTCCTCAATCTCCAGAATGGATGCATTGGTGTAGTATTTTACTTTTTCAAAACCTTCGGGACTACGGGGCCGTGCACCGACATTTATAAAAATCTGATCGGCAGTTAACTCCTTGCCGTTTACTTCTATGGCTTTAGTGCCGGTAAATTTTGCAGCACCACGTATTAATGAGATTTTTGGATTGCTTTCTATCATTCCTTCAATTCCCTCAAGGGAATTGTCGATTATCTGATCCTTACGCGCCTTAACGGCCTTTAAATCAACCTCAACTTTGCCCGAAAACTTTACTCCCAGGTTGCTCGCATTTCGCGCAGCCCAGGCAGCACGGGCCGAAGCTACGTATGCTTTTGTGGGAGTGCATCCTACATTTACACAAGTTCCGCCTAATTTTTCTTTCTCGATTAAGGCTACTGTTTTGCCGGCTTTCGCGAACGATGAAGCAAGCGGATTTCCGGCCTGACCTGAACCAATGATAATAGAGTCAAAATGAGATGCTTCCATAAAGAATAATGTTTTTTCGGTGTATTAGGGGAACGCACTGAAGCGGTAGATTGTTGAGTGCCCCTCATCCGGGCATTATTCATAGGCGAGAACTTTTCCCTACAGTAAGAGTAAGAGTGTCAAATCAATTTTAGATCTTGCCAACACCCAACACCCAACACCCAACACCCAACTGAGCCCAAGCGACCTCACCGACCAAAGGGAGGTCGTTGCCGTTTTTTCCCTACTAAACCTCACCGGTCAACGCCTCAGAAACGTTGATAATATGATCTCCGGCCTTTTCCAGGGAAGTGAAGAGGTCGCTGTAGATTGTTCCCCCGCGCATATTGTAGTTTCCACTCTCCACCCGTCGAATGTATTCGTGCTTCAGATGGTTTCGCATTTTGTTCAGTCGTCTCTCTAAATCTTTCGCACGCTCTATATCGATCTTTTCAGTCTCGTCTTTCTCCAAATTGCTTAACATGTTGGTAAGCGCCTTATTGGTCAGGTCAAACATTTCGAGTAGGTTGATTCGTTGATCTGGAGTAAACCAAATTTTTGCTGCTGATTTTCGCTCAATAGAATCTGACATTTTTTTAAATACATCTCCCAAACTTTCAAGATCGCCACTGATGCTGAGCATTGCCCTTACCCGCTCTGAAGCCGAATTGCTAAGCTCCATCCGCGACAAGCGCGCGCAGTATTGAGCAATTTCATTCTCCATTTTGTCCGTAATTCTTTCGTATTTCTTGATTCGGGTGTGTATGTTTTGCTGCTCTTCTGCATCAGTTTCGGTTAGCAGCTTTCGTGTGAAATTGCACATTCTTAAGGTTAGGCTGCCAAATTTCACAAGCTCGCTTTTAGCTTCTACAACCGATATTTCAGAGATTTGAATCGCAGTATCAATATATTCCAATCTAAAAGTTTCATCCTCGCGACCTCTGGAGCGAACCGTTTTTGTAGCGAGTTTAACCAATAGGGGTACAAACCATATGAGCAGGAGAAGATTAGCAAGATTGAAAACAGTGTGAAAAGCAGCGAGCCCCGTGGTTGCTGCCTGATGTCCCGCATCATTGTTTGAGAAGGGATCGGCTGGGAGAAATTTCCCTATTACCGGTAATACTAACGGGAGCAGAAAAATCATCCATGTAACGCCAATTAAATTGAAGAGGGTATGAATGCGGGCACTTCTCTTGGCATGCACATTACCTATCAAAGCGGCAATTTCAGCAGTAGCAGTAGTTCCGATATTCTCACCCAGAATCATCGCTGCAGCCGCCTCAAAAGGTATAATTCCGCTCGCGCAAAATGCCATAGTTAGCGTAATGGCTGTCGACGAACTTTGAACAACAATCGTGATCAACGCACCCAATATCACAAAAAGCACAACTCCTAAAACAGGAATGTTGGCATAGGAAACTATAAATTGAACGACAGCTGAATTTTCTGTAAAGGTGGGAACTGTTTCCTTCAAAAAGCCCAATCCCATAAAGAGCAAGGCAAAGCCGATAATAGCCGTTCCCCATGATCTGATCTCAGTTTTTCGAACAAAAGTAAGTGGGGCGGCGACCGCCAGAATGGCCAGAGCGTAAACGGTAATATTTACCCGGAAACCAAGTAGTGAAACAATCCAGCCTGTAATAGTGGTACCAATGTTGGCACCCATCATTATTCCTGCAGACTGGGCCAGTGAGATCAATCCGGCATTTACGAAGCTCACTGTCATTACCGTGGTTGCGCTTGAAGATTGAAGTACGCCGGTAAGTAAAAACCCTGATAGAACTCCGGTAACTCTATTTTTGGTCATGGACTCCAAAATCTGACGCAGCCTTATTCCGGCGGAAGCTTGAATACCTTCGCTCATGGTTTTCATTCCAAAAATGAAAAGACTCAAAGCACCAATCATGAATAGAAACCGAGTGGGCCCCCAGGGCATTTTAGTTTCAAATCTCTGGCGAGAAGTCCAGATATAATTTGAAGGTAAATCATCCTTATTTTTATCAGAAAGATAACCCAACTGATAAACGTAACTGGTAGAAGGATTAAGAGTACTGAGCTCAACATATCCGGTATTGTAAGGAATTGGCTCAGAATACTGCCACACCTCACCTTCATTGGCCAATACTACTGAGCGATTGTATCTGATTACAACAAATTCCGGAGATTCCCGATTTTCACATTCAGCCACCCAGCTAATGGTCACCGATCCTTCCTTGATGATTGGTCCGTGCAGGGAAACGGCTCCCTCGGCCTTAACGGGCACAGCAGAAAGCACCGCTAATGCAATGCTCATTAAAATGAATAAATAAATCCTAATGGATCTTGACATAACTGGCAAATCTACGTGCGGCATCTGAGGTCAATTTTGCCGCAAGATTAATATAGGGTTAAGTTAATATTTACTGTCTGATCTCGAAAACGGGAAGTCGCTTATGCGTAATCTCGTAATTCTCAGAGTTTAGATAAATGTAATTAAGTTGATCATTTGCATTTTCTGCGAAGGCGGCATCTTGAGCCTTTTTATTTTCGAAAGCCTCCCGCAAGTTGGCGTTTCTATTTAAAATTTCTTCCGCAGTATTGTCATAAACGTAAGCCGAAAAATATTCTTTTTGTCCAAGCACGGAATCGAAAAATCCCCAGTTGAAAAAGCTGTCTTCTGCAGGTGCTATAAAAACCTGAGCCAAATAGCGCCGGCCTTCCTGATTGGTTGATATGAGATAGTCTCCAGCATAGAATTTGATGTTTTGCTTTCGCTGACTCACATATGTATTATAATGCAAATAATGTCCTTCGTAAGGAAAATCCACAGTGTTAAAACTATCTACGTAAGTAGAGTACACCGTAAGTGTAGTATCTTGTTTTATCTTTTGGTAAGAAATTGCATTAGCATCAAGACGTTCTTTTACTTCCTTCCACCCTTGTGGAATTATGTAGTATTTTGGTGTTTTCGCTTCACTCTTCGCTTCGTGGTTTGTAAAGTGGGCCACATTCTTTCGGTACGGTTCGCTCTGCAAATATATAAGTTGCTTCTTACCCGTAACTTTACTCGTCTTGTAATCAGCAGTATATCCTGGAAACTCAATTGAGTCAGCGGTATTTTCTAATTTCCATTCATATCCAAAGTTGATGGTCTCTTCGGTGCGTTTGTCGGCAATTCGCTTCATCTCTACAATTATGTCGCCGCGCTCAACGAGAAAGGTACTCATGGTTTCAAAAAAGTTCAATGTTGCAGTAACCCTATTATCAAAAGGTTTAAGCATATGAGCCTCAGTGGTAAATGCCAGGGTGTTAAAGAGAGAAGCGTAGCCCATACTGTATCGCGGCAAATCAGTAAAGGCAGCAATTCCCTTGTCGGGAGTTCCATCTACAGTATTAACATAAGGCACCATCTCCTGGCCTTTCTGCTTCATTTGTTTATAGAGATAAGGATTCAATTCCATTTCAAGAAATTTGGCTTGCATGGGATCGAGTTTTTCCTTGAATGGAGAAATGAGGGTAAGGGTAGGCTGATAATCGGCACCATTTGAGGTGTGCGTGTCAATGAAAACTTCGGGCTGCCATTCGTGAAAAAGAAAGGAGAAGGAAAGTGCATTTCGTGAATCACACTTAATAAAGTCACGATTTAGATCCAGGTTTTTAGCGTTTCCGCGAAAACCGTAAGACTCAGGTCCGTCTTGATTAGCCCGGCTATGACTGTTTCTGTTCAGGCTTCCGCCAATGTTATAGACGGGAATAATACAGTAAACAACATTTTGATCTGGGTTTTTAACCTTTTCAGTCGCAAACTCGATGCTCGCATCAATACCACAAGGTTCTCCCGGGTGGATGCCATTCATAATCATACAAACGGGTATGCGGCGCTCACTTTGAATGGTAGCTTTAAAATACCCGGTGGGATCAATAATAAATATATGCAGGGGCTTTCCGGAATCAGTGAGTCCTGCAGTTTTGAGCTGACAAACTTTAGGGCTGGCAGCTGCCAATTGCTGAAAGGCCATTATTATCTGGTCGTATTCAGGTGTGGTGTTGGGCTGGCCTTCGGCATATGAGCTGAACAGGCAAAGGAGGTAAACGAATAGAAGAGTACGCACTTTTTTTGGGTAAAGATAGGCCGCACAAATTGGAATTCTGAAATTAACCAAAACATAACATTAGACACAAATTGTTAATAGCGAATTAAACTTGTATAAATATGGCCATCTTATTTTTGCGCCTATGGTAAGAACTTTAGTATTAGCTTTTTCACTTTTGGTTTCTGTCGCAGTTTTAGGTGGCGATCCTGTTAAAGAAACGGTACTTGACGTCAAATGCACATTTTCTGGCAAGGTTCTCGACAAAACAAACCTCGAAGCTCTTACCGGTGCTGTAATCGAGATAAAAGAGCTTGGGAAATCCACATACGCTTCCTTTGATGGTTCTTTCTCTTTCGAAAACACTCCAACTGGAAAATATACTATTGTAGTTAGCTACATCGGATATGTAGACCAAACATTCACGGATATCGAAATATCAGGTACCGCTCCCAGCGAAAAGTTTCGACTCGCTTCTTACTAAACAAAAACTCGTTATTTACAGGAGTTTAACCCTTTGTTTGTTGACTTTTTGATTGATTCCAATGTTAAGTTTTGGAACAATTCTGCATTTTCTTCGTTCCAATGTTACGAAATAGTTAAGAAAAGCTTATCTTCGTATTAACAAAGACGAATAACACAATTTACCCATATGAAAAAGTTAATAATTATAGCCCTCACGATACTTTCTGGCGCAGTGGTTAATGCCCAGACAAACAGTTCAATACAATCCATTGATGAGATGGATTTAATAAGTATGAACGATGGCGAATCTAAATACTACTCAAATAACGGAGATTATTCAGTTGATGAGGCAGGACGAGTTTCTGGCCAGGTTTTAACATTTCATGAAAATGGAAACCTCGAAGAACAAGGAGCCTTATTGATGGGCAAAAAACAGGGTAGTTGGACCAAGTACTCTGCCGACGGCGTCAAAATGAATGAAGCACGTTATACCAATGGTCAAAAAGATGGCGATTGGAAAGTGTGGGATGCGAATGGAATTCTACGAATGGAATTGAGCTACGACGAAGGGAAACGAGTGGGCACATGGAAATTCTACGATGAGTCAGGAACTTTACAATCGTCAAAAGATTATAACTAAAAGACTACATTTACGATAACAAAAAAAGACCAATCAATTGATTGGTCTTTTTTTATGAATTGCAGTTCTACTTTTGTGGTTAGAAGCTATAACTGTATCCCACAGAGAAGGTCTGACCCGGACTAAAACGAGTAAATACCTGGTCATTTGCTTCGTAAGATTTAAATACCTCTTCTCTATCCGATCCCAGGATATTTGAAATCTTTAATGAGACTTGCATTCGCTCGTCCTTTCCAAATTTCTTGCTCGCGTTCATATTTAAACTGTGAAATGGAACGGTGAAAATGTCGGGTCTGTCAACCATACCAACATATATAAGTGTTGACGATTGAACATTGTAATACAAACCTATTTGAAGGTCTTTCGCGAAACCATCGCTGCCACCGTTATAGGCAAAACCAGCATTTACAATTAGTGGTGCCTGCCCTGCCATTGGACGGTAGTTGCCAATAGATTGTCCCGTTCTGGCATTTGCTTCACGACTTTCTTTCTCGGTAAGGCTATACTCAATTCGTGACTCCGTGGCTGTTATATTGGTATTGAAGCTAAATTGCTCAAGCTTTTCACTAATAAAACTTAGAGGAGTGCGTACTTCCAACTCTAATCCGTAAACCTGGCCATCACCCACATTTCGCGGTTGGAAAGCTCCAGCCTGAGTGGCAAACTGTATGATTTCTATAGGGTTGATAAAGTATTTGTAAAAAGCTCCAAAAGAAACAGTGCTCGATAGCGTAGGGAATACTTCCCAACGAAGATCGAGGTTGTGTACATCGGTACTTTCAAGATTTCCATCCCAGTACTCTATACCGGCCGCATCATTCGCATCGCGGAAGAGCCCTCCTACAAAAGTTCGTCCCGTAAGCGGGTCGTATATTTCCGCGTAAGACAATTCCTTTAAGGATGGTCTGGCAATAGTTTGAGTATAACTAAATCTAAGATTCTGATTCTCTGTAATCGCATAGGCCATATTCAAAGTTGGGAACAGATTTACTGACTCCAGCACCACATCATCATCCAGTACATTAGTTCCAAGCTGATCTTGTCCTGTATAGCGCTGTACATAGTTTTCAAAACGTAGCCCTGCGGTAGCTTTCACTACACCAAAAAGTTTAAAGTCTAGTGAGGCATACCCTGCTGCGTTGAATACGCGCGCGTTAAACTCATTTGGATTGGTTGGTAGAAATATCGCATCTATGGTTGTTCCTCTGGTGCGATCGTCGCCGTATGGCCATAAATTCACTTCTGAAAAAAGCTCATCGGGATCACCGGTAAGTTCTAGATTTCTTACGTTCACATTAAAGCTGCGAATATTATAATCACGCTCTTTGTATGTATAGCTTCCGCCAAAGCTAATTTTCGCATCATCACCAAAAAGTTGAATCTCCTTGGTCGCTCCGGCTTTTGCAGCAATATTTACTTCCTGTAGATCTCGCCAAATGCGCTGAGGAAAACCAGCTTCGGTACCAATAATGAAGTCATCATTACGAATTTCATATCTCGTAAAGCGGATATCGGGATCGTCCATTTTAGATAAGGTCGGAGAAATACCCCAATCTATATTCCATTTTGAATCAGAAAAGTAATGCTCTCCTCCTATCAATAAATTTGTCATAGAGCGTTCGCTATATTCCAGATTATGCTGATATCCATAAAAGATGGCTCCCTGGTCAGAGTTTAGATAATCAAAAATACCCGCTTTTGACTCTCCGTTTTGTATGTGAAGAAGGTTAAGCTTAATCTTTGATTTGGCTGTTTTTATTGCAAATCCTGCCATTCCGCTTAGCAATACATTATTCACCCCATAGCTACCAGTTTGTAGCTCACGTACCTCCATTTCATTAATGTCGGGGTCGGCAAGCAAGCCATACCTTCCGTATTCTACATCTTCAAAATAAGACGTTTCGTTTTTGTAGGACAGAATGAAATTATATCCCATCGTATACTTTTCACCTACCTTTTTCTGGTTTCCATAGTTTACTCCAAAGCCATAGTCCATGAAGCTTTGCTTTTGGAAAGCGGCTAAATCCGGAGTAAAGGAGGCTAGAATTTCTTTATACCGGGTTCCTGTCGGTCCCGTAGGGTTTCCTACGGCTTCCGCAAATTGTGGGATGTTTTCGGTTGCAGGGATTTCGCGAAGACCATCATCAAATCCGAAGATATCAGTGCTACTTCCATTGTAAGTCAAATAATTATCGTTAAAGTGAAAACTTGGGTTATAGCCCAAGCTTACAGATACATTCCCTTGTTCCTCTTCAGGAAATTCTTTAGTCGATATATTGATTGCTCCACCTGTAAAGTCAGCCGGTAGTGAAGCAATAAAAGTTTTGTTTACTACAATGTTGTCAAGAACACTTGTAGGAAATAAATCCATTTGAATGGTATTTCTGTCAGGATCAAGACCTGGAATGTCAAATCCATTCAAAAGAGTTTTTGTATATCGGTCGCTGAGTCCACGCACATAAATGTACTTTCCGCCTTCTACTGATACTCCGGGTACACGTTTAACGGAAGCAGCGGCATCAGAATCGCCGACTTTTTTGAAGCTTGCAGAAGATACAGCATCAATCATGTTAGCTGATTTTTTCTTCATTGTCATCATGGCTGTTTCATTGTTTCGGGCCATGGTAGCAGATATAACAACTTCCTGAAGCTCCTCCGAGTCAGTTTCCATCTGAACGCTGCTGAGGTTTGTGATCTCGCCTGATTTTACTGTAACACCCTCAATGAGTTGCGATTCAAAAGAAATAAATGAAAACCGAATATTATAGCTGCCGGGCTCAAGACTAAGATCGAATTTTCCATCAAGGTCAGAAACCGTTCCATTGGTGGTTCCATCAACAAAAACATTTACTCCTGGCAGTGTTTCTCCTGTCTCTCCATCTATGATGGTGCCTCTTACATTCCCCGTTTGGGCTACTGCTGCTAATGATATAAAAGCTACCATTAAAGTGAGTAAGTATTGAAAGTTTTTCATGTTGTTTTATGAAAAGTATTGAAATTGAAGAAACTCGCAGACCTCATTAGAGGTATGCGAGTTCCATAAATTTTGAATTTGTTTATTTTTATTACAGTCCAAGATCTGTAAGAGCTCCTGAAGCTGAAGCCCAGGTCCAACCTGTGAACTTGGTAGGATCAGCACCCACCGTATTTTGATTTTCAGCTACATTTGTAACGAATACATCACTTCCACCTACAAAGAAATCTGCTATAGTCTGATCTACCGGAATAGTAGCTTGAAAGTCTGCAAATACACCATAACCACCGTTGGCTTCAACAGGTAGTTGATCAAAATCCTGATTTTCAGCTAGTCCAAAGAAGTAAATGTTATTCATAGTAACTCTGGAGTTGTCATCTAGGTCTACAAGACCATCTGCACCACCAGCGTAAACAGTTCCATTTATAATAGTATGCTCATCTTCAAAACTTCCTTCAGGACCGTCAAGCTCGAAACACTCATCACCAGCGTTAACAACAATGAAGTTATCAAGAGTACCACCCCAGCTTTGGTCAGTATCAATGGCATCGTCACCAGCATTCCATACAAGTGCATTTGTAACATTTACGTTACCACCAAACCACTCAATTCCATCATCCTGGTTTGCAACGATTTCAACATATTCAATAGTTGTTCCGTTTCCAACACCACCAAGGGTTAAACCGTTTATCTCATTACCTTCACCGATGTTTGAACCACCGTGACGGATAGAAACGTAACGAAGAGTACCGCTATTATCTGATGGATTATTACCTCCGTAAAGTCCATTTTGGTCTGATGGAGGAATACCTTCTATCTGCACAGCATTAGCATCCGCAGAAATTGGTGCATTTCCTAGAATAATTAGACCACCCCATAACCCGTTAAGATCTGGGTCAAGATTTGGACTTGAAATTTGGCCAGGTTCAATTTCATCCGCAACCGTTGTGAAAATAATTGGTTGAGTTTCCGATCCCTGAGCATCAATTTTTGCTCCTCTCGCAATAATAAGCGCAGTTGCGTTGGCTCCAGTTCCTGCCTGTCCTTTTATTACTACACCTGGCTCTATTATTAATGTATTACCAGAAGTTACAGCAATACGGTTTGTAAGGATGTAAGTGTTACCCGTTTCCCATGTTGTATTTGTTGTAATGTTTTCTGAAACCTCAAATGAGTTGGTTGGAGGTGGCGGAGTCGGTGTTACCTCTTCGTCATCATCATTACATGAAGTTAATGTTAGTGACCCCATGGCTAAGATTAGAGCCGCATTTCTGATTTTGTTCAGTGTGTTCATTTTAGTGTACTATTTTTGTTCTTAAATTTTCTTTCTGAATTGCGATGCAAAGAAATGGGCTTAATCTGATGATGGTGTAAACGGCTTCTTATGGTTGGGTTATATTGTCGTTTCTTTAATGTTAATGAACCATTAATTTGACGCTACTTTGGTATATTTGAGTTTAAATACACTTAATAATTAAATAACATTACCTCCTTGAAGAAGGCCTATTTTTGTCGCGATTATTATTGTAGTTTCATAGATTATTGCGCTTTACACGAAAGTGCAGCACACACGAGTTAAAACGAATACTTTGAAAAAAGAAAAGATTCTTTTAGTTGATGATGAGCCGGATATCATAGATTTGATTTCATACAATCTGGAAAAGGAAGGTTACGATATTCAAACTGCTACCAATGGGCGGGATGCAATCGTAATAGCAAAAGAGTTTTTACCCGACCTTATTTTGCTCGATGTAATGATGCCCGAAATGGACGGAATGGAAACTTGCGTGCAAATGCGTGCAACGGAGAGCTTAAAACATACAATCATTGCCTTTTTGACAGCCCGGGGAGAAGATTATTCTCAAATAGCCGGGTTTGACGCAGGAGCTGACGATTATATTCCAAAGCCAATCAAACCGCGTGTGCTAATGTCGCGGATTCAGGCACTGCTTCGACGCAAAGGCAATTCAAGCTCTGAGCAATTTACGACTGAGGTAAATGGTTTAAAGATTGACAAGGAGAAATACCTTGTAACTCTTGACGGAGTGGATATGAGTCTGCCGAAAAAAGAGTTTGAACTCCTTTCTCTTTTGTTAAGTAAACCTGGACGCGTCTTTACACGAGAAGTTATTTTCGACACAGTGTGGGGAGATGATGTTATTGTAGGTGACCGAACAATTGATGTGCACATCAGAAAGCTACGCGAAAAATTGGGTAGCCAGCACATCTCCACTGTAAAGGGGGTAGGTTACAAGTTTGAAGCCCAATGAAGGGACTAAGTCCCAAATATCTTACACTAGTTACCGCTATCTTATTTACACTAGTAGCGGCCATAGCAATAATTGGTGTTACTCTTATTTATGGTGAACGGGTAAAGTGGGTACATTTTACACTCTCCATTACTATAATTTTTGGAGGCTCCTGGCTTTTGCTCTATAAAATTCTTCAGGGTTTTATCTACGATAAAATCAAGCTGATTTTTAGAAATATGCATTCGCTTCAAGTGGAAAGAGATTCTTTTAAACTCGATATGAAGGCAGATGTGCTTGGAGATGTGAACAAGCAAGTTATCGACTGGGCAGAAGACCGGATGGCGGAGATAAAGGATCTTCGTGAAAAGGAGAATTTCAGAAAGGAATTTGTAGGGAACGTGGCTCACGAGCTCAAAACGCCAATATTTAGCATTCAAGGCTATATTTTAACCCTGCTTGAAGGTGCGCTTGAAGACCCAAATTTCAACCGGAAATTCCTCAAAAAAGCGGCTAAATCGGCAGAGCGGATGGCGATGCTTGTTGAAGACCTCGATACCATTACACAGTTTGAGTCGGGTAATTTAAAGCTAGATAAGGAGCGAATTGATATTGTAGACCTCACCAAAGAAGTTGTAGATGGACGCGAGCGCGAGGCTGAGCAGAAAGACATAAAAATTCAATTCAACAAGGCTTACGACAGACCAATTTATGTAACTGCCGACGGGTTCAGAATCAGTCAGGTTTTAACAAACCTCGTCACCAACAGCATTAATTATGGTAAACAGGGCGGAACTATTACCATCCGCTTCTATGATCTTGATCGTCAAATTCTTGTTGAGGTAGAAGATGACGGTCCGGGTATTGCCAAAGAACATCAGGCACGCCTCTTCGAGCGGTTCTATCGCGTTGATAAGAGTAGAGCGCGTCATCAGGGAGGTACCGGTCTCGGACTCGCTATTTGCAAACACATCATCGAGGCACACAAGCAATCCCTCAATATGCGCAGCGAACTCGGTAAAGGAGCCTTGTTTTCATTCACACTAGCCAAGGCCTAAACTCGCTATCCCTCAGTTTACTACGCTTTTCAGCATGGCATCTTGGCCTTAGCCCCGTATGGGCGAGGGATGTTTTGTCCGGCGTCTGGTACATGCTGATCGAAGATACTGACCTTTAGCGTCAGTGCATTTATCGTCAGTACCGCCGGGTATCCTTGGAAGTTTCTGTATGATTTTCTCACGAGCCTCTCGAAAGATTTTTTAATTCAATAGAGCTTGGTATTGCAATGCATTCAATACCAACACGCAGATTAGCGAATCTGGCGAGACGCCAGACGCAACAAGCCTAGCGGGACGCTAGCCTTTGAGACCCGACATCGCTCAGTTTACCACGCTTTTTAGCATGGCATCTTGGCATTAGCCCCGTATGGTCCGAAGCGTCAGTGCCGCCGGGTATAAATCTGATCGTCTCAAAACAAACACTGATAATGGCGAATCTGGCGTGACGCCAGACGAAGCAAGCCTAGCGGGACGCTAGCCTTTGAGATTTGAGAAGAGAGAAGTAAAATTCCACTCACTTAAAATTTGGCAAACTAGTTAACATCACCCTGAACAATTTTGCCGATAATGGCTTATACCTAAAAGCAAACTCCTAACAAACCGAAAATGAACGCTTCAAAAATACTTACGCCAACTTTTTGCCTTTTGCTGAGCTTAGCTCAGGTGAGCTGTAGCAGCCAGAATATGCCAAAAGCAACCGATGAATACGATAAGTCTACAACGGTCGAAACAGCTATTGGCCCGCTTACTCTGCCATCCCCTTATGCCGAAGAGTCCAAAACCAAACTGAGTAACACCATTGGTTGGGAAGAAGGTCAAACGCCAAAAGCTCCGGCAGGTTTTACCATTACCCGCTACGCTACCGACTTGAAACACCCGCGTTGGTCGTATGTGGCTCCAAACGGTGATGTGTTTGTGGCTGAAGCCGACACACGAGGAAGCGCGGATCAAATAACACTTTTGCGCGATACCGATGGAGACGGAAACCCCGATAAACAAATGATTTTTGCCCAAAATCTCAATAGCAATTTCGGGATGCTGGTTTTAAACGAATATTTTTATGTAGCAAATACCGACGGTATATACCGCTGGCCTTACAAAGAAGGACAGGAAGAGCTTGAAGGAAATGGTGAGAAAATTCTTGATCTGCCAGCCGGTGGATACAACAATCACTGGACGAGAAACTTGATTGCCAATGCTGATGGATCGAAAATTTACGTTTCAGTAGGTTCGGCCAGTAATGTAGGCGAACACGGTATGGAGGAAGAAAAACGCCGCGCTTGTATTTTGGAAATTAACCTCGATGGAACCGGTGAAGTAATTTATGCTACAGGTTTGAGAAATCCGGTAGGGATGGACTGGAACCCGGTAACAAACGAATTGTGGACCGCTGTGAACGAACGCGATAAACTAGGCGATAATCTGGTACCCGATTACATTACCAGCGTGAAGAAAGGCGGATTTTACGGATGGCCGTTTGCTTATTACGGACCAATTAAAGACCCGCGATGGAGCGAAGATCCCCATGCCGACCTGGTTAAAACAACCCTCGTGCCTGATGTACCTTTGGGAAGTCACACCGCATCGCTGGGATTGGCTTTTTACACGGGCGATCAGTTTCCGGCGAAATACCGGAATGGAGCTTTTGTGGGTCAGCACGGTTCATGGAATCGATCTGAGTTTGCCGGATACAAAGTGGTTTTTGTACCCTTCGAAAATGGAAAGCCCGGGCAACCCGAAGATTTCCTCACCGGATTCGTGAAAGATGGTGACGGGTCAAAAGTACATGGCCGTCCGGTTGGGGTTACCCTAATGCCCGATGGATCAATGCTCGTTATGGACGATGATTCTGACATTATCTGGCGCGTTGAGGCCAAATAATATCAGGAGATTTTGAAATATACCCTTTTGCTTATTGGTTTTTTTGCCGTTTCCGTCGCTTCTGCTCAAAATATGGCTTTTGGCGATACAGCCAATATTCCAGAAGTTCGCGTGAGGGCTACGCTCATCGCAGATAGCCTTCAAAGAATTCCGGCTTCGGTTGGCATCTTGCGCGAATCAGATTTATCGGGAAACAACGGTGCGATTATTACCTCTGCAATGAATACCCTACCCGGAATTTACATGCAGCAGGGTGCATTGAATACCAATAGAATAACCATTCGCGGAATAGGCGCACGTACCCAATACGGCACCGACCGCGTAAAGGCCTATATTGATGGAATTCCGGTTTCGTCGGCAACGGGTACAACAGTTATTGAAGATATTGATCCCGGAATTTTCGAGTCAATTGAAGTAATAAAAGGCCCGGTTTCAAGCATGTATGGTGCTGGTTTGGGTGGGGTGATATCCATGTATACAAAGGAGCCGAGTCAAAATCACCTGCAGCTGAATAGTACGATAGGTAGTTTTGGATTCTTAAAAAACAGCCTCAATTTGTCTTTAAGCGGAGAAAAGGCCGGACTTCAAGTAAATTATACCCAGCTGAAGAGCGATGGCTACCGGGAAAATAGTGACTACTCCCGAAAAACCTTTACAGTAAATGGCTATCTCGATTTATCGGAGGCCACAAGATTAAAGCTGTTTTCGAACATGGTGCGATTGAATGCCCAAATTCCGAGTTCGCTTAATGAGACCGATTTTCGTAATAATCCCACCGCAGCAGATGGCAACTGGGCTGCTGCCAAAGGCTATGAATCTTACGATAAATGGTTGGGCGGTATAACCATCGTGCATGCCTTTTCAGAAAACTTCCACAACACCACCAGTATTTTTGCGCATTACCGCGATGGATACGAGCCGCGCCCGTTTAACATTCTCGATGAAGAACAACTCGGACTCGGGGCAAGAACCAAGTTTAATTTCAAGTATCCCCTTTTCGGGAAACGGTCAGAGCTTGTCTTTGGTGCCGAATATCTTTTGGAAGATTATTCTGTAGCGCTTTACGAAAATCTGTATCGTGATTTTCCCGGTAACGGAAGCGTGGAAGGAAGCGAAATCAATAGCAATGACCAGTTGAGATCTTACATGAACTTGTTTGTTGCCCAGCAATGGTCGGTTTCCAATAGGTTTTTACTCGATCTGGGTTTGAATGTTAATTCAACCCGGTATGAGCTCGATGACACTTTTGCGGGCGACAGCCTTGATCAGTCGGGATCTTATCAATACGGAATCATCGCCTCGCCCCGGTTAGCAGCAAGCTATCAGGTAGGCGATCAGAAGAATATATACGCTTCGGTGAGCCATGGATTTTCGACTCCCGGAGTAGAGGAGACGCTCACTCCATCGGGCCAGATCAATACAAGCCTCCTTCCCGAAACCGGAGTGAACCTCGAGTTTGGATTAAAGACAGGCTGGTTTGATAACAAGCTCTATGCAGAAGCGGCGGTTTTCACTATTTTCATTGATAACCTCCTCGTGGCCGATCGCATTGCCGAAGATCAGTACATTGGCATAAACGCCGGAAAAACACAGCACACAGGTGTTGAAATCGCCTTGAATTATAAGGAGTTAATTGCAAAGAAGTGGCTGCTGAAGCCCTATATCAATGCAACATTCAATAACTTTAAATTTCAGGATTTTAAGGATGGTGATGCAGATTACTCCGGCAACGAGCTAACCGGAGTTCCCGGGCACACTTTGAATGCCGGTATTGAATCTGAATTTGTGAATGGTTTTTCCTTTCGAATAAATCTTTTAAATGTTGGAGAGATCCCTCTAAACGATGCGAATAGTGAATATTCAACCAGCTACAGTTTGCTCAATTTAAAAGCGGGTTACTCATTTGAGTTACTTCAGAAATTGAATCTGGAGATTTACGCCGGCATCAACAACCTAACCGACGAAAATTATGCGGCCAGTGTTTTGCCCAATGCTGTTGGTTTTGG
This sequence comes from uncultured Cryomorphaceae bacterium, assembly GCA_963748925.1. Classification (GTDB taxonomy): domain Bacteria; phylum Bacteroidota; class Bacteroidia; order Flavobacteriales_D; family Cryomorphaceae; genus Cryomorpha. Next base: position 431,807 of record CAVVKG010000007.1, on the reverse strand, counting down.
AGGAGCGCAACCAAGGTATTTCTACCCCGGTGATGCCCGCAATTTTTACGCGGGTGTAAAGATCGGTTGGGATTATTAAAACCTACTTCTCCCGACTCAAAAAATCATAAATCACTTTTTCCATTTTCTCTTGAAATTCAGGCGATGTAAACCCGGCGCTTACCTCTGTTTCCTGTAGATTTTTTAGCTTAAAATCCTTTTGACTTACCGCATCAAACCATCCTTTTTTACGCATTCGCTTAGCGAGATACTTCTGCTCGGGTTGCTGAGGTGTGGGAATAAAACAAGCATTTGCATCCATCCTCACCATATCGAGAATGGAGGTATAGCCCGATCTGCAAATCACCATTTTAGCTCGGGCAATAAAAAGTTCAAGCTCCTTTTCATGTAAAAAAGGGTGATATTCAATTTTTGTGCTGGGAGGAACAACATTGCTCTCTATTCTTCCGCGCACAATAATATTTCGCCCCGGAAGCTTTTCCAGCTTTTTGGCAATCTTTCTTTCCAGAAAGGTTCGCTGAGGTTCAGGGCCGCTGAGAATAACCAGATGGTCAATATCTTTTTCAATTCCAGGCAATTTGCGGAAACGCGAAATATGTCCCAGATAGAAAGTCTTCCCTGTGAAATATTTATTGTCCAGCATCTTTCCTGCAAGAGATAGTTCGCCCGGTTCGTCTGGAATCCACACTTCATCAAACTTACCCAGCCAGGCAGCCAGATTTTTATCAAACTGCGATTTAAAAAACGGACTCAGAATCCCGATTTGATGCGTGATTATTGCACTTGGAATCACCGGATTGTTTACCCCGTAAAGATTATCCGAGATAATATGCGTAATGCCCAGATCTTCTGCATTTCGCGTAAGCCAGGCATATTGCTCGGCGTTTATGCGTTGCTGCTGAAAGCTCCTTTTTAAAAGCCCTACAGCGGCTCCCGATTTACCATAGCTGATTTCCTTATCGGGTATTTCAAGCACATTTACATGCTGAAAACGCTGTTCGAGAAAGGTTTTTGTACCTCCGTTGCTCGCTATAACCACATCGGCCCCGTAGCGTATCACCGCATCGATAACCGGCACGGAACGGCTCGCATGACCTATTCCCCAATTTAATACGGCTATTAACACACGCTTATTCATGGTGATGCAAAAATAAAGTTTTCGGCTGGTTTCTGCGCGTGTGTATTTGTAGGTGAAATAATGCAAGCCAAAGTAGGTTATAATATTCAACCGAACTGAAGTGGGTTGTAAAATGTCGATCCTGTTTAATATTATTATTTTCCTTATCTTGACTTTGCTATCCTGATTTAACCGAACTCTCCATGAGACAGATTTCTTTTTTTAGTGCATACGTGGTTTTTATTGTATTTCTCTTATCGTTAACCTGTAATGATGTGACTGCTCAATGGGATATTGTCCACCAGGGATCAATAAATTCCAACGACCAAGACGTATTTTTTCTTAATTCAGACACCGGTTTCGTTGTGGGAATAAATAATACAGATAGTTATATACTTAGAACTCAAAATGGCGGTAACGAATGGGACTCAATAGCTTTCAATAACCATCAGTTCAGAACTATATTTTTCCCATCAGCAGACACCGGCTACATCTCTTGTTTTTATGAGAACCAGATTGCTGTAATGCGCACTATTAACGGAGGGGATTCTTGGCAAAGAGTGGCGTCTAATCTTAGGGTCAGCTGTTTCTGTGCCTTATGCAATTTCCTTTTTTGACAATAATACTGGGATAATAAACGCTACAGAATTAGATTGGCCAAAAGTACAGATGCAGGAATTAGTTGGAATCAATTGGATTTTCGGTGTAGGTTACAGAGATGGAGATATTGAAGAAGGTGTTTTTTTTGAAATTGATGGAGCTCTAATCGCATGGTCATCCGATTTAGGTGAAAATTTTGTTTTTCTGCATACTTTAGATTATCAAGGATCCCATTCATTTCTTAAAGCTAAAGATCATAGAATTTCTGTCTTCCGCACTTGGGAGCAATGGGTTTTCTCTCGGTTTTCAAACCTACAATTTCGGAATATTAACCCGTGGTGACATTCTTCAGGAAACTTTTGATATCACTTATTTTCCAGAATTCAATCGGATATTTGGAGTTAGTTGGCCCTCTGAAAATGTTATGTATCGCAGTTTACAGATCAATTTATGAAGAAGGGGATAACGATATATTCTTTCATGAAGTCTATTGATGGCGGAGGTTCCTGGTATAAGCAAGACTTGGTAGAGCCGGGCTACTATGGCACAATGCAAATTTTCTGCCCCAATGATTCTGTTTGTTACGCTGTCGGAGGAATAAATGGACGAATTTATAAAACTTCCAACGGCGGCGGCCCTCTTCTTGAAGAAGTAGAACAAATAGTGCTCTCCGTTAAAGAAATAGATGACGACCTGAATTTTTCAATATCTCCAAACCCAACAAAGAATTGGGTAACCATAAGCTCAGACAAAGAAAAAATCAAAGAAGTAAAAGTCTTTGACATGCAAGGCAAACAAATCGTATCCGTCTATCCAAATGATTTTAACGCGACCATCGATCTCTCTAAATTTAAAAGCGGAATTTATCTGGTTCAAATCATGGCTGGTGATAAAATACGAACCGGGAAAGTATTAAAAGAACTATTAGCACCGTTACACCTTGTATAAAACTTAAGGCCAACTAAGGGGTAAGTCTATACCTTACTAAAGGGCAACTAAACACTAACTAAGGCGTAACTAAGTCCAAATTACATTTTGTCGGCCATAGGCTCCCCGTTACTAAAATGTTAACTCACCCTTTCTAACGGCCAGGGTAGTGCATTAAGATAAAACGACTTTCGGACTTTATAATCCTATAGTTTGTAGAAGGATTCTAAACAATCAAAGCAAAATACTTAATTTTGCACCCGAAAAATAAGCCTTTCCTAATAATTTTGCCCAACGCCCCTTAAAGCTTACGGCTTAAAGCTTGAAGCTAAAAAAACAATGGCCAAAAAGAAACTTCAGCGATTTGCAGAAATGAAATCATTTGATTGCGTTTTTGAACCTGATAATGCCGTGATGACTTCCGGCAATTACCACATGAAGGGCCATTGGCACGCTGAATATTTTGGAAACAAAAATCCCATCACCCTCGAGCTTGGCTGCGGAAAAGGTGAGTACACAATAGCTCTGGCCGGGATGTATCCCAAACGGAATTTTATCGGCATTGATATCAAGGGAGCCAGACTGTGGCGCGGAGCCAAAACAGTAGAGCAAAGCGGAATGAAAAATGTAGCATTCCTACGGATGAAACTGGAGTTTATAACAAGCTTCTTTGCACCCGGAGAAGTCAGCGATATCTGGCTCACATTCAGTGATCCGCAACCCCTCGATCACAAAGGAACCAAGCGTCTTACGGCGCAGTCTTTCTTAGATCGCTATGCCCGGATTCTTACCCCTGATGGTAATATCCACGTTAAAACAGATAGTGATTTCCTCTACAACGAAACGCTTAAAGTCATTGAAAGAGGCAATCACAATCTCCTTACTCACTCTCCCGATATTTACGGACCCGACTTTATGCAATTCACTCCTGCCCAGCGCGAAATACTTGGTGTGAAAACTTTTTACGAAGGTAAATTTCTCGCCAAAAAGGAGAATATAAATTACATTCATTTCCAACTCAATGAGCAATCCTATCAAACTCAGCGAGAAGAATAAAGACTTCTTCGAAATGGTGTATGAAGTGGTAAAACAAATCCCCTCCGGAAGGGTTACTAACTATGGCGCAATAGCCCATTATCTGGGTTCGGGGCGCTCATCGCGAATGGTAGGTTGGGCAATGAACGGTGCACACAGCCAGCCCAATAATATTCCTGCACACCGAGTGGTAAACAGAAATGGCGTGCTTACCGGAAAGCACCATTTTCAAACCGAATCGAGAATGCAGGAACTGCTCGAAGCAGAAGGAATAAAAGTAATTGATGATACCGTGCAGGAATTCCAAAAGCACTTTTGGAACCCGGCCAAAGAACTTGAAATAGATTGAATAGATTATTGTTTCTAATTGCAATCGAACCATAAAGTCCCGTAGGGACGATAGATATTATAGCCCCGGGTTTTAACCCGGGGAAACTGTGTAGGCATGAGGTTTTGGCGATATTTTTGCTTTTTGCAAAAATGATGACAAAACAAGGACAATAACCAACATAGCTTGTTTAAATAAATAAGCGAAGCCACAAAAGTATAATGATGAAATTAACAGAACAAACCGTCAAAGAAGTCCTTGCCAATATTACCGAGCCGGACGTGAAAAAAGATATTATTTCGCTCGATCTGATTCGGGATATTTCGATTGATGAGAATAATTTGAAATTCACTCTTTATGTGCTCAACCCCGCAATGCACAGTCGCAAGCGCATGGAAGACGCGTGCAGGTTTGCCATTGAGCGCAACTTTGGCAAAGAGGTAAAGGTCGATATCGACGTGCAGCTTCTGTCCAAAGACGACCAGGCCCCCGAGCAGCGCAAAGTACTTCCCGGTGTTAAGAATATTATTGCGATTGCCTCCGGAAAAGGCGGTGTAGGAAAATCTACTGTTGCCGCAAACCTTGCAGCCGGCCTCGCAGCCCAGGGCTATTCCGTAGGACTGGTAGATGCCGATATTTACGGTCCGTCCATGCCCCTTATGTTTGATGTGGAGCATGAGAAGCCGCGTACCAAAGAAATTGATGGAAAGAATTATATCATTCCCGTAGAAAATTACGGAGTAAAAATGCTATCAATCGGCTTTTTTGCAGATACTTCTCAGGCTATTGTATGGAGAGGGCCGATGGCCAGCAAGGCGCTCAACCAAATGTTTACAGATGCGCACTGGGGTCCGCTCGACTTTATGATTATTGACTTGCCTCCAGGCACCGGCGATATTCACCTTAGCCTTGTGCAGGGTGTTCCGCTTACAGGAGCAGTCGTGGTGAGCACCCCGCAAAATATTGCCCTGGCTGACGCCAAAAAAGCCGTTTCCATGTTTCAGCTCGATGCCATTAAGGTGCCTATCCTCGGAATAATTGAAAACATGGCCTATTTTACTCCTGAAGAACTCCCTGATAACAAATATTACATTTTCGGAAGGGAAGGCGCGCGAAATCTGGCAGTAGATCTGGATGTGCCATTTCTCGGTGAAGTGCCAATCGTACAATCTATCCGTGAAGCAGGTGATGTGGGGCGACCTGCAGTGCTTCAGGATGAAACGGTTGCAGGTAATGCTTTTCGCGAAATAATTCGTAATTTTGTAAGCGAAATGAAGACGAAGAAGGGTTACCAAATCCCCAGTAATTCTGGCGTTTAACTGATCTGAAAGTATGGACAATCTTGTAGATAGAATTCAGTACGCTCTTACCCAAATCAGACCATTCCTGGAAGCAGATCGAGGTGATATTACACTCGTGGAAGTAACAGATGAAATGGTGGCGAGAGTTGAGTTGCATGGCGCCTGCCGCGATTGCAGCATGAGCATCATGACGCTTAAGGCCGGTGTAGAAGAGAGTATCAAAAAAGTTGCGCCCGAAATTGTTGCTGTGGAAGCAATAAATTTAATTGAAGCAAAATAGGGATTACCTCTTGCCGTTATAAGTCTGAGGCTAACTCTGTAATCAACCCAGAATACCAAATATTAAGTGGAAAATATAAATACGAAAGCCCCGAAACGGGTGAGTGAGAGTAAAAAGGAAGTGACCATATTATTTGCCGGCGATTCCGGTGATGGTATTCAGCTTACCGGCTCACAATTTACCAATACTAGTGCCCTTTTTGGGAATGATATAAGCACCTTTCCTAATTATCCGGCCGAAATCAGAGCCCCACAAGGTACCATAGCCGGGGTATCAGGCTTTCAGCTAAACTTTGGAAGCATCGAGGTTTTTACTCCTGGCGACCGGTGTGATGTGCTCGTAGTAATGAACGCTGCAGCACTTAAGGCCAATCTCGATAAGCTTAAAATTGGTGGAACGATAATATCCAATCTCGCGGGGTTTGATAAGAAAAACCTGAAACTGGCAGGTTACCTCGATCAGCGAAACCCGCTGGAAGATAACTCCCTAGGAAAGTATCGCGTAATTGAAATTGATATTACCAAACTTACCAGAGAAGCTCTCAAAGATTCAGATCTTGGTATAAAAGAGAAAGATCGCAGCAAGAACATGTTCGTTCTCGGTTTTCTTTACTGGATGTACAACCGCGAATTGGCAACTACTGAGAAGTTCCTCAATGAGAAATTTGCGAAGAAGCCAGAACTTATTGAGTCGAATATAGCCGTGCTCAAAGCGGGATACCACTATGGCGACACGAGTGAAACTTTTACCACAAGGTATGAGGTGAAACCGGCTCCGATGCCTAAAGGTACCTATCGGAATATGATGGGAAATCAGGCAATTGCCATAGGGCTTATTGCCGCAGCTCAAAAGGCTGATCTCCCTCTTTTTTACGGTAGTTATCCCATTACTCCGGCATCAGATATCCTGCACGAATTATCCAAGCATAAGAACTTTAATGTCCGCTCTTTCCAGGCGGAAGACGAAATTGCCGCTATTACTTCTGCAATAGGAGCTTCCTTTGCGGGAAATATTGGCGTTACAGCATCCAGCGGTCCCGGTATTGCCTTGAAAGGCGAAGCGCTCGGACTCGCTTGTATTTTGGAATTGCCTTTGGTTGTAGTGAATGTGCAACGAGGTGGGCCGTCAACCGGTTTGCCTACAAAGACAGAGCAAGCTGATTTACTTCAGGCACTTTACGGTAGAAATGGTGAGGCACCTATTCCAATTATTGCAGCTTCATCACCTAAAGATTGTTTTGATGTGGCTTTTGAGGCTGTGCGGATAGCTGTTGAACATATGACTCCTGTTTTTCTCCTCTCTGATGGATACATCGGTAATGGAGCGGAGCCATGGAGGTTTAAATCGGCTGGCGACCTGAAGCCTATCAAAGCTCCACTCATTGATAAACCAAATGCCGGCGACGCATTTTTGCCCTACAAACGCGATGAGAAAGGCGTGAGACCATGGGCCGTTCCGGGCATTTCCGGATTGGAGCACCGCATTGGTGGTCTCGAAAAAGAAGACCTTACGGGAAATGTATCTTATGATCCCGAAAACCATGAGAAAATGGTGAAGCTCAGAGCAGAGAAGGTTGATAAAATTGCTTTTTCTATTCCGGAGCAAGTGATTGATCAGGGTCCCAACAACGGTAAGCTTTGTATTTTGAGCTGGGGTTCTACCTACGGAGCTGTTAAGACTGCCGTGAAAGAAATGCTGGCAGATGGACACGAAGTAGCGCATATCCAGTTGAGATACATCTACCCCTTTCCGCGCAATCTTGAGCAATTGCTGAGAAGCTTTGATCATGTGATGGTTCCTGAGCTGAACAACGGACAGCTCGTTAAAATTATTAGAAGTGAATTTTTGATCGATGCCAAAGCGGTCAATAAAATAAAAGGTCTTCCCTTTTCTTCCATAGAAATCAGAGAAGAAGCCGAAAAATATTTCGCAGTATGAGCGCAGAAGTAGAAACACCAAAATACACCGCCAAGGATTTTAGCAGCGATCAGGATTTACGCTGGTGTCCGGGTTGCGGTGATTATTCAATTCTAAAACAGGTGCAAACAATTCTTCCTGAAATAGGAGTGGAGCGTGAAGACATCGTGTTTATCTCAGGAATTGGGTGTTCATCCCGTTTTCCGTATTACATGAATACCTACGGAATGCACAGTATTCACGGTCGGGCGCCCGCATTTGCCAGCGGTCTTAAAATTGCAAATCCCGACCTAAGCGTTTGGGTTATTACAGGCGATGGCGATGCGCTGTCCATCGGTGGAAACCACCTTATTCACTTGCTGAGAAGAAATTTTAACCTGAATATCTTGTTGTTTAACAATGAGATATATGGATTGACTAAGGGGCAGTACTCGCCCACATCTCCGGAAGGGAAAGTAACTAAGTCTACTCCAATGGGATCGATTGACCATCCGTTTAACCCGCTAGCCCTTGCTGCCGGTGCCGATGGTACCTTCATTGCCAGAGCAATGGACCGCGATCCAAAGCAAATGCGCGATGTTTTGCGAGAAGCAAATGAGCACAAAGGTACTTCGCTTATAGAGATCTATCAGAATTGCAATGTCTTTAACGATGGGGCTTTTGAGGTTTACACCGATAAGGCAACAAAAGCAAATACGACTGTTTTTGTAGAGCATGGTCAGCCACTTGTTTTTGGTGATAATGATTCAAAAGGTATTCGCCTTGATGGTGCTAATCCGGTAGTTGTAGATCTTCAAAGTGGAGAGTTTTCTAAAGACGACCTTTGGATTCACGATAAAACCGACAGGTTAAAATCGAATATCTTAATGCGTTGTTTCGATGATGTTAGTAGCAGTGAGAATGGAGTTCCACGACCTTTCGGTGTCCTATACCGTGAAAACAGAGCGTGTTATGAAGACTTGCTTCACAATCAGATTAAAACATCATTTGAGCGGAAAGGTGAAGGAGATCTTGATGCCTTGTTGAGAGGAAATAATACCTGGACGATTAAGTAAGAAACCTTTTGGCAAACCTCTCAATGGCTTCAGGTAAAGCTACTTGAGATTTTCCGGTATTTGACAAACCGGAATTGGATTCATTTTGTGCAAATTTTGGGAGTGGCGTTTTCTGTAAATCGCTAATACTTCCGATTGTCGCTGTGATAGACCAGCCTCATCACCGGAAAACTCCATAGCCCATTCCAGTTCCGGATAGGATGCTCCTATTTGATCTTCATCAGATCTGTTGTCTCCAAAAAGGCCGTCAGTTGGCGGGGCAGTCATAATTTCAGAAATAATCTCCAGCTCTTTTCCTATCTGATAAACTTCGGTTTTTGTTAAATCGGCAATCGGACTTAAGTCCACACCGCCGTCGCCATATTTTGTGTAAAAGCCTACGCCAAAGTCTTCTACCTTGTTGCCGGTTCCTGCTACGAGAAATCCATTTATTCCTGCAAAGTAGTAGAGAGTAGTCATACGCAAGCGAGCACGCGTGTTGGCAAGACCCAGGCTATAAATTAATTCATCTTCATGTTTGGGAAAACATGATATCATACTTTCATAACCCTTGGTGAGCTCAACAGACTTCGAAGTAACATTTTGATATGTCTCCTCCAGCATTAAAATATGTTTTCTGGCTCTGCTTACCTGCGAAGGATCCTGATGAATCGGCATTTCCAAACATAGAACTTTAAAGCCGGTCCTTGCGCAAAGAGCAGAAGTAACGGCAGAATCAATTCCACCGGAAACCCCAACAACGAAGCCTTTTACACCGGCCTTTTCGGCATACGACTTTAGCCAGTTTACAATATGATCTATTACCAGATTCGAATTCATAGAACGTTCCCGTTTGCTAATAAATAGGCTGGAATGAAAACTTGTTTAGAAATAAACCCCTACATTCAGCATCAAGGCATTGGAAGTTCCTTTGATTACTTTTAGATCCTGAGTTTCGGGATTGACAGCTTTGGCATCATCACTGAAAATATTGTTTAAACCATTGTTCCAGACTATACCTACAAATAAATTGGTAGTACCGGTAATATTAAATTCAGCTCCTGCTTCAATGTGCAATGCTACTCGGTATAAAGATGCGAAGTCAGGGTCATCATCGTTCTCGGTTGATAGTACCGTACCATCAGGTAACTTATCCTGACTATCATATGATGATTTGATATTGAATCCGTTATCAACACCAACTCTGGCATAATAAACAGTGTAACCTACTTCATTCGTGCGCATCATCATGGTGAGTGGAATGTTCACATAATTAAAACGATAGTCAATGGTTCTGTCTGCATTCCCAAGAGAGAGATCATTTGGGTTTTTAATTTCGTATTTAAGAGTTCCCCCTGTGTTTAAAACGAAGATACCTGTGCTGAAATAATAGTTTTGATTCGTACCAAGTCCAAAGTCGGTATGAAGGCCGTAACCAATATTAAACCGTATTCCATCGGGGTCTACAAAATTATCATTTCCATCCGGGCTAAGCCATGAAGCCACAGTAGAGAAGGATAATCCCATTCTGAATTTTGGGTTTTTCGTTAATCCTTCTGGAGTCGTTTCTGTAGGTTGGGCGAAAACCGCAGATGAACATATTAATGATACGGTTAAAAGGAGTGCTATCTTTTTCATTAGTTTTGCAAGCGTTAAATTCTGGATAAAAGTACGTATTTTTTAATATGAACATCACTAGAGGTCTTTTAGTTCTCACAAGTTTCATTCTATTTCAATCTTGCAATGATCCAAAATGGAACGTAGATATTTCTAATGTAGATTATAATGGTGAAATCGGGAGGTTAGATTCAGCTGTTTTTTATATGGGGTCGAACCTTGATCATACCCAACTGCTGGAGCTGAAAGGAGAATTTGATGGCTTCTTAAATGTATACCTCACGCAGATTATGCAAGTGGGCGAAGTTGACAATCCTATGACTGCCTCTTTGTTTCAGCGATTTGTTACTGACCCGGACTGGATAGAGCTCCAGGAGATTATAGAGGAAGTACATCCCAACCTCGATGAGCAGTCAGCAATTCTTGAAGAAGCATTTAAACGTTATTCAGTTCTTTTTAAAGAGCCAGACCTTCCTGAAATTGTGGCCTACAATTCTGGCTTTAATGTGGGTATTTATCCCGACAAACAATTTTTAGGAATAGGCCTTGAGTGGTATTCGGGTAATGATCTTAAGCTTTTTGATAGGCTTCCACCAGATCTTTTTCCGCAATACAAGCGAGATAAAATGATGCCTGAGTACATGACAATCAATGCTTTGAAGGGTTGGTTGTATGTAAGGTTTCAGGATAAACTAAATGGGCAATCCCTCTTGAACAGAATGGTGTTTTCAGGTAAGATTAGTTATATAGCCGCTGCTTTGCATCAGAATGTAACAGACAGAATAGTGCTTAATTATTCCGAAAAACAAATTGAGTGGTGTGACAATCAGGAATATGAAGTTTGGAAGTTTATGCTCGAAAATGATCTCATATTCTCTGAGGATGCTATGACGGTGAATAAACTTATGAATGATGGTCCCTTTACTCCCGGCATGCCGCCAGAATCTCCGGGTGGTGTTGGGAATTATATGGGGTACGAAATGGTAAAGGTTTATATGGAAAGAAATGAAAACATCACCCTGCCAGATCTCCTCAATACCAAAAACGACCGCGAATTTTTAAAACATTATAAACCGGGAAGATGAACGACGAAATAAAGAAAGAAACAACAATAACAATAAATGTGGGCTTAGATGCCAATCAGGTGCCGGTAAAAATGGACTGGGCTGCTAGTGATGGAGGAGGAAATGGCAGCTGCAAAGCTTTTATGCTTTCGATATGGGATGAGAAAGATGAGAATACGATGCGTATAGACTTGTGGAACAAGGAAATGAGTGTTTACGATATGCAGCGGTTTTTTCATCAAACTCTGCTCACCATGAGTGATACCTATAAGAGTGCTACGGGGCAGAATAAAGTTGCAGAAGATATCCGCAATTTCGCCAAGGAATTTGCTAAGAAAACGGAAATTTTGGGATAGTTTTCTTTCGGCTACAAGTCTTTAGATTAAGCCAACGACTTTTTTGGGAGTGCATTGAAAAAACAACGTAACCCTTTGGTGTAAAGCCTTGATTTATAGTGGGTCTGAAATCCAAAGATTATCAGTAAAGACGATTTGTTTGTATTTCAAACCAGCCGGATGCTGGATTGAGAAAAACTAGCGGGAGGCCTCATCAGTAAAGAGGTACCTCATATCCAGAAGTGTCACCTGGCAAAAAAAACAATAAGTTAACGCTAGTTAGGTCTAACAAAAATTGAGTTGGTATCCTCAATAAAGTTCAAAATGTCAACGCGGCCTTCGCTCGTTGCAGCAGAGCTTATAAACTGTTGTGGCAAAACTTCCCAGATTTCCAGCATCTTGGCGTTGTACTTAGCGATATTCGTTTCCAAAACTTTGGGTTTTAGCTTGTCTGCTTTGGTAAACACCATGGCAAAAGGAATGCCTTTCGAGCCGAGTCTCTCCATAAAATCCATGTCGATATTTTGTGGAGTATGGCGAGAATCAATGAGCACAAAAACGCACATCAGGCTTTCGCGCTTCTCCAGAAAGGGCATGATGAGCTTCTGAAATTCGGCTTTTTGAACTTTAGAGACTTTGGCGTATCCATACCCAGGAAGGTCAACCAGGTACCACGATACTTCCTCTTTGTCGCCTGCTGGAGCAATTGAGAAGTGATTGATTAGTTGGGTTTTGCCGGGTTTTCCCGATGTTTTTGCTAAATCTTTGCGACCGGTGAGCATATTGATAAGCGATGACTTGCCTACATTACTGCGGCCTACAAAGGCGTATTCAGGAAAATTGGGATCTGGTAGCTGACTTATTTTACTGCTGCTAATCAGGAAATTACTTGTAAGATAAGGTTCGGCACTCATATAGGCACAAAGCTAAAACCTTTTGGCAAGCCAGCCAGAAAGGATTTCATTAAATTCTTCGGGATGCTCCATCATGGGGGCATGACCGCATTTATCAATCCAGAATAATTCTGAGTCGGGAATGTGGGTGTTGAATTCTTCCGCAACATCCGGTGGAGTTATCGTGTCATTTCTACCCCAGATTAGGCAAACCGGCATAGGGTAATTTGGCAAATCATCCATCATATTGTGACGGATAGCGCTCTTGGCAAGTGCTAAGACCTTAATCAGTTTCGAGCGATCCTGAACCAAATTGAACGTTACGTCTACCAGTTCGTCAGTTACCATGGCGGGATCGTAGAATGTTACTGCAATCTTTTTTCGAATGTATTCTTTGTCTTCCCGTCTGGGGAAAGAGCCTCCGAAAGCATTTTCGTAAAGACCTGAGCTACCGGTTAATACCATTGCAGGAAATAGCTCGGGACGCGCCTTAGCGGTTACAAGTGAAACATGTCCTCCGAGCGAATTGCCCAAAAGGAGAATATCACTCAGCTTCATCTCTTTTATGAACTCCAGAATGAATTTCGACAAGCTTCCAACTCCGGTTTTTATAAGTGGTAAATCATAGAGAGGCATCATGGGAACAATAACCCGGTGCGTTTTCTTAAAATGCTGTATCAGGCCTTCAAAATTGCTGAGAGCACCAAATAATCCATGCAGCACCAGCATGGTTTGGCCTTCACCTTCATCAATGTATTTGAATTTACCTTTTTCCTTGATTTTTAGATCCATAAGTACTTGCTTGATTCCAAAGATAGTTTTTTTTAAAAACCAACAAGGGCATTGCCGCAGGTTAGAGCACAAACAAGTGCGTGTTGAAAAATAATCTGGCCATTGGCCATATGGCCTTTTCTAATCTGAAATTTGCACCTGAAGAATCTTTTCCGGCTTCAGATTTTGAATCCCAAACCAGCACATTTTGCCAAAACTTTTCAACAAAGTGGTAAATTATGGTAGAAAGTGGGAATTAGTGGTAAACATTTTCTACTTTAGCGTTGCAGAACCCGTACCCAATGCTAAATCTACTAGGCGAATACGATTGTAAACTCGATGCCAAAGGGCGTTTGATGTTTCCGGCTGGCTTAAAAAAGCAGCTGCAAGATGTGGTGCATGAGGGTTTTGTGATAAATCGCGACATGTTTGACAAGTGTTTGGTTCTGTATCCTCAAAGAGAATGGCAGGCGGTTTCATCAGAAATCAGCAAGCTGAATCGCTTTGTGGCCAAAAATGTAAGATTTATCCGAAAGTTTAATAATGGTGCTACCCGGGTTGAGTTAGATTCTGCCGGGCGGATGCTCATTCCGGCTTCTTTAAGCCAGTATGCATCGCTTGAAAAAGAGGTGAAAATGGCCGGAAACGGTGACCGTATTGAAATATGGAGCAAGGCTGCCTATGAGGCAATGCTTGCTGAAGATGTTGATATGGCCACGCTTTCGGAAGAGGTGATGGGCGGAGAATCAGGTCGAAATGAAGAATCCTGATGCGTACCACAATCCTGTTTTATTACACGAAAGTGTTGACGGGTTAATAAACAACGAGCAAGGCATCTATGTGGATGTAACCTTTGGCGGCGGAGGGCATAGTCGCGCAGTTCTTTCAAATTTGGGTAATGATGGCAGGTTGATCGGTTTCGATCAGGATGAAGATGCTGAGGCAAATATTCCTGATGATGATCGTTTTCAATTCGTCCGGTCAAATTTTCGTTTTCTGAAAAATAGTCTCCGTTTTATCGGTGTCAAGCAAGTAGATGGTGTGCTCGCCGATCTTGGTGTTTCATCGCATCAGTTTGATGTGGCTGAGCGTGGATTTTCCATTCGCAGTAGCGGACGCCTGGATATGCGCATGGGGCGTGGAGCAACTTTATCAGCCTATGAGGTGGTAAATACCTACCCAGAAGAAAAGCTCGCAGCGATTTTTAAGAAATACGGCGAGCTGAAGGAGGCATACAAACTGGCTAATCGGATAAACTATCACCGCGCAATGGCTCCTATTGAGACCACTGAAGAACTAGTGAGCAAAATAGAATCCCTTGCAAGAGGTCCTAAGCTCAATCGATTCCTGGCTCAGGTTTTTCAGGCGCTTAGAATTGAGGTCAATGCCGAAATGAAGGCTCTCGAAGAAATGCTGGTGCAAACGGCCGATGTTATAAAGCCGGGCGGAAAGCTCGTGGTAATATCTTATCACTCTCTTGAAGACCGCATAGTAAAACGCTTTATGAAAACCGGAAATATTGAGGGCTCAATAGAGAAGGATTTTTATGGAAATACAATCAGATCATTTACCCCGGATAAAGGAATGCCGATAGTGCCCAACCAAAATGAAATTGAAATTAATGGCAGAGCCAGAAGTGCAAAATTGCGAATAGCAACAAGAAATGAGTAAGGCGAATAGAAATAAAGCCGATGAAAAACGGAAAGGTGGATTTGCTCGGGGAGTAAATACATTGCTGAGCGGAAAATTCCTGACGCGCGAATATGTGCAGTCAAATTTACCGTTCATCATTTTCGTCGTGGGTATGATGGTCGCTTATATCGCATACGGCTACTTCGCTGAGAATAATATGAAAAGTTTGGTGGCTGCCGAGGCTGAACTGCACGAGCTAAAAGCTCGCAATCTATCTGTTCAGGCAAAACTCGGTAAGCTGCGTGCCCAGTCTACTGTTGAGGAGTCTATCCGGGATCTCGGCTTGCGCGAATCTATTACGCCGCCTACTATAATCAGAGTTAGTGAGGATGAGAAACTTTCAATTCTTGAAGGAGAATGAAAGGAGATAACAACATATTAAGTAAGGCGTATATCGTTTTTATTGCAATCTGCCTATTCGCACTTTTTATAGTGGGAAAAATTCTGGTTATACAGTTTGTCTACGGTGAAAAATGGGAATTAAAAGTTGCTCATATTACCACCGACCTGCGTGAAATAACTCCTGTAAGAGGTAATATATACGCTGACAATCGCAATATGCTCGCTACCTCAGTTCCTATTTACGAAATCCGTATGGATATGGAGGCGGAAGGACTTAGTGAGGAAGATTATCGTGAAAATATTGACTCGCTTTGTGCTGCATTGAGCCAGCTCTTCGGCGATAAATCGGCAAGTGAATACAAAGCCGGGTTTAAAAATGCGAAAGCTAAAGGCAATCGCTATTACCGCGTTAAGGCAAATGTGGATTACGATCAGGTGCAAAAGGCAAAAGAGTTTCCAATATGGAGACGAGGTCGTTTTAAAAGCGGGGTTATTTTTGAGAAAAGAACCATCCGCCTTATGCCTTTTAAAGGCCTTGCCACACGAACGGTTGGTTATGAACGCGAGGATGTTCAGCCCGTGGGGATTGAGGGAGCTTATAATTCGGAGTTAAGCGGAAAGCCTGGGCAACGCTATGAAAAGCGACTTGCCGGTGGAATCTGGATGCCTATTTCTGATAGAAATGAAGTAGAGCCCGAGGATGGTTGCGACCTCTATACAACGCTGGATATAAATATTCAGGATGTTGCCACAAACGCTCTTCGCAAAGAGCTACAAAACCACAATGCCAGTCACGGGTGTGCGGTACTAATGGAAGTTAAAACCGGATACATCAAGGCTATTGCAAACCTTACCCGCACAGCTGACAGTACCTATCATGAAGTGTACAATTATGCTGTGGGCGAGGCGACTGAGCCCGGATCTACTTTTAAGCTCGCTTCACTTATGGCTGCTTTTGAAGATGGATTGATTGATCTTACAGATACTGTCGATACTAAGAATGGTCAGCACAGATTTTACGATCGCATAATGCGGGATAGCAATGGTGAGGGGCATGGCAAGGTTGATGTGCTAACCGCTTTTCAAAAATCTTCGAATGTTGGGGTCTCGCGCCTGATTAATGAAAACTATGCCGATAATCCCCAGAAATATGTGGACCGACTCTATAAGATGGGGTTGGGACGTAAGCTGGGATTGGAAATTGCAGGTGAGGGTAAACCTAAAATAAAGGATCCTTCCGATCCTTCGTGGTCCGGCGTTACACTTCCGTGGATGAGTATAGGGTATGAAACGCTGATGACGCCTTTGCAAATTCTGACTTTCTACAATGCTGTAGCGAATGATGGAGTAATGATGAAGCCGCAGTTTGTTAGGGAAGTGCAGCGAAACGGGCAAGTAATACAAGAGAATAAACCTATTGTTCTCAATCAGGCTATTGCTTCGCGCGAAACAATCGCTAAAGCGAAGAAAATGCTCGAAAGCGTTGTGTCTGCTGAAGGTACAGCTGGCAACTTGCGCAATGAGGCTTACCACGTTGCGGGTAAGACGGGAACTGCTCAGATTGCGAATGCTAAGTACGGTTACAAATATGAAGAGGCAGTGAGCTATCAGGCTTCTTTCGTGGGCTACTTCCCCGCAGAAGCTCCTGAATATACTTGTGTAGTGGTGGTGAATGGGCCCAGCAATGATGTGTATTACGGTAACCGTGTAGCCGGACCGGTATTTAAAGAAATTGCCGACAAAGTATATGCTCAGCGATTCGATCTTATTAAAAGCATGGAACCTTCGGAAAATCTGGTAGCCTATAAAGCGCCGGTTTCCATGAGCGGAAATGCAGACGACTTGATGTCGATCTTCAACGCCTTCGGTGTAAAAGTAGATAATAATAGCGAGGGCTACGGTTGGGTTACTACTAAAACACAGCCTGAATCAGTTGAACTGGAGCGCCGATCAGTGAAGGATGGGCTCACGCCAAATGTGGTAGGAATGGGGATGCGTGATGGTATTTACCTGCTCGAATCGTGTGGATATAATGTGAAAGTGCAGGGCAAAGGAATGATTTTAAAACAAAGTTTACCTCCGGGGTCGCCCGCCCGAAAAGGTCAGAATATAACTATTGAGCTATCATAAAATGAAATTGCTTCAAGACATATTATATCAAGTTGGCATCAAGCAGGTGGTTGGTTCTACTAATGTTGCAGTCGAATCGATTGTTTTTGATTCACGGAAAGCTGCTAAAATGTCCCTGTTTGTGGCGATAAAAGGAACGCTGTCTGATGGTCATGCATTTATTGATAGTGCAATAAAAAGCGGCGCTTCAGCTGTAGTTTGTGAGGACTTACCCGAATCGAGGAACAAGGGCGTTACCTACATTGAGGTTACAAACTCGCACGAAGCTCTCGGTATTATAGCTTCCAATTTCTTCGATAATCCTTCAGAGAAACTGAAGTTAGTCGGTATAACCGGAACCAATGGCAAAACTACGACATCAACGATGTTGTACGACTTGTTCCGTTTGCTCGGAAAGAAGGTGGGCTTGATATCTACCGTCGAGAATAAAATTAATAATGAGGTGGTACCTGCAACGCATACCACACCCGATGCCGTGAGTTTTAACGAGCTACTCGTGAGAATGGTAGATGCAGGCTGCACCTATTGTATAATGGAAGTTAGCTCGCATGCCTTGCATCAGCATCGCGTTACAGGAGCTAAATTTTCAGGTGCGGTTTACACCAATATTTCTCGCGATCATCTTGATTATCACAAAACATTCGATGCGTACATCGGAGCGAAGAAGATGTTATTTGACATGCTTCCGAAAGAAGCTTTTGCACTCGTAAACCTCGATGACCGACAAGGACCGACGATGCTACAGAATTGCAAAGCAGATGTTCAACGAACATATGCATTGAAATCAATGGCCGACTTTAGAGTAAAGGTGATTGAAAATCAATTTGGGGGACTTCATATAAACATCGATGGCCTGGATCTTTATTCCAAGATGGTAGGCCGCTTTAATGCTTACAATCTTTTGTCGGCTTATGCCGCAGCGGTTTTGCTTGGTTTTGAAAAGCTTGATGTGCTTACGGCTTTGAGTAATATTAGTCCTGTAGCCGGCAGATTTCAGTATGTCATTGGGCCTGATAAAATTACTGCAATTATAGACTACGCCCATACACCTGATGCACTTAAGAATGTGCTTAAAACAGTAGACGACATCCGTACCAGAAATGAAGAGGTGATCACTGTGGTGGGTTGCGGTGGAAACAGAGATGCCGGTAAAAGGCCTGAGATGGCGCGCATTGCCTGCAAATACAGCGATAGGGTGATTTTTACTTCAGATAATCCACGAAATGAAGACCCTGAAGCCATAATAGAAGACATGAAGGCAGGAGTGGAGCCTCAGGATTATAGAAAAACAAATACGATAGTAAACAGGAAGGAAGCCATTAAGATGGCTTGCTCGATAGCGCGTGCAGGCGACATTATTTTAATTGCCGGAAAAGGCCACGAGAAATATCAGGAAATCAAAGGTGAGCGAATAGACTTTGATGATCTGGGAATTGTAAACGACACTTTTAAACTACTGAATCACTAATGCTGTACTACCTTTTTGAATATCTCGATTCGCATTACAACCTGGCTGGGGCTGGGGTTTTTCAATACATCTCGTTTCGGGCTGCCATGGCGGTTATTACTTCTTTGGTCATTTCACTTCTTTTTGGAAATACCCTTGTGGGTATGCTTCGCAGAAAGCAGGTAGGAGAGTCGGTAAGAGATCTTGGACTTGAGGGTCAAATCGAAAAGCAAGGCACTCCTACAATGGGTGGTTTGATAATTCTGGCAGCAATACTCATTCCGGTTTTACTCTTCGCCAGGCTTGATAATATTTATGTAATCATCATGATTATTACTACCATTTTCCTTGGGGCCATTGGATTCATCGATGATTATATCAAAGTTTTTAAAAAGAATAAAAAGGGTCTTGCCGGCAAGTTTAAAGTTGTTGGTCAGGTAGCAGTTGGTGTAGTTGTTGGCAGCCTGCTTTATTTTAACGAAGGTGTGGTAAGCAAGCAAAAGGTGGCTGTTCCGCAATCGCAAAATCGTGGTACTCGAATCGGGAACTGAGGTGCCGGTGACTTACGAATGGGTTGAGAAGCACTCCGTGGTTACAACCATTCCCTTTATTAAGAACAATGAGTTTAACTACGCCTGGTTGCTAGGTTTTTTATCGAAGGAGAACGCTGCAAAATGGGCCTGGCTAGTTTTTATTCCAATCGTTGTTTTTGTGGTTACAGCCGTAAGTAATGGCGCCAATATTACCGATGGTCTGGATGGATTGGCTACAGGATCATCTGCAATTATCGGTGTGGTGCTGGCTATTCTCGCATTCGTATCCGGAAACCTTGTTTTTGCCGATTATCTCAACATTATGTTTATCCCCAACTCGGGAGAGCTAACTGTTTTTATTAGTGCTTTTGTAGGTGCCTGTATCGGTTTTCTCTGGTATAACTCCTACCCGGCACAGGTATTTATGGGCGATACAGGAAGTCTTGCACTTGGTGGGATAATCGCAGTTTTTGCTCTTGCCATTCGGAAAGAATTGCTCATTCCGCTTATCTGCGGGGTGTTTTTAATTGAAAATATTTCGGTAATGATTCAAGTGGCATATTTCAAATATTCCAAAAAGAGGTATGGCGAGGGTCGTAGAATTTTTCTAATGGCTCCTCTTCATCATCATTATCAAAAGCTTGGTTATCATGAGTCTAAGATCGTATCGCGGTTTTGGATTGTGGGAATCATGCTAGCTGTTTTGTCAATCGTTACCCTCAAGCTGCGCTAAATGAAGTTGCTGGTTTTAGGGGGTGGCGAGAGCGGTGCAGGAGCCGCAATGCTCGGTAAGAAGCTGGGACACGAGGTGTTCCTTTCAGACCGGGGAATATTAAAGGAGAAGTACAAAAACGTTCTTAACAAGGCTGGAATTAAATGGGAAGAAGGTGCACATAGTGCCGAATTTCTTCAAGGTGCAGAACTGGTTATAAAAAGCCCGGGAATTCCATCAGAAACACCTGTAGTGGTGAATCTGCGGAAGCAAGGAGCTGAGGTGATTTCTGAAATAGAATTCGCCGCAAGGCATACCAATGGAAAAATTATAGCCATAACCGGTACCAATGGCAAAACGACTACCACTTTGCTCACCTACCACATTTTCGCTAAGGCGAATCTGGACGTGGTTGCTGCGGGAAATGTAGGTAAAAGTTTTGCGGGACAACTTGCCGAAGGTGACCATGAGTATTGGGTGCTGGAGATAAGTAGTTTTCAACTAGATGATATTGTGAGTTTTAAGCCAGATGTATCGGTGCTTTTAAATATCACTCCCGATCATTTAGACAGGTACGGTTACGAGATGCAGAACTACGTGGATGCGAAATTTGCGATAGCTCAAAATCTTACTGCCGCAGATCACTTTATCTATTGTGACGATGATGAAGTGATTTTGAAAAACCTGAAAACGAAGAATATTAAAGCACAGCTTCATCCTATTTCTACTTACCATCCCGTTGAGAATGGCGCATATACAACTGAAAACGAACTAATAATTAATCTTACCAATAATCCATTTACGATGTCCATACACGATTTAGCCTTACAGGGCAGACACAACACCTACAACTCCATGGCTGCAAGTGTCTCTGCCCGAATTTTCGACCTCCGAAAGGAATTGGTGCGCGATAGCCTTTCGGACTACGAAAATATTGAGCACAGACTAGAATTTGTAGCAGAGATTCACGGTATAAAATTTATTAATGATTCTAAAGCTACCAATGTAAACAGCACCTGGTATGCTCTCGAAAATTATTCGGAAAAGATCGTCTGGATAGTCGGTGGAGTCGACAAAGGGAATGATTACTCCATTCTTGAAGCACTTGTACGCGAAAAGGTTAAGGCGATAATCTGTCTGGGGACAGACAATCAAAAGCTGTCTGGACTATTTCTCGCCTATGGTAGAGAATATCACTGAGGCGCGCTCGGCAACAGAAGCGGTAAATATGGGCTATGCCTTCGCTACAAAGAATGAAGTAGTGCTGCTATCGCCGGCATGTGCCAGCTTCGATTTGTTTGAAAACTACGAAGACCGTGGTCACCAATTTAAGCGTGCTGTACGTTCACTTTAAAACCTTATAAATATGCCTGAAAGTCCCCGAATAACTAAAAGGAATATTACTACTCCAGATAAGTTGCTTGACGCGCGAATACGTTCTCTTCAAGATTCAAAGCCGTTTTCGCTAGAACCTGCTGGAATTATTGATGGAGTTAAATTTATCAATGATTCAGCTGCCACATCTATCGAAAGAGTGGCGGACTCGCTGATCTCTTTTGATGAACCGGTTGTTTTAATCATACAGGCTAATTCAGATAACCAGGACTATTCAATTTTATATGACATCGTAAAATCGAAAGTTAAAGCCCTGGTTGCCGTTGGTGAGTTTGCTGATGCAGTGCACAAAGCGCTACAGAGGAAACTCGGTTTTTTCGTTTCAGCAAGTACCTGGGAAGAGGCATTGGACATGAGCCTCATTCTTGGAAAAGCAAACGATAATGTCCTGTTTTCACCGGGTAGCCGAGCAAATGAGCCCTTTGATAATTTCAGAGAGCGTGGTGCATATTGGAATAGATTATTAGACATTAGGATAAATACATAGACTGTGAAGTCAAAAAAGAAGTCATATACAATCCACAAAAGCAAAAAAAGTCAGAGCGATAAGAATTTGAGCGCTGGCGAAAACTTGCGCCGTAATCTTGAGCAGACTACCTATCGTGTAGAATCGGTAAAGACTTTGAATGGAATCGAATTTATTTGTGACACAAGGTCTACAGACTTACTATCAACGCGCGATACATTCAAATATATCGAAAAGCCGATTGTATGGATCTCCGGAAAGCCAATGCATGAGCGCGATTACTCACTTCTTGAGAACTATTTGACGCATAAAATAAGGGCTATCGTAGTGTATGGCGGACCTAGTGACGATATGCAGCAAAAATTAGGACGATTTATTGAGTCTTTCGATACGAAAATTACACTGGCAGATTCTGTAAAGAAGGCCTACAAATTGGCGAAAGATGGAGATGCAGTAGTGTATTCGCCTAGCTGCGCAGTGAAAGATGACTACTTAAACTATGTGGACAGAGGCAAGGACTTTTTACGCATTATAGAAACATTAAACTAAAGTGAAACAACTGGTAGCACAATATCTTAAGGGTGACAGAGTAATCTGGATGGTATGCCTCATTCTGGGGCTTATCTCCATTCTGGCTGTGTATTCCAGTATTTCGTCACTTGCTTATAAATATACTGAAGGCAACACGTTTTATTACCTCTTTAAACATGGTATTATGCTGGTTACAGGGTTTGTAATCATGTATTTTGTCCATAAGGTTAATTACAGATATTTCTCCCGGCTTTCGCAAATTGCTATTTGGCTGGCTGCAATATTGCTAATGCTCACTTTGCTTTTGGGAGTTAACCTCAATGACGCAAGTCGGTGGATTAAGATTCCCATTATTAATCAAAACTTTCAAACTTCCGATTTCGCAAAAATTGTGCTCATCGCTTACGTTGCACGAATGCTTACGGTAAGAAAGGAGTATTTCCACAGCTTTAAAGAAGGTTTGCTGCCTATTTTAATTCCAATTGTCATTATCTGTGGCTTAATCCTTCCGGCAAATTTTTCAACGGCAGCAATGCTATTTATGGTTTGTGTAACGTTACTTTTTGTGGGCGGCATTCCTTTTAAGCATCTCGTAATGGTTTTTGCCATCGCCGGGGCGGGGTTTGCTTTACTGCTTGTGTTATCAACCAGCTTCCCCGATTTGCTCCCTCGTGTTGAAACCTGGAAAACACGACTGCTTAGCTACGAAAGTGGTGATAGTGAAGCTAATTATCAGGTAGAACATGCCATGATGGCCATTCAATCTGGTGGAGTATTCCCTTCAGGTCCGGGTACAGGCGATTCCAGAAATTACCTGCCACACCCCTATTCTGATATGATTTACGCGTTTATTATTGAGGAGTATGGAACGATTATAGGAGGTTGCGGATTGCTATTGCTCTACCTCATTTTTCTATATCGTGCTCTGAGGCTAGCTCGTAAATGCGAAAGGAATTTCGGTACGCTCCTGGTCATCGGGTTGAGTTTTTTAATTGCTTTTCAGGCGTTTATAAACATGGGTGTTGCTGTGAGTTTACTGCCTGTAACCGGCCAGCCCCTGCCGCTGGTCAGCATGGGTGGTACTTCTATTTGGTTCACCTGTTTGGCCGTAGGAATGATATTGAGTGTAAGCAGGTCGGTGTATGAGGGTGAGAAAGTTCCCGGTGTGAATAGAGTTAAAAAGAAGAGGGGGGATTATGCAGTCGCTTAAGGTAATAATTAGTGGTGGAGGAACCGGAGGTCATATTTTCCCGGCTATTGCAATAGCCGATGCTGTAAAGCGCCGCGTTCCTGATGCCGAAATCTTGTTTGTAGGGGCAAAAGGCAAAATGGAGATGGAGCGTGTGCCCAAAGCCGGCTACAAGATAGAGGGATTGTGGATTAGTGGTATCCAGCGAAGCCTTACGCTTAAGAATCTTGCTTTTCCATTGAAGCTCATTTCCAGCATGGCAAAGGCAAATTCGATTGTGCGCATGTTTAAGCCCGATGTGGCTATTGGTGTTGGCGGATACGCTTCTGGACCTTTACTTCGCGTAGCTTCCTCAAAACGAATTCCCTCACTTATTCAAGAGCAAAATTCCTTTCCTGGAATTACCAATAGATTACTTGCTTCCAAGGTAAATACTGTATGTGTAGCCTACGAGGGCATGGATCGATGGTTTCCGAAGGAAAAAATTGTCATGACCGGAAATCCAGTGCGTGAGCAGGTAGTTCAGCTGGAAGGCAAAAAACCTGAGGCTTGCACATTTTTTGGTCTTAAAGCCGATAAACCTACTTTACTTGTTGTTGGCGGAAGCCTCGGTGCGAGAACGATAAATCAGAGTATCCAAAAGAACTTGAATTTATTTAAAGAAAATGGCTACCAGCTGATTTGGCAAACGGGCAAGCTCTATGGCGAAAAGGCTTACGATGCTGTGCGTGAAATGGATTACGAAGGAATTAAAACCTTCAAGTTTATCGATAGGATGGATCTTGCTTATGCTCTGGCAGATGTTGTGGTATCACGAGCGGGAGCTATGTCGGTTTCTGAAATTTGTTTGGCTGAAAAGCCGGCAATACTCGTGCCTTCGCCAAATGTAGCAGAAGATCACCAAACCAAGAATGCCCGTGCCCTTGCAGATAAAGGAGCCGCCATTTTGGTAGCCGATAAAGATGCGGAAGAAAAGCTCGGAGAGGAGATGAAAAATCTGCTAAACGATAAAGAGAAGCAGGAAACCCTTTCGGCAAATGCGGCAAAAATGGCTCACCGAAATGCAGCAGAAAAAATAGCTGAAGAAGTTTTAAAAATAGCGAAGAGAAAGTGATTTTAGATAAGGTACATAGCGTTTATTTTGTGGGTATCGGAGGTATCGGTATGAGCGCGCTTGCCCGCTATTTTAAAGAAATGGGCAAAGAAGTATATGGCTACGACCGCGTAAAATCTACTTTAACCACCAGGCTTGAATCAGAGGGTATGGAAATTGTCTATACCGACAATCCCGATAGTATTTCAGCCGATTTTCTGCAGCGGCCTATCCACGATACGCTGGTAGTTTATACTCCGGCAATTCCGGCCACACATCCGGGCCTCGGGTATCTGCGGCAGCATGGTTATCAGGTTCTCAAGCGATCTGAAGTGCTCAGCGAAATTATTCGCAATCAAAAGACCATCGCCATTGCCGGTACACATGGTAAAACAACCACGTCTGCAATGGTAGCACATATGCTCAGCAATGCCGGCCTGAAGTGTAATGCCTTTTTAGGAGGTATAGCCCTAAATTTTGATTCAAACGTAATCCTTAATCCCGATGCGGAATATGCTGTGGTTGAGGCCGATGAATACGACAGATCTTTCCTGAGGCTCAATCCATATCTGGCGGTTATTACTTCCGTAGATGCCGACCACCTCGACATTTACGACAATGCTACTGCTATGCACGATGCCTTTAGCGAGTTTGCCAATAAGGTAAGCGAAGAAGGCGCTGTATTCGTTCAAAGCGGTATAAGCCTTTCGGCGAAAGCTCCACAGATATCGTATTCGCTTGACGATAAGGAGTCTGATTTGCACGCAACAAATCTGACTATTGAGAATGGGATGTATGTTTTTGATGTGGTGTATCACTCCGAAAATCTGGGAAGAATACGTTCTCCC
Organism: uncultured Cryomorphaceae bacterium; assembly: GCA_963748925.1. Taxonomy (GTDB): domain Bacteria; phylum Bacteroidota; class Bacteroidia; order Flavobacteriales_D; family Cryomorphaceae; genus Cryomorpha. The sequence continues at coordinate 406,210 of CAVVKG010000007.1, read as the reverse complement.
TATCCGGGGCATCACAATGTTGAAAATGCCATCGCGGCAATCGGTATAGCCCTAAAGCTTGGTGTTGCGTGGGATAAGATAGCAGATGGTGTTGAATCTTTTGCCGGAGTAAAACGCAGGTTTGAGTACCACATTAATCGTGAAGAACGTGTTTATATCGACGATTATGCGCACCATCCTACCGAGATTTCGGCGTGTGTGGGTTCTGTCAAGGAGCTTTATCCAAATAGCAGAATTACCGGAGTTTTTCAGCCGCATTTATTCTCGCGTACCCGCGATTTTGGCGATGAATTTGCCCAGAGTCTTGAGGCGTTAAATGAGCTGGTACTGATGGAGATTTACCCGGCCCGCGAGGAGCCCATTCCCGGTATCGATAGCGAGTGGTTACTTAATAAAGTACGCATGGTGAATAAAAAGTTGGTTGACCGTGAAAATCTTGTTGATGAAATTTTAAGATTAGACCCTGAAGTACTGCTTACAATGGGCGCAGGCGATATTGACAAAATGATAGAACCTTTAAAATCTGCACTCAATGAAAAAGATGAATAAGATTCTGAAAATCATAGGGTTTATGGTTTCGGCGTTAGCCGTAATGGCTTTGCTGGGTTTTGTTGGGAGTATGCGTTCATCCGCATCTTGTGAGGAGCTTATTATTCACATTCATGCCAATTCAGGAAAAAATTTGGTGACAGAAGCAGATATTAAAAACCAAATTTCAGATAAAATCGGGGTTGTTATTGGCGAACCACTCAATAAAATCAATACCGGAGCAATAGAAAGTGAACTCAGATCTATCCCATTTATTAAGTCGGCGAGAGTATATGAAACGATCAATAAAAAACTGATTGTAGAACTCGAAGAGCGCATGCCGCTTGTGCGATTGATAGATAGCTCGGGCAAGACTGCTATTCTTGATGTTGATGGATATTTGATGCCTCTTTCAGGCAATACCGTTCTGAGACTTCCCGTTATAACGGGGCATTTCTCGTTGGCAGAAGGTACTATTTCCGGAAACGGACATTTTACGGATTCACTGGCGCACGTTTCGCTCGAATCAATTTACCGGTATGCATCGGCAATAGCGGCAGACCCATTTTGGACAGCCCAGATTCAACAAACAGATTTAAATAGTTACGGTGATTTTGTAGCCTTCCCTCAAGTGGGAAAACACACAATAAATTTCGGCTCAGCCGATACGATTGAAGAAAAATTAGACCGTCTTTTTATCTTTTACAAAAAGGGATTGGAAGAAGCCGGTTGGAATAAATACACAAGTATCAACCTGAAATACAAGGATCAAATTGTTTGCACAAAAAAATAGAATTATGGACGAACCAGAAATCATAGTCGGCCTTGACATTGGAACAACGAAAATAGCCTGTATCGTAGGCCGAATAAACGAATACGGTAAGGTAGAGATTATAGGTATGGGCCGTTCGGAATCACTCGGGGTGAGGAGTGGGGTGGTGAGTAATATAAACCTTACGGTAGAATCTATTGAGCGCGCGGTATCTATCGCCACCGAAAAAGCCGGTGTAGAAATTGGTGAAGTAACGGTAGGAATTGCCGGACAGCATATACGCAGCCTTCAGCACCGTGGAATTCTTACCAGAAAGAGTAAGGATCTGGATGAAGAGATCTCGCAGCAGGACATAGACAACCTGGTGGAAGACATGCATCAGCTGGTAATGAATCCGGGCGAAGAAATTATTCATGTTCTTCCGCAGGAATATATTGTGGATAACGAGCAGGGTATCAAGGATCCAATCGGTCATTCGGGAATTCGCCTTGAGGCTAATTTTCACATCATTACCGGAAAGGTAAATGCTGCAAAGAATATTTACAAGAGTGTGAGCAAGGCCAACCTGGAAGTGCACGAATTGGTGCTCGAGCCACTTGCATCATCTGAGGCTGTGCTTAATGACGAAGAAAAAGAAGCAGGAGTAGTCCTTGTTGATATCGGTGGTGGTACTACAGATATTGCTGTTTTTCAAGACGGTATTATTCGCCACACGGCGGTTATTCCTTTCGGTGGAAATATTATAACAGATGATATTGCAGCAGGTTGCAGCATTCTGCGGAAGCATGCTGAGCAGCTTAAAGTGAAGTTTGGTTCTGCTTTGGGCTCAGACAGCATGGAGAATCAAATTGTGTGCATCCCCGGTTTTAGCGGTCGTGAGCCGAAAGAAATATCGGTTAGAAACCTATCTAATATTATCCAGGCGCGGACAGAAGAAATCGTGGAACAGATAATCTATGAAATCAAGAGTTCAGGTTACGAGAAAAGACTTATTGCCGGTATTGTGCTTACCGGTGGCGGTGCGATGCTTAAAAATCTCACCCAGTTGGTAGAATACCTTTCAGGGTTTGAAACGCGCATTGGCTATCCAAATGAGCACCTCGGTAAAGGCAATTCTGAAGAACTGGGTAGCCCAATGTATGCAACAGGTATAGGTCTTGTTCTTAAAGGACACGAGCTTAATCTGAAGCGCCAGAAACGTCTAAAACCAAAACGCAGCCTTATTCGCTCAGGTAGCAAAGATAAAGGCGGCTTACTCGATAAATTAATCTCTAAGGGTCAGTCCTTTTTTGATGATGATGATATTTAATTAAGACATTAATCCAAATCCAATAAATCCAAATAAACCAAAATTATGAATTTCGATCTCCCAAAAGACCAGTCATCTATCATTAAAGTGATAGGTGTTGGCGGTGGCGGAAGTAACGCTGTAAATCACATGTATGAATTAGGAATCAAAGGTGTAGACTTTATCGTTTGCAACACTGATTCCCAAGCTCTTGATATTAGCCCTGTTCCTGTAAAGGTGCAGCTGGGTCAAAGCCTTACGGAAGGACGTGGTGCAGGTTCAATTCCAGCTGTTGGTAAGAATGCAGCCATTGAAAATATTGATGAAATACAGGAAATATTAGCCAAGCAAACCACCATGGTTTTTGTTACTGCCGGTATGGGTGGTGGCACAGGAACCGGTGCGGCGCCTGTTATCGCCAAAGCGGCGAAAGACATGGGTATTCTCACAGTTGGTATCGTTACGGTTCCCTTTACATTTGAAGGCCGCAAACGAATGATTCAGGCAGCCGAAGGATTGCGTGAAATGCGCGCTGCTGTTGATACACTGCTTGTTATAAGAAATGATAAACTCAGAGAGATGCACGGCAACCTGTCTCTACAAAATGCATTTGAACAGGCTGATAATATTTTGGCGACTGCCGCTAAGGGAATTGCTGAACTTATATCAGTAACCGGAGCGATTAACGTGGATATGAACGACGTTAACACCGTTATGAAAGATAGCGGTGTAGCCATAATGGGTCAGGCTACTGCCGAGGGCGAAGACAGAGCGATAAAAGCCGCCAGAAAAGCACTCGAGTCTCCGTTGCTTAACGACAACGATATCGAAGGTGCGAAGTACATTCTCCTGAATATTACCTACGGAACGAAAGAGGTAATGATGGACGAAATATCGGATATCACCGATTATATTCAGCATGCCGCAGGTTCATCTGCTGATGTAATTTGGGGTCACGGACTCGACGAGTCGCTTGATGAGAAGATTAGTGTGACAATTATTGCAACCGGATTTAAATCAACTCCAGATACAGGGTTTGAGATGGATGAGCCGGTTCGCATGAATTTAAATATTGATTCTGAGCCCAAAAAGAGCCAGCCTATCAGCGCAGAAATTGATTCGCCTGTTGGATCATCAAATACTGATGAACCTTATTTGAAAGAGGTAAGCCAGGAGGAGCTTGAAAGCAAGGAGAAAAAGACAGAAGAGCAACCTGTTCAGCGGTTCAACCTGTTTGACGAGGAAATGCCTGCTCAGAAACCTAAAAAAGAGGTAACTCCTGAAGTGGAGCCCGAAGAGCAGAAACAAACGCAAGCCAATACAGAAAGTGAGTATTTCACACTTGATCAGTCTGCTGAACACACTACCCAGAAGGAAGTAAAGGTTGAAGAAGATGATGATGACAGCGATGAAATTTCACACCGCGTAAATGTAGAGGTTGCCAATCAACTTAACAGAGAGCGACTTAGAAACCTTCGTGAAATTTCGGAGCGTATTAAGAGTCCGCAAGGTTTAAACGAATTGGAGAAAGAGCCTGCTTACAAACGCAGAAACGTTCAACTCGATCGTATAGCACACAGCAGTGACAGCGATGTATCTCGTTATACTTTAACAGACGAGCGTGATGAAAATGGAAACAAACGCTCTGGTCTTCGCCCAAATAATCCTTACTTACACGATAACGTAGATTAGTAGCGTATCTTTAGAAAAAATAATAAGCATGACACTTGCTGATAAAATAAGCGATGGCATAAAAGATGCCATGCGCAGTAAAGAAAAAGACAGACTGGAAGCATTACGCGCTGTGAAAGCGGCCCTGCTTCTGGAAATGTCGAAGGGTTCTGATAAAGAACTTAGTGAAAAAGTAGAAATGCAGGTTTTGACTCGTTTGCACAAGCAGCGAAAGGAATCTGCAGCCATTTACAATGAACAGGGTCGCGAAGATTTGGCAAAGGATGAGGAGTTTCAAGCCTCAATCCTGGAAGAGTTTATGCCAAAGCAAATGAGCGAGTCTGAAATTGCTGAAGTTGTAGACCAAATTATTGCCCAAACCGGAGCTTCCGGGATGAAAGATATGGGCAAAGTTATGGGTCAGGCCAGTGGTAAGCTAGCAGGCAAAGCCGATGGCAAACTAATTGCTGACCTGGTGAAGCAAAAACTTGCTGCCGGTTAGTAATATATTTTGGATTTATTTGGATTGTGAAAGGGGCTGGGAAGCCCCTTTTTTTTGGTTTAAAATATTATTTCTTGTAAGCAGTGATAAATGTGATACACCGAGACCCGAAAGGTTTCCAAAATTAGCCTGTCGACCTCAAGTGGTTATTGAGAGAAGTAGAAATGAAGCGTAGCAAGTTAACCTTTGGGGTCTGATGACATTTATAAATTAATACTACCCGGTGATGTGCGGGATATTAATCCCTCTGGTGGTGAGATCGTCCCACTAATTTCACGCTGCACTTTTCATTACCATTAAAAATTTAATCACCTGGCAATATGAGTCGTGCCTACAGCACTCAGAAGTGTAATACTTTCATTTTACGGACGGCTCAAGCCATCCGCTATAATGTATTCCGTCCCGACGGGCCTTTGAAGATAGAGGTTTTGACGGGTTTAATTTGCATTTTCAAATGTCTGATAAAGCCCCGCGCTGTGCAGGATAGATATTTTCCACTTGGAGATTAAATATTGCTGGCCCCTCATACTGGCGGCTGTGCCGATATTAACACAGTCTCATCATTGAAACTAGCACTCCAGGCGAAAACCGACACCGTGTACGTTCGCAATATTTACGGTTTCGTCAGCGGCTAGATGCTTTCGCAAACGCGTAATAAATACATCGAGACTCCTTCCCACAAAATAGCTGTCATCGCCCCAAACCATATTGGTAATGAGCTCACGTTCAATAACTTTATTCTTATGTTCACAGAGAATTTTTAAAACTCCGGCTTCCTTTTTAGTCAGCGAGCGCTTGTCGTCACCACTACTAAGTTGAAAGTTAGTTGGATTAAATTCAAATGAGCCAATCTGGAATACATCATCGATTTCAGTGTTAAGGCTGAGGTCTTTCTTATAGCGTTTTAAAACCGCCTCGATGCGCAGGAGTAATTCTTCATTGCTAAAAGGTTTAGTGATATAGTCGTCGGCACCGGTTTTCAATCCTTCTACCTTATCCTCCACCATCGATTTAGCCGTTAGAAATATTAAGGGAACCTCTGTATTTATTTTCCGGATATCCCGAGCCAGTTCAAATCCATCTTTTTTGGGCATCATTACATCGAGCAGGCACAGGTCATAAGAGCCATTGTTAAACTGCATAAGGCCTTCCTTACCATCGCGGCACAGGTGAACTACATAACCCTTTTCCTTCAAGGTGTCCTGTATTACGAAACCTAGTCCCGGGTCGTCTTCAACGAGCAGTATTCGAGCATTTGGCATAATTATTTTTTTTGGATAGGTAAAATTAGGTTAAAAGAAGTACCAACCCCTTCCTTGCTTTTAACGGAGATTTTGCCTTTATGGGCCAGGATTATTTGATTTACATAGTAAAGTCCGAGACCAAAGCCCTTAACATCATGAAGATTACCGGTAGGAACCCGATAGAACTTATCGAAAACAAAGGGGATAGACTTCTTAGGAATTCCTATTCCATTATCCTCAATTTCAATAATAAGATTTCCTTTTGAATTTGATGTTTCAATTATAATGAGAACTTCGTCCTTGCTGTATTTTATAGCATTATCTATCAGGTTATGGATCACATTGCTAATGTGAACCGGATCACCGGAAATAGTGTGATATGCAGCATTCAACTTTTGTTCTATTACAATGTCTTCTTCTGTTCGAACGAGGGTTAGGGATTCAACAGCATTTCTAATTATTTGATGTAAATCAAGCTGCTGATGATTTATTTCAACCTGCTTTTTATCGAGAGAGGCGAGCTGAAGCACTTTATCTACTTGCAGCCTTAGTCTTTGATTTTCGTTGTAAATAAGTTTGGCGTAATTCTTTAGTCTTTCGGGCTGTTCACTAATCTTGTCTCCTAGAAGTATTTCGCTTGAAAGGCTAATCGTAGAAATCGGAGTCCGCAGCTCGTGTGTCATGTTGTTGATGAAATCAGACTTCATTTCAGAGAGGCGTTTTTGTCTGATAATGAGGTAGACGGCGTAAGCAAAAAATACGAATACGATTAAGCTGATAATTGCCGAGAAGGCCCAGGTAGATACCTTAGATTTGGGTACGTGCGACTCATAAATGGAACGATCGGGAAAGAACACACCGAAGTAATGACCGTCTTTGTCCCATTTTATTTGTGGAGAATTTCCGATGTAGTCACTGGCGGTGGTATCATCATTTAGAGCAATATAATCGCCATAAACTATGCTATCGGTAAAGCAATCGTAAACACCATATTCAAAATTTTCACCGATGTTTCTCCTTTCAAACTCTGTTCTCAGGAGGCTCTCGAGCAAATAGGGGTGAACTGTATCATTGATAGCAACTGTAAAATAATTGGGTCGTATTTGCTTTACAGCTTGAAAAAGTTCAGCAGGATCGTTGTTAATCGTAAGTATCTCGTCAGCTACATTGGTAAGAGCCATCGTAACCCGGTCATTGAACTGTTTTGATTCTGCTGTGGCTTGTTCTTTTCGCAAATCGAGCTGCGTTTGCTGAACTCTAAAAGCTTTGTCGAGCCAATAAATCTGGGTTGCGATTATTCCGGCTACCGAAATTGTGGCCAGCAGAATTAATATCCCTATGAGTTTTCTTCCCATAGGGCTAAGTTAAGACATGAAGCAAGGTTTATTTCCTGATTTAACAGATTTCTAACAAGCGACCTATTTTTCTTTCGGTTTGTTATTTCTGTCTTTAAGTGTGAAGACTCTTGAGATGTTAAATCCAAAATGGATATCCCCATTTCCCCATTCACCGGTTGTTTCGGTCATAAAGCTCTTGTCTATCATCCCAATTGAATTGGTAAATTGCAATTGAAATACGTGGCCACCTGTTTCAATATCAATTCCTACAGAGAGCGAATTATTATAAATATCCGCAATCTGATCTGGAATCACGTAATAGTATTCGCCGGTAATGGCCAGTCTGTTGGTTAACTTCTGTCTTCCACCAATTCCGATAATATACACATCGTTTTTTACCGCAGTGCTTTCCACCAGATTCCTGTGAACCATCGTAGGCATGATCATAATGCTTGTTCCTTCGCTAAACTTTCTTCCCAGAAGCATCTGGTAGGTATAGGTAAGGCGAGATGTGAAATAATTCTCACGTTCTGCATCGGCCCACTCTAGCATGTTTGAAGCAATAGAGGCGTAAAGCGAAAGAGTAACGGGCATTGTTTTTTTACCGGTACTTTGACGTAGCAGTTTGTATTTCACCGATCCATCCAGCGCTTTCTGCACAGAGCTCCTTCCAAAACCTATCATCAGGCGATCCGTAATTCCATAGTCAAAACCTAGCCTAATCGTAGCCTGGTCTAAACCGTACAAGTTATTAATTCCAGAGTTGAGAGTTCCGAAACGGTGAGAGATTCTAAAATCCAAAACCCCTTCAGAAACATTCTCAATACTCTGTGAATTGATGATATGGGTGCTCTTAAAACTTGCAGAAGCGTAATTCGTGGTTTCTTCCTCTTCTATTAAATCAAGCAGACTGCCTCCTCCATCCTGTGCCACAAGAATGGCAGGAATGAAAAACAGAAGAAAAGCGAAGAGATTCTTTGTCATTTTTTAAGTGGTTCTAGTTCTGCTGAAACAGTTACTTCTATCTCTTTTGCAATCTTGTCTCGCACTACTGAAGGAATTTCAATATCGAAGTCTTCGGGACTCAGGCTAAACACGGCATTTGAGTTTACATTTTCTCCTGAAACTGAAATTACCCCGTCGGTTGTGATCTCTTTTGTTACACCATGCAAGGTTATCTCGCCACTTACCGTAACCGGGTATTCTCCGTCTTTGGTAAAATCTACTTCACCAATGTTATCCACAGCTCCTTTAAAAACTGATTTGGGGAACTTGCTGGACTCCACGTAGTTTTCATTAAAGTGCTCTTGCATCAGGGCCTTCTTGAAGTTGAATGACTTCATGAGCAGAGAGAATTCAAAAGCCCCTGTTTTTGCATCAAGAACTGCTGTGGCATTGTAATTATCAGCTTTAATATCTTCTACCGGAGTGGATGAGAAGAAAGTAATATTTGCATTTCTGGTGAAGTACGTGTCTTGGGCAAACCCAACGAAACTCACCGTCATTAATAGTATTGTTGCTATAGTTTTCATAATATTTACTTTTTTATTGAATTATACATTGATTTAGTTCTACATCAGAGTTCATTCCCGTGCAAAGGCCTTTTAATGAAACGTTATCACCTGCAGAAGGAATCGGGGAGGTGTTATCTTTAGGGTCTAACCTGCATTTCACGCCAAAAATCGGGTGTTCTGAGTTAAGAATAAGCGTATTACTTGAATCGGCATTTACCATAGTTTCTACTACAGTACCATTTACCAATAGAATTTTTCCGGTATAGGTTTTGTTTCCTGCGGCTTCGTCAGAGTCGAAAGCCTCAAATAACTCTTCGCTACTTCCTTTCCAGTCTGCTTCCTGATCGCGTAAAGACTCAACTGGTTTTTGAAACATGTAGTATCCTATAGATACTGCTATCGCCGCTATAATTAATACCGACAGAATTATCTTTTTCTTCATAATTTCTAATGTTTATTCTGGAGCACCATTGTTAATCCAGACTTGAATTGCCTCTAGGTCGCATGTTGACAAGGGTCCTGCGGGAGGCATGTTTTGCTGAACCAATACCCGGTTTCCCAGTTTTCCATTATCAGCGATTGATTTCAATTGCGGATAGGTTTCAAGCACAATTCCCCCTGATGGGTTTACACCCGTGTGGCAACCTGATATAGCGCAGTTTGTATTTGCAATTGCTTGAATTGAATTGGTATAAGTAATATTAGTTAGTGTATCACAATTCAAATTTCCATAAGGGTATAGTTCTTCTTCATTGTCGTAATAGCAACTAGGAATGAAAGTGCCCAACAGAAGAATTAGTACTATTCCTAAGGTTTTATTTTTATTGAGGAGCTCCATTCTCTATCCAGATTCTAATTAAGTCAATTTCACATTGTGGCAATTGGTTACTTTGGTACGGCATTGGTGTAGCCGACCCTACATGTTGAACTGCCTGTAGAAGGTTTCCATTAAGGGATTGATCTCTTACATTGGCATATCCGTTCAAGCTTATATCTCCTTGAGGAGAAGCCCCCGAGTGGCAACCAAGACATTTAGCAGCGATAATAGGCTCTATTTTTGAAACATATGTTACGTTGGTTGTATCGCATTCCCCATTATTACAGGTTAAATTTAGTGCGCCTTGCTGAATCCAGGTGGCAATCAACCCTATCTGCTCTGAGGTTAAAGGATTGCCTTCACCAGGGGGTGGCATAACATCATCCGGGTCATTTTCAGTTATAACCTCATATAAATCGCTTCCGTCGAGATCAAAGGGTCTCACATCACCGGTATTAATAATATTTTCGTAATTGTTTAAAATTACACCATCCTCAGCATCATCAGCGCTGTGGCAGCCGGGGATAGCGCAATTGCTCACAAGTAATGGAAGAATTGTTTGCGAAAAATAAATGGTATCAGGATCGCAGGGATAAGGATTTGGGAGGGTGTCGCCCGGACCACCTGTGCCGCCTGTACCACCGGTACCGCCATTGATTGGCGGCATGGGGGGCTCGTGCTTACAGCTTATGATAATTAGCACACCCATGAATACAAATAGAATACTCGTAATCAGGTTTTTCATTTGGGTTTAATTTCTTCCCAAATATAAGGTCTTAGAACGAGTGAGTAGAATAAATGATGCCGAACAGGGATATATTGGTTCTGAACAGGGATAATGATGATTTATTCTAGTTTGAGTGATTGGAAACCAGCCAAAAGATCTTTGTAAAATCGAGCTTTCCTCCCTGATTTTTAGAATTTCTCATGAGCACTTTTTTGAGGATAATGCCGAGGTCCGGCCTCGGGTGCTCGTTGATTAGTTTAAGAGCAAAATTCATTTCGTTGTCAAGTACTACCATTATTTCTCAATTTACAATCTTATAGAAATACGTTGGGAAAGGTGAACATGGATTTTAAGTGGCTCTCGAATTAGTCGGCTGACTCTCCTTTTAACCACTTTCGAAATTGTGGAGCACGTTCAGAACTTACGATGCAAAATTTCTCGTTATCATACGCGGGAGTGAGATTGAGCTGAAGGCGGCCTTTGCTGAATGATTTCATCGATTCAATACTTGAAATATTGACTATTAAATTGCGGTTAATCCTGAAAAAGTTTAGAGGATTCAAATCGCTCTCCACCGTCGAGAGGCTTTCGTCAAGCGGATAGGATTTCCCTTTTGACGACATCATAAATGTTGATTTCTGAACGGAGTGAAAGTACGCGGCCTCATTTGGGTTCACCACAAACATATTTGTTCCATATTTTACCAAATACCTTTTGGTTTGGAGTAATTCCTTTTTGTTTATGGCATCTGCGATGGCTTCAAAATCAACTGTATCTCTGGTTAAACCCATCCGTTCGCGCAATCGCTCGAAAGATTTTGCTAAATCTTTCCGATTCACAGGCTTTAAGAGGTAATCAATTGCATTGGCTTCGAAAGCCCTGATTGCATACTGATTGTAGGCGGTAGTAAAAATGATTGGAATCGCTGTCTTGGTTGCCATGAAAATCTCAAAACACAATCCATCTGCCAACTCTACATCGCTTATAATAACATCTGGAGAATTGTCTTTAAGAAATTCAGTAGCGCTGCTTATAGAATCCAATACGCCTGTTATTTCAGCATTAGGCTCGATTTCAATTATCAACTTCTTTAAACGCTCACTGGCCGGAAGCTCATCTTCTAAAATTAAAATCTTCATCGCGGAATAATTGGAAGTTTTATTGTGAATTCGGTACTGTCATCAATAATTTCAATTGGTTTTTTAAACAGCACTTTATAGCGGCTTTGAATATTTTCAAGACCTGTTCCCGTACCAACAGAAACATTAGAAAGTGGGGCTTTGATATTCTTGACTACAATTTGCCGTTCCTCATTGTAAATTCTGATTACAAGGGGATGCGATTGGGATACGACATTGTGTTTTATAGCATTTTCGGCTAGTAATTGAAAGGTCAATGCAGGAATTTTAGTTTCAGCTAAATTTTTATCCAACTCAATTTCCAGTATCAGGGCCTCTCCAAATCTTTGTTTCTGAAGGTATATATACTCCTCGAGGTTCTCGATTTCGCTCTTGAGGCTTAGTACCTGATCATCCTGATTTTCCAGAATTTTTCTATAAAAAATTGAAAGCCTTTGAAGGTATTCTTCCGCTACCTTAGGTTTTGTTTCTATCAAGTTCATCAATGTATTTAAGCTATTGAATAAAAAGTGCGGATTAACCTGGTTTCGAAGCACGGCAAGCTCACTTTCAACTAGTTTTTTCTCGCTTAACCACTTGCGGTTCATTCTACCCAATTGCCATCGAACGCTGGTGTATATTATCAAAGCAATAAGTAGAATTATCAAAATAAAGAACCACCATTCTTTGTAGTAAGGTTTTGCAATTGTGAAGGTGTGTTTTAACGCAGACTCAGGATAGTATTCATTTTCGAGTCCGGTCTCGACTTCAAAAGTGTACGAGCCATAGTTCAAATTAGGATAAACCGCAGCATTTCCGGAACTATAATTCCAGTCTTCGTCTATTCCTATTAATCTATATCTGAATTTAACGTTCTCCGGATTTTGATACCAAACCGGCTCGAATGTATACGCGATATGATTGATGTCAAAGTCTAGCTCTGTAGCTGTGAGTTTCCTCTCATTCAGATTTGTTTGGAATGACTGCAATACTACACGAGGATAGGAATCAAAATACTCGGAGGTGAATTTATAGAGTGTTTTGCCCGAAGCGAAGAGAATATTCCTGTGTCCATCAAATTTGATATTGTTGATATACTCTCCTGACAAATTTTCAAATGCCGGATTGTTTTCAAGAGTGATTAATCGATTTTCGACGTAATATTTTAGCCATCCATTTCCTACAGCGAGAGCAGAATTTCCATATCCTCCAGTCGCCATTACATATCCCTCGGGATTTAAATTCAAGGTTGAGAATTGATCTAATTCTCTATTGTATTGAAGTAAATTCTGATTTTTGGTAATAAACCACAGGTTTTTGCTGCCATCTTCAGAAATATGGTATATGGTTTCGTCAGTTAAAGAATGAGCAAAAGGCATTCTCAAAAAATTGTCGCCCCTCAATTCGTACAGTCCGTTACCGTCTGTTCCTATAAGAATTGTGCTATCACTGCTAAATATGCTGTAAATGTATGTTGCATCTGTTGGTGTGGAGTACTGTTTTACTATGCCTGTGGGCAAAAGGCAAGAGACGCCGCTCAACGTAGTAAACCAGAGGGTGTCATTTCTTAAAGACATACTCAAAACATTGTTGTCAGGAAGCCCCTGGGCCGTATCAATTTTGGAAATCGTATTCTTCTCGAAATTCAATTTGTAAATGCCGCGGTTAAAAGTCCCCACGTACAAGTTACTATTAGATGCTGCCATACTTACAATTACCGGACTATCTTCAAGAAGGATTTTTCTTTCCTGGGTTCCTGAATTTATATCCCAAATTTGCACATTCCCATTTCCTCCTGTAAAAAGATGAGTCGAATTTTGTGTTAAAGCAGTATTTTTTGTTTCCGTTTCAGTTATTGATTTCGAAAATCTCAAATCGGCAATTAGCATAGTGCCGTTTTCACTTAATGCCAACAATATTCCCTCATTCAAGACTACGAAATCAATAATATTGCTACGGTTAATAATGGAAGTCGTCCCAATCGAATCTGATTGAATTATTTCGTCAACTCCTCTATCGGTTAATGCAAATAAGCGATTTCCGTATTTCTTAATTTTTGATACTCTTACTTCTAAACTACTTTTCGTAATGGGTTGATCGGTGGCAGCCATCTTGAGTTGTACAAGTCCATATTTATAGGAAGCTGAAATAATTACCGAGTCCAAATAACTAACCGAAGTGGTTATAGAACTTGGGAAATTTTTAACTTGCTTTTTCTCGCTGATGTCTATCACATCTACACCGCGGTCAGTAGCACAAATCAGGATGTCATCTTTTATATTGACCTCATAGATATAATTGTCTGAGAGTAAATTATCAGTCGAAAATTGCGTTTTATTTTCTCCATTTAGCAAATACACCCCTTCTCCCAAAGTGGAAACGACTATATTATCTCCAGAGGAGGCAATTGATGATATGGCAGACGAATCTGCCCCCATAATTGTTTGATTCACTGTGCGGGTTGCCGTATTCAATTTGAAAATGGAGCCGTTCTCTCCCCCCAGCCAAATTGAGGAGTCTATAGCTGCAGCACAGGTTATTATTTCCGGAAACTCTATTATCGTCGATAGGTTTTCATTTGAGTATTGCAGCAATCCTTGATTTGATCCTATCCACACCACTCCCTGAAAGTCAGTTACGAGAAATTTTGAACGTAGCGAGTCATTGAGATTACGCACTCTGAACTCGTGGGTCAGCGGCATCCATTGGCAATAGCCGGATGCGCTAAGCAAAAGGAGAAATAACGTTATTCTAATTTTCACTTTTTGGTCCTAATTCAGCTTGGATGTCCACTTTGATTATTTCTGCTATTTTTTGAAATACGATTCTGGGTATTTCGATATTGTGATCTGCCAATGGAACAGTAAAGGTAGAAGTCACAGTTAATCTTTCGGGAGTGATCCATTCACAACTGGCCTCAATTATTCTTTCCTTTTTTATTCCATGAATGTTGAGTTGTCCACGCACAATTACGTCAAAGGATCCGGTGCGGTATTTTAGGTCATCGAGAACTCTACCTGTGAAAGTGGCAGACGGATATTTATCGGTTTCCATGTAATTCTCAAAAAAGTGCTCCTGCTGCAAGGCGCTGTTAAATCCATTGAACTTTGAAATAGGTATGCTTAAAGCAAATTCACCGATTGCAGTGTCTATTAGAAATTGAAAAGATTCATTTTTGGCTTTGATTAGTTCCAGCGGAGCGTCTGAAACGAAATTTATTTCACCTGTTTCCAGTTCAAAAAGATTTTGTGCCTGGACATTTTGTCCCATACATAAAACAACCAATGTATAAATGAAGTTTATCAAAAATCTCATGAGTGGGAAATGGTTTTGAAACCTTGAAGATAAAAAAAACCGCCATCAAATTAATGAGGCGGTTTTTTAGTCGTTTTTTACCGGAGAGCTAAGCAGCGCGTGTTTTTCGTAAGCGAATATGCGTACTGACTTTAATCACATCCAGTGTGTTTTGATAAATCGTACAGTTTAGCCGGATTATTTCACCCAGCAAGTCATTTTCAGGGGTTTTTAAAAGCAATTCGAAATCACTTCTTTTTAAACCCTCCAGACATTTCTCTTTCATAGCAGAATGTTCTTGGATACAGTATTCTTAAACAGGTTTTTCACTTAAAAGGTTACAAATTTCGTGCGAAGGTAATACAAGAATCCAATAAAAAACCCTTCCCGGTAAGGGGAAGGGTTTAATAACGAAAATTTAACTTTTTAGATTAATTCACATCCCAGTAAACAGGTTGTAGAATGTTTCCTACCACAATGGCGTTTGGATTGTACAAACGCTCACTTTGAGGAGTAGGTAATCGCAGTGGAATACCAGGATTAACAGCGTTAGGGTTTGGGTTAAGTGAAGGAATATTAGTTCTACGCTGATCAGCATAAACCTCTATTTGAATAAACATGGCAATGTACTTTTGAGTCATAATTTTCTCAATTGTAATTGAACCTGCATCCTCACTCGCGAAAGCATCCACAAAAGCTGTAGGTGCTGCTTCCCCTGTTACCTGTTCAACTGAGGCGATAACGGCATCATTTAAAGCAGTTGCAGCATCACCGGGGCTTCCTGCACGTAACTGAGCTTCAGCTTCCAAAAATTTAGCCTCTACATAAGTTACCAATGGCAGTGGTGCAGAAGGTGTTGAGTAATATGGACCAACGTAAGAAGTACCTGTTACTGATGGGTCATCTATTGGCGTTCCGCTAAAACCACCGTCACCGTCTTCAGCAACGAAGAAAGGCAATCTTGGATCATCATTATCAACTAACATGTTAACGAAAGACTCACTTATAGAATAGTAACCTTGTCTGTTAGATTGAAAAGCATCCCATTGGTTTGCTGCATTTCCGCCAAAAAAGGCCATAAATGCGTCCGTCTCTGGTCCGCTTACACCGCTATTTGTAAGGTGCTCTAAAACATTCGTTGCAGAACCTGAAGGATCTATTCCGCTAAGTCTGTTAGCATATCTTGCTTTAAGAATATACGCGGTAACAATCCAGTTTTCAACGTTTCCGCCAAAGATTAAATCGTCAGCTCCTGGAACGAACGCGTTATCTTCAAGTGGTCTTTGTAAATCAGCTATAGCATCATCCAAAAGGGTTTGCATCTTAGCTAGAATAGTTGCTTGAGATTCAAATTGTGGCTGGAGGTCTACTGCTAGTCCTTGTCCCCCTTCGTCAAAAGGAACGGCTCCCCAAAGATCTGTCGCAACTCCGATATTTAACGCCATAACAACTTTGGCGATTCCGGAGTAATATGGGGCTTCACTACCATATTCAGAAATAATGTTTCTACAATCCACAACAGCGCCTGCCCAGATAACTTCCCACTCATTTTCATTAGTGATTTCCGTTACATTGTACTGAGCAATTTCAGTTGATTGTGAACCTTCTTCAGTACCCGCAAGTTGCTGGGAAAAAACTAAACTCTGACGTGTTAGCTGTCCCGAGTAAGTTGCAAAAGTGGCAACTTGCACATTCGCAAGCAAAAGTTCAGGCGTTACTTCGGCCGGATCATTTGGCGATACGATATCGTCTTCTAGGAAACCATCACAAGAAGTTATACCCCAAGCGAAGACTACCATTATCGATAATTTAAATATTGATTTTAGAGTTTTCATAGTTTGATTATTCTTGTGTTAAAATGAGAAGGATACACCAAAAATGAACGATTTGGCACCAGGATTATTAAAATAATCGAAACCGTTAAGGTTTGATCCAGCACCTGTCAAACTGGTTTCAGGGTCAACGCCTTTATAGTCAGTAATTAGCAAAAGATTTCTTGATGTGAAAGTCAAGTCTAAATGACTGATTTTTGCAGTTTCACTGAACTTTAATCGATAGGAAAGTGAAAGATCTCGTAATCGAATCCAATCTACTGTTTCAACAAATTCTTCAGCAGCTCCACCGGCATCGCCAACTACAGCTTTGTAATAAGTATTCGCATCAATCTCTACTTCGTTAACTTCTCCCGATTCTGTAACACCTTCTACAACGTACATTCTTTCGCGATCTTCTGAATCTGCAGACCGTCCTAGATTGTTAAGTCGGGCATAAGTACCGTTCCAGATATCACCTCCCTTACGGAAGTCAAAAAGAAAGGATAATGTCAAATCCTTGTATGTAAAGGTATTTCTTAAACCAGCAGTCCAATCAGGAATCCAGCTCCCTATATTTCCTGTTTGAGGATCTAAAATTGGAACTCCGTTCTCACCAACTATAACATTTCCACCACTATCTCTTTTCCATCGGGTACCATAAAACACCCCGATCGGTTCACCAACAATGGCGAATGAACCAATTGATGCAAACGCTGCTTCCAGGTTTACTTCTTCAACTCCTTCAGAAAGCTTGGTTACTTCGTTTTTATTCGTTGCCCAGTTGATGTCAACTCTCCATGTGAAATCTTGCTTTCTAATTGGGTTAATTCCTAACTGAACTTCAAATCCTTGATTCACCATTTCAGCTGCATTGGTGTATTGGCTTGCGTAACCAGAGCTTTGAGCTAGTGGTCTAAACAACAATACATCAGAGGATTTCTGATTGTAATAGGTGAAATCCAAGGATACTAAATCATCCAGAAAGTTCAAAGTAAGTCCAACTTCGTTTCCAGTAAGTATTTCAGGTTTTAATTCAGGATCTCCAAGATCGTCTGATATTCCATATCCATTGATCCCACCATAAGGAAACGTCAATCCATTGGTGAATCCATCCGTATAAGTAGGAGTGTTATAGTATGTGCGGGTATTATATGGCGAAGCAGGAATACCTACTTGAGCAAATGAATACCGTACTTTTCCAAAAGAAAGCCAGTCGGGTTTTGAATCCCATAGCTCTGTGAAAACGATGGAAGTACTAACCGAAGGGTAGAAAAAATTGTTGTTATCTAACTCAAATGATGATGCCCACTCATTTCTTCCTGTAAGAGTAAGGTAAAACCAACGATCATAGTCAAACTCAACGTTTCCAAAGAAGGCAAACGTTCTCAGGTTCTCTGTGAATTGTGAAGAGTATAAGTCTGAGGTATTAGCCAAATTATAAAAGTTCGGTATTGACATAATTCGACCTCTCGCGAAGACATCATCAAAATTGTTAATGGTGAAGTTATGCCCAACCTGAGCGGTAATATTCATTTTTTCAGAAAGCGATTTAGTATAGCTCAGAATGAAGTCACCGTAAAGTTGAGAGCTTGTCAAGCGGTTTTCATTAATTTGCCCAACTTGTCCGATATCATCATTATTTGAGGAAACAGCAAATATTTGAGTTCTCTCATCAGAGTATGCATCAGCTCCAATACGGTATGTTACATTGAAGTTTTC
The DNA here is from genome assembly GCA_963748925.1 of uncultured Cryomorphaceae bacterium. Taxonomy (GTDB): domain Bacteria; phylum Bacteroidota; class Bacteroidia; order Flavobacteriales_D; family Cryomorphaceae; genus Cryomorpha. Next base: position 387,865 of record CAVVKG010000007.1, on the reverse strand, counting down.
TGCGAAATCCCAGTTCACAAAGAAGTTTCCTATTATTCTGTTTACATCTGATGTAAACGGGTTTTCATAAACTGAATATAGCGGGTTATCATAAGCGAAGAAATAAGAATTGTTGTAGCCTAAGTTTGGTGTTTGGTAGTTCCTAACATCGAAATTGATAGGCATTCTAAACAAACTTAAACTTACACCTGATAAATTACTTCCATTCTGAGCCATTGTACTGTTAGACTTTATGTAATTGGCAGTTCCCCCAATTTTGAGCTTATCAGTGAGATTCAAGTCTGCTGTTAAACGAACAGATGTTCTGTCAAAGTTCGTGTTGGGAACCATTCCTTCTGTTCTTGTATCTCCAATAGAAAGACGAATCGCTGCATTTTTAGAACCGCCAGACACTTCTATATTATTGTTAAAAGATACACCAGTCTGGTAAAAGTTTTCGGCATTGTCGAAAGTTTCTAAATTAAGACTTTCAGCAGTTGGACCCCAACTTCCGGATGTTCCGTATCCAATATCATCGTTTGAAATGAAATAAGGAGCATTATCAAAGCGCTCATCTGGTCCCGGATCAGCTGGTGGAGTGTAATCTCCGCCATTTCCTGAGACATATGTGTCTTGGAATTCAGGAAGTTTGTTTACAGTTGTAAGTTCAACTGAACTCGAAACCCTTACTCCAACTCCTTTACCCATCTTACCTCTTTTGGTAGTATAAATAATCGCTCCATTCCCAGCCCTCGCTCCATATAGGGCAGCCGCAGCCGGTCCTTTCAAAATCGTAACCGACTCAACGTCATTCGGATTTATGTCAATAGCTCTATTAGAGTTATTGACACCTTGCAAGTTTTCGTTGAAAGGATAATCTCTCGGTGAAGATTGTGTAGTACTATTGTCAATCGGAACACCATCAACGACGATTAAGGGTTGATTTTCCCCTGTAAAAGAAGATGGGCCTCGAATGAGAATTTTACTGGAAGCTCCAGGTGTACCACCCGAACCTGTAACCTGGATTCCGGGAGCTTTCGCTGCCAAACCCTGAATTACATTTTGCTCTCCGGAACGATTTAATTCTTCACCGCTCACATCACTTACAGCATATCCCAGAGCTCGCTTTTCCCTGGAAATACCAAGAGCAGTTACTACAAACTCATCGAGATCAACACCGGTTACTAATGCAACATCATACACATTAGATTCTCCAATTGTGACCTTTTTATCTTGCATACCAATGAAACTAATGACTAGCGTTTTGCCGACTTCGGTGTCAATGCTATACTTACCATTAATGTCGGAGACGACTCCGGTGGTGGTACCCTCTACTACTACAGTCGCCCCGGGAAGTGTCTCTCCCGAATCTTCTGCAGTAACAGTACCTGTTACTGTTTTGGACTGCCCGAATAGAAGAGCCGATGAGATAATCATCAGTCCTGTGAGCAGCATTTTGCTAATTTTCATAGGCTAAATTTTTGGTGGATTTAGTGGTTTAATAATTAAGCTGACTTGTATGTCGAGCTTGGAAATCTAGGTCAATGTAGAAATTATTATGAAGAATTAACAAGATTCGAATAAAAAAATAAGGTGTAATTAATGCACAAATAACATTAATCACACTAAATCGTTTGTTATGAACGCATACTGATTTAGGTGTTGGAGAAAAAAAAAGCCCCGCAATTGTGCGGAGCTTTGTTAAATATTGGAAAAAGGATGGACTTTTACATCATACCGGGCATTCCTCCGCCCATTCCACCCATACCACCCATTCCGGCTGGTGAAGAGCTTTCTTCTTCAATATCAGAAATAACACACTCAGTGGTCAGGAGCATTCCGGCTATAGATCCGGCATTCTCAAGAGCTACTCGAGCTACTTTTGTAGGGTCAATAACACCTGCAGCATGTAAATCTTCATACTCATCTGTGCGGGCGTTGTATCCGTAATCACCTTTGCCTTCGCGTACTTTCTGTACAACTACCGAGCCTTCTCCTCCAGCGTTAGACACGATTTGGCGAAGTGGTTCTTCCAAAGCTCGTCTTACTATTTGAATACCAGTGTTCTCATCAGCATTGATGCCTTTCAATCCTTCAAGACTTGAAAGTGTACGAATATAGGCAACACCACCACCAGGAATAATTCCTTCCTCTACAGCGGCTCTGGTTGCGTGAAGTGCATCATCTACTCTGTCTTTCTTCTCTTTCATTTCCACTTCAGTAGCGGCACCTACATAAAGTACAGCAACACCGCCCGCAAGCTTAGCAAGGCGTTCTTGAAGTTTCTCTTTATCGTAATCTGATGTTGTAGATTCTATTTGTGCCTTAATCTGATTAACGCGTCCCTCTATTGCCGATTTTTCTCCGGCGCCATTTACAAGGGTTGTATTGTCTTTGTCAATCGAAATTTTCTCACAAGTACCCAAATCTTCAAGTGTTGCATCTTCCAATTTACGGCCTTGCTCTTCAGATATTACTGTTCCGCCTGTTAAGACAGCCAGGTCTTCGAGCATTGCTTTTCTGCGATCGCCAAAACCGGGAGCTTTAACTGCAGCGATTTTCAGGGATCCACGTATTTTGTTTACAACAAGTGTAGCAAGCGCTTCACCTTCTACATCTTCAGAGATGATTAAAAGCGGTCGGCCTGTTTGTGCAGCTTTCTCCAATACAGGAAGAAGATCTTTCATATTCGAAATCTTCTTATCGTATATAAGGATGTAAGGATTTTCAAGTTCGGCAACCATCTTTTCAGAGTTGGTCACGAAGTATGGCGACAAATACCCGCGGTCAAACTGCATACCTTCTACAATGTCAACGTAGGTTTCAGTTCCTTTCGCTTCTTCAACTGTAATTACACCTTCTTTTTTTACTTTGGCCATAGCCTCAGCAATCAATTTACCGATGGTGTTATCGTTGTTTGCAGAAATGGTGGCCACCTGCTCAATTTTTGAGTTGTCGTCGCCTACTTCACGCGAAATTTTCTTGAGGTTCTCAATTACTGTTGCTACAGCTTTGTCAATACCCCTTTTTAAATCCATTGGATTTGCACCAGCGGCTACGTTTTTCAATCCGGTAGTAACCATAGACTGAGCCAAAACGGTAGCAGTTGTGGTTCCGTCACCAGCCATGTCGGCAGTTTTAGAAGCTACTTCTTTAACCATTTGAGCACCCATATTCTCGATAGGGTCTTTAAGCTCAATTTCTTTAGCTACTGTTACACCATCTTTCGTGATAGTTGGAGCTCCGAATTTTTTATCGATAATGACATTTCGACCTTTTGGGCCAAGCGTTACTTTTACAGCGTCTGCTAACGCATCAACCCCTTTTTTGAGTTTGTCGCGTGCATCTACATCAAAAGTTATTTTCTTAGACATATTATTTGCTTTTTATAATGTGATAATGTTTTATTTAATTGGAAATGGGTTTTACTGATTATTGCTTCGATCATAGAGTCCAGAATCAGGCATAATCCTGAATAAGAGCGTATGGTCGAAAACAAGAATTAGTTACTACCTATTACGCCGAATATATCAGACTCACGCATAATGAGGAATTTCTTTCCTTCTAGCTTGATTTCTGTGCCGGCGTACTGTCCGTAAAATACCTGGTCACCTGCCTGAATTTTTGGTTTTTTCCCTTTTTCGTCTTCATCGCTTACAGAGATAACAGTTCCTTGAAGCGGTTTTTCTTTGGCGGTATCCGGAATGTAGATTCCGCTGGCCGTTTTTTCTTCCGCAGGTGCAGTTTCTACAACTACTCTATTCTGAGAGCCTGCAATTGGTTTAAAATTTATTGACATTGATTTTTAATTTTAAAGGTTTGACAATGCAGTGGTCAGAAAATGTGCCAATATGGAAATGCTGCTAAGTTTTCCGCTTTTTGACACATAACAAAAAAAAATGTCAGTGCGATGTGACACACTGACATTTAAAATATTTTAAATTGGGTATTTAACCTAATTCAGGCAACCTGATTATTAGTCAGGGGCATTTTCTTCGTTTGGCATCTCGGCCGCGCCTTGATCTGCCGGTTGCTGCTGTACCGGAACTGCTTCTTCATATACTGGAGCGGTAGATTTTACAACAGATCCACGCTCTTGCATTCCTGCCGAAACAAGGCAAAGAACAAATAATCCGATTGCTAAAGACCAGGTGCTTTTCTCTAAAAAGTCAGCAGTGCGCTTAACACCACCTATTTGGTTTGCTGATTGAAAACTCGAATCTAATCCGCCACCTTTTGGGTTTTGAATCAAAACAATAAGTGCAAGAAATACACAAACGAGTATAATGAGTACAAAAATGAAAATTTGCATAATGATTATTTTATTTGTTCTTCAGCTCTTTTTTGAAGGTCTGCAAAGTAAAGTCTTTTTTCTGGAAATTTCAACCCTAGATTTTTATAGGCTTTTGCAGCCTTCTTGAAATCTCCCTGACGCTCATAAATTCCGGCAAGTGTCTCTGTTACAAATGATTCGTCCTCTATCAAGCTGAGTTTACCCATTTGTGAGGGCGAGAAAAAAGCCTTCTTCACCGGAGTGATTTGCGGACTTTCCTGAATAAATTTGTCAATTATATGTCGGTCTTCGGGTGCCTTTTGAGTATCCTTATTGTCTTTTTTCAAAAGCCAGGCACCAAAACTAAGCGGCTCGTCGCTATTCGGTTCTGATGCTGCATCGCTCTTAGTAGGCATTGACATCTCGCCCTGTTGATCTATCGAAGCCATTTCTGAAAAGCGCATATCGGTTTCCATCTCACCTAATTGGGTGATGGCCTCACGCATGATCTGATCTTCGAGGGTTTCTGTTTTAAAATGTTCCGAATCAGATTCATCGGTGGTTGCCGTAGGCGATGAAATTTCCGATTTCGTTTCAGGGGAAAGTATTTCGTTTTCTTCCCGAGATTCATTTGCTTTCGAATTAGAATTCGGCTGGTCACTTTCTTTAACTGGCGAAGATTGTAATATTACTTTTTCTTTTGTTTCACTTTCTTCTGCTTCGCTTTCTTCAATTCTACTCAGAAAGTTTTCTTTAACAATATACTCATACAGTTTAGAGCGATCCTGAATAGCAATTGATGCCCTGTTTAACTGAGTTTTAAATTCAATGCTGTCTTGCTCCTTTAATCCTATTGCCTTTAAGGTTTGGAAGGTGGAGCAATAGGGAAAGCGATCTGAAAGACTTTCAATATCTTGAAAATCTGCAATGCCTCTGATTCTTTTGGCATTCATTGATGCTATTATCTCCTTTTGTTGCATTACCAGGCTCCTAATGATGCGTCGAAAATGTCTTGCGTAAGTTTATCATTTATTTCTTGAATCAACCGCTCTTCTACAGCGCTAAAATTTTCTTGTGAATCATAGTCAGAAAATTGGCTAAACGATTTTTCAAAGTTTTTTTCTTGCTCAAAAGTGTTGATGTATTTCACCTTAACAGAAATAGTTAATCTATTAATACTTGTTACCTCTTCTGAAGAAATTCCGGCATTGCTAATTTCATACCTGGTCACAACTCCCTCGTATTGAAGGTCACCGCGCTTCTCGGCCAAATCCAGAGAAGTCTGCGAAAGCATCAAATCTTTTAGTCCCTCCGTAATCAGCAAGTTATAAGTTGGAGGAGCAAGTGGAGTGGCTACCTGAAAAGTTTTAACTGAAAAAGTGCTGGCTTCGGCCGGAATATCTGCCCCGGTAAAGGAATAGCCAACAGTACAATTTTGTATCGCCAGGAGGCTAAGAGCCAAAAGTGCTAAGATCAGAAAACGCTTCATTCGATTATTTCAGGTTGTACTCTTTTATTTTACGATAAAGTGTTCGCTCAGAAATACCCAATTCTTTCGCTGCATTTTTGCGTCGGTTATTATGACGTTTCAGTGCTTTTTGAATGAGTTCGCGCTCGGTATCTTCTAGCGAAAGTGACTCCTCGTATTCTTCGTGATCAGCAATTTCTGTACCATCTACTGTCTTACTATACCCATAAGGCTGATGATCGGCAGAAATGATCGGGCTATCAGCTGGATCCATGTCGCGTTGCTCATCCTGGTAAAGGCGCTTCAGGGCTGCAGGATGGCTGGTATTCATATTGTTACCGCTTTGAGATTTGTTTTGCAAAAGCTCCAGTACAATGGTTTTCAGGTCGCTGATATCCTGACGCATTTCAAAAAGAAATTTGTACAAAATCTCCCTTTCGGTAAAGTCGCCGCCCGCTTTCTCCTGAGCTATTGTAGCAGGTAGGTTTCGCTTATCGATATCTGGCAAATACTGTTTTAGAACGGTGGCATTGATATTTCGCTCGGGTTCTATAACCGAAAGTTGTTCAGTGATGTTTTTTAACTGCCTGATATTTCCCGGCCATCTGTAATTTTCGAGCAGGCGTTCAGCTTCATCACTCAATCTTATGGTGGGCATGTGGTATTTCTCGGCAAAATCGACTGCAAATTTCCTGAAAAGGAGAGCAATATCTTCTTTTCGGTCGCGCAAAGGCGGCAGATAGATAGGCACGGAATTCAATCTGTAAAAAAGATCTTCTCTGAATTTACCGTTGCGAATAGCCGAATTCATATCCACGTTAGTGGCTGCGATAATTCGTACATCGGTTTTAATGACCTTTGATGAGCCTACGCGAATAAACTCACCAGACTCGAGAACGCGAAGCAATCGTGCTTGGGTTTGAATAGGCAATTCGCCTACTTCATCCAAAAAAATAGTTCCCCCGTTGGCTACTTCAAAATATCCTTTTCGCGAATCGTGCGCTCCGGTAAAAGAGCCTTTTTCGTGTCCAAATAGCTCAGAATCAATCGTTCCTTCGGGAATAGCGCCGCAGTTTACAGCGATATATTGGCCATGCTTGCGTGCAGATAGCTGATGAACGATCTGCGGCATTGTTTCTTTACCTGTTCCGCTTTCTCCGTTTATAAGAACTGAAATATCTGTAGGCGCAACCTGCGTGGCAATATCAATGGCACGGTTTAGCGCAGGCGAGTTGCCAATAATGCCAAAACGTTGTTTTATCTGTTGTATTTCCATTACTGGTTTTTAGTAGTCACCCTGAACTTGATTCAGGGTGGGTGCTAAGTGTTTCGAAGTTTGGTGGACGAAACTCTCAAACCCCACACACCTCATTCGTAAATTCACACTTTCACCATTCACACATTGATAATTCATTAAACTACTTCTCCAAAGAGAGTTGCCGAAGTACAATCATTGACTCTAACGTTCAGGTACATCCCTGGTTTATAATCCGCTTTGTCAAAAATGATAACTGCATTCTGGCTGTTGCGTCCAAACATTTGTTTGTCAGATTTTTTTGAAACGCCTTCTACCAGCACCTCATAAGTCTTTCCTACACTTTCAAGGTTTCGCTTTAGCGAACTCGCTCTTTGCACCGCAACAACTTCTTCTAATCTCGCCTGCTTTACCTCTTCGGGCACATCATCTTCAAATTTTCTCTCGGCCAGTGTTTTTGGTCGCTCAGAATATTTAAACATATAAGCGTACTCGTAATCAATCTCTTTCATAATCGAGATTGTATCAGCATGGTCGGCATCGGTCTCGCCGCAAAAACCGCTTATCATATCTGTGCTTATTGCGCAATCAGGCATAATTCGGCGGATGGCATCTATTCTATTCATATACCATTCGCGCGTATAACCACGATTCATTCGCTTAAGCACTTCGGTACTTCCACTCTGCACCGGCAGGTGAATGTACTCGCAAATATTCTTGTACTTCGCCATGGTGTGAAGCACATCGTCAGTCATGTCTTTTGGATGCGAAGTGGAGAAGCGAATCCGCAACTCAGGATTTACCAAAGCCACTTTTTCCATAAGCTGGGCAAAGTTTACGGTTTCCTTATTCGGATCGGTAACTTCTCCCTTTTTGGAAATGTTCCAGCGGTACGAATCCACGTTTTGACCAAGAAGAGTTACCTCGCGATAGCCTTCTTGAAAAAGATAAGCCGCTTCGCGTACAATCGATTCCGGATCCCGGCTACGTTCGCGGCCACGCGTAAATGGCACAACGCAGAAAGCACACATATTGTCGCAACCTCGCATAATAGAAATGAAAGCTGTAACACCATTGCTATTAAGTCTTATTGGATTAATCTCCGCATACGTCTCTTCCCGCGAAAGCAAAACATTCACAGCCTTGCGGCCATCTGTAACTTCTTCAATTAGTCCGGGAAGATCGCGATACGCATCAGGGCCTACAACCATATCTACAAGCTGCTCTTCTTCAAGCAACTGTGATTTTAATCGCTCGGCCATGCATCCCAGCACACCAATTAAAAAATCGGGATTGCGCTTTTTGATACCATTAAAATGATTCAGTCTGTTGCGCACACGTTGCTCTGCGTTATCGCGGATGGAGCAAGTATTGAGTAAAACCAAATTAGCTTCCTCAGCGTTTCGCGTCGTTTCATAACCTTCTTTGGCTAGAATAGACGCAACGATCTCGCTATCGGCAAAATTCATCTGGCAGCCATAGCTTTCCAAATAGAGTTTCTTGCCATTTTTCTTTACTTCACTTTCTACAATTGTAGCCTCTCCCTGACGAGTTTCGTCTAATACCTTATTTGATTCGCTAAGCATAAATATCTTTGATTAAAGCGGCAAAGATAAAGATTTTTAATGGGTTCTGCCAAAATGACACGTTGATTTTGAGGCGTTGAAAATGAATAATTTAACCACTTCATTTAGAGGATTCTTTCTACTCCGCTATCATATTTCTCCGCAGTTAAAATTAAAGTGCTTTACTTTGTGCGAGAGAATATCTCGAATTCACACCCGAAAACACTCCTAATATGTCAAAGAACTTAGTAATCGTTGAGTCACCCGCCAAGGCAAAAACTATAGAAGGATTTCTAGGTAAAGATTTTACTGTAAAGTCGAGTTTTGGTCATGTACGCGATCTTAAAAAGAAAGGTCTTTCGGTTGATGTTGATAATAATTTTGAACCCGAATATGAGGTCTCGCCGGATAAGGTGAAAGTAATTGCCGAGTTAAAGGCATTGGTTAAGAAAAGCGATGTGGTGTGGCTGGCGACTGATGAGGACCGCGAGGGAGAAGCTATTTCATGGCACCTGGAGGAATCTCTGAATTTGAAAGATAAGGACACCAAGCGAATTGTTTTTCATGAGATTACCAAGAGTGCTATAGACAAGGCGATTGAAAATCCAAGGAAGATAGATTACCGATTGGTAGATGCTCAGCAGGCGCGTAGAATTCTTGACAGGCTGGTGGGATTTGGAATTTCGCCTATTTTATGGAAAAAGATTAAGCCTTCGCTTAGCGCAGGACGTGTGCAGTCTGTTACAGTGCGATTGATCGTAGAGCGTGAAAGGGATATTCAGAATTTTACAGAAGAAGTATCTTATAGGGTAACCGGTGTCTTTGATATAAAAGGAAAAGCATTTAAAGCCGAACTTTCAAAACGTTTTAAAACTGTTGAGGAAGCGCGCGAATACATGCAGGCCTGTGTAAAAGCCGACTTTAGCGTTGGTGATTTGGAAGTGAAGCCGGCAAAAAAATCGCCTGCAGCACCATTTACCACTTCTACTTTGCAACAGGAAGCCGGCCGTAAGCTTGGTTTCTCAGTAGCCCGCACCATGACGGTAGCGCAAAAACTATACGAAGAAGGTAACATTACATATATGCGTACCGATAGTTTGAATCTTTCGGATACAGCTGTGAATGCTGCCAAAGCAGAGATTACTTCAAGCTATGGTTCTGAGTATTCAAAACCAAGAAAATTTTCAACTAAGAGCAAGGGTGCGCAGGAAGCTCACGAGGCAATTCGCCCGGTTGATATGTCGCGCAAATCGGTGAAAGGCGATAGCAGCGCGCAACGCTTGTATGATTTGATATGGAAAAGAACTCTGGCATCACAAATGGCAGATGCGCAGCTGGAAAAAACGAAAGTTACCATTGCTGCGAAGGGAGATTCGATACTTGACATTTCAAATTTTATCGGCCGCGGTGAGGTTATTAAGTTCGATGGTTTCCTAAAAGTATATATGGAGGGAACTGATGATGATAATGAGGAGAAAGAGGCTGAAGGATTGTTGCCGGAAATGAAAAAAGGTGATGCGCTGGAGAGAAAGATCATTACAGCTACGCAGCGTTTTAGTAACCATCCTCCGAGGTATACTGAGGCGAGCCTGGTTAAGAAACTCGAAGAGTTGGGTATTGGCCGTCCTTCTACCTATGCACCAACCATCAGTACTGTGCAAAAGCGTGGCTACGTGGTAAAAGAAGATAGAGAAGGACACACGAGACAGTATAACTTGATTACGCTCGATAATAAAGGATTGAATGAATCTGTAGAAACAGAAAATACAGGAGCAGAGAAATCAAAACTCTTTCCTACAGATATTGGTATCGTTGTAAATGATTTTCTCGTTGAGAATTTTGAAAAAATCATGAATTACGATTTCACGGCATCTGTAGAGAAGCAATTTGATGATATCGCTGAAGGCGCCCTGAAGTGGACGGCCATGCTTAAAAACTTCTACACTGGGTTTAATGAAAGTCTTGAAGATGTAGCAGAGAATAGCGACCGGGCATCCGGTGAGCGGCAGCTTGGCGACGACCCTAAAACAGGCAAGCCTATTATTGCGCGTATCGGTAGATATGGACCAATGGTTCAGATTGGTAGCCCCGACGATGAAGAGAAACCACAGTTTGCAAGTCTTCAAAAAGACCAAAGTATTACCAGCATTACACTGGAAGAAGCGCTTGATTTATTTAAGCTTCCGCGAAAAGTAGGGCAGTATGAAGATGTAGATGTAACTGCAGCAATTGGTCGTTTCGGACCATACCTTCGCCACAAAGGCGCATTTTACAGTATCAAAGAAGCAGATGGTGATGATCCACTTAGCATTAATCTGGACAGATCGATAGAAGTAATTGAAGCAAAGCGAAAAGCAGATCGTGAAAAGCTCATCAAGACTTTTGATGAAGATGAAGACATGCAGCTTCTCAACGGTCGTTGGGGACCTTATTTAAAAGTAGGGAAAACGAATTACAAGCTTCCAAAGGATGTTGAGCCGACAGAGCTTAGCTATGAAGATTGCATGAAGATTATTAAAGAGGCACCTGAGAAAAAAGGCGGTAGGTTTCCTAAAAAATCGGCTTCGACCACAGGCGCTAAGAAAGCAGCAACGAAAAAGGCACCTGCCAAGAAAAAGGCAACCAAAAAGTCGACTAAGAAAAAATAAGGTTCTAGAGTATGGATTGGACTGACGATTTTGCATATCTGCTGCAACCGGTGGATATGCCGACTCCTCCGGAAGGGAGTTCTCCGGAATTATTGGCCAATTTTATTGATCTGCACAGGCCTGGCCATTTTCCGGATTTAGAAGGTGTAGATGTTGTATTGCTCGGTGTGGAGGAAGCCCGGCGCGCAGATAATGATTCCATCGCATCAGCTCCAAATGCTATTCGCGAAAAGCTCTTAACGCTTTACCACCATGGACCGAATATCAAAATTGTGGATTTGGGTAATATTTCTGCAGGGGCTACTCCTTATGATACCGATCATGCTGTAAAAATGGTTGTCAAAAGTGTCATCGACAGAAATATCGCCGTTATTATTCTCGGGGGATCTCAAGAAATTACTTTTGCAAATTACGCGGCTTACGAGGTGTTGGAATCTACTGTTAATCTGGCCGTGATTGATTCTTCCATAGACTTAGGCGAATTTAGAGATGAGATTTCTCCTTCTAATTACTTAAGCAAAATAGTGTTGCACGACCCCAGCTACCTCTTCAACTTAAGTATTTTGGGATATCAAACATATCTGTCGGATCCGGCCAGTCTTTCGCTAATTGAAAAATTATTCTTTGATGCACACCGGCTTGGCTCTTTGGTTTCTGATTTTAAAACCACAGAGCCGCTTTTGCGGAATGCAGATATTGTTAGCTTCGATGTGGGAGCTATTCGAAATTCTGCCGCTCCCGGTTCTGCCCAGCCAAATGGATTTACAGGGGAGCAAGCTTGCCAATTGGCTCGATATGCCGGCATAAGTGATAAGACTACTTCTATAGGTTTCTATAACTATGATGTGTCGCTAGATCCGTTAAGGCAAACGGCGATGCTTTTGGCCCAGATGGTTTGGTGTACAATTGACGGATTTTGCTACCGTCAACGTGAATTTCCACTATTCAGCAAAAAAAACTTTTTGGAGTATAAAGTGCACCTTCCGGACGGTAAAGATGAGATGATTTTTTACAAAAGTAAGCGTACGGATAAGTGGTGGATGAACGTACCTTATACGGGTGGAGCACAGGGAAAATTAGGTAGACATCACTTAGTACCATGTAGTTACAGTGATTATGAGCAAGCAGGAAGGGGAGATGTCCCTGACATGTGGTGGCGCACATATCAGAAGTTGGGTTAACGTTTTTTAAGGCTTAGGAATCCTTTCCACGTTCGAAATTATAAACCCTACTTCTAAACTACTTCGTTAAAAATTTTTGTCAGTTTAAGAATTTAGCTATTTTAGCATCGATCTTAGCACCAAATGACCCCAAAAAAGGGGTTATTTTAGTTAAAGAAACCATTTAATTGCATGAAAAAAATTTACCTTCTTTTAATCGCTGCGAGCCTCGGTTCTGCAAGCCTTTTTGGACAACAGGATCCACAATTTACCCAATTTATGTATGATCGGCTTTCTATAAACCCGGGTTCTGCGGGAAGTCAGGATGCCATTTGTGCTACGCTTCTTGGTCGCCAGCAATGGTCAGGTTTTGAAGGTCAGCCTAATACAGCGCTCTTAAACCTTTCTGCTCCTATATCTTCTATTAAGAGTGGTGTAGGATTGAGTGTTATGCTTGACGAAATAGGTCCTCAAACCACTACTTCAGCGAGGTTGTCTTATGCATATCACCTTAAATTAGGTGGTTCTACAAGGCTTGGTCTTGGAGTTTCTGTTGGTGTTATTAGCAGTGCCTTAAACTATGATTGGGTAGCTTACGATTACAATTCAAATGGTAAATGCTGGGATAGGTACAGGTTTGGGTGATGGTGGTATTCCTGTTGGAGATCAAAACGCAACTGTTTTTGATGCATCATTTGGTGCATATCTATATAATCCAAAGTATTATGTTGGGGCTTCTGTGGTTCACCTTAATGAGGGAGATCTTTCGGAAATGAATATTCAGGTAGCCCGTCATCTCTACTTTATGGCAGGCTATAACTTTGATCTTACGCCTCAACTGAAGCTTACGCCACACGTTTTGGCGAAAACAGATTTGGCCTCTACACAATTAGATGTAAATGCTACCGTTATGTATGCCAACACTTTTTGGTTTGGGGTAAGCTACAGGCTTGAAGATGCCATTGCTCCAATGGCGGGTTATCAATATGAATTTCCTAGTGGAAAGAGCACACTGAGAATAGGGTATTCATATGACTTAACAACTTCAGAACTTAACAACTACAGTAGTGGCAGTCATGAACTTATGCTAAGCTACTGTTTGAAGATTGCTAAACCTTTACCAAATCGGGTTTACAAAAACCCACGGTTTTTATAAAAGAACTTGAAACCATCTTGGATAAAAAGCCGTAAACCACGGTTGCTGTAATTATTTTAAATGAGGATTAATAACCTGCACGATATGAAAAATTTGATTTTTTTCCTGGTCATAGGATCGACTCTATTGAGTTGCGCCGGTGGCAATCGAGGTGAACTAGTTGGAGTACAGCCGAGAGAAGACTGGATACAGTACAATCCTTACGGCATGAACTACATTCATTTCGGTAGTTATGTAATGGGTCCAGACGATCAGGACGTTCCTTACGCAAACATTAATAATCGAAAACGAGTTACTGTAAGTGCATTCTATATGGATGACACCGAAATTAGTAACAACGAATACCGCCAGTTTGTGCATTGGGTGCGTGATTCTATTGCCCACAGATATCTTGGTGAGGCCGGTATTGGTGAGCACGTAACTGAAGAAGATGAGTATGGCGAGATCATTGATCCTCCTACCATCAATTGGGAAGAAGATATTGACTGGAATGGCGAAGATGAGCGGGAAGAACTTGCCGATCTTTTTCTACCTGAATATGAGCGTTTCTACCGTCGTAAAGAAATTGATACACGTAAACTCAAGTTTGAGTATTATTGGATTGACTTGAAGGCTGCTGCTAACAAGGCTAACCGAGATCTTGATCTTTCTTACACAAATATCAAAGGACAGAATAATGCTATAAAGGGACACTCTGATAGAAGCCAGTTTATAATCCGTGAGATAATAAACGTTTACCCTGATACTTTGGCTTGGGTGCATGACTTTACTTATGCATTTAATGAGCCAATGACAGAAATGTATTTCTGGCACCCGTCTTATGACAATTACCCCGTAGTTGGTGTAACCTGGACTCAGGCTAAGGCTTTTAATGTGTGGCGAACCCAATTGATAGCTACATGGAAACAGAACAATGGTGAAACCTTTGTTCAACGATTTAGATTGCCAACTGAAGCTGAGTGGGAATACGCTGCTCGCGGAGGACTTGATTTGGCACCATACCCATGGGGTGGTCCATATATTCGAAACATACTTGGTTGTCCATTGGCTAATTTTAAGCCACAGCGCGGTGACTATGTTGATGATGATGGATGTCAAACTGTTGATGTGCGCTCGTATGAGCCAAATGGTTACGGACTCTTCTGTATGTCAGGGAACGTTGCCGAATGGACAAATACAGCCTTTGACGAATCAGTATATGAGTTTTCACATGATTTAAATTCAGAGTACCAGTATGATGCTTTGGCAGATGACCCGCCAGCATTAAAACGAAAAGTAATTCGCGGCGGTAGCTGGAAGGATGTAATGTACTACCTGCAAAACGGTACACGCACCTTCGAGTATCAAGATACTGCTAAGAGTTATATCGGTTTCCGTTCGGTAATGAGCTACCTAGGTAGAGGTAAAGCCGGAAACCCTGAGGATTGGAATTAATTCGAAGTACATAAATTAGCAAAGTAAAAACCATTTATTATTTAAAAGCAAGGAAAAATGAAACCAGGTAGCAAAGGATGGAAAAAGTTTATGGCCAAACTCTATGGAATTGGAGCGGCTGTAGTAATTGTAGGAGCACTTTTTAAAATACAACACTGGCCTGGAGCAGGTCCTATGTTGGTCGCTGGATTAAGTACAGAGGCAGTAATTTTCTTCTTCTCGGCATTTGAGCCGGTGCACGAAGAGATTGATTGGTCTTTGGTTTATCCAGAGTTGAGAAGTGGAGAGCCAGCTCGCGAATCTCTCGCAGATGGACGTGACGAAGGGTCGCTTACAGAGCAGTTAGATCACATGCTTGAAGATGCTAAGATTGAACCTGAACTATTAGCAAGTCTGGGTGAAGGCATGAGAAATCTAAGCTCTCAAGCAGCAAAACTCACCGATATCACTGATGCTTCAGTAGCAACAGGTGAATATACTGAATCGCTTCGCGGAGCTTCAGAAAAGGTGTCGAAGCTTAGTTCAACTTATGCGGAAGCTTCAGAAGCCCTTACGGGACTTACTGAAAGTCAGTCAGACGGAGCTAGTGCTGGTCAACATTTGAAGAAAATGACTTCGAATTTGGAGCAACTTAACGGTATGTACGAAATGCAGCTTAAGGAATTGCAAACTTCAACTGAACTGTACTCAGGTATTAGTGAATTGATGAAGAATCTTGCAGACTCTGCTGATGATACTCGTCGCTACAAAGAGAATATTTCTGAATTGGCAACGAACCTTTCATCTCTGAATACGGTTTATGGCAACATGCTTTCTGCAATGAGCATGCCTGCAAACCGTCAGGCATAATTTTCCGAATTAGTCACACTTTAAAAGAAACCATTAATGGCTGGAGGAAAAGAAACACCAAGGCAGAAGATGATCGGTATGATGTACCTGGTACTAACCGCACTTCTGGCGCTTAACGTATCAAAAGAAATTTTGGACGCGTTCATTACCATCAACGATGGTCTTGAAACGACTAATGTTACTTTTGACCAAAAATTAAACAATCAGTATGCGGCATTTGCCGCTTCATACAACGAAAACCCTGAGAAATATGGGCAAGCGTATGAAAAAGCAAAGGTAGTTCGCGAAAAAGCGAATGCCTTAGTGAAGCATATTGACCAGATAAAAGCAAAAACTATTGCTGACACTGAGGGTATTCCTATGGAGCAAGTAATTGCACCGGGTCCGCTTGGAAACGACACAATTCTTAACCTTGCTTATGTAAATAATAAGGATAACTATAATGCGAATACGCACCTTATGATCGGTGCAGAACCAAATAATCCTTTAGAGACTGATGCACCTGATGGCAATAACTATCGTGCTGCGGTTCTGAAAAAAGAATTAACCGACTACGGTCAGACACTTAAAGGATTGATAACCGGAAACCCGGCTCTTGGAGCTTCTTTGGATAGCCTTTTTACATATCCTGAAAAAGTTAGGGATGCATCCGGTACAATGACAAACTGGGAAGCACTTAATTTTTATAGTGTTCCAATTGCGGCAACTACAGCTATTTTATCCAAATTACAATCTGATGTGCGAAATGCAGAATCGGATGTATTAGGTAATCTTTTTGCCGATGTTGAGGCAGCATCCTATAAATTTACTCAGTTGGCTCCGGTAGTTATACCTGAGAAGACTTATGTTCTTGAAGGAGACTCTTTCAGAGCCAAAGTTTTTCTTGCTGCCTACGATAACACCAATCTTCCTGCAATAGATTTAGGTAGCGAAGGTGCTAAAATAGACAGTACGAATTTGAGTATTCCTGAGGGCCAGGCTTCAAAAGTAGATGTTGGTGCTGACGGCTTTGGCCGGGTAGCTATTCCGGCTAGAGGCCTTGGTGATAAGCACTGGGAAGGTATTATCAAATTCCGAAACCCTGCAACTAAAGCTGAAGAGCCTTACAAGTTTGTTGTTGATTATGAAGTTGCACGCCCATCACTGGTTGTGTCACCAATTAAGATGAACGTTCTTTATAGAGGTATTCCAAATCCGGTTGCAATTTCAGTTCCCGGTATTTCTGCTGATGCATTGAGCGCAACGATTAGTACAGGTTCTTTGACAAAGCAATCCGATGGAACTTATATGGCTAATGTTACTTCTGGAAGTGAAGCAATAGTTAGCGTTTCCGCGAATGTTAATGGTTCAAATAAATCAATGGGACAATTTAAGTTTCGATTGAAATCTGTTCCGGATCCGGTTGCGAAATTTGCTGGAAAGTATTCTTATGACAATACAGCCAAGAAATCTGAACTCACAGCGGCACTTGGTGTTGTTGCTGATCTAAAGGACTTTGTATTTGACTTGAACTTTCCTGTTACCTCGTTTGATATTACTGTTATAATGGGTGGAGATGTGAAAACATTGCAATCTTCTAGTAATCGCTTGACGAGTCAACAGCAGGAATTGCTTTCACAGGTGCGAAGAAATCAGGTTGTTATTATTGAGAATATTAAGGCCAAGGCTCCTGATGGATCGACTCGTAAATTGGGTAGTATTAATCTTAGAGTAATTTAATATTTCACTTATGAAAAGGATATTTTGTATTTCGTTTTTTGGGATGTTGGCAGCGGTTCTGTTAGCTCCTAATGCTCAAAGCCAAACTGTACTTGATGGTGCGTGGATAAAAGAGCACAACAAAACAAAGAAAGTTGTGCAGTATCCTTTTATTCGTGAGGCTGATGTACTGTGGTCAAAGCGTATTTGGCAGGATATTGATCTTCGCGAGAAGATGAACCTGCCACTTTATTACCCTATACAAGAATCAAACGGAATGAAAAGCCTGTTTGATGTAATAAGGGATGCGCTGTTGACGGAAGGTTCTATTACGGCTTACAGCACGGGAGTTACCGGGCAGGAAGACGATTTTAGAACCCCGCTATTGGTAAATCAGGTAAGAGGTATTCTTGAAAAAACAGATACGACTTCTACTGAAGATCCTGATACAGGTGAAATGGTAGAAATTATTCAGGAGATTAAGATTACCGGTGACCAGATTACACGTTACCGCATTAAGGAAGACTGGTTTTTCGATAAGCAGAGATCTGAAAGATATATTCGCATTATAGGTATTGCTCCTCAAAAAGAGCGAATCGGTAATGACGGAGAGCTTACAGGTGCTTACGAAACACTATTTTGGTTGTATTTCCCTGAGTGCCGGTATGTATTTGCTAACTGGGATTCATTCAATAGGTTCAACGACGCTGAGCGCAGATCTTTTGATGATTTATTTCAAAAAAGAATGTTCAGTTCTACTATTGTGAAAGAATCAAACGTTTATGATAGAAAGCTTGACGATGTCTATACCGGAATGGATAGGCTGCTCAAGTCAGAAGAAATAAAAGAGAAACTATTTATCGCGGAACACGATCTCTGGAGTTTCTAAGAATAATTAAACTTAATTTTAAAAAGCACCCTATCTTTGGGTGCTTTTTTATTTATATCAATCAATGCTGAAATTAAACCAGGTAAGACTAGAATTTGCTGATAGAGTGCTCTTTAATGACGTCGATATCTTCTTTGCAGAAGAGCACAAAGTAGGCTTAGTAGGGAAGAATGGTGCTGGAAAGTCGACTCTTCTCAAGATAATTATGGGCTTACAGAAGCCTACGGGTGGTTCTGTAATAAAGCCGAAAGATTTTTCGATCGGTTATTTACCGCAAGATTTAGATTTTGAATCTGACTTGTCTGTAAAGGATGAGGTAATGACTGCCTTTGAAGTAACTCAAAAACTTGATCAGCGAATTGAGGAAATATCAAAAGAACTAGGCGAGCGCACAGACTATGAAAGCGATGCATACATGGATTTGGCCGAAGAGCTAAACCATGTTTCGGTGCAGTTGGGGATGTATGATGTAGAACATCAGGAAGAGCAGGTAGAAAGGGTTCTTTTGGGATTGGGTTTTACACGTGAAGATTTTCTTAGGCCGATGAATACCTTCAGCGGTGGATGGAAAATGCGAATGGCACTCGCTAAAATACTTTTACAACGACCGAATCTTGTACTTCTCGATGAGCCAACGAATCACCTCGATATTGACTCGGTTGAGTGGCTAGAGACTTATCTGAAGACCTATTCCGGAGGGGTGATCCTGATTTCTCACGACAGGTATTTCCTTGATAGGGTGACCAACCGAACAGTGGAAATAATCAACGGCAAAACATTTGATTACCCGGCTGCTTACTCTAGATTTTTGGAGCTCAGAGCCGATGTTATTCAAAAGCAACGCGAGGCGAAGAAGAATCAGGAGAAGGAAATAAAGCAAACAGAGCTGCTAATCAATAAATTTCGGGCAAAGGCCAGCAAGGCATCTTTTGCTCAAAGTTTGATGAAAAAGCTTGATAAGATGGATATTGTAGAGATCGATGAAGAAGACGATTCTGCAATGCAGTTCAGCTTTCCACCAGCCCCTCGATCGGGAAAAATTGTGGTAAAGGCAGAAGATCTGAGTAAAGCATTTGGAGAGAAAAAAGTACTCAACAAAATCGATTTTGAAATTGTAAGAGGTGACCATGTGGCACTTGTTGGAAAAAACGGGGTCGGAAAAACCACGCTAACAAAAATTATTGCCGGTTTGCTTCCACATTCAGGAGTATGCGAGCTCGGTACGCAGGTAGATTTAGGTTATTACAGTCAGAATCAAAGTGAGGAGCTTCCGCCAAAGTCTACTGTTCTCGATGTCATCGACAATGAGGCAACCGGTGAAATGCGCACACGAATTAGGAGCTTGCTTGGAGCGTTTATGTTTCAAGGCGATGATGTTTACAAGCAGGTAAGCGTTCTTTCGGGTGGAGAGAAAGCACGATTGGCTTTATGCAAAATGCTTTTACACAAATACAATGTATTGCTGCTCGATGAGCCTACCAATCACCTTGACATGCGATCGAAAGATGTATTAAAGGCTGCCTTAAAGAAATTTGATGGGACCTTGCTTGTTGTCTCTCACGACAGGGAGTTTTTGCATGGACTTACCGATACGGTTATGGAGATTAAGGACGGTGTAATGACTTCCTTCCCAGGGGATATTACCGAATTCTTGTCTCAGAAAAAGGCTGCTTCAATACGCGAATTTGAACGTGTAAAAGCCGAGAAGGTTGTTAAGGAAAAACCAAAAGCGGCAGTCTCAGAAAAGGAGAAATGGGTTCTGTCTAAGAAAGTAGGTTCTCTTGAGAAAGAAATTGAAACGTTGGAAGAGAAAATTGCCAATCAAAAATCTGAATCCGAGAAGCTTGACTTTACCGATCATGAGAAAATAAAGTCGCACATGGAATCGTTGAAAACCATGGAAGAAAAACTTCTCGATAAAATGAGTTCCTGGGAGAAATTATCAGATAAATTAAATGCCGTGTAGCGTTCAAATATATTCACCAGGAAATAGCCCGGCACTGGGCTTTGTCTTAGCGTTTATTTTTGACGATTTTTTTGGCTGTGGGTTTGAATTAATTTCAAATAAGGAATCACTTTCAGGTGATGCCGTCGTATTTAATTATTCCATTGAGGCCCTTACCAATGCAATCAATATATTGCCTTGTGGTTATCTTTTCGAGAAAGATTTAAAGGTCTTTCCGGAAGTAAGCCTTTTTGAATGGGAGGGGATACCTGCCTTTTTTAAAACAGAGGGAACAATTCCATTTGATCTCTTTTCGGCAGTTTTCTTTCTGCTCTCCCGTGCTGAAGAATACGCAAACTCAGATCGCGATAAACATGGACGTTTTAGTGCAGTACATTCTCTTTTTGATGTAGCTTTTATACAGCGACCTGTTATCGATGAATGGCTAACCGAATTGAGAAAAAGATTTCTTGAAAACTCAAAAGTATCCTTGCCGAAACGCAATTTCAAATGGATCAATACCTATGACATTGACGTAGCTTACGCATACCGCCATAGGCCCGCGATGCGGGTGGTTGCAGCCTCACTTCGCAATATATTTCGCCTTGACCTCAAAGCTTTTTTTGAGAGGTTTTCCGTTTTGATTGGCGGTAAGCCAGATCCTTATGATACTTACCAATTTCAAAAAGAAGTTTCAATAGCACATGCCGATAAGACAATCTATTTTTTTCTATTAGCTAACAAGAATAAGTTTGACAGGAACTTGAGCTACGATAGTAAAGGCATGAAGTCGCTGGTTACGTTCGTGAAAGAATTTGCTTTAGTCGGTATTCATCCATCCTATGCTTCGGGAGAGAATCCCGAATTGATGTCGCTTGAAATTGGAAGGCTTGAGAACTTATCAAAGGAGAACGTTTCGAGAAGCCGACAACATTTTTTACGTTTTAACCTTCCTGAAACCTATCGGGAATTGATAAAAAATGGAATTACGGAAGACTATTCAATGGGCTATGCCGATTTGCCCGGATTCAGATCTGGCACTTGCACACCACATTATTTTTTCGATTTGGAGCAAAATACGTCTACAAAGCTCAAAGTATACCCGCTCATTATTATGGAGGCGAGTTTACGCGATTATTTGAACTATGACAAATCAACGGCGCATAAGTTGGTCCACGCGCTGGGATCGAGGGTGAAGGCCGTTAACGGCGTTTTTACCACACTTTGGCACAATGACAGCCTTCCAGATGAACCTCACAATTATTGGCGGGATTTGTACCTTGAAATGGCTATTGAATTAAAAGAACTTTAAATGAATGTCCTTTTTGTAACTTCCTGGTATCCGTCAAAGCTTCAGCCCACAAATGGGAATTTCGTGGAGCAGCACGCTCGGGCAGTCGCATCTGTGGGTTGCAATGTAAAAGTTGTCCATCTCATATTCAGTAATAGGATTCTGCTTCCGCAGATTGTGCTCAAAACACAGAGCGGAGTTCCGGTTTACCATCTCTTTGTACCTAAGCTTTTAGGAAATTCTGAAAGATTTAAAAAACGCGTTTTCAAACAATTAACCGGCAAACTCGAAGAGGCTGGTTTCACTCCTGATATTATTCATGGTCATGTTGTATTTCCTGCCGGTGAGCTTGCTTTATTTCTGAAAGAATATTTCTCTGTACCATTGGTTTATACCGAACATTGGTCTGGGTATAAAGCCGTGAATTCTAAGTTGTTTACAGATGAGGTCGCCGCTATGACAAAAGACGTCTTGTCAAAATCTAAGCTCATTTTTCCGGTTTCTCATGAGCTAGCAGAAACTATGAAGCAAAAGGGTTTTAATGGCAATTATGTCGTCGTGAACAACACAGTCGATACCGGGATATTCTATCCGAAGGAAAAACAAGATGAAAGTGAGTTTAATTTTCTCCATGTCTCCAATTTTCATCCGCGAGCCAAAAATACGGAAGGAATAATTCGCGCTTTTGTGAATGCCGATTTTAAGAATGCCACCTTGACCATTGCCGGGGACGGCGATCTTGAAAAATTGATAGAGAGCAGTAAATCTGAGAACCTTGATCTTTCTCGAATTACATTTCTCGGATCAATGGACTATATGGGAGTTGCTGAGCTTATGCGAGCGTCCGATTGCTTTGTGATGTTCAGCAATTATGAGAACCTGCCTTGTGTTATTGCAGAATCTCATTGTTGTGGAAGGCCGGTAATTGCAACAAAGGTGGGCGGAATACCTGAAATGATTGATCGAAGCAACGGATTGCTTATTCCTGCGGGTGATGAAAAGGCACTGATCGGGGCAATGCAAAATGTAATGGAGGAAAAGATGAAGTTTAATGGTATGGAAATTTCCAGAGTAGCTTCTGAGCGATATTCCTTAGATGCGATTGGTAAACAATTTCAAAAGAACTATGAAGAGGTAACTATGTCAAATGAGACTCACTCAAAAAGCGTGAAGTGAGAACCTCCTGAAATTTAACAATAAAGGCGTCAACTCGACGCAACACGATTAGAAATTTTCGTCGGCAGGCAGGATTACTTGATTCAGTCGTGAAATCATTTTCAACAAGTTCTAATCTATGACCTTCGGGTTATGAGCCTAATAACTATTGTTCGAATATGGCTCGATAAGTACTTGTTATGATCTTTTCAGAAAGTAGATTGTGATGTAAAATCAAGGGAATACACTAATCGTTTTAGGTATGTTTCAGGTCAAACCATATTTGTTTTTATCTTAGTACCTAACAAGCACAAAGTTTATGGCATTGAAAAAGATAATACTCTGGAAGCACGCAAGTGGACCCCGCATCCTTTATGTGGCGACTGTCGGAGCACCAGTCGAAAACTTTGCTTTTCAATTAGTGCTGAATTAAATCAATGCGCAGATTTTTTTTACCGCTGTCAGTTCTAGGTATTTTGGCAGCGGTATTTTCATGTTCCGTATTAGAGCGCGCTGACCACGACCCATCTTTGTTTCTAAGCGATAGTTTTAAAATTGAATCAGTACTTTTTGAAAATATACATAGGCAAGGAGATGTAGTGTATATTAAATTCGACACCTCGAGGGAAGAATACAGTTTGTGGTCAGTTGAAAGTCAGTCCTTATCTATAGTCAACTTTACCGATCTTCAGTTATTGTTGGATTTGGACACAATCGTTGATTTTGATGTTTCCGATTTCTTCATTAAAGGTGATAGCTTATTGCTCTGTGGTGCAAAATCGGAATTAGTCCTTTACAATATCAATGACAATTCAACAACGGTTTTTGATGTTGAAGCTGTATTTTGCGATCAAGTTCAGCGGACTTTTTCATATTACAATTTCCCACTTTATTTAGAAAATGGGCATGCATACTTCCACACTAGTACTTTCGCTTATCCAAATTTTGTACACGATTTTAAGCAGCAGCAACATTTTTTTTCTCTCCCGGTTGAGATGAAATTCGATCTTTCAAGGGATGAAGGTATATGCTTTGGAAAATTTCCTGCATCATATCAGAGTACAGAAAATAAGTTTTATCAATGGCCACCATTTAGGGCCAGGCTGGATGCTTGTTCGTTTTATTGCTATCCTCATGTAGATAGTATTTACAAGGATTGCGACACTCAGGGAACACCTAAAATCGTGGGTTGCCGAAGTGCGCTTTTCAATGGCAAAATGATTCCGGTCGATAAATCACGGTACAATGATTTTTCTTATCTCGGCGATTATATATTGCGGAATGACCAGATTGCCAAAATTATTCCCGATGAATATCGCGATCTTATTTATGTTGTTTGTATACCTGGTACTGAACCCGATCCAGAAATGCGATTTCGGCGTAGTGATTTGGCTTTTACCATCATGGTATATGATGCAAATTTGGAATTTTTGCGGGAAGTTTATTTTCCACCGGGCAATTGGCTCTTCGAATTTAATTTTGTGAACGCCGACGGTTTGTTTTTACAGAGGTTAAATATAGAGGGCGATACTACTTTGGTTTATGATGGATTCGATCTGGGACGAAAAGGTAATCTTAAAATTACTAACCCAAAAGATATTATAAAAAAGGAGGAGATTGTTCCCTTAGGTCAGTTCTTCCGGGATGGATTGAGAATACCCATTAATATAGATACGGTTATTGTTATTTCAAGCCTGGGTTGCAAAGGATGTTTGGAAAGTAAGCTGGCAGAAATCAACCAAACAGGATCTTTAACAAGATACGCGATCACTACTGATTCAAAAACAGCAAAAATTCATACAGTTCAACAAATTATTGAAAACAAAAATCAAGTTTATGTGGATAGCAGTGATAAATTATCCCGCTATCGTATCATTGGTGATTTCTTGACATCGATTGTCCTTAGTGGAGACAGCGTGGTGGCGGTAGACAAAGATTTTGGATTTTAAATAAAAGATGTCACTGCATATCACCAACAAATTGGAAAAGAAATAACCATGTTATTTTTTTATTAGTAGCGGGTGGTACATGCCGACATTTTTCGTCGGCAGGCCAGACTCGAACTGACGACCTCCCGTACGGGCGAGCGTCTTGGCCTGGAAGACATTCTAACCTTTAGAAATTAAGGATGTGACCGGTTCAGTAATTCTTTTGAGTTCCGCACTTCCCTCCAGCGATTTTAAAAATCGCTCCCTGACAAGGGCTAGCTTTTTCTCCTCAAAGATCTCCAGATGGATCAAAACAAAAGGCTTTCTGTGAGCTGTACTTTTATTTCCGCCGCTGTTATGCCTTAAGAATCTTTTTGGAAAGTCGGCACATGACCCTTTGTAAAGTTTGTGGTCTTTGAGTGAATAAAGGATGTAGAAGTAATACATAAAAAATTAGATTAAACTAAAAAAGGATCGCGTTTGCGATCCTTTTTTCTTAGTAGCGGGGGCCAGACTCGAACTGACGACCTTCGGGTTATGAGCCCGACGAGCTACCAACTGCTCCACCCCGCAATATTTTTTAAGACAGTTCCATTGAACTGAATAATTTCTCGGGGGCTCAGACTAAACTGGCGACCTTCCCGACGTTATCAGTCGGGACAAGCTACCAACTGCTCCACCCCGCAATATATCTTTAGCGAATGCAAAACCAAGACTTAACTGTCTCTTCGAATCCGCAATTTTTTTAATTTAAAAAACCGATCTTTACCGATTTGGGAGTGCAAATATATATTTTGTTTCTTTGACTACAAAATCTTTTTTTAAAATGAACCATAAAGCCGGATTTGTTAATTTAATTGGACGTCCCAACGCCGGAAAATCTACCTTGATGAATCAGCTGGTAGGCGAGCAGATTTCTATTATTACTCCTAAAGCGCAAACTACTAGACACCGGATAGTTGGTATTGTGAATGAGGAAGAGTATCAAATAGTTTATAGCGACACACCTGGAATGCTGGAACCGAAGTATGCACTTCAGGCCAATATGATGAGTTTTGTGAAAGAAGCGTTAAAGGACGCGGATATTTTATTGCTAATAATCGATATTGCCGATAAAAACATGGAGTTCTTTGGCTTTGACAAGGCACTTACCGAAATGGATACTCCAATGCTTATTGCACTTAATAAAGTTGATGTTTCTGATCAGGATGGAGTCGAATCGGCTGTTCAGCGCCTAAAGAAAACTTTTCCAAATGCCGAAATTATGCCTGTTTCTGCGCTCCATGCCTTCGGAATTGAGCATTTGAAAAACAGGGTTTTAGCACTTTTGCCAGAATCTCCACCTTATTACGATAAAGATGCGCTTACTGATAAACCAATGCGTTTCTTTGTAAGCGAAATAATAAGGGAAAGAATACTTGAGAATTATCAAAAAGAAATTCCGTATTCTGTTCAGGTTGAGATAGAAGCGTATAAAGAAGAAGAAAATATTGTACGGGTTTCGGCCGTGATTTATGTGGCAAGAAAGTCGCAAAAAGGCATAATTATAGGCCATCAGGGTCAGAAATTAAAAACGGTGGGAACTGAAGCCCGTCTAAAAATGGAAGAATTTATAGGTAAAAAGGTATTTCTTGAAATGCATGTGAAGGTCGATGAGGACTGGCGCAACAAGGATAGAAGTCTTAAAGCCTACGGATATAAGAAATCGTAATGGGAAATATAGTTGCAATTGTGGGAAGGCCAAATGTTGGTAAATCCACGTTATTTAATCGATTAACAGAAAGACGAGATGCCATAGTAGATCCTACGAGTGGTGTAACCCGAGACCGACACTATGGAAAGGCTGAGTGGATAGGAGTGGAGTTTTCGGTGATTGATACCGGTGGATACACCGTGAATTCTGATGATATTTTTGAAGATGAGATTAAGAAACAAGTTGAACTCGCCATCGATGAAGCGACATCCATCGTGTTTCTTGTAGACGTAACGACTGGAATTACAGATCATGATGAAGCTATCGCCGGGTTTCTCAGAAAATCTGATAAGCCAATTCTAGTTGTCGCAAATAAAGTAGATACCAATGACCGAATCTTGCCGGCCAGCGAGTTTTACAATTTTGGACTGGGTGAAGTTTACTGTATTTCGTCGTCAAACGGCGGTGGAACAGGAGATATGCTGGATGCTCTTGTTGCTACGTTCCCGAATAGAGAAGCTGATCCGATAATTGATATTCCTAAAATAGCTGTTGTAGGTAAACCAAATGTTGGTAAATCATCGCTAATAAATGCACTACTAGGAGAAACCCGTAATATCGTAAATGATGCTGCAGGAACTACGCGCGATTCCTTACTTACAAGATATCAGGCGTTTGATTTCGATTTCTTTCTCGTTGATACTGCCGGAATTCGGAAGCGCAGCAGGGTGCATGAAGACATTGAGTATTACTCTGTTCTTAGATCAATACGAGCTATTGAAGAAAGCGATGTATGCCTGATGATGATTGATGCCCGAGAGGGTATGCAAAAACAGGATCTCAATATTTTTTACACGGTAGAAAAAAACTCAAAAGGTTTGGTCATACTCGTAAATAAATGGGATTTAATTGAGAAGGAAACAAAAACAACGAAGGAATTTGAAGATGAAATAAGAGAGCGCATAGCCCCTTTTACGGATGTTCCAATTATCTTTATTTCCGCATTAACCAAGCAACGTATTCACAAGGCAGTAGAGAAAGCTATAGAAGTTTATGAATCTATTAAAACCCGCATCCCGACTTCGAAACTGAACGAGGTCTTTCAACCAATATTGGAGCGTAACCCGCCTCCAAGCACAAAGGGTAAGTTTGTGAAAATTAAGTACGTTATGCAGCTTCCAACGCATAAGCCGGCATTTGCATTTTATTGCAATCTGCCTCAATATGTAAAAGATCCTTACAAGCGATTTTTGGAAAATCAGCTTAGAGATAATTTTAACCTGGAAGGTGTGCCGGTGAAAATATTCTTTAGAAAGAAATAATAGGAATAAAAAAACCACTTAGTAATCATTGCTGATTTGCTAA
Source organism: uncultured Cryomorphaceae bacterium (assembly GCA_963748925.1). GTDB lineage: Bacteria > Bacteroidota > Bacteroidia > Flavobacteriales_D > Cryomorphaceae > Cryomorpha. Next base: position 360,114 of record CAVVKG010000007.1, on the reverse strand, counting down.
GTGGTCTTAATTTTATTTGTTCTGAGCAGTACTGCTCAAAGCAGCTTTATAAGTTAAAAGCAGCCTTAACTTTATCTACGTAATCTGTTTTTTCCCAGGTAAACAATTCCACTTCAATATCTTTTTGCTCAACACCTTTGTGGTTATTGCGGAAAAAAGATTTTGTAACTGTGCGTGGTTCACGACCCATGTGGCCGTAAGCAGCAGTTTCGCGGTAAATAGGAGCTCGTAGTTTAAGTGTTCTCTCAATTATTCCCGGGCGAAGGTCGAAAATAGATTTAACCACTTTCGCAATTTCACTGTCGCTCATGTTTACCTTACCGGTTCCATAAGTGTCAACAAAGACGCCCATTGGCTCAACTACACCTATTGCATAGCTCACCTGAACAAGCACCTGATCTGCCACTCCTGCAGCAACAAGGTTCTTAGCAATATGGCGTGCAGCGTAAGCGCCAGATCGGTCAACCTTGCTCGGATCTTTTCCTGAAAAGGCACCACCACCGTGGGCTCCTTTACCACCATACGTATCAACGATAATTTTTCTGCCGGTAAGTCCTGCATCTCCATGAGGACCACCAATTACGAATTTACCGGTTGGGTTAACGTGGTAAGTTATGCTGTCGTTAAAAAGCTTCTGGATGTGATCTGGTAGCTGCGCGATAACGCGAGGCATCAAAATTTTCTTTACATCATCGGCAATTCGCTGGCACATTTCGGTTTCAGCTTTATCTACTCCTGCTTTAGAAGTAGCATCTGACTTAATAAATTCATCGTGCTGGGTGGAAACAACTATTGTTTCGATTCGCTGAGGAACGTGGTCGTCAGAATACTCAATCGTAACCTGAGCTTTTGCATCTGGTCTAAGGTATTTTATCTCATTGTTTTCGCGACGCAGAACTGCGAGTTCGCGTAGCATTCTATGAGAAAGGTCAAGCGCCAAAGGCATGTGATTTTCAGTTTCGTTACTAGCGAAACCAAACATCATTCCCTGATCACCTGCTCCCTGATCTTCAGGATTTCCGCGATCGACACCTCTATTTATGTCGGGACTTTGCTCGTGAAGTGCACTAAGCACACCGCAAGAGTTGCCTTCGAACATATACTCACCCTTGGTGTAGCCAATTTCGTTGATTACATCGCGGGCTATTTGCTGCACATCCACGTAGGTGCTCGACTTGATTTCGCCGGCGAGCATTACCTGGCCGGTAGTAACCATTGTTTCACAAGCTACTTTTGAATAAGGATCAAAAGCTAGGAAGTTGTCTAATATCGCGTCAGAAATCTGATCTGCAATTTTATCAGGATGTCCTTCTGATACGGATTCTGAGGTAAATGAATAAGGCATTTAAGTGTTTTTTAGTCAATTATTTAGGAAGCCTTAAAAAAGTATAGAATACATTTTTAGCATTTTTTTAAGTGGTTGCAATAGGCCAAATCTTTCCACTTTACGCGCGACAAAAATAGAAAAATTTAAATGCCAAAGCAGTGATTTATTTTGTTAGTGTTTTAAACACTTCTTCAAGACTTCGCTCTTCTTTTCTAAGCTCCTCAACTTCGGCATTTTCAAGGGTCGCCAAAGCATTTAGTTTTGATAATACAGATTGACCTTTGCTGGCAGTAATCCGGTATTTTCCCTTCTCTACCGTCTCAATTTTTTCGACACCGCTTATTGCTTTAATCTTTTCAAGATTAATCGATTTATCCAAATGCAAAATTATCAACTTTGTGTCTGATTCTGCTTTGATGATGCTTACAGGGCTGTCTGCTACAATTTTTCCTTTCTTAATGATAATTACGCGGTTGCATATCGCTTCAACTTCTTGCATAATATGCGTGCTGAGCAATACCGTTTTTTCCTTTCCTATTTTCCGTATTAAATCGCGTACATCGTCAAGTTGGTTAGGGTCGAGGCCCGATGTAGGCTCGTCGAGTATCAAAACTTCAGGGTCGTGAATAAGTGCCTGAGCGAGGCCAACCCGCTGGCGATATCCTTTTGAAAGTTCACTGATACGCTTATGGCTTTCAGGCGTAAGCCCTACCATCTCAATCATTTCCTGAACGCGCGCTTTCTTATTTTTAATTCCGTAGATTCCAGCTACAAAGGTTAAATATTCGCGTATGTACATTTCGGGATAAAGCGGATTTGTTTCAGGCAAATAGCCCACTTTTTTACGCACTTTAAGTGAGTCAGTATAAATGTCGTGGCCTGCTACTTTCACTTCTCCGGCACTCGGAGGTAAATAGCAGGTAATAATTTTCATCATCGTAGATTTTCCGGCACCATTCGGTCCAAGAAAACCAACGATTTCTCCACGTTTTACAGAAAAGCTAACATCACCTAAGGCTGCCTGCTCTCCGTAAAATTTTGTAACATTAGTAGCTTCTATTGACATAGGAATATTGTGAATGCGAATTTAATCATTAAAAACGGCAAGGCAGAGAACTGTTTGCATCATTTGGGAATTTGAATATGCTAACTTAGCGGGCAGAATTATGGAGCGCGGAAGAGTTGTAAAAAGTACAGGAAGCTGGTATATCGTAGAACGGTCTAACGGCGAACTTATTGAATGCCGCGTGCGCGGGAAATTTCGTCAACAGAACATTAAATCTACAAATCCGGTGGCGGTTGGCGACTGGGTTCATTTTTTGGGCGAAAAGGATGAGCATGTTATCTATGAAATAGAAGATAGAAAGAATTACATCGTCAGAAAATCCGTGAATCTTTCTAAGCAGAGCCACATTATCGCGTCTAATCTAGATCAGGCCGTTTTGGTGGCTACGCTGAAGAATCCTGTCACTTTCCCCACTTTTATCGATCGGTTTTGTGTGGCGGCCGAAGCTTATCATATTTCGGTTGTGATTGTATTTAACAAGATTGATCTTTTCGATGATGAAGAGCGGGAAATGGTTGAAGCTTTTAGAAGTGTATATACCGATCTGGGATATCAAACGGCTGTTTGTTCGGCAGAAAGCCGTGAGGGCTTAGAGGATCTGATTGCTATTTTAAAAGATAAAGTTTCTTTACTTTCCGGACATTCCGGAGTAGGAAAATCTACGTTGATTAATGCAATAGATCCTAAGTTGGATATCAGAACCGGCGCTATTAGCGAAGCTCATTTTACCGGTCAGCATACTACTACATTTGCAGAAATGCACAAGATTGTTTTTGGAGGTTATATTGTTGATACACCCGGCATCCGCGGATTTGGCTTGGTAGATATTGAGAGGGATGAGCTAGCCGGCTATTTTCCGGAGATGCGCGAATTGCTACCCGATTGCAAATTTTACAATTGCATACATATTAAGGAGCCGGGCTGTGCTGTGAAAGCGGGCGTCGAAACTGGAAAAGTAGCAGAAACCAGGTACAAAAGCTACTTGAATATGTATGAGGAAAACGAAGAAGAGCAGTATAGAAAATGAGAGCAGTTATACAAAGAGTTTCAGAAGCAGCCGTTAAAGTTGAAGGTAAAACCGAAGGTGAGATCAGCAACGGTCTCTTAGTATTGGTGGGAATAGAAAATGACGATACCGATGAAGACGCAGAATGGCTGGCTAGAAAAATTGGTTCTTTGCGAATTTTTGATGATTCAGAGGGCGTTATGAACCTTTCGGTAAATGAAATTGAAGGGAAGGTGCTGGCAATAAGTCAGTTTACGCTTCACGCGAAAACGAAAAAAGGAACACGGCCTTCCTATATTCATGCTGCCAAGCCTGATGTAGCCATTCCAATTTATGAGAAATTTAAGCTTTTGCTCGCGGCAAATGTTGAAGCCGGAATTGAGAGTGGCGTCTTTGGAGCTGACATGAAAGTTTCACTGATTAACGATGGCCCCGTTACCATCACGATCGATACAAAAAATAAGGAATAGTCATGACGATTGACACTTTACAAAAAGAAGTAGATCAATGGATTAAAACCGTTGGAGTGAGGTATTTCAGTGAGCTCACAAACATGGCTATCCTCACCGAAGAGGTAGGTGAGCTGGCGCGAATAATTGCGCGTCGATACGGTGAGCAATCTGAGAAAGAATCAGATAAGAACAAAGACCTCGGCGATGAAATGGCCGATGTGCTTTGGGTTTTGGTTTGCCTGGCTAATCAAACAGGCGTAAATCTGGAAGAGGCCATTGCCAAGAATTTCGAGAAGAAGACCCTGCGAGATAAAGATCGTCACAAAAACAATCCCAAGCTGAACTCTTAGTTAAAGGCCTTTGGCCGCAAGCTGCAAGATTCTTACAGCTTGAAGCTTACGGCTAGCGGCTTTTTAATCTTTCCTCTGCTGTGCATCAACCGCTGCAATTGTCGCCATGTTGACTATTTCGCGAACACTACTACCCATTTGCAATACGTGTGCACTTTTTTCGAGCCCAACCAGCAAAGGGCCAATAGCTTCTGCTGATCCATAAGCTTGAAGTAATTTATAGGCGATGTTTCCTGACGCCAGTCCAGGGAAAATCAATGCGTTTGGTTTGTTACCCACCAAGTCGCTAAATGGAAATACCTCTTCGAGAAGGCTATTATTCATTGCGAAATTGGCTTGCATTTCTCCATCAACAATCAGGTCCGGGTATTTCTGGCGCACAATTTTGGTTGCCATCTCCATCCGTTTTGGAACTTCGCCTTTATTTGATCCGAAGTTTGAATAACTGAGAAGAGCAATTTTCGGCGTGAGACCTAATTTTTTAATTGCTTCTGCTGTATTGGCAACAATCTCTACAATATCATCAACGCTTGGGTCTGTATTAATAGTGGTGTCGGCAAGGAATAGCGGGCCGTTTTTAGTAAGAATAATATACACTCCGGCAGCCTTCTTTACTCCTTCCTTGCGTCCAATTATTTCAAAAATCGGTTTTATCGCCGTTGGGTATTTCAGAGCTAATCCAGTAATAAGCGCATCGGCATTTCCGGTTTTAACCATCATGCTACCGTAGTAACCACGGGTAATCATGTTTTTTCGTGCCTCATATTCGGTTACACCTTTTCGCTTCCTTGCTTCGTAGTACAAGTCTGTAAATTCAGCAACTCTATCGGGCTGCTCATTGATGTCCTCAACAATAATTCCATCGAGGCTCAGCGCATATTTTTCAACAAGTTCTTCTATTTTCTTCCTTCTTCCCAGGACTATTGGCTTAACCACTTCGTCATCTGCAAGAATTTGGGCGGCCTTAAGTACTTTGTATGACTCACCATCGGCAAAAACGATTCGCTGAGGATCGGCCTTTGCTTTTTCCATTACCAGCCTGATGAATTTATCATCGCGGCCGAGTTTGGTGATTAGGTTGTCTTCATAATTTTTCCAGTTACGAATAGGTTTGCGCGCAACTCCGCTTTTCATTGCAGCTTTGGCTACCGCAGGAGCAACCGTTGTAATGAGACGTGGATCAAACGGTTTTGGAATAATATATTCTCTTCCGAACGATAAGTCGCGGCGGTTATAAGCAATATTTACTACTTCAGGAACGGTCTCCCGAGCCAGCTTAGCTATAGCTCTTACGGCTGCAAGCTTCATTTCTTCGTTAATGCTAGTGGCACGCACATCAAGTGCTCCTCTAAAAATGTATGGAAAGCCCAAGACATTGTTAACCATATTGGGATTATCTGACCTTCCTGTGGCCATAATTATATCCTTCCGGGCAGCGGTTGCATCTTTATAGGTTATTTCCGGATCTGGATTTGCAAGAGCAAAAACAATTGGGTCAGAAGCCATTGACTTAACCATTTTCTGACTAACAATGCCTCCTTTTGATAAACCAACAAATACGTCAGCACCTTTTATTATTTCTTCGAGGGTTTCAATGTCTGTGTCCTGAGCAAATTTTTCTTTTTCAGAATTGAGATCAGTCCTGCTTTTTCTTATTACCCCTTTGCTGTCTAGCATAAACAGGTTTTTAGGATCGACCCCGAGCGATTTATATAGCGTAGCACAAGAAATAGCACTGGCTCCGGCACCATTAAACACAACCTTTACATTTTCAATTTTTTTGTTCGCCAGGTCAAGTGCATTTAACAAGGCAGCACCGGTTATGATCGCTGTACCGTGCTGGTCATCATGCATAACCGGAATATCAAGCTCATCGCGCAAGCGACGTTCTATCTCAAAACAATCGGGGGCTTTGATGTCTTCCAGATTAATTCCACCAAAAGTGGGAGCTACAATCTTTACAGTTTGTATAAATTTTTCAACGTCAGTTGTGTCCAGCTCAAGGTCAAACACATCGATATCAGCAAATATTTTGAATAAGACACCTTTCCCTTCCATAACAGGTTTTGAAGCAAGCGCACCAATATCGCCAAGGCCTAAAACAGCTGTTCCGTTTGAAATTACGGCAACAAGATTTGCTTTAGCAGTATACTTGTAAGCGGTTTCGGGATCTTCCTGAATTTCTAAACAGGGCTCCGCCACACCTGGTGAGTAAGCAATAGATAAATCGCGCTGACTATTTGAGGGCTTAGTAGGTATTACTTCAATCTTACCCGGTCTATCGTGTTCATGATATTCAAGAATATCTTTTTTGCGAATGCCGGTATTTTTCTTTTGTGTCATGATAAATTTAAAGTGGTAAAGCTAATCAATCTTACCTGGTTAATTTTAGCGCGAAACATAGTCGTACTTCGATCAGGCATAATTAGTTAATCAAAAAATTTGAAACCCATTCTTTTATTTGTCGTAAGATGTACTGTAGTGCAGGGCATTAGCCCATCTCCTTAACCCGAAAAATTCAACGGAATTTTTCGCCAAAGGCTGACGATTTTTTAAATTTTGAATTTAGCCAATTACAAATTTATTCACTGTTTTTGAGAAAAGTACATTGTCATGATTTGGTTGTTTTAAATTTAAAAAATGTCAGGGTTAACCCTGACATAAATAGCTGCCATAAAAAATGTTTTTATTGATATTTATCGTCGGTATTCATGATTTTCTCATGAATTACTCGGGTTAATGCACCATTACTCCTCAGCAGCATAAAGCCACCGGATATTTTCGGGGGCTTTTTTTATGCGGATAGACGGTAAGCTAAATCACATTCTAAGATATCAGAAGTAAAAAAGCCACCTTGATTTCTCTTAGTGGCTTTTTTACTTGAAATAAGTATCCTGCTTTACTCAGCCAGAATAATCACTTTATTATTAAGAACTTCAGCTACTCCTCCGTTAATTTCAAAGAACTCGTCTTGTCCATCGGCATTAGTAACTTTCACCTTTCCCGCTTTCAAAGCAGAAATTAAAGGAGCGTGATTATTTAAAATCCCAAGACTCCCGTCTATTCCGGGAACTGTAACGCCTTTTGCTTCGCCTTTAAAAAGGGCTTTATCGGGTGTGATGATTTCAATTGTCATTTTTGATACGTCTTATTTAATACGTCAAAATCCATGTGTTTTAATGGCTGAGTTTAAAAGTTCAAAAGCAAGACGCACGACAATCAGAAAACCAAGGAATTGACTAATGTCAATGACTGTTTTATGATTAAGTGCAACGCCGCTATTGGACTTTTTAGCCAGCCACTTTTAGTTTTGGGCAAGCATCTTCTCGCCAGCTTCAATTACTTCTTCAATGCTTCCTTTCAGGTTGAATGCTGCTTCGGGGTACTGATCAAGCTCACCATCAAGAATCATGTTGAAACCTTTGATACACTCTTCAATAGGAACCAAAACTCCTTTCAATCCTGTAAACTGCTCAGCTACGTGGAATGGTTGAGAAAGGAAACGCTGAACACGACGTGCGCGGTGAACGGCTTGTTTATCTTCTTCACTCAATTCATCCATACCAAGGATGGCAATAATATCTTGTAATTCTTTGTAGCGCTGAAGATTCTCTTTAACACGCTGTGCACAAGCATAGTGTTCTTTACCAACTATTTGTGGTGAAAGAATACGAGAGGTAGAATCCAACGGGTCAACAGCCGGATAGATACCAAGCTCTGCAATTTTACGTGAAAGTACAGTTGTTGCATCAAGGTGAGCAAACGTTGTAGCAGGAGCAGGGTCAGTCAAGTCATCTGCAGGAACGTAAACGGCCTGTACAGATGTAATAGATCCGCGGTTTGTAGAAGTAATACGCTCTTGCATTGCACCCATCTCAGTAGCAAGTGTAGGCTGGTAACCTACCGCCGATGGCATACGTCCAAGAAGTGCAGACACCTCAGAACCAGCTTGTGTAAATCGGAAAATGTTGTCGATAAAGAATAGGATATCTCTTCCTCCTGAATCGGCATCACCATCACGGAAATACTCAGCAAGAGTAAGACCGGAAAGGGCAACACGAGCGCGAGCTCCGGGAGGCTCATTCATCTGTCCGAATACGAAAGATGCCTGAGATTCAAGAAGCGCATTTTTGTCAACTTTGCTCAAGTCCCATCCGCCTTCTTCCATAGAGTGGGCAAACTCCTCACCATAGGAAATAATACCAGATTCAAGCATCTCACGAAGAAGGTCATTACCCTCACGTGTACGCTCTCCAACTCCTGCAAATACAGAAAGTCCGGCATATCCCTTAGCGATATTATTAATAAGTTCCTGAATCAATACGGTTTTACCTACACCGGCACCACCGAAAAGACCAATTTTACCACCTTTTGAGTATGGCTCAATCAAGTCGATTACCTTAATACCTGTGTAGAGAATTTCTTCACTGGTTGAAAGATCGGCAAATTTTGGTGCCTCACGGTGAATGGCATATCCACCTTCTTTTGATAATTCACCAATACCATCAATGGTATCTCCGGTTACGTTAAACAGACGCCCTTTAACCTTATCACCTACGGGCATGATAATGGGGCTTCCTGTGTTAATTACTTCGGTACCGCGCGACAAACCGTCGGTGGCATCCATGGCGATTGCTCTAACGGCATCTTCACCAATGTGTTTTTGGCACTCAAGTACCAATTCAGATCCATCAGCTCTTTTGATTACCAATGAATCGTAAATGTTGGGAAGGCTTTGCGCATCTGCAAAACTCACATCCACAACCGGTCCTATGACCTGTACTACTTTACCAGTATTGTTCGACATGTTACTGTACTTAAAGGTTGGTATATGCTTTTTTTTTCGCGGTGCAAAACTAAGATTTAATCCTCGTAATGCCAATGTATACTGCTTATTTAATTTTCATAATTTTGAACCCGCGCAATCAAATGTAATGAAAACATGAGTTTGCTTAATAAAAATGGGTATTTCAAAGATTTTACCGGTTGAAAGTTTACAGAAATTTATCTGAATTTAAGTCGCCTGCTAAGGCAATCGTTACTGTAGGAACCTTTGATGGAGTTCATGTTGGACATCAAAAGCTTCTGTCAACAATAAATAATATTGCCATAGAAGAGGGCGGTGAATCGGTATTGCTGACCTTTTCACCACACCCGCGACTGGTATTATTTCCAGACGATAACGACCTCAAATTGCTCACGACCCTTGACGAGCGTATTTATAGGTTGGAGAAATCGGGTCTCAACCACCTTATAATACATCCATTTTCTATCGCCTTCAGTAGAATAACGGCGCTTGAGTATGTGCGAAAAATTCTAATAGGACGTTTAGGAGTTCACAATCTCGTTATTGGCTATGATCACCATTTTGGAAGAAATAGAGAAGGCAATTTGGAGTATCTCAAAAATATAGCACCCGAAAATAATTTTAGGGTAACAGAGATTCCCGCTCAGGAAATTGAAGATGTAAACATAAGCTCAACCAAAATCAGGAAGGCCCTTGAGATAGGAAAAGTAGAACTCGCCAATGAATATTTAGGCTATGAATATGGAGTGGATGGGGTGGTAGTCGACGGCCAGCATATAGGGAGAACGATGGGTTACCCAACTGCAAATGTGAAACCTTTAGATAAGTATAAGCTTATTCCGGGTAAAGGAGTCTACGCCGTTATGTTCAGTTTTGAAGGCAAGTGGTACAAGGGAATGGCAAATATAGGCACGAGGCCCACGGTCACCAAATCGCCTAAAGTGGTTATAGAAGTACACGTTTTTAATTTCGAAGGTGACCTCTATGATAAAAACGTGCGCGTACTTTTTATTAAGCGTCTCCGTGATGAGGTTAAATTCGAAAATATGGACGCTTTGGTTAAACAAATAAAAAATGATGCAGATGATACGACCACTGCCCTGGCTGATCACTCTATGGATTTTATGGACTAGCCTTGCCCTTCCTTTGAGCCAACCGCTTTGCGAACGAATTGATAAAAAAGGAGTGCTGCAACTGCGAGATGGTGACGATCTAACCGATCTTTGCAGCTGTTATGAGCTCAGAGAACTATCTTATAAAAAGGTGAATGCCGTAAGTCTGCCATCCTGCCTTCCGGCGATGGAGAGCCTAAGGTCGGTCTCTTTTTCAAAAACTAATATTCAAAGATTACCCAATGGCCTCGAGAATTTCCTCATGCTTGAGGAGCTCGATTTATCTTTTACTAAGCTTGTTTACTTACCGGAGTCGATAAGAAACTTGTATGCATTAAAGTCGCTTAATTTGCGTGGAACAGAGATTGTGAGTTTGCCCGATGGCTTAGAGCATCTTGAAACAATTGATATGCGTATGATTGACCTGAATAGAAGCGATCAGGAAAATATCAGAGCGCAATATCCAATGGTTGAGATTTATTTTTCCTCACCTTGTAAATGTAAGTAATTATGGAAATAACACTAGACATATCAATGTATCCCTTGCGGGAAGATTATGAGAAACAAATACTTGAGTTTATTTCAAAGCTCGAAGCCAATCCCAATTTTGCGCTAAAGGTAAATGCGCTGAGCACACAAATTCAAGGTGATCAGAAAGTAGTCATGGATGCGGTAAATAAGGCTATTGCAGAGGTCTATGAAAGAGGCATGAGAGCAACATTCGTTATGAAAGTTTTGCCCGGTGGTATCGATCTGGAATATGGTTACACAGCTTGATGCCTGATACAATTGAGCTTATAGCGGTAGCCTTTAATATTGGTTATGTTATCCTTGCGGCCCGCGAGAATATTTGGTGTTGGCCTCTAGGCATTGTTGGCTCCTTGCTTAGTATTTGGCTTTTTGTCGATGCCAGGCTTTACGCCGAATCTGTTTTGTTCTCTTATTATGTCTTTATGGGTTTCTACGGTTGGTACCAATGGAGTGGCAAGCGTGACGAAAATGACACCTTACTGATAAAGGAATGGCCGTGGAAAAATCATCTGATCATACTAGTTGGTGGATACCTCTCCACATATGGATTGTTTTTGGTTTTGCGGCATTTTACCGATGCCGAAATGCCCTTACTTGATTCATTTACTACAGTATTTAGTTTTATCGCCACATGGCTTACGGCCAAAAGATTTATCGAAAACTGGATTTATTGGATAGCAATTGACGCCTTGACAGTTTACCTTTATTTCTCCCGCGATCTCAATGTGTATGCGGTTTTATCGTTGGTTTATACCTTTATGGCGGTTTATGGATTTTACAATTGGAATAAGGATTTAAAGCAGCAACGCATCCGGTAATGGATAACATCTTGAAAATATCCATTACCGGTCCTGAGTCTTCGGGCAAATCAGACCTGAGCGAAGCCCTTGCGAAATACTTTAAAACGAGCTTCGCCCCCGAATATGCCCGCGAATTTCTTGAGAAAACAGGGGGAGACTACAATTACAATGATTTGATTGCTATCGCTCAAGGCCAGCTTCAAAATGAAAAGATAGCGCTGGATAGTGCCCGCGAGGTTTGCTTTTTTGATACGGATATGCTGGTTCTTAAGGTTTGGGCACAGTTTCGGTTTCATAAAGTGCCCGACTTTATTGAGTCGGCTTTCGAAGAGAAACGATACGACCATTATTTACTATGCAAGCCGGATATTGGATGGGAAGCTGATGCTTTCCGCGAAAGTCCAAATCAAAAGGAACGCGATATTCTATTTAAAATTTATAAGGATGAATTGGATAAGAGGGGTGCTTCCTATCATATTATTTCCGGAAGAGGAGAAGCACGAATCAATTCGGCCGTAGCTTTTGTAAAAAGACTTTTTTGAAGTGTAAATTCTCTTCGATTAGTCCAATCTTAAATATCTCTTTGTCGTTTCTTTCATTTCATTTACTTTTGCCGCATCTCACAGGGGTGCCTATATCTAAAAGCCAAACGTGGTTTTAAGACAGGCTGAGATCATACCCTACAAGCAATAAGCTTATTGTCTTGTACACCTGATCCGGTTAATGCCGGCGTAGGGAGGAAAATTAGTTGGTAAGCGCTCTCCCCGAGTTGCAGCCATTACTAAAAAACAAAAATTTACATGTTAATCAAATTGAAGTATGCTGCTATGGCGGCAATGCTCTATGCTATACCAAGTATGGCACAGAATGAAATTACCGGAACTGTAACCGGTGAGGATGGAACTCCTTTAGGAGGAGCGCATATTGTTTTGAATACCAGCTTTAGAGCTGTTTATTCCGATTTCGATGGTTCCTATAAAATTGGAAATCTCAAGCAAGATGTGTATGTATTAAAAGCCAGTTATATTGGCTATGAAGAGTATCGCGATACAATCAATCTCAATTCATCGGAGGTTAAATTGGATATCACCCTTACTCCAACTTCATTTCTTACAGATGAGGTAGTAGTGAACGCTACGAGATTGTCGCCGAAAGCTCCGGCTACCTTTAAGAATATCGATAAGCGAGAGATAGAAGAGCGAAATTTGGGACAGGATTTGCCAATCTTATTAAATTATACTCCATCTCTTGTGGCTACAAGCGATGCCGGAGCAGGAGTTGGCTATACGAGTATGCGCATCCGCGGAAGCGACCAAACCCGGATTAATGTAACGGTAAATGGTATTCCAATCAATGACCCTGAGTCACAAGGTGTGTTTTGGGTGAATATGCCAGATTTAGCAAGTAGTCTTTCAAGTATTCAAATTCAGCGTGGACTGGGAACATCTACCAATGGATCGGGAGCATTTGGTGCATCTATAAATATGGAGACCAATACGTTGGATCAGAATGCCGGTGGAATGATTTCAAACAGCTTTGGATCTTTCAATACCAGAAAGCACACGGTGCAGTTCAATTCCGGCCGGTTAAGTAATGGTTTTGCCGTTGAAGGGCGTTTGTCTGAAATAGCTTCAGATGGATACATTGACAGAGCGTCGAGTAAACTTCGCAGCTACTATCTTTCGGGAGGGTATTATGGAGAAAAAACAGTTGTAAAAGCCATAACATTCTCCGGTAAGGAGCGAACTTATCAAAGCTGGTATGGCACACCGCAATCGAGATTAGAAAACGATGTGGAAGGTATGCTCACGCATGCTGCCAACGAAGGATACAGCGATGCGCAAACTGAAAATCTTTTGACTTCAGGTCGTACCTATAATTTTTACACCTACGATAATCAGGTAGACGATTATGAGCAAACGCATTACCAACTTCACCTTATTCAGGAACTTGCGCCTGATCTGAAACTCACTCTGGCCGGTCATTACACCAAGGGACAGGGGTTTTTTGAAGAATACAAACCGGGCGATGAATTTGCCGATTACGGAAAACCTGACCCGATAATTGGAAACGACACCATATCAGAAAGTGATATTATTCGCCGCCGATGGCTCGACAATGATTTTTATGGTGGTACATTTTCTCTAAACTACAATAAGGATAATATGAATTTTACACTTGGTGGGGGAGCTCATTTTTACCGCGGGGATCACTTTGGTGAGCTCGTTTGGGCTGAGGTTTCTAAAACCATTGATCACCTGGAGGAATATTACAGAAATATCGGTGATAAAGACGAAGTAAATATTTACGGAAAGTGGGAGTATAAATGGCAGAAATGGAATTTCATGGCCGATTTACAACTTAGGTCAGTGCATTATATTACGAATGGAATTGACAATGATCAGCTCAATATCGATGTTGACCAAAATTTCTTTTTCATAAATCCGAAAGTCGGTGTGCGCTATGATTTAGACCGCACAAATAGCTTCTACGCTTATCTGGGAAGAGGTAATAGGGAGCCGGTGCGAAATGATTTTGTGGATGCTCCCCAGGGAACCACTCCAAAAGCTGAAACGCTTATAAACCTGGAAGCTGGTTATAATTACACTTCAGATAAACTTAACCTCGGCATCAACGGATATTATATGGATTACCAAAATCAACTGGTACTCACCGGAGAACTTAATGATGTGGGCTCTTCTGTAAGACGAAATGTAGACAAGAGTTATAGAGCCGGTATTGAAATAGATGGAACTTACATGTTTATTGAACAGCTGGGACTAAACGCCAACGTAGCCTTGAGTAGCAATAAGATTCAAAAATTTAATGAAGTGATTTATGACTACGGCGGTGAAGATTTGGGAATAATTCAGCTTGAATACGATGATGTTGATATTAGCTTCAGCCCATCTATCGTTTCAGCCGGGATTCTTATTATTAAGCCAATTGAAAACTTAGAATTCAATTTTATCTCTAAATACGTCGGGCAGCAGTTTCTGGATAATACACAGAGCGATGACCGGTCGATTGATGCCTATTGGGTAAACGATTTTAGAGTGGGCTATACGATTAATGATTTAGTGTTTAATAAAATAGAGATCAATCTGCTGGTAAACAATGTGTTTGATGCCATGTATTCTTCCAATGGCTACACATATTCTTATGCTTACGGTGATGTGATTACTGAAAACTTTTACTACCCACAAGCAGGCACAAATTTCCTGATAGGGCTTAACTTAAGCTTCTGAGCTAATAGAATCTAATTCCCGCGCCATTTTCGTTCCTTCAAGAAATGTATCGTGCGCGGGAATTTCATTTTCCCACAGGCTCCCATGAAAGGCGGCTCCGTGAAATCCGTTTTCGTAAACCGTTTTTAGCCTGTCTACAGTTACCCCGCCAAGAGCATAGATAGGCTGGCGCGCTTGCGGAATAATGATTAATAGCGCACGTCTGCTAAATCCGCCTGCCAAAGAACTCCGTGTTACACTATCAAACAAGGGACTTAAAAAAGCATAGGAATATGTGCGCTTATCGCTAGTAATATCAGTAAGTCTATGAAAGGTGCGGGTAACCACTAAATCGGGATTCAAGTCGGCGCTTAATCCACAATCTGAATTCGTAGAATTTATTTCTTTTGCGGTGTTCGCGGCTTAGGTGGATGCCTCCCAGCTTGTATTGATCTGCCAGCGAATGATAGGAGTGCAGGATTAATCGCTTACGGAAGTGATGAGGAAATCTTTGAATATAGTCTTCCAGTTCTGCCTTCGCCATCCTTGGTTTGCGAATGTGAAAATGTTTTAAGCCGGAATCAAACATACGCACCGCCTCTTCAACTTCAAATGGCTCGTCATGCGGGCAGGATATTACCGTAATCTCCATTTTACTGTCTTATTTCACTTAATTCAGAAATAAATTCGGGTCTTTCCTCTGCTCCATTTCCAATAACTAAAATGTCGGCACCGGCATCGCGTAGGGCTATAGCATCTTGAGTGTTGCGAATTCCGCCTCCAACAACAAGTGGATTGCTCGTCCACGATTTTACTCGCGCCACCATTTCTGGTGACACTGATTTTTCTGCGCCGCTTCCTCCATCCAGATAAGTAAGTTTTAAGCCGAGCATTTCGCCGGCGAGTGCCGTCGAAGCAGCTATTTCGGGTTTGTTGTATGGCACCGGAAATGTATTGCTTACATATTGTGCCGTCGTGGGTGCTCCGCAACCTACAAGAATATACCCGGTTGGAATTATTTCGAGATTGGATTTTTTAAGAAGGGGAGCAGCCGCCACATGGTTACCTATCAAAAATTCGGCATTTCTACCGCTAATTAGCGACAGGAAAAGAATGGCATCAGCATGTTTGTCAATATGGGCAGGCGATGATGGAAACAAAATCACAGGAATGTTTGAGATTTCCTTCAGTGCTTTAATAATATTAAACTGTGGCCTTTCAGTAATTAGGCTTCCGCCAAAGAAGAATAAGTCTACACCACTCTCGGTAGCTCTTCGGGCAATATCGCTTAAGTGATCAAAATCAATGATATGATCAGGGTCAATAAGCTGTGCAATTAGCAACCTGCCTGCATCTCTGCTATTGTTTATGTGTTTGAGTAGTTCCAATTCGCTAAAAATTCAAATGTAAATTTATTCTATCACATAAGCCACACTCATACCATCTATATAATCCACAATGAGCTTATGCTTCTGCTCTTTCCCGTTTCTTGTAGCCTTTGCTACTGCAGTATCTGAGATAGGATCATATTCTATAATCTCAATTTTTCTAAAAGACATGTGAGTTCCATAGTATTTAAAAACAGCCTCTTTAATAGACCAGATAATGCTGAGCGATATGATCTCCTCACTTGCGTGAATGGTTTTTAAATCTCCCGGACTTAAAAATCGTTTGGAAATTATCTTTAGCTTCGGGTCTGGCCATTGCACGTCAATTCCCGATTTGTATTGAGATATTTTCACCGCTACTACATTTAATGAGTGACTGAAGGATATTTCGGGACCATTAAAAAGATATGGCTTTCTATCTGCATAAAGTTGAATGGCTGCCGGAAAAATTCTGCAAAGCAAAAATCGTGAAGCATACCATTGGTGCATTTTTTCGGGATGGTTTATTTTTTCTGCGGGCTCTATGGGAAAATCCTGCTCAATCAAGTTGTTCTTGAAAAAAGCGCTGTCTTCTGTCGCTTTCCAGAGTGCTACTTCCGCGTTTTTTACAGATCTATAGTAGATTAAGGGCATAAAATTCTAAGTTGCTGAAGGTTGGCAATTATTCGTCAAATATAGTTAAGACGATTTTGTATCTTTGCGCCTTAAATTTAAAAGCGAACACATTCATGAGCAATTCTGCCGAAACAAAGAAATTACCTTATAAAGTAAAAGACATCAATCTTGCAGATTGGGGTCGAAAAGAAATTAGACTAGCGGAAGCTGAGATGCCGGGACTTATGGCATTGCGTGAAGAATATGGTAAAGAGAAGCCTCTAAAAGGAACGAGAATTGCCGGATGTCTTCACATGACGATACAAACAGCGGTTTTGATCGAAACCCTTGTTGAACTTGGTGCAGACGTTACCTGGTCAAGCTGTAATATATTCTCTACGCAAGATCATGCCGCTGCTGCAATTGCTGCTGCAGGGGTGCCTGTATATGCCTGGAAAGGAATGACTGAAGAAGAATTTAACTGGTGTATCGAACAAACGCTATTTTTCCCAAATGGTGAGCCGCTTAACATGATTCTTGACGATGGTGGTGATCTTACCAACATGGTTTTTGATGAATATCCTGAGTTGGCTGCTGGAATTCGTGGTCTTTCTGAAGAAACTACCACAGGTGTGCACCGTCTTTACGAGCGTATGCGTAATGGTACTTTGGTAATGCCTGCTATTAATGTAAATGATTCGGTTACCAAATCTAAATTTGACAATAAATACGGATGTAAGGAATCACTGGTTGATGCTATCCGTCGGGCTACTGACGTAATGATGGCCGGAAAAGTTGCTGTTGTTGCAGGTTATGGTGACGTTGGTAAAGGTTCTGCTGCATCTCTTCGCGGAGCAGGAGCGCGAGTTATCGTTACGGAGATTGACCCAATTTGTGCGCTTCAGGCTGCAATGGACGGTTTTGAAGTAAAACGAATGGTTGATGCTGTTAAAGAAGTTGATATCGTGGTTACCGCTACAGGAAACAAAGATATCATCGGTGGTGAACACTTTAAGGCAATGAAAGACAAAGTAATTGTTTGTAACATTGGCCACTTTGATAATGAGATTGATGTTTCTTGGTTGAATAAAAACTATGGGAATACGAAGTCTGTTATTAAACCACAGGTAGATATGTACACTATAGATGGAAAAGACATTATTCTTCTTGCAGAAGGACGTCTGGTAAATCTTGGTTGTGCTACTGGTCACCCATCATTCGTAATGTCAAATTCATTTACCAATCAGGTATTGGCTCAACTTGAATTGTGGAATAACCACGGCGAATATGAAAACAAAGTATATACACTTCCAAAACACCTGGATGAAAAAGTAGCACGCTTACACCTTGAGAAAATCGGTGTAACGCTTGAGACGCTTCGAAAAGACCAGGCAGATTATATTGGTGTAGAAGTAGAAGGGCCATTTAAGCCTGATACTTACCGCTACTAGTAATTATTACTTGGGTATAGGTGATGGGACTTTATGCTTTCATCACAACTCAGTACCGAGTATTTTATAATGATTGAATCAAAACCCCGGCAGTTTAGTCGGGGTTTTTTGTGGACTAGAAGATACTAAGGTTGAAAATCTATTTTATTAATGGTACCATGCACCATCTTAGTTATAAATCCGCAGTAAATTAGCATTCGGATTAAACTGAGTACGAAATGATTGTAATGGAAGTTCTGCCTGCCCGGATACGGGTGTGCCCGAAATAATTTCAAATTCTGAATCGCAACACTCCTCATCTTTTGCAATAGTTCCATCGAGAACATTTATCTTGCATCCTTCTACCACATTATATGTACAATGTCTATCAAACGCAGAAAATTCATCAATTGACAATCTATATACAATAATACCCCTGGACCCACCCGTTACATATACCCAGCCTCCCGGATTAGCCAAAGCGCTGTATGAAGGTAGGTTTATGTTGATTGTTAGGTCGGTAGCTACACGCGGAACTTGAAGTTCGTCATCGTCGTCCCTTTTACAGCCAAAAGCTACCGTTAATAAAATGAAGATTAAGAATAAAGTATGTTTCACATTAGAATAATTCAGTATGCCTAAACGCAAAAATACACTCATTATTTTACTTATCCTGTTTTTTGGAACAATGGGTTCTGCAGTTCATGCGCAAAAGCCCGAAAAACAGAAATCAGTTAAAAAACAAAGGAAGGAATTTCTTCAATTGCAAGAAGATCGAGATGAAGAGCTATCAAAGAAGATGGATCAGGATCGTGAAAAACACGTCAAAATTCAGACAAAGGAAACCCAGAAACGCATGAAGAAAAACCGCAAAAAGATGCGTAGAATCAAAAAAGGGAAGCATCCAAAAACTTTTTTTGAAAGGTTATTCACAAAGAAACCCCATTAAAACAGCCCTTCTTGACGTGTTAAAAATGCAAACTTTATGGAAAAGAAATCCTTCTAAAATTGCCATAACCTTACTATGTTTACTGCCTAACCTATTATTATTGAGCAAAAGTGAGTGCCACGATAAGGCATGAGCCCGAGGTTAAATTAAGGTTAGGAATGTAATATGATAGAAAAATTTTAACCTTACCGTTTCTGAATTGGTCTTGGATAGGTGATTTAAAAATCTATATATTTACGGCCTTGTTGCGAAAAAGTTAATAATACGTAAACTTTACTATATGTTGCGAAATCTCTACCTACTGGGTTTAGTATTCCTGTTATCTACATTATCCCTTATGGCTCAAACAGGGTCAGGTACTCTTAAGGGAAAACTTACTGATTCTGAAACAGGGGAACCCCTGCCTTTTGTTAACATCGTTTTACAATCGGGTGACCAACAGGTTGCCGGAGGGTCAACCGATTTTGATGGGGAGTACACCATTAAACCAATTCAACCTGGTTCTTATAATGTACTAATCTCTTATGTAGGTTACAATGCAAAACAAATTCAGGGAGTTAAAATAAATAGCTCTAAAATTACATTCCTCGATATTGAGTTAGAGTCTGGAATCAAACTCGAGGAGTTTGAAGTCGTAGAGTACACAGTACCACTTATTGATAAAGATGGTGGATCTACTGGAGGTACTGTAACGCGTGAAAACATTGCTCGTATGCCGGGTCGTTCTGCAACTTCTATCGCTGCCACTGTCGGTGGGGTTCTCGAAGATGCAAATGGAGATGTTTCAATTCGTGGAGCACGAACTGACAATACCTACTATTATATAGATGGTATTAAAGTAAGAGGGTCAAGTAATCTACCAAAGGCAGCAATTGAAGAAGTCTCTGTACTAACCGGTGGTATTCCTGCAAATTATGGTGATGCGACAGGTGGTATTATTGCTATTACAACGCGTGGAGCAAGTAGTGAATACTTTGGAAGTATTGATGTACTAACTTCAGGGTTTGCAAATGAAGATGGTGATGGTATCGGACTTGACCGCTATTCCCAAACTCAAATAGAAGGTGTGCTTTCTGGTCCGTTGTTATGGAAAAAAGATGCTGAAGGAAATAAGGAAAAACCGCTTCTTGGTTTCTTTGTTTCAGGTAACTACCGTAACTTTTTAGATTCACGACCTACCTTTGGTAATTATCGACTAAAGGAAGACGCTAGAAATCGTTTGATTGCTGATCCACTCAGCTTTAATTTGAACGGTGTATCAGTAGATGCTACTTCAGATGTTTACATTGATGAAAACGGAGAGGTTGTGAATGCCTCTACAGCTACCCCTTCTATTCAAGGTATTGCTAATTCTGAGCTTATAAGAGAAAGTGATTGGGAAGAAGTTCCCGCGCGCCAGAATGATAGAACTCAGGGTGTGTCTGCAACGGTTAAGTTTGATGTTGCTACGGCTCCGAATTTTGATCTCTCTTTCGGTGGAACTTTTGACTGGGTAAAAGATAATATTTACAGTTACAGTAACAGTCTTTATAATGCTCCAAACAATGGTGAGTCTACGGATCAAACCTGGAGAGCATTTGGTCGGTTTACTCAAAGGTTCAATTCAGACTCATTTGAAGATGAAGAAGAAGGTCTTATTAAAAATGCATTTTACAGCATCATGGTCGATTACAGTAGTAGAGAGCGTGTAAGACAAGACCCAAGGCACAAAGACAACCTTTTTAATTACGGATACGTTGGTTCATTTGAAACGGTCACCGCGCCTAATTACCGCTATCGTGGAATTAATGATACTACTGCATTTGGTTATTATCAGGAAGGGGTTCGTGATATTTCGACCAGTTTTACGGCGAGTGATGTAAATAGTGATTTGGCATCATATACTTCGGCTCTTTACAGATACTATGACGAAATTGGTTTTTCTGTTAGAAATCTTGATGATATTCAAACAGCCGGTGCCTTCATTAATGGACAGATTGTGCCTACTGTTTATGGATTGTACAGTCCGGTGGGAGACCAGTACAATAGTTACGCACTATTCAACCAAAATCAGTTTAGGATTACCGGTTCCGGTTCTGCCGATATTGGTGATCATGCAATAACAGTTGGTTTTGAGTTTGAGCAGTATACTGAACGCAATTTTGGATCGAGTCCTGTTCAGCTATGGACTCAAGCCCGCGGGTTAGCAAACAATCACCTCGCTCAGTTTGATCAAACGTCGGTAGCAAATGAGGTAGTGATTAATGGAGAAAGCTACTATTCCTTCGATAGGATTATCGAGCTTGACCAGCAATCTACTTTCGATAGAAATCTCAGAACTTCTCTTGGCTTAAATCCCGACGGTAATGACATTATAAATGTTGATGGTTTAGATCCTGAGGTGTTTAACCTTGATATGTTTAGTGCGGATGAACTTCTTCGTGAAGGTCAAAATGCTCTCGTGAGCTACTACGGTTATGATTATAAAGGTGATATTCTAACCGGAAGCCGACCTACCATTGATGATTTTTTTAATGAAAGGGATGCTAATGGAAATCTTACACGTCCAATTGCCGCTTTCGAACCGGTTTACATTGCTGGTTATATTATGGATAAGTTTGCTTTCGACGATATCATCTTTAACGTCGGAGTTCGGGTTGACCGCTTCGATGCAAATCAATCTGTATTAAAAGACAAATTCGTAATAGGAGATGCATTAACAGCAGGTGAAATTCAAAACCCGGATGCCGGTGAAGGACGATTCTTTGGAGAACTTCCTGCAAACGTTCAGGATGATTGGGTAGTTTATGTAAACGATCTCAACGATCCGACTGCAATAAATGGTTACCGTGATGATAATACCTGGTACAATGCCGCAGGGGTAGAAATTCCCGATCCGCGTGCCATTAGGACGGCTTCAGGTATTGCGCCATTATTACGTGACCCAAATGCAGTTGGTGAGAACCTTAATAGCGATGCATTCGAAGATTACAAGCCACAAATTAATGTGATGCCGCGAGTTTCTTTCTCATTCCCTATTTCTGATGAAGCTGTATTCTTTGCCCATTACGATATCCTTACGCAAAGACCAACAGGCCAAAACGTTGCTAGTCCTGTAGATTATTTGCTGATTAGAAACCTTGGGAGCAGGGCAATAAACAATCCTAACTTGAAACCCACAACAACCATAGATTACGAATTGGGTTTTCAACAGGTTATCTCGAGAAGTTCATCATTGAAAATTTCAGCATTCTATCGAGAAACACGTGATGAAATTCAAGCGAGAAGATTATTAGAGGCATATCCCGTAACGTATACATCTTTTGACAACTTTGACTTTGGTACTACACAAGGTATGACTCTGGCTTATGACTTACGCCGAACCGGAAACATTAGTATCCGTGCATCTTATACCCTTCAGTTTGCTTCAGCAACCGGATCAAGCGCAGGATCGGCCATAAATCTAGTAAACTCTGGTGAGCCTAACCTTCGGGTTATATTCCCAACCGATCGTGATCAGCGCCACGTCTTCGTTGGTACATTTGACTACCGATACGGTTCAGGTAAAGATTACAATGGTCCTACAATTGGAGGAAAACAGATTTTTTCGAATGCGGGTCTTAACATAGTTGGAAACCTTGGTTCAGGAACTCCTTACTCACAGCAGCAAAGAGCGACTGGTGAGGCATTTATTACTGCCCAGGGTGCACCTCAACTTGAAGGTACGGTAAATGGATCTCGTCTGCCATGGCAGTTTAGAATTAACGCACAAATTGATAAGTCTTTTGAGCTCAACTTCGGAAAAGAAGGTGAAGAGCAAAAGCAAGCATTCCTGAATGTATACTTGTTGGTGAATAACCTATTTAATACGCAGAATATCGTAAGTGTTTATCGCTTTACAGGCAATGCCGATGATGACGGGTACTTAACTGCTCCTCAATTTCAGCCTGGAATTGAAGATCAAATAGACGAACAGTCGTTTAGAGATCTTTATGCGCTTAAAACAGCAAACCCATTTAATTACACTTCACCAAGAACAATTCAGCTTGGTGTAAGACTTGACTTTTAATAATATATTGAATCTATATAAAAATCGTTTATGAGAGTGTTTAACTACAGTGTATTAATCGCAGCTCTGCTCATAGTTAGCGTAAACCACACAAGTGCTCGGGAACCCGAAAAACCGAAGTCTAGTAATTCCACAAAGGGAGTTAAGGCTAAGGCAGCCGGATGTGCTCCTGCTCAGAGTCTAACAGAGTTCTACGTGAATAACGTTAGAACCGCTGCCGAGACTGGTGGTAATACCTGGTATGACCGTGGAAATGGTCTTCCATATTATGAAGTGCCGGCTAATGAAGGTAATCACGTGATATTTGCCGGAGCACTTTGGATGGGGGGTGTTGACCCTGCAGGAAATCTAAAACTCGCAGCAATCCAATTTCGCCAAAATGGAAATGACTTTTGGCCGGGACCACTTACCACCGATGGAACAGCGTCAGTTGATGCTGCCACTTGTACCAAGTGGGATAACTTCTTTTTGATGTCACGCCAGATGGTTGAAACACATCGTTACTACTTTACTTTATTAAACTCAGGTATTGACCCTTCTACGGACCCATTATTTGAAAATGGATATCAAATTCCAACCGAAATATCAGACTGGCCGGCTGAGGGTGATGTGAATCTGGGACAAAGTTTTACGGTAGCTCCGTTTGGTGACTTTCGGGATCCGACAACAGGTGAGGTTATAGGAACTCCCGGCGTGTATGAACCTGAGCTGGGTGACTATCCTCTTTACGATTTAGATCAAGAAATAGACTGTAGAACAAGATTGGTTACAGATCCTGTTCCATTATTTGGTGACTTCACCATGTATTGGGTATTTAATGATAAAGGGAATGTGCACACAGAATCTCAGGGTGAACCAATTGGTATGGAAATCCAGGCACAAATGTTTGGCTTTACAACCAACGATGAGATTAACAACATGACCTTCTGTAATTACGTTTTGATAAACCGAGGATCGTTAACGCTTGAAAATACTTATTTTGCTCAGTGGGCTAGATACAGATCTTGGAAATTCAAACGATGACTTTGTCGGTTGCGACGTTCAGCGTGGATTAGGTTACTCTTACAATGGGGATAACAATGATGAGGGATCAACAAGTGGTCCTGGATATGGCTCTCAGCCGCCTGCAGTTGGTATTGATTTCTTCGAGGGACCTTACCAAGATCCTGATGGAATAAACAATGATTATGGTATTGGAGAGAACCAAGCATTGAATGGTCTTGGGTATAGAAACCCGGACGACGAAGATTCTGCTTTCGGAATAGACACCATAATAGACAACGAGCGTTTCGGTATGAGAAGATTTCTTTTTCATAATAGAAACACTTCACCTACAGGTGACCCTGATATCGATGTGCATTACTATAATATGATGCAAGGGATTTGGAGAAATGGTGTGCCCATGACATTTGGCGGTACAGGATACAATCCAACTTGTACTTCATGCTTAGATGCAGATTTCATGTTTCCAGGAAACACAGATCCACTTCATTGGGGTACCGGTGGTGTTGATCCAAACTATGCAGCTGCTGGCGGATGGACCGAGGAAAATGAAGGGAATGAGCCGTTTGACCGTCGTTTTTTGCAATCAGCAGGTCCATTTACACTAGATCCGGGTGAATTTAATAATATTACTGTTGGTGTGGTTTATGCGAGAGCACAAACGGGCGGACCTTTTGCCTCTGTGGGCCAATTGCGTCAGGCCGATGATAAAGCTCAAGCACTTTTCGAAAACTGTTTTAGATTATTGGATGGTCCTGATGCTCCTGATCTTACTGCTCAGGAATTGGATAAAGAGATTATTCTTTATCTGAGAAATACGAGTCCCCTGAGCAATAATATAGGAGAACAATATGAGGAGCTAGATCCCACTATTCCGCCTACAGATACAGCCGGAGTTCCTAATGATCAGTTCTACAGGTTTCAGGGTTATGAAGTTTATCAGCTCAAAAACTCTTCTGTATCAGTCGGCGATCTAGAAAGTGAGCAGAAAGAGGAGTTTGCACGACTGGTTTACCAATGTGATATCAGAGACTTTAATGAAAATGGTGAGCCGATAGGTCAAATTATTAACTATGAATTTGACCAGGAGATAGGTCTCCCTGTTCCTACCGAGAAAGTAAATGGAGCAAATGAAGGAATTGGCCATTCTGTAAAAATTACTACAGATCAGTTTGCATCTGGTGATACTCGCCTTGTGAATTTCAAGAAGTACTACTTTCTTGCTATTGCATATGGTTACAATAATTACCAGGATTATAATCCCCAACCGGAAGCCTTAACAGGTCAGGCATTCCCTTACTTAAGAGGCCGTTCAGGTGCATCCGGAGATATTCAGGCAATTACTGTTATACCTCATAAACCGGTTCCAGAACAGTTTGGTACGGTGTTTACTGCGGAGTATGGAGATGGTGTGCAAATTACCCGACTTGAAGGAGCAGGAAATGGAGGGAATAATCTTGTTCTTACCGAAGAATCAGTAGATGACATTATGGATGAGGCTCCTTATAGAGCTGATGAGCTGACTTATGTTGTGGGAGAAGGACCTATTAATGTAAAGATTGTAGATCCCTTAAATGTTAAACCAGCGAAATTCATACTTCGGTTTTATCAACCTGAAGCAACTGAGGAAGATGGATATATAGGAGATTTTAACGATGCTCGCTGGTATATGATCGATGAGAATAATCCTACGGACACTATATTTAGTGAAGGAACTATTCGGGTGGCCAATGAACAGATTGTTCCGGAATATGGAATATCCGTTTCGATTGGTCAATATGAACTTGACATCGTTAATCGACAGGCTTCTACCTTATCATACTACCCGCAAATTCTAGGTAATGGAATTGAATTCACCTCGGGTGAGGAGGATTGGTTATCAGGTGTTTCTGATCAGGATGGGAATGATTTCTTTAACTGGATTCGTTCTGGTGTAGCCAATGAAACACAGGATGATGCTTCATCTCCTCCATGTTACTTACTGCCTGATGGTGAGATAGATCCTTTTGTTTTCAATGATTACCTAGGAGTCGACTTTAATCAGGTCTTTGAGGATGTAATAGGTGGAACATTTGCTCCGGCAAGATTAGTTGCGGGTTATGACTGTGGTCCGTCTCCGCTTACGAGAGATGCTGCGGCAGCATTGAAAAATGAATCACGGGATTTGAGTTATTTAAAATCAGTTGATATTTATATCACTCAGAATAAAGAGAGATGGAGTCGTGTACCCGTGTATGAAATGCAATCTCAACCCGATTTTGCTCAACTGGGTAAAGGCAAAATGCAATTGAGAGGTGCTTTATCTGTAGATAAAAATGGTAGGAACCAATTAAATCCGAATGCCAATGTGGACGAATGTACATTTAATGGTCAACAGGTACTTACACAGGATGATTTAAACAATATGAGCAGTTCAGAACTGTCTTTATTCCTCACGAGAGTTACCGCTGAGTATCCATCTATTACTTCGGAGAGTCAACTTGTTGGACTGTCCTTTGGTATGGGATGGTTTCCCGGATATACTATTTCTCCAGAGACTGGCGAACGTATGAATATGGCTTTCGGTGAGAATTCTTACTTCGCCGGCGATAATGGTCGTGATATGTTATGGAATCCTTCAAGCCGTATAACGAGTCAATTAGGTTCGCAATTGGTATTTGGAGGGGAACATTACATATATACTTATCGAAATAAGCTATATGAAGCAACACTCAGTGATGATGATATCAGACAGGCTATCTCTTATTATGATGGTGGTCAGATGGTTTATGATTTCTTGAGAGACCCCAGCTCAACTGAAGTTAGGAGATTGTTTGAGAACTTTTCCTGGGTTGGATTCCCTCTCATGGCAGGTGGATTTGAATATCTATCTCCTGAAGAAGGTCTTGTGCCCGGTAATGCGAAGATTACTGCACACGTTGGAGAGCCTTACAAGCCTTATGCAACGGTTAGAGACGAATTGGGGGCCGCTTCTTATCCAACTCCACTTCCCGATGAGAATTATGACTTGAGTACAAATTATTGGTATCCTGCATATGAGTTTACAACCGAGGGAAGCGAAACCTCTGTAAACGTTCAAGCAGCTGCAGAAAACGCACTTGATCTAATAGATATCGTACCGAATCCATATTATGCTTATTCTGCATACGAGCAAAGTCGTGTTGATAATAGAGTAAAATTTGTAAACCTCCCGCCACAGTGTAAGATATCCATCTTCACCATCAACGGAACGCTTATAAACATTCTGGAAAAAGACAATCCAAATACTTATTTGGAATGGAACCTTCAGAATGAGTTCTTTATCCCGATAAGTGGTGGAATGTACTTAATTCATGTTGAGTCACCGACGCTTGGTGAAAGAGTGCTGAAATTCTTTGCAGCTACGCGTCCAACTGACTTGAGAAACTTCTAATATACAATCACAGCGATCAACTGTCGAAATATGAAATACTGTTCTAAATTTTTTGTGAAAGTCTTTGCCATTACGGCATCCGTTTTAACCTTTACTACCGCCTTTGCCGGTAATCCAGACCGTGCAGGTTCTGCCGGAGGTATGCAATTACTGGTGAACCCCTGGGCTCGAAGTAACGGATTAGCTGGTGCAAATATGGCCGACGCTTCTCCAGCAGAGTCCATGTTCCTTAATGTAGGTGGTGTGGCATTTGTAGATCAAACCGAGGTGGCATTTACAAGTGTGAACTATCTCTCGGGCGCCGATGTTTCAATAAATTCGGTTGCACTGGTGCAAAAGGCAGGTGAAACGGGTGCTCTAGGTCTGGCGGTTTCAGCCTACGACTTTGGAGATATTCGTAGAACTACTACAGCAACCCCAGATGGTGATGGTACTACCTTTAATGTAAATATGGTAAACATCGCCCTTTCTTATTCGAAAGCTTTTTCGAATAGCATTTATGGAGGAATTACACTTAAAGTAATTAACGAAAGTGTAGCCGATCTTAAGGCAACAGGAATTGCGATAGATGCAGGTATAAAATATGTTACCGGTGATCGCGATCAAGTTAAATTCGGTATAACATTGAAGAATGTTGGACCGTCTATGTCTTTTAGCGGTGATGGTTTGAGTTTTGAAACGCAAACTCCAACGGATGAGTATGCTTTTACTGCCGAGCTTAGAAGTGAAAATTATGAACTTCCTTCACTTGTTTCTATTGGGTTTAGTTATGATTTCCTTCTTGCAGAAGATCACAACTTAACTGCCCACGGTACGTTTACAGCTAATTCATTTACAAATGATAATTTCCTTTTTGGTGCCGCATACGATTTTAAGAAAATGCTTTTTCTAAGAGTAGGTTATCACTATGAAGACAATATCATTAGCGATGAAGAGCGCAGATATGTATACACTGGTCTCGCCGCGGGTGCAGGTGTCCAATTTGCTTTAGGAGCCAAAAAGACGCTCGTATCTTTAGATTATGCTTACCGTGCTACCCAACCATTTGATGGAACCCACGCTATCGGTGCACGTGTACACATAGGAAGATCTGAATAAGATTTCGAAATATTATTATCTTTGTGCTAAATAGAGAAAGCCCTTCATTAGGGTTTTCTCTATTTTTGCATGTAGATTGTACTACCCCATATACCATTAGAGATGTCTCAAATAAATTATTATACCGAAGGTGGGCTTAAGAAGCTGAAGGATGAGTTGCACCAGCTTAAAACGGTTGAGCGACCATCTATTTCAAAACAAATTGCTGAAGCCAGAGATAAAGGCGACTTGTCCGAAAATGCAGAATACGATGCTGCCAAAGAAGCGCAAGGATTGCTGGAAGCTCGTATCGCCAAGCTCGACAATGTAATTGCAAACGCTCGCGTTGTGGATGAAACCAAAATGGATACATCTAAGGCATATATATTGAGTAAAGTGAAGATCAAGAATCTCAACAATAATGCGACCCTTCAGTATCAGCTGGTGGCAGAGAATGAAGCAGACTTAAAAAGTAAGAAGTTATCTATCGAATCACCGATTGGCCGAGGTCTTCTCGGAAAAGAACTGGGTGATGTTGTAGAAATTGAAGTTCCTTCAGGTTTAGTGAAGTTTGAAATTGTGGAAATAACTCGCTAAAATGGCTACCATTTTTTCTAAGATAATTTCTGGCGAAATTCCGGCATATAAGGTTGCAGAAGACGACCGCTTTCTGGCTTTTCTGGATATTAGCCCCCTTGCCAAAGGGCATACTCTTGTTATTCCCAAACAAGAGGTAGACTACGTTTTTGACCTTTCTGATGAGCTTCTTAGTGATTTGCTTGTATTTGCCAAGGGAGTTGCAAAAAAGGTTGAAAAAGCAGTCCCATGCAAAAGAATTGGCGTTACCGTTATTGGGCTGGAAGTTCCACACACGCATATTCACCTAATTCCCATCAATTCGGTAAGCGATATGAACTTTGCTAAGCCAAAGCTGAGTTTTTCAGAAAAGGAAATGGAAGAAGTTGCAGAGAAAATTAAAATGGCTTAAGTAAAATATTACCTTAATTTCCTGCCTGGATTTTGAGTTAAAAACGATTTCCACGATCCATACGACTCTTTTGTGTCGGTACCCCCTTGAAAGCTGTGGCAAATAGCAGCGGCTAATCCATCAGAAGCATCCAGGTATTCGGGCAATTCCTTGAGATTGAGCAGTGTTTGGATCATTTTGGCCACCTGCTCCTTACTCGCATTTCCATTGCCGGTTACAGCTTGCTTTATTTTTCGTGGAGCATATTCTGTATACGGAATATCACGACTTAACGCCGCCGCAATTGATAGACCTTGTGCCCTGCCGAGCTTCAGCATAGATTGCACGTTTTTCCCGAAAAAGGGAGCTTCTATCGCTAGCTCATCCGGATGGTATTCATCAATTAATCCAATAACTCTGTCAAAAATTACCTTTAGCTTTAAGGCATGATCGGTGTATTTCGTAAGCTTGATTACTCCATGGCAAACGAGTGTTATTTTCTTGTTTTTACAGAGAATAATCCCGTAACCCATAATGGATGTTCCAGGATCAATTCCTAATATGATGCGTTCTGCCGACAATATTTTACCTTTAGCCTCAAATGTATAAAACCCTTTCCATAGCCCTGCAAAGAAAATCAATAAAGCTGTTGATTCCCATTTTGATTTTGGGATCACTAATTGGAGTGGCTTCAAGAAATTTTCATTCTATCGACTTGATTTCCTGGCAGGTTCTTTCAGACCATTTAAGTATGCTGATTTTGATTTTCAGCCTTACCTTTTTGAATTTGTATTTCGAAATGCGTAAATGGTCGGTATTGGTAAACTCACCATTGCTAGGCCGTAAACAAGCTTTTAGTTCTGTAATGGTAGGAATGTGTTCGGGTTTTATAACGCCAAATAGAGTGGGAGAGTTTGCGGGTCGCGCCGCTCTATTGCCAAAAGCAGTGCGAAAAAAGGCATCACTTATGACATTCGCAGGCGCAGGAGTTCAGGGGTCAGTTACTTTTATTGCCGGACTTATTGGGTTTTGGTACTATCCCGTCATACCGCAATTAAAGTCGTATGCCGAAATGATGCCTGCCTTATTTTACAGCATCCTCGTCATTGCGCTTGCTGCCCTCATTATTTTATGGTTCAAAAAACCACTTAAACCATATATTGCATCGATCCTAAAACACATTAAATCGCTTAGCCCTAATTTGCTTTTAAAGTCTTTTGCCTGGGCATTAGGTCGCTATTTAATTTTCAGCACTCAATTCGTGCTTGCTCTCTACACTGTCGGATTTACCGGTAGTCTTTGGCTTTGCTATTCCGGTATTTTTCTACTCTATTTTTGCCAGAGTTATTTACCCCTCACCGCTCTCGGTGAGCTTGGAGTCCGCGAAGTCCTTGCCGTGCTAATCCTGGGTCCGTTTTTACCAGACCCCTTTCTCGCTGCTATTGCAACGCTAATTGTCTGGGTCGCAAATATTGGAATTCCTGTATTGATTGGACTCTTACAAATTAAATTAGCTAAGCAAAAATTATTTGGAAACGTTTAGGTTATTCGATTTGGTCTTTGTCCTCATAGGTGCTGTATTTGTGAGCATTTTGCTTTATCTCTTGTGGAGTCCGGCGCGATCATTTTCAAAGCACTCAGTGACACTCGAGAAGTTGACCATTTTGGTTCCTTTTAAGAATGAAGCGAACCGTTTACCCGGGTTAATCCGTTGCCTTAGAGAAGCATTGATTTCGAAACCCCATTTTAAGGTTAGGTTGCTCAACGATCATTCCACCGATTTGAGTACGCAGTTTATTGCCGACCTCGCACTTACAGATCAAATTTCATTGCATCACGCCGGCGAAAAGGTTTTTGGAAAAAAAGCGGTTTTGACCGAGGCTATAACACAGATATCTGACTTGTGGGTGTTGACAATGGACGCCGATACCGAGCTGCCTAAGTATTTTTTTGATCACTTGGAAAAAGTCATTTCAGATGGTGATAAATCTGTTCTCATTCCCATATCTCCGGTCAAGCGAGAAGGTATAGTCCCGGCATTTTTTGATCTGGACTTCCTGAGTTTGCATTTTGCTGGACTCAAATCTGCAGCACTCGGGAGGCCATTGCTGGCAAATGGAGCCTGTATGCTTATTAACAGAGAGGCCTATGTGGAAAGTATGCCATATCGCAACGACTGGAATGAACCGAGTGGCGACGATGTATTTGCCATGTTTGCTATTGCACGGCGTTTTGGCCGAAAGGCAATCTCAGTCTCAACTCTGAGTAATCCACAGGTTTTGGTCAGTTTCCCATCGGCTTTCAGGAAACTTTGGCACCAGCGTCTTAGGTGGATTGCCAAGTCTGATAGAATTGATAGTACCTGGTTTAAATTTGTTGCTATTTCTGTTCTCACCATTCAGGTAGCTCTAATTATAGCAGCGATACTTATTACTCAAGGCTATTTTTCATACATAGGCATAGCCATGGTTTTTGTGGTTTTGATTATTGAGATTTTATTTCTGGCGATTGCCACAACAAAACTAAATCGGAAAGATTTATGGATTTATATCGTTCCTTCGGTTTTTATTTATCCATTTTATCTTTTGACTCTCGGAATTTTCAGCACATTTGCTAAACCAAAATGGAAGTAGATAAGAATGAAAACATTTCGCCCGCGCAGCTCGCATGGGTAAGGTTTAAGAAAAACCGATTGGCCATAGTTGGGCTATACATTCTCGTCATCGCTACTTTGATTGCTATCCTGGGAGGATTAATAAGACCCGACTCCAGTAATGATGCCAATAATCAGCAGCTTTCTTTAGCTAAAAAAGGACCCAACTTTACCGTACAAACTCTTCGGGTAAGAAAGAATGCAGAGGTGGAAGAGCGTACTTTTTTTGGGTTGTTATTTTTTGGTGGTGAAGAAAGTTCATACCGATTAATTCCCATACATTCTTACCATTTCTCTGGCGATTCTATAGTAGGATTTGAATATGGAGGTTCCGATAAAGTTAGAGGAGAACCTTTCGCTTATAACATGCTTGATGTGGTGTCAGCCATCGATGTAAATACAATCACTTATTCCGGAAGTGAAATTCTTGCTGAAGGAATTAATTCTCAATCCATTTCTAAAAATGTAGAGGCTCTGCAAACCGAAATTGAAAAATCGAATTTGTATGTGCAGCGATTTGTACTGGGTACAGATAAATTTGGACGCGACATGCTGAGCAGGTTGATGGCCGGAACAATCGTTTCGCTTTCCGTAGGTTTAATTTCGGTTTTTATATCACTTATTTTGGGAATCGGCTTGGGTGCGATAGCGGGTTATTTTGGAGGATGGGTAGATGATTTTATCACCTGGATAATCAATGTTGTTTGGTCTATACCCACGCTGCTTCTTGTTATTGCCATTACATTTGCTTTAGGCAAAGGTTTTGTGCAAGTTTTTATTGCTGTGGGACTTACGATGTGGGTAGAGGTAGCCAGAGTAGTAAGGGGGCAGGTTCTCTCGCTAAAAAACATGGAATATATCGAGGCTTCACGGGCATTGGGGTTCAGCACATTTCGAATAATTTCCCGGCATATTATTCCCAATATCATGGGTCCTGTAATCGTCATTTCTGCAGCAAATTTCGCATCGGCCATATTGCTTGAAGCCGGACTCAGCTTTTTGGGAATCGGTGCTCAAATTCCAATGGCTTCCTGGGGTCAGATGATAAAAGATCATTACGCCTACATTACCACAAATATGGCTTACCTCGCAATTTTACCGGGTTTGTGCATTTCTATTTTAGTACTTGCCTTTATGCTGATTGGAAATGGGTTGCGCGACAGTCTCGATACTCGATCTACGGCTTAGAAAAAGAATAGAGCCGAAAGGAAAATCACCATCCCTACGATCATGAAAAACAGGGTGTAAGGAAGAATATCTCTTGCTTTCAATCCGGTGATAGATAATAAGGGCAATGCCCAGAATGGCTGAATCATATTCGTAATTTGATCGCCATAAGCCATTGCTAAAATGCTTTTGCCTAATGGAACTCCCATTTTTGTGGACGCTTCAATGATAATGGGGCCCTGCACCATCCATTGTCCACCACCACTCGGTACCAAAATATTAATGAAGCCGGCGCTGAAAAAGGTGAATAGTGGATAAGTCCTCTCATTCGAAATGGACACGAAGAAATTTGAAATTCCGGTTACAATACCTGAGTGTTGCATCACTCCCATAATCCCAAAATACAATGGGAATTGAATGAGGATACCCGCAGCTCCTTTAATCGCTTCACTCACAGCTTCCGCGAATTTCTCCAGGCTGCCATGACCTATTAGTCCCAAACCTAGAAATATTAAGTTGAGAAAATTCGGATCTACAAAGTTTGGGTTGCCACTTAGAATTGATTTTGTGGCTACTACAGAAGCTGCAACCAGGGAAACAAGACCCAGAAATAAGGCGGGAAGTTGATAGTCGTCAAATTTTTCAGCCCATCCCGTTTTCTCAAGGCCGCTTACTTTTGTGTTATAGCGTTTGAGATGGTAAGAGGTCGGCAAAGCATTTTTGCCGAGAGCATAAGCGCTAAAGGGCAAAATAATGATTAATGCTGCGGCTACACTAATATTCATCGGTGAGAACACAGTTTCTGAAAAGCTTATTAAATCTGGTAATGGAATACCAGCCAGAGCCGCATTCCCGCGAGTTAAATTGGATAGGTGGCCACTTTCTGCTGCCTTTATAAGGGCACTACCCGAAATGCCCCCATGAAAAACCATGAGACCAAGATAGCCGCTGGCAGCCACCAGCGGATAATTAATTTTAAATCCTTTTTTTGTGGCGTGTTCGGCTACTTTCCTGGCAAATATAGCCCCAAATATAAGAGCTAGCCCCCAGTTTAAAAGGCCTAATACCACGGTGAAAAGGGCCACGATAGCTGCGGCTTTCGCCGAATTGGTGCAGTAACGAGCAGCTTTCTCAATTACCGAGCTTGCAGTTTGGGTGAGTGCCAGAACATGTCCCAGAACCAAAATCAAAATCATTTGATAAGCAAACACCAGAAGTGGGCCATTCCAAACACCCCGATACCAGTATTCTAAAACATCCAATCCGTGATTTAGAAATCCGGCTTCGGCAGGCTTAAAAAAAAGAAATGCTATGAGAAGCACAAAAAATGTGAGCCCAACCGCCAATGTAAACGGGCTGGGCAACACATTGTGAAATAGTCGTTCAAATCGTTGAGAGAACGACATTTAGTATCTTTTTAAATTGAAATTAAAAAGGTAGATCGTCGCTGTCATCACTACCGATATTTGCCGGCTCAATAGTTGGAAGCGGTGGCAAATTATTAGCTGGTGATTCCTGAGTAACTTTTTCAAGACGCCATGCATCCAAAGAAACAAAAAACTTAGTTTCGTTCGTTTTTGGATTTTCCCAGCGACGGCCGCGAAGATTGAAATTCACCTTGATTTCATCCCCGATGTTGTAAGGGTCAATAAGATCGCACTTGTCTTGAACTAACTGAAACATTATTTCCTGAGGATACTGACTTCCTTCGTCAGAAATCACGAATTCACGTTTCTTAAATTTTTCTGTTACCTGCTCTGCGTCGTTTTTTACGATCAGCTTTCCGTTGATTGAAAACATAATGTCTTGATATTTAATTGTTAAAACTTAATAAGGTCATCCAGGCTTCATTTATCTTGCCACCTGAAATTAATTCTTTTGCTAAATTATGGAGGGTCAGCTCCAACTGTTCCGGCTCGTCCTCTAGTGAGACAAAATACTGACTTAACTCTGTGAGACGGAATTCATTGACGTCCGTTTCATTAGGTAATTCTTCGACATTTCCGAGTTGCCCCAAATCATTACCCGTCAAGATACTACTATTTTTTATGTCTGAGGGAATTCTATCAATACCAATTCCGGTTTTTTGGATGGGTTTGGCAACTTGAAAAAGTGAATCCCCATTGGCTCGACAATAATAGGCGCCACCCATACGACCCACCAAATCAATTTTCTCCTGATCTACGTGCAAGTTCTCGTCGAGTAAGTCTGATTTGATATGAACTTTTACCACTTCACAAATCACCAAATTGCCAGCTCCGCCTTCATGGCCCAGCTCCATTACATCCGTTACAATACACTCGTATTGGGCGGGTGATTCCTTTACTCTGAAAGGCTTTATTTTTTCTGAGGCAAGCATAGTAAATCCGGCTTTCTCAAATTCATTCACCCCTTTGGCGTAAGCTGTACTTGCCAGAGAAGTTTGTTGAACCATTGAGTAATCCACAATATTAATAACAACCTCCTTTACCGCTTTTACATTTTGGTAGGTGTGCTTGGTAGAATTATCGATTCCGCTGCGTGCCGGTGAGAAAATTAATACCGGCGGATTTGCACTAAATACATTAAAGAAACTGAAAGGGGCAAGGTTCGGCTTTCCATCTTCATCTATTGTGCTTGCAAATGCTATGGGTCTGGGCCCAATAGTGCCTAGCATCAAACCGTGAAGTTTAGCGACAGAAATATCTGAGGGGTTAAAACTTTGCATCGAATTTCAGTTTTTTGCAAAGGTAAAAACTTTAGAATCTTATTAGGGTCTCTGAGTTGTTCTATTATCCCAATGTTTAAAAGTTGATCATTTCGTACCATTGCAAAAATCTCAATTCCTTAAATTCTCTTAGGTGCTCAAAAAATAATTTTGAGAATTGTTTTATCTCATTATCTTTGCGCACGCTTTCAAAAAGCATCAAGCGGATGTGGTGAAATTGGTAGACACGCTAGACTTAGGATCTAGTGCCGAGAGGTGTGTGGGTTCGAGTCCCTCCATCCGCACAAAGGGCCCCAAATTGGGGCCCTTTTTTTATAGCTCTTTTTGAATGAGCTAGTTTCACTACAAATACTTATATTTGCATCCCAAAATATAAAGGAAATCACAAAGCCTTAATTACTTGATAATATGCATATTACTGAAGAAAAGATTGATACCCAAAATGCATTGTTGAAAATCAAATTGGAGCCTAACGACTATTCGGCTC
This sequence comes from uncultured Cryomorphaceae bacterium, assembly GCA_963748925.1. Lineage (GTDB taxonomy): Bacteria > Bacteroidota > Bacteroidia > Flavobacteriales_D > Cryomorphaceae > Cryomorpha. The sequence goes on along the minus strand of CAVVKG010000007.1, from coordinate 323,555 downwards.
AATATGATGATGCACTTAAGAAATATAGAAAGCAAATTACACTTCCCGGTTTCAGAGCCGGTAAGGTGCCAATGGGTATGGTGAAGCAGCGCTATGGTAAGTCTCTCCTTGCTGAGGAGTTGAATAAAGTGCTTAATGAAAACATTCAGAAATATATTTCTGAAAACCAATTACAGGTTCTTGGAAGCCCTATTCCAAGCGAGTCGCACAATGAACAAGGCGATTGGGATAACCCATCAGATTTTGAGTTTGTGTATGAGCTTGGGCTTGCGCCAGATTTGAAAGTTGATATTACCAAAAAGGATAAGTTTGATTTCTACAAGATCAAAGTAGAAGACAAGATGCTAGATGAGCAGATTAACAATATTGCCCGTCGATATGGTAAAATGTCTGAAGCTAAAGAAGCCGGCGATACCGATATGCTAATTGGTGATTTTGTGGAGCTTGATGAGAGCGATGAGGTGAAAGTAGGGGGTGTAATGAATCAGGCCACTATTTCGCTTGAGTATGTTGAGAAGTCAGAACAAAAGAAATTTTCTGGAAAGAAAGTAGGTGACGAAGTTGTTGTAGATCCCCATAAAGTTTCTCGCGGGCATGATGACCTTGCCAAAATGCTAGGTGTTTCGCATGATGAAGTGCACGATATTAATACCAATTACAAGTTCATCATTCGTGAAATTAAACACATGGAGCCGGCTGAATTAAATCAGGAGTTTTTTAATAAGATCTTTGGTGAAGGTGTTGTAAAAGACGAGAAAGAGTTTAGAGCAAAGATTACCGAAGATTTAGAAAAAGGATTTTTGCAGGATAGCGACCGCCTTTTTAAAAGAGACATTACAAATAAGCTAATAGCAGACTACAATCCATCTTTACCTGATGAATTTTTAAAGAGGTGGATTAGAATGACGAATGAGAAACCTGTAACCGCCGAGGAGGTTGAACGTGATTACGACCAATATCAGAAAAGTCTTCAATGGCAATTGATTTTCAACTATTTGGTTGAGAAAAAAGAAATTAAAATTGAAAATGAGGAAGTAATTAAGCGTACCATGGATATGATGGCAAGTCAATATGCACAATATGGTATGCCAGCTCCTGAAGAACCTGAGTTGCGCGAAACAGCTATGCGTGTATTATCAAATCAGGACGAGTCGCGAAAAGTTTACGATATGCTTTACGATGAAAAATTGGTTGAGTACATTCGTGAAAACGCTACGGTAAAAGAAAAATCAGTTTCTTACGACGAATTTGTCGAAATGGCGAATAAAGCTTAAGAACCGAAATTCAAGTTTAATTGAATACAACAAAACTAGATGACTAAAAAATCAGAATTTGAAAAATATGCCACCGGGCATCATCGAATAAATAGTCTGTATCTGAATGACTATGTAAAAAATTTAACTCCTTACATTATTGAAGAGCGCCAGTTAAATGTGGCTCAGATGGATGTTTTCTCGAGACTTATGATGGATCGCATTATATTTTTGGGAACAGGAATTGATGACCAGGTAGCGAATATCATTCAGGCTCAGCTTCTTTTCTTAGAGAGTGTCGACCCTAAAAAAGATATTCAAATTTATCTTAATTCTCCAGGTGGCTCAGTTTATGCCGGATTGGGAATTTATGATACAATGCAATATATATCGCCGGATGTTGCGACCATTTGTACGGGTATGGCGGCATCTATGGGTGCGGTTTTGCTTTGTGCAGGTACAAAAGGAAAACGTACGGCATTGAAGCATTCACGTGTTATGATTCATCAGCCTTTGGGTGGTGCTCAGGGTCAGGCATCTGATATTGAGATTACTGCAAGAGAAATTATTAAGCTAAAGAAAGAGCTTTACGATATTATTGCTGAACATAGTGGTCAATCTTACGATAAAGTAAGTGATGATAGCGACCGTGACTATTGGATGCGAGCTGAAGAAGCAAAGGAATATGGAATGATTGATGAAGTATTGGTTAAAAATTCCAAGTAATTCAACGTCTTCTCATATTTAGAAACCAAAAGAATAAAATTCATGTCAGAAAAGAAGGAAATAAAATGCTCTTTTTGTGGACGCGGTAAAAGTGAGGTAAACGTGTTAATTGCCGGAGTAACGGGACACATTTGCGACAGCTGCATATCGCAGGCTCAGAGTATTATAAAAGAGGAGATAGCGCAGGAAGCTCATAAAAAACTGGAGTCAAGTCTGGTTCTTCAAAAGCCGCTTGAGATCAAGAATTACATGGATAATTATGTAATTGGTCAAAACCAGGCTAAGAAGGTATTAAGCGTTGCAGTGTACAATCATTATAAACGCCTCCTTCAAAAGTCAGATAATGATGAGGACGAAGTAGAAATTGAAAAGTCGAACATTGTACTCGTAGGTGAAACCGGGACCGGTAAAACATTAATGGCCAAAACTATAGCTAAGATGCTTAATGTGCCTTTTTGTATTGCCGATGCTACCATTCTTACAGAAGCCGGCTATGTTGGTGAGGATGTTGAGAGCATACTATCACGACTTTTACAAGCTGCAGATTACGATGTTGCTCTCGCTGAGCGCGGTATTGTCTTTGTTGATGAGATTGACAAAATAGCCCGTAAAAGCGATAACGCAAGTATTACGAGAGATGTAAGTGGCGAAGGTGTGCAGCAAGCTTTACTGAAACTCCTTGAAGGATCGGAAGTGAATGTTCCACCGCAAGGAGGAAGAAAACATCCGGAACAAAAGTTGATTCAGATTAACACACGCAATATTCTATTTATTTGTGGGGGAGCCTTTGACGGAATCCAGCGAATTATAGAACGGAGAGTTAAAAAGTCAACAATAGGGTATAGCTCAAGTCAGGAGAATCTCGAGTTTGACAAGGAGAATCTCTTGCAATACGTTTCTCCTCAAGATTTGAAGTCTTTTGGATTGATTCCTGAGCTTATCGGACGCTTTCCGGTGCTGAGTTACCTCAATCCTTTAGATCGAGAAACCTTGCGTAGAATTCTTACGGAACCTAAAAATGCGCTGATAAAACAGTATGTAAAGCTTTTTGAAATGGATGGTGTAAAACTATCTTTCAATAAAAAAACGCTTGATTATATTGTTGATAAGGCGATGGAGTACAAGCTTGGAGCACGTGGATTGCGCTCAATTTGTGAAGCAATCCTAACTGATCTTATGTTTGACTTGCCTTCACAAAATGAAATGAAACAATTTACGGTCTCGGTTTCTTACGCCAAAGATCAGTTTAGTAAATCAAAAATTTCCAAATTAAAAGCCGCTTAATCAAGTGGTAATCACTTATCAAATCAAATAAACCTAAAATGAAAAAACTATTAATTTTGGCCATGGTGGCTATCGGATTCGGAGCATCGGCTCAAACATTTCCTCAACCAAGCCCTCTCGCCAAGGTTTACCAGGTTGTAGGTCTTAATGAAATGGAGGTTGTTTACAGCAGTCCTGCAGTTCGTGAGCGTAAAATTTTCGGTGAAATGTTACCATATGACGAACTTTGGAGAACCGGCGCAAATGCTGCAACGAAGATTACAGCTTCCAATAAATTTATGGTTGGAGATAAAGTTGTTGAGCCTGGTACTTACTCAATCTTCACGATTCCTGCAGAGAAAGAAATAACGGTTATTATTAACTCTGATGAAAATGCATCAGGCGGAAGTTATGATGAGGCAAAAGATGTAGCACGGGTAAATGTTCCTTTCAATGCCGGAGAGAAAAATATGGAGCGTTTGCAGTTTACTTTCGAAAATGCTTCACCGGAAGGAGCAGATCTTAAATTCAGATGGGCAGACCGTAGCTTTGTAGTTCCTGTAAAAGTAATGACCGAAGAAGTTGCTAAAGCTAATTATGAAGCTAAAGTGAAAGAATACGAAGGTCAGTTTTCGTTGTATAACGAAGCCGCAAACTACTACCTCGAAGTAGGTAATAATGCAGAGGCACTTGCGATGGCTAAGAAGTCAACGGAAATGTCAAAAAAATTCTGGAACACCCATACATTGGCAAAAGCTTATGTAGCTAATGGAGATAAAAAGAATGCTAAAATAGCTGCTGAGGAGTCTTTGAAAATGGCTAAGGAAGCGAACTACGCTCACTACATTAAGTTGAACGAAGAGCTTATTGCCACTTTGTAATCAGTAAGTAGAAGAAATTAAAAAGGCTGCTCCCATATGGAAGCAGCCTTTTTTGTTTAGTATGTGTTAGGTAAAAAGTGGAACGATAAAGCGGTTTAAAATCGTCCTTCCCTCTTACAACAAAGCGATGAATACTTTCAGTGGGAATTGTTGCACAATGATTAAGCTGCCAACAAAGAATTTTCATTGTGCTTTTCGATTAATTATCGTGTAGTTCACCTTCCTCCGTTTTCTTTTCGTTCTCAAACAGTGAGAAAATAATTCCGAATAATATAACCAGTCCGCACCCAATTAAGTTAAAATAGAGATAGGATATTTCTTCACTAAAAAATATAAAGGTTAGAATAACAGAGGCTTGTGCCACAAGTGCCGCGATGAATACGCTGCGCCCTCGTATAAATTTAAAGAAGAAGGCAACTACAAAAATACCCAAAATTGTTCCGTAGAAGATGCTGCCCAGAATATTCACAGCCTCAATAAGATTCTCGAATAAATCGGCAAAAAGGGCAAATGAAACGGCTATCGTTCCCCACAAGGCGGTGAGCCATTTTGAGGCCACGAGGTAGTGCTCTTCCGAGCGATTGGGCTGTATAACGCGTTTATAGAAATCCACGGAAGTGGTAGACCCAAGGGCATTTAATTCGCCTGCAGTGCTTGACATGGCTGCCGAAAGAATAACGGCCAGGAGCAATCCCACCAAACCAATTGGCATAAAGTTTAGAATGTAGGTAATGAATACATAATCAGAATCACGCTGTGTGTTTTTTGGAAATTCTGAAATCACCAAACTCTTGGCGCTGTCGCGAATTTCTTTACTTTCCGTATTTAAGGTGCGTAGTTGGTTTGTGGCAAGGTCTATTTGGGCACCATCCCCATTTTCCATAGCGTCGATAAGGGCATAGGATGCTTGTTCTTTTTCGGTATGATTCGCATAATGAGCCGCACGTATTTCTTCGAGCTCACCCTTTTGCTCCGTAGTTTCAAGCAGCCCGAGCGAGGTACTGTCAAAAAGTACATCGTGCTGTTGAAATTGGAAAAACACGAAGACCAAAACTCCCGTAAGAAGAATAAAGAACTGCATTGGAATTTTCAATACGGCGTTAAACATCAGGCCCATTCGACTTTCACGAACGCTGCTGCCACCCAAGTAACGCTGCACCTGAGACTGGTCTGTACCAAAATAGGATAGTGCTAAGAAGAACCCACCCGTAATACCCGACCAGAAAGTATAACGCTCCTTAATGTCAAAGTTGAAGTTGATTGCATCCGTTTTACCTAGTTTTCCAGCTAGCTTCAGTCCGTCTATCATTCCTACTCCTTCCGGCAAATTATTAATGATGGTACCAAACGCTATTCCCATCCCTATAAGGATTATAGCCATTTGCCATTTTTGTGTAAGGCTTACAGCCTTCGAACCACCCGAAACGGTATAAATGATTACCAGAATACCGACCACTAGGATCGTAATTGTAAGATTCCAGTTGAGAACCGATGAAAGAACAATAGCGGGAGCATAAATAGTAATTCCAGCAGCTAATCCGCGCTGCACTAAAAACAGAAATGCAGCTAGCAACCGGCTTTCTATTCCAAATCTGCTCTCAAGATACTCATAGGCAGTATAAACTTTTAGCTTGTAATAGATTGGTATAAAAACTGTTGAAATGACAATCAGGGCAATTGGTAAACCCAGATAATTTTGAACAAAGGCCATTCCCGATTCGAAGGCAAGTCCCGGCGTACTAAGGAAAGTAATTGCACTTGCCTGAGTGGCCATTACCGAAAGCCCAATCGTACCCCAGGTTAGTTTATTGTCTCCTAGAAAATAGCCTTGAATATTGCTGTTTTTTCGTGTTTTAAGTGTGCCATAAATCACGATAAACAACAAAGTGCCTAGCATTACTGCGTAGTCTATTCCACTCATGTCGTGTAAATGCTAAAGAGGTACATCAATAAGGTGAAAACCACAAACCAACCAATTACAAGTGTGTAGACTTTTTTCCAGTTGGTTTTATCCTGAGGGATCTCCTTTTCTTCGGGTTCTTTCATGTTAATTCTTTGGTGCTTCTCCGTTTAAAGCTAGAATATTTGCCAATAGGCGATAAGCACCTGGCACTCCCGCAGGTAACTGACGAAAAAATGAAATTCCCGAATACACAAAGTGACCTTTTCCGTAAGGAGCAATAATTAATCCTCCATCGCGGGCGGGCTCATCGCCGTCATTCCACGAAATTAGGGGTTGAAAATTGGGGTCCCAGTCGGCAGCGAAATACAATCCGCGTTCCTGGACCCAATTGTCAAAATCGTTCTGAGAAATTTTATTTGGGTAATTCATTACCTGATGTTCTGGCAGCAAAACGCGAGCCACAGCATTCTCATCCGTAACTCGTTCTCGTGTAATCGTAAATGGATAGGGACCTATTTTCTCCGATTTCAATCCGCGATTGGTATTGTATTGAACAATCCACGTTCCGCCGGCATTCACGTATTCATTCAGATTATCATTGTCAAAAGTTAAATCTTCACGAGTGTTAAAAGCGCGTATGCCTGTAACTATGGCATCGTATTTCGATAAGTTACCGCTGCGTAAGTCATCGGCACCAATATGCTCAACATCATAACCAGCTGCGGTTAAATATTTGGCTACATCATCGCCCGGACCATCAATATACCCTATTAGGTCAACATTTCCAGATTTCAGGTCAATCGGTACAAGCTCTATTTCAGCTGGTTTGAGGATGATCTGCGCGGGAATATGATCGTAATCAATCACTTGCAGGCTCATTGCAGGGTTGCGAAGGGTTGGGCGAGAGTTCACCATTTCAAGACTTGCTTTTCCGCCTTTAGCATTTCCTGTAGTCTTTACCGCAAATTCTATAATCCGCGCATCTCCCGCACCGTTAAGATCTAGTGAAATTCTTTCTGGATTTGAAACCCAGCCTTCTGGCACTTGCAGTTCTACTTCTCCTTGAAAGGAATCACCGTAATTTGTGGCTGTTATTTGAATGTTCCGTGAATCAGAGCCAGCGGCAATCAGCACATTTTCTGAAAAGTTGAAGCTAACCTGTGGAACGATATAAGTGGGGTTGTAAATAACCGCTTTTGCCGGATCAACTGTTTTTTCCTTTAAAGCTACGGGCCAGGTAAATGAGTAACCATCCTTATTGAAATGGAGATCAAGCACTACAGAAGGTGCATTTTCGGGATTGCCCAGTAAATTATAGTCGTCAACCTGATAAATCGTTTCAAACGGTTCGTTTAGCCAATAAGGATTGCTGAAGTCAGCTTCGTCGGCTATTTTTAGCTTTAACTCTTCCGAGAATAGTGAATTATTAGATAATGAAGCGCTCCCGATGACTTCTCTTCCTTCGTAAGCCGCCTGTTCGAGAGTAATTGTACTCGCATTAGTATTTACTACATCCAGTCGGGCTAAAACTTCCTGAGCAGGAACCACAAGCATACGTTCTGTATTAAACTCAATTGAAACGCCAAGCATTTGTAGTAAGAGGGAATTAAGTGCTTTTTGTTTTTGCGCGAAGAAGGGATTGCTTTTCTTTTCGTTTAGTAATTTTCCCGCGGTGGCCAGCTTGACCGCAGTAGCTGAAGGGTTTTTAGGATCGTAGGTTTTTATAGCATCATCAATTATCGTCCCTATCTTTTTGGCGTCATATCGGGCCCAGTCATTTTCGATACCATCAAGAATACTTTTTCCGGGCTCCACCTTATCGCCTTTTACAAATCTGACGTACTCTATATTTGTTCCATAAGGGAAGTCAGTCCCAAATCCTTGACTTCTGTGCTGGCTGCGGCTGCGAGCGGCAATTTGGGCATAGCTTTCTCCAAGGATACTGTTGTATTCACCCACGTCAATACGCAAAAAGTCATCTGAATTTTTCGCTTGTTCTTCCAGGTCCTTTATCCACCATGAGCTCGTGTTGAAGTAAAGTCTTTTTGGTTGCCACACGCTCACACTGCTCAATTGTTCAGGAAAGGCATTGGGATCGGCAGCAAGATCAAAAGCTTCCTCAGCGAGTTTTGCACTCGCTTCGTGATGTCCATGTCCTGCATAATTAGAAGGAGGAAACCTTGTGATAATTACATCCGGTTTATATTTCCTTATTACGAAAACAACATCGGCAAGAATATTCTCTTTTCCCCATTTCTCAAAAGTCTCATCTGCCGACTTTGAGTAACCGAAATCTACAGCTCTGGTAAAGAACTGCTCACCACCATCAATAGATCTTGCGGCCAGCAATTCCTGGGTTCTCAGAATCCCTATTCCGGGTCCTATTTCGGTACCAATTAAGTTTTGGCCACCATCGCCTCGTGTTAGCGATAGGTATGCGGTTCTAACTTTCAACTTATTCTCGAAATACGAGATAAGTCGTGTGTTTTCGTCGTCAGGGTGAGCTGCTAAGTACAGTACAGAAGCACTCGTATTGAGTTTTTCTAGTTGGTGATAAAGCTCAGAAGAAGTATAAGTCTTGGGAAACTGGCCAAAAGCCAATGAAATAATGCCAGCAAAGAGAGCTGTTAGAAAAATTCTCATATTTTAATTTACCTGTTAAGGGGCAAATATAGCGAGAAGAAAATAGAGTAAACCTTTAAGATATCTTAAAGTGGACGGGAGGCAGTAGTTCCCAGTTTGAAAACCTCTTCGTTGGCGCAGTAATTTTTAATCTGCTCGATTTGCTCAGGACAGAGCGAAGTTTCAAAATCAGGAGACGTTTCCAAAGAAATACCGAAGAAATCGTTGCGTTCTATTCGCGTATTAAAAGACTCCATGGTTACAAAAAATGAAGCTGTGCTATTAACCATTTTACGCTTGAGCGTGTATTTCTCAATCATTAAATTGAGAGAGTGGTTAGCAGGAAATGTCTTAATTGACACTTTATCAATATCTTCAAAAAGACCGTTATTATTTTCAACTTTGACAACCGTTTTGCTTAAAACATCCACTTGGGAGTCTCCATCTTGAACTGATTCCAGCTGACAAAACTCGTAACAAGGGTCTTCCAAATATTTTGTTGTGTCCAAAACACTGGATTCTGAAGTTTCATCAAGCATCAATCCTTGGCTAGAAGAGTCGTCGATATCAGAAAAATCAGCCGTTAACCCATTGATCCCCAGAACACCGGCAGAAATTACCAGCAAAGAGGCTAGTGCAAAAAAGATTATATGGCTTGTATGTTTTTTCACGATGTTAAAGATGGCTAAAAATACACTAAAAATTAGATAAATACCACAACTGGTCGTAATATTTGTTAAACGGTATAATTAGAACGATGAACGGGCTGAAAAGTTTTAGGAAACTCGAAATTATTTATGCCACCAGCTGTATTTCATCAAATTTCAAGAGAATATTTTATGGCAAATGAAGTGAAAACGGTGAATTTTTCCTTTACCTAATTCGATTATATCTCTTAAAGGTAAATGAATATGCGTGTTTCTCATCCACTTTGTGCTCTCCGAGAATCTCCATTTTCCATTTATTCTTATCGAACTCCGGGAAAAATGCATCTGCATCTTGAAACGACTCGTGAACTTCGGTTATATACATCACATCTACAAGGTCTTTTTCCAACGCGAGCTTGTAAATTTCACCACCACCGATTATGGAGATTTCATCGTGATTTCCCTTCTGTGCGAGTGCTTCTTCGAGGCTGTTAACCACAAGGCAATTAGGAGCTGGATAGTTTCTTTTTCTTGTTACAATTACATTTGTTCTCTTTGGAAGAGGACGGTATTTTTCGGGGATTGATTCATAATTTTTGCGACCCATTACGACCATTTTACCAAGGGTTTTTTCCTTGAAAAACTGCATGTCATCAGGTAAATTCCAAATCAAGTCATTGTCTCTTCCAATGGCTCTGTTTTCAGCTACGGCTGCAATCAAGCTGATAGTCATTATACGGCAATTGGAGCTTTTATGGTAGGAAGCGGGTCATAGTTAAGCACTTCAAAATCTTCATACTTGAAACCGAAAATGTCTTTTACTTCAGGGTTGATTTTCATTTGTGGCAAATGCCTCGGCTTACGCGAGAGTTGTTCCGCTACTTGGTCAAAATGATTTGAATACACGTGCGCATCACCAAAGGTGTGTACAAAATCGCCTGGTTTCAGATCACAGACTTGCGCTACCATCATGGTAAGCAAGGCGTAAGAAGCAATATTAAATGGCACCCCGAGGAAAGTATCGGCGCTGCGCTGATACAGCTGGCAGCTCAATTTGCCATCGGCCACATAAAACTGAAAAAGAGAGTGACAGGGAGGAAGGGCCATTTCATCAACAAGAGCTGGATTCCATGCGCTTACAATATGTCGGCGGCTGTAAGGATTGGTCTTAATATTGTGAATGAGTTTTGAAATTTGATCAATATGTTCACCGTTTGGTGCAGGCCAGCTGCGCCATTGATATCCGTAAACAGGTCCTAAATCACCATTTTCATCAGCCCATTCATCCCAAATTTTTACACCATTTTCTTTCAGGTAAGCAATGTTAGTGTCGCCTTTCAGAAACCATAGTAATTCGTGAATGATGCTGCGTAAGTGCAGTTTTTTCGTAGTTACCAGAGGAAAACCTTCAGAAAGATCAAACCGCATTTGGTAACCAAAAACACTGCGTATTCCTGTTCCTGTTCTATCTGGCTTATCCACACCTGTTTCCATGATGTGGCTGAGCATATTGAGATAAGCTTGCATTTGAAATGAATTTTGCTCAAAAGTACGAAAATAGCTGCAAGCCGCAGGCCTCAAGCTGCAAGAAAGTATGTGGCTGAAATGACTTTAAACAGTGGGCTTTCAGGTTAAAGTTGAAAACTTAAATACGTGTTGATTTATTCTAAACATGAGTTCAACTATTATTCTGAAGGTTCAGATTTTCACAAAAGTGGATTTATGATTTTCGTTTTTCAAGCTTCACCAGGTAAAGCGACGAAAAGCGATAAATTAGTTTTTAGGAGAACACTTTTAGATAGAACATCTCTAACCATCAGGGCACTCCACTTCTAAACAGCGATTAAGTGAGAACATCTGTTATCTTGCATTCAGAAGAGTAGCAAGAAAATCTTTTAAAATCTTCGAACTCTTAGGGCATGTATTCTTATTAATCTATGAATTTGCGGCTTGAAGCTTGCAGCTTTTTCAAACTACATAAACATCCCCACAAGGGCGGCGGTAAACAGCGAAGCGAGCGTGCCACCAATAAGCGCCTTTACACCCAATTTTGAAAGAAGTCCTTTTCTAGTTGGAACAAGGGCTCCTATACCTCCAATCTGAATTCCAATGGATGCAAAATTGGCGAAACCACAGAGAATATAAGTGGCCATTACCATGGATTTATAATGCACAAAGCTCCCCGATTCCTTTAATTCTCCCAAGGTCACGTAAGCGTAAAATTCGTTGAGAATCGTTTTTTCACCAAGCAGCTGACCTACTAAAACAATGTCTTCTGAAGGCACTCCTAGCAGCCACGCTACCGGAGCAAATAAAAATCCGACAATAAACTCCAGGGTGAATTTATCGTAAATAGTATTGGCTGAGATAAGGGTATTCAGCCCTGTCCAGTCTCCGATTTTATCGCCAAGAAAATAATTAGCCATGTAAATAAAGGCTGTGAATACCAATAGCATAGCCCCTACGTTTATAGCGAGTTTCAACCCGTCAGTAGTCCCATTAGCAACAGCTTCCAATGCATTGTCTCCAAGTTTAGCACTGTCAATTTTCATGTCTTTTCGGTAGTCTTCTGTCTCAGGTACAAGGAGCTTGGCAGATATTACTGCCGCCGGTGCCGACATTAATGAAGCTGTAAGGAGGTGCTGAGCAAAAATGATCCGCTCGGCATCACTGTCGCCACCTAGAAAACCGATATAGGAAGCAAGCACACCACCTGCAATTGTAGCCATACCACCTGTCATCATACACATCATTTCGCTCCGCGTCATCTTATCGAGGTAAGGTCTGATAAGCAGTGGTGATTCCGTTTGACCAAGAAATATATTCCCAGCGGCAGAGAGGCTTTCAGCTCCGGAGAGCTTCAGTGTGCGCTTCATAATCCAGGCAAAGACAAACACTACCTTCTGTAGAATTTTGAGGTAGTAAAGAAGTGCGGTTAAGGCCGAGAAAAACACAATGGTCGGCAAAATTCGAAATGCGAAATTTAAAAGTCCCGAGTCAACCTGGCCATCGGTAAAACTTCTGAATAGAAAATCAGATCCAAAATCGGTAAAGGAAATCACGCGTACAAAACCGCGACTTATATAGGCAAAAATGTCACTTACAAAAGGTACCTTGAGAATCAAAAGAGCCAGAATAACTTGAAGTAAAAGACCTTTTCCTATGAGACTCCATGAAATAGATTTGCGTTTTTCACTAAGAAGCCAACCGGCGGAAAGTAAAAAAGCAATACCCAAAAGTCCTCGTAATACACCTGTAAGGCTCGCCTCTCCTCCCAGTGATGGCGCTAAGTCTGATTGCTGAGCTGAGATGCCTCCCGGAATCAAAATAAAAGCAACTAGGAGGGCAACCAGTAAAACCAGACTTTTTCTCACAAGATTATTTTTTCTTACGCTTATTCAATTCGTCCCGTAATTTAGACGCTTTTTCGTAATCTTCCTTCTCCAGAGCAATATTTAGTTGTTCTTCGAGATCTGCGAGAGTGTCATCCTCTTCTGCTTCGACACTGGATATACCTTCCATTGAAAACTGGTCAGGATCTGAGTTTTCAGTATCGTCATCGTCTTCATCAATAATAATTCCGGCAGATCCTAAAATAAAATCGTGGGTGTAAATTGGCTTGTCACAGCGTAATGCAATTGCTACAGCGTCACTGGAGCGCGCATCAATTTCGAGCACTTTATCTCCTTGAGAGCAAATAACTTTTGCAAAGAAAATGCCTTCAACCAAGTTGTAAATTACAACCTCTATCAAATTGATGTCAAAGCTGTCTAAAAAGCTTTTGAAAAGATCGTGCGTGAGTGGTCTGCTCGGGGTCATCTTTTCGAGCGGAATAGCGATTGCCTGCGCTTCAGCACCCCCAATTATGATGGGCAAACGCCTGTTTCCAGATTTCTCCTTCAAAATAAGGGCGTATGCTCCCGTTTGGGTTTGGCTGTAGGAGAGACCGACTACTTTGAGTTCAATTTTTTCCATTCAGCGATATCGGGGCTAGTTGAGCATGTTGATTTAATGATTTCAAGCTGCAAAGCTAATCGTGATTTGTGCCAAATCAAAATTAGCTGTATCGTTTTATTTTGAATTCAGGTTAGAATTGTCTTTTAAAGGCTGATTTCAATCTAATTCAACACGCTTACTTAGCTAAAAGTGATGAGTCTAAAATAAAGAAAAATTTTGATTAATTATTGGCTTTAAACTTTTTTACTGCTTCAGTAAGACGGGGCAGTACGTCAAAAGCATCTCCAACTACGCCATAATCAGCGGCTTTAAAGAAAGGAGCCTCAGCATCAGTATTTATTACCACTATCGTTTTGCTATTGTTAACTCCCGCAAGGTGTTGTATTGCCCCCGAAATTCCTACAGCGATGTATAAATTTGGTCTTATGGCAATACCTGTTTGACCTACATGCTCGTGATGTGGTCTCCAATCCATATCGGCTACCGGACGAGAACAGGCAGTGGCTGCACCCAAAGATTTCGCTAAATTTTCAACAATCTCCCAGTTTTCAGGCCCTTTCAAACCACGTCCTGCTGATACAACAAGTTCAGCTTCGGGAAGCGGAATTCCGTCAGTGCTGTCCATTTTCATTTCTTTCACTTTCAGCTTGCCTTCCGGTGCATCCGGTGTAAAGCTTTCAACCTGTGCGGCATCGTCGTTTTTTTCGGGCTTTATGCTGTTAGGCATAAGGGAAATAATTTTTATATCTGTTTTAATGGCACATTTTGCAAAAGCCTTCCCAGAAAAAACATTTTTGGTAACAGTAAAGTTGTCTCCATCGATTTCCGGCAATGCCGTAGCTCCGGAAACCAATCCTGCCTCAAGACGGGCAGAAAGGCGAGGGGCAAGGCTTTTTCCAAGCGGATCGAAAGAGAATACAATCACTTTTGCACCTTCTTTTTTAACGGCAGCAGCTCCCAGTGCGGTTAGCTGCTGGTCGTTGTCTTCTTTGATGTTTTTGTTTATCAAAACTTTCGTTGCTCCATAGTTCCCAAGCTCTGCTAGTGCAGCGTCAGAAACATCACCATAAGTTAATACAGTAACGGTTGATGAAAGTTTATCGGCAATTTGCTTTCCGTAATAAACAGCTTCGTATGCTGCTTTGGCAATTTTGCCTTTTGGGGCGTCTGCGAATACGAGTATAGACATGTCTTAAATTTTCTTTTGCGGGTTCTTAAATTACTTTGGCTTCGTTGTGAAGTAATTCAACGAGCTCGTCCATGTTTTCAGGATCGATCAATTTAACTGAGCCTTTTTCTGGCGGTAGGCTAAAGCTAACAGTCTCTGTAAGCGATTTTGATTCAGCAGGCTCAATTACCTCAAGTTGCTTCGTCCGCGCCGCCATGATTCCGCGCATGTTAGGAATACGCTGTTCTGCCATTCCTTTGGCACAACTTACAACCATCGGTAGTGGTCCTTCAACGACCTCTACACCACCTTGTACGTCGCGTTCAAGTGTTACACTTTGACCATCAACTTCGAGCTTGCTGGCAATAGAGGCATAAGGCTGGCCCATTAGTTCAGCTACCATACCGCCTACCTGAGCACCATTGTAGTTAATTGTTTCTTTTCCCAGAAGAATAAGGTCAAATTCTTTATCCTTAGCGTACTCAGAAATTTGCTTTGCTGTGAAAAAAGCATCGCCTGCATCGGCATTTATGCGCACAGCACTGTCGGCACCTATGGCTAGAGCTTTTCTAATAATAGGATCGTGGTCTGCACCACCCACCGTAATTGTTGTAACGCTTCCGCCAGCTTTTTCCTTAAGCTCAAGACCGCGTACAAGGGCATACCATTCATCATAGGGGTTTACGATAAACTGTACCTTATCTTCATTAAATTTCGTGTTGTTGTCAGTAAAGGTGATTTTGGTTGTTGTGTCCGGAGCCTTACTAATACATACTAATATTTTCATGATTCTATATTTTGTCGGAATTCATTCAAAGGCACAAAAGTAAGATTTATGCCGTGAACTCTTGCTATGAACTAATTTGTATTTTCACAAAGGTATGCATGCATAACAAATTTACAAGGGAAATGTTGCAAACATTTTTGGACATCCAGGCTTTGAAGATTGGTATCACCGCATTGCATGTGGCTGCAGCCGGAGTCAATAATAGCAGTTCTTGTAAGGTGAAAATGGGAATATTTACCTCAGAAATATGATTATCTACTCTATAAAGGATTTAATTTCTAATTTTGTCGACCTTATAATGAAGTCATGAGAGAAATACAATTCAGAGAAGCAGTAAACGAAGCGATGAGCGAAGAAATGCGCCGAGATGAGCGCGTGTTTTTGATGGGCGAGGAAGTTGCAGAATACAATGGGGCCTACAAGGCCAGCAAGGGAATGCTCGACGAATTCGGCGCGAGACGTGTTATTGATACTCCTATAAGCGAACTGGGTTTTGCTGGTATTGCAGTAGGAGCAGCGATGAATGGCTTGCGACCTATTGTAGAATTTATGACGTGGAACTTTGCTGTTCTTGCAGCCGATCAAATAATTAATTCGGCAGCAAAAATGCTTCAGATGAGCGGTGGTCAATTCAGTGCTCCGGTAGTATTTCGAGGGCCAAACGGCCCTGCAGGTCAGCTGGCAGCAACGCACTCGCAAAGTTTTGAATCTATGTATGCTCACATTCCCGGGTTGAAAGTAGCTACTCCCTTTACTGTTTATGACGCCAAAGGATTGCTCAAGGCAGCTATACGCGACAACGATCCGGTTTTAATAATGGAATCTGAGAAAATGTATGGCGATAAAGGTGAAGTTCCTGAAGGCGAATACATCATTCCACTAGGCGTTGCCGATGTAATGCAAAAAGGAAAAGACGTAACAATCGTTGGATTTGGAAAAATTCTCAAGGTTGTTTTAGAAGCAGCGGAAGTACTTAAAAATGAAGGAATAAGTGCTGAAGTAATCAACTTGCGCACCATTCGTCCGCTTGATATCGATACCATTATTCAGAGTGTTAAAAAGACAAATCGACTGGTTATCGTTGAAGAAGATTGGCCAATGGCCGGAATCTCTGCTGAGATTTCGCATCGCGTTCAGCGCCTTGCTTTCGATTACCTTGATGCGCCGGTGCACCGTGTTAACATGGCCGATACGCCGCTGGCTTTCGCCGTTCCACTTATTGAAGAGGCATTGCCCAATGTGAAACGCACGGTAAAAGCGGTTAAAGAAGTAATGTATATCACAAAATAAGACGTTTAACTATAAAAATAAGTTAAAAGGTGCTCTTTTGAAGAGCACCTTTTTTTACAATATCTAAATGTAACCCCTTATCTGACGCTGAATTAAATCATATTTGCAACCTAACCCATCAATAACTATTTTTGCGCTCCTTTAAAATGGGTAATTAACTAAACTACTATGAATTTTTTGTACGAAAACATGATCTATTTAATTCCGGTCATGGGAATTTTGGGCCTTATCGTTATGGCCGTAAAGTCATCTTGGGTAAGTAAACAAGATGCGGGTGATGCTTCAATGGCTCAGTTGGCTAAATACATTGCTGATGGTGCAATGGCTTTTCTAAAAGCAGAGTGGAAGGTAATGTCATATTTTGTTGTTGTGGCTGGCTTGCTCTTAGCTTATTCAGGGACTTTGGTTGAGCATTCAAGTCCTATTATTGCCGTTGCATTCGTTATTGGAGCCGTGCTTTCAGCTTTCGCTGGATTTATCGGTATGCGTGTTGCTACGAAGTCTAACGTACGTACTACACAAGCCGCTCGTACCAGTCTGGTGCAGGCGTTAAAAGTTTCATTCACCGGAGGTTCTGTAATGGGTCTTGGTGTTGCCGGTCTGGCCGTTCTAGGAATGGGATCGCTCTTTATCGTATTTTATAAAATGTTTGTTCCTGAGGGCGCTTTGATGACTGGTCATGAAATGAAGACAGCGATCGAAGTTCTAGCAGGATTTTCACTTGGTGCTGAGTCTATCGCGCTTTTCGCACGTGTAGGTGGTGGTATATATACAAAAGCGGCCGATGTAGGTGCCGACCTTGTTGGAAAAGTAGAAGCCGGAAT
The DNA here is from genome assembly GCA_963748925.1 of uncultured Cryomorphaceae bacterium. Lineage (GTDB taxonomy): Bacteria > Bacteroidota > Bacteroidia > Flavobacteriales_D > Cryomorphaceae > Cryomorpha. Next base: position 306,234 of record CAVVKG010000007.1, on the reverse strand, counting down.
TCCTGAAGATGACCCGCGGAATCCTGCTACGATTGCAGATAACGTAGGAGATAACGTAGGAGATGTTGCCGGAATGGGAGCTGACTTGTTTGGTTCATATGTGGCAACAATATTGGCCACAATGGTTCTTGGTCAGGAAATGACTTCAGTAGATAATTTTGGAGGAATGGCTCCAATCCTTTTACCAATGGTAATTGCAGGTTTGGGTCTAATATTCTCAATTTTCTCTATGAGCCTGGTTCGTATTTCAGGTGAGAATAGCTCAGTACAGGCTGCTCTTAACCGCGGTAACTGGGCATCTATTATTCTGGTGGTTTTGGTTTCTTATCCCCTTACTATATGGATGCTTCCTGAAACCTTGAGCTTACGCGGATATGATTTTACAAATCTTGATGTATTCCTTGCCATTCTGGTAGGTTCTATCGTAGGAGCTTTGATGAGCTGGATTACTGAGTTTTATACCTCAATGGGCAAGCGTCCGGTAAATAGCATTATCCAGCAGTCTTCTACAGGTCATGCAACCAATATTATTGGTGGTCTTGCCATGGGTATGCAATCTACTGTAGTGCCAATTTTAATTTTGGCTGCCGGTATTATTGCCTCGTATACATTTGCCGGACTATATGGAGTTGCAATTGCAGCTGCGGGTATGATGGCTACAACTGCTATGCAGCTTGCCATTGATGCTTTTGGTCCTATTGCAGATAATGCAGGTGGGATCGCTGAGATGAGCGGATTGCCTGATGAAGTTCGTGGAAGAACAGATAATCTGGATGCCGTAGGAAATACTACAGCAGCTACAGGAAAAGGATTCGCAATTGCTTCTGCAGCACTTACTGCTCTGGCTCTTTTTGCAGCCTTTGTTGGTATCGCAGGCATTGATTCAATCGATATTTATAAAGCACCGGTTTTGGCTATGCTTTTTGTGGGAGGTATGATTCCTTTTATCTTTTCATCGCTTTGTATTTCGGCTGTAGGTCGCGCTGCAATGGCAATGGTACATGAAGTGCGTCGCCAGTTTAAAGAGATTCCAGGTATCATGGAAGGTACTGCGACTCCCGAATATGAAAAATGTGTTGATATTTCAACTAAAGCTTCAATTCGTGAAATGGTTCTTCCGGGAGCTATAGCATTGCTTGTTCCGGTATTGGTTGGATTTGGTTTTCAAGGCGTCTTCCCTCATACCTCATCTGCAGAGATGCTAGGAGGATTACTCGCCGGTATTACGGTTTCGGGAGTTTTGATGGGTATATTTCAAAACAATGCCGGTGGTGCCTGGGATAACGCTAAGAAATCGTTTGAGGCAGGTGTAATGATTGATGGTAAAATGGAGTATAAAGGTTCTGAGGCTCACAAAGCTTCGGTAACAGGCGATACTGTTGGAGATCCTTTCAAAGATACTTCAGGCCCTTCAATGAACATTCTTATCAAACTTACGTCAATTGTAGCTTTGATTATTGCTCCGCATATTGCAGTTGATTCTGCGGAAGCAGGATTACACGGCTCTGAGGCAGGTATAGTAAATACCACACAGGAAGAAATTAATATTTCATCTGATTTCAACGTAACACCTGACAATTCAACATTCACATGGGTGGCTAAAAAAGTTACCGGCCAGCATAATGGAACTGTTCACGCTATTGGTAAGGTTTCTATGGTAGATAACATTGTAGAAGATGCGAAATTTGAAATCGACATGGAGTCAATTGAAGTCTTAGATGTAAAAGATGCTGAATCGAATGAGAAGTTGAGCAATCACCTTGCAAGCGAAGACTTCTTCTATGTAGAGAAGTATCCTACTTCTTTATTTACTATTTTAAATGCACGAGTTAATGGAGACCAGTATGTTTTTGAAGGCGAAATGACTATCAAAGGTATTACTGAGAAGGTAGCTGGGGTGTATGATGTTATAATGAAAGATGGCAAGCCGGTAGTATCGGGTTCTTTTGATTTTAATCGCACCAAATATGATATTAAATATCGTTCAGGACAATTCTTTGACGATCTTGGAGATAAAATGATTTATGACGACGTTTTGATTGGTTTCGAAATCGCACCGTGATATAAGAGATTGATTAATTGAAATTTTAAAGGCATTGCGAAAGCAATGCCTTTTTTTATTGCTCTTTTTTTATTGCTCTTTTTTTGGCGCTCTTCGGCGAATGGTTTAGTTCAAAAAAAAACCGCTCTGAAGCGGCTTTTTGGTCTAAAATTTAATTGAGGTAAATGCGTGGCTTATTCAAACAAGCCGTTGATTTCTCCTTCAATACCACTTATTATTTTTCCGAGGTCTTCCTGATTCTCATGGAACGCATTATTGTCAACATCTACAATAAGCAACTTGCCTTTGTCATATGTAGAAATCCAAGCTTCATAACGCTCGTTAAGTCGCTTAAGATAATCAAGTCTAATGGAGTCTTCGTATTCGCGACCGCGCTTTTGAATATTATTAACCAAAGCCGGAACCGATGCGCGGAGGTAAATCAGCAAATCAGGTGCTTCAATAAACTTATCCATTGAATTAAACAGTGAGAAGTAATTCTCAAAGTCGCGCGTTGTCATCAACCCCATACTGTGCAGGTTTGGAGCAAAAATATACGCGTCTTCGTAAATGGTTCTATCCTGAATTACATTCATCTTATTCTCACGAATATCGAGCACTTGATTAAAGCGGCTATTGAGAAAATAGATCTGAAGGTTGAACGACCAGCGCTGCATGTCATTATAAAATTCCATTAAGTATGGATTTTCTTCTACATCTTCAAAATGACAATCCCATTTGTAATGTTTGCCCAGCAGTTCTGTGAGCGTAGTTTTTCCTGATCCAATGTTTCCGGCAACGGCTATATGCATAATTCTTTATTCTAGTGGTCAAAAGTACAAATATTGACTCTTCCTGTGCGGTGTTTTAGAGTTTCGGCTTCTCAAGGATTAGTATCTTCTGATCTGTTAGAAGAATAAGGCTATTCTTTTGAATCTGCGCCGACTTGCAAATATAGGGCAATTCTATTTCTTTTAATTCAAAAAGTAGGGTATTATATCTAATTAACGTGTTCTTATCCAAATATGCTATTTCGTTTTCAAACACTTGGAAATCCGTGATGCCCGTAACTGGAATTGTTTTAATGTAGGTTCCAAAAATATCAAAAACCATAATGCCCGTCGATGGATTCATCAGATAAAGTCTATTGGCAAATTCGGTCATGCTCGTGGGGTTCAGCTCTATTCCCAAAATTTGAGCAAGGTTTCCTGTCGAGCTAACCTCCTTAAAGTTCTCATCGGTTCGGATAAGAGCAAATTTCATGGCGTCGTAAAACCAAAAATGGTTTTGAACAGAAGAGCAGGCAAGTAGCCCCATCCCGATATTGTGATCCAGTAAATTAACCTGACCCCGATTATTGCTCATTGTATTGTCCAGAATAACCAAATAATTTAGCTCAGGATATAATAACAAAGGCCGAGTGGATAGGTTACATCTATGTGTCCGATATTGCCAAGCTGCTTATCGCTGTAGCGGAAGAGCAATTCTCCTTTCTTGTTGTATTTAAAAACCTCCGTATTAACAACTTTGTAAATATGGTCGAGGTTATCTATCTCAATTCTATCTGCAGGCCCGATGATTGAATCTTTTACCACCCACTGACTGTGGGCGCTTAACCCCAGGATGATGAAGAAAATGATTAGCGTAAATTTTCTCACAGGTTCTGAAAATCTACAATGTCTGCACTAATTTCTTCTACAAGCTTTCGGTTGTTTGATAGTCGTGGCACTTTGTGCTGTCCGCCTAATTTCCCCTTTTTCTTCATCCAGTTGTAAAAAGTACCTTCAGGAACTGCTCTGATAATGGGCATCATCAATGACAAATCTCCGGTTCGCTTGGCTTCATAATCACTATTCAACTTTTTTAATTCAAGGTCAAATACAGTTGTAAATTGCTCTAAACTTTCAGGTGCCTCATCAAACTCTATGAGCCATTCATGCGCTCCTTGCGAGCTTTCACTCATGTACACAGGCCCGGCAGTAAAGTCGCGTACTGTACAGTTGCATATTTCATTGGCGCGCTTCATAGCTTGCTCGGCATTATCGATTATAAGCTCTTCGCCAAAGGCATTGATAAAATGCTTCGTTCGGCCAGATACTTTAATTCTAAACGGAAAAATGGAGGTGAATATTACAGTGTCGCCAAGCCGGTATCGCCATAAGCCCCCATTGGTAGAAATAACGAGCTCGTAATTTTTACCCACTTCTACTTCTTTGAGCGATACTGTTTGCGGATTCTCATCGTGGGCATTTTCAAAAGGAATAAATTCATAGAAAATGCCATAATCAAGCATCAGTAGCATGTCATCAGCTCCGGCACGATCTTGAATTCCAAAATAACCTTCACTCGCATTATAGCTTTCGTAATACTGCATACTGTCCCCGGGTATCAGGTGCTCAAATTGTTTTTTGTAGGGCTCAAAACTCACGCCACCATGCATAAACAATTCCAAATTTGGCCAAACCTCACGAATATTGCTTTTCCCGGTCAACTTCAGGATTCGTTTCATTAACACCAGGGTCCACGACGGAACCCCGGCAATGTTCGTCACATTCTCATCCTTCACACTTTGAGCCATCTTCTCTATCTTCTCCTCCCATTGGTCCATTAACGCTATTTGCCTATCCGGCACGCGCTTAATTTCAACCCAAAAGGGCAAGTTGTTGATTATGATTGCTGAGAGATCACCGTAGTAAGAATCTTTGCGAAACTCATTTATTTGACTGCTTCCACCTAGTACGAGCGATTTACCGTTGTATACTTTATTGGTCGGATGGTTGTGGTTGTAAAGTGCCAGTAAGTCCTTTCCGGCTTTGTAATGACAGTCTTCAAGTGCTTCACGGCTTACAGGAATAAATTTACTCTTATCGCTTGTCGTGCCCGATGATTTGGCAAACCAGTTGATCGGCGTTGACCAAAGCAGATTTTGCTCGCCTTCCTGGAGGCGTCTCACAAATGGCTTTACATCTTCATAGGTTTGAAGGGGCACGCTTTCGCGAAAATTAGCCTGAGAGCGAATGCTGCTAAAATTATGAGTTTTACCAAATTCAGTATTTTTGCCCGCTGATATCAACTTCTCAAAAACTTCATTCTGAACTTCAATAGGATACTTCATGAAAAGTTCGATTTGGTGAAATCTCTTTTTCATAAACCATGAGAATACCGAGTTGAGGGCCATATATTCGTAAATTATTCCCCAAATTACTAAAATAGGTTTAAGTTAAACCAGAAAAATCTTATCAATGCAGAGAACGGGTACACTAAGAAAAATGTTTGTAGAACAAGCTGAAGTCGTAAAGTACTGGATGAATATTGACAAAGACCCTGTTTTTGAGATGGATACGGTGGTTGGGCACGAGTTTAGAATAGCATGGACCGGACAAATAAACTGCATTAATTGTGGTAAATCTATTCCAAAAACTTTTGGGCAGGGCTTCTGCTACACCTGTTTTGCAGAGTCGGCACAAGCAGCTCCATGCATCATTCGCCCTGAACTTTGTGAAGCGCATCTTGGTAAAGGCCGCGATGTAGAATGGGAAGACAGGAATCACAATCAGCCTCACTATGTTTACCTGGCTCAAACCAGCGGAATAAAAGTTGGGGTAACCCGTACAACACAAGTTCCGACACGGTGGATAGATCAAGGTGCGTGGCGGGCGGCAATTATCGCTGAAGTACCTTACAGGCAATTGGCAGGAGCCATAGAAATAGAGTTAAAACAATATTTATCAGACCGAACCGATTGGCGTAAAATGCTGGTAGACCAGCGCGATGAAGATAATTTGGAAGAGGTTTGTGTCGAGCTTATTTCATTCTTGCCTTCTCAATTTGAACAATACGGAAAGGCTAAGGCTGAGGTGAAAGAGTTTAAATATCCCGTCATAGAGTATCCTCAAAAGGTAAAATCGCTGAAACTCGAAGACCGAAAAGAACTGATTGGGGAGTTGGTTGGAATTCGCGGTCAGTACCTGTTTTTCAAAGGAGGCAATGTTATAAACCTGCGCAAATACAGTGGTTTTGAAGTGACTGCCGGACCAGTCTAGAAACTGATTAGGTTTTTATTGGGTAGACCTTAACCAGGCCTGAATTGTAGCTTCTCGTTTTATTTTTCCTGATACAGTTCGCTCAAACGGACTAAAAACTTCTACCCTTTTTGGCTTCTGGTATTTAGATTCCCATTCAAATTCGTCCAGATCTGCAGCTAATGCCGACTCTGTAAATAATACCAGTTCCTCACCCAGAGTCTCGTGTTTGATTCCCGCTACGAAAAAGTCGGCTGTCAAGCGCTCTTTTAATAGGTTTTCTATCCGTTCGGGAATGATTTTAATACCCCCAGAATTTATGAGATTATCTGCTCGTCCCAGCCATCTAAAACCCTTGCTTTCAATTTCCACAAGGTCATTTGTGTTAAGCCAGCCGGTAGTAATTCCCGGCCAGTTTACCATTAATTTTTGATCTTTCTCTGCTGTAATTTCAACTCCGTTCAAAGCGAGGTAATGCAGATATTCATCGGCTGCAGAAAGGTTAGCAAGGGCAAAGTGAGAAAGCGTTTCGGTCATTCCAAAGCTTGCGAATGCTCTGGCTCCAGCCTGCTTTACATTGGCAATTAAATCTTTACTTGGCTCTCCGCCGCCTATTAAATATGTTTTGATGTTTCCCAATGCATCCCTTTGGTTCGATATCAAATTGTGCATTTGAAAAGGTGATACCGGCATAAAATCGGCATTCAACCCGCTTAGATCCGGATTTGAAGTTGCTTCTAGGATAATTAAATTATAGCCACCGAGCAACGCTCGGGCAACCATCATTTTACCCGCGATATATTGCATGGGTAGCGGCAGGACCACGTTTGAATTTTCATCCAAACCAAAGAAGTTGTTTGTCGCATCGGCGCTTATAGCCATAGCTTGTTTCGGAAAGCGGTATTCTTTGGGTGTGCCTGTAGATCCTGAGGTATTTACTGCGACGAATTCCAACTCTGAAAGCAGCATTTTTGCAAATTCGAGCGCCGCCATATAATTTACCTTGCCGCTTGATTCAATGTTTTTGATTGAAGACAATCCGGCTTTTGAAATAAAGTTTCCGTTAATCAGAATACCTCCGTGCTTCTCAAATGGATTCATTTCTAAAAGGTATTTGCCAGTCGAGTTCAGGATTGTAAAAAAGTCGGTTTTTTCTTATCTCAAGGGGGCTCGCTATATTATTCGTATAAAGCATTCCGGTGCCAAGACCCTGAGCAATAGTTGGTTTTTTTGATGCAGTATATTGTGCAATGGCATTTAAGCCTATGTTGGATTCCAGCGCAGATGTTCCCCACCAAAAGGCACCGTTTTTGTCAGCCAGAGCGATCCACTCGTCGCTAATTTTAAATCCGCCGATAAGGCTGGGCTTCAGAATTATAGCTTGTGGTTTTATCGTTTCAATCATTTTTTGCCTTTCGGCAGATGTGGCTAAGCCAATCAATTCTTCGTCAAGGGCGATGGGAATGGGAGTCTTTTCACAAAGGGCCGCCATTTCCTGCCATTGACCTTGCTTAATAGGTTGCTCAATCGAGTGAATATCCAAAGCTGCCAGTTGCTCAAGCTTTTCAAGAGCACCATCAGGAGTGAAGCCTCCGTTTGCATCGACGCGAATAACCACCTCATCAGCACCGTAATGTTTACGAATGTACCTTAACAGGTTTAGCTCATCGGTAAAATTAATGGCGCCAATTTTTAGTTTCACGCATGTGTAGCCCGTCTTCAGTTTTGAACTGAGTTCCTCGAACATTTTTTCGGCCTTATCCATCCAAACTAATCCATTGATCTCAATTCCTTCATCGCCGGAAGAAAATGGGCTTTCAAAAAGCTTTTGGAATGACCCTCCGTTCTTGTGAAGGTTGAGTATTTCCAGTCCGCATTGTATTGATGGCCAGTCTTTAAGATTTGGAAGAGGAACATCGCCCTTCAAATGGGCCACAACTTCATCGAGCATATTTTCATAACCACTTACATCATCAATCGATAAACTCGGCAGGAGCCCACATTCTCCGATAAACATATTGGCGGAAGCCTCGTCTTCGATTATTAAGAAGTAGCTCGGCTTGGTATCTATTATGCCCCGTGAAGTGCCCCGAGGCTGGCTAAATTCTAAGAGATGCTTTTTCCAGTAAGCTTTGATCATCAGTAGTTCAATCCTAATCCGGTAGTTACTGCAAAAATCAATGTTGCAATTGCCAGTTTCTTCAATTCCGGATCAAACTGTGAAGGTTGGCTGCTTCTAAAAACAACAATTATATTTTGCAAAAGCATCGGTACTGCCACCAGAAACAGGAATTGATAACTTGAGTGAAAATCTAGAAAGGTATAAAGGGTTATTACTGCGATTGCACCAATTATTAGAAAAGCATGATATATTTTTGCTTTCTCAAGGCCCATTAAAACTACTAGAGATCGTTTTCCGGAATCGCGATCATTTTCAATATCTCGAAGGTTGTTTAAGTTTAGAACCCCGGTGGCTAAGAACCCAATGGATACGGCAGGAAGTAATTGCAACCAGTTGATTTCATTGGTGTGCAAAAAATATGTTCCTGCAACGCCTGCAATTCCAAAAAAGAAAAAAACAGCAATATCGCCTAGCCCTCTGTAGCCATAGGGGTTTTTCCCGATGGTGTATTTAATAGCAGCTCCTATGGCGAGTAAGCCAATGACAAGAAAGCTAATTACGACAGTCAAATCGGTAGTTTTTGAGACTTCAAATAACAGCCACAATCCTGAAATAAATGAGAGAATTGCACATATTATGATCCCTGTAAGCATCTGGCCAGATGTAATTTCACCACTCTGCACGCTTCTTAAAGGACCCATTCTTTTATCATTATCAATTCCGTTTTTGAAGTCGCCATAATCATTTGCGAGGTTGCTCAAAACTTGAAGAAAGAGAGTGGTGGTAAGCGCTCCAATTAATATAGTGATCTGAAACGCATCCTTGTGCAGGGCAAGCATACTCCCCAATATCACGCTAGAAAATGATAGTGGAAGTGTACGCAGCCTAAAGGCTTTAAACCATGATTCGACCGTTGCCATTATCCGGCAAAGGTCGTAAGAATCCGTGGATTTACCTTGTTGTAAACCGCTTCTTTGCTCGCGAATATTGACTGAACTACACAATTTAACAAATATGAAAAAGGAATTGTGCGTAAAGCTTCAAGTTTCCGCGATCGATAAACATTTTACAGGTTATTTTTGAGAGTAATGAATGGTCTTAAATTAAAAGAGTCGAGATTTGAATTTCACCACGACGAACGTGGCTTTTATTACCTGCGATTGAACGAGGGTGAGGAGTTTATGGCTGAAGACATAACGCTCATAAACACTTTTATTATTAATAAACACGATGGTGTTCAGCTCCCTTTTCTGATAGAGCTGGGTTACGGTTCTACCGTTTCTACAGATGTGCAAGAGTATTTAACAAATGGTGAAAACAGGCATTCTACTGCGGATGCGATCTTGATAAGCACCTTTGCTCATAAGCTAATTTCAAAGTTTTATTTGAGACGATATAAGCCGGCCAAACCCACCAAAGTTTTCAATACAATTTTTGAAGCACTGGAATGGATTGAGAAGCAGAAGTAGTTTTAATCAGGCTAGTGCTGAACAAGATTGGGGATTAATGTAAATGCGAATTTCAAAAGACCTTAAAATTATCTTCTCAATACCCACTGCTCACCACACTCTTTCCAATTTCCTTAAAATAGTTTTTCAACCACTTCGCATTTTGGTCTGCTGCAGTTTTAATCTCGATGAGCGCTGCACCCTTATGGTTAAAAAAATCAGGGAGCGCCTGGCTTAAGCTGGTTTTATCATGTGCATTGAAATAATCAAGTCCATGCGCCTTTGCGGTCATCTCGAAATCTACCGGGTGATATGCCTCGAAAAAATCTTCAAGTTCATCAACGCGGTCAGGTCCTTCTATAATTCTAAAAATCCCACCACCGCCGTTGTTGATCAGAATGATTTTTAGATTTTGCGGAAATTCGCGATTCCACAAGCCGTTTATATCGTATTGAAAAGCAGTATCGCCAGTAATGAGATAATGAGTTTCTTCAGGACTAGCTTTTGCAATTCCTGCGGCCGTACTCGTGCATCCGTCAATTCCGCTCGTTCCCCGGTTTCCGTAGTATTTTAAATCTTTACGGTGTCCAAAAAGCTGTATGTATCTTACCGGCGAACTGTTGGCCATGTGAATGCAGGCCGGTGCCTTTATCTGGCTTAAAATTTCTCTGAACGCATAAAAATCAGCGTATTCCAATTTTGAAATATACGCGTCGTGGCCTGCTTGAGATAAGCTTTTTAAACTTTGCCAGTTTTCGTTGTATTCTGATTTTTTTACCGGTATTTCAACCTTCAGCAAATCGGAGAGAAAAATGACAGGGTCACAAACTATCTCATTTGTCAAACTCTGGAAAGTATCCAGGCCGGAGTCGAACTCGCTGATATGCCAGTGTTTTTCGGGTTGGTAATCTCGCAGCAATGCCTTCACTTTTTTAGAAATGATATTCCCGCCAATCGTAATCAGCAGGTCAGGCATTAAATCTTTGACTGCATCTGTCTTGGCAATTGGCATAATAAGCCGGTCAATGGTGTCAATTGCCTTATGCAGGTTAATATTACTCGTGGTTTCGGTTAGAATAACCACGTTTTCCAGGTGTGAGTATTTCTCTAGTATATTGTGCAATGTTTCATTTGGAGGCATTTGTCCCGCCAGAATCATTACTTTTTTCGTTTCCGAAAACTGTTTTGAAAATGATTTAATTTGCTCTTTTTCAGGTGATTTATTTATTTTTTCAATGGAGTAAAACTCTGGTGTCACTTGGTCCAAGTCGTACGTTTCCATTCCGTAAAGTGGCTCGCTTAATGGAACATTTATATGGATAGGTCCTTTTTTTCGCCATAAAGAATCAGCAAAAACCTCGCTTAATTTTCGTCGGTTAAACCACATCTCGTCACGCGATACAGGTTCGCTGTGCATCGAAAAGCCATTTACTGTAAAGTTTTGAAACAGCTTTTCCTGGCGAATCGTCTGCCCATTTCCCTGATCTATCCAAGCCAAAGGCCGGTCGGCAGTAATTGCAACCAGCGGTATTTGTTGATAAAAAGCTTCCGCCAATGCAGGCGATAAATTGGCTGCGGCCGAACCACTTGTGCAGATTACAGCCACAGGTTTATCGGTAGCCAACGAAATTCCCATTGCGTAAAATGCCGCTGAGCGTTCATCGGGAATGCTATGACACTTGAATAAACCGCAGCGGCTGAATGAAATGGTGAGCGGCGCATTGCGTGAACCGGGAGAAATAATTACATCTTGCACACCAAAATGGCGGCAGGCGGCGATCAGGGTGAAAATTCCCTTTTTATTGCTTATTTCTATCTGTGAATTAGCCATTTATTTGTTTCATGAGTGTTTTTGCCTTCTGCTCAGTTTCGTTCCATTCGGCTTTTAATTGAGATCCTTTCGTAATGCCGCCTCCCAAATACAAAACCATTTTAGTTGGAAAAACCTGCATACATCTCAGATTAACAAACAAATCTACCGATTGTGTAGAGATTCTGCCAAGATAACCTGTGTACAATTGACGGTTGTGATCTTCAGTATTATTTATAAGGTTAATCGCATCGTCAACAGGTGTGCCAGATATTGCCGGAGTGGGATGAAGTTGCCGTGCAAAATTCAAAAAATCGAAATCTTCTTCGTTTCGTTCGAATTTAAAAATCGATTTTAAATGTGCTACACTGCCAGCTTCAGCAGTAGTTGGCTCAGATTCTGAAAAGGATTCAATTCCATTATCGATTAAGCTTTGGCGAATGTGAGCAGAAACAAATTCCTGCTCTTCCTTTTCTTTCTCACCCCATTTATATTGGTCTTCACTAATTGGTTGGGTTCCCGCCAAACTAACCGTGCAGTATTGGGTGTCCTTTCGGGAGATGAGAATTTCAGGTGTGGCTCCAATCCAGAGGCCTTCAGTAGGATGCAGAAGTATGTATACCAATGCATTTGGATGGGCTGATTCAAGTCTCTCAAAGTAAGATATTAAGTCATAATCTGCAGGGATGTCTATTACTTTTAAGCGAGAAAGAATCGCTTTTTTAATCCCTTTATTCGCGAAAGCCTGCTGAAATACATTGTAATGATTCGTGTACCTTTCGAAAGAGGTTTCTGCGGGGATTTCCTGGGTGGGTTCAGACTTATCGCTTTGGTTCGTGGTGATTTCGATAGCATTCGCAGAAGCGTAATAATAAGTGGTATCAGACTTATTCCAACCTTTTACAAGAAATGAATCGCTTCTCGATTCTGCCTTTGAAGATGGATTTAGATAAAAATTCAAATCTTTTTGGCCGGGAAACCGAGCCACAACAAACGGCTCTTTAGCACGCAGTTTCGCAGCAGCTATTTGTAACATGCTATGATCTTTTTCGGTCAAGACTTGCGGATAATCATATTGGTCATTCGGCAGATGGAGAGCATTTCATTTTCTTCATTTTTAATTTTGATCTCCCATACATGGGTGCTCCGGCCTTTGTGAATAAGGTCGCCACGGGCGATAACCTTGCCTGATTTAGTGCTTTTAATGTGATTGCCGTTTATTTCCAATCCTACCACTCCAATATTCGGGTCGTTGAGTAACACAAAACTTCCAAGGCTACCCACCGACTCAGCCAGGGCCATGTTCGCGCCGCCGTGAAGGAGACCCATAGGTTGATGAACTGCTGAAGTAACGGGCATTTCGGCGACTACATAATCTTCGCCAATGTCAGTATATTTAATCTTTAATGTTTCCATTAAAGTGTTTTGGCTCAATCTATTTGCTCTTTCAATGAGCGCTGTTTTGTTCAAGTTCTTAATTTTACGCAAAGATAAGGAGTAAGATTACATTATTCGTTTATCTCGGAATTGAAAAGGTATGCAGGAAGAAGCACAAGAGAAAAAGCCGAGAATTTTGCTCGTGGAAGACGAGGAGAGTTTGGTAGAAGTAATTGTCATGAATCTTCAGTTTGAGGGTTACGATGTTACTGTAGCCCGCGATGGGAAGGAGGCTATCGACTTTGCGCGGCAAGGTCGATACGACTTGTGTATACTTGATATTATGCTGCCCAAAATTGATGGTTTCACCGTTTGCAAAACGCTTAGACTGGATAATAATAAGGTTCCGATTTTATTTCTGAGTGCCAAGTCTACCGGTGCCGACAGGGTAGAAGGCCTGAAAATAGGTGGTGATGATTACCTCACCAAACCATTCAATCTCGAAGAGCTGCTTATAAGAGTGTCGAACTTGATAAGGCTGCATAAAAAACCCACTCCCGAAGTCAAAGAATTTGATACATATCGCTTCGGTAATAATGAAATTAACTTCAATACATTTGAAATAACCACCCGGGCAGGGAATAAGGAAACACTGTCAAAAAGAGAAATTCAATTACTTAAATTTTTAATCGATCGTGCGGGTGAGGTAGTTTCACGTGAAGAAATTCTTGAAACGGTGTGGGGGTATGACGTGTATCCATCTACGCGAACAATTGACAATTATATACTCGCCTTCCGGAAATATTTTGAGAAAAATTCGAAGGAACCTGTTTTTTTTCAATCTATTCGTGGAGTAGGTTATAAGTTTCTTAATGAATAGATTTTGAGGTCGTTGCATGGTTTTTGAAGGCAGTCAAATAGATTTGAGATAACCTTTTTTCAAAATACATCTTTATTCTTATTGAGTTTAGAGGCAACCCTCAGAAAGCGTCTCGTCTACTAGGTGGTTTCAAATTTTTCCTTTGCAGGTTTTAGAGCGCTCTACGGAGCGCTTTATTTTTTTGAGGCAACTCTTAATTGGTATCACCGTAATAGCCGAAGAAAGGGCATTGGGTTGACGAATTATTGCTTCTGTTTTAAATTACCTCCAAACCCAGTACTTTTGTAGTATATTTATGTGGATTCAAAATTCAAGTAATGAAGCGTTTTATTCTTTTGTTATCATTTTTCATTGCCGCTAATATAGTATTGGCTCAATGTACAGCCCCTGTAGTAGATTCCTGGTATTTTTCAACTCCTTCAAATGTAGAAGTAGTCTTTGACGTGCCTGATGCCGCTCAGGTTTATGAATTGAAGGTTTATGCGCTTTATACCGCTTCGGGGCCAGTTCCGGGCACTGCAAATACCACTTTTACAGGGACCGCCGCGCAGGGAATAAATTCTATTTCTGTAAACCCGGCGGTCATACTTGATTTTACCGTTACTGCCCCACGCTATTTTTATAAAGCCGAATTGCGTGTTGAGTGTGGTGATGATGAGTGGAGCGAAGCAACTTCTTTTTATATGAGTCCCTATTCAATGCTTAATAATCCGGGTATTACTTGCGAAGGTTTTTTTTCTGAGCCAATGATGATGCTTCCCGATGATGGATTTACAGGTCTGGAATACGAATTTGAAGTACCGGCAGGCGAAGGTCCGGAATCGATAAGCGAAATCGGTGTTCTTGTTGATATAGGTCATACATATAATGGCGACTTGTCAATAAGCCTCATCAGTCCGGCAGGCACTGAGGTTTTTCTTTTAGATCATCCAAATAATCTTGCAAACACCTCAGGCTTAAGTATGTATTTTTCAGATTTAGGACAATCACAAAGTATTGATAATCAATATGGAATTTTTGATCCCGTTGGTTCACTCTCTGCCTTTGAAGGTGAGCCGAGTGAAGGAATTTGGACCCTCAGTGTAATAGATAATTCACAGAACGATTATGGTTTTCTGTTTGGAGTGTGTCTAAACTTTGGTCCGGCCCCTTGCGCAGCAAGCGTTAACGGTATAACTTATTACGATCTGAATAGCAACAACGTGAAAGATGCAGCTGAGCCTGTTTTTCCGTTTGCACACTTGTATGATACTGAGAACGGTGTAGATTTTTATTCGGATATGAATGGAGAGTTTTACTATTGCTTCTCGCAAGGAAACAATGTAATAGAGGTACTCAACGTGCCGGATTATTACACAGTCTCTCCGCAAAGTGTGCCTCTGAATCTACCTCTTGGCGGTTTCAGTCAGGGAGTCAATTTTGGAGTAGCTCCTGAGCCCGGTTTTAAAGATCTTCAGCTTACAATGTGGCAGGCAGAGCCGGTTATAGCAGGTGCATCAGCTGAATTGATTGTAGAATACAAAAATATAGGAACATCCTGTATTTCAGGAGCAG
Organism: uncultured Cryomorphaceae bacterium; assembly: GCA_963748925.1. Taxonomy (GTDB): domain Bacteria; phylum Bacteroidota; class Bacteroidia; order Flavobacteriales_D; family Cryomorphaceae; genus Cryomorpha. The sequence continues at coordinate 290,980 of CAVVKG010000007.1, read as the reverse complement.
ACCTTTTGGTCACTTTGGCTGATGGGCTTTCCATTTCTGGAATTGATATGGATAATGTAACCATACTTAATCCCACTACTGCAGAGATTTCGGTGGTGTCAGATATTTGCCCAAATGAGCCAGTTTTGTTTACCATTTCATGCAATGCAGATGCTGGATTGGCCTTGGGAACAGTATTGGAATCACAGGTTTCTATCTCTCAATTGGCACCCAACGAGCAAAATGAGCCGCTTGAAAACAATACTTTCGTATTGGAAAGTGAAGTGAGAGATGAAGTAATTTTAAATTTTAAAAGCGTAAGTCACGATACCATTACAAGCTGGTTTATGTCACAGGATCAGCGTCTACATTACCTGATTCATTTCCAGAATTCGGGAACAGAGCCTTTGCAAAACCTGGTCGTACAAGATGAAATAGATCCATTACTCGACCTTTCCACCTTCACCATCGAAGGCGTTTCGCACTCAATGGTTATTGAACAGGAGGACAATCTCATTTCGTTTATTTTTAACGATATTGATTTACCTGCTGCTGAGTTAGATGAATTTTTGAGCCGGGGATATATTCGCTACAGCATTAAACCCGAAACCACAATGGCGCCTGGCGATATTATTGATAATACGGCGAGTTTGTTTCTTGATGATGAGTCGGCGATAAACCTGAACTTAGTAACCACGACTTTAATCGAATCTACAGGTCTTGAAGAAATTAGTTTTGATGCAAAGCTTTTTCCAAATCCGGCCTCCAATAATTTACAAATCTCCTGGCCTGAGTCGGTCATAATTAATACCATTTCTGTTTACGGAATAGACGGAAAATTGATTGATGCATTTGCTGTAAATGCAAGCAGCCAATTAAATATAGATGTATCCGACTTTTCAACGGGCGTTTATTTACTACGGTTTGAGAGCTCAAGCACGGTCAATCCGGTAATTTGGATGAAAGATTAAATTCGGGAAATTCCGACATTCATTTTTAGGGACTGTTATTCAGTTTGATACAGGTTTGTTGGAATCGGGGCAACCTTTTAAAATCCGAACGTCTTTATGGTGCAGTTTAACTACTGCAGATGGTTTCAAAATTTTCCTTGCAGGTTTTAAAGCGTTCTTCGGAACGCTTTAATTTTATTCATAAGTTGCATACAGAAACTCAGTATTCTTTTCAATTACTATTTCAGCATTAAGCATTTCAAGAATTATTTCTCTCAGAAATGCTTCAAACTCCGTTACTACCTCTTTATCGTTGCGCTCAAATAGAATTTCCAGCTTTCTGTTATAAGGTGTTGGAAGAGCGATAATTCGCGAATTGATTTTAGCATCCTCAAAGACTTCGCTTGCCATCCAGTTGTAAGTCATAAGTTGCACGGATTTCGGCACTTTCGCCATCTCCTCTATGGAAAAATCTTTGATTTTAACTGCGCGGGCATCTACATTTCCAGTTTTATAATCCAGTATTTCCAACACTCCATTTCTGCGTTGCACCTTATCGGCACTTCCTTTAAAGAGTACAGCTATTTCTTCCCCTTCTGAATGAATAACCAGAGTTCGCTCCAGTCTTTTTTCCACATCAATGCATGTTATGGTTTCTCCTTTTGAAAGCAGTTCCGATTCAGATTTCAGATAATTATGAATAAGTAATTTTGAGGTTTCCAGATGAATTCTATTGATTCCATTTTCCAATTTTTTCCCCAAAACGTATTTTCCAATTGTCTGCGAGAGCGTATCTTCCACTCTAGATTGCATGAGTTGCATGTCACTAAGCGTTAGTACCTTGTTGAGTACTGGTTTGTATAGATCTTCGAGTACCTCATGAACAATATTTCCAAAAGTTGCTACATCTATCTCTCCGGTATCGGGCTCTCTAAAGCGCAGAACATAGTTATAATACCAATCGAGCGGGTCGTCCAGATATCGGTTTATTGACGAAATTGAAAGACCTCTCTTGAAATGGTCTTTTATTTTTTCAATTATTTCTGGGGTTTTTACGATTTCAGTTTTTAGCGCTTCACTAGCTATGGGTGGGTGAAACAGATTCCTATTCACAACTTTTAAGTTGGGGTTTAATCTCTTCAGGTCATATTCTATTTGATGAATGTACCTGCTTTTTTCGCCGCCGGAGAAGTGACTTTTATCGGTGTGGTAAATCAACTGTACATTCGCTGCGTGCTGAATAAGACGATAAAAGTTATATGCATATACCGCTTCTTTTTCTTTTTTGCCCGGCAGGAGATGGTGGTTTCTAATTTCAAAGGGAACAAAACTCTCCAATGACGGCTTTTTGGGAAGTGTATCTTCGTTTACTCCACAAATTATTACCCGATCAAAGGCCAGGGCTCTTGTTTCGAGAATCCCCATAATTTGCAATTTATCGGTTGCCTCACCCACTAAATCGATGGAACCACCTGCTACCATCCGCATCAGAAGCTGATGGTGAACCTGATTGCTTAAAAGCTTCTCTTCGCTAAATTTACCAAGCTGTATAAGGCCTCTTTGAAGCAATGCAATTGCTTTTTCTGCTTGCAGAATAGCGATTGTGCTTATCTTGTTACTTTTTGCTTTTTCAGCAATGGCAGTGAGAAGAGCATTTAATTCCTCGCCCCGGTTTGCTCCCGTTGATGTCCAGAAATTCAACACGATTTCAATCCAGTTTTCTTCATTGATAAATTTTAACTCTCGTAGTTCCTCCTGCTCCATAAAGCCATTCATTTCGGCCATTTTGAAATCTGTTTCGGGAGCTAAAAATTGACTGAAGGGATGTGAAAAGAAGCTGTGGACTTTCTCCACCGAAAATTTGAACTTCTTCTTATCTTCTAGCCGGTGCGTAAGGACTTCGTATAGCGAATCCAGCCAGGAAGTAAAAGTCGAATCGCTAACACTGATACCCATCGTAATATTGGGTTGCTCAATACTATTGGGAAGTTTGTCGAGAACGGGAATCAAAAGCGACTCATCGGCTAAGACCAGAACTGTTTTTTTCAGCTCATCAGCGGTTAATTCCTCCAGCAGGCCTGCTACCACCTGTGCTTGATCTACTCGGTGAGCAGCTGCGCAAAGCTCTATGTTTAAAGGTCTTTCCGCTAGCGATCGTGGCGTTGGCAGAGGCTCTCCCAAATTGTTTTTCAGGTTTCTTCTGATGAAGACCCCGGCGTGATTCTCAGGTTGGTTGAGGTAATAATCGTCTGTATCGTAGTAAACCTGTGCCTGGCCGTGAGCCTGATAAACTTTCAGCAACTCTGATTCTGCTTTTGAGAAAGCATTAAAGCCGACTACCAGGAGTCGGTTTTTCATTTTATAATCTTCGTCCTTCACCTTTTTCAATGCAGTTCTTAAAATCAATCCGGAGTATCCAAGACCTTGATTTAAAAGAAATTGATTGAATTGTGCGTGAATTTTGGGTATCGCATTCCAAAAACTGCGATAGCGCTCCTGCTTTTCGGTAAGCGGACTGGTTAAAAAACTAAAATGCTCAATCTCAGTATAGTCCGTAAGCTCCTTAAAAAAGGGTTTGGTTTCAATGAGCTGACTTTCAATGTCATTAAAATCGCGAATAAGAATATCGCTCCACGAGAAAAAATCTGAAATTCCCTGAGCTTGTGATTGAAGCACATTCACGTATGCCTCATAGCAAGCAAATTTTAATTCGAGATTATCTGCCGGTTGAAGACCTGACAATCGCTCTGTCCATTGATTAATCGTCAAAAATTCGGGTAGCCAGGAATCTTTATTAAGTAAGCCGGCCAGTTCACTTTTCAGTTTGTTAGAAGCTCTTCGGGTTGGTGAAATAACGATATAATCGCTCAGCGGAGTGTCTGTTTGAACTAGCTTTTCAGCCATTTGCCTTAAAAAGTCGGACATGGAATTTGTTTTGAGCTAATTTAGGATTTATTGGGCTAGTTAGAAGCAATAAATACCACGCTAAGCTTTTAGCAAATGCCACTAAAACTTAGCTGCTAAAATTTTTTTTGCAAGATAAGTTGAAAGCTTCACGTAAGATTCTTCCGTCCAGCCAGCTACATGGGGGCTAAGTACAACTTGCTTCAAAGATGCCAAGGTTTTGAAGTCATCTGGTAAATCCTCAAAATGTAATTTTTCGAAAGATTTTTTCTCGTATTCTAAAACATCCAAACAAGCACCAAGTACTTTGGAGGAAGCCAGCCCATCAAGTAAAGCTGCAATTTTAACGTGCCTGCCGCGTGCTGTGTTTACCAGATAGAAAGCCTTTGAGCAGGATTGGATAAATTCATGATCTATAAAGTAATCGGTTTCTTCGCTCAGCGGCAAATGGATTGAAATAACATCTGCTTCCTTTTTCAGGGATTCCAGTGTTGATTCGATTACGTAATTTGGAGCGTATCCTGATTTGTATTTGTCGTAAGCTAAAATTTTGCAATCAAAGCCACTTAGTTTTTTCGCGAAAGCGCTGCCCATACAACCAAAACCAATAATTCCCACAGTCTTTCCGGTAAGTTCTATGCCTCTATTTCCTTCGCGATCCCATTGCCCTTCGCGTACTTCTGCATCAGCAAAATTAAGTTTGTTGAAAAGCATTAGCAACATTCCTATGGCGTGCTCACCCACAGCGTCCATATTGCCTTCGGGTGAGTTGAAAACCTCGATATTCGCGGAAGCGGCGGCTTTCAAATCAATATTTTCTAGACCCGCACCACTGCGAGCAATAAACTTAAGAGATTTGGCTGCAGCCAGAAAACGAGCATCAACGGGTATGCGACTGCGAATGACCAGGCCATCGTAATCGGGAATTAGCTTCAAGGCTTCATCGTAACTACACTCGTAATTATGGGCACAAATAAAACCCTCTTCAGAAAGCATTTCTTCCAAAATAGGGTGAACAATATCTAGAAACAGAACCTGCATTATATGACCAGAAAGAATTGGTGAGCCCAGAAAAAGTAAATGGAAAGGCCGATTAAGTCATTTGATGTGGTAATAAACGGACCGGTCGCAAGTGCGGGGTCTATTTTTAAGCCATTCAGCACCAGCGGAATTAAAGTGCCAAAAAGCCCTGCAATTACAATAACCGAGAAGAGAGAAATACTCACTGTGAAACTAAGTGCATTAGAGTCTAAGAACAACCAGGTATAGCCAAAAAGCAGAGCTGCGCATATGATACCGTTTATGCAGGCGATGGCAAATTCTTTAAGCAAACGGCGAAAAATATTATCCATACCCAGACTTTTATTAGCCAGGCCCTGAACTACAATAGCCGAAGATTGAACACCGACGTTTCCGCCCATAGCGGCAATAAGCGGAATAAAAATCATAAGCGTAGCAACTTTGGCAAGCTCATATTCAAAAAGTCCAATTACTTTAGATACGAGTAGCCCGCCTCCTAAGGCAATAAGGAGCCATGGTAGGCGCGAACGTGTGTGAAGCCATACGGTGGCATCACTTTCTACCGATTCTGATATACCCGAAGCAAGCTGGTAATCTTTTTCGGCTTCTTCTTTCATTACATCTACCACATCATCAATGGTAATGCGGCCTAGAAGCTTCATTTGGTGATCAACAACCGGCAGTACTACCAAGTCGTATTTTTCCATAACATTTGCGCAATCCTCCCCTGAGGTGTCGGGATAAACGTAATTTAAGGGTTGCTCAGTGAAAATATCGGCGATAGGTGTTTTTATCGATGATGAGGAGAAGAGCAGCTTTTTTAGCGAAAGCGTTCCTACCAGTCGGTCGTCATCATCGGTAACATAAATAGAGTAAACCTGATCTACCCCTTCTGCTTGTTTCCGCATTTCTCGAATACCGCGCGCAATGGTCCAGGTGCTTTTTACTTTTACAAGCTCTTTGGCCATAATACCTCCGGCAGAGTCTTCGGCATAGCGCAACAAATCGCGAATATCGCTTCTTTGCTCGTCGTCGGTAATGTGTGATATTACCTCAAACTGCTTTTCTTCAGAGAGTTCGGCAAGTACATCGGCGGCATCATCAGAGTCAATATTATCTATTACCTGATGGGCAATTTCTTTGGAAGTAAGGGTAGAAAGAAGCTTTTCACGATCGTCCTCGTCGAGTTCAATCATCACATCTGCCGACTTCTCTCTTTCCAGTAATTTGAAAAGGTAAGTGACTTCTCCAATCTTTAGCTTGTCAAAAATCTCTGCAATATCTGCTGGGTGCAGGTCGTCGAGTTCTTCTTTGAGATGGCTGTCCCTGCCATTGGAAATGGATTCGCGCAGGTCTTCCAGATAATCTTTCGTGAGCTCGAATTGCATTAGTAGTGGCTTTAAGCGATGAGGCAAAAATAAAAAAAGCTACGGCAAAGCCTCAATATGCTCGAATCTTTACGGATTCAGCTTTTTGTGCACAGCCGACGCTAAGGTAATAAAGGTTTCGGGTTCTAATTGTTCAGGTCTTAGCTGAAGAATTTCTTCCATCTCTGGAAGCGGCTCCCCTGCCAAAAGTCCTTTTAGGCTGTTTCTAAGTGTTTTTCTACGTTGATTAAAAGCCGTTTTCACCACCATTTTCATGAAATCGTCTGAAAATGGCAGCTCTTTGCGTTCATTTCGTACCAGCCGAATTACGCCACTTTTTACCCGGGGCGGCGGATCAAAAACATCCTCATCAACGGTAAAGAGGTAGTCAACATCGTAATAAATTTGGAGAAGCACACTCAAAATTCCGTATTCCTTACTGCCGGGGACCGAGGCTATACGCTTTGCTACTTCACGCTGAAACATTCCAACCAACTCGGGAATTAATTCGCGATTTTCAAAGAGCCGAAAGAGAATCTGAGAAGAAATATTGTAAGGAAAGTTACCCGCTACAATGTATTTTTCGCCACCAAAAATAGGTTCTAGCTGAATTTTTAGGAAATCTCCATGAATAATATGCTCATCTATTTCAGGGTGGTTCTCACGAAGAAAATCGATAGACTCCACATCTATTTCAATTATTTTGAGTTCATCAAACTCTCGTTTTTGAAGGGCACGAGTCAGAATTCCCGTTCCAGGACCTATTTCAAGTACCCGGTTGGTGCCCATATGACGGGTTATTGCTTCGGCAATATCTGTTGCGATTCTCTCATCCGTCAAAAAGTGCTGGCCGAGATGCTTTTTTGGCTTAACTCTTTTCATTTACCTGATGTACCACCTGTAGTAAAGTTCTGAATGCGACAGATTTGCCAGCAAATTTAGATTCATGTTCATCTCTTAGCTTAGGCGCAAACTCCTCCATGTATTTGCCGTATTCGTCCATGCTTTTGGCGAAATATTGAATGCTATATGCCTTTCCACCGGCTTCTTCGGCAAGAATTCTGGCCATTTTGCTTTCTACGAACATACCTGTGGCGAGGACATTTGGAATATGTACTTCCTTCATCCATTCCACCCATTCGTCGTGTACGTCGTCATCAATATTTACGGTAACATTATAGAGTATCATTGCTTCAAAATTAAAGTGTTGAGAGACTTGCAAATGTAAGGCATCTCGATTTAATGCACCCCATGATATTCGCTATTGGTATAATTGGGTTTCACTGCAGTAATTTCGTATTTTTGAATTTGCAACATTCTCTATGGACGTCAATCCGGTTATTCTTTCTATTCCAATTTTCTTTATCCTTATCGGGATGGAGGTAGCTTACGGCTATTTCAAAAACAAAGAGATATACAGGCTGAGCGATGCCGTAACCAATATAAGTTGTGGAATTGTTGAGCAACTTACCGGTGTTTTTGCAAAGGTTTTTACTGTTGCTGCTTATCACTTTGTATTTACACATTTCGCCATTTTCGAGCTCGAAGCTACCTGGTATTGGATTTTGCTCTGCTTTCTCGGTGTCGATTTCTTTTATTATTGGGCGCATCGAATGAGCCATGAAGTAAACTTATTTTGGTTGGGTCATGTGGTACATCATCAAAGCGAAGACTACAATCTTTCGGTAGCCCTGCGGCAAAGTGTCTTTCAGAAAATGTTTACCTTTTATTTCTACTTTCCGCTGGCCATATTAGGATTTAAAACGGAATGGTTTCTGCTCATTGGGGCTTTCAATCTTCTTTATCAATTCTGGATTCATACCGAGGTTATTCAATAGAATGCCGCGGTGGTTTGCCTTTGTTTTTAATACTCCATCGCATCACCGTGTGCACCATGGTCGCAATCCCAAGTATATCGATAAGAATCATGCCGGCAGCTTAATGCTCTGGGATCGATTGTTTGGCACTTTTCAGGAAGAGCAGGAGCGACCCATTTACGGAATTACGACTCCTGTAAATTCCTGGAATCCGGTAATGGCCAATATTCAGCCTTTTGTTCTCCTTTTCAGGGAATTAAAAACCATTCCCGGTTTTGTAAATAAAGTCAAATTTACCTTTGCACGTCCCGGCTGGTATCCCGCTGAAATGGGTGGATTCAGAGCTCCAAAGGATGTTGATCGCAATACGTATCGCAAATTTGACGTGGAGGTTTCGCCGGTTCTGAATTTCTATTTATTTACCCAATACCTTGTTATTTTAGTTTTTACAGCACTTTTTCTATTTACGCTCTCACGTTATGAAGTTTCGCTTCAACTGCTCATTGCCGTGCTTATCGTTTACTCGGTTGCAGCGCTGGGAATGCTTTTTGAAAATAAGTTGCAAGCCATAAAGCTGGAGCTTGTCCGGTTTGTGATTACCATTTCGCTGGCTTTCTACATGTACTTTATTCAATTATCGCCAATTTGGATTCCCATAGCGATTAGCGTAATTGCCTTAATTTCAGTAGTATCAATTTTCAAAATCAAATTTCACAAATTAGCGCGAGTAGATTGAAGAATCTTTTTATTCTAATTTATGCCGTTATTTTAGGCGTGCATCTTTATGCCGGAAATCAGGGGCTTGAGCAACTAGATATGCTCTCAAAGCCGATGCTCCTTCTCTTGTTAATTCTGTTTTTCGCAATTCGCAGCCATAAAAAGAAAACCGTAAAGTTTCGGAATCTGATTCTTTTTGGCCTGGTGTTTTGCCTTGCGGGAGATGTATTTTTGATGTTTCAAAAATTGAATGAAGCCTATTTTCTTGCAGGATTAATCTCCTTCCTCATTGGCCACGTGTTTTATGTTTGGGCTTTTACCAAAACCTATTTAAATAATCACGAGATACCACTTATAAAAAGGCAGGGTTGGGTAATGATCTTGATTTTGGGATATGGAATCATGTTTTTTAGAGAAATCAAAGAGCATGTGGGTTCGTTGATCGGCCCTGTGATTCTCTATACGGCTGTGATTACACTTATGCTGCTTATGGCGGTAAATCGATACGGCAGGGTAGGTCGCCAAAGCTTTTGGCTTACAGTCTTAGGTGCAGCCTTATTTGTAGCCTCAGATAGTTTGCTGGCATGGAATAAGTTTGTGCATCATCTTCCGAATAGTCACCTTCTCATTATGGGAACGTATGGAATGGCGCAACTATTGATTGTTCTTGGGGCTGCGCGGCAGGTGGAGGAGGTTAGAATTAATGGGCAATAGGTAATTCGCAATAGACAATTGGCTAAAACTCACGCATTGGCTCGCGTCTGCGATGCATGCTGACCTGTTGCGTCAGTATCGCGAGGCCATTTCGATCTGGCATCTTGCCAGGTTTAAAAATACTCTTGTTGAATCTGTGCCTGCAATTTTATTAAAAAGCTTAAGGCTTAAAGCTAATTCACCTTACTGTCCGGTAAAATCTCCCGAATTTCTTGATTAGGTGCGTCTCCGCGAATGGCTCTAAACCGTTTTCGTGCTTCCACAACGTAGAGGCTGCCAGGGAAATCCAGCATAAGTTGCTTGTAATACTCCTGAGCCTTGTCTTCATCATTGAGCTTGGTTTCATACAAATCGGCCATTCGGAAAAGGGCATTGTCGGCAGAAATATCAAAATAATGGTTGGCAATTACTTGTTGATAAAAGGAAATTGCTTCCTGGAAATCGTATTTTTCTTCCGCAATTTTAGCTCTGTGGAGTAAAATCTCATCCGAAAGGGCATGACCAGGCCAGGTAGTCATAATGCTATCTAATAGAGTAATGGCCTCCGGAAATTTGTGTTGTACAGTGAGCAAGTCGGCTTCAGCAAAAATAATCATGGGTTCGTAAATCGTATCCATGTTCATGTTGTCTGTAATAAGGAGAGACAGCTCCATGGCATCATTGCTGATGAGCTTAGAAGTAGATCCTTTAAGAACATCCAGTTGGGCTTGAGCCCAGTCAAAATCTCCCGTATAATAGCTTATTCTGGCATTGAGAAACTTGGCTTCAAAACCAAGAATATCATTTTTAAAGTCTTTATCTACCTGCGAACTCAACAATGAGGCGTCCCAAATATAATCCCTGGCAATTAGTATCCGAGCCAGGTCGAGTTTAATTTCTGCCAGAGTTGACTCGTAGATTCCGGGGGTGTCAAGCGCTTCATTTAATGTAATCGTAGCCTCTTCAAGATCCCCCAGATAGTATGCTTCGAGCTGAGCTTTTTGCCGAAGCATGCCCACCGTTTCATTCACATTGGCCAGTTCTTCAAGCGTAGCAATATAATCTTTTCGCAATTCACGCAAGGCGGTTGTGTCTGGCGGATACTCGCTGCTTAGCTTCTGAAACCGGGATTCCAGAACACCTGCGCGCGCATAGGTATAGTACTTGTTCGAAGGGCCTTTATCAACCAGATATTTATAGCATTTTTCGGCAACTACATATTCTTCGTTGTTCGTGCACAGATTAGCCAGATTTAAAATCCGTTCACCTTCTTCATTGAGTCGTTTATCAATAGCTTTCAACTGTACAAAAGCCGAATTGAAATCGCGCTGCTGTAGGAAGAGCCAGGTAAGCATTTCGCTGTAGGTAGTAGAAGCAGGATTTTTCTGAACCCTTCTTAATAGCTCGTTTCTGAGCAAATCAACATCTTCAACCCCATTTTCGAAGTCGATGCTTCGATTGAGTGCGTTCTGTACTGTTTGTAAATAAGCGTCGTTGAAATCTATCAGGTCTAGATACTCACTTATCATTCGCTCGGTATCGCCCATGCTGCCATACAGGCCCGCTATTTCATAACTAAACGGATACTTTCCATTTAGTATTTTCTTTCCGTATTCGTATGTTTCGAGCGCAAAGTCAAGCTTATTTCTTCTAATAAATTCATTGGCCGTTCTAATAACCAATCCCTGACTTTCGGGCAGGTTGGTCACCGCATCGCGATAAGCGCTATTTGCAGCAGATTCATTGCCCTGAGCTTCGTAAACAGAGCCAAGATCAATATAGTAAGTATTTGATTTGTAGCGTTTTATTTGCTTTTTTACCAGTTTCTCGGCTTCTTTGTAGTCCTCTAGCTTAATATAGCAAGTTAGCAAGGCATCATAATTGCTTGCTTTGGGATTCTCTTCGTAGAGCATTTCAAAATAAAGCAATGCTTTTCCATACTCGCCGGTATCGAGATAATATTGCCCCAATTGCTCATCAGTAGTGCCTTGAGCCGCAACGTCTGCGAAAGCAACCATGAACAAACAACTGAAAATTAAGGCAAATCTTATCACTCTTGACTTTTGATTTTGGTAATGAGGCTATCAATTTTGGGTTCCAATGAATCGTTTTTTGCCACCATAGCTTTTCGGCCCCTGTCAAGGCGCCTGGTGTCAAAAACAACCGCCTCAGTAGCTTTCTCTTCTGAAACCACCATCTTAGTAACGAAGTTAGTGTCTAAAAGATTGTGTTCCAAATCGTGGCGAAGATCAATAAGCTGTTTCTTAGAAAATTCTAATTCTTTAGCATTTGCCATCCACTCATCAACAAAGTTAGCATAAGGCTTTTTCAAATCTCTGTAATTCGAAATGAGTAAGGCCACCTCGCGGTTCAGCGTATCATTTTGTTGTTCAAAACTGGAGCTTACAAAAGTGAATTTCTTTTTAAATGAAACGCCCGCATCTGCAATACCTATTGTGTCGATATTGGCATGTACTTTTTCGGCCGAGTCAATTCGCGAAAGCAAATAGTCAACTGTTTTTATTTTTTCCTGGTATTGCGTTTCGTTGCACGATACCAGTACAAAAAGAGAAAGGAAGAGCCCTGTGAGTAGTCCTGTTTTCATCTTAATTTATAATATTAAATCCTGTGTATCCCTGCAAGGCTGCGGGAATATTTATTCCGTCTTTTGTTTGGTGATTTTCTAATATCGAAGCCAAGATACGTGGCAATGCCAGCGCCGAACCATTTAAGGTATGCACAAGGCGTGTTTTTTTCATCTCATCGTTTTTGTAACGACACTTCAATCTATTGCTTTGATAGGTTTCAAAATTGGAAACCGAACTTACTTCAAGCCATTTTTCCTGAGCCGCAGAATAAACTTCAAAATCGTAAGTAATCGCAGCAGCAAACCCGAGGTCCCCGCCACAAAGACGTAGGATGCGGTAGGGCAATTCTAGCTTTTCTAATAACCCCTTAATATGCTCCACCATTTCGTCAAGCAGTTTGTAACTCTCATCGGGATGGGCTATTTGCACGATCTCTACCTTATCAAATTGGTGCAAGCGATTCAATCCACGAACGTCTTTTCCATAAGATCCTGCTTCGCGCCTGAAACAAGGAGTATAGCCGGTATTTTTGATCGGCATTTCACTTTCCTTCAATATCACATCGCGGTATATATTCGTGATTGGAACTTCCGCAGTGGGAATCAGATAAAAATCATCTTCCTGAATGTAATACATCTGGCCTTCCTTATCGGGAAGCTGGCCCGTGCCATATCCCGAAGCCTCATTCACTACAAGTGGTGGAATTACCTCTTCGTACCCGCCGTTATTAGCCTCATCAAGAAAAAAGCTAATGAGGGCGCGCTGCAGCCGTGCTCCCTTGCCACGGTAAACCGGAAATCCTGCACCGGTAATTTTTACACCTAGTTCAAAATCAATAAGGTTGTATTTCGCGGCCAGATCCCAATGCGGTTTTGCATCTGCGTACAAATCGGGCATTGCACCATGGCTAAAAATTTCTTCGTTATCGTTCTCAGATTTGCCTTTGGGAACAGATTGATGCGGTGCATTCGGAATTTGGTAAAGCGTATTGGTCAACGCCGTTTCCAAATCGGTTTGCTCTTGCTTCAATTCTTGCGTTTTGGCTTTGAGGCTCGAAACCTTGCCTTTCAATGTTTCGGCTTCGTCGCGCTGCCCGCTCTGCATTAATTTGCCGATTTCTTTCGCTGCTGTATTCGATTCTGCTAGCAGGCCATCAAGCTCAACCTGTAGGGTACGGCGTTTTTCATCGAGCGAAATGGCTTCATCTACTAGCTGTGGATAGCTATTGTTGCAACGTTTTGAAAGCCTTTCTACAGCCTCGTCGCGGTTTTCGCGTAAGTAATTTAACTCCAGCATTTCTGTGTTTTTTCTAGGCCGAAAGTAGTAATTCTAGACCTGATTTTTTGGACAAAAAAAAACTCCTGACCAGGCAGGAGTTTTTATATAATGTGTTTTGCTTAGTCGTTGTTTCCTTCGGGAACTACAGACACGAAGGATTTATTTCCCTGACGTTTTCTGAATTCAACTGTACCATCGGTCAATGCGAATAGGGTGTGATCTTTACCCAATCCTACATTCAATCCCGGGTGGTGTTGTGTTCCTCTCTGGCGCACGATAATATTTCCGGCGATAGCTTCCTGCCCACCAAAAATCTTAACTCCGAGTCTCTTACTATGCGACTCTCTACCGTTTTTTGAACTTCCGACTCCTTTCTTATGTGCCATGGCTTATAATAATTTTTTAATTAACAGTTTCGGTTTACTTGTTTTTCAACAATTCCTTTGCTTGCTTCACCCATTCATCTTCTTCAATCTTATCTCTGGTGATACCATCGATAGCTGAAAGTTCTTCGCGGTCTGCAGCTTTTAATTTACTGATTTGCTCGAAAGTGTAAATACCGAGTTCATTCAATTTTTCTTCGTAAACCGGACCAATACCATTGATCAGTTTAAGATCGTCTGCGTCAGCTTTCAATGCAGTACCTACACTGTGTAGTACTTTATCGATGTTTATCTCTATATGAGCATCTTCTGCACGATGCTCAGCACGTGTCACCAAATTTTCACTTACTTCAACTTCTTTTTTAGAAGGAGCAGCTTTTTTCGCCTCGGTTTTTTCAGCAGGTTTTGACGTCTCCGCTTTTTCTACTTTCTTTCCGTTTAGCGAAATGCCGTCAATAGCAATTTTTGTAAATTGCTGACGGTGTCCGTTTCGGGTTTGGTAACCTTTACGACGTTTCTTTTTGAAGACGATAACTTTATCGCCTTTTACGTGTTCAATTACTTTTGCAGTAACTGATGCACCTGATACAGCGGGGGCGCCAACTTCTGTTTTGTCTCCGTTTTCAACGAACAAAACTTGATCAAATGTTAACTTATCACCTTCCTTGTTAGGAAGACGGTGAACAAAGATCTGTTGGTCTTTTTCTACTTTAAATTGCTGCCCCGCGATGTTGATAATTGCGTACATAGCTCTTTGGCTTTTTTAAAAATAATGATTCTAAAAGGGCGGCAAATATACATATTAATATTTCTATCGCAAAAACTTTCTGACTATTTGCGATTTATTAAAATAACACCGCCGAGCATGATTAGTGCAAACCCTATCTGGCCAAAGCTAATAACTTCGTTATCAATTAGTCCCCAGCCTATTGCAACCAGCGGAATTAAATAAGTCACCGACGATGCAAAGATCGTATTTGTGTCTTTCACCAGCTGATTAAATAATATTAAAGCGAGAGCAGTACCAATTATACCCAAAATGGCAACAGCTCCGACTCCTTGTATGGCATATTCATTTGCCGAAAGGCGCGGTATAAAATCAGTACTAAGCAAAATAATGATACCTGCCGGGATTACCATAAGCAAGGCCAGCGATGTTATAGCTATTGCCGACTCTACTTTTAAATACTGCTTGATGGTATTGAGACTTATGGCATAGCAAAGTGTGGCGACCAGAACTAGCGCAGCATATCCAATCTTTACGGGTGTGTCAGATGTTCCGCCGCTGCTTATCAACAGGCCTATCGCGGCAAAGAGTCCGATAAAAAGCCCTATGATTTGCCATTTATTCACGTTCACTTTAAAGATAAAGTAGGCGATGAGCAAGCTGAAAAGTGGAACCGTGGCATTGAGCATTCCTGCAAGGGCGCTGGGAATATGGGTTTGTGCTGTAGCGAATAGAAATGCAGGTAGGGCATTACCACACGTACCCACTATTAGGAAAAACCAAAATCTTCCTTTTCTGAGTAATTTTAAGTTGCGTATTGCGATTGGAGCTAAAAAAAGGCCGGCAAATACAATGCGCATAGCACCTACCTGTAAGCCTGTGAAAAGCTCAGAACCATCAGGGCCGTAGAGCCCCCGCTTAATAAGTACAAATGAGCTTCCCCACGTGAGTGCCAGAAGAATAAGGTAAAGCCATTGTCGTATTGAAGCCACAAGATATAATTGGTTGCGAAGCTAATGATTAATCTTGCCTGTGTATGAGCTATTTTGTACTTTTGACTCTGAATCTACACAGATTGGGTTTAACTGAACTTACAGATTATGAAAAGTATCAAATCAATTCTTTACATGTCTCTCCTTATCGGAGGATTCTCACTGTTTTCATCCTGCGCCAGCAATACTGAGCCTGCGACTGATCAATTAGATGAGAACACAAAAATTACTTATACCGATGCTGTTGCAGATGATGGTGAAAGATATGTGGCGAGTTTGGCTATAGAAGGCATGTCATGCGAAATGATGTGCGGTGGAAAAATCGCCAAAACCCTTACCGCACTTAATGGGGTAAGTGACACTGAAATAGAATTTACAGAAATGGGTGAAGAGAGTTTTGCCAACGTGGAATACGATGCAAATGTGATTTCTGAAAAAGAAATGATAGATGCGGTAAATGCTATTGCAGACGGGATTTATAAAGTGAAAGCAGTGAAAGTAACTCACTACAAGGTGGCTGCTTCAAAAGACGTGAAAGAAGAGGATAAGCAAGCAAACTCATATAATCCTGAAGTTCGCTACAAGCTTCCTAACGTGTTTAGCGTGCTGGCAAGAATATTTTAACTTTTGCTTATAAAAATAATTTGAACCCCTCTTTTGAGGGGTTTTTTGATTGCTTAAATTTGCCGCGATGCAACAACTCCTTTCCAGATTATCTTTGGTTTCTCTGGTATCCATTTTCCTGGTGATCATGGCAGGTAGTATTGTTCGAATGACGGGTTCTGGCATGGGTTGCCCCGATTGGCCAAAGTGTTTCGGATATTATGTTCCTCCTACGGATATTGAAACTTTGACATGGCAGGAAGATCGTCAGTTTGAAAAGGGAAATATCATTATTAAAGACGAAGCGCTCCTTGTGGCTAAGGAGGATTTCATTTCGGGCGCGGAGTTTAATAACGGCAATTGGGAAGTTTATACCAAGCATGATTATGCTATTTTTAACCCGGCACATACCTGGACAGAATTCATAAACAGACTATTGGGGGCGTTCTCGGGTCTGCCTGTGTTGGGGTTTTTCTTTGTTTCAATATTCTTTTTTAAGCGCGATCCTATCGTTACCATTTTGGGATTGACTGGTGTTTTGCTTCTGGGGTTTGAAGCTTGGCTAGGCAAGGTTGTAGTAGATGGTAACCTGGTACCGCATCAAATTACCTATCACATGTTTGGTGCTATTGCTTTGGTAGCCTTGTACATATTTCTTTATGTACGACTTGATAAAAAGGCGCTTGTGTTTAGAGCTATTCGCGATAAGATGGTTATTAAATCGGGTTTGGCGGCGATAGTTATTATCCTATTTCAAATTTTTCTTGGTACGACTGTACGTGAAGAAATAGACCTAATTGGCAAGTCACAGTTGCTGTCATATTCAGATTGGACTGATCACCTGTCAATCTTCTTTAAATTTCACAGAAGCTTTAGTATCGCTGTGCTGCTGGTAGTCGGGTACTTTGCGATTCGGGTGGTGCGCACACGAACGATATCAACCTTGCCGCGTATTTTGCTGGTAGCTATAATTTTGGAGGTGCTTTTAGGGATTGGTCTGGCTTATCTTGACTTGCCGGCTATCCTCCAGCCGCTTCACCTACTATTCGCAGTAGTCGATTTCGGCCTTATTTTCGTTATCGTACTTGTTTATCTTAAGAAGACGAAGGCAGATATTGTGTTGTAGAGTTGTTTATTTCGAATATCTCATTAGTTGAAATTTCTATTTTCTTGATATTCTAACTTACTAAACAAAAGTACGTCACATCGAGTGGTCTATAATCTTATAAATTGTTGGCGCGAAGCGACTTACAAGTTCTTAGATTGTAGGCTGTATCGAGATGCGAAGACGAAAAGTGATTTTAATTGATACTTAATTTTTGGGATGATATCTCGATACAAATTCATGGCGATTCGCTACTTCATCGATACGAAATGGAAAAAGCGCCATGAATTCACTCGATATGACGTACCATATTTGCAGTAAAGATTTTATAAATTGATGATAAGATACCAATAATAGTTTTTCCGAGGCCATTGAAAGAAAGTCAAGCAGCATATTTCAATTTTGCGTAGAAATCTTTACTCCTTCCACTCGAAAGAGTCAATAAACCGATCAATATCATTCTGAACGTAATCTAAGGCTGGTTTGGTAGAGTCAGGATTTGGACGGGCGTTGAAGTAAAACGAGCCGCGGAGAAAGTGTTCTGTGCTATCTGTAAGGTAAATCTGATAGGGCGAAGCCACATTCCCACCTAAATTGTAGATCAATCCATACACTCGGGCGCTATCATTTTGAATCTGACGTGTAGCAATGCGGTTAGCTTTTATTTGATGCTCATAAGCTAGTCCATGAGCCTCTTCAATAAACTCGCGTAAGTTATTGTCAACCTCTTTATAGGTGAGGTAAAGCCGGGCATTAATCATCGGGTACGAGATGTTAAACCAGCAGGGATGCTCAGAGTCCACAAAAAGTTCAAGTTGACTGTATTCTGAAATGTCAAATTCAAATGGGCAATCTGGTGTTTTGTGCTGGTACTTTGGCTCGGGTAAATCTATGCGAAAGTAGCCTACAGGTTTAGGGGTGGGCGTTTCTCTTCCGCAGGCGAAGGCAAGCAAAATGCAGAGCATAATAAGAATAGATTTGTAACCAACAGGATGCTTCACATTTGATTTATTCAATTTTCAGAGCTATTTTCTGCCATAAAGATAGGAATGTGGTGGATAATGGAAAGTGATGGAGTCAAATTTCAGAATGCTATTTAATTTGAATTTTTCTTACGATTTATTTCACATTGTTTACCGTCCGTATCTAGAACTAGGAAATGGATGAGTATTGAAAGGATCAAGATAATTAGTGGGTATTTCTTTCTCACAGGAACTTTGAGCTTTCGCAGAAATCCAAGTCAGCGATAGAATAAATAGGCTAATTAGTATAGCAATTCTCTTAGTTGTCATTCTGTTATAAGTTTGCCTGTGAAGATATAGTCTTGGTCTATTATTCTATATTCTCCTAAACAAGTTGAATCGGAAAAAACTTCGAATTGACCAATCGGTGATAGAGAGCCAGTAGAAGTTTGTCTCCAGAATTTATCTAAAATCCCAGTTGGGCCAGAAACCCAAATGGAGTCATTCATGCCCCTCAAATTCACACCAGCCATCAACAGAAATTCATAACATGAATGCTGATATCCTTGATTGCCTGGCCCTAGTTTTGCAGGGAAGAATTCTATTGTCAGACTATCTTCGGGATTATCTTGGTAAACTCCCTTAAACTTATTCATTATCAGCAAATCGCATACATTTTTTACCTCAAAAGTTCTAAAAGTGCTATCCCTACCAGCGTCATTCGGAAAACATCCTAAATTTGGATTTTTCTCAACTACCAAAGCAGCGGAGTAAACGCCTGGGTCAAGCTGAAAGGTTGTCTTAATAACGTTACTATCCGCAAAACTCTCGATCACTTCTTGTCCCAAATACCATTTGTAGTAGGCATTTTTTTCTGTAGCCGAAAATTTAACTCGACCATCCCAAATCACATCATCTTCATACCAATTTCCTGCCTCTGAACCAATTTGAAAAATTTCGTCGAAAATTTTAAAATCTGCCGTTACAGGGCTCTGACCTATGCAAGGATCGTAATTCGCACACTCGGGATTCGTCGGGTCGCAACATTGATCTTCATCGTCTTCCTTGCAACCTGTCATTGCCACGAAAAGAATAAATATCAAATAATAAAATAGTTGTTTCATAGTCTTAATCTTTGATTTTCTCTTTCAAAGTATCTATTTCTTTTCTGAGTTCTATTACGTACAATGTCAGCTCTTCCACTTTTTCAGTGAGCAATCTTTCCATTTCGCCCAAGGGAATGCCTCTTTCTTCTATTTCAGATACTGAATATTAGAATGTTATAAATATATAACCATTTTCAAATTCGTTCTCCCGAAAAATTAACAATTTCTGTAGCACTGCTATCCATCGGAATGCGCTCATAGTATAAATCTACCCTATCTGGACTATCCGGAAATGTAGTAATGGTTTGATCCCACACCTTTATTCCATCAGTAGCAATCCACCAATAATTCAATTCTTCATCCCACTTTCTTTTTTTATAGCTTACAAGGACATCAATTGAGCCAATAAGACCATATCGTCGCAGAGTATCGTCATATGGGAGGCCAATTACATCTGTAAAATATCTTTCTGCAAAATTTGGATTCGATAAATCTTCTCCGTTCTGCCAGAAAATTACATCACGTGTAAAATTTTCTCCTTCTACATATCCCCGAAAGGTTCCAATAACAAGGGTTTTTCGTGTAAATACAAGGTGTCGCGTGTGGCTTATCAAAGTGTCTTCGGGTGTCACACATTGCCCAGGATTGTTTCGTACTTCAAGGGTAACTTGCAGAGGTAAATAATAATCTGGATTGTCTGGATTTAAATTTTGCAATGTGTCATCTAAATAACTCTGAAAACCTAACTTAAAACTATAGCCAGATCTGGGGGTTGATTCTGAACCTATATACCACCTATACTCTAGGGCGTTCTGCATATTAGCTTTAAATTCGACGCCTGATTTGTAAATTGTGTCGCACCACTCTGCTTCCAAGTTTTCAGGTGTCACAAAACTAACTGAAGTGCTTCGCATTTTAAAATCGGCGGTTACAGGATTTGAATAACACGGATCGTAATTTGAACATTCCGGATTCGAAGGATCGCAACAAGGTGCTTCCTGATCATCATCAGGGCTGCATGCAGAAAATCCTAATATTAGAATACACAGTGCTCCAACATTAAATATCTTAGTTAATTCATTCATAACTATATTTTTAATTCATCAATTTTGCTTTTAATCTTTCGATTTCTGTCTGTTGCTTTAGAAGATAGAGTGTAAGTTCTTCTACTTTTTTAGTGAAAAGATTAACCTAGAACTAAAGCTTTCAGATTCTTCTTCAATAGATCATAGCTAGTTTAGTTTTCTGGCGTGGATTTTATAATCAACTACGTAATATCTATAGCTCAAAGTATAGTGACCCTCTTCTTCATTTTGTAAAAATAATCCTCTTGGTAGTGATGATCCATTTCCAGAAAAATAACCGATACTATTACGACCTATAAGTCCAAAATGTGTAGTATCCCCCATATTGTGGAAATTCACTTCTGTGAATATGGAACCCTGAGAATAAACCAAAGCATCGTTTCCTTCACTATCAAACCGACCAAAACTAAAATCAAATGAATCTGTTTCGTTTTCAAAAGCGCCGCGAAAACTGCCATAAACGCCTAATTCATTGATGTACTTTACCAAATAATAAGTACGGGCTAAAGAATCACGTCCCGTAAGGTTGGTAAAACAGGTCGAGTCTACCGGGAATTCAATTACATGACTCACGGTAATATACACTGGTCGCTGATCGGCTGTAATGTTATGCGTGCGTGTAAAAACCGGATCTGAAATTACCTCTGCTCCGAGATACCAGGTATGGGTGTAGATGGAACTGTCGTGGAGAGCTGAATATCTTACATCGCTGTAAAAAACAGAATCATCCCTACCAAATATAAAACCATTAATTGTCATCACACCTTCCTGCATTGCAAAATCAGCTGTAGGTTCGGTTATTAAGATACATGGATCGTAATTAGGGCACGCAGGATTTGTAGGGTCGCAACAAGGTGCTTCCTGATCATCATCAGGGCTGCATGCAGAAAATCCTAATATTAAAATAAACAGTGCTCCAACATTAAATATCTTAGTTAATTCATTCATAACTATATTCTTAATTCGTCAATTTTACTTTGAGTTCGTCATTTTTCATCTGTTGCTGTAAAAGATAAAACTGATCGCCAAGAAGAATCTGAAAAGTCCTAACCTATTAACTAGTTCTTCATCACGTTTTTCCTATTTTAAAGTTTTCGACCGGTAAATAAATAGTTTGTGTCATCAATGGAATATTCTGCTTCTAATACATTTGAATTGATGTCTAAAGCAGCGGTGCCTTCGGGAAGATCAATAAATCCATAAGCCTTAAAACTCAAAATTCTGTTAACTGCACCGTCCAAATCCATCATAATAGTATCACCTATCATATTTGCATTTACAAAGAAAATCCCTTGAATATTGTTTGAAGGACAAGGCAATGGATCAAGCACCAGATGATTTGTATCAAGTGTTTTCGTTACAATTAGTGTATTGGGGTACGAACCATTTGAAAGTGTTCCAATAGTAGTCGTAATTTCTGGACCGCCTATCGTTGTATCTACACCCAAAATCCAAGTGTACGTAGCGCCTTCTTGAGGGATAGCACTAAATTTTAATGTGCCGCCTGTTATTACATCATATTCAATGAAAACCGAATTGTTATCTCCAAAGTTTGAAAGGGCTTGAGAAATAGTGAAAAATGCTGTTGTCTCTAATTTTCCAAAACATGCGTCGTAATTAGCGCATTCCGGATTCGAAGGATCGCAACATTCATTCTCATCATCACCTTTGCATGAGGTAAGAAAGAGTCCTACGCCAACCACTAAAAAAGCAGATTTAAAGATTTGTGACAACACTGTCTCTGAGTATTGGTGAAAAGTTGCAAACTCTTAAAGATAGAGAAAATAAAATTTGCAACTTATTTTTAGGTCAGAGTATTGGCTAAAAAAACTCTTTTTATCAGCTTAAGCTTGCCCTTATGTATGAAATAGCAAACAGCATTTCTCAACAATATGGGGTAATCAGTGTAGCACTACCTGCCCCTCTCTTTCTCCTCTGTTTCCTCAGTCTCAAGTAGTGTGAGCTTTACCCTTTTTATACGGCGCTTATCAGCAGCTTCGACGGTAAGCGTATAGTTTTCGAAATTTATTTTTTCGTTTTTTGTCGGGATCTTACCCGATAGCTCGAGCATAAAACCGGCGAGGGTGTCAGATTCACCTTTGGCTTCCTCAAAATTCTCGCCGTCAATATCCAGTATCTTATATAAATCTACGAGCGGTGTTTTCCCCTCAAAAATGTAGTTCTTCTCGTCGAGTTTTGAATAAAAGATGTCCTCATCGTCAAACTCATCCGTAATATCGCCTACGATTTCTTCAATGATATCCTCAAGAGTTACAATTCCTGAAGTTCCGCCGTACTCATCTACCACCACGGCCATGTGTACCTTTCGCTCCTGAAACTCTTTTAGCAAGTCATCGAGCATTTTATTTTCGGGAATGAAGTACGGAGAGCGAAGTAATCCTTGCCACTCCAAATCTGTACTTTCAGAATAGGGTAGGAGGTCTTTTAAGTACAGCATTCCAATTACCTGATCTAAAGATTCCTTGTAAATAGGAACCCTTGAAAACCCTTCATCGAGAAGCTCTTCGAGTAATTCGGTGTAGCTGGTGCCAAACTCGAAAGAAACCACCTCGGTGCGCGGAGTCATTATTTGCTTTACATCCGTATTTCCAAAACGAACGATCCCCTTCAGAATTTTCTCCTCATCAGGCGTTGTTTCCTCATCTTTGGTAAGCTCCAGTGCGTGCTCGAGTTCGTCTATCGAGTAGTCTGACTGCCGCTTCTTGATGCGCCTGTTTATTACATTCGTACTGGAGATGAGCAGTGAGCTAATTGGATAAAAGACTTTTAGTAAGACTGTAAGGGGTATGGACATCAGGCGAATCAGTACAATCGCATTCGATGTTGCATAAACCTTCGGGATTACTTCTCCTAAAAGGAGCAATAAAAAAGTAACCACACCTACCTGAATAGCAATCCCAAACCAGTAAGGATATCCATCGAAGTTAAATCCTTCGAGAAAGATAAAAGAAGAGAGAATTACGATACCAATATTTACAAAATTGTTGGCTATCAATATAGTTGCCAGCAATCTATGTGGTCTTAAGAGAAGGGTTTGAGCTCTGTCTGATGCACTCGACTTTTCGTTTTGCAAACTGTCAATATCAGATGGGCCCAATGAAAAGTAGGCCACCTCCGATCCGGAAATCAGAGCAGAGCATATAAGGAGCACTACAGATGCTACAGCGGCAACTCCGAGCTCAATGGTCATTGGCTTGAAGAGAGCCAGGAGGGTTATTGCAAAGTTAATACTGGGAGGTTCCAATCGGGTTTAGCTTGGTTCGCACTAATTATTTAGAAAGGAAGATCGTCTACGTCATTGCCTTGGCCTGAGCCTGATGATGTAGAAGCAGATTGCTGTTTGGGCTCGCTCTGCGGATTGCTTCTTGTAGTAGATGAAGAATCACCAGAGGGGCCTCCGCCAAGCATTTGCATATTGTCTGCCACGATTTCTGTAGAGTATTTTTCAATACCTTCTTTGTCCGTATAAGATCGGGTACGCAATTTGCCTTCTATATAAACTTTGTTTCCTTTGGTGAGATATTTTTCTGCAATTTCTGCAAGGCCTCTCCAAAGCGTTACACTGTGCCATTCAGTCTGCTCTACTTTCACGCCTTCGCGATTTGTGTAAGATTCAGATGTGGCAATGCTCAATCGGCAAAGCTTTGTTCCATTTTCCAGCGTTCTCACTTCTGGTTCTATTCCCAGATTTCCAATCAAAATTACTTTATTAACTCCTGCCATATTGTTTTCATGTAAAGAATGCAAATATAATGCAAAACTAGAGCATAACGAAGATATTGGTCTTTATAAACAGACGCCTGTTAAACCAAATCTGTATCCTCGAGATATTTATGTATAAGTCTCGGAACAGCAATTGATTCCACACCTTGTTTTGCTACGCTGAAATATACGGAATTATCATTTAAAACGCCAGCTATCTTATATCGCCAAAACCGTGCTTTAATGCGTTGGTGAGATAGAAGGTGGGTGTACTCCTTTTCGGGCGCAAGGGGCCTTGAGAGAATTTTAAGCTCAGGAAAGTTTTCCTCTAAATGAGAAGTAACATACTTTTCGGCGGGTTCTTTTAAGCCTTCCACGGAAGTGAAGTCATGCAGGCCTTGCCAGATGTCTTTCATATCGCGCTTTTTAAAAATCAGTTGAGTGTCTGATTCCAGCACGGCGTAATCAATATGCCGGATACGCGCCTTTTTTGATTTCAGCTTAACCGGCCTTTCGGAAATGGTTTTTCGCTCAAGGCTGAGGCATTGAAATTGCAAGGGACAATTCTTACAATCTGGGTTTGTGGGCTTGCACACCAGCGCGCCCAGTTCCATAATTGCTTGGTTGTGAATGTCAGGTTTGTCTTCATTCAGAAATTCATCAGCGATTTGCTGAAATTCCTTTTTACCGGCCGTGCTATTGATAGGGGTAGCAATATCAAAAACCCTTGACAAAACCCTGCTCACATTCCCATCTACTACAGCGTGTGGCAGGCCATAGGCAAAACTAGAGATTGCGGCAGCTGTGTATGGTCCTACTCCCTTAAGTTTTAAGATATCCCTAAAGGTATTGGGAAATACTCCATTTAGATCTTCAGCAATGTATTTGGCGGTTGCATGCAGATTTCGTGCTCTCGAGTAGTATCCGAGGCCCTGCCACAGTTTTAAAACAAGGTCTTCTGAGGCATTTGATAAAACTTTAACGTTTGGGAAGTTTTCAACAAACTTCAGGTAGTAAGCCATACCCTGATCCACTCGTGTTTGCTGCAGAATTATCTCTGAAAGCCATATGTAATAAGGGTTCTTGGTATTTCGCCAAGGTAAATCGCGTCCGTTTTCTAAGTACCAGAAAATCAACTGTTCATTCATCTCTATAGGGTAAGACCTTATAACTCATAGTGTAAAAACGCGAATTTAGCGAAAATGCCTTTTGTTCATAGGTTTAAACCTATATCTTTGCCCCGAAATTTAAATAAAACATATTCACGTTTAAGCTTTAATTAAAAACTATGACAAAAGCAGATATCGTTTCTGAAATTGCTGAGCAAACTGGAATTGAGAAAGTTGCGGTGCAATCAACAGTAGAAGCATTTATGAATTCAGTGAAAAAATCATTAACATCAGGTGACAATGTTTACTTGCGAGGTTTTGGTAGCTTTATTGTAAAAGAGAGAGCAGAAAAAATTGGTAGAAATATTTCAGCAAAAGAGCCAATCGTGATCCCTGCACACAATATCCCAGCTTTTAAGCCTTCAAAAACTTTCGTTGAGAAAGTAAAGAAGAATGTAAAAGTTAGCAAGAAAAAATAAGTATGAAAAAGAGTGTTCGTACTACCCAGGTTGCCTTGGTATTGGGTTCACTTGTACTGATCTTCGGGTTGGTTTTGGCTCCTCGAGTTTCTGCTGAAAAGCAGATGGAGACCGAAACCAACCCGATTAATTTAGAGCTGCAGCAGGCTGTTGCTCTCGTTCAGAATGGCGAAAACCCAATGAAGGGAATCGCTATGATGAGAGAAATGTTAGAAAAAGATTCAACGAATGTTGATGTTCATTGGCAACTTGCGCAATTTTCATTAACTTCGCGCCAAATTCAGAACGCCGCATTTCGATTTTCGAAGGTGATTGAGTTTGATAATGAACTAAAATACCCTGAAGCCTATTTTTGGTTAGCCCAAATACAGGTTGAACTAGACAAAAGAGAAGAGGCTATTCCACTTCTCGAAAAATATTTAACCTTAGAAACGGACACAGTAGTCACCACAGGGGTGGAACAAATGCTGGATAAGTTGAAAGAGGACATACATTAACGATTTAAATAAACGAATTATGCCAAGCGGTAAAAAACGCAAACGCCATAAAATGGCAACGCACAAGCGCAAAAAGCGCCTCCGTAAGAATCGCCACAAGAAAAAGAAATAGGCTTATTTTAATTTAAGCATTTGTTTTTTAAGTGAAACAGCCAATCGATGGCTGTTTCGTGGTTTTAGGTATTTAACACTTTCATCGTGAATCTTGAGCTTGTAATCAATGTCAAGGCCAACGAAGTTGATATTGCCTATCTGAAGGATAAAGTCCTAACGGAACTTCACAAAGAAAAAGGAACTCAGGATTTCGCCGTAGGCGACGTTTATCTGGGTAAAGTACATCGCGTAATCCCTAGTCTCAACGCAGCATTTGTTGATGTGGGATACGAAAAAGATGCCTTCCTGCACTATTTAGACCTCGGTCCACAGTACCGGTCTATGAACAAATTTGTGAAGCGAACTTTGGCCGGTAAGCAGGATTCTGCCGATCTGACCAAATTTCCGACCGAAGATGATATAGATAAAAACGGTAAAATCAATGATGTGGTTTCCGGAAGCCAGCACATTCTTGTGCAGGTAGCAAAGGAACCCATATCTTCTAAAGGCCCGCGGTTAACATCCGAAATCACCCTGGCAGGACGCTTCATAGTACTCGTCCCTTTTGGTGATAAAATTTCGCTTTCTCAACGAATTAAGAACGTTGAAGAAAGAACACGTCTAAGAAGGCTTATGCAAAGCATAAAGCCCAAAAACTTTGGCGTAATTGTACGTACTGTTGCGGAAAATAAAAAGGTGGCTGAACTGGATGCTGACCTTCGTGACTTGCACAATAGATGGAAAAAAATCCATGAAAATCTTAAAACCGCCAAGCCGCCGAAACGCGTTCTGGGCGAGTTGAATAAAACATCTACGGTTCTCCGCGATTTGCTCAGCGCCAGTTTTACCAGTATACACGTAAACGACAATAATATCGCTGAGGATATAAAAGAGTACCTGGGTAAAGTAGCGCCTGCCCAACAGAAGATTGTGAAATTCCACAATAAGGAAGATCTCTTTGAAACTTTTGGTGTAAACCGACAAATTAAGGCCTCATTTGGTAAACAAGTGAATCTTAAAAGTGGAGCTTATCTCATTGTAGAACACACCGAAGCTATGCACGTTATTGATGTGAATAGCGGCAGTAGAAAAGGGGGAGAGCGCGGACAGGAGCAAAATGCCCTTGAAACCAATTTGGAATGCGCAGAAGAAATTGCCCGTGTATTGCGCTTGCGTGATATGGGTGGAATTATTGCCGTAGACTTTATTGATATGGGGCAGCGTAGTCATCAAAAGCAGCTCTACGAAAAATTGCGTGAGTGCCTTAAAGATGACAAAGCAAAGCACAATGTTTTACCTCCTAGTAGATTTGGAGTAGTTGAAATTACGCGTCAGCGTGTACGCGAAGTTACAGATATCTCTACCGAAGAGAAGTGTCCATGCTGCGAAGGCTCGGGTTCTATTCAGGCATCGGTGCTTATTACCGATCAAATTGAGAATAACCTGAGATATATTGTGGAAGAGTTTAAATCGAAAAGACTTGTCCTCAAAACACACCCTTTTATTGCGGCTTATCTAAAGGCCGGCCTTATTTCTACTCGTAGAAAGTGGAGCATGAAGTACAAAGTGAATCTAAAGGTTCAGGAAGATATGGATGCTTCTTACCTCAATTTTAAATTCTCTAATGAGAAAGGTGAAGAGATTGATTAGGTTTTAGAATTAAAAGCTTATTGAGCTCCGCTGCATGGTTATGTAGCGGAGCTTTTTTTTGGTATGAATGTAATAACCTAAAAGACCGGTGAAATCAGTTCAGCTTTTTAGCTCCCCACGCTTATATTTGATCGTCAATAAGATGATCTGTGACGTCGTGCACTTCTTCACCACCAAAGCCGATTATATCCTTGTAGCATGTATATAGAACTCCATAGGTGAAGGGTATGGTGATTAACAAACCGAGACCTAAGAAGAGTACTCCCAACATATTTATCAAAGCCAACAGAATCAACATGCCGAAGAAGTGAAACCATTTCTTACTCACAATTTTAGCGCTGTTTTTTATAGCGTCCCAAAATTCGAGTTTGGCTAACACAATAAGAGGATAACCGAAGCTAATAGCAATTGAAAGCCAGATACCGGGAAGTACTAATAGTATCATACCCAGTATAACCAGTAAGCCGCTAACAAGTGCAAAGAGAAACAACTGAAGCAAATTATCGAAAGATTTAAAAAAGTCTCCAATCTCAAGGGTGTTAGTGGTGTCGAGTTTTCTAATACCCACATAAAAGCCTGCAGATAGAGCAGGGCCTATAATTAAACCGGCAATTCCTCCTAAAATGGGAATCAAACCTAAACCAAGAGAAATTCCAAGAACGATAACTGTGTATAAAATGAGCTGACCCGGTGACTTGCGAAATACATCCCAACCTTCTGAGAAGTATTTATCAAAATGAAATTCATATTCACCTTCGCTAAGCTTTTCTATTCGTACTTTTTCTCCGATAATCTCCATTCTTTTTTTTATTTTAACTGCTAATTTAAATTATTCCGCGAGATTTCAACTCCAAATACTTGTTGATTACATCAAGCGAAAGATCACGTGGCGTGCTTGTAACGGTCTGAATTCCATGTCGGGTTAGCTTCAATGCAATTTCCTGTTTCTCACTTAAGTGCTGTGAAGCGAGTGATGATTTATAAATTTCGCTGATAGAATTTCCGTTATTGCGCGCTCGAAGTTCAAGCTCTTCGTCTTTGAATAGGATTATAACGAGGAGATGACTTTTATTGATTTTACGCAGAATGGGTAGCGCGCGATCGAGCATATGAGTATTCTCAAAATTGGCATAGAGCAGAAGCAAACTACGGCTCTTTATTATTCTCGCTATTGATCTGTAAAGCAATTCGTAGCTGGGTTCCAAATCACGTTCTTTTTCGTGATAGAGCGATTCGAGTATTTTTTGAACTTGCCCGGTACGGTTCTCGGCCCTGAGCGCAGTACCAATCTTATCAGAAAAGGTAATAAGTCCCACCCGGTCGTATTTCTTCAAAGCTACATTGGCAATAGCTAAAGAACTATTAATCGCATAATCGAGATAAGACATTTTGTTAAAGGCCATTTTCATCGCCCGGCCTTTGCTAATGATGCAATACATGTTTTGGCTGCGCTCTTCCTGGTATTGATTTACCATTAACTCACGCGTTTTGCCGGTGGCCTTCCAGTTGATGTTGCGGTAGTCATCACCCTCCACAAAAGGTGCGATTTGCTCAAATTCATAGCTCTGACCAATCCTTTTGTATCGCTTTGATCCTTGCTGGTTCGAAACCCGACTAAAGGAAAGCAATTCAAGCTTGTGCATTTGCTCAATACTCGGATACACCGGTATATCCCGACTTATTTCGATGATCATTTTGCGCCTTACAAAATGTATAGGGCTCTCAACAAATACATTCAACCGACCAAAACTGTAATTGCCTTTATTGATTGGGGTTATGGAATAAGAAAGTCTGTTTATTCCGGGTTCGAGGTTTGTTTTTAAAGAAAAGCTTCGCTCTTGCAGCTGTACCGGCAATTCATCGATTACAATTGCTTCCAGAGGGATTTTCCCACGGTATACAATCTGTAGATGTACGGTTGTAGGGTCGCCAAGACCCAGAATTTTTCCTGTTTTTCGACTGGCTGTCATCTTGGTAATGCTTGTGTAAAGCAATACTCCATCTGCAACAAGTATGGCGAAAAGCAGAAACAAAGCCAGCTTGGCCACGAGAAATAAAATGGGAAAGCTAAAGCCGAATGCAAAAAGCAGTATTACCCCAACTATCGAAGCGAAGAATTGAGGAGTTAAAAAGAAGGATGTTAAAAATCCATTTTTCATCGGGGTACTTCAACTTTTCTAAGAAGTCCTTCAACAATTTCGCTCACCGATACGCCTTCAATTTCGCGTTCGTAGCTAAGTATAAGCCTGTGGTTTAATACGGGATAGGCCGCTCGCTTAATGTCATCCGGAGTAACAAAACCTCTCCCTTGCATCAACGCCAATGCTTTTGAAGCTTTCATGATGTTGATTGAGGCTCTGGGTGAAGCGCCCAGATAGAGGTCACTATTATTTCGCGTAAGCGAAATGATTTCGGCAATGTAGCGCAACAGCTCATCTTTAATGAAAACAGCTTCTACCGTTTTTCGGTATTTCACCAAAGTAGCACCGTCTATAACAGGTTTAATGTCTTTTTCCTGCTCGCCGTAAAAGTCAGTTCTGAATCGCTTTAGCATGGCCTCTTCTTCATCAACATCCGGATATTCAGCAATGAGCTTAAACATAAATCGGTCAAGCTGAGCTTCGGGAAGTTTGTACGTACCTTCTTGTTCAACAGGGTTTTGTGTCGCCACCACGAAGAATGGCGGAGGCATCTTGTATGTTTCTCCATCTATAGAAACCTGTTGCTCTTCCATTACCTCCATAAGGGCGGCTTGCGTTTTGGCTGGTGCGCGATTTATTTCATCAATCAAAACCACATTACTAAAAATCGGCCCTTTCTTAAAGTAAAATTCAGACCTCTTCATGTCAAAAATCGTCGTTCCAACAATGTCGGTAGGCATCAGGTCGGGTGTGAATTGAATCCGGGTAAAATCTGCTGAAATGCATCGCGAAAGCAATTTAGATGTCAGAGTTTTAGCAATTCCCGGAACGCCCTCCAGCAGCACATGTCCGCTGGTAATCATTGCGGCAATCATCAGTTCTATTGTTTCTGTTTGACCGATAATTACCTTGCCGATTTCATCTTTAATCTTTTGAATCGATAAACGGATCTCGGCAGCCTCATCTGAGAGTGTATCCGGCGGGCTATAAGCGGAGTTAGGCTCAGGGTCAAGGGTGTTTCCCTCGCTGCCTTCAGGGTTTTCGGTTGGTTTGCCGACGATGTTTTCCTTATTGGTTTCCGGTTGTTCCGAATCCAAAGGCTGATTCTTATTTTCTTCTGGTTCTATGGACATTTTCGATAAAATTCTTTGATTTTCTCTATTATTTCTTTGAATTCTTCATCGCTCAAGGTACTGTTATTTTTTGCGCGATCGAGCTTGGCAAATATGCCTTTTATATAATCCTGAGGCATTTGAAGCCGTGTTGAAGCCTCTTCAAAAGTGCTTTCGTCATGGTAGTTAAAGTTTAGACGGTACTTGTTGCGGAGGTGGCGTTTGAGAAGTTTTTCCTGCACACCTATAATATCTTTGTGATGTCCCTCTTTTTGATAAAGTCGATAGACAACGTCAAGATAGGCTGCTGTTTCATTTTCGGGAAGGTTGTACACGGGAATTGACTTTTGCGAACGTCTTACAGTGTTGAGCACATATAACACAGTAATGGCGATGACTAAATACCAGGCCCATTTTAGAGGAGGGTTTGACAGGATAAACCGCAGCGGACTCTCAGACACGGGAGGCTGATAACTGGAAGGGTCGTAATAATCCGGATGCAAGTAAAACATTTTACTATGTGGAATGAGCGATAAAATTCCTTTGGTATACTCAAATACGGACTGATTTCTAAAATGGTAATTGGTGAAAACCAGTGGGTTTGAATAAATATGTACTGATCCTTCACCATGGCTGAATTTGGCAAAATTCGGATAGGTTTCTCCAATTGATGTAAGGCTGCCCATCACTTTTACCGAATCGCAGCCCTCAAGATCGAAATAGGTCCATGAATATCGCTCCTTATCCTTTCTTACCACATAGGATATCTCGCATTCGTTGGGCCTGTTTTCCAGCTCAAGTTTTATGTTTTTTGATCGCTTAAAATAAACGGAGCGCATGCTGTCATTTTCGCACTCAGGACTTAAAATACTCAGCAGATAAGCCGGTTCAAAAGTGGCAATGAAAACCTGATTACCATTTGCGGCACTTTCCAATAATTTTGAAATTTCTACAGAATCGAGACTAAAATAAGGGTCGATGTAAACTATAAGGCCTTTTTGTGATGGAATAAAAGTCGAATCTGTGTAGAGATTCTTGACTTCGCTATAGTTCTTCGCTTCATAAGACGCAGCGATAGTTTTTTTGAAAAGGCTAATGTCGTATGGGTTTTTGCCCTCCTGCTGAAATGTAGGATTCCAGTTAAACCGCTCTTCCTGCCCGTAAATAAGCAGAGCCAACAGGCCGATAACCACCACGCTAATGGCGATAGGAATAAGGGCGTTGCTATTTCCTTTCAAGTGCAGGATTATTGATGAATTTCATAAATCGCGGCTCGAAATCGCCAAACTCAGCGGTTTTAACGATCGTATCGCCATACCAGCTGTACTCGTGAATCAAAGTAAGATCGGCAAACTCTCGCGCTACATCGCCGGTCTCAATTTCATTTAAATACTCTCTGTTGGTTTTATCAACCTTGGGTTTTACCCAGCCGTTTTCGCCTAGTTTTTTGAGGGAAATTTGATAGAGTATGCGCAGACATTCTCTAAAATCGCCTGCATCTTTTGCTTTTTGAAAGTGTTTCCATAGTAGTTCCATTGGCGAAAGCGCGGTGGGGGTAACCTGTTCGGGAGCGACTATCCCGGCAGCGCTCTTTCTCGATCGCTGAGGTCCTTTGCTTTTCATGATCAGTCTTACAATTAGAAAAACCAATAAAATAATGAGAAGAATAATACCAACTATTTTTAGCATTTCCAGCCAAACCCCGATGCCTACAGGCGCTGCGGGAAGTTCACCCGATTGCATTTCCGGTAAAGGCGCTTCATTATAATCAAGCCCTTTGCGAAGGTCGTCCCACTTTTCAGGATCGAGATCGAGAAACAGGGGAATCAAACTTATTCCAAATGCTACGGCAAATTGAAACTTTGGTATTATTCCGGCAACTATTTTATTCACGCTCCATCCCATAAGCACTTCGTTTTACTCCTATTTGCATTACCCTTTCTTCCAGTTCACTTGCATCGCGTGCCTCTACAGCCGAAAAATATTCCATAATCTGTCCTGAAAGAATTAGTGGGATCACGAGAACCATTCCTATTTGGTTGATAAACAAAAGGGTGAGAAGCATTAGTTTTTGCTTCGTAGATTCATCTGCTTCAATATTCATTTGCAAAACATCCACATAAAACCAGGTAAACGGCGAATCGAGGAGAAAAATAAGTAGAATAGAAATGAAGGCCAACGACGCGAATGTGATAAAAATATGACGCTTAGTACCATTTAACAAAGAG
The DNA here is from genome assembly GCA_963748925.1 of uncultured Cryomorphaceae bacterium. Lineage (GTDB taxonomy): Bacteria > Bacteroidota > Bacteroidia > Flavobacteriales_D > Cryomorphaceae > Cryomorpha. The sequence goes on along the minus strand of CAVVKG010000007.1, from coordinate 257,672 downwards.
AGCATTTTTCCAAATGCCGAGGGAAGGGAACTCCCTTCAATGGCCGAAACAATCATCCAAAATGCAAAAAATGGAATAGCGATAATGCCCAGTGATGCAACAAAAACATTCCCCGAAAATATTGAAAGCTCAAAAAGTGCGGTGATAACCATAATTTTTAGGAACAGGCGTACACTTAGGTTGAGTTGACCTTGCAATTCATCAACAAAAGCCCTTTTGAAATAGAAAAACGACAGCCATATTACGGCAGTAATCAAAATGAGGTTGGGGATAAACATTTGCGGAAAGCGCGAGTAGCTGTGAAACTGGTACAAATTATAGAGTGAAAAGCTGTTGAAAGCAATTTTGTCAGTCTCTTCTGAACCACCAAGGGCCCAGAATAAAGTAGTATACAGAAACCCCAGTCCAATGGCAGCAACCAATATTCCCAAAAAAAGTTTACGATATACTACAAAGGCAGCGGTAAAAATTTCTCTTGTTTTGCGCAAAACCCGAATGGGCAGTGGGTGGTCGAGCTCAGGAATAAGCTGGTCTGCATCGTAGGGCATTACCCCTGAATGTCTAAATTTTCGCCATGGATACCACCAAAAATACAGCCCAATAAACCCGAAGCAAAGAAGGATGAACATGGCTCTTAATACATCGGGGAGATCAGTGAGTCGCGTAAAAAAGCCTTCAATAAATGCGGCGACAATAAATACAGGAATCAGGCCAAGCATTATTTTAATTGATCGTCGCGCCCCAATTTGAAAGGATTGTAATCGGGGTAAGGTGCCGGGAAAGAGCATGCCACGACCTATGGTAAGCCCGGCACCACCTGCAATAATGATAGCCGAGATTTCTAATGCACCATGCATCCATATCGTCAGAAAGCTTTCCTGAAAAAGGGATCGCTCAATGAAAAAATACTGAAATGAGCCAACCATAATACCGTTGTAGAGCAAAATTATAAGGGTGCCTATTCCAAAAAATGCCCCTAAAATATAGGTTCTGAAAGCCACAACTAAATTGTTGTACGTTATCGAAAAAAACATATCAATTTCGCCCGAAGACTCATAAACCGCCATGGGTTCGCCGTTTTTTATGTTCTCTTCGGTCATGGAAATGTATCGCTCGCCCAAAACAACTTCAGCAAAATCAGGATCGTGTACGCTTGAGAATATACCGACTGCCATGAAAGCAAGAAAGAAAATAAGCGACACGTTAAGCTCTTTACGCGCGCGATACAAGGCGAGCGGAAGATCGTGTGTCCAGAAAGCAAGAAAACTTTTCCACTTGCCGCGCCGGTGTTTATACAGACCCAAATAAACTGTTTTGGCCATTTGGTTTAAGTACACACGTATGCTCCGCTTGTTGTAATGCGTGCGCGCATACGACAAGTCATTGGTGATTTGATTGTACAATTCGTTTACCTCATCAGGATTAGATTTACTATCTCCTGCTACGAATCGTTCAAATCGGCCCCAATTTTCTTTATTTTGTTCTACGAAATCTTTCTCGCGCATAGCTCATACAAGAACTGCTAAAGTATTTAATTTAAGAACATGAAGAAAATCAGTATTCGCACTGCTCAAAATGTTTTAATCGATTTTCAGGTTGCTCCACTCGGTCATCGTATTCTGGGTTACCTTATAGATCTGATAATCATAGGTGCTGCAACAGGTATTATGGCTATTATATTACTTTCTATCGACGAATATTTTATTTATCTTCTGCCTATAATATTCATTTTTTACACTCCTGTATCCGAAATTTTACTCGGCGGGCAGACCCTTGGAAAGAAAGCAATGCACACGAGAGTGGTAAATGTGAATGGAAAAGAACCAACTGTTCTCGACTTTTTAATTAGATGGGCTTTTAGATTAATCGATATTTACTCAACTGTTGGATCGCTGGCCGTGATTTTTATTAGCACCACGGCAAGAGGACAGCGACTGGGTGGCATTCTGAGTAATACCCTGGTCGTGAGTTTGAATAGTGAGATGGAGCTTTCGCTGAATGATATTTTGCGCATCGAAGACCGATCGAAATATGAGCCACAGTATCTCGAAGCCTATAGATTTAGTGAAGACGAAATGCTCACAGTAAAATCTGTTTTAGACAGATATAGTAAGTATCACAACAAGGCTCATTCAAAACTGGTTGATTTATCGGCTCAGCGGTGCTCAGATGTTCTGGGCATCAAGCCGGTTCCTGAGAATAAGTTTGATTTTCTGAAGACTGTATTGCGCGATTACATCGTTATAACACGAAGCTAGGTGGGAGAGGAACGCAAATATCCTCCGTTCGAAACGCGGGAGCGTATCCGCAAATGGTGCGATCAGCAAGAGCGTGCTCATTCTGAGGTTTCCAGAAAATTATATTCGTGGGGAGTGTATGGAGATGAGATAGATCAGATTGTCGTTGAACTTATCTCTGATAATTTCCTCAATGAAGAGCGTTTTGCACGTGCTTTTGCTCGCGGCAAATTCCGAATTAAAAAATGGGGTTGGAAAAAAATACAAAACGAACTTCGCAGAAAGGGAGTTAGTAAGTACAGTATAGCGCTGGCCCATGAAGAGATTGAAGAAGCCGATTACTTCGAAACATTGAAAGAATTGCTTGAAAAAAAGCGCCCCTTTATCAAGTCAAAATCACATTGGGAGGAAAACCAAAAGCTGATACGCTTTGCAGTTAATAAGGGATATTCTTTTGATGAAGTGAAGAAGGTTATAGGTGATGATTGATTATCCTTGTTCTGAATGTAGAGTTGTGGCAATGGTTCAGACTTTTGTTGGTTAATCCTATTTCAGGATAAGGTATTAATTCTAATCTCCAGATCCGTGATTCACAATTCGTAATTTATATGAGCTAATCTTAACGACTACACATTTCGTCACCTTATCTCCCAAATCTTCAAAACTTACAGCAGATTTCAACGTCCGAATACCCCAGCAATCGGCAATTCTTACTACTTTTGCGCCCATGATTAAATCAGATCAAATTAATGACTTTGTCGGGCGCCTGGAAGCGTTAAGGGGGTATCTTTGACATACCCGGCAAACTAGCAGATATCGCTGAGGAAGAGAAGCATACACTCAATCCAAACTTTTGGGATAACCCCAAAGAAGCGGAAAAAGTGGTGAAGCAAATCCGAAATAAAAAGATTTGGACAGACGCCTACGAGAACGTCGAAACGCAAATAGAAGACTTAAAAGTTCTTTTTGAGTTCTATAAAGAAGGTGAAGCCGAGGAATCAGATGTGGAAGGGCAATATAAAATTGCTGAAGAAGCACTTGACGAACTCGAGTTTAAAAACATGCTTTCGGCAGAGGAAGACTCGCTGAGTGCGGTTATGCAAATCACTGCCGGCGCTGGTGGTACCGAGAGTTGCGACTGGGCTTCTATGCTTATGCGTATGTACATCATGTGGGGCCAAAAATCGGGTATGAAAGTTAAGGAACTCGATATGCAGGAAGGTGATGTAGCCGGAGTAAAGACTGTAACGCTCGAGTTTGATGGCGAGTTTGGATTTGGGTACCTCAAAGGCGAAAACGGGGTACACCGTCTTGTTCGTATCAGTCCGTTTGACTCCAACGCTAAAAGACATACCTCGTTTGTATCGGTTTATGTTTACCCGCTGGTAGATGATACCATTGAGATAGATATTAATCCGGCAGATGTTTCTTTTGATACATTCAGATCGGGTGGTGCCGGAGGCCAGAATGTTAACAAAGTTGAAACCGGTGTAAGACTTCACCACAAGCCTACGGGCATTGTGATAGAAAATACCGAGTCGCGTTCGCAACTGGGAAACAAGGAGAAGGCCATGCAATTGCTCAAGTCACAGCTTTTTGAAATGGAGATGAGCCGACGCCTGGAAGCCAGAAGTGAAATAGAGGCCGGTAAGAAGAAGATTGAATGGGGCTCACAAATCCGAAATTATGTGTTGCAACCCTATCAAATGGTTAAGGATGTGCGCACCGGAGTAGAAACTTCAGCAGTAGATGACGTGCTAAACGGAGAGATTGATGAGTTCATCAAGGGATACCTAATGAAACACGGAAAGGCTTAACAAAATAGAATTTATAGATAAAATGGCTGAAAAATTTGAGATTTATCACAATCCGAGATGCAGTAAGAGCCGACAAACGCTTAAGTTACTGCGCGACAACGGCATTGAGCCAATAATAATTGAGTACCTGAAAGATACACCAACAGCTGCCGAGCTAAAGAAAGTACTAGCTAAGCTGCATCTTAATTCTCAGGACATCATCCGTAAAGGAGAACAGATTTATAAAGATCGATTTAAAAATCTCGATTTTACAGATGATGAATGGGTGGATATTCTTGTTGAAAATCCGAAGCTTATTGAGCGCCCTATTGTCTTGAAGGGCAACAAAGGCGTAATAGGCCGACCGCCAGAAAATATTGAAACCTTACTTTAAAAGATCATGGAATACCGAATAGAAAAAGATACAATGGGCGAAATTAAAGTGCCCGCAGAAATGTACTGGGGTGCACAGACTGAGCGCTCAAAAGGAAATTTCAAAATAGGGCCTGCAGCCAGCATGCCTTCTGAAATTATTCATGGATTTGCATACCTGAAAAAGGCTGCAGCAATTACCAATTTTGAATTGGGTGTGCTCGCCGAAGAGAAAAAGAACGCCATTGCTGAAGTATGTGATGAGATTCTTGCCGGGAAGCTCGATAATCAGTTTCCACTGGTTATTTGGCAAACAGGATCTGGTACACAGAGCAATATGAATGTAAATGAGGTGATAGCCAACAGAGCTTTTGTAATCAACGGCGGAAAACTGGGTGATACCAATACGTATATTCATCCAAATGATGACGTGAATAAATCGCAGTCGAGCAACGATACCTTCCCTACCGGGATGCACATTGCCATTTATAAAAAGGTTGTAGAGCATACTATTCCCGGCATTACTCAATTGAAAAACACGCTGCAGGCAAAGTCAAACGCTTACCTCGATGTGGTTAAAATTGGACGAACACACCTGATGGACGCCACGCCCCTTACACTGGGACAGGAGTTCTCGGGTTATGTTTCTCAGCTAGATCATGGATTGCGCGCGCTCAACAATACGCTTGCACACCTTAGCGAACTTGCTCTTGGAGGCACCGCGGTAGGTACCGGTTTGAATACGCCGAAGGGATATGCCGTGAAAGTGGCGGAAGAAATCGCCAACCTCACAGGACATCCTTTCAAAACAGCTGAAAATAAATTCGAGGCACTTGCTGCTCACGATGCCTTGGTAGAAACGCATGGTGCGCTTAAGCAAATAGCCATTTCACTTAATAAGATTGCTAACGATATCCGCATGCTTGCTTCAGGACCACGCAGCGGAATAGGCGAAATTATCATTCCTGCAAATGAACCTGGTTCATCTATCATGCCCGGTAAAGTAAATCCTACCCAGTGTGAGGCACTTACGATGGTTTGTGCTCAGGTGTTCGGAAACGACTCCACAGTTGGGTTTGGCGCGGCTCAAGGCCAATACGAACTCAATGTTTTCAAACCGGTTATGGCAGCAAATCTGCTGCAATCGGCTACCTTAATTGGAGATGCATGTGTATCCTTCGATGAGCATTGCGCCCGCGGTATAGAGCCAAACAGAGAAGTAATTAAAAGACATCTTGACAATTCACTGATGCTCGTCACAGCGCTTAATACGCATATTGGTTACGATAAATCCGCAAAAATTGCCAAGACTGCCCACCAAAATGGCACCACACTCAAAGAAGAAGCTGTAAATCTTGGCTTCCTCACCGCCGATCAGTTTGATGAATGGGTAAACCCTATTGAAATGACTGGGTTGTAAATTGTATTTAGCAGTATAAATTTAAAAAGGGCGGAAAATTTTTCCGCCCTTTTTAAATTGAAATAGTTTAAGTCTACCAAAGAAACCTCCGCCTCTTAAACAAATCCTCCATTCTTATTTATCTTCAGATCATTAACAATCTGTTTTATTTTTTGCTCATCATCTTTGGGGCATACGAGCAGCACATCATTTGTGTCAACGAGAATAAAATCGTTTAGTCCCTGAATAACAACAAGTTTATTTTCAGGAACATTTATCATGTTATCAGCACTGTTATTGAGCACTACGTTTTTGCCCACTACGGCATTGTTTTCCTTGTCTTTTTTGATCTGCGAGAAAAGGGAACCCCAGGTTCCAAGGTCGCTCCATCCAAAATCGCTCAGTACCACATTCACATTTTTGGCTTTCTCAAGAATCCCGTAATCCACTGAAATGCTTTCGCTCATAGAGTAAACATTTGCAATAGCTTCCGATTCTTTTTCAGTAGCAAGCGATGATTCAATATCTACAAAGAGGTCATTTACTTCGGGAAGAAATTGGGCGAAAGCCCGAAGAATCGAATCCAAAGTCCAGATAAAAATTCCCGAATTCCAGTAAAAATCTCCACTGTGAATAAATTCTCTAGCAAGGTCAATATCAGGCTTTTCAGTAAATGTTTTTACCTTTCTAACCTGTTCCAGCTCAGAATCAGGATCGTCCTCAAACTGTATGTAGCCATAACCTGTGTCGGGGCGCGATGGCTTGATACCGAGGGTAACGAGGTTTCCGGAATTTAAAGCTTGGTCAATGGCAGTTTCGATGGTTTTATTAAAGGCATTTTCTTTAAGTACCAGGTGGTCTGAAGGCGCCACAATCATTACCGCATCTTTATTCTCCTTTTTAATCCGGTGAGCAGCGTATGCAATACACGGTGCGGTATTTCGGCGGCTCGGTTCCAGCAGAATATTTTCTTCCTTAATGCCATCGAGCTGATCCAATACCAGATCTTTGTAAATAGTGCTGGTCACTACAATGATATTCTCAGCAGGGCAAATGCTTAAAAAGCGCTCAAAAGTTTGCTGAATCAGCGTGCTTCCTGTGCCCAGAATATCGTGAAATTGCTTAGGAAGGGAGGTGCGACTCATTGGCCAAAACCGACTCCCGATTCCGCCTGCCATAATCACACAATACACATTTTTCTTATCCATTACTTAATTCAGTCTGTTTATAGCAAGTCTTAATTTTTCTGTAACTTCTTCTACGTCATTCATTTTCGCAGTTCCAACGCTTAAACGGTACCATGGGTTTCCGTCTTCTCCGCCAAATGCAGTAAAAGGTACCAAAGCGATACCAGCCTCGTCAAGTAAATAGGCTGTGGTGTCGGCTACTGTTTTTATTTCTTTCCCTTCCGGGGATGTTTTTCCAACCAAATCAATTTTTACAGTCAGGTAAATGGCGGCTTGCGGAGCAATTACATCTACAGGAAGTCCTTCGCTGTGAAGGGTTTTAAAGCTTTCGTAAAATGCCTGTAATCTCCTGTTTAAAGATACCTTGAACTGACCCAAAAATTCTTCAACAGAAACGCTGTCTTTTAGAAATTTGGCTGTGGCTGTCTGTTCAGGTTTAGGCGACCAGGCACCAATGTGACCAAGAATAGATTTCATTTTACCAATAATCTCCTCGGGGCCGAATGCCCAGCCCACGCGAACACCTGTAGCACCAAAAGCCTTGCTTATTCCATCTATATAAATGGTGTAAGGCCTCATTTCGGGCATTAGACTCACAGGGTCGTGATGGCTCGTTTCCCCAAAGCAAAGCTGCCAATATATCTGATCGTAAAGTACATATAGCGGTTTTTTGTTTCCTGCCCTGCTCTTGTTTTCGGCAATGACCATTTCGCAAATAGCGAGAAGCTGTTCTTTTGAGAAAACTGTCCCTGTAGGATTAAGAGGAGAGCAAAGTGCCAGGATTCCGGCCTCTTTAATATGTGGTTTAAGCTCTTCTGCTGTCGGCATGAAGTTGTTTTCAGGCTTAGCTATCACCGCTACCTGCTTACCTCGGGTAAGGGTGGTGTAGTGGTTGTTATTCCAGCTAGGCACAGGAAAAACAGCTTTCTCATCAGCATCCAAAATAGCTTGATAAGCAGCATAAATCAGCGGTCTCCCACCGGCTGCCACCAAAAATTCATTGGGAGTATATTTCAACCCCAGTTTTTGCTCAATAAAGCCAGAAAGACTTTCTCGCAGTTCCTGAATTCCGTTGGATGGCGGATAGTTAGTCTGTCTTGCCTTGTAGGCATCGATTATCCCGTTTTCAAGATCTTGTGGTATCGGAAATATCTCAGGATCAAAATCACCAATAGTAAAATTGTAAATTTTGGCTCCGGCGGCAATCTTGTCTTTTATTTCGCCTGCGAGTTTAATAATTTCAGATCCCTTTAGTTCTGATGCTAGTAAGCTCGTTCTTCTCTCTTCTTTATCGGCTATCGATTGGCTCATTCAATTGTTTTTTGGCGCTGCAAAGGTAAGAAAAAGGCTATGGTAGTTTCACTTTTGGATTTTCAACTATTGCCCTGCCTGAAATCAGAAATTTTTTACTGTCGCTAAGTCGCTGACAAATATATCGGGTACGTCTTTTTTCCAGCTTGAGATATTCAATGTTGTGGAAAACAAAACTTTCTCTAGTTGGAATATCGCTCAAAAGCAGCCCGGGGTTTTTATCGTATTCAAGCAAGGCTCTGGATAGTTTTGGACAGGTGCAGCTTGATGCTGATGGTTTTGAAACATGATAGCTTAAAACGGGCAATAAATTTTCCGGAAATACTTTTATGGAAATAAAAGGTTTAAGTAATTCTGAATAGAGATCTTTCCATTCCCTGCCGTGTGGATTAACCTTATTGCCGTGTTTTAAATGGCAGCCCAGATGTGCAAATTCATGAACGGTAGTAATCAGGAAATTATATTTATTCAAATCTGAATTTACAGAAATCCTCGGCGGTTTTCCTTTGTATTCAGGCATAAAGTCGCCCAGCTTTGTTTTTCTTGGTTTTGAAATTACAAAAGTCACCTTTAAATCTACTATCCATCTCGCGATTAGCGGCGCAGCCGGCTCGGGCATTTTTTTTATAAGCCTGTCGGTCCAGTATGAAATAGCGGCCTCCCTGTTCATCGAATCTCTAATATGACGTGGCCTTCAGGAAGTACATACCTATCCCATTTAGGGCAGGTGTCGCACTTTTTCTTTTTATTCACCGTACACCCACCTAAAAAAAGGGTGCTTCCTAAAACAAAAAGAGCAATGGTGAGTTTTTTTATCTTCGTCATACGGTTCAAATTTACAAAACCAACAAGAACTGTGAAAAATTTATTTTAAACGGGTTCGTTAGTTCCCACAAGACAACTACATTTACGGAAAAAGAGATTGGGAGATCTATATTATCATATCGGCCGATACGCGGTGCTAATAGCAAGGGTTTTTTCAAAGCCTGAGAAGTTTTCTATTTACAGGAAAAATTTCGTTGACGAAATTGACAAGATAGGAATCAGCTCTTTGGGAATCGTCTCGCTTATGTCGCTTTTTATAGGCGTGGTAATAGCGTTGCAAACCGCTTCTAATATCGACAGCCCTTTGTTACCTGCTTATACTGTGGGTTTTACGGTTAGGCAATCTATTATTTTGGAATTCTCACCAACCATGATCTCGCTAATTCTTGCAGGGAAAGTAGGGAGCAATATCGCTTCAGAAATCGGTACAATGCGTGTTACCGAGCAGGTTGATGCGCTTGATATTATGGGGGTAAACTCAGCAGCATACCTTATTCTTCCCAAAATTCTTGCAGGTATCTTCATATTCCCGTTTCTTATTATTATAAGTATGTTTCTTGGTGTTTTTGGTGGGATGCTTATCTCGTGGGCTACAGGAATCGTAACGGTGAACGATTATATTTATGGAATTCAATTTGATTTTAAGCCCTTTTCGATTACCTATGCGCTGATAAAATCACTGGTATTTGCATTTGTAATAACATCCATTTCTTCATACTTTGGTTACTATGCAAAAGGAAGCGCTCTTGAAGTGGGGCGCAGCAGTACAGATGCAATTGTTTATAGCAGTATTTTAATTCTTCTTCTCAATTATATTCTCACTCAACTTATTTTGATTTGATAGAAATAAAGAATCTTTCAAAGTCATTTGGCGACAATGATGTATTAAAGGATATTTCCGTCAATTTTAAGCGGGGTAAGGTTAATATGATCATAGGCCAAAGCGGTAGCGGGAAATCTGTGCTTACTAAATGTGTTGTGGGTCTTATTAAGCCTGACTCAGGAGAGGTTTATTACGACGGTCAGGATTTCATTGCCATGGAACTTGACGAGAAGAAAGACATAAGAAAGAATATCGGAATGCTTTTCCAGGCCAGCGCTTTATTTGATTCGATGACGGTGGAGGAGAATATTATGTTCCCACTTACCATGTTTACAGATATGAAAAAGGCAGATATGGTTGCCCGTGCAAATGAATGCCTCGATCGTGTAAATCTCAATGGTAAGAACAAGCTTTACCCATCAGAAACCAGTGGTGGAATGCAAAAACGAATTGCCATTGCACGCGCCATTGCAATGAAACCAAAGTATTTATTCTGCGATGAGCCCAATTCGGGACTCGATCCACAAACGGCGATTGTGATTGATACTCTTATCCACGATATCACCGAAGAGATGGATATTACTACGGTTGTAATTTCCCACGATATGAATTCGGTAATTGAGATTGGTCACCACATTATGTTTATTTACAAAGGTGAAAACTGGTGGGAGGGAAGCAAAGAGCAAATTCTTAGATCAAACAATCAGGAATTGAATGACTTCGTTTACGCCTCAGACTTCATGAAAACGGTTAAAGAAAAATTAGCTTAAGCTGATTTAAATTTACTGAACGGTTAGTTTTCTTGTGATTTGAGATTCTGGAGTAACAAGGCTATAAGTATAAACACCTGGAGCGAGATCGCCTCTTTGAAGCTCATAAGTTTGTGGAACATTGGCAGAAAGAGTACCCAGGCCTTTAGTGAAAATCAATTTACCAGTAATGTCTCTAATCTCTAAAGTTGCTGTTGTTGACTTCTCAACACTGTACTGAATTCTAGTCACATCTGTCATCGGGTTTGGATAGTTCTGTATCAAAGTTAAACCGCTTTCGTAAGTTAAGTCATCAATGCCTAATAGGGAGGTCGTTCTAAAACGAATTGGCATTGCATTAAGACCTAAACTAAACCAATCACCATCAGCGAAATCATATAATGCAGAAGAGAACGGCTCAGATTCAGTGGTTACAGGAGGGAAAACAATTCCACCAACCGCAGCAGGAATACGGTATTCAGCCAGATAAATTACACCAGGCTCAATAAGAATTGGAGTAGACAATGGAAATGAGGCCCAGACAAATGGAAGTCCATTTGAAGGATTCCATAAATCTTCCTCTTGAATTATATATTCAAGCTCTTCATCATCATACGTTAGATTGTTACTACCAAAAAATACCGTGGACTCAGTTAAAGGCTGCCCTTCAACCTCGTCAAACGGGTGATTTTTACGGACGTTAAAGTAAACGGTTTCTCCAACAACTGTTTCAGCAAAGTCTTCACTGAATAAGAAAACAGCCTCAACGTGCGTGATAACTTTTGGTTCAGTTTCAGCTTGAAGCTCAGGAAACACATAAGAAGTAGCCCAGATTACATCCTGCCCGATCTGATTGTAACTGCCCTGATAAGAATTGGCGTCATTTCTCATGATTGCAAAACCGTCATTGTCGACTTCATTCGAGACGATTGTCCCGCGAGAATCTCCACTATTATTACCAGGGATTTCGTCTTCTTGCATTTGTGAAACGGAAAAGTCAAATGTATATTGACCTATTTCCAAAGGGTCCGAAATCTCAATTAAGAGCTTATTGGATATTTTTAAGGTATCTGTTACACCGGCTTCAATACTTATTGGTTCTGAATTCCATTCTATTTCTGTACCGTCTGGAGAAATTCCTGTAACAGTTAAAGTAACTTCATCCTGGGTTTCGGCACCGGCATTCGTCACAACCATCCCAAAATTGTATGGTCGTGTATAATACTCGGGTTGATCGTAATATTCAAATGCATAAAAATAGTCGGCGGTAGATGTTGGATTCACAGCATCGAATACAGTGTTCTCCATCTCAAAATAGTTATTGGTAAACGTTTCACCTGCGACAAGGTCATTGGCGGGCAATGCAGTAATTTTCACGTCATCAATAGACCAGAAATAATGAGTTTGATTTCCAGTCCAATTAAATCGGAGACGCACATCAGAAAGATCAACAGCATTTTGAAGTACTTCAGAAATATTCAAAGTAACAACCAAATCTTCATCTCCATCATTTACCTGAAAAGGGGTGTAGATATCAAATTGAACCCAATTTGATCCTCCATCCACACTAACGTCTAAACTTGCTTCGAATCCTGCACAACACACACGTAAATATTGATTGTAAGTGAGTAGTGCATTCCCACCATCAATTCCCATTAAATTTATTGAAGGCGAAATCAAAGCAGAAGTAAAAGTGTTTTCTAAAAGTTCACCATCGGGCTCTTCCACAGTCGAGGTTGAATTGTATCTATCTGCATCCAGCATCATTACGCCATTGTCCCTCGTTTCTGAATTCACAACGTCACGCAAACCAAAATAATTAGGAATTTTAGTGCCATAGTCCGGATTTGTGCCACCAAGAATAGCCGAGTCAGGGTCATATCCATTTTCAGCGTCCACCGGAAACGTCTGGAACCAAAGCGATCCTAGTTCTTCGCCGGTTGTCCAATCTCCATTATCGCCCTGACCTGCGAAACCATTGCTGAAATCATCAGACCAATACACTTCCGGACCATTGCCTTTTGCTGGGCTTTTCTTGTTTTGTTTTATCGGCGCCATCGAAGATGTGAGAGGCTGGGTAGGATCAATTCCTAAATTTCGATTTATCTGGGCAATCGTTTGTGTTGTAAACACTAAGACTGCGGCAATTGACAGTATTTTTTTCATCTCGTTGGTTTTTTTCATGCGGTTTAAATATACCTAAAACATGTTAAAATCCTAATTAACATTTTTGACTACCCGAGCAATCCTAGCTTTTAGATTTCAGAGTCTGATCTTTCATATCAGCATTATTTTAGAGAGTTACAAGAGAGAAGGAAATAGCCAGAGAAGATTTGTTTGCCCCAGGCAGCACTAATTAAACGATTTTGATCGGGCACTTTTTATGAATATTATCGAGATCGTTAAAAATAAAAAACCCCTGACGAATCTCGTCAGGGGTTCTAGAAACTTTATTAAAGTTTTACGCTAGCTTACTGAACTGTAAGTTTACGTGAAACCTGGAACTCCGGAGTAACAAGGCTATAAGTGTAAACACCTGGAGCAAGGTCACCTCTTTGAAGTTCATAAGTCTGTGGAACGTTAGCAGAAAGAGTACCCAGGCCTTTGGTGAAAACCAATTTACCTGTAATGTCTCTAACCTCTAAAGTTGCTGTTGTAGACTCCTCAACGCTGTACTGAATTCTAGTCACATCAGTCATAGGGTTCGGGTAGTTCTGGATCAAAGTCAAACCGCTTTCGTAAGATACATCTTCTAGATTGTCGACAGTTGCAGTTCTAAAACGGATCGGCATTGCGTTTCCGGTGTTTTCAGCAGCACTTCCCAACCAAGACCACGCACCATCGGCGAAATCATAAACCAAAGAAGAATAAATCTCAGAATCTCCAGTTACGGGTGGGAAAACAATTGCACCACCAGCAGCAGGAACACGAAACTCAGCTTGGTATACTACATCAGGCTCAATAAGGACTGGCGTTGGCAATAAAAATGACGCCCATACGAATGGAAGACCATCATCGCTGTTCCAAATATCAGACTCTTGAATTGTGAACTCAAGTTCCTGATCGTCGTAAGCAAGGTTGTCGCTACCGAATAATGCAATAGCAGCAGTTTCAGGAATTGCTTCGTCTTCTTCAAATGGGTGGTTTTTACGTACATTGAAGTAAACTAGCTCGCCTGCGATTGTTTCAGCAAAGTCAGCACTGAACAAGAATACAGCTTCAACATGTGTGATGTATTTCGGACTATTTCCGGCCTGCAATTCAGGAAATTCGTAAGAAGTAGCCCAGATTACATCCTGACCAAGAGTGGTGTATGCACCCGTATAATCGTTTACATCGTTTCTCATGATAGCAAATTCATTGTTGTCGCTTTCAGATGAAACAGTGGACTGACGAGAATCACCTACGTTGTTTCCAGGTGTGTCATCTGTTGCAGATGAAGCTACAGAGAAGTCAAATATATACTGACCAGTTTCAATTGGATCGGCAATTTGTGAAAGAAGCACAGAACTAATGGTGATAGTATCCATTACTCCTGACTCAAGATCAATTGGGTCTGAATCAAAAGTTGTAATGGCTCCACCTGGAGACGTTGCTGTAACGGTAAGAACTACATTCTCCTGAAGTAATCCACCGGCATTGGTAACCTCCATAGCAAAATTGTATGGACGTGTGTAATACTCAGGCTGGTCATAGTATTCAAATGCACCAAAGTAATCAGTAGCAGGAGTTGGATTGTCAGCAGCAAATACTGTATTCTCTTGTTGGTAGTAGTTATTGGTGAAAGTTTCACCGGCTACAAGGTCATTGTCTGGCAATGCAGTGATTTTCACATCATCAAGTGACCAAAAGTAGTGCGATTGAGATCCATTCCAGAAAAAGCGAACCTGAACAGCACTTAAGTCTGCAGCTCCTGCTAAAATGTCAGTTATATCGAAACTTGCTTGAACATCAATATTTTGATTAGCCTCACCATAAGGTGTAAATGCGTCAAAAGGAAGCCAAGTGGCTCCACCATCAACAGTGATATCAGCTGAAGCACCATAACCTGAACAGCAAACGCGCAGATACTGGTTGAATGTTAAAACAGCACCTCCGGTAACGGCTGTTAAATCCATCGGCGGAGAAACAAGAGAAGATGTTATTACATTTTCAGTAAGACCACCATCAGGCTCTTCTACTGTAGAAGTAGAATTGTATCTGTCAGCATCCAACATCATTACTCCATTGTCGCGGGTCTCAGAACCTACTACATCACGTGTGCCGAAGTAGTTAGGAATTTTAGTTTCGTAGTCAGCACTGGCTCCGCCAAGGATTGCTGCATCCGGATCATATCCGTCTGTAGCACCTACAGGGAAAGTCCAAAACCAAAGCGAACCTAAATCTTCGCTTACAGACCAGGCTCCGTTGGAACCTTGTCCGTCAAACCCATTGCTGAAATCTTCAGACCAGTATACTTCGGGTCCTCCTCCTTTCTCAAGACCTTTTGTTGCTTTTATCTTTGATGAAGATGTCATCTCAGAAGTAAAAGGAACATTCGGCGCCTTGCTGTTTAATTGTTTCACTTGAGCAAAAGACTGCGTTCCAAACGCTACCATTGCTAAAGCCATACCTAGTGTGTACAGTTTTTTCATATTGGTTTAATTTTAAATTTGTGTTAAAGAAGCCGAAAAATAGGTATTAATCCTGTATTAACAATGATACTTTGCGATAGATTTTTGACATTATACTTTTCCTAAATTTGATATTTACACCTTAAAAGGACTTTTCTTGAACGCTTTAACGGAAAAAAAACCTATTCTCAGAATCAATAAAAAGTTCAAACGGTTGGTTTACAGCAGTATATTTGATAAACCCGTTTTGGGAGTTATTGTTTGGTAACAAAACGGTACTTCATTGTAATCCATGGTAACCGATTTGAAGGCTTCATGGGTTTATTGTGCTCGTGCGACGGATTGGCGATGGCTAGGGAATGAGAACTCAGCCTCGACCAACTTATGTTTCGCTAATTTCGGAGTACGCAGAAGTCCTCTTGAAAGGGCCGATATTATATAAGGAATGAGGTGCCGGGATGTGGCAGGCAAATGATTTAATCTCTTACTTCTCCTACTAAACCCTAGTTAGCGATCCTTTTGATGTTATTGGTGCAGTAATAGGTTAGCTCAGTAAAGAAATTGGGAGAAACAGGTAATTCTACCACTATTAAGATTAAAAAAAGCGCAGCTTTCATTTCTGATTGCTGCGCTTTAGAATTAGTAATAGTTGGTTCCTGAAATTTATGCTTCATGTATTTGTTTTCCCAGCTGATCTTCGTATTCGTTAATCGGGGGACAAGAGCACATCAGGTTTCTGTCGCCATAGGCATTGTCTACCCTTCCTACTGGAGTCCAGAATTTTGAAGCTCTGGTGTAAGGCAATGGAAAAACTGCTTTTTCACGAGAGTATGGATGTTCCCACTTGTCTGCCGTAGCTTCTACTGCAGTGTGTGGAGCATTAATCAATACGTTATCGTCTTTGGGATAAATCTCTTTCTCTATCTCCTCTATTTCCTGACGGATGGCAATCATGGCATCACAAAAACGATCGAGCTCCTGCTTTGATTCACTCTCAGTAGGTTCAATCATTAATGTGCCCGCTACAGGGAATGAAACGGTAGGGGCGTGAAATCCATAATCAATAAGTCGCTTAGCCAAATCTTGCACTTCAATGCCTATCTGTTTAAACGGACGGCAATCGAGAATCATCTCATGGGCTACGGTATTGTTCTTTCCGGAATACAAGATCTGGTAATTTCCTTCCAGGCGTTTCTTAATATAATTGGCATTCAAAATGGCAAATTTAGTAGCCAGAGTAACTCCATCGCCACCAAGCATTTTAATATAGCCATAAGAAATAAGAAGGATAAGAGCGCTTCCCCATGGAGCTGCACTTACCGCGGTAGTATTGTTTACACCGCCTGTTTCTACGACGCTATGGCCCGGCAAGAAAGGTACCAGGTGCGCTGCTACACCAATGGGTCCCATCCCGGGTCCACCACCGCCATGAGGAATAGCAAAGGTTTTATGCAAGTTGAGGTGGCAAACGTCAGCACCGATTATTCCGGGGTTCGTTAAGCCTACCTGCGCATTCATATTGGCGCCATCCATATAAACCTGGCCACCATACTTGTGAATTACTTCATTTATTTCGATGATGGATTCCTCAAATACTCCATGTGTAGAAGGGTAAGTTACCATAAGCGCAGAAAGATTGTCAGCATGTTTCTCTGCTTTTTCTTTTAGGTCGCTTACATCGATATTTCCCTGGTCATCACATTTTACAACTACCACATCCATGCCGGCCATTACTGCGCTAGCGGGGTTAGTGCCATGCGCGCTGCTTGGTATAAGCGCAATTTTTCTGTGCCCTTCACCACGGCTAATGTGATAATTGCGGATAACCATAAGGCCTGCATATTCGCCTTGAGCGCCACTATTAGGCTGAAGAGAAACTCCGGCAAAACCGGTGATTTCGCAAAGCATACGTTTCAATTCTTCAAACATCTCGCGGTATCCCGCTGTTTGCGGATGTGGCGCAAAAGGGTGAATATTAGCCCACTCCGGCCAGGTAATGGGCATCAATTCGCTTGCAGCGTTGAGCTTCATTGTGCAAGATCCCAGTGCTATCATGCTGTGGGTTAGCGACAAGTCTTTATTTTCCAAACGCTTGATATACCGCATCAACTCGGTTTCGCTATGGAAGCTGTTGAATACAGGGTGCTGCATATACTTAGATTCCCTAGCGAAGAATCCTTTAATAGGTGATTCTATCTCTGTGGCAATCTCAGGCGATGTTTCCGGATTGGCAGCATCGGCAAAGACTGAAAACAAATCGTCGAAATCATGACGGCTTACAGTTTCATCAAGGCTTACACCAATGTGGTTGGAATTGTGGTAGCGCAGGTTAATTTCTTTCGCTTCAGATAGTTCCTGAATGCGCACCTTGGTAATTCCCTCTGGCAATTCTATAAATAAGGTGTCAAAATACATTTCATTGGCAATCACATAGCCAAGCGATTTCAGACCTTGTGCCAGACGAATTGTTTTTTCGTGAATGCTCGTGGCAATGGTTTTAATTCCATCAGGACCGTGGTATACCGCATACATCGAAGCCATAATGGCAAGCAATGCCTGAGCCGTGCATATATTTGAAGTGGCCTTATCTCTTTTAATGTGTTGCTCCCGCGTTTGCAGGGCAAGTCTGAATGCCGAAACGCCGTGTCTGTCGTTAGAAACACCGATAATACGTCCGGGTATATGTCTTTTATAAGCTTCGCGTGTAGCAAAGAAGGCGGCGTGTGGTCCACCAAAGCCCATAGGTACTCCGAAACGTTGCGTATTTCCTACAACTGCATCTGCACCCCATTCGCCGGGAGGCGTAAGAAGAGCCAGACTCATCAGGTCGGTCGCCACTGCAACCAGGGTGCTGTTTTCGTGCGCAGCCTCAACAAATTTTCTGTAGTCGGCAGCATTTCCGGTTGCGTCCGGATATTGAATCAAGGCACCAAATACATTTTCATTAAAATTGAAGTTGTTGTGATCACCTATAATTAGCTCTATTCCCATCGGTACAGCTCGGGTGCGGAGTACATCTATCGTTTGAGGATAGCACTGAGCCGAAACAAAAAACTTATTTGCTCCACGTTTTTGAGCATCTCTGCTTCTAAGCGCGTAAAACATCGTCATAGACTCTGCTGCTGCCGTTGCTTCATCAAGCAAAGATGCATTGGCCATCTCCATTTTTGTAAGGTCCATTACCATGGTCTGGAAATTGAGAAGCGCCTCAAGACGTCCTTGCGCAATTTCGCTTTGGTAAGGAGTATAGGCTGTATACCATCCCGGATTTTCAAGAACATTACGCTGTATAGCCGGTGGCACAATGGTGTTGTTGTAACCCATCCCTATATACGATCTATACACCTTGTTTTTTGCCGCCAGCTTTTCCAGTTCACGCAAATACCAATGTTCACTGCGCGATCCATGCAGGTCTAATGGTTTTTTTAACCGAATTTGAGCAGGAATAGTTTTTTCAATCAATTCATCGATTGTGCTTAAACCAATGGTATTCAGCATTTCCTGAGCGTCTGCTTCGCGTGGGCCGATGTGTCTTTTGGGAAAATCTCTAAGTGGCATATTCTATTTGGCTTTACCTTGAATTTTGAAGCTGCAAATATACATACAATTGAATTCACAATTGGTATTTTTGCAACGTGGTAAAAGTGTGAAAATCCAATTTTGGGCGGCCTTATTACCTCAAGATTTTCAAGTTATTAGCCATTTAACATTTAGGGCAAATAGAAAAATGGTAGTTTTGATCACTTTGAGATTAAAATCTAAACTTTGAATCAAATTCATAAGAATAATGTCTGGGGTGCCTTTTCGGCAAATGCCGATTCAAGCGATACCTCGTTAACATATAAATCGGGTAGGAGTCTTGCTCTTATTTTTTGCTGCGCTGTGATTGCAATTTTACTCAATTTGTCACCTGTCGGCCTTCTCGCTCAGGAGCCGGTTCAGCTATTGCTGATGAACGGGAAACGTCTCGAAGTTTATCAGCTGGACGATTCTACTTATGTGCCTTTGCAATATAGTTTTGATAAGAATTTCTTTAAAAAAGAAAGGATTAACCTTAAGGCTGCGCGTAAAGAAGACAAATTTCTAACTCCCGATTTTTCTACTCAGAAGGCAGAGTCAATTCCGGTGGTGTTAAAAAAAGGTGGGATAGATCGTGAAGATGTTTTCTCGGCCACCTATCCATCAGGACGAGAAAAGGTATATTACTTTTACGATGAACCCCTTGGTAATTACCTTCAGGAGAATGAAATGCGCGCCTTTGTGTATGGTGAGCGCGATGCACGCATGGCCAAAACCGGAAAGGGATGGTTTTATGCAGGTTTGGCTACAGGGGCCATAACGGGTTACGCACTGAAAACCAGTGTTTTTTCTCTGGCTGTTCCTCCGCTCTTTGCGCTAACGGCAAAAATTCCTACCGTCCATATCAAGGAACGGTACATTTCTGATAAAGCTTACCAATACAATGATAATTATGCCTCCGGTTTTGAATCCGTTACACGAAGCAAAAACACAATAGAGGCATTAAAGGGCAGCGCTATCGGCACCGTTTTGGGAATTGTCGTGTACTCTATAGTTGATAATAATCGTTAATGAATCAGGATCACCTCGGTAAGCGAATTTTGTTTTGGTTGGGTGAAACGAATATTTTTATTGCATTTGCAGCGGGAGCCTGCACCCTGGCCTCTTATGCTTTTCATAGCTTTCCGCCAGATTATAACCTCGTTTCTTTTATCTTTTTTGCTACCCTGCTCACCTACAATTTCCAGAGAAGAATTGGAGACTTGAATGCCTTGGCAAAGTTCTATAAGGCAAAAACAGTTTTGATGATTGTGTCAGTGATTGGTATGGTGCTGTTTGCTATCCATCTCACTATTGTTGAGCTCATCGGACTCTGCTGTGCCGGCGCTCTTTCACTTGGCTATGCCTATCCGTTTATTCCTTTTCGCGGCGAGCGTTATTCCATTCGCCAGGTGCCCTACATGAAATTGTGGGTTATTGTGCTGGCCTGGGTAATGAGCACAGCCATGGTTCCGCTTATTGATATTGTCGATTTAAACTCCGGCGACGATCGACTCAGTACATTGTTTTTTATTTTGCAACAAGCGTCGTTTATAGTGGCACTTACCATTCCATTCGATGTACGCGACCTTTCAACCGATTTGCCGCTCCAAAAAACGCTACCGATGGTTTTGGGTGTTGACCGATCCATAAAATTTGCCCAGCAGGCCATGCTAGCCGCTTTCTTATTTGCCTTCTTTAATTATTTGATTGGTTTTTTCGCTTTTCCGCAAATGTTGGTACAGTTGGGTATTTCGGTTTTGGGATATTTCGTGGTAGCCCGTGGAAAAACACCGCGCAATGCGTTGTATTATTCTATTGTTTTAGATGGGATGATATTGCTGCAGGGGGCGGCGGTGCTGTTGGTTTAAGGTGTGATGATGTTTTCTCGCTATGCTCGGGTTTAGTTGTAATGCAATGGCGCCAAGTTTGATTGGTTCGTGTATTCGTTCACTCGCTACGCTCGTTCTTAATTGTCTCGCCAAGGCGCAAAGGCGCAAAGTTTATAAGTTTCTGTGTTCGTCCACTCGCTTCGCTCGGGTTTAATTGTCTCGCCAAGGCGCCAACACCCAAAGTTTGTGTGGTTCGTGGTTCGTTCACTCGATTACGCTCGGGTTTAATTGTCTCGCTAAGGCGCCAAGGCGCAAAGCTTATTTGGTTGGTGTGTTTGTTCACTCGCTTACGCTCGTTCTTAATTGTCACGCCGAGGCGCAAAGTTTGTGTGGTTCGTGGTTTTTCTCGCTACGCTCGGGTTTAGTTGTTATGCAGAGAGGTAAAGTTTATAAGTTTCTGTGTTCGTCCACTCGCTTACGCTCGTTCTTAATTGTCTCGCAAAGGCGCAGAGGCGCAAAGTTTGATTGGTTTGTGTGTTCACTCGCTACGCTCGGGTTTATTTGTCTCGCCAAGGCGCCACGCCTAGGGCGTGATAAACTCAGGCGAAAAGTTTGAGTGGGTTAAGATATTCATAGGTTATTCACCACTCTTGAAATTCCATTTTTGATGAGCTCTTCGTTGAAGTTGATTAATAGTCCGAGGTGCAAGTTTGTTAGCTTCAAATAAGTTAGAATCTGTTTTTTAAAAACAGGTTCTATCCTTGTTACCGATTTAATTTCGACTATTACCCTGCGATCTACAATAAGGTCAGCTCTAAATCCTCTACCCAATTCTTCACCTTTCCATGAAATTGGAATCCATTTTTGACGGTAAAACGGAATCAGCATCTTGTTAAGCTCGTGCGCCATTACCTCTTCATAAACAGACTCTAAAAGTCCGGGTCCCAACTTCGTGTGAATGTCGTAGGCCATATTAACTATGATCTTGGATATTTCATTTTCAGTTCTTGCCATTTCCCAGAGTTTAGAGGGTAGGCTATGATCAATTCTTTTAAATTCGATCGAATCAAAGGCCAAAACGAGATATCAAGATAAAGAAAAAGATGAAATTTTCCAGAAATGTAAATACAACTGTGTGCAGTTCATCCCGGCCAACTTAAAAAGAACAGAATCAAACACCCCATATTTTCTCCACCACACCTTAGCGCCGGAGTTTATCACGCCCGAAGCGTGGCGCCTTTGCTAGACATCCTGTGAGCGCAGCGAACCTACCAGGCAATGATCAAAAGCACAGAAAGAAACAAACACCCACATTTTAACCACCACACCTTAGCGCCTTAGCGCCTTTGCGAGACATCCTGGGAGCGTAGCGAACCTACCCAGCAATCATAAAAAACAGAAAGAAACAAACCTCCACACAATTTTTCCCACGACACCTTAGCGCCTTAGCGCCTTAGACACTCCGGTGAGCGCAGCGAACCCTTCGCCTTAATTAAAACAAACCTCCAGACTCTCCTTAAAAGCCTTCACAGCCTCCGCGAGATCTGCGTCAGTATGTGCCCGTGAAATAAACCCAACTTCAAATCCGGAAGGGCCTATATAAATCCCTCTCTCAAGCAATTCCCCATGCAGGGTTTTGAAATTGGCCATGCTATTTTGATCAATGTCTGAGCTCTTTACAATAGCATCCTTGTCGGTAAATGCTACCCAAAAAATAGAGCTAACACGGAAGATTTTAAATGCATAGCCTTTCTCTTCGGCAAATGAATTTATTTCATTGACAAAACCGGCTGCCTTCTTCTCAAGTTTTTCATAAAAATCGGGTTGTAGACAAACTTTAATTTGAGCAACCCCGGCTGCCATTGCTACCGGATTTCCGCTTAGAGTCCCTGCTTGATAAACAGGTCCTTCGGGAGCTACGCAGCTCATTATTTCATGGCTGGCGCCATAAGCACCTACGGGTAGCCCTCCTCCAATTATCTTTCCGTAAGAAATGATATCGGGAGAAATTCCGTAGAGTCCTGCAGCTCCTTCAAAACCAACTCTG
This sequence comes from uncultured Cryomorphaceae bacterium, assembly GCA_963748925.1. Classification (GTDB taxonomy): domain Bacteria; phylum Bacteroidota; class Bacteroidia; order Flavobacteriales_D; family Cryomorphaceae; genus Cryomorpha. The sequence continues at coordinate 234,923 of CAVVKG010000007.1, read as the reverse complement.
AATCCGGAAATGACTTCATCAAAAAATAACATGATACCTTCTTTGGTACACACGTCGCGCAAAAATTGGAGAAAAGATTTGTCTTGCAAAAGGAGGCCATTGTTTGCCGGAATAGGCTCGATAATGATGCAGGCAATATCATCTTTGTAAGTTTCAAGTGCCTCATTAACTGCGTCCTGATCGTTTAGCGGAAGCACAATCGTTTCCTTTACATACGCTTCGGGTACGCCGGCCGAAGAGGAGGTGCCAAGTGTGGCTAGTCCGCTTCCTGCATTTACCATAAGCGAATCAACATGACCGTGGTAGCAACCTTCAAACTTGATGATTTTATTTCGGTTGGTATAACCTCGTGCGAGCCTTACCCCCGACATTACAGCCTCGGTACCCGAATTTACGAAACGGATTTTTTCAATGTAGCTGTGATTTTTGAGAATCATTTCAGCTAACTCATTCTCTAATTTGGTGGGAGCGCCAAAGGTTGTTCCTCTTTTCACAGTTTCTGTAACTGCCGAAACCACTTCCGCAGGAGCGTGACCTAAAATAAGGGGTCCGTATGAACAGCAAAAGTCGATAAACTCGTTTCCATCGGCATCAAAAATATGAGACCCTTCACCGCGATCAATAAAAAGTGGATGACCACCCACTGCTTTAAAGGCACGTACCGGACTGTTTACACCGCCCGGGAAGAGCGTTTTGGCTTTGTCAAAAAGTTCATCAGAATGTTTGCGGTTCATAAGCTGTTCAATTTAATTCTTGGCAATAATTTCAAATGCCGTAATTTGGGCGCAAATTTAATGTTTTAATACCCATTTGCGAAATGCAATCATATAAAGAAACGGCCCGGAAGCACGATGCGGAAGATGAGCTTGCAAAATTTAGAGATGACTTTTATTTCCCGGAAACGGAAGCAGACCACTGCGTTTATTTCACAGGAAACTCCCTTGGGCTTCAACCCAAAACAGTACGCGATGAGATAGATACTGAGTTGAGAGACTGGGCCAAATATGGTGTCGAAGGTCATTTTGAGGCCGAGCACCCCTGGTTTAGCTATCACGAATTGCTGATGAAGCCCGCTGCTAAAATGGTAGGAGCGCTCGATGGTGAAGTGGTTCATATGAACGGACTTACCACCAATATTCACCTTTTGATGGTGAGCTTTTATAACCCAACAAAAGAGAGATACAAAATAATCTGTGAGGCAAAGGCCTTTCCGAGCGACCAATACGCGCTTGAGTCGCAGGTAGAGTTTCATGGCTTTAATCCCCATGATGCAATAGTTGAAGTGCATCCCCGTAAGGGCGAGCATACCATTAGAGAAGAAGATATTGAAGCTGCCATAGAAGAGCATAAGGAAGAGTTGGCACTTGTGTTTTTTGGTGGAGTAAATTACTACACAGGTCAGCTGTTTGATATGGAGCGTATCACCAAAGCTGCTCGTTCAAAAGGAGCCGTAGTAGGTTTTGATCTGGCGCATGCTGCTGGAAATGTACCTATGCAGTTGCACAACTGGGATGTAGATTTCGCAGCCTGGTGTACTTATAAATACTTTAACTCAGGCCCCGGTTCTGTGGCGGGTATTTTCGTTCATAACAAACATGCAAATACCAAAAACCTGCCTCGATTTGCCGGATGGTGGGGGTACAACAAGGAAAAACGATTTAAAATGGAACCCGGTTTTGACCCCATTCCCGGCGCAGAAGGCTGGCAGCTTAGCAATGCGCCCGTTTTTGCAATGGCTCCGCATTTGGCCTCGCTGAAGCTTTTTGAGAAAGCAGGAATGGATAAATTGCGCGCTAAAAGCTTAAAAATGACCGCTTTTCTCGAAGAATTAATTAATCATGTAGCCAAAGAGAATAACGCTGATATAGAATTAATAACTCCTAAGAACCCCGAATCCAGAGGTTGTCAGCTGAGTATTCTGGCACATGGATATGGCAAGAGCCTCTTCCACGATCTTCAAAAAAACGGAGTTTTTTCAGATTGGCGTGAACCAAATGTGATTAGAATTGCTCCTGTACCAATGTATAATTCCTTTTTCGATTGTTATAAGTTTGGTGAATTGCTTGATAACGCACTTAAAAACGCAAAAAAATAATGAAAAAAGTACTGGTGATTGGTGGTGGTTTGGTTGGATCTTTGCTTTCGGCAAATCTTTCGCGACATGGATACAAGGTAAAACTTTACGAGCGCCGACCCGATGTGAGAGGAGTGGAGCTTCAGGCAGGAAAATCTATTAATCTGGCACTTAGTGTACGCGGGTGGAAAGCGCTTGACCTGATAGGCTTGCGCGAAAAAGTAGAAAAAATCTCAATCCCGATGTATGGTCGCATGGTGCATGATTTGGAGGGAAATACGGTGCTGCAGCCTTACGGCAAAGAAGGCCAGGCTATATACTCCGTTTCACGAGGAGAGCTTAACACCAGTCTGCTTGATAAAGCTGAAAAAGATTATGATGTTGAGATGCATTTTGAATGGAAATGTATCGATGTGGATTTTGAAGGAGGTAAGGCTGTTTTTGAGCACAACAAAACAGGTGAAAAACGAACCGAAACAGCCGATTTAATTTTCGGAACTGATGGTGCATTTTCTCAGGTGAGGGCTGATATGCAGCGCACACGACGGTTTAATTATCAGCAGGAGTTTATTCCTCATGGATACCGCGAATTATTGATGCCTGCTAATGCGGATGGAACACATAAAATTGAAAAGAACGCCCTTCACATCTGGCCGCGGGGTGGTTATATGTTGATTGCCTTGCCTAATCTGGATGGTAGTTATACCTGTACTTTATTTATGCCCTATGAGGGGAAAGACTCATTCGCAGCGCTAGAAGATGACGAAAAGGTGGAGCGTTTTTTTAAAGAAGTATTCCCGGATTTTTATGCGCTAATGCCAAATATTGTCGAGAATTACCGTGAGCATCAGTTGGCAGATTTAGTTATTATTCGCTGTTATCCATGGGTGCGAAACAACACGGCTATTCTGGGTGATGCTTCACACGCCATTGTTCCATTTTATGGACAAGGCATGAACTCGGGTTTTGAAGATTGCTCGGTGATGGATTATTTGATAGAAAATCACGATCACAACTGGGATGAAATATTGCCGGAATTTCAGGAGCTTAGAAAACCCGATGCTGATGCGATAGCTACACTAGCCATGCGAAATTATGTGGAGATGCGGGACCTTGTAGCCGACGAGAATTTTATCTTGCGAAAGCAGATTGAGAAAAAAATCTATTCGAAATATCCCGAAAAATGGATGCCGCTATATTCGCAAGTAACCTTTAGCCATAAGCGGTACAGCGATGCGCTCAAAACGGGTTTAATTCAGGATAAAATCATGGAGGAAGTGATGAATAGGCCTGATATTGAATCGGTTTGGGACAGCGCTGAGGTTGAAGAAGCAATAATGGCCAGACTTAAAGCGTTTGAATAGGTATTAAAGGTAACAAATCGGTTTTTTCTGCGTAATTTATGTGCGGATTTAATCTACCGCCTTAAATTTTTGTGCATGCGAAAGATCTTGTTCATCCTCTCCTTATCACTGCCTTTATTAGCCTTCGGTCAATATCAGCGCAACAGCGATATATTCCCAACTTTCGGGAATTATGAAAGAAAAGGATGGTTGGTTAATCCGGCTCTGACATATACACTTAAGCCATTTAAGGAGAACCAGCAACGAATATTCGTTGGGTCTGATTCGGTTTACGATGTTTTGATCAACGCTAAGGGTAAACCAGGTGTGGGTCTTGAGATCGGACGGTTTTATGCCATAGAAAATTCGCGAATTATTTCTTATGTCGATTTCTCATTGGGGATAAAGATATTACGAGGAGCTGAAGAATTTGAAGCAACTCTGGATGATCCTGACCGGTTAGATCCATATACGGTAAGCGGTTCAGGAACCTTTTCTCAGAACTATGCTACAGCGAGTTTTAATGCAACCAATGCTATACCGTTAACTCAAAAAGTATCACTGCACAATACATTGGGTATTAATGGTGATTATCGATTAACAGATTTATATGAGTATGACCAGAATGGTATGCCATTAAGTCTGCAAACTCCTGAAAGATTTGTTTTTCAGGCGCATTACAAAATTGGTTTAGGTATTTCGGTGGGAGACAATATTATGATGATCCCCTCTGTTGAAACCCCGCTCGTCACTTTTTATGAGTATGATGATTTGAAATCAACCCTTGCTATTTTTACCTCGCGATACAGACCCTTAATTTTCAGACTGACCATTTTGGTCATGGACAATAAGCCGGATAGAAAATGCCCAAAGCAAAAGAAGCCGCGCAAGAGTAGTGAGAGTCTTTTTGGAATGATTGACAGTGACAGACCCTGGTGACTTATTTGAGTCAGATTAGTAACTGCGGCCTCGGTAATCTTGAGGTATGCTCATTCTTTTCTCTTAAAACCATTCCCAATAAATTGTAGAAACTCTTTAAATTGATCTCCTGAGGTGAATACTTTAGCCATTTCAGTTCCAAGAGAAGTCTGTCTTTTCTCCTTATTTACTTCCGTTTGAATATTTGTAGGACGCGCTGCCACAGCGTTTTTATCGCCCGACTGATCTTGGGCAAGCTTGTCGGCAAAATCAAAAAATACTTTTGCTTTTTTATGGTAGCCCAACTTTTCAATCAGCATACCTAGATTGTTGTGAGCAATGGCATCTTCGGGATCCAGTTCAATCGCTTTTTCGTAGTCCTTTACTGCACCTTCTACATCGCCCATAGCATCGCGAATATAAGCACGACTTGAGTATCTGTAAGGTCTGTTGGGCTCAAGCTCTTGCGCCCTATTCATGTCATCAAGAGATTCTTTAAGTTCCTGATTATGGTAAAAAGCAACCGCTCTTTCGCTGTATAAATCGGCTGACGGGTTTTCAGATATGGCTCGCGTATACCAATAAATTGAATCTTTAAATTTATGGTCGGCGTAGAACTTTTCTGCTTTCTGTATGTATTTATCTATGTTTGACATGTAAAAAATTAAATTTTGTTTTTTCCCGTATACCGCAAGTACTCCAATAACAAGTCTTACTTTAAAGTGTTCGATACGAATTCATTTGAAGAAATTCAGGTGTTGGGATCGAATTACTGGGTTCATCATTTTGAAGCAAAGATACTACCTGAGCGGAATTTCATAGGAGATTTAATCAATATGGAAGGTGGGGGATGGTTGGAGATTTCAGAAGAAACCTATAATCAGTTTAAGGAAAAGTGCCGTTTGGAGTTCAAGAAGCGTGATTAATTCTCTTTTATATTGACGGTGAATCATAGTAGTTCAACCGTATTTTTTATAAATTAGTCATCTGTGAAGATAAAATTGATCTTCAGGCAGCTATTGAAAGATTAAAACGTCAGACTATAGAAGTAAAGATGTTACGCAAATTTCTAGTCATTATTATACTGGTAATTTTCTCCGGTAAGGCGTTTCCCGCTCATATTATTGGGGGAGAGATGTACTATGAATGTCTGGGCGGAAATTTATATCAGTTTACGATGAAGCTTTATCGCGACTGCAATAGTAGCGGTGCAGCGTTTGATGACCCTGCAAATTTTGCGGTTTTTGATGAAAATAACCAGTTAGTTCTGCAAAAGCAGGACTTTATTAATGATATTTCTTTTGTAGAGCCTGATCTGAGTTCACCCTGCCTAACTTTTCCACCGGATATATGTGTTCAGCAGGGCCTCTACGTATTTAGTATTGAGCTGCCTTCAGCCGATCAGGCCTATCAGATTGTTTACCAAAGATGTTGTAGGAATGCCACAATAGTGAATTTGACCGATCCCGGAGACCAGGGTCTTACGATAGTGACTACAGTGCCTGCTTCCAATGAGGCCGTGTGTAATTCGGCTCCGTTTTACAATAATTTTCCTCCACCTGTGCTCTGCGCTCAGGAGTTTTTAGAATTCGACCATAGTGCTACAGATCTGGATGGTGATTCACTTTCTTATAAACTATGCTCACCGTTTATTGGTGGTACGGCCAACAATCCAGCACCAAACCCGCCTTCTAATCCGCCTTATGCCGAGGTGCTCTGGGGCCCGGGCTTTGATGAGATTGGCCCATTAAATGGAAATCCCGGTCTTACCATCGATCCCATTACCGGGTTTCTTACAGGTACTCCAACCCAGCTCGGGCAGTTTGTAGTAGGTGTATGTGTAGAAGAGTGGCGCGACGGTGAATTACTGAATGTCAATACCCGCGATTTCCAATTTAATGTGGCGCTCTGCGAGCAAACTTATACTGCATTGATTGCTGAGCCGGAGCCTGGAGATTTTTGTGATGATTTGATTTTTGAATTTGAAAACTTAAGTGATCCCGATAATGAATTTGTCTGGGATTTTGGTGACCCTACTACAAATACTGATGTTAGCAACCTATACAGTCCTTCATACACCTATCCCGATACGGGCACCTATGAAGTAATGCTTGTTACAAATCCCGGATTCTTCTGTTCCGATACGGCATATCTAACGGTACCTCTGTATTATGAAATGGAAATAAATGTGGAGATCGCGAGCTTTGAATGTATAAACGGTCAGCAAATATTCACCTTCGCCGCCAGCGGTATTTTTGAGGATGACGCTCAGGTAGACTGGGATTTTGGACCCGAAGCGACTCCCCAATTTGGTTCAGGGACATCGGTGGCAGGAGTTACGTTTTCCAATCTCGGAGACCAGGAAATAGGAGTGGAGGTAACTGATAATGCTTGCGATGCACAAGATGATGTTACCGTTAATATTCCAGACCCCCCAGATCTTACTATAACTCCGCAAAATTTATTCTGCAATGGATTGAATTATCAATTTTCGCAAGAAAGTTTAAATGCCAGTTTCTTTACATGGGATTTTGGAGTGAGTGGTACAGATACTGACATCAGTTCTCAGGAAGCAGCGGGCTTTACTTTTCCTGAGCCGGGTATCTACACAGTTTCACTTACGGGCGATGATGGCACCAATTGTCCTGTCACAGTCACCGAAGATTTTGATATTCAAACCCTACTGGAGCCGGAAATAGCGCCTACTTCAATTGTTTGTTTAGAAGGAAATTCTGTGAGTTTTGAAGCCTCGGGTAGCTTTACATCAGAAGCGGTCTTTTCATGGCAATTTGAAGCAGCAAGTCCAGGTAGCAGTTCCAGTCAAAACCCTACGGGAATATCTTTTGAATCTGCAGGAACCCATCCCGTAGAACTTACTATTTCGGAGAACGGATGTACAAGAACCGCTAATTCAGATATGACTATTCACAATAATCCTATCGCCGATTTTAATGCACAGTTTGCATATGGTTGTGCTCCACTTACGGTGTCTTTTTCAGATCAGTCTTTTACGCAGAGTTCAGCGGTTAGCTATTTATATGATTTTGGTGATGGTGGAGAGTCTACAGCTCGAAACGTAAAGCACACCTACACCGAGCCCGGAATTTATTCTGTACATTTTTTCTTGGAGAATTTAAACGGCTGCATAGATTCGGATGATGCACTTAAGGAAGGAATTGTAGAAGTGGTTCCTACACCTGTGCCGGGTTTTATAGCTGACCCACTCGTGGTTTCAGCGATAAATCCGGTTATTGAAATCACGGATATCAGCGAGGGAAGCATCTCTTGCCAATATATTTTTGATGGTCAATTATTCGATGACTGTAACTTCGAGCATTCCCTTCAAATCGTAGAACCTCAAACAATAACACAAACCGTTGAGAATGAGTTTGGATGTAAGGCTAGTCTCGAAACGGACATTAAAATTTCTGATCACCTTATTTATGTTCCTAATGCCTTTACACCCGATGAAGACGGGCTTAATGATTTTTTCTTTCCCGTAACTACGGGTGCGATGAATATTGAGATGTACATTTTTGATCGATGGGGCCAGCAAGTTTATAGCAATAAGAATGATACTCAGGGCTGGAACGGATCAGGTCACACTGACGGTTATTACGCCGAGGCTGGCGTATATCAGTACATAATTATTATTACAGATAATTTGAGCTGGAATTTTGAATATACCGGCTCAGTTCGTTTACTTCGCTGATTCATGAAAAAGACATTAATAGTAGTTCTTGTTATCCTGATAGCGGGTTTCGTAGTATTTAAATGCTCAGATGAGCCAGCGCCTGTGGGTAATGAAAATGCCGAAGCTGAGGTGCTTACCGACAAAATGTTCACAGCAATTGGTAAAGAAAAATGGGATTCTCTCGCCTTCATCCAATGGTCGTTTCTCGATAAAAATCATTACCTCTGGGACAAGAAAAATCACCGGGCTGAAATAAAAATTGGTGATAATACGGTTCTGATGAATCTCAAATCGCAGAAGGGAATAGCTACTGCAAATGGCAAGACCCTTGAAGGCGATGCCAAGGAGAAAGCACTTGAGGATGCCTGGAAAAACTGGTGCAACGATTCGTTTTGGTTAAATGCTCCCGCCAAAGCGCGCGATGCAGGCACTACGCGATCCATTGTAGAAATGGAAGACGGAACAGATGGACTGCTGGTTGAATATAGTTCAGGAGGTGTTACCCCGGGTGATTCTTACCTTTGGGCAATCGACGAAACAGGATTACCGGAGTACTATAAGATGTGGGTTTCAATCATTCCTGTGGGTGGGGTAGAGGCCACATGGAGCGATTGGAAAGACTTTGATGGAATAAAGATATCTACTACACACGAAATTGGTCCAATGAATGTGAATATTACCAACCTGAAGGTGGGAGATACTCTTGGAGATATGGAGCGCGAAGAAGGTTATTTTGATATAATCGGTTAGGCTCGATTATTCAGAATTTGTGAACCTCATATCAATATGCTCAATTCCGTCCCACAGGTACACATCACTGATTTTTACGAATCCAAAGTCTGAATAAAACTTCTTGAGGTAAAGCTGAGCGGCAATTTTTATGGTTGGCACCGTTAATTCCGTTATACAGAAATCCATAGCTTTTTGTGTAACCACTTTACCCAGGCCTTTGCCGCGTTGGGATTTGTCAACAGCTATTCGGCCTATGCTTACTTCCGGATAAATACTACCCGCCGGGGCAATACGAGAGGTTGCAAGTACGCGACCCTCAGCATTTTTGCCCAATACATGCCAGCAAACGGGATCCATACCGTCAATCTCTTGATAAGCGCATTCCTGCTCCACAACAAAAACATCAACCCTTACCTTTAATAAATCGTGGAGTTCAAGCACCGAAAGGTCTTTAAATGGTTTAAGCTCCCAGGTCAATTCTGATTTTGGCATCTCTTGATTTTATTCGTAATTTTCCTGTAAAGATAAAAGTCCATGTGTGGCAGATACGTAGTCATCTCAAAAATTTCTGAAATTGAAATCCAGTTTGGGGTAAATGCCCTGGGTCCTTACAACCCAAATTTCAATATCGGTCCGGGTAGTCTGGCGCCAGTAATTACAGATAAAGATCCGGATAAGTTGCAATTTTTTCATTTTGGGATGACCCCATTTTGGGCTAAGAAGAAGCTTTACTTTTTTAATGCTCGTGCTGAAGGAGACCACAATAAAGACAACAATCCCGATTACCACGGAGCCATGGGCATTATTTCGAAGCCTTCTTTTCGCAAGGCGATTCGCAGCCAGCGCTGCCTGGTTATTGCCGATGCTTTTATTGAAGGGACAACAGAAAAAAAACTCGATGAGCCCTTCTTGGTCCACCTTTCCAAAGGCAGGCGGCCCTTCGCTTTTGCGGGTATTTGGGATGAATGGGTAGACAGTGAAACAGGCGAGATTTATCAGTCTTTCGCTATCATCACAACCACGCCAAACAGCCTTCTCCAAAAGCTTCCTCATCATCGATCGCCTGTAATTTTACCAAAAGAAAAAGAACGAGAATGGCTTGATCAAAATCTGCCTTTAGCGGATGTAACAGCGATGCTGCAGCCATACGAAGGAGGGGATATGAATGCCTATCCAATTTCTACCGCGATTAAAAATCCGCGTCACAACTCCCTCGAATTGCTGAAGCCCGCCGGGCCATCAGTGGCAACGCAAAAAGAATTAAAAGTTGAGCAGGAAATTGTGCTTGAAGGGATGGGGTTTTCGCGTGCTCGAAGTCGCAAAGACTAGTCGAAAAGTGTGGTCTGGCCCGATTTTGTGGGCTTCACATCAACCCAACCTATAGGCGCTACGTACAAGATGAATGCCTCAACTGGTTTTGTGCTCAGTTGCCGCAATGCATCGCCGTAGCGGGCTACTTGCTTTTCGTAATTGGCATCTTCATCGCCAGTTTTAAAATCGATGACCACTATTCGATTTTCATGTTCTAAAACGAGATCAGGCCTCAGTATTTCTTTTTGGTACAACAATTCGTGCTCAGCGAGTACTTTAGCTCCTTTAAAAACATCCATAAAGCGCGGGTCGCCATAGAGATTGATTAGCATCTGGTGCAGTTCTGCGTATTCTGCCTGATTAATTTCTCCACCTGACATGGTTCGGTCTAAACGCAATCTGGCTTCTTCAACATTCGCGGAAGCGGCAACAATATTGTGAAAGCGTACGCCTTTTAACCGATCTGGCTTTTGAACTTGTGGGGCAGTAAGCACCTTGCTAAACCAAGGTTCGTTATCGGGATTTACCCACGGGATTTCACTGCTTTCGCTCAGCTCTTCTTTACTTTTTTGAGCTGTAGGAATCGAGCCGATTTCTATTGTCTTAGACTCTATATCACCTTCAGAAACCTTAAAGCCGGGCATTTTTGAAAGAACTGATTCTTCTATGTTCTCAATAGATTGGAATAGTTCCTCGCCAACTCTGCCCTTGCCATTCGTGCTAAAAGATATGCAAAGAGCCTCTTCGGCGCGGGTAAGCGCTACATAAATGAGATTTAAATTGTCAAATTTTGAAGCGTCTTCCTCGATGTTCCACTCTGGTTCGAGCCCCATGTCAATAAGCCGATTGTTTAAAGTAAGCGGAGCAAATGGTATGGTGGAAATTGGATTTTCACGAAGGTCAAACCATTTTAACTCCGTGTTTACCGCTCTGAATTTCCAGTCTAAATCAGGAACGAACACGACCTTAAACTGAAGCCCCTTTGATTTGTGGATAGTCATAAGTTGAATGGCATCTACACCTTCAGTATCAGCGGCACTGGGTTTTTCATTTTGGGAATCCCACCATTCAAAAAATGAAGCGCAAGTGCCGTTTAGCCCTTCGCGATTTAAAATCACATTGAGAAGAGCATTTAAAAAGCTATTTTTTGAATCGGGCAGATAGGTGGAAATAAGTCTTTCGGTTAACTCATAAATTCCTTCCGAATTTTTTAATCCCTTGAAAGTCGGTTTTTTATGCTTTCGGAGAAAGGCATTTAAATCAAGTCCGTTTTCGGTCAAAAACTGGTGTGGTTCAAATGGAATCGCGAAAATTGCCTGCATACTTCGCATAACGGCTATTTTGGCAGCCGTATTATCGGGGTCATAAGAGAGGCGCAAGAAAGCCAGTATGAGTTTAACCTGTACATTTTTGTCAATTTCAAAGCTGTTGGTGGTATTTACAGGAATATTCTCGGCCTGCAGTCTGTCGAGAATGAGTCGTCCTTCTTTTGATGTACTGCGCACCAAAATAGCCATGTCGCCATAAGCATAACCCTGATTTTTAAACTGTCGAATGTTTTCGAGCAATGTATCCCACTTTACCAGATCATCGGGTTTCTTTCCTAAAAAATCTACCCGAATATAACCGCCTTCCAGCTTTTTATTTGCTTTTTGGGTGAGACTATCTGGGTTGTATTCGAGCTCGTACAGCGAACCTTGAGATGTGAGATTAGAACCTAATTGAGAAAACAAAGCGTTATTAAACTCCACAATGTTAATCCTGCTTCGGTAATTGGTGGCCAGATTTTGGATGTCAAACGTGCGGCGCAAAGTCTCGGCAGCTCCCATTTTTAAATCGTGTGGCGCATCTATCAATTCTGGTAGGGCAATAAGCTGTTCTGCCTTTCCACCCCGCCACCGGTAGATGCTTTGTTTGGCATCGCCAACAACCATACTCGTCTGTCCTTTTGCCAGCGACTCTTCAATAAGTGGCAGGATGTTGAACCATTGAAGTTCTGACGTGTCCTGATATTCATCGATCAAAATATGATTAAAGCGCATTCCATAATGCTCGTAGAGGTAGGCTACAGGTTCTTTGCGGAGAGCTTCAGATATGAGTTTGTTAAATTTGGAGATAGGCAGAATGTTTCGCTCATCGCAAATTTCGTCAATGCACACACTTAACTCTTCCAGCACTGCTATCAGGTCGATTTGCCACATCAGGGCATTGCTCAAAATATGCTCTCTGTGGTTTTCATCAAATACTTTAATTGCTTCTTCCAACTTTTCTATCAATTGACCAGAGAGGGAATCAATTGTATTTCGAAGACTGGCCGGAGCTGATTTTGCTACAAGATCTCCTCCTAAGGCTTTATTGATATAGGAATTTCGGTTTGGTACCTTTTCAGGAAATGCTGCCATTTTCATGAAATAACCTCCATATCCGGAACCTTTTTGCGAAAAATCGTCTGGTTCCAAATTGTGGCTACTTAAAAAATCCAGCGCTTCTTTTCCCTTGTTTTGAATAGCTTCCTGCGTTGATTTTTTCTTTGAGGCAAGGTCTTTTCTGATTGCCACAAAGTCCAGATTATCGGTAGCTTTCAGTGTTGTTATTGCATCCAGCGCCGATTCGCCCAGCACGAGGTTGCGCATACCCTCCAAATCTCTCGCAATGTCTATTCTTTTCTCATCGCCAACTTTCAGAGCCAGATAGCCTAGCAGATGTGTTGTGATGTAAGGATCCTGGCCCACCCGCTCTATCAGGCGCTGCACGGCTTCATGAAAAAGATTTTTTTCATCAAGCTCAACTTCAAAATCAGATTTTAACCGCAAGTCGCGACTGAAAGACCGAATTAGGCGATGATTGAACTGATCAATGGTCCCGATGGAGAGATCATTAAAATCGTGAAGCAGAATCTTGAATGTTTTTTGTGCTCTTAATGACAGGGTTTCAACATCGATGTTGAGTTGTTTGAGTAAATCATCAACTAAAAAATCTCCACCGGTGTAGTTTTTATCCAGGTTGCTGAGTTTGTTCAGCTCTGAAATGAGTCTTTCTTTCATTTCGGCGGCAGCCTTATTGGTAAAGGTGATGGCCAGAATTTTCTTAAACTGCCGGGCATCATTGGTTGACAAACTGAGTTTGAGAAATATGAATATCAGGGTCGTAGTTTTACCCGATCCTGCTGATGATTTATAAATAAGGAATTTTGACATAGCTCAATACTGCCGTTAAACTTACTATAATAATGAAAATTTACTGGGGAAAACTTGGGTTGAATTGTATTTTAGATGTAGATTATAACGAAATTTGATTCCCCCATGAACCGCATTGTACAATTACTAGTCATTTTTTCAATACTCCTTCTGTCTGGATGCGAAAAAGATGATGAGGCTGTAGTTGAAGGGCCGGCACAGATATCATTTACTTTTGCACCTTATTTTGATGGGAATGAAATCCAAATATCACAGCATTTTACGAATGGTGATGGGTACCCGCTTTATATCTCAAACTTAAAATTTTATCTTTCAAATCTTAGACTTATTGCAGAAGATTCTACAGTGGTTTCGCTAAGCGACATTGAAATTGTGGACTTTAGGAATATGCATAGTACACTTTCCTATAATATACCCTATGGAAATTACACCCAGATTGCCTTTGATCTTGGCGTGCCGGCGGAATTAAACAGCCCGGAGAATCCTGATTTTTCAATCTCGGTCTTCGACGGAGAGCACCCTCTCAGCGAATCGAATGGAATGTACTGGGGATGGCAAGGTGGATACCGTTTCTTCTCAATCGATGGTTTTTGTGATACGGTGCCAAATGAAAGTGAAATATTGCCGCTCTCTTACGGTCTTCATTCCGGACTTGATACTCTTTTCAGAAGTGTTCCGGTTTTTAATCACTCCTTTGATGTTTCTTCAAATGACGTAGCTTTGGTTCCCTTTGCAATTAACCTGAACACTTTTTTTGAAAATGGATCTTCACATATTGATCTGAAATATGAACGGCAGTTTCATGGTAATCTCAGTGTTTTGCCGCTTGGGATAAAAATTGCTGAGAACAGCATTGCAGCCTTTGAAATAATTGACTGAAACAAGATTAACTAGTGCCCACTCTAACTAAATATTCCTTTCGTTTTATAGTGCTTCTTGGGCTCGTTCTGCTCTGGGTTTCCTGCGTAAAAGATGATGAACCTGAAAGTGAAACGAAACCTGCAGCAACACCACTTTGCGCGCCTGTACCGGGATCGGGAACTCCTTACGAACTGGCTGTTCCTATTTTTTTTCCAGAGCCTATACTTCCCGACTACAATCCTCTCACAGAGGAAGGAATAGCACTGGGAAGAAGGTTGTTTTGGGATGTGAATCTCTCTCGAAATAATACTGTGAGCTGCGGTTCCTGCCACGCGCCTGAATATGCTTTTGCTGATAATGTGGCTTCGAGTGTGGGATTATATGGCGACTTGAGTTCCCGAAATTCTATGGCTATCATTAATTTAGCATGGAACAATTCTTTCTTTTGGGATGGACGAGATAATACGTTGGAACAACAAATTTTAGACCCCATTCACAATCCTATTGAAATGGATATGGACTGGGTAACAGCCATAAACCGCATAGCCGAAAACGACGATTATAACGGGATGTTTGAGGCTGCTTTTGGTAGTGAATGCGTTGATTCTGTGCGGGCTACTTATGCCATAGCACAGTTTATACGTACGATGGTTTCAGCCAATTCAAAATTTGACAGAGCCTATTACATTGGTGGCGATCAATTGACAGAATCTGAAATCCGCGGCCTAGAACTATTTCTCGCTGAAGGGGGAGATCCCGACATTTATCCCGGAGGTCAAAATGGAGGTGATTGTTTCCATTGTCATGGCGGGGCTTTGGTGCAGTTTACTGATCATCAGTTTCACAACAATGGACTTGATAGCTTATTTCAGGACATCGGTAGGGCAGGGGTAACAGGTCAGCCCTTCGATCGTGGTTTATTCAAAACACCTACCCTTCGAAATATTGCTCTCACCGCACCTTATATGCACGATGGTAGATTTGCCACCTTGCGCGACGTTGTTGAGCATTACAATACAGGCGGACACCTTTCTGCTACCCTTGATCCGCTTATGAAGTTTCCCAATGAAGGCCTGGGTCTATCAGAGCAGGATATTGACGATCTGGTCAATTTTCTTGAAACCCTTACAGACGATGAGTTTGTTGAAAATCCTGATTTTCAGGATCCTCAATAGGCCTTGCCTCACATCTCAAATGCACCGTAATCTAAACGGATTACCGTGAAATAAGGATTAGTATTGTAGGGCGTTCTGATGGAATGCTCAATCTAAATCTAGAAATTATCATTTCTAGTCAGGGAACTTCAATTCTTAAGTGAATATTCTTTCCCTTGAAAGAATTCCAAATGATCAGGTATTGGGAGGTCGCCGGACCCGACAAATATATTCTGAGGTCAAAAACCTTTCCGGAACATCTCCGTATACACGCCTATGATGAGGAAAATGACTAAAATTGGAATAGCGCTTTTTCTAGCCGCATTTTGTGTGCACTCCAATTCATTTGCGCAGTGTGAGTTATACGATTTTGATGGAAACCCATCCAACACACCCTATTGGTACAGTTGTAATGGTAACGACTTCACACTCAGTATTCAGTCTCCCAACAACATTGGGGCGTGGAGTATTGACTGGGGCGATGGATCGCCCATTCAAAGCGGTGCGAGTTTGGTACCGCCAGCTGCCATCATCCATGTATATGGAGCTACCGTAGATTTATACAACGTTACCTTTATCGAAACAGCTACGGGATGTACCGTAAGTGGTGTCGTAGTAATGGAAGAAGCAACAAATGCTTCTATCCAAATTCCGGTTGGTGGACTCACACAAGCCTGTGCTCCCCAAGATATGGAGTTTATCAACTCAAGTACAAATACCTCAACAACTACAACCTTTATCTGGAATTTTGGTGATGGCTCGCCCACAGAAACATATGATTATACCAATCTGGGTCAAACCATTACCCACACCTATCAACAAGGAACAGTAGATTGTGAAACGGTTGTAACACTTACTGCTGAGAACTATTGTAATACAGTGCAGGGTGGTCCGAGTAATGCCACCTTTAACCCTATTAGAATATGGGATATTGATGACGCGGGAATAACTGCTTCAGAAACTATTTTGTGTTTCCCGGATAATGAGGTTACCTATACCAATACAACAGAGAGGAATTGTCTTTTTCAGGGTAACATTTACCAACGTTATGAATATTGGAATTTTGGTGATTACTGGGGTCTGGGATATGACTCGATAATCGATTGGAGAGCTTGGCCGCCTACTTTTCCGCATACTTTAGAGTATCCGGGAATAGGTTCTTATACAACCACTCTACTGGATAGTAACCTTTGTGGTATAGATGTGGCTACAATAACGATTCAAATTGTACCACCACCCACAGCTGCCGCTTCCGCAGATGCAGCAACAATTTGTGAAGGGGAAACAATTACGTTTACAAACAGCTCATCAGCATCGGCTACCGACTTCGAATGGAATTTTGATGACGGATCACCACCGGTTTACTCCGGTGCAAATACGTTAGATCATGTTTTTGCAAATGCAGGGACGTATGATGTGCGGCTAGTCGCCGCCGTTGGTGGCCTTGCGGGAGGCTGTGCCGATACTGCATATGTTCCTATAACTGTACTGCCTGCTCCCGAAGCTGAAATTCTCGTAGATAATCCGGAAGCCTGTGATGTACTTACCTCTACTTTTACAGATAACTCTTCCGGAGTTATTTCCGGTTGGGAGTGGGATTTTGGAAATGGAAATACTAGTACTGTACAAAATCCTCCTACACAAACTTATAATTCTCCAGGTAGTTACAACGTTACTTTAACCGTAGAGGCTCCAAATCTTTGCCGGAATACGGATACCCAAATCGTTACGGTACACGAGAGTCCGGTTGCAGCCTTTTTGGTAACCGATCTATGTATTGGCTCCGAAGGAAGCTTTGTCAATATGTCTAGCTCTGCAGGAGGTGATCCAATTATCTCTTGGCTATGGAATTTTGGTGATGGATTTAACAGTGCCGATACCAATGCCACACATACTTATGCCAGTGCAGGAACGTATACCGTTTCACTCACCGTTGAAACAGCCAATTGTACCGATGTACAATCCATGGTTGTGAATGTTCAGGATGCCCCTGTCGCCGGTTTTACACCAAGTTTAGCTTCGGGGTGTGCACCTCTTTCTGTAGATTTTTCAAATACCAGTAGCGGTGCCAGCATCTATACCTGGGTTTTTGGTGACGGTGGTGGAGGTGGAACTACCAATCCTACTCACGTTTTCAATAATTTCGGAAATGCTGATTCGGTGTATACAGTAAAACTTATAGCTCGAAATGCTTTTGGATGTACCGATACCATAGAGTCAAATATTACTGTTCATCCGAATGCGGTGTCCCAATTTCAAACGTTTTATGCTCCTTCTTGTGATGCGGGACCGGCCAACTTCCAGAATAATTCTCTGAATGCTTCAGATTATGTATGGAATTTTGGTGATGGCTCCCCAACAACTACAGATCCCAATCCTTCACATCAGTTTGAAAATACGGGAAATACGCTTGCAAATTATACCGTAACGCTGATAGCGAATACGCCATTTGGCTGTAGCGATACAAGTACTGCTACCGTATCTGTATACCCCCAGCCAGATTTCGATTTTACCCTCGATGTAGATTCGGGCTGTGCACCTTTTAACGTGCAGTTTCCGGTGGTTAGTGGCGGAGTGTCTTATTACTGGACCTTTGGTGATGGAACAATTTCCATTGCACCAAATCCATCGCATGCTTATGCGAATAATACCCTTCTCGATCGCACTTACACAGCCCAGTTGGTCGCTACATCGGCCTTTGGTTGTAATGATACGGCTACTGCCGATATTGTGGTGCATCCAAATCCTATCACACAGTTTTCAGTAGATATTACAGCCGGTTGTAGTCCGCTCTCGGTCTCTATCGAGAATCAAACTATTCTCGGCGATTCGGTCGTTTGGAATTACGGAGACGGCACTACTTCAGATACCTTGGCGGTAACACATGGACATACTTTTGTGAATAACACAAATGCTGTTGTTACGCATACCATTACGCTTACAGCATTTTCAGAATTTGGTTGTAGCAGAACGTTTACCCGCGATGTTGAGGTTTACCCAAATGTAGAAGCAAGTTTTTCTCACCCACTCGAGGCCTGTTCGCCTATTTCCTTCGTATTTGAGAACAACAGTCTCAATGGAAATATTTATCAGTGGAATCTTGGAAATGGAGTCGTAAGCGTAGCTGACGAACCTATGGGTGGATATCAAAATAATACGGCTGTGCCGGATACCTTTGACATTCGTCTTATTGCTACCTCCATTTATGGTTGTGAAGATACAGCAAGAAGTCAGATAGTGGTATTTCCGAAACCCAATGCAAGCATTTTACCTGATCGCACAACCGGTTGTAGTCCGCTTGATGTGGTATTCCAGAACAATAGCTCTACGTCCGATTTTTATTCTTGGAATTATGGCGATGGATCAGTTTCTGATACTGCTGCGGTAGTACATACGCATCAATTTGTTTCTACTTCTACAGCTCCTCAGGATTTTGACGTGATCATGATCGCCGCTTCTGATTATGGTTGTAGCGATACTGCCACTTTTGAAATCACGGTTTATCCAGATGTAATTGCCGGCTTTTCGGGAAGTCCACTCGAAGGATGTTCTCCGCTGGCAACCAATTTTGTAAATCAATCTTTTGGTGCGGCGACCTATTTTTGGAATTTTGGAGATGGAGGCGAAGCATATAACCCCAACCCTTCACATAATTTTGTGAACCTGGGCGATACAATCAAAGACTACACTGTAAATATGATTGCACAAAGTGGGTTTGGTTGTACTGATACCGCATCACTGGCAGTAAAGGTGCATCCCAATCCTGATATCAGCTTTGCAGTTGCAGGAATAGAAGGTTGCTTTCCGGCAGAGTTTACTTTTGGTAATTATTCTGAAGGAGCAAGCGCATTTAGCTGGGTTTATGGTGATGGAAACACTTCGACCAATGGAGATCCCTTACATACGCATACCTATGTGAATACGGGTACTGACTTGGCTACCTACTCAGTAGTTCTCACCGGTACAAGCGATTATGGTTGTTCCGCGGCTACTACAATAGATGTAGATGTGATCCCTGAGATTATTGCAGACGTAACTCCTCCTCCGGGTGGTTGCTCACCATATACAGCGGTATTTGAAAATAATACAATTGGTGCTTTCACCTATTATTGGGAGTTTGGAGATGACACCTATTCTGAAGAAGAGAGTCCTACACATTTCTATTCTAATGCAAATGCCGAAGACTCTGTTTACACTGTTCGGTTCATTGCTTCTTCCCTTTGGGGATGTGGTGATACGCTGGTGTTCGATATTCCGGTGGTGGGTCAACCTCAGGCTGCATTTGTAGCGGCACCTACTGTTCAAACTTTTCCTTCAGCAACTATAGATGTTGCCAATTTAAGTGCAGCAAACAGCACTGCCGAATTTATTTGGCAGTGGGGCGATGGAATTGTTGAGGAGTCTGGTGATCCTGACACACCTAATTCGCATACCTACGAAACGTGGGGCGAGTATACTATCAATCTAATCGTTGGAAACCAAGTGTGTAATGACACTGCTTCTCAGGACATAACTATTGAACCACCTCTGCCCATCGCCGATTTTGAAGGTGAAGGAACGGGTTGTATGCCTCTGGTAGTTTCATTTACGAATACATCTACCTATGGCGTAGAATACTTGTGGGATTTTGGAGATGGTACAATAAGCAATCAGGTAAACCCAACTCACACATATTACCAGGCAGGTACTTATAATGTAATGCTTACTGCTACAGGGCCTGGTGGCGATATTGATATTGAAATTAAAACCGGTGTGGCCGTGGTGCATCCACGAGCCGAGGCCTATTTTACTGTTAATCCTCCGGTAATTACCATTCCCGATCAGGTATTCTTCCTGAATACATCAACGAATGCTTCTATTTACGAATGGGATTTTGGAGATGGAGGGGATTCGGATGCCTTTTCACCTTACCACTTTTATGAGTCAACAGGATGGCACCCGGTTACGCTAATCGCGAATAATGAATTTAATTGTCCGGATACTTTTATTGTGGATCAGGCTGTGCTTGGAAATGTGGATACGAGAATTGCTTTTCCAAATGCCTTTACACCAAATCCAAATGGTTCAAATGGGGGGCATTGGACAGTCGACGATATGTTTAACAACGATATTTTCTTTCCCTTGTATAAAGGGGTAGAAGAGTTTGAGATGCAGATTTTTAATAGATGGGGAGAACTCCTTTTCGAATCTAAAGATGTACGCCAGGGATGGGATGGATACTACCGTGGAAAGTTATGCCAACAGGATGTATATGTATGGCGAGTAAAAGTAACCTTCCAGGATGGTGGTGACCTGACAGAAATGGGAGATGTAACCCTTATAAGATAATTATGATGAAGAAGATATTTGTTTTTACTACAGCATCGCTTTTGTGTCTTTCGGCAAGCCTAAATGCACAAAGCAAGCTTAGTCGCTATCAAAAGAATTTGATGTACGAGGCAGAAATATATTTCCTGCAGGGTGACTATTACTATGCTTCTGAGCTTTATAGCGAGTTACACGATGCAGCACCCGATGATGGAGAAATAACGGGGCGTCTCGGTATTTGCTACTACAACATACCACCACTTCGAAATGAAGCTGAAAAGTATCTGGAACTCGCAGTAGATATGAAGAATACGGAAGCATTGTTTTACCTGTCTCAAGTGCGGGTCTCTGAGTACAAGTTTTTTGATGCCATAGCACTGATAGAAGATTACGAACAACGGCCAAATAGGATGAAATCTGTTACCGAGATTGATCATTTGAAAAAATCTGTGAACAGAGCCATCAAAATGGTTCAAAAACCACTTTCAGTTACCATTAAAAATCTGGGAGACGCAGTAAACTCTACTGTTCACGATTACGCTCCCGTATGGGATAATCAAGGCGAAAAGCTTTATTTTACTTCCCGAAGACGATTTGATAGTGAAAGTGAAAAAGACTATTCAGAGCAATATGATGAGAACATTTACCTCGTTAACCTCAATAGCGATCCGCTCGCAACGGAGGCAGTTCAAGAACCTTTAAACACTCGGACAAACGATGCGGCGGTGGCATGCTCTCCTGACGGAAAATCACTGATTTTTTACCGAACCAGCAAAGATGGATTTTCTGGTGACCTATTTATTTCCCAAAAGGAAGGATACTCATGGTCAGAACCGGAAAAGCTTAACTCTGAGATCAATTCGAAATATCAGGAAGCCAGCGCTTGCTTTGGAAATCGCGATGGATCTATAATCTATTTTTCCAGCGACAGGCCGGATGGTTTTGGTGGAAAAGATATTTACAAAGTGGCCAGGCTACCCGATGGAACCTGGAGTAAAGCTCAGAATCTGGGGGAAGAAATTAACACCCCGTATAATGATGACGGACCCTTTATTTCGCTCGAAGGATCTCTTTATTTTGCTTCTCAGGGACATGAGAACATGGGCGGCTTTGATATTTTCTGCGCTACAAGAGAAGGAGATTCATTCGCTAAGCCAATCAATTTAGGTTATCCGATTAATACGCCGGGAGATGACGTGTTTTTTACGATCGATCCAACAGGAAAAATGGCTTATTTTTCTTCTGAACGAATTGGTGGGTATGGCCTGCAGGATGTTTATCAAATCGTTTTTGACGATGCAAATAATATCATCTATAAAGGAGAGCTTACCACAATTGGCGACCAGATTCCGCAAAATGCAACGATCACTTTACTCAATGAGGAAAACGGAAATGTAGAAGGTTTTTACCAGACAGATCCCCAGGTTGGAACTTTTGTATTGGCATTAAACACCAATAAAAAATATACCGTAATGGTTGAAGCTGAGGGATACAAGACATTAGAAAAAACGGTTTTTTTCGGAGCTGAAGTTAAAGGAACTTCAGAAGTGGAGGAACAAATCTTACTTTCAAAATAATGTATATGACAAAATTTCTACAAATAGCATTGCTTGCGACTGTAGGTTTTGTTTTTACAACAATTCTTGCAAGAAGTCAGGATCAGCAATACACCCAGTTTTATGCCAACCCGATGTATCTCAGTCCTGCTTTTGCCGGTACCAGTATACAAAGTAGGGTGGCTATGAGCTACCGAAATCAGTGGCCGGCAATACCAAAGGCATTTGTTTCTTACAATTTTGCCTTCGACCATTTTGTGTCAGAAGTGAATAGTGGTGTGGCACTTACAGTACAGCACGATCAGGCAGGGACCGGTGGGATGAGCTATACTTCTGCTGCTCTTCATTATGCATACGAAATCAATGTAACGCGCAAAGTAAGTATTCGCCCCGCATTGAGTTTTGGGTTTGGTTCAAGCTTTTTAGATATCGATAAGCTTACGTTTATCGATCAGCTTGCACGGGAGGATGATGGGGCTTCAACTCTCGATCCTGACAGATCGCGGTTTGTGCAAAAGCCTGTGAATTATCCCGATTTTGGTGCCGGACTTCTCGTATTTTCAGAGGCGTTTTGGTTTGGTGCTTCCGTTCAGCATTTAAATGAACCGGTACATTCGCTCACTGGCGGAGATACACAATTGCCCAAGAAAATAGGCATGCACGGTGGGGTGCGGTTTAAGCTTTCGGATGTAAGTGCATTTAAGAGCAGGCAATTTCTAGTTCCTGCCTTTAATTATCAAATGCAAGGACTTTTTGATCAGCTCGACCTGGGATTCTATTACGAATACGATCCCGTGGTAATTGGGTTGTGGTACAGGGGTATTCCATTGCTAAAAAACAATGACTATAATTATATAAATCACGATGCTATAGCGGTGCTCATTGGTTATGAAATCAACAATATGAAAATAGGTTATAGCTATGACCTTACTGTATCTAAATTTAGTCCTAATAGTGGTGGTGCTCACGAGCTCACGTTAACTATGGAATTTGCTAGCAAGCGAAATAAAAAGCGTAATAAGCGACGAGTAATGCCATGTGCGAAGTTCTAATTATGGTAAATGTTTGAAACTAAAACAATTCATTTTAGGAAACAATTGTTTTCTAATGAAGAGTTTTTTTATCTTGTCGATGCCAAAACTTTGTAGATGAAAGTGGATTCAAGTGCTTTGGAAACTCTAAAGGATCATTCTGAAGCAACGTATGATAAATACAAAAAGACCGAGGGAGAAGAAATCCTCGTCCACTTTGTTGGTGACTTAAATAAGGGCTATGCCAACGCAATTTCTACAAAGCTTGAGCAGATAGTGGAGGCTGAAGTTCCTGATAAACAAGCCCGTAAACGATTTTATACTGCTTATATAGAAGCCATGCAGAACATTCGAATTCACGGATGCATGGACGACCAAAACCGGTTACTCGGCTCAGTACTGGTCTCAGTAAATGCAAATAAAATTTGTGCCAGATTTTTAAATCTAATTGAGAAAGGGCAGGGAGAATACCTGCTTGAGCGGTATGCGGAAATTAACAATATGGATCGGATCGAGTTGAAAAAAGTTTATCTGGATCAGATGATGAACGGAGAGTTATCCACAAAAGGCGGGGCCGGACTGGGAATCATTACTATAGTTCTCAGATCTCAGAACCCAAGTGAAGTTCAAATAGTAGAAGCTCACTCAGATTTTGATCTTTTTGAAAGTGCGATTTGTGTAGATTATAAATCGTGAGTTAATGATCTTCATCGTCGACTGGGGCTATAAAACCGAAAAAGAATTCGGTCCTGTTTCGAAAGACGACATCCACCTTGATGCTCCAACAGATTTTGTTCAATTAATGTGTGTCAAAACCTGGTTTCGAGCCTTTTTTATTCCCATTATTCCCACTCAAGTGCATTATTATTTCACATCGGAAAAAGGCGGTCTACGCTATGAGATAAGTAAGGAAGATTTCGAAAAATATAAACCAAAGGCAGAATTGAATGATTTGGTCGTTAATAACAAAATTTCAGAGGAAGAGTATGAAAGGAGGTCGTCGAATCTTACCTTTGATTGAATGTGCACCCTTACCTTTGTAAACTTAAAATCAGGAAATGTAATCACGGCAAACCGTGATGAGAGTCCGCAAAGAAATGCCGTAGGACTTGAGTCCCTATCTTTCCGTGCCAGGACAGCAGTTTTTAATCGCGGAAGAACCATTAAGAGGAGGTACAAACATAGCTCTCGGCAAGAAAAACCGGTATGCCGTATTGCTCAATGGAGCGTTTGAACCTCACGACATGTCTAAGAAGTATGGAATGAGCCGGGGAATTGTTCTGCTAAAAAGTCTCGACTTTGAGAATGCTTTTCACTTTGCCGATCAGTTTTCTTTTGAGAAAATTCAGCCTTTCACTCTTATCGACTTTTCTGATGCAATTCGTGAAATACGATGGGATGGCAATAAAATTCACAAGGCAAAATTTTCATTGAATGAACCCAGAGTGTGGGCTTCTGCTCAGCTTTACAGCAAGGAAGCCATCAAGAACAGGGAACAGTGGTTTGCTCAGCTATTGGAAAAGAAGGATCTTCAACCACAAGATATTCGCGATTTTCATTTCAACGCCGGAAACGGTGATGTAGCTAACGATCTGGTAATGAATCGGGAGAATCTGGTTCGAACAGTTTCAATAACTCAAGTCTCCGAAAAGATTGACGAGAAGAAAATACTCCATTGGGATTTAATTGCCCAGACGGAAAATTCATATCAATTTGATAAGTGATTGCTGCAGATAGCAAGCCTTATACTGCAAACATTTCACTTTTTATTCGCATCGCATCGAGTCCGCGCTTCTCCAGTGCATCCTCAACGTAATCAAAAGTCGAAAGGAGTTCAGGTTTACCATTTAAAACCGCCACATCGTGTTCAAAGTGGGCGCTATATTTTTTATCAGCAGTAACAATGGTCCATTCATCTTCAAGCATCAAAATATCCCTGGTACCTAAATTTATCATAGGCTCAATGGCGAGCACCATGCCATTTACGATTTTTTTGCCGCGTCCTCGTTTGCCATAGTTTGGCACCTGAGGATCTTCATGCATCGTTTCTCCAAGCCCATGTCCTACGAGCTCACGTACAACACCAAACCCATGCGTTTCAGCATGTTGCTGTATGGCATAGCCAATGTCGCCAATTCTATTTCCAACAGTGGTTTGTGCAATACCCAGGTAGAGACTTTCTTTAGTGACTCTCAGTAATTTTTTAAGTTCATCGCTTACTTCACCAATGGCAAAGCTGTAGGCATGATCGCCGTAAAATCCATTCTTCACAGAGCCACAATCAATAGAAACGATATCACCTTCCTCAAGCTCTCTTTTGCCGGGGATTCCATGAACCACCGCTTCATTTACGGAGATACAAAGGGAGTTGGGGAAACCATCAAAACCTAGAAATGCAGGCTCGGCTCCTTCATCTTTTATGTACTCGTAAGCTATCTTGTCTAGTTCAAGCGGAGTGACACCCGGGCCAATTTTTTCGGCCAAAAGTCCTAAGGTTCGGGAAACTATTAGCGCGCTTTGGCGCATAATTTCTATTTCTTCTTCTGTTTTGATCTTAACCATGGTAAATTACTTAAGAAAGATTTTTTCGAGTTATAATTATGATGCGCCTCGCTGTTTTTAAGTTGGTGTTCAAATTCACCATCATTGGGATGGAGCATTTGAAATATTTCGCCCCATCCGGGGAAACCACCTACATTCCTATCATCGATAAAAATATCAGCATTAATTTTGCGACTTATCCCTTCCTCCAGCTCCTCTTCAGGATAGCTGCGATTAACAGCATAGAATACAACACCATTTTTTTTGCAGTATTCCACTGCATCTGTTAAGTACCTGCCTTCACGATAGGTCCACAAAATGAGTTTATGCCCTTTCTTTTGAAGCGCCTTGAGTGTTTCAAAAGCGAAAAGCATTTCATCGCCAATCTCAGGATAGGTGTGCTCAACGATTGTGCCGTCAAAATCAACGGCTATGGTAAGCGCATCTTCGTAAATCATGCTTTAACTTTGGTGCAAAAGTAGGAAATCTCGTTGTTTGTATCGAGAAAAATAGGTTAATACTCAAAAATCTGAACTGCCTAGTTGTTAATTACAGTAAATTCTACCCTTCTGTTTCGGGCCCTTCCTTCGTCTGTTTGATTTGAGGTTACAGGCTTAATGCTGCCATAGCCTTTGTAGGAAAGCCTATCGGGGTCAACGTCTTTTTGAATGAGGTAATCTACAACACTTTTAGCTCTCGCCTCACTCAGTTTTTGGTTATAAGTATCTGATCCAACATTATCTGTATGGCCGCTTATTTGAATGCTGAGGTAAGGATAGTCTGAAAGTATATCCATCAATTTATTTAGTTCAGGTTCTGATTTTTCTAAAATGGTGGCTTTATCAAACTCAAAGAAAATATTCTCAAGGGTTACCGTATTACCAACTTTATAATCAATGCTGTCGAGCTTGATCTCTTTAGTTGAGATGATTTCTGTTTTTGCCAGAATTCTTTTCGGGCGCGGAGCAATGCTCTCCTTAGGTTTTGGCGTAAGGTTTTCGTCTGGTTTTGCGCGCCGCACTGTTACATCATCAATGTAGTAATATGCACCCCCTTCACCTTCGGGAAAATCATCGGTTCGTGTAATGTCGTCATTGTAAAAGTTACCAATGATGAGGAATTTCTTTTCAGAATCGACAGTAAAAACTCCGGACACTTTTTTCCAAATATTCCAGCGCGATTTTACAATGTCGTCTTCGTTTACCGAAGGGGTGTAAAAAAGCGGCATCCTGTCACGCGATACAATCGCAGTATCACTAAAGTACATACCGATATTATTAGACGCCTTATCAGATTTTACCGCTCTGGCAGTGTAGAATTCAGCGTAGTATTTTTGACCGGGTATAAGGGCAGAGTCCAGTTCTACCATTAGATATTCGTGCCAAAAGGTTTCCGTTCCTCCTTTACCATATGTTTTTATTCCGGCCATGTTGTCGCCGCTGTGCGGTCCCTGCTTTCCGCCACTATGCTTTGTAGGATTGGCCCAGCAGGTTGGCTTCAGCCTTAAGCTAAAAATATCAGGTGTGGTCTCATTTGGAGAATCCCAGTTGTAAATATCTTCCATGTACTGACGGCCATTTTGATTCCATTTGCAATACTCTCTTGCAGTCTCTTCAAATCCACTGTTTGAAACGTAATTGTGGTAGGAATCATCCGACTCAATAAGGCCTTCGAAAAGTTGGCTTTTTGCCGATAAGGCGGTACAGAGAGTAAGTATCAATAGTGCAATGCGATTATAATCTTTCATAAGTTTTCCACAAATAAGGTCGTACTTGTAAATGCAAATCTATCGCAATCCCTTATTGAATGCGGACTTTGATTAAAAAGCTTTCATCATTTCTATGTGGATAATGACACCACCCCACCTGGTACCTCACCTTGTTATGCTCCTATATTTGTTCTGTGCTCATGTAGCCGGATTTTTATGCGCAATTATACAGTTACAATATACATTTTCTTGATTGCCTTTATTGGTTGTACTGCTCTTTCAACGGCACAGGACAACAATCCTTTCACGTGTTTTAATGCTCAGGAAATTCATTTCCCACTCGATAAGAATGATTTTGCTAAGAGTCAGATACTGCTAAAAGAGAACAAGGTAAACGCTCTTTATTACTTGTATCAGGATAAGTATTCCTTCTGGTATAAATTTATTGCAGATGAGGATATTACTATCGAGTTTTCTGTTGCTCCCAGTAATTTAAATGATCGATACAGAGCTGTGCCCTTTAAGTATGAAGGCGGAAACTTTTGCGAAAAGCTTATCAATGAGAATTTACAACCGATGGATATCGAGCGGTTGCCTATTTTTAATCCCGACGGGAGTGTTTTGTATAAAAACACAATTCAAGCCTTGAAAGGTGACACATTTTATATTTCGGTTTTAAGCTTAAACGCAGACGATTGCGGCCATTTTTTATATATGGAGGCCGCCGGTGAAAGTCTCTCAATGCACGCGGTGCATAGACCTTGCTATAATTTCGTGTTTTTAGATGTTCCCGATTTTAGGGCAGCTAAGATGGTAGCAGCGGATGTGACATTGGATCTTGACTTTGGCAAAGAAGAAGAACCTGAGGTAGTACCTGAGGCGGATTCTGAGTTTGAAGCCTTGAACACCATTGAAGTGCAGAGTAAAGAGGAGGGATTTGTATCGGTAGGAGATAAGCTGGTGCTAAACCAGGTGTTTTTCTATACGAATACTTATGCTTTGAAGCCCGAAGCAGATGTAGAGCTAGATCAGCTTGTTGCGTTTCTACAGGGTAATCCTACCGTTGAGATTGAAATTCAGGGACACACCGCTAATGACACCGAAAACATAACACCCGATCCGAATTTTAAAGGGCAGGGTAAAGAATGGAACTTTAAAGGGTCGGCATTTGAGTTGAGCGAAGAGCGCGCTGAGGTTGTAAAAGAATATCTAATCAGTAAGGGAATTAATAAAAAGCGGTTGAAAGCAGCGGGATATGGCGATACTCAAAAAAGGATTCCCGATGCATCGACCTTTGAGGAGTTTGAGAAAAATATGCGTGTAGAAGCGTTGATTATTAAAGAATGAAATCAAATTACGTACTCTTAATTTTAATTGTTTTAATCACCTCCTGTGTTTCCCATAAGGAGGTAACCTACTTTAACGATCTGGAAAGCAGTCGCGCAGGAACACTAACTACACCTGCCCCTCCAGTTGTGAAGTTACAGCCAAATGATGTTATAGAAGTTTATATCTCCAGCATCAGCAAAGATGCCAATGAGTACTTTCAAAAAGGTGGCTCAGAAATAGACAAAAAGTATGGTGGAAACACCTATCAGATATCTATTGATGGAAATATAGACTTGCCGCTGGTAGGCGAAATAGCCGTAAGTGGAAAGACAACAACAGAAGCCGAAGAACTTGTTAAAGAAAGCTTGCTTACCTATTTGCAAAAGCCTTCTGTAAATATTCGTTTGGTAAGTTTTGAAATCACCGTGCTCGGCGAAGTTAAAATGCCCGGGGTCTATTCCATTGCAGATGGAAGGGTAACGGTGCTTAAGGCTATAGGCTATGCCGGAGATTTAACCATTTTCGGAAAACGGGATAACGTGCTGGTTATTCGAAACACTGATCAGGGAAAGGAGTATTTCCGCATTGATTTAAATAGCTCTGATTTGTTGAACAGTGAGCAGTTTTACCTGCAAAACAACGACGTAATTTATGTGGAGCCATCAAAAGGACTTACCTCGCGAGATGACAATGCCTACCGCATCCTGCCACTTATTTTAAGCACACTCACCTTTGTGGTGGTTATACTTAGTTTGAGTAATTAGGAATGGAAGAAAAGAACCTCAATTCACCCGTTCGGGAACACTCAGATTTCAATTTGAGAAATTTTGTACTTACCTATATCAGGTATTGGTATCTATTCGCCATTGCTTTGGTTTTGGGCTTTTTTGCCGCTAAATACTACAACTGGTATAAAACGCCGGTTTACGCCGTTACCGCAAAGCTACTGGTGAAAGATGAAACCGGAGGAAAAGATAAGCTGCTTCAGCAGATGGATGTTGATGCCGGTGATAAGAATATTGAAAACGAAATAGAAATATTCCGCTCTCACAATTTGCTTGCAAAGACACTTAATCAACTCGATTTTGATGTTTCGTATTTCCTTATTGGGAATGTAAAAGTATCGGAAGTTTATACGGATTGCCCTTTTAAAATTCAAGTGGGTGTTTTGGATTTTGGAGCCTACTACCAACCATTTTTCGTTGATATTATCGACAGCAGCAAGTTTGTTTTTCACTACGAAACGAGCGCCGGCCAGAAGAGCATCGAAAGGTGTTTTTGGAGAGGAGTTCAATATGGGAATGGGAACCATTACCCTTATTAAACGAGATAACTTTCCGGTGCATCAAATTGCAAAGCCCGATTACGAAAAACGCTTTTACCGAATTTCTTTTAATACCATTAATGCCAATCAGAACAAGTATTTGTCACGTCTGTCGGTAGCACTTGCAAGGCCACAGAGCAGTATTCTCCAAATTTACCTTGAGGACGAAGTACCCCAAAAAGGACTCGATTTTGTGAATGCCCTGATTGCCGTTTACCTTGAAAACGATGTAGAGGTAAAGAACAATGCAGCATCTAACACATCCGATTTTTTAAATGCCCAGCTCGCTGAAATTACTGCCGACCTGGAGCGGATAGAGCTGAGCAGAGAAAGCTATAAAGTATCCAAAGGAATAATCGATCTTGAATCTGAATCTCAGATTGTATTAGAAAGAATAAGAGACCTGGATGCGCAGAAAGCCATCAACGATGCCAAGCTGAGCATGATAGGTCAGCTTAAGAAGTACGTAATTGAAAATCAGGATTTGCGCGACCTTGCGCCGGCAGCCCTCGATATAAATGATGCCCTGCTGATAAAGCTGATCAACAAACTTTCTGAGCTACAGAGTCAACGCGAAATCATTATTAACCAGAGCACGGCAAACGATCCAACCCTTGTGCCTATCAATGCCGAGATCGAACTTACGCGCTCGTCTTTGATCGAGAATATCCGAAACATCGAAAAAAGCCTTGCCAACAGCTCTGCTGATTTGAATGAAAAGCTAAGGGCCAATCAGAATCGGATAGCACGCATTCCCACAACACAGCGTGAATTATTGGAAATAGAGCGTAAGTTTAGAATTCAGGAAAATCTGTACGTTTTTCTTTTGCAGAAGCATGCGGAGCTAGCTATTTCACTTGCGGCAACCGAAAGCGATACAAGATTGATAGACACGGCAAGAGTATTGCCCGGGCCCATATCACCTGTTCCCCAGCGGGCTTTCTCTATTGCGTTGCTGCTGGCTATTATTATTCCGGTGTTGATCATTATCGTTGTAGAAAAGTTGAATGATAAGATTGGTAGCATTGCACAAATCAGAAAGTTAACTACCATTCCCCTTCTGGGAGTGGTGCGTTACAATAAGCATCAGTCAAATCTTGTTTCTGTAGAAAAACCGCGCTCGTCTATTGCAGAGGAGTACCGAAGTATTCGTACTAACCTTCAATTTTTCAATAAAGGAAATGACTCTGCGGTTACCATGGTTACCTCGTCTATTGGAACAGAGGGTAAGACGTATACGGCTATGAATTTGGCTGCGGTAATGGCGGCATCCGGTGAGCGTGTTGTACTTGTAGGTCTTGATATGCGCAAGCCGAGAATCCTCGAAAACTTTAAAATTACGAGCGATCTCGGTGCCAGTAATTACTTGAGCATGAATGTAGAGCTCGATGATGTTTTGCATAACTCAGGTTATATTGATACGCTAAGCGTAATCCCGGCCGGGCCTAATCCACCCAATCCATCAGAGCTAATTATGTCGGACAGGATGGGCGAATTAATTGCCGAGCTCAAAACAAGATTTGATAAAATTGTAATAGATACTCCGCCTATCGGTTTAGTATCTGATGGCCTTATTTTAGCTAAATATGCCGACAATACACTCTATGTGGTGAGAGACGGAGTTACGCATAAGGACCATTTGCAACACGTAAATGAGCTTTACCAAATGGGTCAGCTCGAGAGTGTAGCCATTGTTTTTAATGCGGTTCGCAAGAAGCGATCGGGCTATGGCGCCAGAACGGGTTACGGCTATGGTTATGGCTATGTGTATGGTTCTGAATACGGCAATTACTTCGATGATGACCAGGAAGGACGCAAAGGTTTTAGAAGTTGGTTTAAGCGATCTAATAAATGATTGACCGTCTTGTTTCGAGATTCGTAAACAAGTCTGATGCACGCGGACAAAAAGCCCTGAAGAACATCATTTACTCTGCAGGACTCAAAGCGGTTAATGCTGCCATCAGTTTTCTTATCATCCCACTTTATCTGGCTTATCTTACTGAAGTTTCCTTTGGTATTTGGCTTACGGTTAGCGCCGTTCTCAACTGGTTTAATTTCTTTGATCTGGGAATGGGAAACGGTTTGCGTAACCGGTTTGCGGAAGCAAAAGCCGCCGGCGACAATATCCTTGCAAGAACGTATGTAAGCACCACTTATGCGCTGCTTATTGGGATTTCTGCCGCCCTGCTCGTTTTATTCTTAATTGCCAATATCTTCTTTGACTGGTCGGTGATTTTTGCCGCTCCTCAACATCTCAAAGCCGATGTAAACAAGATGGTCGTTGTACTCGTCATTCTGTTTTGTCCTCAGTTTTTTCTTCAGCTTATTAAGATGGTCGTTACCGCTGATCAGCGTCCGGCTATAGCCAACGTGATGAATACGGCGGTAAATATTTTGCACCTTGTAGCGCTTTTCTTTTTGTCGCAGCTTGGCGCCCCTTCACTTTTTAAGCTCGCTATTGCCATTGGGGGTATTAATTTGATTGTTCCGCTTCTGGCAAATCTGCTTATTTTTTGCAACCACATACCGCGATGTGGCGCCCACATGGAAGGCTGTTAACTTTGAATATTCACGCAACCTCATGGGTCTGGGGTTTGTTTTTTTTGTAATGCAGGGTGCGGCACTTGTCGTTTTTATGACCGATAATTTGATTATCACAAGGGTTTTAGGTCCCGCAGAAGTGCCTGCCTACAACATTGCCTTTCGTTATTTTAACCTGATTACAGTCTTCTTCGGACTTATAACCACCCCTTTCTGGTCGGCGTTTACAGAAGCCTACATCAAAAAGGATATGCCCTGGATTCACAAAGTGATGAAGCGGTTGTTTGTTCTGTGGTTTGGTGCTGCCATACTGGGCGTAGTCATGTTTTTTCTGGCTCCCTGGGTATATAAAGTGTGGATAGGGAATGAAGTAGAAATTGCTCCTATTCTTAATCTCGTAATGATGCTGTGGGTGCTGGCCTCAACCGGACTTAGTATTTTTGGTGTATTCCTTAGCGGAGTGGGTAAACTGCGCATTTCGCTTTTTCATTCGGTGCTGGTAATGGTTATCAATATACCCTTATCGATATGGTTGGCGGGCTATTCTTCACTGGGCAGTGCGGGGGTAATGCTGGCGAGTTTAATAGGTGTTTTGCTCAGGTTGTTTTTTCAGCCACAACAAACTTTTAAGCTGATAAAGGGAACTGCCACGGGAATTTGGAACCGCTAAAGATTGGTGTAGTACCTTTTGTGATTCTCTGTTTGTTGCCACCCAACCGGCACTATTCACCCAAATATTCATTGGTGAATCTAGGTGAATCTTTTAGGTGAGGCAATATGTTAGTGAGTTTTTGATTGTCGGCAATAAACGTGTTTCTCAATTCAGCCTGCAGTTTTTCCGAGAATTGAAACTTCTCTTTTCCCTGTAAACGATGTTCTATAAACCGAAGCTTGTACCCAAAAATCCGGCCGCCATACTCACCTCGTTTCAGCACCTTTTTATATCGGTTAAGCCGCCTTATTAGTTTAATCTGGCGCAGAGAAAGACTTTTATTAATCTTCTTATCGGGAGCGGTTATTGCTACTTTTTCAATTTCAAGCATGGCGCATAGCCTTTCGGCGAAAGCCGCAGGATCAACCTTAAAATCTTCAAAAAGCAATACGTGAACCTTTGAGAAGCAAGCTTGATACAGCTCAATCAAATATGTGAATTTATAGGATCTCTGTATTTTCCGCTTCCGCAAATGTGGGGTATAGCGGGTCATGAGCAGTTGAGGCAGAATCAGAAAAGCGAATAAACTCTTCGGGTGTGCAGGTATGCCCGCTGTAAACGCCAATGGTGTAAAGCGATTGCAAGAGGCTTACCTGATTTCGCAGTAAAACGACAATCTCTGCATTGGGGAAGAACCTTTTTAACCGTCGGGCCGTTCGCGATCGGTTGGTAGAGTTGAGGTAAAGCGACTGGCCAACAAAAAGTTCATTGGATAGAATGGCATCCTGAGACCTGATTTCTGCAGCGGTTTCTTCAAAGCTATTTTCATCAAATAGCGAGTCGTCCTGGTACAGCAGTCTTTGAAAAGCTTGAGAATATTGCGTTACGCCGACACCATAAAATTTGAAACCGGTGACTTTCGGAAAAAACTCCTGCTGCAAAAAAGTGCTCGCCGTGCGAGGCATGCCGATATGGATTAGTGTTCTTCCCACGCCCAAAACTAAGTATTATTTGGTCCGGGTGATTTTAAAGGATGATTTTTCGTTCATCTAAGTTTTTTACCAGCCATTCTTTAATTTTAGTTGCTAATAACTAATCACAAATAATCGAAGGTCGAAGATCGGAGATGCTGACGACCGGAGGGAGACTGTATGGTCCGTAGCGTCAGTACCACAAACAATTAACAAAACCCTACTATCTTTGACCAAATGATGGATGCAGCAATTTGTATGACAGCAACAATCCATCCCAATACGGTGATGGTGAGTGCAGTAAACGTAGATGAGCGTTTGGCTGATTACAAGAAGTGCATTCGGTTCTATCTGGACCACACCAATTTGCCTATCTATTTTCTGGAAAATTCGGATTACGATCTGAGCGAGTGACGTCGATTTTCAGGAACTTGAGAAATTGGACCGGTTCCGGGTTTTGCGCTTTGACGCTCATTCTGATACAGACAAAGGGAAAGGCTTTCAGGAGTTTTACACCCTTGACAGGTTTGTGAAAGACCACCTTACAGCAAAATTGCTGATCAAGGTTACGGGTAGGTACATTGTGAAAAATGCAGGTGAATTAATCGCTCAAATTAATGCTCCGCTTACCATCGACCTGCACCGCAAAATGAAAGTGGCCATTACCGGTTTTTTTGCCGTAGAAAAAGCGATTTACTTAAAGCATTTTTACGAAAAGTATAAGCTTTCCAATGATCCCGAAGGGGTGTTTATTGAGCATGTGCTCTACTCAGAAATTGTAAATACAGATCTCAAAAATAGTACTGCCCTGCTTCCTCAAAATCCAAAATTCCGGGGAGTATCGGGAAGTTACGGAGGCAGCCTGGAGCGGAACAAGTACAAAATGATGGTTCGTGGTGTAGAGCGCAGCCTGAGCCGTAAGCTGGGCATAAAACAATTCCTAATAGAATATTGATGCGTTGGATTACCTACTTTCCTGAAATTCACAATATTCACCTCACCAAAGATCTCGGTTTGCTGCCTTACTTCATGCAAGAGGTGGCCGGTTATGACGCATCCTTAATGGCGCGATTTCCCGAGGCGGCTTATCCGGCGCTTGAAGGCGAAGTACGTGGCCTTAAAACAATTTCGCTCGATGATCAGGGAACCTGGTTTTTCACCGAAAGGGCATCTGTACACTACCTAAAAAAGCATGCCCGCGAAATAGATGTTTTAAATCTGTATCACCTGAGCCGGCACACGCTGGTTTACGGATATCTGTTTAAGAACAACAATAACAGTGGCAAGCTTTACCTCAAGCTCGATGCCTACACGGCACATCTGAAGAAGCGAAAAAAATACGCCCGAAACCCAATAAAGAACGCCATCTTAAAATGGTTGGAATCTCGTTTCTTTAAGGTTGTGGATC
The DNA here is from genome assembly GCA_963748925.1 of uncultured Cryomorphaceae bacterium. Classification (GTDB taxonomy): domain Bacteria; phylum Bacteroidota; class Bacteroidia; order Flavobacteriales_D; family Cryomorphaceae; genus Cryomorpha. Next base: position 199,271 of record CAVVKG010000007.1, on the reverse strand, counting down.
TTATCTCGGTCGAAAGTCGGGAAGGACTGGAAGTTGCATCAAAGACGTACCCGAAACTTCGCAAAAAGCTCTTTTACCTGCCCAATGGATGCAATGATATTTACCTTAAAAAGTATTTTCAATCACCTTTTGAAAAGGAGAATATTATTCTTTCGGTAGGGCGACCAGGAAGTGCTGATAAAAATTACGAGTTGCTCATTAAGGCTTTGCCTTTTCTCAATCTCGGTATTTGGAAAATCAGAATCGCCGGACCCGTGAGCGCTGAATTTGAAAAAGCCTGGGAGGCAGCTGTGGCTGAATATCCTGAGATTGCCCGGAAAATTGAATTTCTTGGAGGCATCAGTGATCGGTTAAATCTCTACGAGGAATTTGCCCGCGCCAAAGTGTTTTTTCTTCCATCGCGGGTTGAGTCTTTTGGAATTGCATTTGTTGAAGCGCTTTATTTTGGGTGTATGTTGGTCGGTCATAAGGGTATGTCGGCTTATGGCGACCTTTCGGCAAATGGTGCGTACGGAACGTATTTTGAGGATAATGACCCGCAGCGTTTTGCCGACGCAATTTATGAGGCGATGCAGAGAACCGGTGAGCCGGATTTGCAGGAGAAGATTGAAAATCATGCTTCCGCGAATTTTTACTGGAGTAGCCTGGCGACTCAACTCGACAACCGGTTGAGAGAGGTGTAGGTAGGGAAACCCGATGGTTTTTATCAATTATTTCTGAGTCGATTCGGTTTTGTCACCATTTTTGCAAAGGGCAAAAATGTCGCCAAAACCTTAACATAATGGATTCAAGAACCCAGGGTTTCGCAGTGCTTCACCCTGGGCTGCTATATTCCGCCCATTCAGGGCTTTGTTTACGATAGTGATTCGGTTTTGTCACCATTTTTGCGAAGGGCAAAAATGTCGCCAAAATCTTAACATAATGGATTCAACAACCCAGGGTTTCGCAGGGCTTCACCCCGGGCTGCTATATTTCGCCCATTCAGGGCTTTGTTTACGATAGTGATTCGGTTTTGTCACCATTTTTGCGAAGGGCAAAAATGTCGCCAAAACCTTGACATAATGGATTCAAGAACCCAGGGTTTCGAAGGGCTTCACCCTGGGCTGTTATATTTCGCCCATTCAGGGCTTTGCTTACGATTGGGTTTCTACAATCCGCCACTCAATAAAAGATAAATTCGCAGGATAAACTTAGTGCAATGATCTCACAGCCAGTGGTTGTAATCCTTAGTGGAAGTAAAGATTCACTGTAACGAGGCATGCTTTCGCCTTATTAATTTTTACTGCCTTTTGCAACTTTAGGGTAAATCACGATATTGATAATTCTCTGATTTCGTCGGTTATCTTTGCGTTCTTTGCGGTTAATTGAAAGATTTTAGATCTTAATTCAAAATTAGAGTTTGTATTCCAGGTGAATAACGCCCCTTTCATATCCATTATCACAGTCGCTTACAATTCTGCTTCTACAATTGGCAGAACACTTGAATCGCTGCGAAGCCAAACCGACAAACGGTTTGAGTCTATCGTAATTGACGGTGGGAGCAGCGACGACACAATGAAAATAGTTGAGTCGTACAGCGACGTTGTTTCCAAATCTGTATCGGAAAAAGATAAGGGCATTTACGATGCCATGAATAAGGGAATTGCTCTTTCGAGCGGAAAGTACCTCGCTTTTCTAAACAGCGACGATGCCTACTTTCCGGATACCATTGCCAATGTTATCGCCTTTGCCGAAAGGCAAAACCCCGAAATTATTTATGGCGATATGCAGAAAGAGCGTCAGCTGGGAAGTGAGATTTTGACAAGAAGTGAAAAGCCGGATTTGCAGAAAATGAAGGAGACCATGGGTGTTTTTCATCCGGCGACTTTTACCAAAAAGGAGTGCTTCGATAAGCTGGGAAATTATGATTTGCGGTTTAAGCTTGCATCTGATTACCATTGGTTTTTGCGGGCTTACATGTAGTGGAGTAAAGTTTGAATATCTCGATAAAGTATTGGTTAAATTTTCGGTGGGTGGAGCGAGCAATTTTTCATGCGAAACCTACCGCGAGGCTATCCAGATACAGGAAGAGCTGGAAACAGGCACCAGCGAAAATATGCGTGCGCTCTACGAAACGTGCAAGAGAAAGATGGGCAGGCAGCGATTAATTGCTAAGTTTATTCGCCTTCCGATAATCAGAATTTTATATCGAATTAGAGTTAAAAAACGCTGGAAGTGACCTAAATATTTGATTGCTCTCGTTGCAGGTTTATAAAATCATAAGAGATTATTAATCTTTTCATTAGCACCTACATTGAATCTGCGATTTTTAATCCATGGTAAGGATATTCGGTTTAAGTTTGACAGAATGTTTATTCTATTCTGTGAAAACTACGAATTGTGAAAGTTAAAATAACATTCATTTTTTCTTTTTCCAATGCTTTGGACTGCGTGCTGTGTGGAAAACGGCTCGTATGATTACTTGTTTATTTATTTCATCAACACTGAAATGAATCATAAACGGAAATTCAGTTAAAGGGATGCAGCGGATACTGTCGTAGCGCATCTGGAAGAGTGGATTTTCTTCCAGAATATGAAAATATTTATCAACACATTTCTCAAAGCGTTTGCCAAGTCCGGCCTGTTGCTCATCGTAATATTCAATTGCATCCTGAATATCAATTATCACTTCAGGATCAAGAAGGATTATAAAAGACATTAACCCTTTTGGTCTTTGAACGTAAATTTCTTCCGTACTTCCTTCCAGGCAACTAAATCTTCAGGATTTGTCGTTTTAATTCGCTTCCTCACAATATCTTTTTCCGTATCCGATATTTCAGAGTCTTCTGTTACGTCCAAACCAAGCTGCTTGAAGAGCTCCAAAAAGAAACCCAGTTTATTTTCCGGTATATTAAGTCGTACTTCTTTCATATTCTTTCATTTCAGCGAATTTCCTATTTCATACATACAACGAATTTAATCAATTCTCAATTAAAATCATTGCTGGACAGCACAATTTCGATTACTACCTTGTAGGCGGTGAGACCGCTCGTGCCTGGCTTGGTTCAATTTTTCTGTGGGCCACGGTCAGAAATTATCATTTTTAGTTAAGATCACATGTGCGAACCTCTGATAATATGCGTAAATTCTATGAAAAATGTCAATGTAAAATGCGCAAACAGCGATTAATTGCTAAGTTTGTCACCCTTCCAATAATCAGGGGTTTATACCGAAAACAGATTAAAAAACGCTGGAGTTGACGAAGTTTTACGAATATTTGCTTGCTGCCAGATACCGGCTTACAGGCCTGAGATTGCGCCTCTACCTTCGCTCGCTGGGGTGCAGCGTGGGCAGCAATTTTAAGTGCCTCCAGTTTCCTACTTTTCGGGATATTCCAAAAGGTAATTTCTCCTTTGGCGATAATGTGGTGATAGGAAAGGGTGTGGTGTTTGAAATCAGCCATTCCGGGAGTTTAGAACTAGGCAACAATTGTATAATTGGCGACTATGTGCGGCTGAGTTCTAATTCTAAAATTAAATTAGGAAATTGGTCGGGTATTGCTGAGAATTGCAGCATTCGCGGAAGCATACACCATTTAAAACGAGACCAGAAATACATGGTGCAGGGAAGTGCTGGTGCTGACATTTCTATAGGCGAAGATGCCCTTATTGGCACACACTCGCAGGTGCTAATGGGCGCACAAATTCCCGAAGGAGCCGTAATTGGTGCACTTTCTTTGGTTACACGGCACGAAAAACTCCATCCTTACGGTATATTTGCCGGCTCGCCCGTTAAACATATCCGCGACCGCGAATGAACACATCTGAAGTAAAAGCATTCTTTGAGAAAACCGATGTTTATCTCACTTACAATTATAATTTGCGCATTCGTGCAGAGACTGTTGGGTATTTTATTCGCGAAATGAAATTTGCCGAAGTGCTTGATATGCCTTGCGGAACAGGCGATATATCAGCCCCGTTTATAGATCAGTTTGGCCATCTTACCATGATGGATTTTTCTGAGAATATGATTGCAACGGCAAAGAAACGCGTGCCTGAAGATCAGCGGGAAAAGGTGACCTTTATCAATGGCGATTTCTATGCGCACGACTTTGGAAATACGCAGTACGATCTGGTAATGAACATCGGAATTCTGGCGCATATTCGAAATCCGTGGGAGTTTATAGAAGAAACCATGAAGCTGGTTAAGCCGGGCGGTTACCTCATTATTCAAAATACCGATTCGCGGCATTGGTTTGCAAAGCTCATCCACATGTATCTGGGTATGCGCCGCGCCGTGGGAAAAGATAAGTACAAGCTCAATAAGGTTCCTCAGAATGAATTGCTTGAGCGTATTGAAAAGGGTGGTTTTTCACTTCAAGATTCGTTTAAATACAATCAATCTTTTCTCGGATTATCGCGCTTTTTTAGCAACGACTTAAAGTATAAGCTTACGCGAAAATACTTTGGGTTTGCCGGTGCGAATAAGAATGCTACCAGCGGAAGCGATGCTACGTTTATCTTTCAGAAAAAGGCTGTGTGAAGATCAAAGTTTTAATAATCCCTGAGAGTTATCCTACCGATGAGAATCCGGTGGCGGGGATTTTTATAAAAGATCAGATCGGGGCGCTTTCAAAAAAATGTGATGTTTCTGTTTTTAATTCCAATCCGTGGTATCGCGGGGTTTATGAGCAGGTTGATGGTGCGCGGTTTTATGATTTCCATTTGTTTACAAAGCGTATTCCAACTATCGCCAAACCGGTGGGCTATGCCTGGTGGGAGTCTCAATCACTTCGGATAGCAAAGAAAATTCCAAAGCCTGATATTATTCACTTGCACGGAGCTGCCATGCGGGGCAAATGGGTGGAGAAGCTGGCCGCTTATTGGGGTATTCCATATGTAGTTACTGAGCATACCGGACCGTGGAGTGCTATATCAGGTAGGGCGCGAATCTTTGCAAGAGCCAGGCAGACTTTGGCAAATGCTGCGGCGGTGATGCCCGTAAGCAATCACTTAAAACAGGAAATGCTCAATTCTGGAGTTTCTGCCCAACGGTGGGAAGTATTCGGAAATCCGGTTGATACCGAGTTTTTCTCATTGAGAAATTCCAGCCTTACTTCAAGCAGGAACATTTTATTTCTTGGCCGGCTCGATGATTTTAAAGGTGCTTTGCGCACGCTCAAGGCTTTCCATAAGGTGGAGGGTGAGATTCCCGGATTTAGATTAACCATTGCAGGAACAGGGGAAGAATCGACAGAAATAGCAAGGTACATTGCCGACAATGACTTGTCCGGTCGTGTAGAGTTTCTCAACCAAAGCTTCTCGCGAGAAGAGATGAAAATGCTTTTTCATCAGGCTTCCATTTTGGTTTTCCCGAGTCTTTTTGAAAGTTTTGGTCTGGTAGCGGCAGAGGCGATGGCTACCGGATTGCCGGTAATTCTCACAAATCGGACAGGTCCCAAAGATTTTAGTGCGCCGGAAGTTGGCGTTTCTGTAAACCCCGAATCGGTTGATGAAATTGGAGCGGCAATGGTGAAAATGATTGAAGATATTGAGCATTTTTCACCTGTTGGAATAAGGGGATATATTGATCAGAAATTTGGATTACGACAATATTCTGAACAGGTTGTGGATGTTTATAAGGATGTTTTAGGGCCTTTGAATTAACACACCTTTGATAAGGTTCAAGCTGGGGTTATAGTATAATCTATCAAGGTTAGTTTTTGGGAGTATTATTTGAAGTCAAGAAAAAATTACGTCACATTAACGATTCCGAATACTATAGACCACTCGACGTGATATGCTTGAGGGGTGATTATGGGACTTTACTTATAAGTTGCAGGAAATGGTAAGTCGCTTAACAATTATTGGCGCCTTTAAGGTTATTCATTTTCTACGTTCCAATCAAAGGTTGGTTTTTAATTTCATTTTTGCGGTAGCAATGTCATTTAATATTTTTTAATTCATTGATTTAATGACTTTTATTTAATAGGGTCGAACCAATCCGCGAATTAAGATTGAGACAGACTCTTTCGATGCTGGTATTCATATTTTCTTCGATTTGCGCCCATAAATTTTAGCAAATGGTTCGTTTTATTATGAACAATTTTTTATTAGATGCGGTTAACTTTGCATATTACTATATTTTAATCACCTATAATAAATTGTATTGAAACTTGATATTGATAAGCTGGATTTTGAGCATTGTGAAGAAGAACCTATTCACAGGCCTGAATTAATTCAAAGTTATGGCTACTTATTTGCACTTGATAAATCGAATGGGACGATTGAGGTTGTTAGCGAAAACGTAAAAGACCTTCTAGGTTCTAATCTCGACTTGATCGGAGAAAACTTTTTTACGCTTTTAGAAAGTGATGGAAATGCTGATTTTTTGCTTGAGAGTTATGAAAGGGCTCGAAATACTAAAACCAGACTTGCCGGTTTATGTGAATTTCAAATCGGAACTTATTCAGTCAGATCAGGAAAATAATTTCTATGCCATTGTTTACAATAGCGATGATCTATTTGTTATAGAGCTTGAGCCATCGGCTAAATTTCGGGAAACCTATTCTGCAATGCACCATATGAAACTTTATGCTGCGAGCATTGCGCCAAAGTTTAAAATGGTTGCGAGCCTGGCGGATATGGCTCATGAGATGGTAGAAACGCTCCGATATATCACCAACATGGATCGGGTGGTGTTGTATAAATTTAATGCTGATGGTTCCGGAAAGGTTTTGGCTGAGTCTAAAATTGACGATATTGATTCGTATTTAGACCTGAACTATCCGGCAAGTGATATTCCAAAGCAGGCTCGCGAACTTTATAAGAAGAATTGGATAAGGCTTATGGCCAATGTGGACCTCGAGCCTTCTAAACTCATACCTACGCCCGCAGAAAGTGGTCGCAAGCCACTGGATATGACATATTCTTTGTTGCGTGACTTGTCACCAATACACAAACAGTATATTCGGAATCAAGGCGTGTGTTCTTCTTTATCCATGTCGCTTGTAACACATGGTGAATTGTGGGGAATGATATCCTGCCACAGTAAAAAACCAAGATACATCCCTCAAAATGTTCGTCTTGAATGTGAGAATCTGAGTCAGCTTTTTAGCTGGCATCTATATGCGAAAGAAGAAGAATTACTTTTGGAAAGAACCAATCGTACCGACCAGGCAATAGAACATATTTTAGATAAAACAGCCCCTAAAAAGTCAATTATTGAAGTATTTGAAGAAAATGAAAGAGACGTGTTGGAAGTACTCGATGCGGATGGTTTTATTTTCTTCACAGAAACTGAGCAGATAAAACTGGGATTGAACCCGCATTTATCTGTTGTAAAAGAAATATACGATAAGCATTATAACAACCGTACTGGTGTGTTTTATACTGATAATTTGGATGATTATATCTCTGAAAAAGGTAGGTTAAATGGGATATGCGGATTGTTGATGATGTCAATTGGCGGAAGCAACAAGAATTTTACGGCCTGGTTTAGAAAGGAAAAAAAACAAGTGCAAAAATGGGCAGGTGCGCCTGATGAGAAGACACCACTTTCTTCAAAAACTGAGAGACTTACACCGCGGTCTTCTTTTAAAGTTCATGAAATTGAAATTTTAGGAAAAAGCAAAATCTGGGATTCGAAGGATGTGGATGTTGCCACCCGATTTAACAAGGTGTTTATGTCGTATGCTTTTGAAAAGCAAGAGATGCTTAGAAGTGACATAAATTATCTTCAACTGCAAAATAAGTATGTGAATGACTTTTTGGCTACCCTGGCTCATGAATTACGAAATCCGCTTGCGCCTATATCCAGTGGACTTTCGCTTTTAGAAGAAGTGGATGATCCGGATATGAAAAAGGATTTTATGGATACCATGAAGAGGCAGGTCGATCATATGACCACCATGATTGACGACTTGATGGACGTTTCTCGAATAACGCAAAATAAGGTGAAGCTGGATAAAGAGCACGTCGATTTACGAGCAATTTTAAATGGTGCCATTGATTCAACCCAGTCTATTATCAGCAAAAGCCAACATGAACTTAATATTGATTTACCTTCTACTCCGATATGGGTATTAGGAGATCGGACCCGTTTAAATCAGGTTTTTGTTAATTTATTAACCAATGCATCTAAATATACCGATCCTGGTGGTAAGATTCAGGTATTGGTAACCGAGAATGAGAAGTTGGCAAGTGTACGGATTAAAGACAATGGACTTGGTATAGAAACGGAACAGCTGGATGCTATTTTTACAATGTTTACACAAATGAATGCCCTAAGTAGCCAGTCTAAAAGTGGTTTGGGGATAGGGCTTACATTGGTGAAACGATTGCTTGAATTACACGATGCTGAGATAAGAGCATACAGCGATGGGCTTGGCACGGGTAGTGAATTTGAGGTATTAATTCCGATAGTTCGGGGGCCAGCATCAGAGGGTAACTCTACTCAGGAAAAGCAGATTGAAGCTGGTATCAATGGGTCGAAGAAAAGTATATTGGTCGTTGATGACAATGAAGATTTAACCAAGTTGCTTAAAATTCTATTAGAAAAAAAGAACTTTCAGGTAACAGTTGCTTTTGATGGTAGAAGCGGACTTGAGGAGTTTGAGAAATACCCGCCTGATTATGCGATACTCGACCTGGGATTGCCAGATATGGATGGCTTTGAGCTCTGTGAGAGAATGCAACTTTTAGAAAGTAGTAAGACGATTTTCTTTTCTCATTCCGGTTTAGGGCAAAGCGATAAAATTGATAGATCGGCAAGAACGGGTTTTAAAGAACATTTTGTAAAGCCGGTTAAAATCGACGCTTTGCTCAAGGCAATTAATGAAAATACCATTCAATAGATGGAAGCCACTATTCCCAAATTAGACGGCTATTTGCGCGAGCACACGACCCTTATTCACAAGCGGACGGAGAAAGTACTTGAGCCTCTGGAGTTGTTTACAAATCTTACTCTCAGCAATTACAGCATGTTCGTCTACATACAGTATCGGTGGCATCTGGAGTTAGAGCAAATATTGGCTACAGCCAATCCCGCCTTTGTTTTTGACGGTTACCAATATAATCCCAAGATCGATTTGTTACGCAAGGATTTGGAAGCGTTCGGCATCAAAGCAGAGCCTGATTTTGTAAAAAAAATGGAGCTGGATATTCCGGGAATTATCTATGTTCTGGAAGGTTCAATGCTTGGTGGAACAGTTATTTCAAAACATCTGGAAGATGGTGGTATTGAGCCACAATACCGCCATTATTTTTCGCATTGTAAAGAAAGTGCGAAGAATGTGTGGCCGCTCACCAAGAAGTACCTGCAAAGTATAGAGAATAGCAGCAATAAATTTGATGCGAGTCTGGAAACCAGTGCGATTTGCTTTGAGCGAATGATCGATATTGCTCAAGAGGAAATCTCTAAAAAGAGCTTGTCTTAGTTGAGTAAATGACAATCCAATATGCTTTGAAATAGCTATGTGCAAAGCAGTAAACCAAAGTGATTTTTCGCATAGGCATTCACGAGCAAAATTATTCCATTCAGGACGACTGATTTAATTTTCAGAAGTACCGTATAGTTCCAATTGCATTCCGTTGTACGATTACACATATTTCCATTATTATTGACCTTTGGAATTTAATCTATGTGCGGAATATTTGGAGTCTGGAATTTTAAGCGAGCTACGGGAGATGATTTGCTCAGGGCATCGGCTTTGCTGAAGCATCGGGGTCCCGATGATGAAGGGTTTCTCGTGTTTGAGAGTGGAGTCCCAAAAGTCTTTTCCGGTGATGATTCTGCTGATCAATCTGCCGAAAAGCTCACTGCAACCGCTTCAACGCCAAATGCATTTTTGCACCGCCGCCTCGTCTATTCTCGATCTTTCAGCAGCCGGCCATCAGCCCATGTCGCTGGAAAGTGAAAAGCTGCACATTGTTTTTAATGGTGAAATTTACAATTACCGCGAACTGATCGATCAGTATAAACTCGATGTAAAGACGAGCACGGATACCGAGATGATTCTGCTGCTTTACGCAAAAATCGGTGCTGAGGCTTTCGCCAAATTCCGTGGTATGTGGGCACTGGCCATTCTCGACCTTCGTAAAAATAAACTCATCTTATCGCGCGACCGTTTTGGGATCAAGCCATTGTTTTTTACCCATCACGATGGCGGACTCGCTTTTGCGAGTGAGGTAAAACCACTTCTTGCCCTTCCGGGAATGAAGGCACAATGGGAGAAGGCCAAGTTTCTGCAGTTTGTGGTTTACGGCGCTACCGACAATCCGCACGAAACGTTTTTTAAGGGAATTGACTCGCTTAAGCCGGGTCATTTCAGAACGTATGATCTTACTAGTTTAGCATTTGAGGAAACTCAATACTACAATTTGCGGAAGCGTATTGGTAAAGGAGAGTTTGCCAATGAAAGTTTCGACACCCTTTTTCGCAATAGCATAAAAGAGCATCTCATAGCCGATGTGGAAGTGGGTTCATGCCTGAGCGGTGGCCTCGATTCCAGCTTGATTGTGGCTGAGGCTGCTGCGACCACCGATAGAAGGTTCAAGACATTTACCTGCTCGTTTCCGGGTGAGTCGATTGATGAGTCGGACTATGCGCGCACGCTGGATACGGAAGAAAGACCGCTTGAACAGCACTTTACAACGCCGACGGGCAGAGAGTTTTTGGAGGGGTTTGATGAATTGATTCGCAGTCAGGAGCGGCCCTTTGGGTCGGCATCGATCTTCGCACAGGAAGCTGTGATGAAGCTCGCCTCAGAAAATGGGGTTAAAGTATTGCTCGACGGGCAGGGTGCCGACGAGATTCTGGGCGGATATTATCCTTACGCAGGAGCCTATCTAATTTCACTTCTGAAAAGCGGAAGGGTAGGAGCCTATAAAAAAGCGCTCAAGGCGTTGAAAAAACATTTTAACCCGAAGATGGAGACAGCGATGATGCGCTCTGCCTTTTACGCTCTTCCTCAGCGGCTGCAGGTTCTGGCCCGGAAGCAGAAAAGAATCGGTTTTAATTTAATAGATCCCACATTCCAAGAAGAGGCCAACAACTTAAGATCGCCTCAGCGCGGTGCGACAGATTACAATGAGTTGAGCTATAGAAGTGTGGAGTTTGGCTTGTATGAATTGTTGCAATACGAAGATCGCAATGCCATGAAATACAGCATTGAGAGCCGGGTGCCATTTCTCGATCACCGGGTCGTTGAGTGGTCGCTGGGTCAAGCTCCAGAAGTGAAAATACAAAATGGGTGGACGAAGTATCCGGTAAGGCAATCATTAGATGAAAAAGGATTGAGCTCGCTTGCCTGGAGGATTGACAAGCTTGGATTTGTTGCCCCTCAGGATCGCTGGAGGATGGAGCTGGCAGGAGAGCTTGCTGAGAAAGTGAGTCGGTCACAAATTCCGAATTTGCTGAATAAAGAAGCTGTCATTGAGCTGTTTTCTAAATCTATACATAGCAACTCAGGCCTTACGGAGTTTTGGCGCATCTATGCATTGCTGAGATGGATGGAGGTGTTTGAGGTGGAGTTGGTTTGAGTTTCAATGTGTGAAAGTGTGAAAGTGTGAAAGTGTGAATGATGAATGTGTGAAAGTGTGAATGTTCAAAGTGTGAATTATGAATGGCAATGTGACTTTGTGATAGTTTTTAGAGTTAATATCGTTAGATTTACGGTGTAATGTTGAAGCTTGAATGGAGAAGCAAAATATAATAAGAGAGAAGACTTTTGATTTCGCTGTGAGAATTGTGATGCTTTGCAAGGTATTATCGGGTGAGCGAAAGGAATTCGTAATCTCGAAACAATTGTTGCGATCTGGGACTAGTATAGGAGCCAATGTCGAAGAAGCTATCGGCGGAGTATCTGATAAAGATTTTACTAATAAATTTGGAATTGCCTACAAGGAATCCCGAGAGACAATATACTGGCTAAGATTACTTCATGCAACTGATTATTTAGACCATAAGGAATTTGAAAGCATGGAAAGTGATGCCGACGAGATTTGTAAAATTCTTGGGAAAATTCGGTCAACTATGATTAAGCGAATGAAGTAGTTCGATGAATAGAAGTCATCATTAAACTATTTATAGATTTACACTTTGGAAATTGAAAATTCACACACTTCGAGTACCTCAGTGCGGCGTATCGGAGATCCTGACCGCTAGCGTCAGGGTTGAACATTCACACATTCACACTTTGAACATTGAATAGAATCACCATTGTTTGCGGGCATTTTATTCCCTCGCTGGGCTACCTGGAAGTGCATTTGGCACGAGCATTTGCCTTACTCGGCCATGATATTACTGTTATAACCAGCACGGCTATTCCGCCCTATGTCGGGAATCTGAATAGAGGATTTGGCGATGATCCGGAAGGGTTGGAAGTGATTAGACTTAAGCCGAAATTTACCCTTGGGCAAGTGGTAGTTGCCAATGGAATTGAGTGTGAATTGAATCGGCTCAACCCCGATCTGGTGGTTGTAATAGGTCTTGGGAAGGCTTTTCCGAAGCCGGTTTTTAAGACAAAATTTCGCGTGGTTTCGCTTTTTGGTGATAACGCCTATTCTTATGCGAATGGATCGCTAAAAACAAAGCTATTGTTCGCTCTTTTCAAGAAGTCAACTTATCGAAAGGCTATCCGCGAAAGCGAAAAACTCCTGGCATACACACCCGAGAGCTTTGAGGCGGCAGCTCGGATGATGGGTGGAAAAGAAGCTGAGATCCTTCGGCGTCAATCGGGTTTTATCAGTCTGGGATTCTGGCCCGACACGTTCTACTTTTCGACAGACTTGCGCAGGGTGAAGCGAGATGCGCTAAACTTTCGCGAAAGCGATAAAATTATCATTACTGCTACCCGAATAGTAGCCGAGAAGAATCTGGAAAAAGCTATTCCGATTTTTGAGAGAATGCCTGAGAATGTGAAGTGGCTCCTCGTGGGTAGTGCGGGTGATGGGTATGCGAAAGAACTTGAAAAAATGCTGATGAACCGGTTGGGAGCTAATCGTTTTAGAATGCTGGGATATGCAGATAAAAAGCGAACTCAACACGCTCTATAATGCAGCAGATTTGGCGCTTTACACCGTTCCGGCGATATCGATATTTGAGGCGATAGGCACCGGGCTACCCATGGTGATGGGCAATGACAGGAGTCTGGAGCATATTGCAAAGCCGGATTCAGGCAAGCAGTGTACCATGCCGGGGAAACGGATTTAGGAGTGTGGGTTGAAGCTAATCATGATGATGATCATCGCGCTGCGAGGGCAAAATTGGCGCAGGCAGAGTTTGGGTGGACGGAAATTGCCGATTGGCTTTTAAGTTTGGTGAGGTAAAGTGATGTAGGTGCGTAATTTGCGAGATCAGCGAGCAATTGACCCTGCAAAAATCAGCACATTATTTACATTGAAGATCCTGATATTTATCGTCAGGTCCTTAGCGAACTTTGAACATTCCCACACTTCGAGTACCTCAGTGCGGCGCTTTGAACATTGAACTTTAGCTTAAACCAACCTCTCTTTAATAGCCTTTGCCACGGCTTCTCCCAGTGAGTTAACATGGAGTTTTCCGTAAATGTTGCGCAGGTGAGCGTTTACAGTATGGTAGGAAACGTCAATTTCGGCTGCGATCATTTTATAGCTTAAACCATTGGTGAGCAGGCTCAATATTTCCTTTTCGCGGCCGGTGAGCTCGTACTTTTCTGACGCCTGCCCAGGCTTTTCCCGAAAGAAGCTGAGAACCTTGGTGGCAATTACCGGAGTCATTGGAGAACCGCCCTCGCTGGCATCGTGAATACTCTCCAGGATTTTATCCGGATTGGTTTTTTTGAGAATATATCCCGAAGCACCTGATTTGATTGCCTCAAAAATTCGCTCCTCATCCTCGAAAACCGTTTGCATGATAATGGTGATTTTGGGATGCTTTTCCTTGATGATCTTCACTGCTTCGATCCCTGTTGTTCCGGGCATTTCAATGTCCATCAGAATGATATCGGGTTTGGAAGATTCAACATTTTTAAGGGCAGAGTTGGCATCCGGAAAAGTGCCTACGCATAGCAAATCTGATTGCATTTCTATCAGGAACTTTAAGCTTTGAAGACGTTCGTGATTGTCATCAAAAATGGCTACGCGAATCGGGTTTTGGTTAGTTGCACTCATACTAATAAACTTTTAAGCAAGATACGGCATTTCAATTCTTTTAGGGGTAACGAATTCTTGCTATACAGTATGTCAAATAGTATCAATGTATTTTTATTTTAAATTCTTTCTTACTCGCTAAATGTTGAATGATACAATAGTTCCATTTTCTGTTGATGATATCTCAAAGTAATCTGAAAGAGTTGAAGCTCTGGATTTCATGCTGCCGAGCCCATTTCCTGTCTTGATTTTTTCGATGTCAAAGCCTTTTCCATTATCAGAAATAACTACTCTAAAGCCGTTTTCGTCTGGGGTTATTTTAAGCTGAACTTTGCTTGCTCCGGAGTATTTTGCTGCATTGTTTAGTGCCTCCTTGCAAATGAGCAAGAGGCTTCGACGCTGCTCAAGGTTTGAGTTGTAGGTATAGAATAAGGGATCTATTTCCATATCAAACGAGCATTCTTTAGCACTTAAAATTTCGTACCCAAAAGAGTTGATTCTCTCGAGGAGTTTCTCGGCTGAGTCGTTTGATGGGGTTATCGCCCACACCAGATCGCCCATAGAGTTGAGTGTTGTGAGGGCATTTTTTTCAATGGAAGCAAGAAGATCTTTTGCTTCGTCGATATTGCCATTAGCAAGTTTGTTTTTTGCTGCATAGCTGTAAATGCTCACGCTGCTCAGGGTGCTCCCAATGTCGTCGTGAAGATCGCGTGCTATCTTGTCACGCACGCCGGCGTATTCGAGCTCAATTTTCTGCTTGGCCTCAACTTCCTTCAGGAGTTTCATTTGTGCCATAAACTTGTCCTTTTCCACTTCCTTTCCTTTAAAGAGAAGACCGGAATTGAAAATGGCAATCTCAATGATGATGCCCACCATTGTAACAGCGATGGGAGCAATATTGAGGATATTCGGATAGATATTAAAAACCGAGAGTGTTATGGAAATCACATGCGCGGAGAGAGCAATAATTCCTGCTGTGAGAATAAATCGGGTGGTAAGTGTTTCTACCGAAAAGAATCCGCGTAAGGCTATAATAGTTAAGATAAATTGAATGACGATACACGCCATGACAATGGCATCTTTTTGTAAGTCATTTGGTATGATGGCATTTGTGAGAGCTACCATGACTGTTAGTCCCAAAAAAGTGTATTCAAAAACCTTTATTATTCTGTTCCAGACCGGCTTGTGCTTGGGCATGTCGATAAAATGCCTGCTAAACCTGAAGTAAAAGAAGGTGGGTAGCACCAGAAGAATATCATTTGCGTTAGCAACGAAATGAGAAATTGGGACTTCAATTCCATCAATGCTCATGGCGGAAACAATGTGACGTGGCCAGAAATATGCAAAGACTGAAATGATGTAAAGGCCGTAATAGAAATATTCTATTCGCCTTACGAGCGACCATTGAATGAGGATGTAGAGTAGCTGGAAGATAAGCAATCCATTAAAGAAAACTTGAAGGTTGACCAGCGGGGAGGTCCCGGCGGGTTTTATAAAATCTCTAAAATCATCCTTTTCTGCAATTCCTGTGAATACAGGGTTTGCGTGCAGGTAGCGCACAAATTCCCGACTTTTACATATACACGTTTTTTGTTCGCCGGGTTCGAGCGTGATCGGAGTTAAGTAACGGTCAAAGAAAATAACATCGTCTTCTTCGGGCTGTAAAAAACCAACGAGGTTTTCATAAAGACTATCATTTTCAATCCAGTAGTAGGTGCGTTCAGAGCAGGCGTTGGAGTAAATATATCCGTCAAAATATTGAGATGATCGATTTTCCGCGATTGTGCGGATCCATACAATTCTATTGGAATTAAGTTTCTTGAGGAGATCGTAGGCGTCATCCTCGGAGTCGTTAAATTCCATCTTCATCACATCCTCAATTGTGAAGGAGCTGTTGGGGTCGAGCAAGAATCGTTCATCTGTCAACAGAACGTTTGGTTCGGGTTTTTCACCGTCCTGATCTGCATAGGCGTTTTGTCCCAAGCCAGCCAGGGCGAGGGTGGTAAAAAATATAAGCCTATGAAGAAAAGCGTTCATTTATTGTTGCAGAGGATTTGGGGTTAAAATTAGTGCAATTGATTGAAGTGCATAGGTGATACGTATTTTAATTGTGAATGTGTGAATGTGTGAATGTGTGAAGTGTAATGTGTGAAAGTGTGAATGTTCAAGCGCCGCACTGACGTACTCAAGCGTGTGCAGTGTGAAAGTGTGAATGTTCGATGCGCCGCACTGAGGTACTCGAAGTGTGTGAATGTTCAATGTGTGAAAGTGTGAATGATGAATGTGTGAATTGCGTGGCTCTTGGAACACGGCCTTGTGCGGTGGCGCCCTTCAGGGTCGGGGTGCGGGAAGGGGTGAATGATGAATGTGTGAATCCTGACGCTGTCGGTACGTAAGCACTCCCGCTGGTCGTCAGGATCTTCGATGCGCCGCACTGAGGTACTCGAAGTGTGTGAATCTCCGATGTGCGGGTTGGTTTGGTTTGAGGCGCTAGTGATTTCCCTAGATGCGTCACACCGAGTGGGCTGCAACCTTAGGGCTTGTGGTTATTGCTGAATTGAGACGCGAAGCATCACTTTTATTTCCACTTTACTCATGCTTAATTATTTTAAATTGGATTCGTGAGCTCAAGCAGAGCTTTCGGTAGTCTTGAAACAAAGTGGAGCAACCGAGGCGCTAGCCGAGCTCATGAGCACAATTAAAATGAACACTAACGAATAAAATTCAAGAGCTAAAAAATGCTATCCACCCGCTCCGGAAAAAGTGCGATCCCGATCTTAAAAGTAGGTATCCTACGGACTTTTATAGTCGCAGGGGTGTAAACGCAAGCGCCTTTTAGTCGATAGCGCACTTTTTCCGTTTTACTCATACGTATTAGTTTTATTAGGTATTCCGATGTCGGCGAAGCCTTTAATTGCCCCACCGCCGGCCCGCCTTTTACTCAGAGTGTTTATTTTAAAGGTAATCCTAAGCTCGCACAAAGGTGCTCGGTTAGCTAAGGGCCCGCGCACTTTCAAATCCTTCGACTGAACGAGGATAGAGTTTTCTGAAAGATTTGCGTATAAAATTATCCTTAATCGGTTCATAACTGTACAGGTTTGTGGAAAAGAAACTGCTATTTCCTCCCATTTTCACCTTTCTTCGCAGTTTCTTTGTGGTTTTGAGAAATCTAGATAATACGGAGTGACATTCAAGGAGTGGATAGAATGGCTTAAGAGTTTGCCCTGGGCGTTCAGGTGGTTTCCGCTGTTGGTGGTTTTCAGGCCTGTGGTCGATAACCTTTACTTTTTAAAGGAGGTGAGTCCGCTTTTGTCGCCTCCGTATATTGTGGGAGTGCTTACGCCACTGGCATGTATTCTGGCTTTTGTCAAATACCGGTTTCCAAAGTTTAACCCCGCAGATAAAGCCTTTTTGTACTGGAGCTTTGCTGTGCTTTTTAGCACATTGATGCTGCTTTTTTACGACCCCTTTTCGCTGTTGTCGATTGAGTTTGTGCTCAAGCTGTCAATGCCTGTTTACATCTACTTCTTCCTGCGTTTGTGTATTACAGATATCCGCGATCTCCACGGTATTTTGCAGAGCTTTCTTTACTCCGGTGTTTTTGTTGCCCTGCTTTTGTTTTATGAAATTTTCGTCACTCCTATTCGCATAGAAGAGAGCCGGGGAATGGAGCGCATACAGGGTAATTTTGGTGACGTGATGAGCTACGGTATGTTTATCACATTTGCCCTTATTGTGGCATCCTATTTTTACTTTGCGCGGCAGCATATTGTGTCACAGAGAAAAAGATTAATGCTGCTGATTCCGGTTGTGATGGTGGCCTTGCTTGGTCTTGCTAATATTCACCACACGGCTTCTTACACCGTCTTTATTTTGCTGCTAGCCTTATTTCTCCTCTTTAATTTCAGGTCAAAGAATACCAGCCTCGCCATGAGCATCATTTTTATTGGTGGCCTATTTATTGCGTTTTGGGGTCCGCAGTTTATTGATGAACAGATTACGCCACTGGTAGAAACCGATTTGCAGGTTTATTCGGGAGTGCAGGATACAGACAGGCTCCTTCATGGGCGTGTGGGACGCTGGCGCATGATGCTCACAAAGTTCTCGGCCGAAAGTGTGCCCGTGCAGTTCTTCGGGTACCCGCTTAAGTTTGACTATGTGTATCAGTTTATCGGAATTGGGTCGCACAACGATTTTGTGCGTATGCTCTTTTGCACTGGCATAGTCGGGTTGTTTCTCTATGTTTTTATGCTCGTCAGGTTCTGGATGCACCGCATTTTTCTGGGCATTGCACAGCGGTACCTTCTCGTTTCTACCTTTGTAGCTTTACTTTTTTACAGCATCAGCGTTACGCCCACATTTTACGCCCCGTTCATGTACTTTGTGCTGGCTGTTTTTGCTTATGCTTCCCTTCCGGGGGATAAACTCACGAAATGGATAAACCGCGAATATTAATACTCGGCAAGTTGCCGCCTCCGCTGATGGGTCCCGCGCTGGCTACAGAGATTATTCTCAATTCGAGCCTGCGCGAAGCCTTTGATCTGCACCATTTCGATACTCGCATCAATGCGTCGGTGGCCGATATGGGAAAGATGCAGCTGGGCAAAATACAAGTCATTCGCAAGAAATACCGCGCCTTTAAGAAGATGGTGAAAGAGGTAAAGCCCCGACGTGGTTCTTATTCCCATCGGGCAAACTACGGCCGGATTTTTCAAGGATATTCCCTTTATCAGAATGGCCGCAGCCTCGGGGGCTCGTGTGCTTATCCAGTTGCGCGGAAGTGTGTGGCGCAGCTGGTATGACGGTTTAGACGGCTTTCGCCGAAAGGCGGTAAAAAAGCAGCTTAAAAAGGTGGATGGAGCTATTGTGCTGGGCGATAATCTGAGGCCTATTTTTCAGGG
Source organism: uncultured Cryomorphaceae bacterium (assembly GCA_963748925.1). Lineage (GTDB taxonomy): Bacteria > Bacteroidota > Bacteroidia > Flavobacteriales_D > Cryomorphaceae > Cryomorpha. The sequence continues at coordinate 180,262 of CAVVKG010000007.1, read as the reverse complement.
GTTGATTCCCGACGAGCGCATTTTCGTGGTGCCCAATGGTGCCGATTACGCATTTCCCGCACCTTCGCACTCCTTAACAGTCGAGAGGGAGAAGCAGGTGCTTCAAGTTACCTACCTGGCAAATTACCTTCCCGGAAAGGGGATTCTGGAATTGCTGGAAGCCCTTACCCTTTTGCATCGGAAATACGATTTACCCACTTTTGAATTCCACGCCTACGGAAGTTGGGATAATGTGGAATACAAGGCGCGTTGTGAGGCTGTAGCTGCGGGATTGCCACATTGCTCCCTCCACAAGTCGGTGCATGGCGAGGCCAAGTGGCAGGCGCTTGCCGATACCGATATTTTTGTCTTTGCGCCCCGTTTGCCGGAAGGGCACCCCTGGAGTGTGGTGGAGGCCATGGCTGCGGCATTGCCGATTGTGAGCACGGACAGGGGAGCCATATCACAAAGCGTGAAGGATGGTCAAAATGGTTTTTTACTTAAAGATCCTGAGCCCGAAATACTGGCCGAAAAGCTGGCGCTGCTTATCGATAATGCTGATCTGCGCAGAGATATGGGTGCAAAGTCGCGGGAGCTGTACGAAGCCGGATTTCACCGCATCGGCGATGGTGGCGAAGCTAGGTGGCGTGTTTAACCAAATTCTGGAGTCGAAATGTGTGGAATAGTAGGGTTTGTGGCTAAAAGTCTGGAGGGAATCAACGCTGCGGCAGCGCTGGAAAGCCTTGTGCACCGCGGGCCCGATTCGGGTGATTATATCGCCGAAACTTGCGCAGCGCATCAGGTGTATCTGGGGCACCGCCGACTGTCGATAATCGATTTGAGCACAGCCGGAAATCAGCCGATGACCGAGGGGCCTGCCACCCTGATTTACAATGGCGAGGTGTACAATTTTGAAGAGTTGCGCGCCACGTATCTGGCCGGCGAGACCTTCCATTCCAAGACAGATACTGAAGTTATTCTGAAGCTCTACCTCAAATATGGCAGCGACTTTGTGAGTAAGCTTAGCGGCGATTTTGCCATTGCCATCCTCGACAGGCAGAAGCAGAAACTCATGCTCTACCGGGACAGGATGGGCGTAAAACCGCTATATATCTACGAGCGAAACGGTGTTTTTGCCTTCGCCAGTGAGATTAAGGCTTTCAAGTCGGCGGGGTTATCGCTTTCGCTAAATGAAGGGGGGATCGGGAGGTATCTGGCGTTTAAATACTCACCCGGAACTGAGACGCTACATGCGGAAGTGCGGCGTTTGAAACCGGCCGAAATGCTCGAGATAGACCTTCACACCGGGAAGAAACGCAGCGAGAAGTACTGGGAACTTTCTAAAGAAATTGTGCCCTTTAAAGGGAGTTATGATGATGCCAAAGCAGAGCTGAGCCATTTGCTGGAAACAGCCGTAAAGAGCAGGCTAATTGGCGATGTGCCCATTGCGAATTACCTTTCGGGAGGGTTGGACAGTTCGATCATTGCGCACTACCTCAAAGGCGGAAATAACGTGCATTACTGCGCCGTGAAAAATGCCAGCGACCTCAAGGCCGAGGGCACAACATCTGACGGGTATTACGCACGGAAACTGGCGGCAGACTGGGGTCTTGACCTGCGGCAAATACCGATTGGTCAAGACACGCTCACTGCCGAAAATCTCCACAATGCTGTTCACGCCTGCGATGATTTGATAGCCGATGGATCGATTATTCCCGCCATGCTTATTGCCCGTGAGGCCGCCGCCGATCACCGGGTGGTGCTGAGCGGTATGGGTGCCGATGAGCTTTTTCTTGGGTACAACGGGCATTTTTTGCTTCGGCTTAGTCAGATGTCGCAGCGCATTCCCGGACTCAACCCGCTGGTGGGCACTGCCATGCGATCTGTCAATGCCGGGAAGGGTCCGTTTAAGGCGTATCGCCGGTATTTACAGAAGTGGGGCAATAATATTGGAAAAGACTACGAACCCAGTCGGTACAGTTTGGTGGGCGATGTGGATTCGGCACTTTCGGTTTTTAATGGAGATGCAGGGTTTGATGAGTTTGTAGCGCCTTATTTCCCTTCCGGAAAAGATCCGTTTGACGCTTTGTTTGAGTTTGAGATGGAGAATTTTCTGGTTAAGAATCTGCATTATCTCGATGGGTCGAGCATGGCTTACGGACTGGAGAGCAGGGTGCCGTTTTTAGATCATCATTTGGTGACGTTTGCGGCCGGGCTGCCTGTGGAGTACAAGCTCAACTGGAAGATGAAGTCGAAGAAAATTTTGAAGGAGGCTTATGCGGATGTTATTCCGCGGTATGTCACACATCGGCGGAAGGCGGGGTTTGGGATGCCTTTGCGGAGTTTGTTGGCGAAGAAGGAAGTGCTTGATGCGTTTTTGCCCGTGGAGTATTTTGCAGATCAGGCGTATTTTGATGGGGATGCTATTCGGGGATTGGTTGAGGCGCATAGGAGTGGGAGGCAGGATCAGTCGGCGTTGATTTATGCGCTTATTTGTTTCCGGGTTTGGAAGGAGGGGTAGGCTTAAGTCGCGAGTCACGAGTCGCGAGTCGCTAGTGGGGCGCATGGCTCGGCTGTATTTGAAAGGAGCTGTAAGCCGTAAGCTTTAAGCTGCAAGTGGTTTTCGTTTTGGGGAGTTTCCTTTGGATTTGATTGGTTGTTTGGGTGCTTTTAACCGCTAAGACGCAAAGTTTTTACGCGGAGGGCGCTGAGGTTCGCGTTGCTCACTTTTTGTTTCTCGCCAAGGCGCTAAGGCGCGAAGTGGTTTGGTACTGACGAAATCAAAGATTTGTCAGCATACTGACGCTGCGGTACTGACGCTGCGGTCAGCATCTTGGATCAGCATCTTGGATCAGGATGTTGAATGTGCTGATTTGGTGATGGGAAAATAAATTACGAATCACTGCCGTCCTGTTAAAATTCGTTTTGATCAATTATACCAAAATGCACGTCACATCGATTTCTATGACAATATCAAGTGATTTTGATGATTTTTTAAATACGGTTGATTTCTGTTAATGACGGCAATAATGCGGTGTATTAATTTATTGCGTAATGCATTTAAAACAGACATTTTATTTTTCCCTTCATTAACTTTTCTCAGGTAGTAGTCTCTGAGCTCACCTTCGAGAGTTGAAGCTCTCATGGCGGCCATATGCAGTACTTTTTTCAATACTTTATCAGCATATACAGAGACTTTGGTGCGCCCTCTCACCGATGATCCGGATGAGTGCTCGAAAGGAGCCACGCCAGCAAAGCAGGCAAGTTTTCTTGCTTCATTGATGTTTTTAAATTCATTTGTTTTTACCAATAGATACCACGTTAGTACTTTTCCAACCCCAGGAATCGATTGAAGCAAATCGCTATGATGAGAAAGCTGCTCATCTGCTTTGATCAGTGCCTGGATGGCTTCCTCTATTCGTTTAATCTGCTTTTTAAGGTGCTTGATGTCTGCCTTGCTCTGGGCAATGATAAGCCGAGTTGCCATTCCTTTCTTTACGCAACACAGCGCCTCCGTCGTACTCATTTCAGACCGGATGAGTTTCTGAAGTTTACTACGCCTGGAGAGCAATAAGGTCAGCTCTGATATGACCTCCCGTTTTGGTAAATACTCCGCAAGTTCGGCATAGTTCTTTGAAAGAAACTGTGCAATACGAAAACTGTCAATACAGTCGGTTTTGCCTCTTACCAACCCCATGCTCTTACTCATATGCAATGGAGAAAGTAAATAAAGCACAACAGCCGTTTGAGAAAAAACCTCTAAAGATGGTAAGCTGTAATTTCCTGTATTCTCAATACCAATGGCAATATCAGATTCTTTCAATGCATACTCATCCAGCAGCATTTTCAAGTGTTTCTTAATTGAAGGCCGTGTATTCTTCACCACGTGATGAACCGGTCTCCCTGCTAAAATAAGGGTCATATCAACTGTGCTTTTGCTGACATCAATACCAATGAAATAAGTTGGATTCTTCATGATTTTTAATTTAGTTTTGTAATAACTCGGGATAGTCATGCATAAATCAACTCCTTAATAATAGGGCATAATCCCTGAATTTCTATTTGATACTTGCATGATGAAAAAAGGAAAGGTCCGAATCGATGTATAGCTCTTTGCTGGAGTGACAATGGTTTACCTTCCCTTTTCCCGATTTGTAAAGCTAATACAAGTCTAAAGGAGTGATTTTCCCTTTTAGAAGCTCTTCGAGCAGAGCGAGTTAGAGATTCTTAAAGTGAAAATTAGCTTCGCTGAGCTCCTTCGTCGGTTGTATCGAGATGCGAAGCCGAAACACACTTAAAAAAGGAGATGCCCAGCGCAGCGGGTAATACTCAGCCACCGGAGGAATGTGTCTTCTTTTTACTTTTTACAGATGAAATAATATAAATTTAAAAGTATCTGTGAGAACGTCCGCGATGCTCCCTTAGTTGCTTGCCCAAAAAGTAAAGCAAAAAAGGCACCGAAAAATCCGAATTTGAGCTTGCACTTGTCGCACAAGGCCTTCGCCGCCCTGGCCGTGCAACTCAAATTACCTCTAGGTATTGATTTGTTAGGAATCGGTGAGCTCGGCTCACGCCTTCGGTTCCGCACATTTTTCGGGGCCCTTCCCGCGATAGCCCGTCGCCTTTATCCTCCATTTCTAGTAGCGAGAAAGATGAGGAGTACGTATTCTGTTAAAGTCGAGCAAATCAGTGGAATTGTGGCGCCTACAATTCCTAAGGCTTTCGGCCACTCGATCTGACGTATCTTTTTGCGAGTTTGATAATCCCTTTTTTCAAGTTTTCCTACATTATCAAGACACGGGCAGATGCGACCGAAGTTCGCGGTTTACTAGTCTAAAAACCAGGAATCGGAAATGCTGGCGACCGACGACCAGAGGGAGGGCGTATGTCAGGGCGTCCGTATGGTTGGAACATGCTGACCTTTAGGGTCAGTAGCGCGTCGTCAGTACCAGGCACCAAAAACTAACCTCTAATCACCCTTCCGATAATACCCAATAAAAAGCGGGCTGTGGGTTTTGTTATGGAGGAGGTAGAAGTCGTTATTAACTTCTTCGAGGAAGCGGGCGCCGATTAGGAGGAGGCAATTGCCCGGGGGTGTAGGGATCTGGATTTGGTGATTGGGTGGGATTTCTTCTTTGCGCAATTCTTCAAAATGGAATGCGGGGTTGGGAGCGGTTTGGTTTTGGTAGTCGATTTGAGCGGTGTTGAAGAATAGCTGGATGGCTGCAGCGGGCTTTGGCCATACGAACTGATCGCCTCCGCGGGGGATCGTAATGGTGAGGTTGGTTTGGTCTGTTTCGGTGATTTGCAGATTGTCTTTTAGTGTGGACTGAGCGGGAGGATTGAATTGATAACCGACCGACTGCATTATAGCCGTTTCATTTGGTTTTCTTTTTCCTTTTGGGTGAACCTTGTCGTATTTGAGAAAATTCTGAAGTTGGCCTACGAGGTAGTTGTAAGCCTTGCCGTGTAAGTTGGCTGAAAATTCATCCTTGTCGATAGTCTTGTAAATGGCGGAAGCCATCATAGAGGCTCTGCGAAATTCGCTGGCATTCTCGAATACTGCTTTAAATTGGTCTTTTTTGCCTGCCTGGAGTTTCTCGGATGTGAAGCCGCCCGGGGCTGATATTATATATTCTCCGTTTAGTTTGCGGCCTACTACTTCGCCGACTTTTCCTGTGAATGGGTTGATACCTCGTTGCTTTGCCATGATTTCTTCATTTTAGTTGAACCTTTTCTTGTATTTAGTTAGATGCTTGTTAGTTACTTGCTAGTGTTTAGTTAGATAACGGTTATATAGGGGTTGTAGTATGTCTGGATAGGAGGAGGACCGCCAGCATAGCGCTATGAAGGCGCTATGAAAGCGCTAGCAAAGCGCTATGACCTTGTTGTTTTACTGACGAAATCGGAGATTTATCAGCATCTCCGATTTGGGTTTGGTTGTGGGGTTATTTTGATTGGTTGGTTTAGTAAGTAAGATACGGAATTTTTGGGGATTTTAGTGAGTTATAAGGGCATAATACTTAGCTCCGGGAAGATTCATACATTTAAGCCGAAAAGATAGGTTTAGTGCAAAATCGTAAATTTTCAAACTGGAAATATTTCAACTAATGAAAGCCATCGACGTAACCTGCGCGATAATTATTATTAACGGAAAGACACTTGTTGTGCAGCGAAGTGCAGAGATGAAGATGCCCTTAAAATGGGAATTTCCGGGAGGGAAGATAGAGGCCGGTGAAAGTGAAAAAGAGTGTATTAAAAGAGAGATTAGAGAGGAGTTAAATATTGAGATTGAAATAAATAGAAAACTTCGTGTATCACGATACGATTATGACAGTTTTTCTATCCAACTCATTCCGTTTATTGCAGATTACGTGGAGGGTGAAATATATCTAAAAGAGCATAGTCAATATCTCTTACTCGACAAAAACGAATTAAGCGAGCTCGATTGGGCAGAAGCAGATATTTCAATAGTAAAAGAATTTATTAGTCTATGAATCAAGGGATTTACGAAGAATTGGTTACTCAGCTTGTCTCTCAGAAAATAGGCGAGCTCGACAAGGAGAAATTTTTTATTAATACATCCTTGATAGATAAAGAGGAGGCTTCAGCACTTTTGTCGCAACATTTGTCTCGTACGATTAAAAATGCACTGAATTTTGTAAAGAGTGAAAACAAGCTTGAAACGCAGATCGAAATTGCAAATAAGTTAATTAGGGTTCTAAACGAAGAACTTGAAAAGGAGGATTTCACCAAAGATTTAATTGCAATTGAAGGCGAGATTTTAAAAGCTGTGTTTTCAAAAGTGGACGCTCATTTCAGTGATTTTGATTTACGCCTGAAGGAAATCACACCCTATACCCGATTGACTCATAGCGAGCTGTTTACTGGTGGAAATGGAGGGTTGTCTCTTGAAAGCGAACTTAAAAAAGAAATTCTCTCGGCAGACAAAGTTGATCTCTTGGTATCTTTTATAAAATTTAAAGGAATAATAATCCTTAAAAAGGAACTTGAAGAGTTTACGAATAGAGGCGGTAAGTTGAGGGTGATTACCACGACCTATATGGGTGCATCAGACTATAAGGCTATCCAATTATTGTCTGAACTCCAAAACACCGAGGTCAAAATATCTTACAATGCAGGAAATGAACGTCTGCATGCAAAGGCCTACTTGTTTTTCAGAAACACAGGCTTTCACACCGGCTATATTGGTTCTTCAAATTTTTCGCGTTCAGCTTTAACCGATGGCCTGGAATGGAATATCAAAATTACCACTCGGGAAGTGAGCCATATTATAGATAAGTTTCAAAAAACGTTTGACTCGTATTGGGGGAGTGATGATTTCGAAACTTTTGATGATAGTATTCATCGTGAAAAGTTGGTAAAATCATTGAGTCAAGGCAGGATACCCGGAGGGATAGGTTTAAATATTTCATTTTTCGACATTAAACCCTATCCGTTTCAATCTGAGATATTAGAAAAGCTTGAAGTAGAGCGAAACGTTCACGACAGAAATAGAAACCTCGTAGTAGCGGCAACAGGTACGGGAAAAACAGTGATATCTGCTTTTGATTACAAAAGATTTAAACAGGAAAATAAGTCTTCTAAACTCCTCTTTCTTGCACATCGCAAGGAAATATTGACCCAAAGTATATCTGCCTACCGCGGCATTTTAAAGGATAATAATTTTGGGGAACTGTGGGTGGATGGTATGGTTCCTGATCGTTACGAGTTTGTATTCGCGTCGATTCAAACCATAAATAATAGATTGGATCAGTTGGATTTAAGTCCAGAATACTTTGATTATGTCGTAATTGATGAGTGTCACCACCTTACGGCAAATAGTTATCGCGGAATAATAAATTATTTCAAACCTAAGGTGCTTTTGGGGCTTACCGCAACACCTGAGAGAATGGATGGCGGCGACATTCAAGAAGATTTTCACAACCGCATAGCGGCCGAAATTCGGTTACCTCAGGCTCTCGATAAAAAGTTGTTATGTCCATTCCAGTATTTCGGAATTACGGATAGTATAGATCTCTCCACTGTAGGATGGGAAAGAGGAAGATATATTCCTAGTGAATTGACCAAAATTTATACTGCTAACGATAGAAGAGTAGGTGAAATAATTAAGGCTCTGCAAGAGTATACCAAAGATCTACATGAGGTTTGTGCTCTCGGATTTTGCGTAACCATAGAGCATGCAAAGTTTATGGCAGAAAAGTTCCTTTTGGCGGGATTGAAAGCGGCATATTTGACAGCGGCTAATGCCTCAGATCGGGGTGCGCTTCGAGCTGATTTACAGAATAAAAGGATAAACTATTTATTCGTAGTTGACATATTCAATGAGGGAATAGATATCCCCGAAATTGACACTGTTCTTTTCTTACGACCAACTGAGAGTTTGACTATTTTCCTTCAGCAATTGGGTAGAGGTTTGCGCTTAGCAGATAATAAGGAATGTCTTTCAGTGCTTGATTTTGTAGGTAACTCAAGACCAGAATACAATTTTGAAAACAAGTTTAGAGCCCTTATTGGAAAAACAACTACTTCCGTAAAGAAGGAAATTGAAGATGATTTTCCGCATTTGCCTTTGGGTTGTTCAGTTGTTCTGGAAAAGAAAACTAAGGAGGTCATCCTTCAGAATATCACTGCTGCAACTTCGCTCAATACGAATCAATTGATCTTAAAGATAAAGACTTTCGAGCACCAGACGACTCTACCTCTAACGCTGAAAAATTTCATAGAGCTCAATAATATTGCTCTTCAGGCAATCTACAAAAGAGGTAGTTGGAAAAGGCTTTGCCAAATAGCCGGGAAGCACGATGATTTCTCAACCGAGAATGAAAAACAAATCGTTTCGGCTATTCTGAGAAAATGGCTTTCCACGAGTTCCACGAGCTATTTTCAATTTATCTTGAATTTGGCAAAAAAGCAATTCAATATTTCGATTGAAGAATTTGATGAAAATGGAAAAATCATGCTTTTAATGCTTCATTATGATATCTGGAAAAAAGCTCAAGGATTCTCTTCACTCGAAGAAAGTATTCGGGCAATTGGTAAAAGCAAAGTTTTGGTAGAAGAAATCATTGAAGTTCTAGAAGTCTTAATTGATGAAATTGATTTTAAAGAAATTAATTTTCAGCTCCCGTATACTCAGCCTCTCAAAATTCATTCAAGATATACCAGAGATCAGATTTTGGCGGCGTTTCAGTTGAGCAGTTTTGTCCAGAAAAGTTCGAACAGGGAGGGGGTTGCCGAAAATGCAGCACTTGATACAGAATTACTTTTTATCAATTTGATCAAATCGGAAGAGAATTTCTCGCCTACAACGATGTATGATGACTATGCTATCAATGAAACTTTATTTCACTGGCAAAGCCAGAATGCAGCAGGTCCGGAAACAGCAAAGGGTATTTCATATATAAATCATCAAAAGAACAATAAGCGAATACTACTTTTTCTAAGGGAGAAAGCAAAAGATGAATTCGGTAATAGGCTTGGGTATGTTTTTATAGGAGAAGGTAGGATAAAGGAATATTACGGATCAAAACCAATGAGCATTACTTGGGAATTGAATCAGCCTATACCGCATAATATATGGAAAGATGCTGCGAAGCTTTTAGCCGGTTGATGCGTTGGTTTTATTGGTTGGGAATGTTTACTTTGGTTGGTAGAAAGGTGGAGTATTTTAGTAGGGTAACCGATCTATATCAGATGTTTTCTTGAAAATGTGAGTTTATACTTCTTGAATCCATCCTTTTAATTATTTAGTGAAGCTGAACTTAAGGAAGAGAGATTTGAGTTGTAGCGCTTTTCATTTATTGTGAAGCAATCTGAACCTTTAGGCATGTTTGTTTTCTATTAATGCTTGACTGAATTGAAAAAAATAAAATTGAACGATTATAGATGCTGAAACGACTAATAATACTGAATTCCGATATTTACTCTAAAGCTGACATTGAGCTAGATAACTGTAATTCACTTCAGGTTGTCGGACCAAATAATATTGGAAAAAGCACACTGATTTATGCACTAAACTTTCTTTTCATCATTGACGGAAGGGAAATGACTTTTAGCGGAAATCGAACAGGAGACAAAGCCACATTCTACCACTACTTTCCTTCAATCAATTCAAGTTTTATCGTATTTGAAATTTTCAAAAATCGCTACTACTGTATTTTAGTAAAAAGAAACGCTGAAGGCAATCTTGACTACTATAAAATTGACAGTGAATACAAAGAAGAACATTATTTCACCGAGACAGCAAATGGGCAAAAACTAAAAAAGTTCGATTCTCTACTTTCTGAATTTGCTACAAGCGGAATAGAACACAATAAGTTCCCAAACCGTAGAGATGTTTTCAATTTCGTTTATCAAATAGGCAAGCGAAACAATGGGGTTGTTTGGTTAAACCAAAATGTAAATCAAGATGGAAGGGGAATTAGCAACAATTTTTCAAAAATCTATAAGTACCTGATAAATTCTCAGCTAATAAATAACAACTCTCTAAAAGAATCTTTGATAATTGCTGACAATAAGGAAAATGAAAGTGTCTCTTTTTCAAGGAAAAATCAAAAAGACATTCAAACTTTATTAAAGCACAACCGAGACATAAGATTAATAAAAAGCATACAACGAAGTTTCAATGACTTCAAAGAATTGGTAAATCAATATGCCGGTAAAAGTGCGCTGCTTTCAGAACTGATATTCGCTTTTGACAACCAATATTCATCTCTTTATTCAGAATTGGGGACATCCATTTCAAAAATGAAAACCGAAAGAGATAAAAATAGAATTCATTTAAACGAAACGCTAAATCCGAAAAAAGATAAGCTCAATCAAGAATTGGGTAAACTTAATACCCAAGTGGACCAAAAACAGAAAGAAATTGACAAAAAAAATGAGATAGTCAGCGAAATCAGGTCATTTGAAAATTTACAATTTTTAGAACAATCAATTGAAAACTTGGATTTTGAAAGAAAAACAATTGAAAGCCAAATAACTCAAATTGAATACCAAAATCTAAGCAGTAAAGACATTGAGAACAAGATTGAGAAAGCCAAATTTCAAATTCAAAAAATTACAAATCAAGTTGATAGCTACTCTAATCAATTGATTCATCAAATTTCAGATAATCAAGACAATAAAGAATTACTGAACAGAATTCTCTCAACTGATATTTCAACTTTGCCATCAGAGAACATTTCTGCGAAAATCAAGCACACGGAAAACTTGATGAAACTTTTTGATGGTATTATCGAATTGCCGAATGATATAAAAGGGAAACCAATAGAATCCATTGAAGATTTAAAGAAACAAATTGAACAACTTAAAAATGAAAAGGATATCAATGAAAAGCTTTTACCTATAGCCAAAAATTTAGAAAAACATCAAAAGGAATTAGCTGACATAAAGAGTAAAATCAAAGTTTTAACCGATAAAGTTGAAAAACTAAAACAGCTTCCGATTTTTTTAAAAGAATTAGAGACATTAAAAACCGAGTTCAGTACATTACTAGAAGAACACGAAAAATCTGCAAGTGAAATCAAACTGCTTGAAGAAGAAATCAGAAAACTTTCAGTAACACTTGAGCAATTAAATAAAGATATTTTCCAAAAAGAGAAGAGAATCGAAGAAATTCAGAATTGGAAAGTTGAACTTGAGCAACTAGGAATTACACCCGCAGAATATCAATCAAACGATTCGCTTGACAATATCTACAAAAACCTAAAAAGGAATTTTGAAGAAAGAAAAGAGATAAAGTATAAAAAAGATAATCTTTTTGAAAAGTTAAAAACAAAAACAGAAACTTCTTTTGCTAGCGAAACCGATTTTATAAAACACGTTGATTCAGAATTGGTCACTTTAGATGATAAACAAAAAGCAATTGATGGTTTACTTAAAAATATTTCAACCCAATTTGCAAATCCTTGTCAAACATTATATTCAAGATTTGAAGAGTTTAACTCATTTATTACTAATCAATTCAACTCAAAAATCAAAAAGATACAGATTTCGGATATTGACACTTTGAAAATAGAAATCATAGAGAATGAGAAACTGATAAAGGACTTAAATAAAATTATTCAAATTAGAGACTTAACATCAGAATTGATTTTTGACGACCAATCAGAAAACCTGAATGCTCTCAATAAATATCTAGACAATCAAACTACAATCGCATTCAAAGATTTGTTTGATATTAAACTTCATCTCCAGAAAAAGGGACAGCACAAAGTAGTTGACTTGAAAAATCAAATTGAATCGGACGGAACAGACAAAATGATTCGATTGGTACTCATTATGTCAATCATCAATCAAATTGTAGCAAAGGATGATGAAAATAAAATTGTGCTATTTGTTGATGAAATCGGAACGATTGATGAAGCGAATAGGATTGAAATATTAAACTTCTGTAAGGAACACCATTTCCTTCCGATTTCAGCCGCACCACTACATCCTTATGACGGCTTTGACAAATACTATTTAGTGAGAAGAAGTACGGGGAAAATTGTTCTCAGTGAGAGAAACGGAAATGTGATTTTAAGAAAAACTATTGAGGCACAATGAACGAAGTAGATTTCAAAACATATAAATCATTGCTTGAAAACAAATCTGTTTCGAAATCGGCAATTCCGAAAGGTGTTTTGCAGTCTGATACATTTCAGAATTTGATTCGAGCAGAAATTCTAAAGTCTTATAAGCTTGGCAGAGGTTTTAAAATTGAAATTTCCAAAGAAACAGAATTTGAAAAATTCTTCAATTCATCATTTTCAGAAAAATCAGTTTCCAAAAGCAAATCAGGAAATATCAAAAAATATCGAAACTCCAAGGCTGTCAAGGTTGATAGTAAACCAATTTTCTTGTTCAGAGGTTTTTCAACTTATATGATTAATGAGAAGGAAGTCGATTTGGAAAAACAAACTCTTGATTTTGGATTGTTTTCTGTCGTGCCCAATTCAGTTATAGCTGATAGTATTTGCTTCGTAGAGAATTTGGAAAGCTTTTTAAATGCTGAAAAACTATTGGGTGAAAAATATCTTTTTGCACACAAATACGGACGTATTGGGAAAGAATCTATTTCAATGATTAAAGCAAAAGAAGTATTGGTTTTTGTTGACTATGATTTTAATGGACTTGACGAGTACTTAAGGATAAAAAATGTTTTTAAAAGTGCAAAATTGTATGTGCCTAGTAATTATGATGAGCTTTTTAATACGCAATCAGCAACTTTAAAAGGGAACAAAGCTAAAATGAGTAACGCTGTTAAGGTATCAAAAGATTCAGTAGTAGTAGAAATTAGAGAACAAGTTGCCCGAACCAATAGATTTTTAGAACAGGAAACACTAATCAATGTTTAAGTCTGAGCCAAAAACCATATTGCAATTTTTGGCAACTCATTTTGACTTGCTGAGACAACTTTTTGATATACAGGTTAAGAATGAAATTATCCTAAAAAGTCAAGTTGCCGAAACACTAAAGGAATTTGACAGTGATGTAGAAAATCAACTTTTTGAACACAAAATGCTCGTTGAACAAAATGATGATTATGTAATTAACGAACCATACTTTGTGTTGTTTGAGTTCGTTTTACAACAATTCAAACCTTTACTTCCGGAAGAAATTGAAAAATTTGGTCAATCTATCCGAACCTTGTTTTTGAACATAAAAGAAGGAATAAATCAAGACAAAAACATTCTGTTGGCTAGAATTGAAGCTTTGTCGAATGAAATCAATAAGTTTAGGAATGCCGTCACGAACAATACAGTTAGTCTATTAAATGAGTCTAGGGAATTAAAAGCAAATACTAGAAAAATTGAATATCAAGAGAAAGTTCAAAAGGCTAGATATTTAATTGATTACTACATTATTCCTCTCAACACGATTTTAGACATAAATCATTCTCAGTCAATTTATAACGAATTGCTCAGTATTTCTCAGTATTCTAATAACAAGCGATTTGAGTATTCGGATGAAAGTATTAGACGGCAATTTGAAAAGCTATACAATTTATTGAGACAAGTGGTTAAGGACATCAGTCAACAATCCACAATTCTAAGCAACGAGCTTTTGCCACTGCTTGATAGAATTAGAACAGAAAGCGAGTATTTGCAAGGATTTATCCACTATCTAACAAATATGAATTGTTACAAAGGAATAAAGCCACCAAAACTATTCAATACAACAAGGGACAATCTTTACAATCCTTTTATCTACGAAAATACAAAGGAATATTTTGAGCAATTCAAAAATGAAGAGGATGTTTATATCGAAGAAGAATCCAATGATATTGAACAATGGATATTCAACAAGAGCGAATACAAATCCAACTTAAACTCAAAGCTTCCAGTAACCGACTTTTTCGCTTGGTGTAAAAATGCAATCGAAAATGAAACTAAGGATTTTAGTATTGACAATTACTTTATGATTACAAGCTTAATTTTTGAAGAGGAATATGAAATTCAACAAGACAAGGAGAATAGGAATGTTTCTTTAAAAACCAAACAAGGCGAATTCATTGTGCCTAAACTCAAAATCAGTAAAAAAGAGAATGTATCCTAATAAACACAAGCAAATAGTAACCTCTTTAATGGATGGTAGATTTATCACGATTGATGAACCCTGTTTTGGCGTCTTAAAGGAAAATCAAGATTTCTACCTTGAGTTCTTTGACAAATCGTTTGGATTTGAACTTAAAAACACCCAAGAGTTTTATTATCTAATTTCAGATGAAACCAACGAGAACACTTCTCGTGATATTAGCATCTTCTTTTCAATTCTGTGCTATGAATTAGACAAGGATGGAAAAAACTTTATGGATGAATTAGGTTTTTCAGACTTCCATATTGATGAAATAGTTGAATACATAAAAAATAGTACTTGGTCAGATATTGTAAAGGCAAACAAACAATTAAATGATGATGACAGTGTAAAAAGGTTAGTTAGTTCCACTATGGTAAGAAGGAACATTGCAAGAAAACACTCTGATGACAAATATTCATTCACCAAAGCGTATAAATTATTTATTGACTTTGCCAGAGAGTTGATAAAAACTGAAATGAATGATGCCAACCGTTAAGGCCTGGTGTTTGTGCAATTCGCACATGTCAACTCTAAATTAAAAACTTTAAAAACGAAGTCTTTGCCAATGTTGAATGACATACAAAAGGAAAACCCTTTAGAACGTTAGAAAGTGAGATTTTTCGCGCTCGCTATGGCATTTATTCGGTAGCGCTTGAACCAACCCATTTCCAATCCATTCACCTTCACCTAACCCTCGGCCACCACGCCTCATTTTCGGGAAGCAATATTCGTCTTCCTTCAAATTGTTTCAAGCTGAACGGAGAGGTTTCGTTTTCGGTAATGTCGGCAGATACGGCAACAGTGTAATCAGCGTTAATGCGAATAATTCCCCGGTCAAAGGCCCGATGCAGTGTGGGAGTGAGAGCTATTCCGTTTTGAATGGAGTCATCTTTCGTTTTACTCCACGGCCTTATATGACAAGCGTCAATCATCTGCACATCACCACTTGTTGTTATTTGCTGACGCGATATGGCACAGGTATAGTTGTAAATCTGCGGAATACGCGATTTGAAAATTGCACAACGTGCTTCGCGTTCTATTAGCCGGTATAGCTTGGGTAGTCGGTCGGCAGCAATGTTTTGTTCAAAGTCGAGCTCGAGCTGACGGAGATAGGTTACAGTGGATCGGTGTACCTCTTCGGCGCGGAAATGCTTGTTTGGAAAATAGTGTTCGAGTAGCTGCTTTCTCAGTTTCTCCCGTTTTGCGCTATTCTGAAGGAAGTCCCAAAGCCAATCGGCAAAATAAGCGTAACGCACCCCATCTTTTAATGCGCTTACGCTCTTAGGGGAATACGAAGAAGTGAGTGCAACCACAGCACCCGGCTCGAGATTTAAAAACCAGAACCCTGGTTTGTCATTTTTTAGATGGTAAAAGGGAAGAAAGAACTTGCAGTCCCAATTGCCTTCTACCAGCCGCGACCAGATTTCTTTAAAGCTTGCAATCAGCTCTGGTGTTATGCGTACGCGGTTTTCTGTTATTCCACCTTCCGTTATCTCCTGGATCAAAGCGAGCAGGAGTATCGGTTTATGGGGTGCCTTACCGTTAGCGCGTTTTATGTTAAAGAGGGCATCGATCAATGAAGGTTGCTTTATTTCTGGAAAGCGAAAGTAATCGATTTTAAATAAGAATTGAACGGTTTGTCAATATCTCCGGTTGCTATCAACCGATTCTATAAAGGCGAGTTTTCTATAATTGTAGGGTGAATGATAGCGGCGTGATCATGAAATCTGTAATAGCCAGACAGAGACAAATACAAGAAATAATTCCTAACTTCGTTACAATCCAAATCAAACATGATTTTCGAAAACAAAATAGACATCGGTACTGGTTGCTATACAGCGTCTGAAATTGCCCATATTTTGCAGCTTCCATATAGAAAGGTGCTTACCTGGATGGTGACGTATTGGGATGGAAAGCTTGGTAAAGAGTTTGGATCACAATACTCGTGGGTAGTCGATAATTCAAGAGCAGTTAGTTTTCATACCATGGTAGAATTTTATGTTATGATGCAACTAGGCGAAGCTGGTGTAAAACCCAAAGAGGTATTAAAAGCCCATTCGCAACTGGCTAAGCAATACAATACAGCCTTTCCTTTTGCACAAAAGAAATTACTTAAGGGAATTAAGACTGATGGTAAATCGATATTCTTAACCCTTGGTGATATTACCTTAAGCCTTGACGGTAGCAATCAACTCAATCTAAACATTATAAAGCAGTTTTTTACAAAGCTCGATTTTGACGGTAAGGATATTGCCAGCAGGTTTTGGCCTATGGGTAAAGAAAGTGCTGTGGTGATAGATCCGGAACGCAAATTTGGACATCCCATTATAGATGGCCATAATATTTATCCCGAAGTGTTATACGGACATATTAAGGCGGGTGATCCTATAGAATATGTAGCTCTGATTTACGAAATACCGGAAAAGTCGGTGCAAGATGCTCTGGACTACTGCCTTTTGGCAAAAGCAGCATGACTATTTACTTCGATGAAAATATTCCAAAGCATCTCGCAGAGGGGTTTGCGCTAATTCAAAAATATGAAGGCGTGAAAATTGGAATTAAGGTCGAAGTAAAATACATTCCAACTGTTTTTAGGAGAGGTATAAAAGATCCTGAATGGATACCGAAATTACCTAAGGGGAAGAGCTTTGTAATTACACAAGATGTAAATATTAGTCGTCGCAAGCACGAAGTAGAATTATATAAGCATTACGAAATTGGTTTATTTCTGCTCAAGGGTAAAAACAGGAAACATGGAATGTCTGTATGGGAAATGGTCGAGATAATGTCAAAGCATTGGCAGGAGATATTGACTATTATTACTTCGCAAGAGCCACCTTATGTATATGAGGTAAAACTAAATCGTAAGCCTCTTAAGCTATCTTGAAAAGTTTTGGATTCAGAAAGTTAAACCTAACTAATTTCCAACCTCTTCTTCCGTAGATCATGAAACATATAGTTTATTCTCGCAGAAACTGAATCAATCACTCCATGTTTATTCTAGAAATCATCATCGAATTCCTTTTGTGGATTCTACTTGAAGTGATCTTTATTGCCCTACTTTCATATCCGGGAGCCACAATTATCTGGCTTTTTCAGAAGCCAAAACGGAGTATCCGCGCAACACGTAAGCTCTACCGGTTCCGAAGTTTTGTTTTAAGCGTGTGTATATGGGCTGCTGTGATTTTTGTGGTATTTAAAATCTGGTGAGATTAAGATCAAGCTGTTTTGACATCATTTTTGCGACCCATCCGGGCTCCCTCCCATCCGGGCTCCCTCCCATACGGGCTTCTAAAAGGTCGACGTTCGAAAGCAAAAATGCCGCCAAAACGGGTCATCAAAGTTTTTTAACTTACTGACAAGCGACCCTTACAACCGCCGGGTGTCCGTATGGACAGGGCGATGGGTATTTAGGATTTATCGAGTCTCCATGTGACGTGCTATTGGGTATGGTTGAAGGTTTTGTTTTCAAGTCTTTTTTCAGCTTCGCACCTCGATACAACCGACGAAGGAGCTCAGCAAAGCTAATTTTAAATCTAAGAAGCTCTACTTTCGGCTTCGCGCCTCGATACAATTTTGAATCTAAGAATCTCTAAGTCGCTACGCTCCAAGAGCTTCTAAGATGCAAAATCACTCGACGTGACGTGACTCGGGAGAAGGGACAAATCAACCGTATCTAAAAAATCATGAAAATCACTTGATGTTGTAATAGAAATCGATGTGACGTGCTATTGGGTATGGTTGAAAGCTCGGTTTTCAAGTTTTTTTTCAGCTTCGCATCTACGCCCTGCGGTTGTGAAGTCGTTGCACTTAGTTCGATCGCTGACGATAAATACGCCCTTCGGTTGTGAGACCGCTACGCTCAGTTGTCAGGACCTTTGGTACAACCGACGAAGGAGCTCAGCGAAGCTAATTTTCACTTCAAGAATCTCTACTTTCGGCTTCGCATCTACGCCCTGCGGTTGTGAAGTCGTTGCACTTAGTTCGATACATTTTCAATTCTAAGAATCTCTACTTTCGGCTTCGCGCCTCGATACAACCGACGAAGGAGCTCAGCGTAGCTAATTTTAAATCTAAGAATCTCTAAGTCGCTACGCTCCAAGAGCTTCTAAGATGCAAAATCACTCGACGTGACGTGCTTTTTTGCCGGGTTGAAAGGACGAAGGAGCTCAGCGAAGCTAATTTTAAATTTAAGAAGCTCTACTTTCGGCTTCGCGCCTCGATACAACCGACGAAGGAGCTCAGCGAAGCTAATTTTCACTTTAAGAATCTCTAACTCGCCATGCCTGCGGCTTGGTCTAAAGACTTTGCTTGCGGAGCTTCTAAAAAAGAAAATCACTCGACGTGACGTGCTTTTGTGTGTGTGGTTGATGAAAACGAATTTTAACGGACGGCATTGGTTTTAATGAAATCAATGCACCACCCGAATACTCGAACGATAAACAGGAACACCTTCTCTCACTACTTGTAATACATAAGTACCTGCCGGAAACTGAGAAACATTAAACCGCTTGGTTCCTTTGATTGTAGACGAATAAACGGGTCGGCCGAGAAGGTCGTAGACCAGAATCTGATCGCCATCGAATGCGCCTTCTACGATGAAAGAATCGTGAGTCGGATCGGGGTAGTGGCGAAGATTATATTGCGAAATATCATCGCCGGTGCTTTGGATAGTACCGTTGCCCCAACGGGATATGAATAGTTGAAAGCCTTCGCCGGGAAAAGACTGGCCCTGGATATTTAAGGTGTCGTAAACCATGCCAATCATATACAAACTTCCATTGGGTCCGGCAGACATAGAGATTGTAGTTTGACTAAAATCGGATTCATCGCCATAAATCAAATTTTCAATCTGGCCATCGGGGTTAAAATGGGTCATAAACAGAGATCGCCCGGGAATTTCCGAATCGGTTACCAGGTCTTCATTCCAGACCAATTGGCCACGTGTAAATCCGCTCAGCATTACATCATCTCCCCAGTGGATCATCGCCTGACCGGAAGCGAGGGCTGCATCGCCAATACCATCTTCGGGTTGTTGGGTTTGGTACACCCAGAGCACTTCACCCGATTCTGAAATTTTGGAATAGAAAAAACTGTATACCCAGCCGGAAGGCTCCAGGTCAAAATCGCCTAAGGTTGCTTCGGTGGGCAGGTCTCCGGAGAAATAGGTCGAGCCGTCATCTTTCAATAAAACTTTGGGCAGCGGACAGGTTACATCCAGCATAAAACGGCTCCATTGGTATTCGCCATCCGCATTATAATGGGCTGCGTAAATATTGTAATCGTCGATTGGATTCTGGATGTTAGTTCCATTAAAATCGATGTCAACATGTGCGCAAGAACCCGCAATAGAGACACTTCCTGCCTCATTTACCGAGATAGAAGAGATAAGACCAATGTTTGTTTGTGTCCACATTTCAGTCACTTCCCCGGCTTCATTCATTTGAAGAATTCTGGAATTTTGAGCGAAATCACCGGCGCCGATATATAGGGTGCCACTGGAATGTATATCGATTGCGTAAATGCTCATATCGGGCAAAATCGACATCGTTTCCTTTACCCACATTACTTCTCCCTCCCGATGAAGTTTAAGGAGGAAATTACCCACCCGATTTGGTTCTGCCATAGTGAGGGCAGGAAATCCCGGAAACTGAATGGTATCCAAAAATTCACCGGAGATGTAAAAATAATCGCCATTGCTTACCATATCAATTATGCGGCCTCTTCCGCCATAGGTT
This sequence comes from uncultured Cryomorphaceae bacterium, assembly GCA_963748925.1. Taxonomy (GTDB): domain Bacteria; phylum Bacteroidota; class Bacteroidia; order Flavobacteriales_D; family Cryomorphaceae; genus Cryomorpha. The sequence continues at coordinate 159,959 of CAVVKG010000007.1, read as the reverse complement.
TCTGTGAAGCTGATATCTCCCGACTCGGTGTAGACCTGGGCACGGAGGGTTCCAAAAGGATGGTTATAATGTTCGATATTTTCATACGGGCCCATCAAGAGAGCTTCTCCAAACTCATTTACAGAAATGTCATACTGCTCATAGCCGGATGAAGTCATTTGAGATGATTCGACAGTCTGAATCCAATCCAGAGACTGGGCGAAAATAAGAGCGGGAGAGATAAAGAAAATGAAAAGGAAAAGGTGCTTCATGTTGATGTTTTGGTGGTTCTAAGTAATAGACGCTACTCCAAAAAATTCGTTGCTCCTATTTTTGATTCCGCAGCAGCGCAGATTTGGCATTAAGCCGGAGGGATGATGCTGCGGAAGGAGAGAAATATTATCCATTTTTAGTTTACTTCTTTCTTTTCCTTTTGTCTTGAAACAAAAGGAACAAAAATTCAAGAGCTACAAAATGCTATCCCCCCGCTCCGGAAAAAGTGCGATATCGATCTAAAAGTAGTGCACTGCTGTGCAAACGTAAACGCCTTTTAGTCGGAATCTGCACTTTTTCCGTTCACCCTACCGCCGGCCCGCCTTGTAGCTCGTGGCCCGCGCACTCTTACATTCGTTTTTAGTGACAGAGTTTTATTATTTAATGGAATAAAGTATGAAGCTTATTCCAGATCATATGCAATGTGGCAATTAGGAGAAACTTTTATTATTTGTTAAGGCGCAGGTCGCGGATATCCATCTCGGGAGTGACTACCCAGCGCAGCAATGCAATTATCTATTTCCATTACTTTTTACACATGAAATAATTTTCATTTAAAGGTATCTGTGAGAACGTTCGCGTTGCTCCCGTAGTTGCTTACCCAAAAAGTAAAGCAAAAAAGGCACCGAAAAATCCGAATTTGAGCTTGCACTTGTCGCACAAGGCCTTCCCCGCAATGGCGGTGCAACTCAAATTACCTCTAGGTACTGATTTGTTAGGAATCGGAGAGCTGGCACATGCTGACCGATAGCGTCAGTATCGGCTCACGCCGTCGGTTTCGCATATTTTTCGGGGCCCTTCCCGCGAGAGCCTGTCGCTTTTATTCCCGCAGAGCCCCGCCGGATCCGGGTAAACTAAGATCCGAGACATGCATTGCGAGTAGCAAGAAAGATTTAAGGAAATTAAATTGCTGAATTGGAGTTTATTCTGGTGGACGATTCGAACCATTATGGATATAGAAGCCCCATCGGGGCGACCAATATTATAGCCGTGGGTTTTAACCCACGGGAATTAACCGGATTCGGGAGTCTGACGGTGAATGATGATAGTTGAATTACGGAATGTTTCTACCCCGGCAGGTGGACGGATGAGGCTTGAACTTCCTGCCACCATTTTACAGACCTCAATCACCTTGCGGGGTTTTCATGATGGATCAACAGCAAGTTGGTGAAGGGTGAACTTAGTGCAACGTTTCACGACTGAAGGGAGTAATACCCAGGCACCAGATTTAAATAATTTCTTTTCCACTTTTTACAAATGAGTGCTTATTTCAAAGGTATTTGTGAGATCTTTCGCTATCGCTCTCTTAGTTTTTGATAAAAAGATGAGCAACCGAAGTTATAGTAAAATCGGGCGTACCTACGGCACTTAAGACCCCTCGTGTATTTTACCCCGGATTGAAATCCGGGGCTAGAATATTGGTCGTGCCTACGACCAGAGGGAGTCCGTATGGACGGCACTATAAAGCTTAATAACTCAGTGCCGGTATTGATCTAATTCATTAAATTTGAATGGCTTACTAGTTAAACTTACCTTCATTTTATCAAAAAAGTACGTTCTGATCTTTGTTTTTCATTTTTTTAAAGCAAGTCTATGATTGATGTGCAGTGACATGCAAATTGAAATTGGAATAACTTAACGGACAATCATATTCTGTTTTTTACAAAGGATAAAAGTGGAATACAATAATACGGGAGGTATTCATGAGGTCCGTGGGCTGTTGTGATTTTTATAGTCACTAAATTGCGGAGAAAATTATATCAATTTTTATATTTTAGTTGCCGATAAGATAGGTATGAAAAAGTATTACGTTTCAATCATTTTCCTTTTTGTGTTAATGGCTGGGTTTGCTCAGGAGAAAACAGTCACATGGATTAGTGAGGGTGGAAAACCGGTGGATCGCGAAGTTGCGGCTTACCTCCGGAATTCCTGGCAAGAAAATGACAGCCTTTGGAAGGTCATCGATTTTTATCCTGAAGGCGAAGAGCAGATGATCGGAACTTTCTCTGATGCAGATTTGAGTGTAAGACATGGAACCTTTCGGTTTTTTACAGAAAATGGCACTAAAACCTCGGAAGGAGTCTATGATCATGGTGTTGCTGTGGGTTTATGGAATTTTTGGTACGACGATGGTAACCTGATGGATCAAGGGAAATTCCTTGGCGATATATCTGAAGTGGAACGGGATAGTATTTGGAATATGCTACAGGAAATGAAAAACCTTGCACCATTTTTTGAACGGGAAAAGTTAAAGGACGGTACCTGGGAATATTTCCATGAAAATGGGGTGAGAAGCGGACTTGAACAATATGAATCCGGGATATTAACAGAAGGCCGATATTGGAATGCAGATGGTTCGGAAGTGGATTCAGGTGTTGTGGTAAACAGGTTGGCAGAATACCCGGGAGGCGAAACGGGACTGATGCGTTACCTATCGACAAACATAAAGTATCCGAATAAGGCTAGGAGAAAGAGGATTCAAGGGATTGTTTATATCAGGTTTGTGGTAGATAAAGATGGCAAGGCTAAAGATTTTGACGTGTATGAATCAGTATACCCTGATCTTGATAATGAAGCGCTCCGTGTATTGCATGCGATGCCTCTGTGGCAGCCGGGTCTGGCGCAAAACCGTTTGGTAAAAGTTCAATTTAACTTGCCGATCGCTTTTAGATTGAGACGTCCAACCGGATTGTAAAGTGGTGAAATTTCGTTCAGCTAAGTAGCTTTGGTGATTAAGGGATTATTTATTTACCACCAGTGAAATCATGATCCTGTTGGGTTTCTTCAAATAATAAGAGAACTACAAATCTATTGCCCTGCAAACTTCGCTTTTCGTCAAGAATGATTTGACAAAAAAATCAAGGTATTTACTTCTTGCAGTAAATGCTGAGGTTCTAAGTTCAATTTTCTTGATTGATGCTCTTTGCTGCCGCAATTCCAACAAATCTTTTAAGTGTCCATCCAAATTCTATATTTGTAGGGCGATGACATTTTAAGTTTATGGATCAGGAAGATCAGTCAGTAATAGAGAAGTTAAAGGAGCTCAGAAAAGAGCTTCATCGGTATCCCGAGCTGTCGGGGCAGGAGGTGGAGACTGCGCGGCGTATTGCCGAATTTATTGCCGAAAATGCAGGTGGAGATATTATCGAAAATATTGGCGGAAGCGGGGTGGCGGTAGTACACCGATTCTCGGATGAGGGCCGGTAGTTGTTATACGCTGTGAGCTGGATGCGCTGCCCATTCAGGAGGAGAATGATTTTGAGCACCGGTCGGTAAATGTGGGGGTATCTCATAAATGCGGACACGATGGGCATATGGCTCTGGTGGCAGGGTTGGCGTTTTGGTTAAAACAACAGAAATACACGGATGGAAAGGTCGTGCTGCTTTTTCAGCCTGCCGAAGAAACCGGTACCGGTGCTGCTGACGTGCTTAAAGACTTAAAGTTCCTCGATTTAAAGCCTGATTATATATTCGCCTTGCACAATATTCCCGGGCAACCAACGAACAGCATTATTATCAATGCCAATAATTTTTCTTCAACGGTGCAAAGTGTTTCCATTGCCCTGAGCGGAGTGGAATCGCATTCAGCCCAACCGGAGTACGGTATAAATCCGGCGTTGTGTATGGCCGAACTTATTCAGCGACTGGATAAATTGAATTGCAATGACGCCACACGGGAAGACTTCCGGCTGGTGGTTCCCATTTTCTCCTCGATGGGCAAAAAGTCGTATGGAATCTCTGCGGGATTTGGTGAGTTGCATTACACGCTAAGAACCAAAGGAGTTGCCGGGATGCACAGCTTAAAGAGTGAAGTTGATGGCATCCTTACGGAAATTTGCCGAAAGCATAAGCTGCCTTATACCACCGAGTGGTTTGATTATTTTCCGGCGGTTGTCAATGACAAAACATGTACTGAGATTATTTCCAAAGCAGCCCAAAACCTCAATGCTGAGGTGATCTTTAAGAAGGAAGCGTATAAGTTTGGGGAGGATTTTGGGTGGTTTTCAGAAAAGTATAAAGCTTCCATGTTTGGCCTTGGCGCCGGACTGAATATGCCTGCTTTGCATCAGGCCGACTATGATTTTCCTGATGAGATACTGGAGATGGGAATGAATATGTTTAAAGAGATTATAGCTATTATTTTGAGAAATTATAAAAACGACATTTGATGAAAAGCGAAAAAACGAAGAACAAGAAGCAAGGAACAAAGGCCGTTTGGGGCGGGTATGATGATTTATTCTATCAGGGTGCTACCCAGGTGCCTGTGGTAAACAGCGTTACCTTTGGGTACGACAATGTGGATGACTGGTTTGATGTGGCCGTTGGTAAGAAGGAGGGGCATATTTACAGCCGCAATACCAATCCCACGGTGGCTGTGTTTGAAGAAAAAGTGAGGGTGCTCGAAAATGCGGAGGCTGCCACCAGCTTCGCAACCGGTATGGCGGGTATCAGCAATACGCTTTATACTTTTTTGTCGCAAGGCGATAGGGTGGTTTCCATCAAGGATACCTATGGGGGAACCAGCGTTATATTTTTAAAGTTTCTTCCTAAAAATGGAGTGGAGGTTGAGCTCTGCGATACGGGCGATTTTGATGCGATAGAAGCAGAGGTGAGGAAAGGGTGCAAGATGCTTTATCTGGAAACTCCTACCAACCCTACGCTGAAGGTTCTCGATATAAAACGGCTCAGCAAGGTGGCGCGCGAGGTGGGTGCCATTGTGGTAGTCGACAATACTTTTGCTACCCCAATTAATCAGCAACCACTGGCCCTTGGTGCGGATCTGGTATTGCACAGTGCCACAAAGTATCTTGGAGGACATTCTGATGCTATGGGTGGTATCGTTTGCGGAAGCAAGGACCTGATAAAGCAACTCTTTCACTACCGCGAAATTAATGGAGCCAGCTTGCATGCAAACACTGCTTTTATGCTTATCAGAGGGATTAAAACCCTCGAATTGCGTGTTTTGCGCCAAAATGAGAACGCCATGAAATTGGCTGAACACCTGGAGAAGCATCCCAAAGTCGATGCGGTTTTTTACCCCGGACTGGAGTCGCATCCCGGGCATGCCATTGCAAAGGAGCAGATGACCGGGTTTGGAGGCGTGTTTGCATTTTCATTGAAAGGAGAGTTTGAAAACGTAAAGACTTTTCTCAATAATCTGGAGCTCGCACATCTGGCAGCCAGCCTGGGCTCTGTGAGCACTTTGATAGGTCCGCCAAAAGTAACTAGCCATGTGGAAGCCACCGAAGAAGAGCGAAAAAGTCTTGGTATTCCCGAGAGTCTGATCAGATGTGCTATGGGCATTGAAAACAGCGAGGATCTGATTGCCGATTTTGATCAGGCGCTGGAGAAGGTTTAGGGTGGTGCCGGGTGGCGGTGTTTTTTTTATGTATGAAAGTATACCTATTGCACCAACCTGTTACGGCAACAACCTGGAGGGAAATAATGCGTCATGAAGAAAAACGATGATTAAAAAGGTATTTATAATTGCAATTGCTTTTAATTTAATTTCACTGTTACAGAGTTGCTGCACAGAGGAGTATGACTATGTGTGGAGTGATTTTAGTCTCAATGTCATTGATAACTCAGGAAATTATCCTGCGCTTACTGACGGTAATGAAATAAATAAAAAGGCACTAGGTTTTCGGGTTACACTCCAGGATTCGGTGATTTATTTAGCTCAAAGCATTAAACTGATGAATACGTGCGCAGCTACTTCGTGTGGTGAGGAATATACCCGTACTCACAAGTTGTTATCCGCAAGGATTAAAACCTTGCTGGCGTATTCGGAAGAATATCCTGAAGATTCTGATATCACTGAACTTTTCATGGCTAGGGAATCAGAAGATTCTGAAAGTACTTATATTTCAATCGACCGGATTATTTCTACCATAAATGCAAACTCTAAAGGCTACAATATCTCCGATAAATTTGATTTGTATTTAATCGACACCACAGCATACTCTGGTGAGCAACTTTTTGAAATTCAATTGACATTATCTGACGGGCTTACCTTTTCTCAAAAGACAGATACCTTAAACTTCTATTAGCATGCTGAAAAATTTAATGGTAATTGTATTTTGCTTTATCGTTACTTCAGTGTGTTCTCAAAAGTCATTCGATTATAATTTTTACTTCAATGGCACACTGGGCTTTGGACTGCCAATAAGTAACACCGAAAGCACAATTATTAATTCGAATTTTAATGGCGCTTATTTTAATAATGGTTCGGCATATATAAATCTCAAGAACAAGTTTGGGTTACATTTAAAAATTACTGGAATAGGCTACAGCTATGATATTCCTGCCGGGGCAATTCAATCAAGAAATCCGGGTTACTTCTTATTTGGAGAAGATTATTCATATGGACATACTAAGCTGGGTATATATTCGGGTGTCGGCTATAAGCTCAATTACAATCGCTTTGTGATTATTCCATTTTTTGACCTTGGATTTATTCCATATGCCACGTCTTCAGTTGATTCGTACACACTGAAGGAAACAGGATCAAATAACATTAAGCAAATCACCAATACATCCAGTATTGATTACAATAAATTTGACTTTGCTTTTGGTGCAGATTTATATTTTCACTTTGGTAAACATTGGGGCTTTGCAACCACCATTCAGTACGACCGATTTTCGGGAAGCAGTACTTTTGAAACTACTATTATCGATTCGTATTCATTGGAATCAAACCAGCGCTACAATAGAAAATTTGATCAGAATAATGTATTGGTCTCATTTGGCTTTTTTGTTTCTTTTTTTAAAAATGATGCGGTTGATACTCCCTAAGGGGGAACGGTGAATGACTATAGTAAGTGCATTTTCCATTTATAAGAAGTTTGTAGAGAGGTAAGAAAAATACTTGGTGTTCGAAGGCCAGTTATTATTCTTTTTCATCTTAACAACTAAGCCTCAGTATTTTTGTCATTGTGTAAAATTAACACTAACTTGTTGCCACCATTTTATTGTCTTAACCAATAGTTATTTAACCGATGAGATTTGCTTGTTTTTTGGTGGTTTTGTTTGCTCTTGCGAGTGGATCGGTCAATGGGCAAACGGTCAATTATGTGATGCAAACGGGAAATTTTAATTCCCAACAAACCAATAATGTCAATTCCAATTATCTTGCGGGAGCATTTAACAACATCGGTACTGAAATAGGTCTCTATGCCAATGGGTCCGGTAGCGGCTATACCGGTGATCCAGGCGTAGCAATCTATCAAATCTTCACGGACAACGGAAATGGAACCAGCGGTAACGCCCGCCCTCTGACCGTTGGTGACCAGTTTCAAATAACATGCTATGTAGGTAATAGCAGCAGTTTTTTTGATGGTTCAAATGCAGGAATCACTTTTAATGAAAATGTAAGTTTTAGCTCATTTAACGATTTGAATTCGAATCAAAGGGCTCGATTCCAAATAAATAAAAACGGAAATTGGTTTGTAGCCAACCCAAGTGGCGCAGGATTTGCAACACCCGGTCAGGACGTGACTTTTACATTAAGATTAACTTCTTCGAATACGGGTATACTTACAATTAGCAGTTTGAACGGTGCCATAACATATGATCTTGATTTGGCGAATAGCCCTTCTTCACTAACTCCTATTACAAGTTTTGCTTTGTGGAATCAGACCAGTGGTGGTTTCAATGACATGATCTGGAAAGATGGATCGCTCACTAATCTTGGGGTGGTTGAATTTGGAGGAAGCAATGCGGATAAAGCCATCACAGGGGTCATTAGCGATGGTTTGGTGGCGAATTCTACATCCGATGTAGAACCTATCAATTTTGTTAAAGAAGGTTCGGCGACAATAACGTTAAGTGCAGCAAATACCTATTCAGGAACTACTACCATTGAGTCTGGAAGGCTGCGGTTAGGTGGGAGCGAAAGAATCAACAATTTGTCAGATATCATATTGGCGGGAGGAATATTCAATACTGGAGATGGTGTGGGGTACAATGAAACTCTGGGAACCTTACAATTGATTGAAAATTCGACAATTGAACTTGGAACAGGTAATCACTCAATACATTTTTCTTCATCAAATGCCTTAAGCTGGACTGCTAACAAAATTTTAACCATTTCGGGTTGGACGGGTATTAAAGGCGAAACAGGAACGAATGGAAAAATCTTTCTGGGCAATGATGCATTGGGTTTATCTCTCTCTCAATTGAGCCAGATTTCTTTTGCCGGATTTACTGGCGGCGCAACAATTTTGCCAACAGGCGAAATCGTTCCGGCTGAGACAATTTTATCATTATTTGATGATTTTCAGAGGCTCGCCGGTAATATTGTAGGCGAGCCATCCAGTAACCCCGGATCAGACTGGTTAGAGTATGAGACTCAACCGTCAGGCGCAAGAACTGATGGTGGTGGTTTGTGGTTGGGCTCAAACACGCAAGGGCGAGAGATTATTAGCTTCAATATGTCCGATTTCTATCCCGCTTCCTTTGATGCTAGTAACGAAGAAATGAGATGGGCTTTTAATATGATGAGTAATCGCCCAAATCCATCTGGTTTCAATGATAACAACTATGGTTCTGCATTTATATTAGGTTGTAATATGGAGAATTTTACGGATCCTGATGCTTACGGATATGCCGTGGTTATGGGTGGGGTAGGAAGTCCTGATCCTTTGCGACTCGTTCGCTTTGAGGATGGTTTTACTCTAAATTCCAACCTCACAGATATCGCGTCGTTCCCAGTGGCAGATGATAATAGTTTTTTTAGCATCAATGTGGAATACAACTCCTGTACACAAAGTTGGAATCTTCTGGCCAGAGAAGAAATGTCCTTTACAAATCCGTCCATTGGCGCATTTTCTCTTTTGGATAGCGGGTTTGACAATTCCTATACCTCCTCTGATCTTCCTTTTATGGGTGTTCTATGGAATCATTCAGCCGATGTGACAGAGTATCTGCGGATTGACAATATCTATACTCCCAATGTGGCGCCAGCCTCGAATATGGAATACACTTGGAGTGGAGGAGCCTCAGGAAGTTTTATTTCGCCAGGTAATTGGACACCTTCACGAGATTGTGTGCGTAGCAGAGATAGACTTGTTTTTGAGGCTGGAACATTTGAAGTAATCGATGTTCCGGATCAAACTATTGGTCAGATTATTGTCAGAAATGCTGCTATGGTAACGTTGAAAGATCCTTCTTTGGGTGGTACACCTTCTACTCTTTTATTAACTGGGGGTACAGGGCTAGATCTCAACGTCGAGCTCGGCTCTGAGCTGAATTTAGATGTGGTAAATACAGTTTCAGGAAATGGAATTGTGCTCGACATGCTAGCTAATACCACTGGAGAAATAGCGGGAACACTTCGTTTTGCAAACACAAGTACAAATCTTGGAGGAAGGCCACATCAGCTGTTGGTTACTGACACAGATGCATTGCATATAACAAACGGCGGAAGAGTTGAGGCTATTTATTTACTTCTTGGCAACAATCCCTTCGGAGATAGTCGTGGAGGAAATGCCGTGGTTTTCGAAATGGGTTCTACCTACTTGCACGGTTCGGGTTCTAATCCTTTTGGGGACGGCAGCCCCCCTAGTAAAGTTGTTTTTGAACCGGGAAGTTGGTATCATTTCACCTCTCCCAACTTACCTAGTGTGTCCGGCCGGGTGTTTGCAAATTTCAGGTATGAAGCTGGCGTAATGGATCTGGCAGGTACTAACAATTATTTTATTGATACGCTTCAAGTCCTGCAAGGAACTGCCAATTTTAAACTGAATGCTACTGCAACTATTGCAGGGGATATCGAAGTAGCTCCCGGTGCAACACTTAATTTTAATCCAACTTCTGGAACTGCTCAGGTTCTAATCGACGCACCAGTTGCGCAAAATATATACGGTGACGGTAATATGACATTAGATAACGGAGTTACACTCAACCTTCAAAATCAAAATAGAATAAATATTCAGAAAAACATAACCATAACAGGAGCAGGGCCAGGCAAATATCCTCTCAAATGCTGTTGTAGATTTTGAAGGAGAAAATAGGTTTACGGGAACAGGGTCGACCATTATTCAAAACAATTCTACGGTGTATCTAGGATCGATAGGGGGAATTGCAAGTGCTGGGAGTACTGGAAATATTCGTACATCTCTAAGAACATTCTCATCACAAGCAGCATATATCTACGACGGTACCACCAATCAAATTACCGGTACCGGTTTACCAGCCACTCTTTCCGGAAACGGAAGAATAGAGATTAATAATCCTGGTAATACGGTGACCTTGACTCGCGCAGGGACTACCACAACGCCTTTGCTTACATTGACTGACGGACTGTTTTCCGTAGGCTCAACCAATACCGTTGCCGTAACAGCAAGTGGAAGCGTGATTAGCACCCTAGGCAACTTTGCCGCCGGCAATCTGGCAGGAACGGTTTCTTTTCTGGGAATAGGGACGGTGACTGCTTCGGGTAATCTTGACTTTTGGAATGTGAATTTTCCCTCAGGTGGAGGCGGAGTCAACTTTGGCTTGACCCCAGATTCTCCAATTATTAATAATGAACTGGTAATAAGCAACGGACGATTTGTGGACACCAACGGCCCTTTTTACGCCAATGGAAGCACCCTTGTTTACAACACCGGAAATGAATTTAGTGCTGGAAGCGAATGGTACGGAGTATTCGATACAGATGGACGCGGCATACCGCATCATGTTCAGATAGGTAGAACGGGAGTTAATAATAGCGCTCTCACATTTGGCTCAGCCACTTCTTCTCACTATTGCACCGGAAATATATCGATTGGCCATGGCGCGGGTTCAGGTTACGAGCTGAAATTGAGTACGAATGCCGGCGGAGATTTAAAAATGGATGGCGACTTTATTCTAAATGCAAGCGGTCAGTTCACACCAAATAATAGGGCTGTCTATTTTTGGGGAGCGACAGATCAGACCATACGGTCTTTTGCTGCTCTTAACGAGGTTACTTTCGGTTATATCGTAGTGAATAAACCAATGGGTAATTTGCTCTTGGCAAATACTCCTGGTACAACGGTAAATGCTTACGGATCAGCAGGAGGAAATGTGCTGGTGCTTTCAAATGGTAATCTTGATCTACAAGGTCAAACTTTTAATTTGGGAGGAACTGGACCATATTTATTAGTTGAAAACGGAGATCGAAATGTTGTTTCCTCATCTCCAGCTAACTTTAATGTAGTTGGCCAAAAAGAGGTGCTTAGCAGTAATAGTGGGGCGTTAATTTTTGATAATCAGGTTACTGTCAATATTTCTGATGGAATGAACTTTGGAAATGATTTGACTTTGATCAATGCAACGCTTCAAATTAATAGTGGTGGTTTTGCCAATCTGAATGCTCCGCGTTACGGTTCAAGTGGGGTTTTGAGATACAATACTGGAGGTAATTATAACCGTCGTGTTGAGTGGAATGGAACTGACTTGAACCCCGGCTTTCCCAATGATGTAATTGTTGCCGGGAATACGACGCTTTCGGCCGGAGGTAACGCGGGCGAGAATGTTTCAGTCTCTTTTGGGGCAAGACGCGATGTTATTATTGAGGCTGGCTCTTCTATTTACATGGATTTTGGCGGGTTCAATATGACAGTACCTTTAGTTGTAGGTCGCGATCTTATTATAAATGGAAATTTAAGCGCCTCGGCTGTCTTGAATGGTGATATTGAAGTTGGCCGAAACTGGGTGCGCAACGCCGGAGGTGTTTTTAATCCGCAGGACCGCCAGGTCCTATTTAACGGCTCAACGCCTCAAACCATTACAGCGGACGGTGGTGAAATATTCGATTACCTCGGTTTTGAAAATGCGGGTTCGAAAGAGTTGCTTAGCGATATTACGGTAAATAGAAACATTGATTTTTATGCTGGGACAGGCATCTTTCGGGAGTCGGACGAACGATTCACCTGTCTGGTGACTGGAATAATGAGGCGGGTGAAGTCGCTTTCGCGGAAGCGAACACCACGGTATCATTTGACGGAAGTGCACTACAAAACGTAAACTGTGAAATAGGTGGTTTTGAAGGTTTTCACAACCTTACGGTGAATAATACCGGGGAGGGAGTACTCCTTAATAACAATGCCAATATTTATGGAAATCTGGAGTTAGTGGACGGGCTTATTGACGCTACTGCTAATCGGGTTGATTTTCAAATTGGGTCGTCTAATAGCGGTGCCAACCAAAATTCTTACATCAATGGGTCTGCAAGTAAAACCGGATTTACTGCTGGTGAAGAATTCCTGTTTCCGGTAGGGAGGGATAGTCTCGGGATGGATCCTGGAGGGGTGTTTCAGCCAGCGGGATTGGTGCCAACTACCACTTCATCTGCTGCCGTTTTTACGGTAAATTACAATCACAAAAACTATTTTCCCGGCACCTTCGATCCCAATAATTTACCGCCAATGCAATTACCTCTGGAGAAAGTCTCTACCTGCAACTACTGGAATATCAATAGAACCACTTCCGGAACAGATGCACGTGTACGCTTGTACTGGACGGAAGATTGTCTGGAAATAAACGATGAAGATTTTCTTCTTGTTGCAAAAGTGGTTGATGACGAATGGGTGAGTCAGGGGTATAATGGCAGCAGCACGAGCGTTACATTTGCTGAGGGCTATGTGGAGTCGAACATCGTTAACGATTTCAGTCCTTTCGCTATTGGCTCAACCGGAACCATCAACGTCCTCCCCATCCAGCTTCTCTCTTTCACCGCTTCGGCAAATGGAGCAGTGGTAGATACGCGCTGGGTGACTTCTACAGAAACGAACAACGATTATTTTACCGTTGAGCGGTCTCTGGATGCGGATAATTTTGAGGAAGTGGGCAGGGTAGAAGGAGCAGGTAATTCCACCTATGAGATGGAGTATGCTTTTTCGGATGATGCTCCTTATTCAGGCATTTCATACTACCGATTGAAGCAGACAGATTTTGATGGGATATCGACCTATAGTGAGGTAAGAGCAGTGGAAATAGCCGGAGATACTGGTTTTGAGCTATTGAAAGTTTACCGTGGAGACGATGCGGTTAATCTTGTGTATCGATCTGAAGTGGCAATGTTGACGGTTGAGGTTTTTGATCTTTTGGGCAAGCGACTCTTTGTAGATCAAATACGAAATGAGAATGGCCAAACCAGCATAAGTCCGTCTCTGGTGCGCGGTATGTATTTGCTTCGGCTGAGCAATGGAGTTGAGGTGGTTTCGGAGAAGTTCTTTTATTAGGTTTTTGGTTACACGCACACGCTCGGGTCCCGCCAGGTTTACTTGGACAGGTTTCAGTTGAATGGATTATAATCAATTTTTTCCAGAGGAGCCCGGCGAGACGCCGGACAAGACGTCCCTCGCGAAACGCGAGCGACGGCGGATCAGCATGTTCCACATGCCTAACGAGGCGTCTCTCGCCCATACGGGGCTAATGCCGAGACGCCACGCTAAGAAGCGTGGTAGACTGAGCGACGGCTCTAGTGCACACGCTCGCGTCTCGCGAGGGTGGGGTATTCTGGCGTCTCGCCAGGCTCTCGTGAATTCATTTAGTTTTACCACTCATTTACTGATTACGATAAAACTTGTCTAAAGGGAACCCGGCAATACTGACGATAAATGTCAGCATGTTCCAGACGCCGGACGAAGCGTCCCTCGCCCATACGGGGCTAATGCCGAGACGCCACGCTAAGAAGCGTGGTAAACTGAGCGACTGCGCTAGTGCAGACACTCGCTCTTCATGAGTTTTGTAAGATATACGATTCATCGTGCTATTCATTTTTAAAATCTTCGTATTTTTAAATCATGAGCGATAAGCGAAATACTTCAGCTGATGAGGTATACTTTGTTACACTTACCATTTCGGGATGGGTAGACATTTTTACGAGAGAGGTTTATCGGAAAATTCTCGTTGAGAATCTTTCTTTTTGTCAGGAAAGTCAAGGTCTTGAGATTTTTGAATATGTAATTATGTCAAATCATATTCATCTTATTTGTCGAAGAAGAGAGAGTGACTTAAAAGAACTGCTCGGCCGTTTTAAGAGCTACACTTCAAAGGAGCTACTTAAAGAAATATCGCAAAATGTTCAGGAGAGCAGAACTCAGTGGATCCTGAATCAATTCAGATTCTTTGCAAAGCAAAATGAACAGTATAAGGAATATCATGTATGGGATTCTAATAATTACCCTGTTCTATTATACTCTTCGGGAATTTATGAGCAAAAGAAGAATTATATTCATCACAATCCGGTAAGAGCAGGGATTGTCGCGAGACCGGAATATTACCTGTACAGCAGTGCTTGCCCGGATAGCCCACTGAAATGTAATAGATCTTAGTGTAATTGTGGGATAGTGATTATTAGTGTGTAGATTTTAAAAGAACATGGGTTATGTGAACCCGGCAGGATGCCGGACAAAACGTCCCTCGCAGGATGCGAGCGACTGCGTTTGTGCACACGCTCGCGTCTCGCGAGGGTGGGGTATTCTGGCGTCCCGCCAGGTTTAATTGGATAGGTTTCAGTTGAATGGTATATAATCAGTTTTTTCAGAGGAACCCGGCGATACGCCGGACGAAGCATCCCTCGCCCATACGGGGCTAATGCCAAGCCGCCACGCTAAGAAGCGTGGTAAGCTGAGGGACGGCGCAGAGCGACCGCGCTAGTGCACACGCTCGCGTCTCGCGAGGGTGGGGTATTCTGGCGTCCCGCCAGGTTTAATTGGATATGTTTCAATTGAATGGTATATAATCAGTTTTTTCAGAGGAACCCGGCAATACTGACGATAAATGTCAGCATGTTCCAGATGCCGGACAGTACGTCCCTCGCCCATACGGGGCTAATGCCGAGACGCCACGCTAAGAAGCGTGGTAGACTGAGCGACTGCGCCGAGACGCCACGCTAAGAAGCGTGGTAAACTGAGCGACTGCGTTTCTAGACACCAAAAACCAACAACTAAGCACCAATCACCCCCTATGCAAACCCCTGAGAAAGGCAGTCATCAATACGGGCTTCCATGTCGCTGGCGATGTGGAGGTTTTTTGATTTTATGCTGCCGATTTTGTAGTCGCAGTTGTAGTCTTCTTTCCAGGTTTGGAAGTTTTCAGCGAGGTCTTTTATGGCGCTGCAGATAAAGAAAATCTCTTCGTTGGTGTGTGTAGGGTGGATGGACAGGCGAATCCAGCCGGGTTTGAGGGAGCAGTCGCCACTGCTAATCATTGCCGTTATTTCATGAGAGTACTCGGGAGTAACATTGAGCAGATAGTGTCCATAACTGCCGGCGCATGAACAGCCGCCACGGGTTTGAATTCCGTAGCGATCGTTGAGCATCTTTACGCCAAGGTTGTAGTGGAGGCCATCGATGTAAAACGAAATAACGCCGAGGCGGTCGCGGTGGTTGTCTGCCAGTACGTGTAGGTTTGGGATCACATCCAAGGTGTGCCAGATAATTTCCAAAATCTCTTCCTCGCGGGCTTTCATTTTGTCAACACCCATCTCATTTTTGAGGCTGCAGCACATCGCTGTGCGGATTGTTTGCAGGAATGCAGGCGTGCCACCATCTTCACGGGCTTCGATGTCGTCAACAAATTTGTGCTCACCCCATGGGTTTGTCCAGTCAACTGTGCCGCCCCCGGGATGATCGGGGATTGTGTTTTTGTAAAGTTTTTTATTGAAAATTAATGCCCCACTTGAGCCGGGACCTCCCAGAAACTTATGTGGAGAGAAATATATGGCATCGAGATACTTTCCATTTGTATCATCGGGGTGCATGTCAATGTCGATGTATGGCGCTGAGCAAGCAAAATCTACAAAGCAAAGTCCGTTGTGGTCGTGCATTATTTTTGCAATTTCCATGTAGGGAGTTATTATTCCCGTTACATTGGAGCAGGAAGTAATGGCTGCTATTTTGAGGCTCCGTTCGCTGTAAGCGTTTACCTTTTCGGCAAATGTCTTGGGATCGGGCAGTCCTTTTTCGTTCGGTGGTATCACCACTACTTCGGCAACTGTTTCCAGCCAGCTCGTTTGGTTTGAGTGGTGCTCCATGTGGGTAACAAAGATTACCGGCCGGTTGACTTTTTCAATATGGATTTGGCTTTTGAAAGCTTCATGAAGTCTGAGTCCGAGGATACGCTGAAATTTGTTGACCACACCGGTCATTCCAGATCCGCAGGAAATTAAAACATCGTTTGCGCCGGCTCCAACATGTTGCTTAATGATTTTTTGAGCCTTGTGATAGGCATAGGTCATCGTCATACCCGTGTGGTTGGTATTCGTGTGGGTATTAGCGACTATAGGATAAATTTCATCCCGCAGCTTGTCTTCTATTTTGGAATAGAGTCGGCCGCTGGCAGTCCAGTCGGCATAAACGAGCCTGGTAGATTTATGAAAGGGAGTGCAAATCTCTTTATCGATTCCTATGATGTTTTTTCGATACCTGGCAAAATAGGATTCCAGGTCTCTGTCTAGCCTGGCATAACGATCAAGAATTAGGGTAGCATCATTCTGTTCACCGTTGGCAAATTTCTCAAAACAAGCCTGACGGTATTCCAGCCGGCTTGTAAAGGTTACAGCACTCTTCATGTTGACATGTTGGTTAATGTGTAAGCATTATGTCTTAAATTTTCACTGGTTAAGTGAATTGTCCGGCTGGGAAGGGTTAGTTCGCAGTACGCCATAAACATAAGGGTTTTTCATGATAGATGCAATTGGTGATGATATAATAGTAAATGATTTTACTCCGTTTGATTTAGATATACCTCTTATTTTCCATGATCACAAACCTGCAGTGGTTCCTGGATATTAATGGTTTTCCGTTTCTTTGTAGAACAATACTTACAGAGATGAAATTGAAGATGCTTATAATGGTTTTTCTTGCTTTGTGTTCGTTGGCATCTATTGCACAGAAGATAGAGCGCGAGAGTAAAATCAAAAAAAATGAAGTACCAGAGAAGGCTATTGAATGGTCGGAAGATGCTTTTGAAGGTATAGGGAAGATCAAGTGGTTTAGAGAAATATCCTCAGAATCTGAAGGCGCGGGAAACAAGGAAAGTTACGAGGCTAAATTATACTGGAAGGGTAAATATCACAGTGTAGAATTTGACAAAAACGGGAACATTGAAGATATTGAGATAATTTATTCATGGCAGGATTTGTCAGAGGGGGTTCGCGAAAAGCTTGAAGAATATTTTAAGGCCCAATATGATAAATACAAGATTGAAAAAATTCAAATTCAGTATACGGGTAGTTCAGATAATTTGGAGGACATTATTGATGAGGAGGAATTTGAAGACATTACCACCCGGTACGAGATAGTGTATTATGGAAAGAACAGTGAGAATAAATATCTCTGGGAGGGCTTATTTAATGAGGCTGGTGAATTTATTGAAAAGTCAAGAGTGATTCAGCGACCTACTGATAATCTAAATTATTGATGCGGTATTTTTTAATCGTCGTGCTAAGTCTTCTCAGTTTAATGGCTATGGGTCAGAGCCAGGTTTTCTCCGGCGGTTTGTTTCCTGAGGCTCAGCTTACATATTCTCCTAAAGACAACCTGAAACTAACCGCTAAAATAGAGTCTCAGCACGTCATGGTTCGCAATTCGAATGAGACAGAAGCTGATTTTGGTTACAGTCACGACCGCACAGACTTCCAGGGTTTTATCGGTACCTCGTTGAATCCGTTTATATCTGTAGCAGGAGGTTATCAGTTTCGCTGGGACGAAGGGGGTGAAAACAGCCACCGGTCAATCCAGCAAATTTCTTTTGTTCAGAAAAAAGCCGGCTACCGACTTGGGCACCGTGTGCGAACTGATCAGACTTTCCTGTCATCCGATTCGCCGGAATTCAGACTCAGATATAGATTTCTGGGTGAAATACCTCTGAATGGTGAGCGAATTGATGCCGGAGAATTTTATTTAATTGCTTCTGATGAACTTATTTCCGGTGTTCAGTCTGACGAATTTAAACTCGAAAATCGCGTGGTGTGCTCTCTTGGTTTTAACCATTCAAGCAAGCAGAAGTTTGAGGGTGGAATAGACTACAGAATGGACAGCTTCCTGGATGGCGGTCTGCGCCAAAGGGTTTGGTTAAAAGTAGGCTGGTATGTCACTCTTTGAGTGGTTTAGTCCTGAACTGACATTAGATAAAACATTTATTGAAATCCAAAATAGAATAGATTGTATTTCTCATATATTGAAGGATTAGAACAGAATTAAACCTGTAAAGAATCCATTTAAGTGATTTATTATCAAGTGTTTTTTAGTTTGATTTAAGCCTCACTTCTAAAACAAGCCTCAAAATCCTTTAAATTTCCTCCTTACCAGGGGAAATAAGCTCCGATGGCATAAGTAAGAAGTACATCGGGTTCCTCACCTGGTTCATAGAGGTCGTGATCGCCAATATCAAGCACGGCGCCAAGACCTATTTGAAACGTGAACCACTTTCTGCCACGATAGACGAAACTGGGACCGATCAAACTTTGTGTAAAGCTGTCGCCAATTCCTTGATTCCAGTACTGAAGGGAAAGTAATGAACTTCTAATACCCGGTTTAAAATGATAATTCAGACCTGCTCCAAAACCTACGAGCCCCGCGCCAATCTGCGCTCCGAAATGATCGCTTAACAACAACTCCAAATCGGCACCTACGAGTGAACCGCCGCCTTGTAATATTCCTACTGTTATGCAAGATGTCTCCTTCATAGCAGGAGGTTTTGCAGTATATTCTTCGTAGTAATCTTGTGCTGCCAACTCAACGGTGGTCAGTATCAAAAGGGTTGCAAGTAGTGTTTTCATATCGTCTCATTGATTGAAAGCTTATTCTCAAGTTTCGGGGTCCAAAATAGTAAATATTAAATTTATCCCTTGACGAATATTTTGGTTTAGCTGTATGTTTGTTAAATTGTAATAGATTAGAAATACAGGATTTTTCAGAAGTTTAGGCAGAGATAAATCAGTTAAACCTTCTGCCTCTGGTTTAAGGAGATATATTTGCCCTTTCGCTATTCTGACTTTATTGCTCGTACCTTCCATTCGCAATGACAAATAGCAGGAAGGCCGTAAGCCAGAATAGCCCGGATTGTTTGGAAATAGGTTGAGAAATAGCATTAAAGCTGATTAGTCCAAAGGCCTTGAGAAATCCAAAGAGGTGAATAAGCCCGTGAATTAAAGCGAGGATAATGAAAGCAATTCGCACGACTTTTTGGTTTTATCCAAAGCTAATAATTTCCTTATTGGTTTAAAACCAATCGGTAGCCTACTCCGCGAACGTTTACGATTTTTACATTTTTATCCCCTTCCAGCTTTTTGCGCAGTTTCGAAATAAAAACATCGAGGGTACGGCCTACGTAGTCACCATTATCGTCCCAAACGGCTTTGAGTATGGCTTCGTGCTCAACAGTATTATTCGCGGAAGCGTAAAGCAGATATAGCAACTCGGCCTCTTTGCCGGTGAGCTCCGTTTTCTTGTCTTCAAATGAGAGCTCCATATTTCGTTTGTTGAATCGGTAAGCTCCAATTGAAATGGTGTGGGGATCATTTGGTTTCCGAGTTCTCTTTTTGAAAAGATAGAAGGCCACAACAAGCAGGGCGATCAGCAACAGGATAGCAAGATTATGCCAGTTAAGAGCTCTGTGAAGGATTTGAGCCTGAGCAACCTCATCAATACTCGATTCTGATTTGAAAGGTTCGAACGTTGTAATGAGCAGTGCATATGAATCTTCAGGGAGCGTTCTTACTCCGCACGAAACTACGGTTGAGGTATCTGAATTTCCCATTTCGTAGCTGTAAACAATTTCCTGGGTTTCAGTTTGCTGAACTTCTACCAGATAATGACTCGCAATCCGCTTCTCCTCCATATTGCTGCTTACAATTACTACAAGGTCTTCGGGATTTATGGAGAAATCGTTTTCAAAAGTGATTTTGAATTTTCCATCCTTTTCTTTAACCGGAAGTATTCGCGATAGACTATCTCCTGAGTTTAACAAAACCTGATGCCCTATGAGTCTCATCGTTACCAGGCTGTGTTGATGGGATGAGTTATCCTGAGCATTTACATTTGGCGAAAGCCAAACAAGAAAAGCAATAATCAGAGTGAGAGGTTTGAACATCATCTTACAAATTTACCTGATAAACCTATTCGAACGACGGGTTTGCGCCTAATTTACATTAATTTACAATTCATAAAGTAGTACAGGAATTGAATGGCCTTTTGAAAGCAGCTATTCCATGAACTCAATCAAATCTTTTGACACTTTATGAATTTGTTCATTTAAATACGCGGTAAATATTTGCGCCGTTATGCCAGGCTTTATCATTTATGCCTCGTACTCTAGAGACTCCGTTTACCAATCCGCAGGTTTGACGACTTTTCAAATCATGCCCACTCAGCCAGTTCCACCCACCTTTCAGTGGCTTCTTCAATCTTAGCCACCACAATTTCCAGCTCTGAAGATATTTTCATCAGCTCCTCATTGTTGTTGGTGTTTGACAGGCTTTCGGCCAGTTTTTCTTTTTTGCCTTCCAGCTCTTCGATTGTCTTCTCGAGTTTTTCAAACTCAAGTCGCTCTCCATAGGTAAGCTTAATTTTTTCTTTGGGTTTCCCGGCTGCCGTGGCTTTCTCGTTGGTTTTTGCGGTTGCTGCTACTTTGGCTTCCGCCGAATCTTCCATAGCTTTCTTGGCTCGGTATTGCGAGTAATTACCGGGGAAGTCACGTATTTTGGCCTGACCTTCAAATACGAAAAGGTGATCAACGACTTTGTCCATAAAGAACCGGTCGTGTGATACTACCACCAGGCATCCATCGTAGGTGCCGAGGTAATCTTCAAGGACTTGCAGTGTATCGATATCCAGATCGTTTGTCGGCTCATCGAGTACCAGAAAATTGGGATTAGCAATAAGGACTGTACACAGGTAGAGGCGTCTTTTCTCACCTCCACTCAGGGTAGAAACGAGTTGCCACTGCTTATCTCTCGAAAAGAGAAACCGCTCCAGAAGTTGCGCTGCGGTTAGCTTTTGACCTTTTTTGAGTTCTATTACTTCGGCAATTTCGGTTACTACTTCAATTACACGTTTGTGGTCTGCATTGATAAGCCCCTCCTGATCATAATGGCCGAATTTGACCGTTTCACCCTGCACCACTTTTCCGCTGTCGGGTTGTTCGAGGCCTAATAAGAGTTTTACAAAGCTGGTTTTACCGGTTCCGTTCTTTCCTACGATTCCCAGTTTTTCCTTTCGGTTAAAGGTGTAGGTGAACTGTTCAGTAATTTTGACATTATCGAAGGCCTTGCCGACCTTATGAAATTCAATAATTTTTGATCCCAGTCTCTCTGTCCGCACTCCGATGTCAACACTCTGCTGGTCGGTGCGAATTGTAGCATGTGCCTTGATATCATCAAAAGCATCTATTCTCGATTTTGATTTCGTACCACGAGCTTTTGGCTGCCGCCGAAGCCATTCCAGTTCCGATTTCATAAGGTTTTTTGCCTTACCCACCGTTGTTGCCAGATTGGCTTGCCGCTCGGCTTTCTTTTCTAGAAAGTAGCTGTAATTACCGGTGTAGCGCACAAGTTCGCCACGTTCAATTTCTAAGATATCTGTACAAACCCTGTCGAGAAAATACCTGTCGTGAGTTACCATCAGGAGAGTAAACTGCGCTCCTGCGAGCCATTTTTCAAGCCATTCAATGGTGTCGAGATCCAGGTGGTTTGTGGGCTCATCGAGAATCAGAAAGTCAGGTTCTTCGAGCATTATTTTGGCAAGGGCGGCGCGTTTTCGCTGTCCACCTGATGCAGCATCAACTTTGAGGCTGGTGTCAGATATTCCCAGTTGACCGAGTACTTCCTGCACGCGTGCCTCATAATCCCATGCATTTTGCCGATCCATCTCGTCCATGGCACGCTGCAGGGCTTCGTGATCGTCGGCATTTTCTAAGGCTTTTTCATATCCAATTACCGCGTCGCGCAGGGGATTGTCAGATTCCATTATGGCTTCCGCCAAAGTGAGTCCTGCCGGAAAAATCGGGTCCTGTGGAAGATAACCCACTCGGATGCCACTTCTAAAAGTGATAATTCCCGAATCGGCGGGTTCCACGCCTGCCACAGCTTTCATGAGCGTACTCTTCCCCGATCCGTTAGGGGCTACAATAGCCACCTTTTCGCCTTGAGCCATCCCAAAAGAGAAGTTCTCAAAGAGGAGTCTGGGACCGTAACGTTTAGATAAATTTTCTACCGAAAGTACATTCATAATTTGCAATGGATAAGTGGCCGGATAACTTGGCGGGTGCAAAGGTAGTGGGAAATTGGGAATGTTCAATGTGTAAATGTTCAATGTTCAATGTGTGAATCTGTGAATGTTGAAAGTGTGAATCTTCAATGTCATGCGGGATGTGCGGATGTGCGGATTATTCCCTACGGTCATCCGTACGGAGTCCTTACAGTCCTGAGAGCGCTTCGCTGAGTTGGGTTTGCGAGACGGGAGATTCTCTGGGAATTGTTTGAATTGTGAATGTTCAAAGTGTGAATCCTTAGTTTGGGAAATTGCCTCGATAGATGGGTGAGTTGGCTGCAGCCGTGTCTGGAGCTAACCTGGATAGATCTATTTCGCCGGAAATAGCGGCTAAATTTTGTGAATTAAAAAAGTGTTATCTTTAACATCGAGCCAGTCGCGAGCTATTTAACTCTTTTCGGTCATGAAAAATCATGAAGATCAAAATAACGAAGTTAAGGAACCCGATTTATCGGGTACTTACACTGCGCGAGATTATATTTCGTGGAAAACGGGTGAGCTCATGGAGCTTATTCGGGGCAAGGTTTTTAAGATGACCCCTGGTCCCGTGAGGCTGCATCAGAGAATCTCATCTAAACTATTCCTGGTGCTAGGTCCATTTTTTCAAAAGCCTTGTGAAGTCTATTTTGCTCCATTGGATGTCTATCTTATTCATGAAGGGGAGGATTGGAAGGAAACGAAGAATATTGTTCAACCGGATATCTGTGTGATCTGCGACCCGGCAAAACTTCACGATCGCGGTTGCATGGGTGCTCCCGATCTGGTGGTTGAGATACTTTCACCGGGAACGGCAGCAAAAGACCTTGGCCCAAAACGCGATCTTTACGAAGAGTATGGAGTGAGAGAGTTGTGGATTGTTCATCCCGTTGAGGGAACAATTGCATTACACGTATTAGAGAATGGGAAGTATATAATACTCCCGATTTACGCCAAAGGCAAAACTTTGCAGAGTCCTACTTTTCCAGACTTGAAAGTAGATTTAGATGCTGTTTTTCCTGACGAATAGAAAAAGATGGACGAGTTTAGCTCTCTCCGGCTCCTTCTTCAACAAGCAAAATCCGAATTTCATCTTCAAGGCGCTCCATATCTTTTGAGCTGGTGCCGTCGTAATAACCTCTTAAGCGTCGTTTTGAATCAACGAGAATCATGTTTTCTGTATGAATGAAATCCTGTTTCCCGCCATCGCCTTCGTCGAGCACAGCGAAGTAACTTTTGCGGGCGATGTTGTAGATTTCTTTTTTGTCGCCTGTAGCGAGAATCCACTTTTCCGGATCAACTCCATATCGCTCACCATATTCAGCTAGTGCCGCTACTGTATCTATTTCGGGTGTTACTGAGTGAGAAATGAACATCACTTTTGGCTCATCATCAAAGGTCGTTTGCAACTCAGCAAAGTGATTGCTCATAATAGGGCAAATAGTAGGGCATGTGGCAAAAAAGAAATTCGCCACATAAATTTTCCCATCAAAAACAGATTGGGTAAAGGTTTCTCCTTTTTGATTTACAAGGGTAAAGTCTGCTATGGTATGATCCTTATCTACCCCTACCTTGCTATCATCAACCAGCTTGGGATTAATATCCGACGGTTGGTAAACCTTTAGCACTTTTTTCTTTTTCAGGAGGGGGTAGGCAAAGTACATTCCACCCATAAGAATAATTAAAAAGCTACCTACGGTTAAAAGCCAGGATCTCGGTTTCATCAGTCAACGAATTTTGTGCAAATATCGGGATTTTATATCTCATTACTGGCCTGCTTCTGAATAGTGTTCTCTGGTAAGAAAACCTATAACGTGAGAATAATAATAATTAGTGCTACTTGTATTTGAGTACTTTTGCTGGCTCAAAAAAGCGGTGTATGGCAAAGTCGAGTTCTCAGATTGATACCTCACAGGTAAAAAGCTCTCAGGCTCTTCTCATAGCTGGAATTGTATTTGTGGCTCTCAATCTGCGACCTGCTCTGGCAGGAGTAGGACCACTTATTGGGCTTATCCGTGATAGCACAGGACTTTCAAACTCCATGCTCGGTTTGCTCACTTCGCTTCCGCTAATCGCTTTCGGAATTGTTTCTAATCTCACACCTTTGTTTACGAAGCGATTCGGTATTTCGGGAACACTCGCCGGAGCGCTGGGTTTGCTCGCCGTTGGACTTGTTATTCGCTCTTTAGACTCAATTGCCGCGCTCTATTGTGGTACTGCCCTTTTAGGAGTAGCCATTGCCTTAGGCAATGTGCTTATCCCGGGATTGGTAAAGCGAAATTTTCCTCATAAATCAGGTAAGATCACAAGTCTTTATTCCAGTATATTAGGGATTGGTGCTGCACTTGCTGCGGGTATAAGTCTGCCCATGGCTCTGGATTTAGACTGGGGGTGGCGTGGATCTCTCGGAGCCTGGACTGTGGTGGCGGTTATTGGTTTCTTTGTCTGGCTTCCGCAACTTTGGCGCATAAAAAGAACAAAAACCACCCGTAGTTTTCGTCAGGCCATGCGCAACCTTGGCGGGTCAAAACTAGCATGGAAAGTGGCGTTTTTTATGGGCCTGCAATCGTTTGCTTTTTACACCGTGCTGGCGTGGCTTCCTGAAATTTTACAAGGCCGCGACTTTAGTTCCACAGAGGCTGGCTGGATGCTTTCCTTGTCGCAGGTTACAGGTGTACTCGGCACTTTATTTATTCCGACTCTGGCAGGAAAGCAAAAAGATCAGCGTTCAATTGTGGTCTGGCTGGTTGTGCTGGAGGTCGTTAGCCTGGCCGGGCTTCTGTTTCCACAAATTGGGTTAACAACATTGTGGGTTTCACTAATAGGTTTTGCCCTTGGAGGTAGTTTTGGGTTGGCACTGCTGTTTATCGTTTTGCGTTCCGATGATTCAGATACAGCTACCGAGCTTTCCGGAATGGCACAATCTATTGGATATTTTATAGCTGCTATCGGCCCCTTTCTTATCGGGAGCATATTTGATTTCACGGGTTCGTGGTTTTATCCACTCGTAGCGCTGTTGGTTATTGCTTTTATAAAATTGTATATGGGTTTGGGAGCCGGGAAGAATGAGAAATTGGGGTTTGGGATCAATGAAAAAGGTTAGCATTGCTATTTATTAGATCAGCATGTTTCTAAGCGAAAGCCCTGTTTTAGAATTGCTTTTCATATATTTAAACTTAAATAGAACCAATCCAGACTTAAAACTTCCCCTTAATGGAGAAACTCGTCTATGACCAGGCTGTTCGGGCCTGGAAAAAAATTGCCAAATACAAGAAGCCGGCACCTTTTAAGCAAGATATTGATGTCTTCAAAAAGATGCTAGATATCTTTCAAATCGGTGATTATTTTTTTGTGATTTTTAATGTAGCCGAGTCGAAGATTGAATATTGTGATCCCAGGGTATACGATGTGTTAGGATATAATTCTGAGATATTCACCGTTCACCATCTTTTAGAGATAATTCACCCTGACGACTTACCCGTTTTCCTGGAGAATGAGGAGTTGGTGGGAGAGTTTTTCAGAAAACTTTTACCTGAGCAGGTTTATAAATATAAGGTGAGATACGACTACAGAGTACTCACCGATAAGGGTGTTTACAAGAGGCTTATGCAGCAGGTGGTAACCATCCAAAGCGACGATTCCGGTGCTGTTTTACGCACTATTGCTGTTTTCACCGATATCGGTTATTTAAAGAAATCGAATGTAATTAGCTTGTCGTTTTTAGGAATGGACGGAGAGCCATCTTTCCTCAACTACAAAAGTTCAAATGACGAACCCTTACTTCCCAATCCACTTTCGAAAAGAGAGCTTGAGGTTTTACGCTTAATCAGTAAAGGCCTGGCCAGCAAGGAAATTGCAATTGAATTAAGTCTTAGCGTCCACACGGTCAAGAATCATCGAAAAAATATGTTGCGCAAGACAGAAGTAGCGGGCAGTACTGGATTACTGGCGAAAGCCCTCGAGAATTTATGGATTTGAAAAAAGGTAGAACTTCTCCTTCCTGCACTTAATACATTCTATAAATTGACTATAAAGGGCTATTGTCGGTATGATTTGACCGCTTTACCTTGTCCTCTGAAATTTCGGTGCTAAACTGAAGTAATCAATCAATCTATTCAACCAAAACTTAAGTAGTTGTCGAACTTTCCATTGTTGCGGAATCAGGTCTAAAGGCAGCTAAGGTCTCAAGAGTACTTTTAAGACTGCAGTCACCACGCGGCTAGGAATATCTCTTCAAAACAATTTTAGGATTAAAAAAAAGCCCCACCAAAATTTTGGTGGGGCTTTAAGTTCTTGTTATCAATCTTTAGGATTCTATCACACCTGCGGATAAATCTCATCAATAAGACTGGCATACTTTGAAAGAATATTCTTTCTCTTAAGCTTCAGCGTTGGAGTCAGTTCCCCACCTTCAACGGTAAATTCTTTTGGCAATAATTTAAATCGTTTTATCTGCTCCCATTTGCCGAAAGCAGCGTTCTTCTCATCTATTTCTTTTTGAAAACGGTCGAGCACTTTTTCATTATTAATCATTTCTTCATTTGAGCCACAGTTGTAGCCTTTCTTGCGGCACCACTCCTTTAAGAATTCATAGTTAGGCACGATTAAGGCCGCTGGATGTTTGCGATTTTCGCCGATAACCATTAGCTGCTCTATAAAACGACTCTCCTTAAATTGGTTTTCCATTATCTGAGGTGCCACATATTTGCCACCAGATGTCTTAAAGATTTCCTTTTTTCTATCGGTAATTTTCAAAAACTGCCCTTCAACCAGTTCGCCAATATCACCGGTGTGAAACCATCCATCTTTGTCTATAACTTCATCCGTCAAATCGGGGCGCTTGTAATAGCCCATCATAACATTAGGTCCTTTAACGAGAATCTCGCCGTCTTCTGCGATTTTTACCTGTACATCTTTTATCGGCCTGCCTGTAGTGCCAATTCTCATACCATTATTGTTAACCTCATTTACGCTCACAACAGGCGATGTTTCGGTAAGGCCATAGCCTTCCAAAACCGGCAAACCTGCCGCATTGAAAATTCGAGCTAACCGCGGATTTAGTGAGGCACTACCACTGGCTATGGCTTTTACCTGGCCGCCCAGTGCATCCTGCCATTTTGTGAAAATAAGCTTTCGGGCTATTTTCAATTTAAATTCAAAAATAGGACCATTGCCCGCGTAGGGTTCGTATTTCTCGGCAACGCTCACTGCCCAAAAGAAAAGTTTCTTTTTAATTCCCGAAAGTTCGGAACCTTTGGCTACAATTTTGTCATATACTTTTTCTAAAAGTCGGGGTACTGCAGTAAAAACCTCAGGTTCCACGTCTTTAATATCGGCCCCTATGGTCTCAAGCGATTCGGCAAAGTAAAGCGATACCCCAGTGTATACATATAAGTAACTCAGCATTCGCTCGTAGACGTGGCAAAGTGGAAGAAAACTCACACCTCGGGCATCTTCGTTTACCGGAAGGCGCTCCTTACTGGCTATGGCGTTGCTCGCAATGTTGTTGTGCGAGAGCATAACCCCCTTCGGGGTGCCGGTAGTTCCGGAAGTATAAATAAGTGTGGCGAGCTCAGAAGCCTTGATTCCCGCTTTTATCTTCTCAATACGATCGATGTC
Organism: uncultured Cryomorphaceae bacterium; assembly: GCA_963748925.1. GTDB lineage: Bacteria > Bacteroidota > Bacteroidia > Flavobacteriales_D > Cryomorphaceae > Cryomorpha. The sequence goes on along the minus strand of CAVVKG010000007.1, from coordinate 131,868 downwards.
CGAGGCGTCATTACATATGTTGCTCCAATGCGTTTCACCCTCAATTTTATCAAATGTAAAAACCGCCTTCATAGCAGGGCTGCTGTTTTGCGCAGATCTCACTTTTTCAAGAATTTCTGAATCTGAAACGAAAGTAATTTTTACCTCAGAGTCATTAAATATAAACTCGTAATCTTTGTCAGAGATTGTGGGGTAGATCGGAACATTTACTGCACCGATTTGCAAAATGGCAAGATCGGTAATTATCCATTCAGGACGGTTGTTTGAAATGATTGCAACCTTATCGCCCGGTTGAATTCCTAATTTCAATAAGCCGGTGCTCAATTTATTAGCCAGATCAAGAACTTCGGCGGTACTGTATTTTTCCCATTTCCCATTCACCTTTCCGGCCAAAGAATCTTCTTTAGGAAAATGCTTTTGCTGAAAAGTATAAAAATCAAAAAGTCTTGTTTTTTCTGCCAGTAGTTCCATTAAATCTGTATATATATTGGTGCACCAAATTAGGAATATTTTAAATGTAGGCCGAATAAATATGATTTTTTAGCGATCTAATCGAAGTAATCAGCCTCGGTTTTCCAAATAATCGATAATCATTTTTTTGACCAAAAATGTGTATGTAAGAAAATCAGAATGATTTTACCGAACACAAGATGTTTCTATTCTTGTTGATATACAGCTATATATTTCCGATAAACAGAATAGGTTCTCACCATTTATTTTCAAGAAAAATTCCCCTCATGATTTGGGATCAGGCATTATTTATCGCGAGTACTGCTTTTGGCCTGACACATAAGTTTCCAGGACCTTAGCATTTAATATATCAGATTCACGCGCTTTGATAAGATCAGTATCCAGAATAACAAAGTCGGCTTGTTTACCTTTTTCAAGGGTTCCTTTTCGCTTTTCTTCAAAACTCGCCAATGCCGCCCAGATTGTTATTCCTTGAAGGGCGTCTTCTCTTGAGAGAGATTCATTCATTTGATATCCACCTTCAGGTTCTCCCTCATTATTCTTCCGAAAAACGGCTGCATAGAAGTTCATGACAGGAGATAGCTGATCGACGGGAAAGTCGGTTCCCAGCGCTACAAAGCGGAGTTGGTTTTTAAGTGATTTCAGGCTGTATGCTCCTTTTATTCTCTCATCTCCTAAGCGCCCTATTGCCCAGCCCATATCAGAAATTGCTGCTACCGGTTGCATAGAAGGTATAATGGCGTAATCTGAAAAATAATGCCTGTCACTCTCGCTTACCACCTGAGCGTGTTCTATGCGCCAACGTAAATCAGTAACTCCACCCAGTGTGCTGGCATATTTTTCCAAAATTAGTGCATTGGCTGAATCGCCGATACAATGTGTGCAAAGTTGAAAGCCGTACTTATAACAAGCGTCGGCATACATATTTAGAATAGAGTCGTTGAGTAGGTAAACTCCGGATGTTTCCGGCTGATCGCTATAAGGTTCCTTAAGCAGAGCGCCCCGTGAACCCAAAGCTCCATCGGCAAAGAGCTTAAAACTTCGGGCGGAAAGGCGGTCGGTAATAAAAGGACCGTTTTTCATAAACTCAATAGCACCGTCGCCTGGTTCAAGCATGGCGTAAATTCCAACCTTAAGAGTCTCCCGATTTGTGAAGGCTGTCTAGAAATAGTATTTCTTTGACTGAAAGGCCGGCATCAGTAATTGTAGTTACTCCAGCTTCAAAACATTCCTTCTGAGTTTCTGCAATGAGATTGTACAATAGTTTTTTTGGCAATGGATTTATTTTGTCCTCTACTCGCTTTGATGCACCGTCGATAACGATACCTGTGAGTTTTCCATCCGTATTTTTCTCTATGATTCCATCTGAAATCACTGTTGCTTCCGTAATGCCTGCCAAATCAAGTGCGCGCTGGTTTACCAGTGCTGAGTGTCCGTCAATTCGCATAAGATAAACAGGAGTCTCCGGAAAAAGGCTGTCGATTTCTGTCTTGTCGGGAAATTGATTGTTAGCCCAAGTATTTTGATCCCAACCGCGACCCACGATCCAGCTTCTTTTGTTTGCGGAAGCAAAAGAAATGACCCTAGCAATCATATCTTCTTTCGACTCGGTTTCAAATAAATTGAGTTCACCTTTATTTGTAGCCGCTCCTAAAAAGTGAGCATGGGCATCATAAAATCCCGGAAATACGGATCGCTTTTGGGCGTCTACGACTTCTTTTGCATCGTAGCGATTCATTATTTCTCTCTCAGCTCCAAGTTCTATTATTTCACCATCGCGGATAGCCATCGCAGCGTAAGTCGTGAAATTTTCGTCAACCGAATAAATCACTGCATTGTGCACAACGAGATCGGCTTTTTCGGTTTTATAGCAGTTGCTAGCCAATAAACTAATGACCAGTATAGTGAATAAGGATTGAAGTTTGGGAGAACTCGTCATTTCGTATAATTTCTATTTAGAACCTAGATATAGTTGCGCTTCATTACAAAAGAAGGGTCTGTTCTACTTATTCTTTTCAATAAGGTAGGCATTGGCCTGAGCTGTAGGAGTAATTTCAAGGTCATTAATGCAAACATGTTTTGGCTGATCAATAACAAATTCAACCGCTCTCGCTATATCTTTTGCCAGTAGCGGCTCGTAACCTTTGTATACATCGGCTGCCTTAGATTCATCGCCTTTATAGCGCACTACTGAAAATTCAGTTTCTGCCAGGCCCGGTCTTATCTGGCTTACGCGAATAGCGTGGGGGAGGAGCTCAATCCGCATAGCTTTGCTCAGGGCATTCACAGCGTGTTTTGAAGCGCAATACACATTTCCGCCGGGGTAAACTTCTGTACCGGCGATGCTTCCGATGTTTACGATATGCGGATTATCTGATTTTTTTAGGGTGGCAATAAGTGCACGTGTCATATACAGCAAGCCTTTTACATTGGTATCAATCATACGCTCCCAGTCGTCAATTTCTCCCTGCTCGATGGTAGATTTACCAACGGCAAGCCCGGCATTATTGATAAGAACATCCACATTTTTCCAATTTCCCGAAAGGGAATCAATGGCATCATTAACAGATTGTTTGTTTTGAAGGTCAAACGCCAGAACCAAAACATCTTCAGCACCAAGATCAATTAGTTTAGGTTTCAACTCTTCCAGGCGTTCCTTTCGGCGGCCGGTAATGATAAGTCGGTAACCCTTATGGGCAAATGCAGTGGCTATGGCTTCGCCAAACCCGGAAGATGCGCCAGTAATTAATGCAGTTTTCATCGTGATTTACAATTATAGTTTTCTTAGTAATTTACGCAGAAACGGAAACCGTCTTTGCAATTTTACGTGGTCTGTAAGTGCGAAAATGAGTACAAATAAAAAGATAAGCGAGGGTAATTTGTATCGAACGAGAGCACCCAAAACAGGAACTACTTCTCCCGTAAGGACGCCAAGCACAAGAACAAAACTAGCCGAAAAAGCTAAAATAGGAATACTTAGTCCATAAGGGCGTCTAAAATTCCAGGCCATTATTGCCAAAGCAAAAAGCAATAAAAGGTTTTCGAGAGCAGCCGGGATGTAAAGAAGCTTATCCCATTGCCAGGGCCATGGTCTTAAATAGGTATTTACTAGGGCAGTTGGTGCATTTGTCAAAACATCCAGGGTTTGGGTAATAGCCGGAATTTCTATCGTTGAACCCGAATCGCTTTGGGCTGCAACGTTGTAAAAAGCCGTTTGCTTTAAGCTCATCAATTCAGATATTTTTAATCCATCACTGATATAAGGTCCTATAAAAAGAAGCGGAATGATAAGGAGGTGAGGGAGGTTAAACCAAAGCCAGAATCGCCTTCTTTTGAATATTCTTGCGAGCAACAATCCCGCAATCGCCGGTGCGAGACATTGTATAACGTAACCTTTCGCCACCAGCAATATCAGAAATCCGAATATTATTTTCAAAATATCGCCTTTCGAATAATCGGAATAGATAAAGCGCATAAACCCGAGCAGAAATATTCCTAAGCCGAGTAAAAATAAGGCTTCTTTCAGTACTCCTGAACTCCAAAAGAAAACGGTTGGGAGTAGGTAGACGGCAAAAAACATGGCCCATTTCTTCCTCGGAAAGTATTGAACACATAGCTTAAATATCGCCGTAAGGCCTATCATTGCAAAGAAACACCAGTAGGCGGTGTGGATATGATAATATCCCAAAGAAAAAAGCATTACCCCTGCGTTTACCCTTATAATGGTAGCATTATCATTTAGGAACCCGTTGTAAAAATGACGCTCCAGATGGGTCATGCGCATATAGTACTTCATTGCCACCGGGTCATTTTCAATGCCTATTCCCGTCATAAGCTTGAAATATGCAGCCGGACTTTCATCGATACTAGCATACATGAGCGAGGCATCGTCATAAAACCTGAAGGCATCGCCCGTTCTTCTATTGGTATAATGGTCTGTATAAAGCTGGGCGATCATATACCCGGCCACGAGTTTGAGAAGAAATACGGCTATGAGATACTTTCTGCTTACTCCTTTTACATCAAAAAACTTCCAGTAATAAATAAGACCACAGAAAACGACTACATAGGTTACAAACAAAAATAGGTACACTGCTCTAAACGGTTTTAATTAGAAAAAGACTACAACCTTCGGTTACAGCAACTTTTTGTGTTTACAAATGATTCTTGATTATCCAATTTTTTCATTGTGCCTCAAAGAAACAACAATGATTCGAAAAACTGAGAATCGCCGATGCCGTTATATGGTTTGATGAGGAAGAGGAGCCAATGAGAAAAGCTTCCAATCAAGGACGGGTTTCCCCATTTAATTCGTTATTTTTGCACTCCTTAATTACCACAACAACACGATATAAATGGATACGCTTACAAAAGAAGTTGCAACATTAGCACAAGCCAAAGATTTGGGATTACTGCCGGAGGAATTTGATAAGATAAAGGAGGTGCTCGGCCGGACGCCGAATTTTACTGAGCTTAGTATCTTTTCTATCATGTGGTCTGAGCACTGTTCTTACAAGAATTCGATTAAATGGTTGAAGACGCTTCCCAAAGAAGGTCCGCACCTTTTGGTTGAAGCGGGAAAAGAAAATGCCGGCCTGGTTGACATTGGCAATGGAGTAGCCTGTGCATTTAAAATTGAATCGCACAATCACCCATCGGCCATAGAGCCTTACCAAGGTGCGGCGACGGGTGTGGGCGGTATAAACCGTGATATTTTCACCATGGGAGCAAGGCCTATTGCTCAACTAAATTCGCTTCGGTTTGGATCTATAGATACAGATCACACCAAATGGTTGTTGCGCGGTGTTGTTAAGGGTATTGGAGATTATGGCAATGCCTTTGGAATTCCGGTTTTGGGTGGAGAAGTTTTCTTTGATGAATGTTACCAGTCAAATCCGCTTGTCAATGCCATGAGTGTTGGAATTATGCATGCTGATGATATGATCTCGGCTACATCTAGTGGTGTAGGTAACCCGGTTTATATAGTAGGTTCAGCTACAGGTAAAGACGGAATCAATGGTGCTTCATTTGCATCAAAAGATATTACAGAAGAATCTGCAGATGATTTGCCATCCGTGCAGGTTGGGGATCCTTTTCAGGAAAAATTGCTTCTCGAAGCCAGTCTTGAATTGGCTAAGACCGACGCAATAATTGGCATGCAGGATATGGGAGCAGCAGGAATAACTTGTTCTACAAGTGAGATGAGTGCCACCGAAGGTTTTGGAATGCGTATTGACCTTGATAAGGTGCCTACCCGTCAGGAAGGAATGCTGCCATTTGAAATTCTCCTTTCAGAATCGCAGGAGCGTATGCTCGTAGTCGTGAAAAAAGGAAAAGAAAAAATAGTAGAAGGTATTTTTGATAAATGGGATTTAAATGCTGTTCAGATCGGGGAAGTTACCGAAGGCGGGCAGCTTGAATATTATATGAATGGTGAGCTGGTGGCGAATGTCCCTGCACACGATTTGGTTTTAGGTGGCGGCGCTCCGGTTTACGATAGAGAGTATAAGGAGCCTGCTTATTTTGCCGAAAGCCAAAAATTTGATATCAACTCTGTACCAGAACCTACAAACCTGGCTGAGATTGGAATGAAATTACTTGCTGAACCAAATATCGCCTCCAAGCGGTGGGTTTACGAGCAGTACGATACTATGGTGGGTACGCGAAACATGAGTACAAACGCACCATCAGATGCCGGAGTAGCCAATATTAAAGACAACGATAGCGCTCTGGCGATGACAGTAGATTGCAATGCACGCTATGTTCATGCCGATCCTAAAACGGGTACGGCCATAGCTGTTGCGGAAGCGGCACGAAATATTAGCTGTACAGGTGGTGAGCCATCGGCAATTACCAATTGCCTGAACTTTGGCAATCCATATAATCCGGAAGTTTACTGGCAGTTTGTAATGGCTATAAAAGGAATGAGCGAAGCCTGCCTCAAGTTTAAAACACCGGTTACAGGCGGAAACGTAAGTTTTTACAATCAAACGGTGATTGACGGAAAAAATGCTGTTCCTGTATTTCCAACTCCAACTATTGGAATGATCGGCGTAATAAAAGACAAGAAGAAAACGATGAGCCTTGATTTTAAAGAAAAAGGCGACTTGATTTTCTTGCTTGGCGAGTCGCGAGACGATATTTCTTCGTCAGAATACCTGGTTAAAATTGCCGGTGTAAAGAATAGCCCGGCACCTTATTTCAATCTGGATGAGGAGTTTGTGGTTCAAAAGGCGGTAAGAACCTTGATTGAAAAGCAACTTATAAATGCTGCGCACGATATTTCGGATGGAGGCTTATACACGACTCTTGTCGAAATGGGACTTCCACGCGGACTGGGCTTCGATATTACCGGCGATGCGGCGGTTAGAGAAGATTCTTTCTTGTTTGGTGAGGCTCAGGGCCGAATATTGGTGGCATTGAACGGTAGCTTTGAAGAAGAAATTATTGAAGAACTTCAGAGGCTTAAGGTTCCTTTTTCACTTCTCGGACACGTAACTCGCGGCAAAATGGTTTTCGATGACCAGCATTTTGGTTTTATAGATGATGCTGCAAAAATTTATAACCATGCTATCGAACGAAAAATGGATTCGGCTGTTAGTGATATATAACTAGTTTAAAATAGAAACACATGAATTCAACAAAATTTAAAGGAAGCGAGGTACACCTTAAAGGAGATCTGCCACAGGCAGGTTCTAAAGCTCCTGATTTTACCTACGTGAAAGAAGATTTGAGTGAAGGAACCCTCAGCGGTCTTGGTAGTAAGAAAAAAGTACTTATTGCTCTTCCAAGTCTCGATACAGGCGTTTGCCAGATGGAAACCAAACGCTTCAATTCTGAGCTTTCAAAACGGTCAGATGTAATTGGGCTCGTGGTTTCCAAAGATTTACCTTTTGCCATGAAACGCTTTTGTGCAGCAGAAGGAATTGAAAATATTCATGTCGGGTCTGACTTTAGAGGCAATTTTACCAGCCTGTATAATACAGAGATGACTGACGGGCCGATGAAAGGATTAAGCTCCAGAGCTGTTTTTGTGCTTGATGGAGAAAATAATATCAAGTATACTGAGCTTGTTGGTGATGTTACTGAAGAGCCTGATTATGACAAGATTCTTAAACAGGTGGATAGCATTTAAGTGTTAATCCAGTTCTATTAAATTTAAAAGGGTACAATCGTGCCCTTTTTTATTTATAAAACATTTTTCGGCTCCAATTGTTAACTTGTTTGAATTAAACTGAAAACAGTTGACATTTAAGTAGTCAGCTTAAATAAACTTAATTAACCAGATTAAAAATTTAAAAAATTCAATTATGTATATTAAAACAGGTATTATCGCTATTGCATCGTTTCTTGCACTTACCTCATGCGGTGGAGGTGAAGGCGCCAAAACTGAAACAGATATGGTGGATGAAGAACCTATGGAAACTGTGAATACTGAAGAAATGGGCTCGGGAGAGATGATGGAAAAAGATGGCATCAAGGTGATGGCATTTACTTCTTCTCCAAAATTTGAAAATGCCAGTTTGAAAACAAAATCTCCAAAAATGGGAGATATGCTTAAAGCAGGCAAGGTAGTTTTTGATTATGAGGTTCAGGGTTACGAACTTGGCGTTGCCACTTCTGATGCTGGTACAAACGGATTGGCTAATTCCGATAAAGGGCAGCACATACATGCCATCCTGAACAATGAGCCTTACATGGCGGAGTATAAGCCCGGCTTTGAAAAAGACCTTGAGCCTGGTCGTTATATTTTGCTCTCTTTTCTATCCCGGTCTTACCACGAAAGTGTAAAGAATCCCGCAGCGATGGATATTATTCAATTTATGGTAGGAGATACAGATGCAGAACCTGCAGATCTTAATGCTCCACATCTTTTTTATAGCAGACCAAAAGGTTCTTATAAAGGAGCAGATGCCAAAAAATTATTGCTCGATTTCTATCTTGTGAATGCTGATTTAAGCGCTGATGGTTATAAAGTACGAGCTACATTGAATGGTACGGAGTTTATGTTGACCACATGGTCGGCATATGTTGTTGAAGGATTGCCTATGGGCGATGTGGATGTCAAGTTGGAATTGCTTGATGCAAATGGTAACTCAGTAAAAAGTCCTTTCAATCCTGCAGAACGAACTGTTACTTTGGAAGAATAATGTAACAGGTTTAATATTTTTTCTGAAATGCCTCGTGATATCACGAGGCATTTTTGTTTTAAGGGTATCCTGGTATAAATCAATGTCCCCTTAAAATGAATCCAAAAAAAAACCCGCAGTATGAATACTGCGGGCCGGTTGTTAGCATCCCTCGTAGAATACTATTGTATTATAAATCTTTTAACACCTACAATATTTCCACTCGAGTTGTCTGTAAGGATGATATTGTACATCCCGGCATCTAAATTCCCTGTATTAATAGGAGTACGCTCCGCATTGATTCTATCAGATTGTAAGGTTTGGCCGGTAATATTGATGAGAGCGTAATTAAGATCAGCATTTAGCGATGGAATTTCTAGATTTAAGTTACCTCCCCGGTTAGTAATATTGGGGATAAGGCTAAATGCAATAAAACCGTTGTTATCAGAAATTCCTACCGGTGGTGTGCAATTTTCATTGCAGTTAGACCAGCAATAGCTCACAGTAAGGCTTTCTTCTCCGACTTCCAGAATTCGTTTTCCATTTAAAGCACAATCTCCTATCACATACTCGCCATCAAAAAGGCTTGAGCCATTAAAAAAGTTAAACTCGTGTTCACCACTTCCGATTGTGATTGTTGTCTCCCAAAAACCTTCATCAGATAATTCCATTGGGTGTTCAGCAGGTGTCCATCCCTGGAAGCTTCCGCCAATATGGATTCCTTCAGGAGACACTTCCAGGTTAGCAGCATCGAGTACAAAATTAACTACCACAGGTGGGCACGGTTCAGGTGCAGTTCCAAGAGATGCTATTGTACCGCTGCATCCTGTAGCCAGGAATGTATAATCGAGAGAAATATTGGAGCCATCTGATGGTAAACCGGGAATGGTAATTTGATACGTATTTAGTCCATCTATCAACTCAACTTCCAACGTACCTATTTGGAATATACCACCAGGGTGGATATTCATTGAAAGCTCCAGAGTCAAGTCAAATACATCAAGACCTACCTGGCAATCGCCAATATTTATAGTGCTAAAAAGCGGGTTTATTGCAATTTCTTCACATATTCCGAAGTTACAGATAGCTACAGAACAAGGATCCTCTGATGCACACCCTTCGTCGCCATAACATTCCGGAAAGAAAAGTGCAGGCGTACCTGTCGGTGTTGAGTTAGCTCCTTCAAAGGAATATATTGTTTCAAATCCATCGGTTTGATCATAACTAAAAACAGTACCCGAATTGAGCAGACCGCCAGAACTGCAGAATCCGTAAACAGTGCCAACCTCATCTTCAGCGAGTCCCCCGATGCATTCAAACCCGTCACTTCCCGGCATAAAACCATGTAGTAACTCTATGCCTGTCGTCAAATTATATCTAAAGATTGATCCTCCGCCGTTTACTCCTGTAGTGGTTGTGCCATAAAGATTGCCATCGCTGTGTAAAAGCAATTTTCCTTTGGGAGTTCCACCTTCCATTCCATCACTAAAGAAGTGTAAAGCGGTCACCGAACTTTCTTCTGGATTTATTTGAAACAAACTTCCAACTCCAGAACTGCCTCCCTGCGTGGTCGTTCCGTATATATTGCTATCCGCTCCTATTGTCAGAGATCCTTCGGGGCTTCCGCCTTCAAAAAATCCAAAGAAGCTTGTCAGTACGTTAAAATCTCCTGCTTCCGAAACCGAGAATACAATTCCATCAGTAAATTCACCTCCGGTAATAGTGGTTCCGTAAATCAAGCCGTTGGAGTGTTTAACAACACCACCGTAAGGGAATTGACCCAATGTTCCATCAAAATCATGTAAAACAGTGATCTCTCCTTCAGTCGAAATTTTGAACACAGTACCAGAATTAAACTGTCCTCCAAATCGGGAAGTACCGTAATAGTAGCCATCATCACCAAGAAATAAATCTCCATTCGGATTTTGACCGCCAACCTCGGGATTAAAATCATGAAGTACTTCTTTGGTTCCGTCCAGACCAATTTTAAAGAAAGTTCCGGTATTGAACAAACCACCTAGCTGCGTGATTCCATAAAATTCAACCCCGTTTCTATAGATTGAAACCGGTGTTGATCCTTCAATCGGCAGACTAAAATCGTGCAATTTTGTAAGCGACAAATCTGGTGTGGATAAGGTAAATAGTGTACCGAAGTTATTGGCACCGCCATCGCTTCCAGTTCCCACGAGTGAATTATTACCATCGAATGCTAAAGTTCCTCTGGGGTGACTACCATTTGCTGAAAATTCCATGTCTAGAATCTTGACAAATGCGCCGGCCTCAGTAATTGAATATATGGTTCCAAATCCATTTTGGCCACCAAATTCTGTAACACCATACAAGATTTCGTCATTTCCTTTTACCAATCCCGATTTTGGAAAACCTCCGTCGTTGGTTGGTTGAAGACTCCTCAATCTGGTAAATACTCCCCCGGAGGTGATTTTAAACACAGTTCCTGTACCATTCGTTCCACCTTCGCTGCAGGTTCCCATAAAAACACCATCGCTTGACTCAACTAATCTACCGAAAGGGTAGCGACCATCTGCTGTTGCTGAATTAATATCATATATTATCTCAAATGCACCACCAGCTGGGTTTACTTTAAAAATGCTTCCTTGACTATGTGCTCCACCAAATTGTGAAGTTCCATAGAGTAATTCGTCGCTTCCTAATATTAAGCCGCCTTGGGGATAAGATCCCATTACACCACCCAAAAAATTATGTTGAACCGTAAACAGGCCGGTTAGATTATAGGAAAAGCAGGTTCCAAACCCGGCAGAACCTCCACTGCTGCATGCGCCGTAGATTGTATTATTGTTAAAAGCTATTGCTCCGACAGGATTGCCGCCATCTGTAGCCGGCTGAAAACTATGAAGTATTGAAAAACCGTCTTCTAAAGAGAATCGAAACAGCGATCCACCATTAAATTCAGCAGCTGACGCGGTAGTCCCAATAAAAACACCATCTGAAACTTCAACCATGTCGCCGTTTGAATTTGAACCATCCGTAGCGGGAATGAGATCGTACAAAACTTCAAAGCCGGGATCGCCGTATTTGAAGATGGTTCCTGCCCCGTTAGCACCACCTGAAGCGGTAATGCCATAAAAGTCGCCATCTGAACCAATAACTATTTTAGATTTTGGTTCGTTTCCTTCTCTAGAGTTTATAAATTCTGCTTTTTGCTCAAGATCGCTTCCATCATCATATATCTGAAAGATGGATCCGATAGCATCAGACCCGCCCTGTTGAGATGCGCCCCATATTTGAA